>NZ_JBBPES010000001.1:0-1280430 GCF_038069885.1 Pseudomonas sp. XK-1 | reverse complement strand
GCAACAACGGCAGCGGCGATGACCTGACCCTGGCCGCCGACACCACCGCTCCGACCCTGGTCATCAGCGCCGCCGACAGCAACCTCGCCGCCGGTGAAAGCACCACCATCACCTTCCAGTTCAGCGAGGCGGTGGCCGGCTTCGACGCCAGCGACGTGACCGTCGCCGGCGGCAGCCTGACACCACCATCACCTTCCAGTTCAGCGAGGCGGTGGCCGGCTTCGACGCCAGCGACGTGACCGTCGCCGGCGGCAGCCTGAGCGATTTCACCCAGGTCGATGCCGACACCTGGACCGCCACCTTTACCCAGAGTGGCAGCGACACCCCGAGCATCAGCGTCGCCAACGATCAGTACACCGACCTGGCCGGCAACAACGGCAGCGGCGATGACCTGACTATTGATCTCAACAACATCCCCACCGGCACCAACGGGGTGGTTACCCTCAATGAAGACAGTAGCCACAGCTTCAGCGCAGATGATTTCGGTTTCACCGATGCGGATCTCGGCGACAGTCTGCAGGCTGTGCGAATTGACAGCCTGCCGACAGCCGGTTCACTGCAACTCAACGGGGCAGCAGTCAACGCAGGTCAAGTCATTAGCCTGGCCGATCTGGGCAATCTAACGTTCCGCCCAGCACCCGACGCCAGTGGCGATAACTACAGCGCCTTGACCTTCTCGGTCAGCGATCAGGCCGGTCAGTTCGCGCTCGCGCCTAGCACGCTCAGCTTCGACGTGACGCCAGTAGCCGATGCGCCTATTGTCACCATCGAGCTGGGTGCAGGCAGCATCAGCACCACAACCATCACCACCGCCAACGTCACGACCAGCGATCAGGGCTTTAGCGTCAGCGCCATCAACCTCAACGGTTCTTCAGGGGTAATTTCCATCAACGGCAGCCCCGTTGGCTTTGGCGTAGTGGGGAATGCTTCCGGTGCCAACAACGAACTGGGCCAATCTGGCGGCCAGTCCGAACGCATCGTGGTGGACTTCGACGCTCCGGTAGCAAGCGCTACCGTCAGCTTCGCCTGGCTGCACACGGGCGAAAGGGCGACCTACAACCTCTTCGACAGCGCCGGCAACCCCATCGGCAGCGGCACCATCGCCGGGCTTACCGATATCGTCGACCCGGCTATCACGCTGACCAGTGAAAACGGCACGGCGATCAGCCGTATCGAGTTCAGCGCCCCGAATGGCGGCGACAACGACTACCTGATCAACTCGATCGAGTTTGTCTCCAGCATCGACTACCCGTTGACCATCACGGCCACGCCGACGGATATCGACTACTCCGAGTCGATTGCCAGCATTACGGTTACCGTACCAACAGGTGCCAGCCTGTCTGTCGGCACCAATAACGGTAACGGCACCTGGACGCTGCCCCTGACCAGTTCGGGGAACTATTCCGTGACGGTAGATGCGGACACCAAAGCGGTGACCATCACTGGTCTGGAGATGACTGTCCCGGGCAACCCGGTCGGCAGCCTGAGCGTCACGGTAACCGCAACCGCACAGGACGGTGCCGACACCGAGTCGACCTCCACCACCATTACCCTCGGTGACACAGACGCACCAGAGACCAATGCGGTAGCCGTCGCCACCGATGAGGACGTTCCTGTTGCAGTCAACCTGAGTGCAGTCGACGCATCCAGCAGCATCGCCAACTTCACCATTACCAGCCTGCCGACCAACGGCACGCTGATCTACAACGGCCAGGAGGTAGTGGTTGGCCAGGTCATTCCGGCGATCGGCAATCAGGCCAACCTGAGCTTTGCGCCAAACGCCAACTGGAATGGCAGTACCGCATTCCAGTACCTCGCCAGCGACGTTGCCGGCAACGTCGACCAGACCCCGGCCAGCGTGACCATACAGGTCAATGCGATCAACGATGCACCGGTCAACCAGCTGCCCACGGGCTATACCACCGACGAGGACGTTGCACTCAAGCTCAGCGGACTTTCGGTAAGCGATGTGGATGTTGCCTCGGGGTTCATATCGGTCACCCTGACAGTTGCCAGAGGTACTATCACTGCTGCAGACACAGGTGCTGTCAGCGTGACCGGTTCGGGTAGTAACAGTCTGCTGCTGAGCGGCACACTCGCCGATATCAATGCCTACCTCGCGGATACGGCCACTCAGCCGAGCTACATCCCGGTTGCCGATGACAGCGGCTCGGTCACCCTGACCATGACCAGTAACGATGGCGGCAATACCGGTGCGGGTGGAGCCCTGACGGACAGCGACAACATCACTATCACCATCAACCCGGTAGCCGATGCCGTGCCCGGCAATGATGTTTCGCTGGCTATCGGTACACCGCTGACCAATGAAATCAGCTTCGTCACCGATGGCGGTCTGACCGGCAAAGGTGAATACACCTTCGGCAACGGCGTAACCATATCCACTGGCGGCAACGGCACTTTCAACTGGTCGGGTGGTAACAACCTGGGCGTAAACAGTGCAGGCGACAACGGCACAGAGGCCCAGCGTATCGAGGGCAACGAAACCATCAACTTCAGCTTCCCAACCGGCATGCAGTATATGGCGCTGAAGCTGAAGAACTCCGCCGATGACGTGGTCAAGGTCAGCAGCAAGCTAGAAACCGCCGACCTGCAGGGACAGACCGCACTGAGCGGCAGCATCGCCACGTCCTCCACCAGTACGGTATCTTCCGCCAACCTCCAGGTGGAGCTGCAACTGGAAGTGGTCAATGCCGGTGTCACCAGCACTGTGACCCGCATTGCCACGGTCAACTCCGGAGGCAGCTGGTCAGTGAGCCTCACCGGCATCAGCGGCACCATCACCAAGGCCACACTCAACGCCACGTTCGACGGTGCCCTGTTCAACCAGGGCGGCAATGAATCGGCCAACGTGACCTATTCGGTCAGTGCCGACATGAGCAGCCTGTCCATCGGGCTGGGAGCGGCCGATGCCTTCAATATCGGCGGCAGGACCCAAGACAACAAGTCCAACAATGGCTTCCAGATCGAGTACATCGCCGTCGATCCCAACCCGACCGGGCTGACCAGCTACACCTACCCACTCGACCTTTACGCCAAGGTACAGGACACCATTGGCACGGCGGAAACCTTTACCGGCCTGGCCCTGAGCGACCTGCCGGCAGGCACTACTCTCAGCGTGGTGCGCGCCGATGGCAGCTATCAGGAGATCACTCCCAATGCCCAGGGCGAATATGACCTGAGCGCCTATACCGCTCTGCTGAATACGCCGACCACCACATCGGGCACCGACAAGCTCTATCTGGTCACCGTAGAGGCTCTTCCCAGCGGCTTCATCCCGACCCTGACAGTTGAAGTCAGCGACGGCGGTACCAGCAGCGCCAAGACCATAATTGGCGGCTCCGCCGGCTCGACGCTGACAGGCAGTGATGGCAACGACTATATCGATGGCGGAGCCGGCAACGACATCCTGATCGGCGGCGAAGGCGACGATATTCTCCTCGGCGGCAGCGGTGGCGATACATTCACCTGGAAAACCGGCGATCTGGGTAACGACGTGATCAAGGACTTCAACAGCAGCGAGGGCGACCGCATCGACCTAAGCGACCTGCTGCAGGGTGAGGAAAGCACCAGCGACATCACCCAGTTCCTGCGCGTGGACACGGCCACTTCGACCCTGCTGATCAGCAGCACAGGGGTACTCAACGCTGACGCCAGCAATGCCGACGTCAGCATCAAACTTGAGAACAATGGCGCGCCTGTCGATCTGAACCCAGGTAACCTGAGTCCGTCCGATCTGGTCAACTCGCTGATCGCAGGGGCCGACCCGATGATCAAGACCGACCATATCTGATAAGCAGAACCCCGCTACCATAAGGAAGCGGGGTTGTTTATTCGGGTGGCCACTAAGGCAAGGAGCGGTCGATGCTGTATGTAAAGCGTGATACGTGGGGCAACCTGCAGCAGGTTGAGGCTGCGCCCTTCGAAGGCATGGATGGCGAGTTGGCGGCGGATAGTCAGGAGGCTCAGGCCTGGTACGCCAACCAGACCGCCGAAAGCAGCCTGTTGCAACTCAAGCAGAGCGACCTGGACATGATCCGGGTACTGGAAGATCTGATCACCGTGCTGATCCGCAAGGGTGTGGTGCGGATCACCGATCTGCCGGAAGCGGCGCAGAGCAAGCTGGTCGGCCGCAGCAAGGCGCGCGATGCGCTGGGCGGCTTGCACCGGTTGATCAATGATGATGAGTCTGAGCTGATTTAAAAGGCTCTGTACCCGTTAACTGTTGTGGCGCAAGCGTGCTGTGTAGGAGCGGCTTCAGCCGCGAATTTCGCGGATAAATCCGCTCCTACAACAACCAAGTCGCACCGCCAACGCATAACGTGGACAGAGCTATCTAAAAGCCTCGACGCACTGAATCACCCTGTAGGAGCCAGCAAGCTGGCTCCTACTCGTTTGGGCCCTGCCCTATACCCAGGGCCCCGGTTCGCCAAACAGGCGACCCTGCACGCCTTCGATCCCCATGGCACGCAGCACCTGCCACTCCCCTTCGGTTTCCACCCGCTCGGCGATCAGCGGCAGGTCGATGCTGTTGGCCGCCCGCTGCATGGCTTCGATAAACAGGCGCTTGTCGTTTTCCTGGTCGATGGCGCGGATATAGCTGCCATCCACCTTGAGATAAGCCAGGCCGAGTTTGGCCAGGTTGCCGATCATGCTGAAGCGCCCACCAAAATGCTGCAGGCCGAGGCTGAAGCCAAGGCTGCGCAAACGCTGGGTCAGGACTTCCAGCTCGGCCTGTTCGGGTAGCTGATCCTCATCCAGCTCCAGGCTCAGACGCGACCCCAGGTGGCGATGTTGCTGCAGCAGCTCATACAGCCGGGCCAGGGCCTGGGGCTCGCGCACCGTATGGCCGGATAGGCTCAGGGCCACTGCGGCAGTGTGGCTAGCCATCTGCTGCAGCACCTGTTCAAGCATGGCCAGATCGAGCCGACTCGACCAGCCAAAACGTTCTAGCCAGGGCAGGAAGCGTCCCGCCGCCAGCAGCTTGCCTTGCTCATCGAGCACCCGCGCCAGCACCTTGTGGTGCAGTACCCGCTCCGGTTCGCCGGCGGCCACCACGGGCTGGAAGAACAACTGCAAGCGGCCCTGTTCCAGCGCCTGGTCGAGCAGGCGGTACCAGTTCTGTCGCTCATTCCCTTCTTGCGCCGACGCCCGCGCCGCGCTGAAGGCCCAGTTCGGCTGAGCCTGGCTCGCCGCCTGAGCCAGGGCGGTATCCAGGGCACGATAAAGGTCTTGCGACTCATCGCCCGGAGCAAAGGCGGTCAGGCCGATATGAGCCACTGGCAGGCAATCGCTGGCTCCGGTCTGCTGCAGGCTGCTCAAGGCACGTTCGAGGTTTTCCGCCAGCTGCTGGGCTTCCCCATGCTCCAGACCCGCCGCCAAAATGGCGAACTCGCCGCCGCGATTACGCGCCAGCACAAAGCGGCCCTGACTTGACTGCTGCAACAGCTCGGCAACGGCCTTGAGCAACTGGTCGGTACGCTGGCCGCCGAGGCGCTGGTTGAGCCCGGCCAGGTCGTTCAGGCGCAACAGCAGGAGGAAACCGCTGCAGGCCTGCTCCTCGACGCTCAGACGGGCGTGCAGTTGCAGGTCGAAATAGCGCCGGTTGGCCAGGCCGGTCAGGCTGTCCTGATAGGCCTCGGCGCGCAGCACTTCGCTGCGGGCGGCCTCCTCGGCGAACAATGCCTTGAGCTTGCCGACCATCTGGTTCATGGCATTGACCACCCGGCGGAACTCCGGGGTTTTCGGCAATTCCGGCAGGCTGAGGAATTCGCGCCGGGCGATGGCGTTGGACTGCTCGACCATATAGTCCAGCGGGCGCAACTGGCGCTTGAGCAGCAGCACCCCGAGGGCGACACAGAACACACCGCTCAGGGCCAGCCAGAGCAGATTACCCAGGGCGCTTTGCCAGAGTTTGCCGACCGCGAACAGCGGATGGCTGATTACCTGCACCTGGGCGGCCTGTCGCCAGCCATCACTGACAATGGCGTCGCCGCGGGCCGGGGCCAGATCGACCAGGCGGGCAAACCACTGCGGGGCCTCGCCCGAGACCGGCACCCCGACGCGCTCGACCAGCAACTTTCCATTGGCCGGGTCGACCACACGGATGCTCTCGAAGTAGCCACTGTCGAAGATCGAGCTGACCATCAGCTCGATCATCGCCACATCATTGACGTGAGGGCTTAGCGAAAGGCCCAGAGCCGTGGCGGCATCCTGGGCGTGGGCACGCAGCTGGTTGACCTGCTGCTCGCGGGAACTCTCCACGCTGACCAGGAAGCTGCCGGTGAAATTCACCAGCATCAACACGCAGATGGCAATAAACAGCTGCTTGAACAGTGACATCAGTGACTCCTGCTAGGCGCGCTCAAGGGAAACCCTCGGCGCGCATCTTTTTCAACAGATCCTGCCAGCGCGACAATTTCTTGCTGTCGCCCACCTGTTTGCCACCGCCGGCCCCGGGTAACCACAGGCCCTCGGCATTGAAGGAATACACCGGCACCAGGTCGCTGCGCTGGCTGGCCGGTTCGATGGCATCGATCAGGTTATCCAGCACCAGCGGCATGGCCAGTGGATGGGCGTAATAGGTCAGGACCATATGGGCCTGATTCAGGCGCACCGCCTTGACATAGGTGATGCGCAGCTTGTCGCTGGGCACCCCGAGCTGACGCAGGCTGAAATACTTGGCAAGCGCATAATCCTCACAGTCGCCGGCCCCACGCCACAGCGCCTCGACCGGCGTGGCCCAATAGTCCTGCACCCGCCATATGGCGATATCGTCACGAAAGCGCAGACGCAGATTGAAGAAGCGATTGACCGCCTTGAGCTGCTCCCGCTCATCTGCGGTGGCCTGCTCCTGCAACAGCCGTTGCCAGTCATTGATGCGACCCCGGCCCTCGCCCAGCGGGCCGTAAAGCTGTTCGGCCCGCGTGGTGATATGGCCGAAATCCCAGTCGGCGTGCAAGATACCCGCCGCCAAGGCGAGCAGCAGCGCAAGGGCCAAAGCGGCTTTGCCCACAGAAATACGCAGAATTTCGATCCGGCCAGACTGCACGCCACGACTTCCACCACAAGATGGCGGCCATGGTGCGGGCGGCGCTGGCAAAAGGCAATCACGGCTGGGCAGCGAGTGGCCGCCCTGTGATGAACGATCGCGACGAAGAGTTCTAGTTGGCGCGGTTCAGGCTCTAGGTAGGCTCTGGATATGCAGTACACCAAACAGCAACACCTGGGCGCGTTCCAGCCAGGGCTGCGGACGGCCCTGCAGACGCTGACGAAACAGCAGCACCTCGCCGACATGGACCAGCAACACCGCCGCCGCGGCCAGGTTGACCGGCCAGAACCAGGCCTCGCCCAGGGGTACGAACAGATTGGCCAGCGCCAGCAGCCAGAACATGGCCAGCGCGCCCTTGGCAAAACTCAGCAGATGCATCGGTACACTCCTAGCGTGCAATGGGAGCGCCGAGGATGCCGTAGCAGAACCGGCCTGCCCTCTGGACTTTGGTTGAGCCGCATACCGCAGCCGCCGCCCCTGGGGTGCGCCGTGGGTAAGACGCTAGAGAGAAGGAGATGGCGGCTTCAGCCATAAAGCCGCCGCCTGGTTGAGTCCCCTAAGGGCTATCAGTTGTACTGGCGTTGCCAGCCGCGCTCATCACCGCCGCGCTGCTCGTTACCACGCTGGCGGTCATCCTGCTGCCGGCGCGGTTGAGCGTTCTCCTGCCGGTGCTTACGTGACTGCTCCTGACGGCGCTCGCCGCGCTGTTCACTCCAGCCGGCCTGGCGCTCTATGCCACGGTACTTATGCCCGCTGGACTGGTAATGGCGCGGCGCAGGGGCCGGCAAATAGCGGCGCTGGTCATGCCGATCTTGGTCATAGCGCCGGCCGTCGTGGCGACGACCGTCATAATCATAGCGGCGCGCGTCATAGCGATAATCGTCATGCCGGTAGTGCCGTGGCACCACATACACCGGTTGACGCGGCACATGGTAATAGGTGGTCGAATAATGGCGGTCATAGCCGCGATGGCCATAGCCACTGCCACCGTATACCGCACAACCGGTCAGGGTCAGCCCCAACAACGCGATAATCATGGATTTAAACAGCATGCTGGCCTCCGTACCGCCAGTGGATAAAAGGCCAGCAAATGCTGGCCTTCTGGAACCGCTAAAATCGAGCTAACGAATCAGCAGCGACCTTTTTTCGCCTGCCCTGGCGGGCAATGAGGTGGCCCACCACCGCCATCGCCGATATCGACCCCTATGCCTGGAAGACGCAGGCTACAACCCTGTACGCTGACGGCCAGCATGGCGACCAGCAATAAGCTCAAATAAGTTTTCATCAGCAACGCCCTTGCATACGTAGACCTGGTGGGCAATGGCCACCATTACCACCACCATACCCTACATCCACCCTCACAGGTTCACCGATGCGCGCATGCACACCCGGTGCGCTGAAGGTACAGCCACCAAGCAACAGCACTAAAGCCATCAGAGTTAGAACACGCATTGCGCTACTCCTCGAATTTCCCACGGGCATCAGATGCCGGCGACCACCCTGGCTCCCATAAATGGAGCAGGTATGAACTTCGACACTGGCAAATCGCGCCTGTTCAATTGCCGGCGAAAATACAGCGCTAATCCATGCGCCCAGACACCCGAACGACAAACGCTCTATCCGCACCTTATTGCAGCGCAGCCAGCTGATCGCGCACCAGAACAGCGCAAGCGTCGCAACCAACAATCACCCTTCGCCCCCTATAACCCTATTGCAGAGCCCTGCAGTGCAACTGGCACGATGTTCGCTAAGTAACCAGCGTGCAGGAACAACCCTTATGCCGATGCATAACGGGATCGCGGCACCACAATTTGCAATTGCCGACTAGGGTTCCGGCTCGCTCGATGCATAACGCATCGCCGAGTGACTGGTCCGAGAGTTGGCGACCTCTTTCGAGGTTACACGGCGGGATAAAAGCCCGGGAGAACGCGCCCCAGAGATGGGGAAACCGCCGCGCACTCCTGCCCGCCATTTCTCGAACTGGAGGTTCCACCATGCGTAAGCCCCGTCTGTTCTCCACCCTCGCCGCCGGTCTGATCGCCGCCATCAGCCTCAATAGCCACGCCGCGCCGAAATCCGACTTCAGCGTCTGCTGGACCATCTACGCCGGCTGGATGCCCTGGGAATACGGTGCCGCAGAAGGCATCGTCGACAAGTGGGCAAAGAAGTACGACATCAATATCGATGTGGTGCAGATCAACGATTACGTCGAGTCGATCAACCAGTACAGCGCCGGCCAGTTCGACGGCTGCACCATGACCAATATGGACGCCCTGACCATCCCGGCTGCCGGCGGTATCGATTCCACCGCGCTGATCATCGGCGACTTCTCCAACGGCAACGACGGCGTCGTGCTCAAGGGCGAGAAGAAAACCCTGGGCGATCTCAAGGGCCAGAACGTCAACCTGGTCGAGCTGTCCGTTTCCCACTACCTGCTGGCCCGCGGCCTGGAAAAAGCCGGCCTCAGTGAGAGAGACCTGAAAGTGGTCAACACCTCTGACGCCGACCTGGTGGCCGCCTTCGCCACCAGCGACGTCACCGCCGTGACCACCTGGAACCCGCTGCTGGCCGAGATTGAAGCCACCCCCGGCGTGACCAAGGTGTTCGACTCCAGCCAGATTCCCGGTGAAATCATCGACCTGATGGTGGTCAACAGCGACACCCTCAAGGACAACCCGGCCTTCGGCAAGGCGCTGACCGGTGCCTGGTACGAAATCATGGCCACCATGAGCGCCGACACCCCGGCAGGCCTTGCCGCTCGCGAGCATATGGCCAAGGCCTCCGGCACCGACCTGGCCGGCTACGAAGCGCAACTGGCCGCGACCAAGATGTTCTACTCGGCCAAGGACGCCGTGGCCTTTGCCACCAGCCCGAAACTGCCAGCCACCATGACCAAGGTCGCGGAGTTCTCCTTCGGCCACGGCCTGCTCGGCGAGGGCGCGCAAAGCAGCGACGCCATTGGCATGAGCTTCGCCAAGGACGTGATCACCGGCGATAAGGGCAACCTCAAGCTGCGCTTCGACCCCAGCTATATGCAGATGGCGGCGGACGGCACGCTCTGAGGCTCGTAGGGTGCGCCGTGCGCACCACCCACTCCCACGAGTACCGATGGTGCGCGCGACGCACCCTACGCAGGGATACCCTATGCGCCTGATCAACCGTCACCCGGATCGCAGCGGTCGCCTGCTGCTGATCCTGCTGCCCTTCGCCCTGCTGCTGTTCGCCTACTTTGTCGGCTCGGCGCAGCGTCTGGCGGACAACCCCAACGACAAGTTGCTGCCCAGCGCCAGCCAGATGGGTGCGGCTATCGAGCGCCTGGCCTTTACCGAGGACAAGCGCAGCGGCAACTACCTGTTCTGGCAGGACAGCGCCGCCAGCCTCAAGCGCCTGGCCATGGGCATCGGTATCGCCGCCCTGGTCGGCCTGTGCCTGGGCATAGCCGCCGGTACCCTGCCGTTGTTCAGCGCACCGCTGTCGCCGCTGCTCACGGTGCTGTCGATGGTGCCGCCGCTGGCGATACTGCCGATCCTGTTTATCGTCTTTGGCCTGGGCGAGCTGTCCAAGGTGATGCTGATCGTTATCGGCATCACCCCGGTGCTGGCCCGCGACCTGGAACAGCGCGCCCGGGAAATCCCACCGGAATTGCTGATCAAGGCACAAACCCTGGGGGCCAGCACCTGGACCCTGATTCTGCGCGTGGTGCTACCGCAGATCCTGCCGCGCCTGCTGATTGCCCTGCGCCTGGTGCTCGGTTCGGCCTGGCTGTTTCTGATCGCCGCCGAAGCCATCGCCAGTACCGATGGCCTGGGCTACCGGATCTTTCTGGTGCGCCGCTATATGGCCATGGACGTGATCCTGCCCTACGTGGCCTGGATCACCCTGCTCGCCTGGCTGATGGACCTGGGCCTGCGTCAGCTCACCCGCCTGTGTTTCCCCTGGTATGAGGGGGCCAAGGCATGAGCTTTATTCAGGTCAAAAATGTCTGGCAGGAATACGGCGATCAGGTTGTGCTTGAGCGCCTCAATCTAAGCATCAACGAAGGCGAGTTCTGCACCCTGGTCGGCGCGTCCGGCTGTGGCAAGTCGACCTTTCTGCGCCTGTTGCTGGGCCAGGAACGCGCCAGCCGGGGCGAGATTCTGCTGGGCGGCGAGCCGCTGGCCGGTGAGCCCGATAGCAGCCGCGGCGTGGTGTTCCAGCGCTACTCGGTGTTTCCCCATCTATCCGTGCTGGATAACGTCGCCATCGGCCTGGAACTGCCCCGCGCGCCGCTGCTCGGCCGGCTATTTGGCCGCGCCAAGCGCGAGGCCCGCGAGCAGGCCGCAGTGATATTGCACAAGGTCGGCCTCGGCCACGCCCTGGACAAGTACCCCAGCCAACTCTCCGGCGGCATGCAGCAACGCCTGGCCATCGCCCAGGCGCTGATCATGCAGCCGCGCGTGTTGCTGCTCGACGAGCCCTTCGGCGCGCTCGACCCCGGCATCCGCAAGGACATGCACGCTCTGCTGCTGGAGCTGTGGCGCGCCACCGGCCTGACCGTGTTTATGGTCACCCACGACCTCAGCGAGGGCTTTAGCCTCGGCACCCGCCTGCTGGTGTTCGACAAGGTCCGCGTCGACCCCCATGCACCGAATGCCTTTGGCGCGCGCATCACCTACGACATTCCCTTGAACAGCGACCGCCGCGCCCAGCGCGCCGCCGTCGACGCCTTGCCCGCGCATATCGCCGGCAAGCTGAACCCGGCCCTGTAAGGAGTTGCCATGACAGCTGCACTGACCCTGCGCCCCACCCTTTACGAAGAATTCGTGCCCGGCGGTGGCCACACCTCCTTTGTCCTCAAGCGTGGCCAGCTGCTGCGCATCACCGACCTCGAAGGCGCGGCCAATGCCAGCCTGCTGTTGCTCTCTGCCGCCGAGAAAAGCGAACGGCTGAATCTGCCCGACAGCCTCAAGTGCCAGCACACCGCCAAGCTCACCGCCGGCCACTGCCTGTACTCGGATATGGGCCGGGTGCTCGCCGCCATCACCGCCGACACCTGTGGCTGGCATGACAGCTTCGGCGGCGTACTGAATGCCGAAGAAGTCACCGAAAAATACGGTCAGGGCCGCTATCAAGAACTGCGTAACGGCTTCTTCCGCAACGGCGTGGACAACCTGCTGGTGGAAATGGGCAAGTGGAACCTCAATCTGCAGGACCTGCTGATGTGCCTCAACCTGTTCAGCAAAGTCACGGTCGACAGCGATGGCTGCTTCCACTTCCAGCCGGGTAACTCCAAGGCCGGCGACTATATCGAGCTGTATGCACCGATGGACTGCCTGGTGGTGCTCACCGCCCTGCAGCACCCCATGGACCCCAACCCCGACTACGCGCCCAAGCCGCTGCAACTGTCCTGGCACAAGGTCGAAAGCGACGGCATCAGCGTGCTGTGCCGAACCTCGCGCCCGGAAAACGCCCGCGGCTTCCATAACACCGAACGTCTGTATATCTGAGGCCGGCCAGCATGACTCTTATCGCAAGCGACAAGCACCCGGAAGCCGCCGTATACCGCGCCACCATTGGTGCCGGCGAGCCCTTTCTCTGTGAGGTGAAGGCCGGCCAGACCCTGCGCCTGCTCGACCTGGAAGGCAATCAGGCGGTCGATACCCTGTTCTACTCGGCGCGCAACCCGCGCGAGCGCTACGACGTGCAACGCACCCTGCGCAAACAGAACCGCGTGTACCTGACCACCGGCAGCGTGCTCTATTCCAACCTGGGCCAGCCGATGCTGAGCATCGTTGCCGACACCTGCGGCCGCCACGACACCCTTGGCGGTGCCTGCGCCCAGGAGAGCAACACGGTCCGCTACGCCCTGGACAAGCGCTATATGCACAGCTGCCGCGACAATTTCCTGCGCGCCAGCCTGCACGACGGCCGCCTGAACAAGGCCGACATCAGCGCCAATATCAACTTCTTTATGAACGTGCCGGTCACCCCCGAAGGCGGCCTGACCTTCGAGGACGGCATCTCCGCCGCCGGCAAATACGTCGAGCTGAAGGCGCATATGGACGTGATCGTACTGATCTCCAACTGCCCGCAATTGAACAACCCATGCAACGGCTACAACCCGACTCCGGCCGAGGTGCTGGTGTGGGATTGAAGCAGCTGTAAGCCTCGTAGGATGGGTTGAGCGCAGCGATACCCATCGCCCTTTGACTGTCGATGGGTTACGCCTTCGGCTAACCCATCCTACGGAAAACGAATTTCCACCCCGGACGACCGTGGTGCAGACCGAATACAGCGGGACGGCCCGCCTGCCCTTTCGAGGGGAACGACCATGTTCAGCAAACTGCTAATCGCCAACCGCGGTGCCATTGCCTGCCGCATCCTGCGCACCCTGCGTCAGCTCGACGTCAAAGGCGTAGCCGTCTACTCCGAAGCCGACGCCGCCAGCCTGCATATTCAACAGGCCGATGAAGCCTTCAGCCTCGGCGAAGGCCCGGCTGCGGGCACCTACCTGATGGTCGAGAAGATTCTCGCCGTGGCCAAGCAGAGTGGTGCCACCGCTATCCACCCCGGCTACGGCTTTCTTTCGGAGAACGCCGCCTTTGCCGAGGCCTGCGAGGCCGCCGGTATCGCCTTTGTCGGGCCGACGCCGGAGCAACTGCGGGTATTCGGTCTGAAGCACACCGCCCGCGCCCTGGCCAAGCAGCACGGCGTGCCGATGCTCGAAGGCACCGAGCTGCTGGAAAACCTCGACGCCGCGCTGGTCGCCGGCGAACAGGTCGGTTACCCGGTGATGCTGAAAAGCACCGCCGGCGGCGGCGGTATCGGCATGCGCGTATGCAACAGCGCCGCCGAGCTGAGTGACGCCTTCGAGGCGGTCAAACGCCTGGGGCAGAACAACTTCAGCGACAGCGGCGTATTTATCGAGAAATACATCCAGCGTGCCCGCCATCTGGAAGTGCAGGTATTTGGCGATGGTCGCGGCGAAGTGCTGGCCCTCGGCGTGCGCGACTGTTCGGTGCAGCGGCGCAACCAGAAGGTGCTGGAAGAAACCCCGGCACCCAACCTGCCATCCGGCATGGCCGAGGAGCTGTGCGCGGCGGCGATCAAGCTGGCCAAGGCGGTCAGCTACCGCAGCGCCGGCACCGTGGAATTTGTCTACGACAGCGAGGCGGCGCGTTTCTACTTCCTCGAAGTGAACACCCGCCTGCAGGTCGAACACGGCGTTACCGAACAGGTGTGGGGCGTCGATCTGGTGCGCTGGATGATCGAGCTGGCGGCTGGCGATCTGGCCCCGTTAAGCGAACTGGCGAAAGACCTTAAGCCCAGCGGCCACGCCATTCAGGCGCGCCTGTATGCCGAAGACCCGGGCCGCGACTTTCAGCCCAGCCCCGGCCTGCTCACCGCTGTGGACTTCCCCAAGGCCGATGGCCAGGCGCTGCGTATCGACACCTGGGTCGAAGCCGGCTGCGAGATCCCACCCTACTTCGATCCGATGATCGCCAAGGTCATCACCTGGGCCGATAGCCGCGAAGCTGCAAGCGCGGCGCTTGGCCAGGCCCTGGCCGACACAGTGCTGTATGGCGTGGAAACCAATAGCCAGTACCTGCGGCAAATCCTCACCGACGCACCCTTTGCCAGCGGCAACCCCTGGACCCGCTGCCTGGAAGGCCTGGTTTATCAGGCCAATACCTTCGAAGTACTGAGCGCCGGCACCCAGACCACGGTGCAGGACTTCCCCGGCCGCCTCGGTTACTGGGCAGTCGGCGTACCGCCCTCCGGGCCGATGGACAGCCGCGCCCTGCGCCTGGGCAATCGTCTGCTGGGCAACGCGGCCGATGCCGCGGGCCTGGAAATCACCATGAGCGGCCCGACCCTGCGCTTTAACACCGATGCGGTGGTGGCGGTCACTGGCGCGCCTATTCCGCTGACCCTCGATGGCAGCGAGCAGCCACTCAATACCGCGCTGCTGATCAAGGCCGGCAGCACTCTGAGCCTCGGCACCATCCGGGGCGCAGGCGCACGCAGCTACCTGAGTCTGCGCGGCGGCGTGCAGGTGCCGGATTACCTGGGCAGCAAAAGCACCTTTACCCTCGGCCAGTTCGGCGGTCACGCTGGCCGCGCCCTGCGCGCCGGCGATGTGCTGCACCTGTTACCGCTTGGCGATACGGAAACTGGCGCGCAACTGCCCGCCGAGCTGTGCAGCGCCTTGCCAGCCGTGCGCGAAATCCGCGTGATCTATGGCCCCCATGGCGCGCCGGAATACTTCACCGAAGGCTATATCGAGACATTCTTCGCCACCGACTGGGAGGTGCATTTCAACTCCAGCCGCACCGGCGTGCGCCTGATCGGGCCCAAGCCCGAGTGGGTGCGCGACAGCGGCGGCGAAGCCGGCCTGCACCCCTCCAATATCCACGACAACCCCTACGCCATCGGCGCGGTGGACTTTACCGGCGATATGCCGGTGATCCTCGGCCCAGACGGCCCGAGCCTGGGCGGCTTCGTCTGCCCGGTGACGATTATCGAGGCGGATCTGTGGCAGCTGGGGCAGCTCAAGGCCGGCGACAAGGTGCGCTTTGCGCCGGTGGATATCGCCACAGCGCGGGAGCTGGCAAAAGCCGGCAATCTTGAATGTGCGAGCCTTCGTAGGAGCGGCCTTGGCCGCGATCAAGCGGACAACGCAATCGCGGCCAAGGCCGCTCCTACAAAAGACAATACCCTCACCTCCCCCATCGTCCTGGATATCGGCGAAGCCGATAAACGCCTGGTCGCGCGCCTGTCCGGCGACACTCATGTGCTGCTGGAAATCGGCGCGCCAGAGCTGGATCTGGTGCTGCGCTTCCGTGGCCATGCGCTGATGCAGGCGCTGGAGGCCAAGCAGCTCGATGGGGTGATCGACCTCACCCCTGGCATCCGCTCGCTGCAGCTGCACTACCAGCCGGAAACCCTGTCGCTGGCCAATCTGCTGGCCATCGTCATCGGCGAATGGGATGCCGTGTGCGCCGCGCAAGACCTCAAGGTGCCCTCGCGGATCGTCCATCTGCCGCTGTCCTGGGATGACCCGGCCTGCCAGTTGGCCATCGAGAAATATATGACCACGGTGCGCAAGGATGCCCCCTGGTGCCCGAGCAACCTGGAATTTATCCGCCGGATCAACGACCTGCCCAATCTCGACGAGGTCTACAGAACCGTCTTCGAAGCCAGCTATCTGGTGATGGGCCTGGGCGACGTCTACCTCGGTGCGCCGGTGGCCACCCCGCTCGACCCGCGCCATCGCCTGGTCACCACCAAGTACAACCCGGCGCGCACCTGGACCGCCGAGAACTCCGTGGGCATCGGCGGTGCCTATATGTGCGTGTACGGCATGGAAGGCCCCGGCGGTTACCAGTTCGTCGGCCGCACCCTGCAGATGTGGAACCGCTACCGTGAAGTGGCCGCCTTCGACGGCAAGCCCTGGCTGCTGCGCTTTTTCGACCAGATCCGCTTCTACCCGGTCTCGGCCGAGGAGTTGCTGCGCATTCGCCGTGACTTCCCCCTGGGCCGCTATGACCTGCGTATCGAACACAGCGAACTGCACCTGGCCGATTACCAGGCCTTTCTCGACCGCGAAGCCGAGGGCATCGAGGCCTTCCGCAACCAGCAGCGCGCCGCCTTCGACGCCGAACGCCAGCGCTGGATCGCCTCCGGCCAGGCGCACTACGAGAGCGAGGAAGTCGCCGCCGATCTCGGCGAAGACGCCCCGCTCGGTGCCGGCCTGCACAGCATCGAAAGCCATATCGCCGGCAACCTCTGGCAGGTGCAGGTGACGGCAGGCAGCAGGGTCAAGGCCGGTGATGTGCTGGTGATTCTGGAGTCGATGAAGATGGAAATCCCCCTGCTCGCCCCGATAGACGGCGTAGTCAGCGAGGTGCGCGTAGAACCCGGCTCGCCGGTACGCGCCGGCCAGCGCGTGGTGGTTTTGCAAGAAGCATAAAACCGTAGGGTGGATCACGCTTCACCGATCCACCAAGCGGCCACCCCAATTGCGATGCCACGGCATCGACGGTGGATGGATAAAGCGCCATCCACCCTACAGAGGACGCTACCTATGCAACACGAACTCGATCTCCGCCTCGACGCACTAAAAGCCGCCTACCTGGCCGGCAGCACCACTCCGCGCCAGCTGATCACGGCCCTGCGCGACCAGGCCGCGGCACTTAATCCCGAGTTCAATCTGTTTATCCATCTACTGACCGAAGCGGAGCTGGAACCCTATCTGGCCGCGCTGGACGGCAAGTCGGCGAAGGATCTGCCGCTGTACGGCGTGCCCTTCGCCATCAAGGACAATATCGACCTGGCCGGTATTCCCACCACCGCGGCCTG
The DNA here is from genome assembly GCF_038069885.1 of Pseudomonas sp. XK-1. Classification (NCBI taxonomy): domain Bacteria; kingdom Pseudomonadati; phylum Pseudomonadota; class Gammaproteobacteria; order Pseudomonadales; family Pseudomonadaceae; genus Pseudomonas; species Pseudomonas sp. XK-1. Next base: position 1,263,020 of record NZ_JBBPES010000001.1, on the reverse strand, counting down.
CCCAGCCTTTGCCTACACGCCCGAGCGCAGCGCCACCCTGGTCGAGCAACTGCTTGCCCTGGGGGCCGTGCCGCTGGGCAAGACCAACCTCGACCAGTTCGCCACCGGCCTCAACGGCACCCGCTCGCCCTACGGGGCCTGCCGCAACTCGGTGCACCCGGACTACCCGTCCGGCGGCTCCAGCGCCGGCTCGTCCCTAGCGGTGGCACTGGGCGTGGCCAGCTTCGCCCTGGGCACCGATACCGCCGGCAGTGGCCGGGTGCCGGCCGCACTGAACAACCTGGTCGGCCTGAAAGCCAGCAAGGGCCTGCTCTCCACCGCCGGCGTGGTGCCGGCCTGTCGCAGCCTGGACTGCGTCACCTACTTCACCGCCACGGCCAGCGAAGCCAGCCAGTTGCTGGCCCTGACCGCCAGCCTCGATCCTCGCGACGAATACAGCCGCAGCAACCCGCTATGGAACGATGGCAGCGCCTTTGGCGCACCCCGCCCGGGCTTTCGTTTCGGCGTGCCCAAACAGCTGGAGTTTCTTGGCTGCGCCGAGAGCCCGGCGCTGTTCGCCGCCAGCATCGAACAACTCAAGGCCCTGGGCGGCGAAGCGGTAGAAATCGACTTCGCACCCTTTCTCGAGGCCGCCCGCCTACTCTATGAAGGGCCCTGGGTGGCCGAGCGTTACAGCGTCGCCGGCGCGTTGATCGAGGCTAAGCCCGACGCGGTGCTGCCGGTGATCCGCGCCGTACTGGAAAAGGCACCGGGGACCACGGCCGTCGACGCCTTCCGCGCCCAGTACCGCCTGCAGGCGCTGAAAGCGATCTGCGACAGGATCATGGCCGATGTCGATTGCGTACTGACCCCGGCCTACCCACGCCCGGTGACCCTGGCCGAACTGCAGGCCGAACCGGTGGCACGCAACGCCGACCTGGGCTACTACACCAACTTTATGAATATGCTCGACTACGCCGCCGTCGCGGTGCCGGCGGGGTTTATGGCCAACGGCCTGCCCTGGGGGGTGACCCTGTTCGGCCGCGTCTTTACCGACCAGTACCTGTTGAGCCTGGCCGCGGCCCTGCAGCGCCAACAGCAGCTGCCACTGGCCGGCGAGCGCAGCCTGCAGCCAGGCGCGCCGACCACCCTCGCGCGCAATGACCGCGCCCGCCTGGTGGTCTGCGGTGCCCATCTGGATGGCCTGCCGCTCAACTGGCAGCTCAAACAGCGCGGCGGCCGACTGGTCGAAGCTACCCACAGTTCGCCGGACTATCAGCTCTACGCCCTGGCTGGTGGCCCACCGCTGCGGCCCGGCATGCTGCGAGTCGCCGAAGGCGGCGTGGCCATCGCCGTGGAAGTCTGGGAACTGCCGAGCGCCGAGCTGGGTTCCTTCCTCACCGGCATCCCGGCCCCCCTGGGCCTGGGCAAGGTGCAACTGGCCGATGGCAGCTGGGAAAGCGGCTTTATCTGCGAACCCTATGGGTTGGCCGGGGCAGTCGACATCAGCCACTTTGGTGGCTGGAAGGCCTATCTGCAGAGCAGGGCCTGAGACGCGTAGGCTGGGCACGGTCAAACACCTGGCTGGCCTCGGTGCGCACTGCGCCCCTAAGGAGCGCTGGAACGCTGATAACTGAGGATGCGCCCCTTGAATGGCGCATCCGGGTTATCCAGATCATTGAGTGGGTCGGCCAGCTGCTGGTAGCCATGGTTGCCCATCTCGCGGCTGAACCGCGCGCCATTGCCGCGACCGGGATCGACTATCAGGACCCGACAGCGGCGTGCGCCATGGCGGGCGATAAAGTCGGCGAGCAAGGCGGGATGGTCGCGTTCATAGAGCAGGTCGCTGCCAATAATCAGGTCGAACAGGCCCAGCTCCCGGTAGTACGCGGCCCAGTCGCAGTTCAGGTAGGTGATGGGTTGCAGCTCATTGAGCGCGGCATTGCGCAGGAGAAACTCGCCGGCCAATGGATGGTGGTCGCTGGCGGTGATGTCCGCGCCCAGGCGCTGCAGCAACAGGCTGGTCAGCCCCAGGCCGCAGCCCAGTTCAAGAATACGCAAGCCCTGCACCGCCATGCCGCTGAGGGTCTGCGCCAGTACCTCGCCGGCCGGCCACAGCTGGCCGAACAGCGGCCAGGTCGCCGAGGAGATGCCGGCCCGTTCGGCCAGGCCATCGCGATCGGCAAACTGCTGTTTATCGCGCAGGGAACACAGGTGGAAATCCTCTGCGCCGATACTCAGGGTTGAATACTTGATGCGATAGCCAGGGCTGACGCTGGACATGGGCGGCTCGGATGGCTGAAAAGGACCCGAACCAGACGGTGGTTAACGCCGCATAACCGCGCGCAGTCGTTATCACACAGCCTGACATTGGGGTGCTTCATTCGGGGGCAATTCAGCAAGGCGCAATGCCGGCCAGCGCATCACAAGTCACCAAGGAGACTCTTCGTGTGGGCGCACCATAGGCCTGCACTGCGCCCGGCAGCAAGCGTGGCCATGGGGGTCGCGATGAACGGCCCGCGCAATAGCGCCGACAGACGCCAATGGCCAAGGCTACAATGCGCTCAACTTCCCCCCGTAGACCCTTTGTATGTCACGTCCCGCCCCCGTTACCCGGCAACGCTCGCTGATTCTGCTGATCCTGCTATTGCTCGGCTGTGGCTTCCTCACCACCTCACTGGTCAGCTACTACACCGCCCTGGACTCGATCCGCGCGGGGATTATCGACACCGAGCTGCCGCTGACCTCCGACAACGTCTACTCGGAAATCCAGAAGGACCTGGTCCGGCCCATCCTGATTTCCTCGATGATGTCCCGCGACACCTATATGCGTGACTGGATTCTGGCCGGCGAGCAGGACCCCGCACAGATCACCCGCTACCTGCAGGAAGTGCAGGAGCACTACGGCACCGTCACCAGCTTTCTGGTCACCGAGCAGAGCCACACCTACTACCAGGCCAAGGGCGTGCTCAAGCAGGTCGAGGCCAGCGAGCCGCGCGACGCCTGGTATTTCCGCGTGCGCGATATGCAGGCCCCCTACGAAATCAATGTCGACATCGACATGGCCAACGACGACCGCATGACCGTGTTTATCAACTACAAGGTGTTCGACTACCAGCAGCGCTTTATCGGCGCGACCGGCGTCGGCCTGACCGTGGATGCGGTGGTCAAGCTGATCGACACCTACCAGCAGCGCTACAACCGCAGCGTGTTCTTCGTCGATACCGAGGGCCGTATCGTCCTCACCGGAGCCAGCGGCGGCCCCATGGGTGCCAAGGTGGGCCAGTCGATCGGCGAACTGCCGGAGCTGGCCAACCTGATGGCGAAACTGCCGCTGCCCAGCAGTGGCAACTTCGAGTACCGGGAACAGGGCCGCGGCCACTTTCTCAATGTGCGCTTTATCCCCGAGCTGAACTGGTACCTGTTTGTCGACAAGCCGGAAAACGCCGCCCTCGACGAGCTGCGCTACTCCCTGTACCTGAACCTGCTGATCTGCCTGCTGGTGACCCTGGTGGTGATCAGCCTGGTCAGCCTCGCCCTGCGCCGCTACCAGGCGCGCATCACCGCCCTGGCCACCACCGACCAGCTCACCGAACTGCTCAACCGTCGCGGCTTCGACCTGCTGGCGGTCCAGGCGCTGCAGGAGGCGCGGCGCAACAACAGCCCGCTCTGCGCGCTGCTGCTCGACCTCGACAACTTCAAGGCGCTCAACGACCAGCAAGGCCACCTGGCCGGCGACGCGGTGCTGCGCGGCTTTGCCAGCGACCTGCGGGACAACCTGCGCAAGTCCGACATCATCTGCCGCTGGGGCGGCGAGGAATTTATCCTCCTGCTCAAGGACACCTCCCCCGAACAGGCGCGCGAGCTGGGCGAGAAAATCCGCCAGCAGACCGAGCGTAACCGCGTGCTGCACAACGGAACCGACCTGCAGATCACCACCAGTATCGGCCTGGCCCACCTGCAGGCAGGCGACGCCCTCGACCAGCTGATTGCCCGCGCCGACCGCGCCCTGTACCGGGCCAAACAGAGTGGCCGCAACCGCCTGTGCGAAGAAACCGCATGAGCCTCTCGGCCCAGCATTGCCCGCGCTGCGGCCAGGCCAACCAGTGCGCCCAGGCGAGCGCGAGCACGCCCGTCGAACACTGCTGGTGCTTTGACCTGAGCATCGCCCCCGCAGCGCTCGACAACCTGCCCGCCGAGGCCCGCGCGCGCAGCTGCCTGTGCCCGCGCTGCGCTCGGGAACTGCCGCCGACGCAACCCGACCAGCCCGCCGACTAGCCATGCGCCTGGATCGTTTTCTCGCCAATCTGCCGCACTGCAATCGCCAGGAAGCCCGCCAGCTGCTCGCCAGCGGCCGGGTGCAGGTGGACGGACAGACCCAGCGCGACGGCCTTAGCGAAGTCAGCCAGTTCAGCCGCGTGCAACTGGACGACGAGCTGCTGCAGGCCGGCAAGGCCGCGCGCTACCTGATGCTGCACAAGCCCGTCGGCGTGGTCAGCGCCACCGAACACCCCGAGCACCGCACCGTGCTCGACCTGCTCGACGAGCCGGACAAACACCAGCTGCACCTGGCCGGCCGCCTGGACCTCAACACCAGCGGCCTGCTGCTGCTCACCAACGACGGCCAGTGGTCGCGCCGGGCCACCGCCCCCACCGGGCAACAACCCAAGGTCTACCTGGTGCACACCCAGGATGAAATCGACCCGGCCTGTGTCGAGGTGTTCGCCCGTGGCCTGTACTTCCAGTACGAAAACCTGACCACCCGCCCCGCCATCCTCGAACTGCTCGCCCCGCGACACGCTCGCCTGACCCTCTTCGAAGGTCGCTACCATCAGGTCAAGCGCATGTTCGGTCACTTCCAGAACAAGGTGATCGGCCTGCACCGCGTCAGCATGGGCACCATCCAGCTCGACGAGCGCCTCTGCCCCGGGCAATACCGCGAATTGAGCGCGCTGGAGATCGCCAGCTTTTAAAAGCGCTGACGTCAATTTTCCCCCAGGTCACATCGTTCGCAAGCTAACCGATAAACGGTAGTGCCCTAAGGGAATAAAGGCTTGCCAGCACTAGGGCCCACTGCTTAAATCGAGCCATAAGGTCTTGATGTGACCGACGAGTCACAGATGACCATCCAAGCGTTCTTTCAGTTGCTTGCGCTCTGCGCGAAATGGGTTCCTGCCTGGTAACACGACATCCTCCGCCACCTTGAAAAAGGTCGGTGCGATGCTCTATTTCAGCCCTAACTGATTGAAAAATAAATACTTATAAAAATCTCCCAGCCTGACATTCGTTTGTCATGTCCAGGCGCTTTCCTGACTGTCCTTTATGCCCGGTTTAACGGCCCCTGCCGTTTTGCCACGCCCCGACTTGCGCCAGGAGAAAACGACATGAAGCCAGCTACCGCTGTCGTCGATGTTCACGGGATCTACAAGATCTACACGGAGTTCTACGCCAACCCGAGCGCGCGCAAGACCATTATCCTGGTCAACGGCTCTCTCTCCACCACCGCCGCCTTCGCGCAAACGGTCAAATACCTGCGCACCCAGTTCAATGTGGTGCTCTACGACCAGCCCTATGCCGGCCAGTCGAAGCCGCACAACCATCACCACCAGCCGATCACCAAGGAAGACGAGGCCAGCATCCTGCTCGAGCTGATCGAACAGTTCCGTGCCGATCACCTGATGTCGTTCTCCTGGGGTGGCGTCGCCGCCATGCTGGCCCTGGCCCAGCGGCCGGCGCGGATCGAAAAGGCGGTTATCACCTCCTTCTCGCCGCTGCTCAACGAGCCGATGATCGACTACCTGGAAAAAGGCCTGACCCACCTGCACGCCCTCGACGGCGACCAGCTCGGTCACCTGGTCAACAGCACCATCGGCCGCTACCTGCCGTCGCTGTTCAAGCGCTATAACCATCGCCATATCAGCAGCCTGGACAGCCACGAATACCAGCAGATGCATGCCCATGTGCACCAGGTGCTGCACCTCGACGCCCATTGCCAGATGCAGTGTCTGTCGGCCATCGACATCCCGGTGCTGTTCGTCAACGGCGAACACGACGCCTACACCTCGCCGGAGGATGTGCGCCTGTTTGCCGAGCACCTGAGTGACTGCCAGTTCGTCACCATCGACAACGCCGGGCACTTCCTCGACATGGAGCACAAAGCCGCGTGGCTGCAGAGCCAGGCCGCACTGCTGGGCTTCCTGCAGAGCAAGCCCCTGCGCCAGACCCACTACCGCCCACAGATGGACGTGCTGCACGCGCTGGCCGTATGAAGCCTGCACACAACCCGCGCCCGCACCGCGATATTGCAGATAACCGCGGCGCGGGCTTCATTTCAGGCCGGACTTCCGGTATAAAGGCACCCGCTGCGGGCGTCGTATAGTGGTAATACCCTAGCTTCCCAAGCTAGAGCTGTGGGTTCGATTCCCATCGCCCGCTCCAAATCGCAGATTTTAAAGCCCTGATTTCTAACAAGATTTCGGGGCTTTTTGCATTCAGGGCCGCGCAAGTGTCGATAAAGTGTCGACTATTGGGTTGAAGCGCAAGGCATCCTGCAGGTGATCCGGCGACAGGTGTGCATAGCGCATGGTCATAGCCAAGGATGCATGCCCCAGGATCTTCTGCAGTGTCAGAATGTTCCCGCCATTGATGACGAAGTGACTGGCAAAGGTGTGCCTGAGAACATGTGTTGCCTGACCTGCCGGCAGCCTGATCGACGTTGACTCAAGCACCCGACTGAAATGACGCATGCACAATGTAAACGGGCCGTGCTGTTCGAAATGAGCAAGTAGCGCGCGTTCAAGGCATGGTGCTACAGGGATGGTTCGGGTGCGCCGTGACTTAGTATTGGCAAAGGTGACGGCCCCATTTCTGACCCGAGCTGCAGTAAGGTTCTGAGCCTCACCCCAGCGCGCACCGGTAGCCAGACACACCCGAGCGATCAAGCCGATATGCACGCATATGGGTCTGGAGTCCAAAGCAGCCAGTAATTCAGCTATCTGCACCTGGGTCAGGAAAGACAGCGGACGCTCTTGCAAACGCAATGGACGAACCTTGGCGAGTGGGTTCGGGTAGTCGATATCACCGAGGCGATACAGCTCGTTGAACATGGACTTTAGGTAGCCCAAGCGATTGTTCAGCGTTTTTCCATGCACACCTGCAGCCAGCTGCTGACCACGCAAATGGCAAAACTGATCTGCAGTGAACCTAACTGCAACAGGATCACCTAGCTCGCGAATGATCTTGCTCAAAACCTCTTTAAGGCGAACTGAGTCGGCAAGTGTATGGCCGTGAAGGTCGTAGTAACGCTGGGCCAATTCTGAGAGCTTGCGACGGTCCTTTGGCTTGGGTGACCAGTCTGGCGTTTCAATCACCTTGGCCCTGCAGGTTGCTTCAAAACGTGATGCCTCACCCTTGGTTTTGAAGGTCTTACGGAAGCGCTTGCCCTTGATGGGTTCTATATCGACTTTCCAACGCCCGTCTGGCTTCTGCTCAATTGCCATCAGACCGCCCTGCCCCACCTGACATTACGCTCTTCCAGGATGCCTTTGATGTGCTTATACAGCCCGTCTTCGTCCATGCCCTTGGCGGCGTAGTGGTCACGGATTACTGGCCAGCAATCCCAATCCTTGAGGGTGTGAAATGCTTTTCTAGCGCCCACTCGCTCCCGTGCCAGCAGGCTTACGAAGTTTCCCAGGAAGAGTTCCACGTTCTTGCCCGAGAAGCCCCGCGAGGTCTTGTAGTAGCGCTTGTACTCAGTGTCATCGAGCAGCGAATCCACCGGCAGATCAACGCGCACGTCATCGCGCATCAACGTCCAGATGGGCGCGTAGTAGCCCGGCCGGGAAAGGAACTTGAACTGGCGCAGCCCATAGCGCCACAGGCCTTCCAGATGGCCGGAAAATGCGGCAAACGATTGTGTGTCGATAGGCTTACCGGTATTCACGTCCAGGGAGCCGCTAGCGAACTGCTGGATGATCGAATGGTGATAGCGCAGCTCTACACGCCATACGGGCTGATCCGGGTTGTAGTTCTCCGGGTCGCCTTCGTCAAAGCTGTCACGACGACGCCAGACGCTTTCCCAATAGTCGAGCTTGTCGGCGGCCTTGGCCTGTTCGGTCTTGTTGTAGATGCACAGCTGCACGCCACTGGCAGAGCCAAACATCGAGGTTTCACCGCGGCCATAGGTGCTGGATTTGGTCGCCCAGTTGATTTCATTGATGCCGGTAATGTCGCGCTGGGTGCGGGCCTTGCAGTGCATGCGGGCCACCAGATCGGTGGGAGGCGTCCAGCCCTGCAGGTCGAGTGCAAGGTGGACGGCACACTGGTTTATCTCCAGATGGCTCAGCACCTGGGCGGCGTAAAAATCTAACCGGGCCTGCAGGCGCTCCGGCGACAGGTTGTCGATTGCATGGGGCGACACTTCGATTTTCAGGTGCGGGCCGATGTTCTCCAGCTTGGCATTGAAGTTCTTCACCAGCAGGATGATGCCTAGGTCGGCATTCTGCAGCTTGTACTGATACCCGGAATCACGCCCTACCCGGCCCGAGTGCCAGCGCTGCCCAGCGAAGTCGACCAGGGTGCCCGGCTTATCAAACAGCGCCATGATCTCCGGTCGGATCATGCCCCGGTAAAGCTGGCGCACGGTATCAACGCCACAGCGCAGCAGGCGAACGCCTGACAGGTCAGTGAACGTGTGGTTGCCAGGGTCAACAAACAGACGGCCCTGCTTGTCTTCCTCTGCAGTCAGAACATTCAAACGAAGATGATCTTTTACCGTTGCCATTGCTTTACCTATTGCTGAGTAATGCGGAAGTTAATTTCTTGTTATCTGACGTGTTACAGGGGCGTCAGCGGGCGGCGCGGCGCACCTGCGCGCTCGTGCCTCGCGTGCACCCGTGCCGCCGCGCCCGCAGCCGCTTTCTTGTTCCATCCATAGGCCTATCCCTGGGGTAATTGGCGGTAGGGTCACTGCACGACCGCTCCAGGGCGCTAAGAAGATCAGTAAAAGGATTAGCCCGAGCAGGGTCGGACGAAGGTCGCGCGCGCGCGTTGGGAGTTGCTGCAGGCGGGAACACTCAGGGGCGAGCGCAGAGGTTTTCTCTAGATGGCGCTGGCGATACAAGGCAAAGCACACCAAGGGCGCTGCCCTTGTCATCCCGCTCTTGCCGCCGAGGGCTCGGGAGCATGGGGCGGTGAAGCTACCCCATGCTCCCGTTGTCAGGCTGTTCATAGGCAGTCCGCGTCAAGGGTGCGCTGCGCCCGTGCTTCCGTTCGACGGAACGGTGGAGCTGTTCCGACGAGCCGGGAGCGCGGCCCCTGACACGGCCAAAGAAGAGGGTCGGGTCATACGGTCCAGTACGTTGCCGGAACTGTGCCGGTCGCGGTGCCGTATCGCCCGAATGGTACGGATGTCCGAGAAAAACACTTCGTTAGGGTGCGCCTCAGTGTTGCTGACTTCGATAACCAGGAAGTAGCCATGCTTGCAGATGCCTTCCATCGGCAGCACAACGCCAACGATATGCATGCACTGCCAGAACGAATCCGGCTCCTGCCGCCAACCTTGCTCAATCAGCACGGTTTTGCCGAGGTAGGTCAGAGCGGTGGCGAGATCTACTGGCGAGTTCTGATCAGACATGGCTGCAGCCTCCTTCCATGAGGTCGGCATTGCTCTGGATAAGGTGCGGCAGAGGCAAACGGCTTAGTACCTTGCCTGATGTGCGCTGGCCTCGGCTGCGAATAACCGGAAGAGTGCGAATGGTACGGATGGAGTCGAAGTAGGTTTCATCCGGGAAATCAGTGCTGCCGATGACAGGAACAGTCAGGAAGTACCCTATGTCGTTAACGCCCTGAACTGGCACTACCACCCCAACGATATGCTTGAAACGCCAGATAGGCTCCGGGTCCCCGTCCCATACCAGTTCAACAAGAACGGGTTGGCCGATGTAGCTAATAGCTGTAGCTGCATCCAGGGCGATACGTTGGTTAGGCATGGCTGTAGTCCCCCGCTTTGAACTCCTTTTTGCCTTTTTCCAGATCGGCCCGCAGGCGGGCGAGGTTGACCATCCGGAAGTCAGCCAGCCGCATGCTGGGGACGGTGCCGTTATCCACCCAGCCGATGGCCTCTTCGATAGATATGCCGCTCATCTCGGCGAAGGTTTTAACGCTGCACAGGTCGAGGCTGTCGTCACTGATCATGGGGTTTCTCCTGCAGGGGCTGTTCCTTGGCGAAGCTGGCTTCCAGGCGCACGACCATTTCGGCGTTCATCGAGCGGCGCGCAGCGTGGGCGGCTTGTTCGATCTGTAGGCGCAGTGCGGCAGGCACGCGCAGCTTGAATTGCGGGTCTGTTCGGCTCACAGCGTCCACTCCTGATCGAGAAGCTGTTGATGCAGCAGTGCCACGTTGACCATGGTGCGTTTGCCCACCTTCTGCGAAGGCAGGTAATTACGCTCCACCCAAGTGCGTACAACGACAGGTTCGTCGCCCATGCCGATCCACTCGGCGAATTTCTGCCACGGCATCAAGGGCGGTGCACCGTGCAGCTTTTGGGGGTCAAGACCTTCAGGTGGTAGCATCAGCTTGCTCCGCTATATTCCGCTATATCTTGCACTAAATGCCTTACACATATTGCAAGTTCCGGACAAAATATAAGCCAAGACACCACAAAGAAACCACCACTATATGCAAGCTTTTTAGATGCTTTCGGAATGATAAGAGAACGATTGATATCCGTTTGGGATAAGGAAAAGCTCTCGGCCCCTAAGCTTGAGAAGCTGACAGGCATAGACCGGAGCAGCTGGTACCACCTGAGAAATGGAAAGCGGCGTGCCAACGAACAGGACATTGAGGCCATCGTGCAGATGTTCCCTCAATACGCTTTCTGGATTGCGAGCGGGCAAGTAGCGCCGGAGATTGGCCAAACAAGTCCTGACTACGACGAAGCCAACAGAAACTTGAACCAACCCAACGCGGGATAGCGATCACCCAGGAAGTGACTAGGCGCTGGTATGTCCGAGGAAAGGACTCTGACGATGAAGAAGGCCATGAAACAGTAGGAATTGCACTTATAGCGCTAAACACCATGAGCGCAGTTGCCGAGCCTAAAGACCCCACTCAAAGCAACGTAATAGACTCGGCAAGCAAGGCTATAACAGACTTCATCATCAAACCCATGAGCCAAGACATGAGCGACAGGATGATGTGCGGCTTTGTAGAGAACGGAGGCGCAATGGCTCCGAGTGCAAAAGCCTACCTAGAAAAGAGAAAGATCAAGAGCATATCACATACGACGAGGCAATGAAGCGAAAGTATGCCGCAATCGTGGAATCGAAACGTTGCGAATTCGACTGCAAACCTCGCCCGATTCAAGAATGCATGAAACCCGATTACACCATTGACGATGACGTAATCGGGTGTTCAAAGTAACTTCATCGAGCCCAAAAAAATATTCACAAAATCTCACGGACACCATCGCTACATTATGTCTTTTGAAAAGAACTCTCGTGTTTTTTTAGTTATCTCACTCCCAAGTGCTTCGGCTTTCGATCTGCACTCAAACTCAATCTCCCAAAGCTTGGATAAAGACGAATTTCGAGCATTTATTTTACTTACGCGGTAATTATGGCGCAGGATCTCTCTACGAGCTTCCCCCCAGGCACTCTCCCTATCAACATACTCATCCTCAACTGCCTTTAGTTCTTTCTTGTAGATAGCGTCTATTGCTTCCCTCTTGCCTTTACAATAGGTAATAACATTCTTTGGCTCGTCAATATCTTTCCAATTACTAGATGATTTCTCTTGGAGACTAGATACAACTCCATCTATGGATGCCTTTAGCCTTGTACGCAGCGGATAATCCGAAAGGCGAGTGTCGGACAAGAAAACCTTGGCATAATCGTTCGCACAAGAAATTGCTAATTTTTTCGGGTATTGCTTTCCATATTTACTCCACACCTCAATTTCTTCGCGGGTATATGGGAAGTATTCCGGCCAAGATTCATCCAACCCCCCAACTTGATATTCTCTCACCTCAGGAAATGCCTTTGACGACGAGTGAAAATTCATTATTCCGCAAGATAAATTTAAATTAGATATAAATCCACGAATGTTATTGTGAAAAACCGCCTCTTGAACTTCCGCTGAGGTCTTGGCTGGTTTGCCGTCAGGGAGATAGTATTCGTAAGTCATAAATGCAGTTGCCTCTTTGATCTCATGCCGTTCTTTTTCAGAGCGTGCTAGATCCTTACGAATTCTTTCCAAACTCTCCGCTAAAAACTTTCGCTCCTCTTGAATTTCAAGTAATTTTTTTGTATTCGATTCGAGATCTAACTTCTGACTTTCTAGAGTGGCTTGAGATTTAGCCACCTCTTCAGCCAGTCGTTCCTTTTGGTACACTGGTACTACGGTATAAAAATAACCGAAGATAGCGAGGACTACGAGTGCAACCTGGGATGTATGAGCAGCCTTAACAAGTAGAGATTCTTTATTGGCTTCAGTAATTTTTTCTTTAGACACAGACCTACGATCTGAAAGACGCCGAAAAAAAGCCCGATTATTAATACGGCCCATGACTATGGTACGCCCCAATTCATAAGGATAAGCATCATATAGGCTTTAATTCTATAAAGCCCGCAGCAACGAATTGTTAAGCCAGCTTAAGTGAATGCCAAGTTAGGGACGAAATTTAGTCCGTCCCAGCGAACGCCTTAAGCGCATTATTAGCCAATTACAGAAGATTTAAGTGTAGCGCGGCGGCGAGTGCGACCTAGACTCATAAGTGTTTTTTCTAGTTCTTCAGTGTTTGCTTCTGAACCTGAAGTTAAATTTACAATTAAGTGTTTATGGCCAGGCGTGAGCTCCTCAACAGCAACATTGACCACATCGGGATGTGCGGATGCTATTTTGAAAGCATCAGAAATTACTTCTTCTGCTTTTCCACTAAAACAAACATTTAGATCTCCTTTATTTCTTCTTATTCTGGCAGACACATCATGATGAATGCTTTCATTTTGACCTCGGAACTCTAAACGCCTCATAGTGGCGCGTATATTCTTTAGCTCTTCAAGTATATATTCTTGTCCTGATATCTCTTTCTTGTCGATCTTTGCAACTGTGAATTCGCCAAAATGCTTTAGGAATGTTGTATATCCAGGGTCAGATATGGATTTCTCATAAGTTGCTCGAATTTTCTGCGAAAGCCTATCTTTAAATTCATTTATTTTTGAGAACCTAAGGTCTCTGGGGTACTCAAGATGCTCTATTGCCGAGGTATCAAATGAATATGAAGTAATTTCGTCTTTTATTATTATGGTTGGCTTATCAAAGGCTAAACGCATTCCCAGTTCAAACATGACGTTTGGATTTTTTCCGCTAACGTCACATACCACAATTGGATTTTCATAAAGATTTTGAATTATTCTTTTATGAATAATTCCGACATCATCAGCATTACTTACAAGATTAGCTTCAAATCCCGCGTCATCAATAGCTTCTGAAATTATTTCCAGAACGTCTGCCCAATGTGATTCATTGCATCCATCAATACTAGAGATTGGCATTACTACGCCACAAGTTAGATTTTTATTTTCTTTAGTCACGACACACTCCCTATGCAGGTAATTAGCTGGCTATAAATTAGGTAACATTGCTGACGCATAACACACCTTGAAGTGTCTGATAACATCCTTTTTCATGATGCGATCCCTTAATTTGAAGGGATGCACAAATGAGAAAGGCGACTCAGGTGGGCGAAAGAGCGACACGGATGACCCATTGTGTAAATCAGCCAAGGTACGGTGATGGCTAGACGCTACTGTTAAGCTTCAAGGCTGTCTAGCTGACGTGTCGAAAAAGTGTCGAAATCACAGCGCAGAAAAGCGGATCAATGCGGGTACGAGTCAGCTAGAGCCCAGGAATAGCAAGGCTTTGCGGGATAACGCAGGCATAAACAGAGGGTTCGATTCCCATCGCCCGCTCCAGATGTCTAACGAAAAAGCCCTGCTGATGCAGGGCTTTTTCGTTTCTGCCGCGTGGCTCCCTACTCCGGCTGCAAATCAAACAGCGCCTTACCGCTTTCCATATCGCAGGGCATGGAGAAGTGTTCGTGCATGATCAGCCAGCGGCCGTCCTGCTGGCGCAGGCACTGGGTTACGCGCATCCAGCTGCTCTGCATCTGGCCTTTGTCGTCGCTGCCGCCGCAGTGCAGCAGGTAATGCGCCACGCCCATTTCACCGCTGGCGATAAAGCTGGGGTCGCGGGGTTCGAACAGCGCCTCGCCGCTGCACATTTCCATGCAGGCTTGCCAGTGCGCCTGGTAGGCGGCCCGGCCGACGAAGCGCAGCGGGCCGATGGCGTCGTAGGCCACTACGTCTTCGCTGTAGTGAGCCATGATGCGCGCCAAGTCCTTGCTTCTGCAGGCCTCGGTCCAGCTGTCCAGGGTGGCCTGCAGCGCGGTGTGTAAGATGTGATAGCTCATGCCGGTTGCCTCCTTGTGGGGGATTCAAGCCTTGTGGGCGCAGCAGTCTTGCTGCGCCGCGGGCTGTTCGTATTTGTCGTGCAGGCGGGTCCAGTGCAGGCCCTTGCCGTCCAGATCGGGCATGCCGTCACAGCCCTCGCCGCGGTCCATGTGGTACATAAAGTGGTAGACGATCAACTGGCTGCGCCCGGCGAACAGGTCGAGCAGGCCCACTTCGCCCTGGGGGCCCTGGAAGCGGTAGTCCTGCTCCACGGCCACCATGGGCAGACGTCTGCGCGCCATATTCAGGGCATCGCGCTGACGGGTCAGGGCCACCTGGGCATCGCTGGCCAGGGCCGGGTGGCAGCAGGTGAAGATCAGCCGCAGGCGGTCGTCTTCGAGCAGTTCGTCGTCCGCCAGCGCCGTCGCGTCGGGCAGTTCGGCCTGTTCGTCGAGAGGCTGGAAGCGGCGCTGGCGGCGTAACTGGTCGATGGCCTTGAAGCGCCCCGCCGACACCAGCCAGGCCCGCGGGTTGGCCGGTATGCCCGTCTGCGGCCATTGCTCCATGGCCGCGCGAAAGGCTTCGTGCAGCGCCTCCTCGGCCAGGCCGAAATCCCCCAGCAGGCGAATCAGGCTGGCCAGCACGCGGCGCGATTCGTCGCGGTAGATGGCGTCGAACCGGGCTCGTTGAGCGTCGTCCATAACCCTCCCCGTAACGCTTGCGTGAAATGGAGTAACCCGGATTGCCGCCGGGCCACGATTTCTGCCTTAGCTTTTCAGTCGATAACCGGTCTTGAAGATCCAGCCCACCGCCAGGATGCACAGCAGCAGAAAGCCGAGAATCATCCCCAGGCTGAGTACCACATTGACATCAGACACGCCGTAGAAGCTCCAGCGGAAGGCGCTGATCAGGTACACCACCGGGTTGAACAGGGTCACCGTCTGCCACATCGGCGGCAGCATGCTGATGGAGTAGAAGCTGCCGCCGAGGAAGGTCAGCGGGGTGACGATCAGCGCCGGTACGATCTGCAGCTTTTCCCAGCCATCGGCCCACACGCCGATGATAAAACCGAACAGGCTGAAGGTCAGCGCGGTGAGCACCAGGAAGGCCAGCATCCAGAACGGGTGGAGAATCTCGAAATCGACGAACAGCCGCGCCGTGACCAGGATCACCAGGCCGAGGATGATCGACTTGGTGGCCGCCGCGCCGACATAGCCGATGAGGATTTCCAGGTAGGACACCGGGGCCGACAGCAGCTCGTAGATGCTCCCCGAATACTTGGGCATATAGATGCCGAACGAGGCGTTGGAAATGCTCTCGGTGAGCAGCGCCAGCATGATCAGCCCCGGCACGATAAAGGCCCCGTAGCTCACCCCCTGGATCTGGGTCATGCTCGAACCGATGGCCGAACCGAACACCACGAAATACAGCGACGTGCTGATCACCGGGGTGGCGATGCTCTGCAACAGGGTGCGCCAGGTGCGCGCCAGCTCGAACAGGTAGATGGCCTTGATGGCATACAGATTCATGCGCGCGACTCCTTGACCAGAGACACGAAGATTTCTTCCAGCGAACTCTGACTGGACTGCAGGTCCTTGAAGTCGATGCCGTGCTGGGCCAGGTCCTTGAGCAGCTCGGCGATGCCGGTGTGCTCGCTTTGCGCATCGAAGGTGAACACCAGGACATGGCCCTCGTCCGCCAGTTCCAGACGGTGGCCGCTCAGCTCCGCCGGCAGGTTGTTCAGGGGCTGCTGCAAATGCAGGGTCAGCTGCTTCTTGCCGAGCTTGTGCATCAGCACCTGTTTGTCTTCCACCAGAATGATCCGGCCCTTGCTGATCACCCCGATGCGGTCGGCCATCTCCTCGGCCTCCTCGATGTAGTGGGTGGTGAGGATGATGGTCACCCCGCGCTCGCGCAGGCCGCGCACCATGTTCCACATATCGCGGCGCAGCTCGACGTCGACGCCGGCGGTGGGTTCGTCGAGAAACAGAATCTGCGGCTCATGGCTCAGGGCCTTGGCGATCATCACCCGGCGCTTCATGCCGCCGGACAGCTCGAAGATCTTCGCGTCGCGCTTGTCCCATAGCGACAGATCGCGCAGCAGCCGCTCCAGGTAGGCCGGATCAGGCTTCTTGCCGAACAGGCCACGGCTGAACTTCACCGTCGCCCAGACGGTTTCGAACACATCGCTGACCAGCTCCTGGGGCACCAGGCCAATCTGCGAACGGGCCGCGCGGTAGTCCTGAATGATGTCCTTGCCGCCCACCAGCACCCGTCCGCCGCCCGGATTGACGATGCCGCAGACGATGCTGATCAGGGTGGTCTTGCCCGCGCCGTTGGGCCCGAGCAGGGCGAAGATCTCGCCCTGGCGAATATCCAGATCGATCTGCTGCAGCGCCGGATGGCCGCTGGCGTAGGTCTTGCTCAGTTGCTGAATCGAGATCACCGGTTGCACGGGAGGGCCTTGCCTGAGGAAAAGAAAGGCAGAGTGTATGAAAACCCGGGCGCGGTGCAACGGTCGGTTTGCCTAGGCAGGAGCGCGCTTGTTGGCTGCAGGGCGTGGCGACAAGGCCGAAAAGTGCGGCTATACCAGGCAGGACATACTGCTCACAAAGCCCCCCCGCCCCCATCGCTTCGAGAGGAGACGCACTATGGACCGATTCACCGGCGGCTGCCTGTGCGGCAACCTGCGCATCGAGGCAGCGGGACGGCCCTACCGGGTCGGCCTTTGTCACTGCCTCGATTGCCGCAAGCAGCATGGCGCGCTATTTCACGCCTGCGCGATATTCCCTCAGGACGCGGTGACGATCACGGGCGAAACACGCGACTACGCCGGGCGGTTTTTCTGCCCGCGCTGCGGCTCGCCGGTGTTCGCCCGCAGTGCGGACGAAATCGAAGTAAGCCTGGGTAGCCTGGACGCCCCCGACCAGCTGCAGCCCACCTACGAACTCTGGACCATCCGCCGCGAGTCCTGGTTGCCGCCGTTCCCGCTCAGCAAGCGCTACGAGCGGGATCGTGATGCCACGGGTCGGTTTGAGGAGTAGCTGGGTGCCCCGCCGTTCCTAAAGGTTTGCTGGGCATCCGCGAACGGGTTGGGGACGGCGATGTCACCCAGCCAACAAGCGCAATTGGCACGGCAACGTTGAGCGGCCATGGATGCGGCTGCTAGGCTGGAGCCTGGTTTTATACAGACAAGGAAATAGACCATGGAGCTTCGTCACCCCCTCGCCGGCCTTGCCCTACTCGCCTTGCTGGCCGGTTGCAGCTCGCAGCCGGCCTCGCGATCCGCGGCCGAAATCAGCGGCGACTGCAACGTCGACAACCTCAGTGGCGTGCTCGGCCAGAGCGCCAGCGCCGCGCTGATCGAGCAGGTGCAGCGACAGGCCAACGCCAAGACCCTGCGCGTACTCGCACCCGGCGACGCCGCCACCATGGATTACAACCCGCAGCGCCTGAATATCGATATCGATGAAAGCGAAGTGATCATTCGCCTGACCTGCGGCTGAACTACCACGAACGGCTGAGCGTATCTGCCGTGCGAATACGGCACACTTGGTTTATGTACTCCTCAGGCCAGGTCCGATGCTGATCGACGAAGAACTCACCCTGAAAAAGCTGGAAGTCTTTCTGGCCTTTATGCGCAGCGGCAACCTGACGCGTGCCGCCAGCGAACTGAATACCAGCAACGTCAGTGTTCACCGTGCCATCCATTCGCTGGAGAACGCCCTGCGCTGCCCGCTGTTCAAGCACGAAGGACGCAACCTGATCCCCCTGGAAAGTGCCTATGTGCTGGAAGAGCGGGCGCAGAAGCTGGTCCAGGATGTACTCGAAAGTGTGCGCGTGACCCGCGAAGCGGCCGGCTTTTCGGCCGAACGCTTCAAGCTCGGCGCGCTGTATTCGCTGACGGTAAAAACCGTACCGCAGCTGATCATGGGCCTGAAGCTGCGCCGCAGCGAGCTGAATATCGACCTGATCCTCGGCTCCAACGTCGACCTGTTGTACAAGCTGAAAAACGTCGAACTGGACGCCATTCTGGTGGCGCTCAATGACAGCGTCAGCGACCCCGATTGCGAACAACTGCCCCTGTTTGCCGATGATATTTTCCTCGCCGTACCGGTCGACTCGCCCTTTGCCATGCAGGCCGAAGTGGATCTGGCGGACCTGCGCGACTCGACCTTTATCACCCTCACCCAGGGCTTCGCCACCCATCAGGATGGTGCGCGGGTGTTTCAGCAGGCGGGCTTCGAGCCCAAGGTGGCGATGCAGGTGAACGATATCTTCACCCTGCTCAGCATGGTCAGTTCGGGGGTGGGTTACGCCCTGCTGCCGGGGCGGATTGCTGCGGTGTACGAAAACCGCGTGCGCCTGATCCCGTTGCAGGCCAAGTACCACCTGCAACAGCACATCGGCGTGGTCTTCCTGAAAGCCAAGGAGCGCGACCCGAACCTGCTCGCGCTCCTTGCCGAATGCCGGATGTACAGCCGCCAGTCGTAGGGGCCGCTTATAGGGGTTCACCGTGGTGCGCACAGCGCACCCTACCGGCTCAGCGAATGCCGCCTATACGCCACCCTACAGAAAGAAAAAGCCCGCCAAGCGGCGGGCGAAGGCTCAGCCTAAAAGGCCGCGCATGAGAAAGTACAACAGCGATGGACCAAGCAGACAGCCCAGCGCGGTATAGAACGCAGCGGTCAGGCAGCCATAGGGCACCAGCTTCGGATCGGTTGCCGCCAGGCCACCGGCCACACCGCTGGAGGTACCCATCAGACCGCCGAAAATCACCGCACTGCGCGGGTTGTTCAGGCCGATATAGGGCGCAATAAAGGGTGTCGCCACCATCACCAGAATCGCCTTGACCAGACCGGCTGCGATCGACAGCGCCATGACTTCCGAGCTGGCACCGATTGCCGCCCCCGTCACCGGGCCGACGATGTAGGTCACCGCGCCGGTGCCGATGGTGGTCAGGCTAACCGCGTCGTTGTAACCGAAGGCCATGGCCACGCCGACCCCGGCAACAAATGAAGCGCCCACGCCGACAAATAACGCCAGCACCCCGGCAAAACCTGCACGCTTGAGCTCTTCAACGCTTACCCCAAAGCCAGTGGCAACAATGGCAAAGTCACGCAACATGGCCCCACCGAGCAGGCCGACCCCGGCAAACAGCGGGATATCCACCAAGCCCTTGGTCCCGCCGGTGTAGGCACCACCGATATAAGACAGCAGCAGCCCCAACAGGATGGCAATCGCCGACCCGTGCAAACGGCCTTTGGTGAAGGTGTCTGAGATCCAGTAGGACAGCCACATGGTGAGGCCGATGATGGCGAAACCGCTGAGCAAGCCGTAGCTGGTAAGTACTTTCATCAAGGATTCGTACATGGCGATCACCGTGGCGCTTTAGTCAGAGGGGCGGTTGCGGACTCTTCAGGCTTTTTTTGCCCGACACGACTCAGCACGGGAACCAGAGCAAAGGCCACGACTACAGCGGCAGTGCCCGCCAGGATAGCCATCGGTCCGCCACTGAGGGCACCGTAAACATTCTGCTGGGCGGCCATGGCGACCACGATGGGGATATAGATGGCACTCCAGAACGCCACCCCCTTCTCGGACGTGGCATCGAGCACACCGCGTTTGTGCAGATAGCTGCCCAGGAAGATCAGCAGCATCATGGCGATACCGACACCACCGACGTTGGCAGGCACGCCAATCATTTTGCCTAGCAGCTCACCGATAAAGATGCCTGCCAGGGTGCAGAAGGCCAGAAAGGCCACACCGTAGATAATCATTGTTTTTATCCTCGTATTACGCATCGAAGTTGTTGTTTTTGTCCTTCGGTAATCGGGTGTTGCTATCGGCTCCGATTCACCTCCTGGCGCAACATGGCGTCCAGTGTATCCAGGCGCGAACCTTGAAAGGCGATAGCCATACCGGGCTCGAACACGCGCCGAGCCAGACCGCTCAGTACGTTACCCGGCGGTAATTCAAGATGCAGGCGAACCCCGCGTTCGAACGCGGTCTGCAGGGTGCCCTGCCAGTCGACCACCCGGCACATGTTGTGAGCCAGGTCGTCGCGCAATTTTTCGGGGTCGCTGATCAGCCGCGCCGAACTGCTGCTCAGGTAGCGTACGCTCGGGCGCTGCACCGTGACCTCGGCAAAGGCCGCAGCCAGCTGCGCGGCAGGCTCGGCAAGCAGTGCACAGTGCGACGGCACGCTGACGGCCAGGGCTTTGGCCATGCCCGCGCCCAGGCCCCGCGCACGTTCGGCGACACGCTGCATGGCCGCCTCGCTGCCGGCAATGATCAGCTGGTTGTCGGCATTGATATTGGCCAGATAGACCGGCAGTTCCGCGCTGTTTACCGCCGCCAGCAGTGGTTCCAGGCTGGCCAGGTCGAGGCCGAGAATGGCGGTCATGCCATAGCCTTCAGGGTACGCCTGCTGCATCAGTTCGCCACGCAGGGCGACCAGGCGCACGGCATCGGCAAACGCCAGTGCACCCGCCACCACCGCAGCCGCATAGGCACCGATGGACAGCCCGGCAACATAGTCAGGCCGCGCATCACGCGCCAGCAACAGACGCGCGCCGGCCACCCCGGCAATCAACAGGCAGAGTTGCACCGCGCGGGTCGCACGCAGCGCCTCGGCCGTGTCCAGCGCCAGCACCGGCTCGCCCAGCACCTCGCAGGCTTCGGCCAGGCACGCCTGGACGATTGGGCTATCGGGCAAGTGATGCAGCATGCCGGGCTGCTGCGCACCCTGGCCGGGAAATGCCCAGAGCGTGCTCATGTTGCCATCCAAGGGTCGTTGACCAACAACGGTCCGGTATGAGTCTTGAGCAACACGCGCGGTGCCCCCTGGGCCCACTCGCGCAGGGCCAAGGCTCCCTGGGGCGTTTCCAGTTGCACATCGACCGTGCCCGGCGCGCCGTCAAGCAGCGTGCACAGCCCCTGCGCCCAGCTTCGCGACAGTGGCTGGGGGGCACGAATAAGCAGATCCAGATCGCTGGCCGGATGCACCGCAGGCAAGCCGCTGGCCAGTTCGAAACCCAGGCTGCCGGTGACGCCCCAATGCAGGCCGCCGGCATTCAGTGGCGCAGCCAGGTAGCTCAGTGCGCGCAGTGCAGGCCACTGGCCCTGGGCGTGCCGTACCCAGCGCCCTGCCCTGGCTATCGCTTCCGGGCTGACCCGCCGCCGCACATCGCTTAGGCGCATCCAGCTGGCAAACCGCTCTTCTCGCGCCGCGCCGCGGATACCCACAGCCACCCAGCCTGGCTCAGCCACGGCGCGACGCACCACCACTGGCGCATAGCGCGCCAAGGCGGCACGCGCCCACGCCGGGGCAGCGGCTGGCAGATGCTGCGCAGTCAACCCACAGAGCAGGTCATGGGGACGGGGCATGGCGAACGCTTCACTGGCCATCGAAGGCTCCTTACCACTGCGCGCGCAGCAGTTCACGAACCTGCGATGAGGCCGCTCGGTTAGCCGCCCCAAGCCGCCCGCGCAGGTCCTTGCTGCCCCTGGCGATATCCCCCAGGGCCCGGGCCAGACAGTCCTGCACCCGGGCGATATCCTCGGTGCTCGGTTGAGCGATCTCGGCCACCGAGAGGGTTTCCCAGAGCAACCCGAGGGAGCCATAGCTGTCCAGGTCATAAGCCATGGGCGGCACGCTGGCGGCCAAGGCTTCCAGCTCCTCGACGCTGCGCAGGGTGATCCGCGCCGCCGCGGCCTTGCCCATGGCATGCACCATCACGCCCGGGTCGCGCAGGGCAATCAGCCGCTGCGCCTGATAACCGTGGGCCAGAAAAGCCCCGGACATGGCCTTGCCCACCAGCAGCCCAACCACCGCATGCCCGGCCAGGCGAGCGCGGGCATAACTGTCTACCGCAGCGGCCAGGGCCTGGTGAATGCCGTAGGCTTCCTCGCGGCGGCCATAGGCCTGGCTCGGCACATCGACAATGGCGATCAGCGCACGCTTGTGCGCACGGCCCGCATCGGCCTCGATGACCTCATCCACCGCCTTGGCCAGGCCCCAGCCTTCCAACAGGCCAACTTCGCCATTGCGCGCACGGGGGAAGGGATTGCTGGCATCGGTCACCACCGCCAGGTAGCGCACCGCCTGATCACCCAACTGGCTGTCAGCCGCCAGCACGGAAGCGGGCAAGCCCTCGGCTGGCGTGCCCCCCAGGCTCAACGCCTGGAACCAGTTGCGTCCACGTTGTTCAGTTGCGCGGCTCATGGCTGCTCTCCTTGAAAGGCGCTGCGTACGGCAGCGGCATCGGCCTGGATGGAGGTGTCGACCCGTTGCAGGCGCTCGAGGAACCAGGCATGTCGGCGGCTACGTTCCAGCGCGGGCTTGCCGGCGCGAAACAGGGCAATCAGCTCATGACGAATCGGCTCGACATCGTCGGCTACATAGCCGTCCACCAAACCGCTGGCATAGCGCTGCTCGCCGCCGGTCAGGCTCCAGATAAAGGGCCGGTCGCGCGAGTCGTATTCGTCGATGCCGGCTTCCTGCTCGATCACCTGCGGGCCGTTAAGCCCCAGTCGGGCCTCGCGGGTCACCAGCAGGTAGCTGCACAGGCCAGCAGCAATCGACATGCCGCCAAAGCAGCCGACCGGGCCGGCAATAAGGGCGATCACCGGCTGGTACTGGCGCAGCTCGACAATCGCCGCCTGGATTTCGGCAATGGCCGCCAAGCCGAGGTTGGCCTCCTGCAAGCGCACGCCACCGGTTTCCAGCAGCAAGATGGCGCGGGTTGGCGTGCCGCTGCGGTTGTCCTCGGCGGCCAGTTCCAGGGCACCGGCGATCTTCGCGCCACCGACTTCGCCGAGACTGCCGCCCTGAAATGCCCCTTCGATGGCGACAATGACCGCCGGCTGAGCGTCGATCAGACCCTTGCCGACCACCACGCCATCATCGGCCTGGGGCACGATGCCCTGCTGGGGCAGCCAGGGTGACACCACCTTGGCAAAGGGCTCGATCAGCTCGCGAAAACTACCGGGGTCGAGCAAGGCGCGGGCACGCTGACGGGCACCCAGTTCGGTAAAACTGCGCTGCGCAAGCAGACGCTGGATATTGGCATCATGCATGGGACAGCTCCTCCAGGCCTTGCTCCAGGCGCAGGCGAACCACGCCTGGAGTTGCGCCGAAGTCATGAATGGAAATATTCAGGGCCGGCAGTTGCTGCTCGCCGAACATGCGCTCGAACAGTTGCTGCCAACGCGGCGCGCTGCCATTGACCGAGGTCACCACCTGAATCGACAGGGTGCCGGCGCTACCGGGCTCGAACATCACTTCCAGGTCGCCGGAGCCGACACAGCCGACCAGGGCACGGCTGTGGCTCGGTTGCCCAGCGGGAAATTCAAAGGACAGGGTTTCCATGCTTAAACACTCCCAATCTGCGTCTGCAGCGCAGGCTGCAGGCGGTCGAGGAATAAAGAGGCGGCGAGCAGATCGGCGGCACCGCCGGGTGAGGCACGCAGCCTCAACATGTCGTCATCGAGTTCACGCAGGCGTCTGCGCCCTTCGAGGCTGGCGCTGCCGCCGGCCTTGAGCACGGCACGGGCGCCGCTCTGCATGCTGCTCAGACCGGCCAGGCCGGCGCGGTAGAGCACACAGGTATCCGTCAGGCTGGTCATGATGGCGAGCAAGGCATCCAGCCGAGCGTTCTGCTCGCCGGCCGCCGCCGCGCGGCTGCGTTGCAACTGCGGCAAGGCCTGCTGAGTCACGGCCGGAAAGCCCAGCTGCGCTTCCTCACGGGCACCGCGCACGCCATACAGCCGGCAGACCTGAGCACCATGGCTGTCGCCATTGGCCGGGGCGCGCCGGTCGTTGAGCATGGCCAGCCGCGCGGCACGCAGGCTCACTTCGCCCGGCTGCAAGGCCGTGCTGTCCAGGGCGGCGGCAGCCGTCAGCAAGCCCAGCGCCCAGATCGCCCCACGGTGAGTGTTCACCCCTGCGGTAATGCGCAGCATTTCCACTTCGCCCTCGCGGCCGATCTGCCCGATGTCCTCACGTAGTGCCTGGCTAAGAGCCCCTCGTGCGCAGGCGGCATCGGCCATGGCCTTGAAGCATGGCCACAGCGACAGCGCCGAGGCGTGCATCAACCCCAGGTGCAGGTCGGTATGCGCGCCGCTGCCACGGCGGTCGACCAGGCCTGGCTTGGGCGACAGGTCGGCCTCGTCGATCAGCGCATCTACCGCCAGGTCAGCCAGACACTCGCTCAGCGACAGTGGCTGTTGTAGTGCATTGACTGCGCTCATCACCAGCTCCTGAATTTGGCGGGCGGGTTGTACAGGCCACCGGACCAGTCGACCAGTTCGGCAATGCTTTTGGCCGCAAGCAGCTCGCGGCTGGCGTCGGCACGGCGAATGCCAAGGTCTTCCGGCAATGCGATCAGCCCTTCGCGGCGCATGCGCTCGGTGTCTTTCGGGTTATGCCGCAGGCCGATGGCGGTCACCCCGGCGACGGCGGCGATCATCGCCTGGCGCTCTTCCAGCGAGCGCGCCTTGTACAGGTAGGCGATGCCCTCCTCGGTGAGCAGGTGGGTGACGTCGTCGCCGTAGATCATGATCGGTGCCAGCGGCATGCCACTTTTCTTCGCCACGTCGATGGCGTCGAGCTGATCGACGAAGGTCGGTTTGCCGCCCTCCTGGAAGGTCTCGACCATCTGCACCACCAGCTTCTTGCCGCGTTCGAGCAGCGGTGCCTCGCTCTCGCTCGGGCGCATATCCAGCCAAGCGGGCGTGGGATGGCGGCGGCCGCGCGGGTCGTGGCCCATGTTCGGTGCGCCGCCAAAACCGGCCAGGCGGCCACGGGTCACGGTGGAGGAATGGCCATCGCCATCCACCTGCAGGGTGGCCCCGATAAACAGGTCCACCGCGTACTGCCCGGCCAGCTGGCACATCATGCGGTTGGAACGCATCGAGCCGTCGCGGCCGGTGAAGAACACATCCGGGCGCTGGGCGATGTAGTTCTCCATGCCCAGTTCGGTGCCGAAGCAATGCACACTCTCGACCCAGCCGGTTTCGATGGCCGGGATCAGCGTCGGGTGCGGGTTGAGCGTCCAGTTGCGGCAGATCTTGCCCTTGAGGCCAAGGGACTCGCCGTAGGTCGGCAGGATCAGCTCGATGGCGGCGGTGTTGAAACCGATACCGTGGTTGAGCGACTGCACCTTGTGTTTCTCGTAGATGCCGCGGATCGCCATCATCGCCATCAGCACATGCACCGGCTTGATATGGCGCGGGTCGCGGGTGAACAGCGGTTCGATATAGAACGGCTTGTCCGCCACCACCACGAAATCCACCCAGGAGGCGGGAATGTCTACCCGCGGCAGCTCGTCGACGATCTCGTTGACCTGGAAGATCACGATGCCATCGCTGAAGGCCGTGGGTTCGACCAGCGCCGGGGTGTCCTCGGTGCTTGGCCCGGTGTAGATATTGCCGGCGCGGTCGGCCTGAAAGCCGGCGACCAGCGCGACGTTGGGAATCAGGTCGACCAGCAGCCGCGAATACAGCTCGATATAGGTGTGGATGGCACCGACTTCGAGCAGGCCATCTTCCAGCAACTGGCTGATGCGCAGGCTTTGCGGGCCGGCGAAGGAGAAGTCGAGCTTGCGGGCGATGCCCCGCTCAAACAGATCCAGGTGCTCGGCGCGGCTGACGCTGGGCATGATCATGTGCAGGTCATGCAAGCGGCCAGGGTCGACCTGGGCCAGGGAGCGGGAGAGAAAATCCGCCTGCTTCTGGTTATTGCCTTCGAGCACCACCCGATCGCCGGGGGCGATCAACGCCTCAAGCGCGGCGACGATCTTGTCGCTGGGCAGGACTACACCATCTGCAAGGGTGCGCACCTGATCGAGGCGTCGCGCTTTTTCAGCGCGACGACGCGACCACTGCGGCGGTGGGGATATTGTTGTTGTCATTGAAGACTCCACGAGTTCCGCTGTCGTGGAGCCACCTTAGGGGTGTGACCACCTGGTCATCAATCAACCAGGGCGAGCGATCATTACGCCTAGGTTAATGATTGCCCGGTCAATCCAGCACCCCCTGCAAAATGGTGTAGACAATGCCGCTGGTGACGGTAATCAGCACGATATCGCTGCCCACCCGACGCCACTCGTAACCCGGGTAATGCGGCAAGCCTTTAAGCGCCCTGGCATCCAGGCGCTTGCCATAGCCATGGGGCAGCGGCTTGCCCTTCTGAATTTTGATCCCGGCGGGAAGCGGCCCGCCGCGGCCGATCTGCCCACGATGCTCGCGAAAAGCCTGGTGTACCGGGGCAAAGTCCCTGGGCGGTTGCTGGGCATGGCTCTTGGCCGAGCTTTTTTGCGGCGCACTCTGAACGTTGCCTGGATTGTGCGGCTGGCTGTGGGCTGCCTTGCCGCCGTGCTGGGCCGCACGACCCTGCTGCTCATCGGGGCCTTGGGGCAGCGCCGACAGCAGCGGGCTGGCGCAGAGCAAGGCAATGGCCAAACTGGCAATCCGGGTTTTATCCATTTCATTTCACCTATGGGGTCAACAACGAGGGGACCGGTTCAGTCCCGCTATTCGGTGATACCGCCGCCCAGCACTCGGTACAGGGCGATGCGGTTGCTCTGTTCGGTCAGTTGCAGGCTGATCAGGTTCTGCTGCGCGGCATACAGCTCGCGCTGCGCGTCCAGGGCATCCAGGTAGCTGCTGGCCCCGTTGCGATACAGCGCGTCCGCCAGATTCTGACTTCTGGCTGTGGCCTCGGTCAGCGCCCGTTGCGCGTCCATGCGCTGACGCAGGGTGCCGCGCTCGGCCAGCACATCGGCCACCTCGCGGAAGGCGCTCTGCAGGGTCTTCTCGTAAGTGGCCAACTGAATATCGCGTTCACTCTCTGCGGCCTGCAGATTGGCGCGGTTGGAGCCGGCGTCGAAGATCGGCAGGCTGATGCTCGGGGCGAAGTGCCAGGCACCGCTGCCACCCGTGAACAAGCCACTCAAGGCCGCGCTGCTAGTGCCGGCGCTGGCGGTCAGGCTGATGCTGGGGAAGAACGCCGCGCGCGCCGCGCCGATATCGGCGTTGGCGGACTTCAGGCCATGTTCGGCAGCCAGCACGTCGGGACGCTGCTGCAGCAGGCTGGAGGGCAGCCCGGCAGGAACGTCCAGCAGCTCGGCGCTATTCTCGCTTAGCCCGCCGGGCAACAGCTCCTCGGCCAACTGGCTGCCTGCCAGCAGGTTGAGAGCATTGAGGTCCTGCTGCACCTGGCTCTGGTAAGCCGCCACGTCGACCCGCGCCGACTCCACGGTGGTCTGCGCCTGGGCCAGGGTCAGGCCCGAGGTATTGCCCAGGGCATGGCTGCGTTGCTGCAGTTCATAGCTGGCCTGCTGGCTGGTCAGGGTGTCCTCGGCCAGCTTGAGCAGGTCGCGGTCGGCGGCCAGGGTCAGCCAGGCATTGGCCACCTCCGCCAGCAGGCTGATCTGTGTGCTGCGCCGGGTTTCCTCAAGCGCCAGATAGTCTTCCAGTGCCGCATCGCTGAGGTTACGGATACGCCCGAACAGGTCCAGCTCGTAGCCGCTCAGGCCCAGCGCGGCGCTGTACTGATGCGTGGTGCTGGCGCTGCCCGTGCCGCTGAGGCTGGCCGGAGTGCGGCTGTGAGTGCCGCTGCCGCTGGCATTGAGGGTCGGCAATTGCTCGGCGCGTTGCACCCGGTACAGGGCGCGGGCCTTCTCGACATTGAGGGCGGCTACGCGCAGGTCGCGGTTATTGGCCAGGGTCTGCTCAATCACCTGCTTGAGGCGGGCATCGAGAAAGAACGCTTGCCAGCCGATCTGCGCGGAAGCACTGCCCAGCTCGGCGCTGGCCGGCCACTGCTGGGGAATCGGTGCCTGAGGCTGTTGATAATCGGGTGCCAGGTTGACGCAGCCGGCCAGCAGCAGAGCCGGCAGCAGCAGAGTCAGGCGTGATGGACGGATCATGCTTCTACTCCTGTGCCAGTCTCAGCCGGCACGCGACGGCTGGCCAGGCGGCCCACCAGAACGAAGAACAGCGGGACGAAGAAAATACCCAGCACGGTGGCGCTGAACATGCCGCCCAGTACGCCGGTGCCGATGGCCTGGCGTCCGCCGGCCCCGGCACCGCTGCTCAGTGCCAGGGGCAGCACGCCGAACATAAAGGCCAGGGATGTCATCAGAATCGGCCGCAGACGCTGGCGACAGGCTTCCATGGCGGCGCTGAACAGATCCTGGCCCTGCTCCTGCAACTGCTTGGCGAACTCGACGATGAGGATGGCGTTCTTCGCCGCCAGGCCGACGGTGGTCAGCAGGCCGACCTGGAAGTACACATCGTTGTTCTGTCCGGCCAGGCCACTGCAGAGCACCGCACCGATCACCCCGAGCGGCACCACCAGCATCACCGTGAAGGGCACCGACCAGCTCTCGTACAGCGCCGCCAGGCAGAGGAACACGAACAGAATGGACAACGCATAGAGCAGCGGTGCCTGGGAGCCGGACAAGCGCTCCTGATAGGACTGCCCCGACCACTCGAAACCGATGCCGGCTGGCAGCTGGGCAACCAGTCGCTCGACCTCGTCCATGGCCTCGCCCGAGCTGACGCCGTCGGCCGGGTCGCCGACCAGTTCCAGCGAGGCGTTGCCGTTGTAGCGTTCCAGCAGCGGCGAAGCGTAGCTCCAGGCACTGCTGGCGATGGCGCTGAACGGCACCATCTCACTGGCGTCGTTGCGCACGTACCAGCGCTCGATATGCTCGGGCTGCATGCGGCTCTCGGCTTCGCCCTGGACATAGACCTTCTTCACCCGGCCGTTGTAGACGAAGTCGTTGACATAGCTGCCGCCCATGGCCGTACCGAGGGTGCTGTTGATGTCGCCAGGGGCCAGGCCGTAAGCGCCGGCCTTGCGGTCATCGATGACGACGCGAAACTCGGAGGTATCCTCCAGGCCGTTGCTGCGCACGCCCACCAGCTTGTCGCTCTGTGCGGCCAGGCCGAGAAACTGATTGCGCGCGGCGATCAGCGCATCATGGCCAACGCCGCCGACATCCTTGAGTTGCAGGTTGAAGCCGGAGCTGTCGCCCAGGCCGCGAATCGCCGGCGGCTGCATGACGAAGATGCGCGCATCGCGCAAACCGGACAGCTCGCCGGTGGCCCGCCGGGCCAGGGCCGCGGCGCTCTGCTCGACCCCTTCGCGCAGGCTCCAGTCCTTCAGCTTGATAAAGGCGCGACCGGAGTTCTGCGCGTTGCCGCCCATGCCCATACCGGTGATGGTCACCAGCGAATCCACCTCGGGCTGGGCCAGCATGTACTCGACCAGCTGCTGGGTGGCAGCCTGGGTACGCGCGTCGGTGGCACCCTCCGGCAGCTGGACCATGGCCATCAACATGCCCTGATCCTCATCGGGCAGGAAGGCACCCGGCAGGTTCATATAGCCAACCGCCAGCGCCGCCAGAATCAGCCCATACAGCGCCAGCATGCGTGAGCCACGGCGCAGTGCGCTGGCAACGCCACGCTGGTAGCGCGCCGCATTGCGTTCGAAGGTGCGGTTGAACCAGCCAAAGAAACCCCGCGCCTGATGCACCTCGCCCTTGGCCACAGGTTTGAGCAGGGTCGCGCACAGCGCCGGGCTGAGGCTCATGGCCACCAGCACCGAGAGCAACATGGCGCTGACGATGGTTACCGAGAACTGCCGATAGATCGCCCCGGTGGAACCGCCAAAAAAGGCCATGGGAATAAACACCGCCGACAACACCAGGGCGATGCCCACCAGCGCGCCGCTGATCTCGCTCATCGATTTGCGCGTGGCCTCCAGCGGCGACAGGCCTTCTTCGGCCATCACCCGTTCGACGTTCTCCACCACGACTATGGCATCGTCCACCAGCAGGCCGATGGCCAGAACCATGGCGAACATGCTCAGGGTGTTGATCGAGTAACCGAACAGCGCCAGCACACCGAAGGTGCCGAGCAGCACCACCGGTACGGTGATGGCGGGGATCAGAGTAGCGCGCCAGTTCTGCAGGAACAGGTACATGATCAGCACCACCAGCGCGGTGGCTTCGAACAACGCCTCCACCACCGCCTCGATCGACAGGCTGACGAAGGGCGTGGTGTCGTAGGGAACGGCCATTTCCAGCTGCATATCGGCGGGAAAATTGACCTCCAGTTCGGCAAGTTTGAGTTTGACCGCCTCCGCCACATTCAGCGCGTTGGCACCGGTGGCCAGCTTGATGCCCATGGCCGCCGAGGGTTTGCCGTTGAGCGCGGTGACCACATCGTAGCTTTCGTTGCCCAGCTCGACCCGGGCCACATCGGAGAGCAGCACCAGCGAGCCGTCGCTGGCGCTCTTGAGTACGATGTCGCGGAACTGCTGCACCGTCTGCAGCCTGCTGCGCGCACTGATGGTCGCATTGAGCTGCTGCCCGGCCGCTGCCGGCAGCGCGCCGAGCTGGCCGGCGGAGACCTCGGTGTTCTGCGCCTCCAGGGCGCTGCTGATATCGGACGGCATCAGCGCGTATTGCTCAAGCTTGGCCGGGTCCAGCCAGATGCGCATGGCATAGCCGGAGCCCAAGGTCTGCACCTCGCCGACGCCGTCGACGCGGCTGATCTGATCGAGCAGCTGGCTGTCGATAAAGTCGCCGATATCGGTGTTGGTCACGCCTGGGTTGCTCGACAGAAAAGCGATGATCATCAGAAAGTCGCCGCCGCCCTTGGTCACCGTGATGCCCTGGTTCTGCACGGCCTGAGGCAGGCGCGATTCGGCCTGCTGCAGCTTGTTCTGCACCTGCATCTGCGCCACGTCGACATCGGTGCCGGCGGCGAACGTCAGGCTAAGACTCGCACTACCCGCCGAGCTGCTGCTGGCGGACATATACATCAGACCATCGAGCCCCTTCATCTGCTGCTCGATCACCTGGGTCACCGAGTCTTCGATGGTCTTGGCCGAGGCACCGGTGTAGGTGGCGGAGATATTCACGGTCGGTGGAGCGATGTCCGGGTACTGCTCCAGCGGCAGCTGGCTGATCGACAGCCCACCGCCGAGCATGATGACGATGGCGATAACCCAGGCGAAGATCGGCCGGTCGATAAAGAAGTGAGCCATGCTGTGTTCCTCAGTGACTGGCCAGGGGGGTGGATGTGGCCGGGCTATCGACGGCGACCGTGAGGACGCTGTCGCCCACGCGCACCTTCTGCCCGCCCTCGACTATCACCTGGTCGCCGGCAGCCAGCCCGGCGTCGACCCACCACTGGTTGCCGATGCTGCGACCGATGCTGATCTGACGCTGCTCAACCTTGCCGTCCACGGCCAGCAGCACGCTGGCATCACCGCTGTGGCTGCGGGTCACGGCGCGTTGCGGCACCAGCAGGGCCTGTTCATCCACCGCCTCTTCGAGCACGGCGCGTACATACATGCCCGGCAGCAGCAGGCCATCCGGGTTGGGTACCACGGCGCGCAGGGTGACGCTGCCGGTGCTTTGCGAAACGCTGGCACCACTGAACTGCAAGCGTCCGGGGTGGCTGTACTCGCTGCCGTCTTCCAGGCGCAGGACAATGCGTGCCTCGTTGTCGCCAGCCTTGCTTAGACGGCCAGCAGCCAGCTCGCGCTTGAGACGCAGCACCTCGGCGCTGGACTGGGTGATGTCGACATACAGCGGGTCGAGCTGCTGCACCGTGGTCAGCGGCGTGTCCTGGCTGGCGGTCACCAACGCGCCGGGGGTGACGCTGGAGCTTTCCACGCGGCCGCTGATGGGGGCCTTGATACGGGTGTAGGTCAGGTCGATACGCGCGCTTTTCTCCGCGGCCTGGGCGGCCTGATAGACCGCCTGAGCACTCTGCAGGCTGGCCTGGGCGTCCTCGTTATCCTGCTGGCTGATGGCATCGATCTTCACCAGCCCGGCGTAGCGAGTCGCCTTCAGCCGCGCCGAATTGAGCGCAGCCTTGGCCTCAGCGGTACTGGCTCGGGCCTGATCGAAGGCGGCCTGGTAGGTGGCCGGATCGATCACGTAAAGCACCTCACCGGCCTTGACCTCGGCACCTTCGGTAAACAGCCGTTGCTGCACGATGCCGCCGACCTGCGGGCGAATTTCCGCCGTCAGCCAGGCCTTGGTGCGCCCGGGCAGTTCGCTGGTAAGGGTCTGCGCCTGCGCGCTGAGGGTCAGCACCCCGACTTCGCTGGGGCCACGTGCGGGCGGCTCGGCATTCGGTGCGCAACCGGCCAGGCCAAGCAGGACGAACAGGCTAAGCAGTGGTCTGCTGAGAGTAGGTAACATGGCGTTCTCCAACCGGCATCTGACCGGAAACGAATCGTGTTTCGACAGGGCCATGCTGGCGGGCAAATGTGCAGAGAATTTGGAGATTGCCGTCAGGGCGTTGAATCCCACGCGGCGGACGGCCTTAATAGAAGCTCGCCCTCGGTTCTGGTCCGTCATGAAACTCAGCCTGTCGCGCAAACTCTTCCTCGCCGTGCTCGGTCCCGCCCTGCTCGCCACCCTGGCCATGGGCGCAGCCGATGGCTGGAGCTTCGCCCGCGGTTTTCTCGGCCACATCAATAGCCAGACCGAGGAACGCATGGCCACGGTGCTGCCACGCCTGCGCGACTATTACCGTGAGCAGCGCAGCTGGGATGGCCTGCGTGAAGATCGCAAGGAGTGGTTTGCCCTGATCCACCCGCAGGGTGGCCTGCGCCTGGATCAGGCCGACTGGTCGCTGCCGGTGTCCGACCTCACCGGTGCGGTGTTCCGTATTTCCCTGCTGGATGCCCAGCAGCGCAGTGTTATCAGCTTCGTCGAGTTGCGGGCCGATGCCCCACGCATGCCCATCGAAGTGAACGGCCAAACGGTAGGCTGGCTGGTCATGACGCCCTTCCAGAGCGTTACCGAAGCCGGTGGCGCGATGCTGCTCAAACGCCAGCTGCTGGCCAGTCTGGCGGTAGGCGCATTGGCTTTGCTGCTGGCTGCATTGATCGCCGGATGGGCGACGCGCCGCCTGCTCGCCCCGGTGCGCCAGGTGGCGGCGGCGACTCATCGCCTGGCCGCGGGCGATTATGCCGAGCGGGTCAGCGTCAGCAGCGACGACGAAGTCGGCCAGTTGGCCCGCGACTTCAACCAACTGGCCCATACCCTGGAGCGCAACGAACAGCTGCGCCGTGAATTTATGGCCGATATCTCCCATGAACTGCGCACCCCGTTGGCGGTGCTGCGCGGCGAGCTGGAGGCGTTGGAAGACGGTGTGCGCAAGCTCGACGGCGACTCGCTGCACTCGCTGCAACAGGAAGTCGGCCAGCTCAACCAACTGGTCAACGACCTGCACGAGCTGTCGATGGCCGATGTCGGCGCGCTGACCTACCGCAAGCAGCCGCTGGACCTGGTGGAGCTGCTGCATGAGAGCCTGGCAGGGGCCCGCGAGCGCTGCCAGGAACAGGGCCTGACCCTGGAGCTGCAGTTGCCCATGGCCGCCAAGCCGGTGCTGGCCGATGCCGCGCGCCTGCGCCAACTGCTCGGCAACCTGATGGAAAACAGCCTGCGCTACACTGAAGCGGGCGGCCGGCTGCGTATCCGCCTGCTGGAGCAGAACGGCCATATAGTGCTGGACTGGCTGGACTCCGCACCCGGGGTGGCCGAGGCGGACCTGCCGCGGCTGTTCGAGCGCTTCTTTCGCGGTGAAGCCTCGCGCGGCCGTGCCAGCGGCGGTTCGGGGCTGGGCCTGGCGATCTGCCGCAGCATCGCCGAAGCCCACGGCGGCACACTGGAGGCCCTCCCCTCGCCACTCGGCGGGTTGTGGCTACAACTGAGCCTGCCACGGGAAGCGCGCTGATGCTGAACAACGACGAACTGAGCAGCGCCGACATTCTGGTGGTGGAGGACGAACCGAAACTGGCCGCCCTGCTGCGCGATTACCTGCAGGCCGCTGGGCACCGGGTTACCTGCCTGGACGACGGCCTGGCCGTGGTGCCAGCAGTGCGGGCGGCGGAACCGCAGCTGATCCTGCTCGACATCATGCTACCCGGCCGCGACGGCCTGGATATCTGCCGTGAGCTGCGCAGCTTCAGCGAAGTGCCGATCATGCTGATTACCGCGAGGGTCGAGGAAGTGGACCGCCTGCTCGGCCTGGACCTGGGGGCCGACGACTACATCTGCAAACCCTTCAGCCCACGGGAGGTGATGGCCCGCGTACGGGCCATCCTGCGCCGCTGCCCGCCACAGGCCAGCGGCGGCCTGCAACTGGATGCCGCAACCTACCGGGCCAGCTACTCCGGGGTGGAGCTGGATCTGACGCCCGTGGAATTCCGCCTCCTGCATTGTCTGGCGGCAACACCAGGCCGGGTGTATTCCCGCGATCAGTTGATGAACCGGCTATACGACGACCACCGCGTGGTCACCGACCGCACCGTGGACAGCCACGTGAAAAACCTGCGGCGCAAGCTGGAGCAGGTGGCTCCTGGGCAGGAGCTGATCCACTCGATCTACGGGGTGGGCTACAAGCTGGAGCCCTGATCTCTGGACTATGCGCCAATACGGTGTTGCCCCTAGGGTGCGCCGTGCGCACCAACTCCAACCACACCCGCCCCGCCAGTAGCGCTTTGCACGTAGACAGGCGGTTACCAAGCCCGGCAGAAAATAGCGCAGTTAACTAAGCCCGGCAGACCGGGTATTCTGCCCCTCCCCCTCGCAGCTCAGTCGCCCCATGCGTATTCACGTCACCTTTATCGACCGCGTTGGCATCACCCAGGAAGTGCTGGCCCTGCTGGGCGGGCGCAATCTCAACCTGGATGCGGTGGAGATGGTGCCGCCGAACGTCTATATCGACGCCCCGACCCTGAGCCCCGAGGTGCTCGACGAATTGCGCGAGGCCCTGTTCAAGGTGCGTGGCGTGCAGGCGGTGAACATAGTCGACATCCTCCCCGGCCAGCGCCGCCATCTGCAGCTCGACGCCCTGCTCGCGGCCATGACCGACCCGGTGCTGGCGGTCGACAGCCAGGGCCGCGTGCTGCTGGCCAACCCGGCGCTGATCGAACTGTGCGGCCAGCAGCCTGAGGGGCTGGGCATCGGTGAGCTGTTTGCCGACAGCCAGCTGCAGGTGGAACTGCTCGATCAGGGCTTTCGCCTGCCGATGCGCGAGATCACCCTCAGGGGCCAGGCCCTGCTGCTGGACGCACAACCGATCACCGAAGGCGTGGACGGCGGCGCACGACGCCTGACCGGCGGCCTGCTCAGCCTGTATGCGCCGAGCCGTATCGGCGAACGCCTGGCGGCGCTGCACCATGATCATGCCGAGGGTTTCGACTCGCTGCTCGGCGACTCCGCGCCGATCCGCAGCCTGAAGACCCGCGCCCAGCGCGTCGCCACCCTGGATGCGCCGCTGCTGATCCAGGGTGAAACCGGCACCGGCAAGGAGCTGGTGGCGCGCGCTTGTCACGCCATCAGCACGCGGCGCACCGCGCCGTTTCTGGCGCTGAACTGTGCGGCATTGCCGGAGAACCTCGCCGAAAGCGAGCTGTTCGGCTACGCCCCCGGTGCCTTTACCGGTGCCCAGCGCGGCGGCAAGCCGGGGCTGCTGGAACTGGCCAACCAGGGCACGGTGTTTCTCGATGAAATCGGCGAAATGTCACCCTACCTGCAGGCCAAGCTGCTGCGCTTCTTGAGCGACGGCAGCTTTCGCCGGGTCGGCGGGCAGAGCGAGGTCAAGGTCAATGTGCGCATCCTCAGCGCCACCCACCGCAACCTGGAAAAGATGGTCGGCGAAGGCGCGTTCCGTGAGGACCTGTTCTATCGCCTCAACGTACTCAACCTGGAAGTGCCGCCGTTGCGCGAGCGCGGCCAGGACATCCTGTTGCTGGCGCGGCATTTTATGCAGCAGGCCTGCGCACAGATCCAGCGCCTGCCCTGCCGCCTGACGCCAGACACCTACCCGGCGCTGCTGGGCAACCGCTGGCCGGGCAATGTGCGGCAGCTGCAGAACGTGATCTTCCGCGCGGCGGCCATCTGCGAAAGCAATCTGGTGCAGATCGACGACCTGGATATCGCCGGCACCGCCGTGGCCGTGCAGCAGGTCGATGGCGAAGTCAGTAGCCTGGAAGCGGCGGTGGCCGAGTTCGAAAAAGCCCTGCTGGAAAAGCTCTATCCCAGTCATCCCTCGACCCGGCAATTGGCGACCCGCCTGCACACCTCGCACAGCGCCATCGCCATGCGGTTGCGCAAATACGGGATACCGGGCAAGGGCTGACGAACAACGCGAAGGGACCGCTCTGGTAGCCCGGATGCAATCCGGGAGCAATGCCCGCCGTTAAATCGCTCCCGGATTGCGCTAAAGCTTATCCGGACTACGCAGCGGGCTTTGTAGGGGAGACATGGCGAAGCCTTGTCTACCGCTGACGCATCAGATGGCGGACAAGCCTTCGGCATGTCCGCCTAGCGCGGTCAGAGCGCGTATTTCTGCAGGTTGGCCATCATCTCTTTTAGCGCTTCGAGGTTGTCGGCCGGGTGGGCAGCGCCTTCGAAGTCGCAGATCTGCGCGAAGTTGGCCGCCACGTCTTCCGGGCTGTAGCCCACGCGGGGGTCGAAGCCGGCACCCAGGCTGCGCTCCCAGCGGACTTTACCCATCCATCCGCCGCCGACTTCGAACAGCCCGGAGGTTTCTTCGCAGGCGTCGCTCGCCAGGTACACCACCAGCGGGCTGACCAGCTCGGGCTTGAGCTGCTCGAAAACCTGCGGCGGGATCAAGCCTTCGGTCATGCGCGTGCCGCCGGTGGGGGCGATGGCGTTGACCAGAATGTTGTTCTTGCGCCCTTCGATGGCCAGGGTGCGGGTCAGGCCGTAGAGACCAAGCTTGGCCATGCCGTAGTTGGACTGGCCGAAGTTGCCGTAGATACCCGAGGTGGACGCGGTGAAGATGATCCGACCGTAGTTCTGCTCGCGCATATGCGGCCAGGCGGCGCGGGTAACCTTGTAGGCACCCTCGACGTGGACCTTGTAAACCAGGTCCCAGTCGGCGTCTTCCATCTTGTGGAAAGTCTTGTCGCGCAGGATGCCGGCGTTGTTCACCACCACATCGATGCGGCCGAAGGTATCCAGGGCGCACTGCACGATCTTCTCGCCGTCGGTCACCGAGTCATGGTTGGCCACCGCGGTGCCGCCCGCGGCGCGGATTTCCTCAACCACCTTGTCGGCCGCCGAAGCGTTGGCCCCTTCGCCATGGGTGCTGCCGCCCAGATCGTTGACCACCACCTTGGCACCGTGTTTGGCGAACAGCAGCGCATGGGCGCGACCCAGACCGCCGCCGGCCCCTGTGACGATTACAACCTGATCTTGAAAACGGATGGCGTCGCTCATGCAGCATTCCTCGGCAGATTAACAATGCCTCGAGTGTCCAGCAGGTGCGCGCCAGTCACAATAGATACGAGTCACGCTGAATGGTGCGCGATAAAGCAGCGGGATAATCAGGCACATCTGCGTTGACTGTTGTCGTGATTCTCAGCCCTTGTAGGAGCGGGCCTGCCCGCGAATCGAGGTCACTAGAAAAACATCGCGGCCAATGACTCGGCGTCCCCGCCGCGCCTACGGGATTCGCAGAACCCGCCAGCTCTGTTGGCAACACTTAATTGGGCAATAGCCATAATCAGACCCGCTAGGCTGGCCGGATCAGGCTCAAGTGGTTATATAAATGCAGCACATGAGCCTGGGCATAGTCCGCGTGATTTAACGCGCCATAGGCAAAATGCGGCTGCAATTCGCGCCGGTAGGCGGCGAAGTCGGCAAAGGCCTGCTGCAAACGCTGCAGCGCCTGAGCCTGAGTAGCTGGCGTGTTCAGCGCGGCGGCACCAGGGATGGCCTCATCCAGCGCATGGCGCATGGCCCCGCGGGCGGCAAAGACGCTAAAGGCCAGCGGGCCGACGCTGCTGCGAAACCAGGCGGGTTTCAGTTCGGGGTAACCGCTGATGGAATACTCGATGCTCTGTGCGCAGTGGTTGAACACCTCCGCCGGGCTCCAGCCCTTGACGCTCGACAGTGGTTTATCGACCAGCCCGGCCAGCACCTGCTGCGCGCCGTCCAGGCTCAGGGCTGCCGGTGCCTCGCCGCTGGGCAATGCCCAGAACCCGGCCCCCAGCACCGCCATGCTGCCCAGAGCGGCCCCCTTCAGGACAGTACGTCGTTGCATCCTTTGCTCTCCAGCCGTTGACGAAATTGCAGGTAATGCGCCAGCACCTGATCCGCTGCCTCGGTTTGCGGATAGTGACCGATACCCTCAAGCAGCACGGTGTCGGCATTGGCAATCAGCTCGCGGTAGCGCCCCACCATATGCGCGCCGGAAATCGGATCGACTGCGCCGTCGATCACCCGCATCGGCACCGCCGTGACCTGCATCGCCGCCACCCAGCGTTCACGCTGCTGGCGGCGCTCGGGTATATAGCGGATCAACCGATGCATCACGCCGGGCCCGTCATTAGCGGCAATCAGGCTCCAGAAATCATCCAGCTCGTGGGCGCTTGGCTGGGTATGCGGGCCGAATACCTGGGCAAAGCTGGCGGCCAGCTTCTTGCGGCTGAATAATCGGCCGATCAGCGGGCCAATGGGGCTGAGCAGCAGCTTCTGCACCAGCACCGGGTGATGGGTTTCCGGAAACAGCCCGCCATTGAGAAACACACAGCTGGCCAGCTTGATGCGCCCATCCTGATGCCGGGCGAGCAGTTCCTGAGCCACGCTGTCGCCGTAGTCATGGGCTAGCACATGCAGCGATTTCGCGATGCCCAAGTGCGCCAGCAGCGCCTGCTGCAGATCAGCCTGCTCCAGCAGGCTGTAGGCATGCCCGCGGGGCTTGGCCGAGTCGCCGAAGCCAAGCATATCGCAGGCAATCACCTGGTATTGCTCGGCCAAGGGTGCCCATAGACGATGCCAGTCCCAGCTGGCGGTGGGAAAGCCGTGGATCAGCAGCAGCGGCTCGCCCTGCCCCGCCGTCCAGTAGCGTACTGCATGGCCTTTAAAGCTGAAGTTCAGGCCCCGGGCGCGCCAGTCCGCCAGGGCGATACCTGGCAGCGCACTCATGCGGCGTAACCCGGCATCTGCTGATCGAGCTTGCGCAGCAGCGCCGGCCAGGGCAATGCGCCGCCCATGCCCTGCGGGCCTTTCATCACCCCGGCGATCATCGCCCGGGCACCGTCGAGCACCTGCTGGGGGATATGGATCAGCTCGGTGCCACCGCTTTGCGCCATGACCTGGATCTCGCAGGCGCGCTGCAGAATAAACATCATCAGGAAGGCGTCGGCGATACTGCCGGCAGCGGTGAGCAGGCCGTGATTGGGCAGGATCATAAAGTTCTTGTCGCCCAGATCGGCCTGCAACCGCGACTTCTCATCATGGTTCAGCGCCACGCCTTCATAGCCGTGGTAGGCCAGGCTGGCGAGAACAAACAGCGACTGCTGCGACAGTGGCAGCAAACCCTGTTTCTGAGCCGACACAGCAATCCCCGCAGCAGTGTGGATATGCAACACGCAACCGACATCGTGACGCACCTCGTGCACGGCGCTGTGGATGGTGTAGCCGGCCGGGTTGATGTCGAAGGGGCTGTCCATCAGTTTGTTGCCGGCCAGGTCGATCTTCACCAGGCTGGAGGCGGTGATCTCGTGGAACATCAGGCCGTAGGGGTTGATCAGGAAATCTTCGCTACCGGGAATCTTCGCCGAGATATGGGTGAAGATCAGGTCATCCCAGCCATACAGGGCGATCAGCCGGTAACAGGCGGCGAGATCCACCCGGGTCTGCCATTCGGCGGCAGACACCTGATCCTTGAGGCTTGCTACGGGCAGAGTGTGGGCAACGGTCATGGTGAACTCCTCGGCTGTTCTTATTATGGAATGCCAAGGAGTCTAGCGAGAGATGCAGCAAAGA
Organism: Pseudomonas sp. XK-1; assembly: GCF_038069885.1. Lineage (NCBI taxonomy): Bacteria > Pseudomonadati > Pseudomonadota > Gammaproteobacteria > Pseudomonadales > Pseudomonadaceae > Pseudomonas > Pseudomonas sp. XK-1. The sequence continues at coordinate 1,222,746 of NZ_JBBPES010000001.1, read as the reverse complement.
TGAGTCGCTCTGGCGGCCAGCATGCTGGCCTTGCGAGTCAAAGCGGCTCGAACTACCGCCGCACGGAGGGCGGCACGGCATGCCAGCCGCTCGATGCGCAGCAACAACCCGCCTCGATCAACGCATGAAGACGGGCTGTATCAGCCCTGCAGCGCCGCAATAAAGTCCGCCAGCCAGGGCTCGGCATCGGCTTCCGGGGTCACGCTTTCGCTGCTGTCCAGGCGCAGCATCGGCTGCACCTCGCGAATGCCCAGCTCGGCATACAGTTCGCGCACCAGCTCGCCGCCGCCGCAGAAGGTATCGCCATAGCTTGAATCACCGAGGGCAATCACCCCACCCGGCAGCCCGCTCCAGGCCGGCAGATGGTCACGGATGGCGTAGTACAAAGGCTGCAGATTATCCGGCAATTCGCCCATGCCGGTGGTTGAAGTCACGGCCAGAAAAGCCTCGGGAGCGAAGGCCTGAATATCCGTCAGACTGGCCCGCGGGTTATGCCTGGCCTCATGGCCGGCGGCCTTGAGCAGGCGCTCGGCGTGGCGGGCAACTTCCTCGGCAGTGCCGTACACCGAGCCGGAAAGAATGGCGATTTTCATGCAGAACTCCGAAACAGTCAGAACCAAATCGATAAACACGGCATTATGCCGCAAGTAGACAGCCCGCCCGGATGTTTTAGAATGCAGCGGACATAGACTGGGAAATCGCCTCATGATCAACGCCAAACTGCTGCAACTGGTGATCAACGCCTCCAACGACGGCATCGTGGTGGCCGAACAGGAAGGTGACGACAACATCCTGATCTATGCCAACCCCGCCTTTGAAAAGCTCACCGGCTACGCCAGCGAAGACATCCTGTATCAGGACTGCCGCTTCCTCCAGGCCGGTGACCGCGACCAGCCGGGCCTGGCCGCGATCCGCGAAGCGGTCAAGGCGCACCGCCCGTGCCGGCAGATCATCCGCAATTACCGCAAGGACGGCAGCCCGTTCTGGAACGAGCTGTCGATCACCCCGGTGGTCAACGACGCCGACCAGCTGACCTACTACATCGGCATCCAGAAGAACGTCACCGAGCAGGTCGAAGCTCAGGAACGGGTCAAGGAACTGGAAGCCGAACTGGCCAGCCTCAAGGCCGAGCTGGCGCGCTTACAGACGGTGACCAGCAAGCCGTAACAAAAGGCCCATCCTGCGGTCACAAGAGTTATAGCGATTATGCGTAGAACTCGATCATGCAGGAGCGTCCACTTCTAACGGCGGCTGAACTGGCCTTTATCCGACAGCTGCAGGTTCAAACTGCGGACGACGAAAAGTCGGGCCAAGCGGCTCTGCGGGTCGATGCCAGCCAACAGCTTGGCGAGCTGCTTTCCCAGTGCGCGGCCAACGACCCGTTGCGCATCCATGCGCATATCGCCAACCAGCACCTGACCTTTGACCTGCACCTGGCCCACGACGCGGATAATCAACCGCGCCTGCAACTGGGTGCCCCGCAGATCTTTGACGAAGGCGCGGTCAACCGCGCCTGGCGCTCGCCGCTACCACAACCGCTACTCCTGCAGCGCCCCGACACCCGCCCCTGCGACCTGTGGGTTCACCAACTGTCGATGAATGGTGCCTTGATCGAGCAGCGCGCAAAGCGCAAGCCCCCCGCACATTTCCGCCTGATGCTGCCACTCGATGAACAACCGCCCATTACCCTGAAAGGCGAGCTTGTGCGCATGACCGACGACGGTCTGTTCGCCTATCAGGTGCAGGCGCTGGACCCGGATGGCGATGAGCATTTGCGCCAGTTCCTCTACCAGCAACACCGCCGCTACGAGCAACAACTGCAGCGCTAGTAGCCCGTGGTTTACCGAGCCTGGGCTATGAGCGGGCTACGACGAGAAGCAGCAACGCGGCATCAGAACCTCAGATACTGCAATTGACTGATTGAACGTGCCACCCAGGCCACTCACAGGTGCTCGACCAATTTCGTCAGGGCTGCGCGGACCAGGCGGCTAGCTACCCCAGCCCTGCAGCCAGGAGCGCAATAGTCTTCAAAAAAAAACCGCTCACTTATCGGGTGAGCGGCGTGACCGCCAGGGGCGGAGCTTGAATGCAGGAAAGGCTCCTGCAGCAGGGATAAAAAAATCCGATAGCCGAAAATGGGCAAAACAGCTGGCTACCGGATTGCGCAGTCGTTTCAGGCAGCAAATTCCTCTTCGCTAAAGGCCATCAGCGTGGCTTTGCCGGCCTTGACCTCAGCCAGCAGGCTGTCGGTTTCAGTCAGGATGCGCGCCATAAAGAAGTCCGCAGACTTCAGCTTGGCACCGTAAAACGGGGTTTCCGTGCTGCCTTGCGCCAGCTTGGCCTTGGCCACCGCCGCCATGCGCGCCCACATCCAGGCCAGACTGGTCAGGGCAAACAGACGCAGATACGGCGTTGCCGCTGCACCAGCTTGTTCGGGGTCTTTCATGCCCTCGCTGGCAATCCACATCGTGGCCTGCTGCAGCTGCTTGAGCGCCGCCCCCACTGCAGCCACGTGCTCTGCCTCGGCGTTGGCCTTGAGCCAAGCCTCGATGAGGGCGAAGTAATTGCGCACCGCGCGCCCGCCACCCAGGCCCAGCTTGCGCCCGACCAGATCGAGCGCCTGAATGCCGTTGGTGCCTTCGTAGATGCGAGTAATCCGCGAATCACGCACCAGTTGCTCGATGCCCCAGTCCTCGGTAAAGCCGGAACCGCCCAGCACCTGCAGGCCTTCGTTGGCACAGTTGAAACCTTCATCGGTAAGGAAGGACTTCACCACCGGAGTCAGCAGCTGCACCAGATCATCGGCCTGCAGGCGCACGGCAGGGTCTTCGTGATCATGGGCAACGTCTTCATGCAGGCCGGTGAAATACGCCAGTGCGCGGCAACCCTCGATCATCACCTTCTGGCGCAGCAGCATGCGCCGTACGTCCGGGTGCACGATAATCGGATCAGCCGGTTTGTCCGCCGCTTTCGGGCCGGACAGCGAGCGACTTTGCAGGCGCTCTTTAGCGAAGCCCAGACTGACCTGATAGGCGCTTTCGGCAATGCCGAGGCCTTGCATGCCGACCATCAGGCGCGCCGAGTTCATCATGGTGAACATGCACTTGAGGCCCTTGTTCGGCTCACCGATCAGCCAGCCCTGAGCACCTTCGAAATTCATTACGCAGGTGGCCGAGCCCTTGATGCCCATCTTGTGTTCCAGGCCGCCGCAGAACGCCGGATTACGGCTACCGTCCTCAAGGAACTTGGGCACCAGAAACAGGGAAATACCCTTCACGCTGTCCGGTGCATCGGGCAGTTTGGCCAATACCAGATGCAGGATATTGTCGACCAGATCGTGCTCGCCGCCGGTGATCCAGATCTTGGTACCGCTGATGGCATAGCTGCCGTCAGCCTGCGGCAAGGCACGGGTACGGATCAGCCCCAGGTCGGTGCCGCACTGCGGCTCGGTCAGGCACATGGTGCCAGTCCACTCACCGCTGATCAGTTTGGGCAGGTAGCGCTCCTGCAGCTCACGCGCACCATGGGCAGTCAGCGCATTGATCGCGCCATGGGTCAGTCCCGGATACATGCCGAGCGACAGGTTGGCCGAGCAGACCATCTCCTCGACCATCATGTTCAACACATGAGGCAAGCCCTGGCCGCCGAACTCAGGCGAGCAGGCCAGGGCGGTCCAGCCGCCTTCGGCGAACTGCTGATAGGCAGCGCGGAAACCGTCCGGGGCCTTTACCGCCTTGCTCTGCGGGTCGTAGCTGCAGCCCTGCTTGTCGCCGGGACCATTGAGCGGAGCCAGGACGTTTTCCGCCAGCTTGGCGGCTTCTTCCAGAATGGCGCCACCGAGGTCGTCTCCGAACTCGCGCTGACCAGGCAGCGACTGCAAGGTGGCATAAGCGTCGAGCACCTCGTCAAAAACGAAACGCATATCACGAAGGGGTGCGCGGTATTGAGTCATGTTACCTAGCCCTCAAGCTGTACACAAACAAATAATGTACAGCTTTTGTATAGCCTAAAGACCCAGATAGCAAGCAATTTTCTGTACAACCTGTACAGATATTTGAAATCGGCACCAAATCGCAGGCACGCAAAAGCTCGCTCGCCATAGCGGCGACCGCGCCTATTCAGAGGTGCTTGATAAGAAGAATCAGGTATCCAGATGGCCAGCCAGAAACTGCTGCAGGCGGCGCTGCATCAGACGCCCTTCATTGCCCAAGCAGGCAATCGGTGAACCGCTGAGGCTCTCCTCGGCCAGGTCGGCACCATCGCCGGCCATCACCAACGGGCAATCCAGCGCCAGCGCCAGGCGGGACAACTGCTTAGGCAGGTCATCGCTGGGCGGCTGGTTGGAGAACAGCACCAGGGCCTGGGGCTGCATCTTCTCGCAGATCAGAGTCAACTCTTCCAGCGGCTGCCCCAGCCCCAGCACGCTGACCGCGACCTCGGAGCTGCTCAGCAGCAGCCCGGCCACCAGCAACTCCAGCTCGCGGCAATGGCCCGGCAAGGCCGCCAGCAGCACGCGCTCCTCGACCTGGGCGCGCATCATCTGCAGGCGCTGCAGAGTACGCGCACGCAGGAAGGTATCGAGAAACAGCCACTCGCTGGTCTGGCCGAACTCGTCCTGACGCAGCAGCAGCTCCTGCCACAGCGGCATCAGGATGTCCTGAAACACCACGGGCAGCGGGTAGCTGGAGAATACCTGGCCATACAGCCGGTCCAGTCGTCCCTCGTCGAAGGCTGCGATGGCGCGGCGCAGCTGCGCCTGCCACTCGGCCCATTCGCTGGCGCTGACTTCTTCATAGACCGGTGCGCTGGCCGCCTTGATTGAGCTGCTTTTGGCGAGGATCTTGCCAACCTTGCTCACCGAAACGCCGCGTTCGATCCACGCCAGAATGCTGCGCACCGACTCGATATCCACCTGGGAATAGAGACGATGGCCACTCTCGGTGCGGGTCGGCTGGATCAGCCCATAACGTCGCTCCCAGGCACGCAGGGTGACCGGATTGACCCCGGTCAGCCGCGCCACCTCGCGAATAGGAAACAACTCTTCCTGCTTGAGGGCATTCGAAATGGGGGACGAAGCACCGGCGTGATCGGACATGGGAGGCGGCATCACAGCAAAAATGTTACGCGCATTGTAACTCAGCTCTTTAGCGCATACTTTGTACAACACTTATACAAAGAGGTTGACCATGAATAACTCACCGCAATGGCCCCTGACCCTCTACTACGACGGCGATTGTCCACTGTGCGCCCGGGAGATACGCCTGCTGCGCCAGCGCGCCGACCGACAACGCCTGCAACTGGTGGATATCAGCCAGCCCGATTTCCAGGCCAGCGCCCTCGGCCTGCCCCAGCAAGCCCTGCAAGACCGATTGCACGCCCACTTTGCCGACGGTCAGTGGCTAACCGGGCTGGACGCCACCCTGTGGAGCTGGCGCGCAGCGGGCCTTGGAGCCTGGGCCGCGCCCCTGGCCTGGCGGCCCCTACGGCCGTTGTTCGAGCTGGGCTACCACCTGTTCTGCCGGCTGCGCCCCCACCTCGACTGGTTGCCCCACCCGGAAGCCGGCCAGCGCTGCAAGGACAGGACCTGCTCAAGCCGCCCGCAACCCTGAGCTGGCCTACTGCAACGGCATGACCAGGCCAGGATCGGCCTCAACCCTAACGGGGCGACCGATTATTTCATCGTGGCTTTGCGGCTGATGCAACACCACCTGGCACACCCCGCAACGCTGCAGACGCGCCTTCAGCGGCGGCCAAGTAGGCCACAGACGCTGCGGCATTGGCGGACACAGTGCATGCACCTGGCCATCGCGGGTGACCACCCGTACCGCATAACCCGCGCCCCGCACTGCCCATACATCCACCTGCCTGACCTGCCGGCAGACCAGCGCCAGCCGCAGCTGCCAAGACCCCATGACGAACACCTCATAGCTGTACAAGATCGCCATACTTGTACACGATAGAAACAATTATTTCAGCACCTTATCTTCGACAAAATCCCTTGCAGCTCAATGAAATAGGCAAAACACCAGCACAACACCCAGTACCCACACAGTGCATATGGTTGTACAAACCGCACTACTGGTATAACTTTACTCCTGGTTCAGTCGAGGCCGCGTCCTACTGGTCAGGTATCCCGGCGCAGCGTCGCTGAACCCACCCCTTATTCTTCTGCAGAGTCGAGCATGAGCCTCAGCGCCGCCCCTATCCTGATTACCGGAGCCAGCCAGCGCATCGGCCTGTACTGCGCCGAACGCCTGCTGGATGACGGCCACTCGCTGATCATCACCTACCGTAGCGAGCGCGAAGGCGTCGAGAAACTGAGACAGCGTGGCGCGCTGGCCTTGCAGGCGGATTTTTCCAGCGAGAGCGGCATCCTCGGTTTTATCGCCGCCCTGAAAAACCACACCGACAGTCTGCGTGCCATCGTGCACAACGCCTCCGACTGGCTGGATGAACAACCGGGCCAGGAAGCGGCCGCCTTTCAGCAGCTGTTTGCCGTGCATATGCTCGCACCCTACCTGATCAACCTGCACTGCGAAGACCTGCTGCGCCGCTCGACACCCGCCGATATCGTGCATATCAGCGACGATGTCACGCGCAAGGGCAGCGCCAAGCGGCCCGCCTACTGCGCCAGCAAGGCCGGGCTGGACAGCCTGACCCTGTCGCTGGCCGCACGCTTCGCCCCGCAGATCAAGGTCAACGGCATCGCCCCGGCGTTGATCCTGTTCAACCCGGATGACGACGCCGACTACCGCAGTAAAACCCTGAACAAATCGGCACTGGGCATAGAACCCGGGCCGCAAGTGGTCTACCAGAGCTTGCGCTATCTGCTCGACAACCCTTACGTCACCGGCACGACACTAACCGTCAACGGCGGCCGCCACCTCAAGTGAGGTGCGCCGCGAGGACCCTGCAATGAATTCTCAGATGCTTGACCACTACCGCGAAATTATCGTGGGCGTCGGTGAAAACCCCGAACGCGAAGGCCTGCTGGACACCCCCAAGCGCGCCGCCAAGGCCATGCAATACCTGTGCAACGGCTACCACAAGAGCCTGGAAGAAGTGGTCAACGGGGCGCTGTTCGAGTCGGACAATGACGAGATGGTGATCGTCCGCGATATCGAGCTGTACTCGCTGTGCGAGCACCATATGCTGCCGTTTATCGGCAAGGCTCACGTGGCCTATATCCCCACCGGCAAGGTGCTGGGGCTATCCAAGGTGGCGCGCATCGTCGATATGTTTGCCCGGCGCCTGCAGATTCAGGAAAACCTTACCAAGCAGATCGCCGACGCGATCCAGCAGGTCACCAGCGCCGCCGGCGTGGCCGTGGTGATCGAAGCCAAGCATATGTGCATGATGATGCGCGGTGTGGAAAAGCAGAACTCGGTGATGACCTCCTCGGTGATGCTTGGAGCCTTCCGCGAATCCTGCAACACTCGCCACGAATTCCTGCAACTGATCGGACGGAGCAAGTAATGCCGCGACTGGAACCTGGGATGGCGCGCATCCGCGTCAAGGACCTGCGCCTGCGCACCTATATCGGTATCAAGGAAGAGGAGATCAACAACAAGCAGGATGTGTTGATCAACCTGACCATCCTCTATCCCGCCGTGGAGGCAGTGCGCGATAACGATATCGAACATGCCCTCAACTACCGCACCATCACCAAAGCGGTGATCCGCCACGTCGAAGAAAATCGCTTCGCCCTCCTTGAGCGCATGACCCAGGAGATTCTCGACCTGGTCATGGCCAACCCGGACGTATGCTACGCCGAAGTGGAAGTGGACAAACTGCACGCCCTGCGCTTTGCCGAGTCGGTGTCGATTACCCTCGCCGGGCATAGATAGACTGCTGAGAAACGCTCTGCAGATTCCCGGCGCGTCCCGCGCCGGGGCCGTTGCCGCCAGGCGGGCATGCTCTTATCATCGCCGGCAACCTCTCCCCTGCCCGTCCCATGAGAGCATCGCCATGACCGAACAAGAACGTCTCGAACTCGAAGCCGCCGCCTTCCGCAGCCTGGTGCAACACCTGCGTTCGCGCCCCGACGTGCAGAATATCGACCTGATGAACCAGGCCGGCTTCTGCCGTAACTGCCTGTCCAAGTGGTTCAAGGCCGCCGCCGACGATATCGGCGTGCAGATCACCCCCGACGAGGCCCGCGAGGAAATCTACGGCATGCCCTATGCCGAATGGAAAGCCAAATACCAGAAGGAAGCCAGTGCCGAACAGCAGGCCGCCTTCACCAAAGGAAAGCCCCAATGAGCACCCTGAGCGACTTCCGCGCCCGTCTGCGCAGCGAACACTTCGCCTTCAGCGAAACCCTGGCCTTTATCGCCGATCACTATGACTACCAGCCCAGCGCCTTCAGCAACGGTCCGGTGGCCAATGCCGCCGGGCAGAACGAAGGCTCGTGCAAGACTCTGGGCCTGGCCCTGCTCGAAGGCTTGAGCCTGGAAGAGGCCCTGCTGTGCTTCGGCGAACACTACCGCAGCGTGCTGGCTACCCCGAACGGCAACGACCACGGCAATATCCGCGCGCTGATGGACACCGGCCTGGCCGGCGTGCGCTTCGAGCAGCCTTCGCTGCAACGCAAGGCGCTCTAAACCTGCCCCAGACCGACTCGCCCAGACAGCGCGCAAAAACTTGCGCAACTGTCGGCAAAGGCTGACAGACAGCCGAGTTGTGAGGCATTACCCTGGCGGCCATCAATGATCGGGCCACCAGGGAAGGTGCCTGCGCCAAGCCTCGCGGCTGCACCCGCCCTCCCCGCCCCAACCCCAGCTGGCTTGGAGTCGCGTGCATGCAGCAGACCTTGGTATGGAAACCATGGCATAACCCCGGCGTGGAAAACCTGCGCCTGAATATCGACGAAAACGGTATCCAGGCCACCAGCCATCTGATGCAGAGCCTGCGCGGCCACAGCATCGCCGCCACCTATGTGCTCAACTGCGACCCGCGCTGGCGCTTTCGTCGCCTGTGGCTGAAAGTCGACAATCACGGCCAGCGGCGCATCGACCTCAAGCGCGATATACGCGGCAACTGGTTCCATAACGGCGAACCACGGCCCGACCTGCACGACTGCCAGCAGGTCATGCTCTCCGACTCTCCCTTTACCCATACCCCGGCCCTGCAGCGCTGCGCCCTGGAAAACGGCCAGAGCGAACAGCTGCAGGTGGCCTATGTCGACCTGCTGACGCTCAAGATCGAAGCCCGCGGCCAGCGCTACCAGCACCTGCGCCAGGAAGGCGATACCACTCTGTACCGCAGCGACCCCGAGGGCCTGCAGAGCTGTGAACTGGCCGTGGACGAACACGCCCTGCTGGTCAAGGCCAGCGACCAGTTCCTGCGCCTGAGTTCGCGGGATCTCAGGCTCAACACCTGGGTCTGACGACTGACTGCACGATCAGGCGATAGCATCGCGTAGGGTGCGCCGTGCGCACCGCCAAAGTCCGCGGGTTCTGGTGCACAGGGTCGCTCCCAGCACATGCTTCCCGATTAGCTGGCGCAACATGCCATAGCGCCACTGGGATCACTGACCGTCGAGGTAGCGCTCCACATCCAGCGCCGCCATGCAGCCGGCACCAGCCGAGGTGATGGCCTGGCGGTAGACGTGGTCAGCGACATCACCGGCAGCAAATACGCCAGGAATGCTGGTGGCGGTGGCATTGCCGTCGCGCCCGCCGTTGACCACCAGATAGCCATCCTTGAGCGCCAGCTGGCCTTCGAACAAGGAGGTGTTCGGCGTATGGCCGATGGCGACGAACAGGCCATCGACGCTCAGTTCATCGAAGCTGCCATCGTTGTTCTTCAACCGTACACCGGTCACGCCCATGTTGTTGCCGAGCACTTCATCCACCTCGGCATGGAGCTTGAGCACGATCTTGCCTTCGGCCACCCGCGCCTGCAGTTTGTTCTGCAAAATCTTCTCCGCGCGGAAGCTGCCACGGCGATGCACCAGAGTCACCTTGCTGGCGATATTGGCCAGGTACAGCGCCTCTTCCACAGCGGTATTGCCGCCGCCGACCACCGCTACCTCACGGTTGCGGTAGAAGAAACCGTCGCAGGTGGCGCAGGCCGACACGCCCTTGCCCATAAAGGCTTCCTCGCTGGGCAAGCCCAGATAACGGGCGCTGGCTCCGGTGGCGATGATCAGCGCGTCGCAGCTGTAGGTAGCGCTGTCACCGATCAGGGTGAAGGGCTTGCCGGCCAGGTCCACGGCATTGATATGGTCGAAGACGATCTCGGTCTCGAAGCGCTCGGCATGCTCCTGCATGCGCTGCATCAGCGCCGGGCCGGTCAGGCCGTGTACATCACCCGGCCAGTTGTCCACCTCGGTGGTGGTGGTCAGTTGGCCGCCGGCCTGCATGCCGGTAATCAGCAACGGCTTGAGGTTGGCCCGGGCGGCGTACACCGCAGCGCTGTAACCGGCAGGGCCGGAGCCCAGAATGATCACGCGGGCATGGCGAGTGGCAGACATCGTTAACTCCTCTCCGGCACAGCCGGCGTAATAAAAGGGGCGTCCCGTCGCACCAGGGACAGGTACAAGCGACAGGAGCCCGAAACAGGAAGAACCCGACAATGCGGCGCAGCCTAGGCGTGTGCGCGTCATAGAGGAAATACCCTTTAGCAATTCCCTGCATAGACGCGCCCTATGACAGCCCACCACAGGCCTGCAATCGCGCCCCCGGCGCTTTCCCCTGACCCGCAAAGCCGGTAAGGTCGGCGCGACTTTTATCTCGCGGAGACTGCCCCATGCCTGCCCCCGTGCTTACCGGCCCGCAATACCTCAGCGAAGGCCTGAAACTGGTCCTCAGTCCTGGCTTGCGGCTGTTTGTGCTGCTGCCCCTGACGATCAACCTGATCCTGTTTATTGGCCTGATTTACCTGGCCATGCAGCAGTTCGGTGGTTGGGTCGACACCTTCATGCCCAGCCTGCCAAGCTGGCTGGGCTTTCTCGAATACGTGCTGTGGCCGCTGTTTGTGGTGCTGGTGCTGCTGATGGTGTTTTTCACCTTCACCCTGCTGGCCAATATCATCGCCGCGCCCTTCAATGGCTTTCTCGCGGAGAAGGTCGAGGTGGTGGTACGTGGCCAGGACGACTTTCCGCCGTTCAGCTGGGCCGAGCTGATGGCCATGGTGCCGCGCACCCTGGGCCGCGAACTGCGCAAGCTGGGCTACTTTCTGCCCCGGGCCATCGGCCTACTGATCCTGAGCTTTATCCCGGTGGTCAACCTGATCGCCGCACCGCTGTGGCTGCTGTTTGGCGTATGGATGATGGCGATTCAGTACATCGACTACCCGGCGGACAACAACAAGATGAGCTGGCAGGACATGCTCGCCTGGCTGCGTGAAAAACGCTGGCAGAGCCTGGGCTTTGGCGGCATCACCTACGCTGCGCTCTTGGTGCCGGGGCTGAATATCCTGATGATGCCGGCAGCAGTGGCCGGTGCCACGGTGTTCTGGGTGCGCGAACGCCAGGAGCAGGCGCTCACGCCCACTCGTTGAGCCCTATCGCGTAGGCTGGCGGCCCTCGAGCACCGCGCGCAGCGCCTGCATCGAGGCCTGGGATTCACGCTCGATACGCCGCCCCAGCAGCAGACGATTGGCCAGGCGCATCAGCGCGCCGTCGAAGCCGTACTCCAGGGTGCGCACGAACTCGCAACCACCCTCGCCGTCCAGGCACTCGTAGGTCAGCAGCAGCGCCAGGCCGTGATCGCCTCGGGCGCTGGCCTGCCAGCGGCGGGCCGGCTGGTAGTCGAGCACATCCCAGCGCAGATGGCCGGCGCGGCCACCGGCGTGGATATCTTCTTCAAATACCTCACCAGCAAGCAACGCACCTTCGCGGCCGTAGATGCGCAACGACGACGGATGCCACTCGGGCCAGTGAATGGGCGCGGCGGCATAGCTCAGCACCGCGTCCGCCGGGCGGGCGAGGCGGATGCGGTGCTGCTGGCGATTCTGCTGGTGGGTTGCCTCAGGTTCCCAGTGCAGGGTGCCGTACAGCCAGTCCATCAGAGGGTGAACGATGCCGAAGTTGCGCGACTGCATCAGCTCACGGCGATGGTGCAGCGCATGCAGACGGCGCATCTGGCGAATCCACGGCAGGCGCGACACGGGGTGCTCGTCCGGCAGATGTTCGCAGGCGTGCACCAGCTCGTAGCTCATATACCCCAGCAGCATGCTGCCGGCGAACAGCGCGGCGAGGTTGCCGTCGATATGCGCCAGCAACCACCAGATCCCCAGCAGCGGCAGGCTGTAGAGCACGATCAACCAGGCCGGGAAAAGGATCACCCGCCAGTCGCGCGGCGTCTCGTAACGCATCAGGCCTTCGACGAAGAAGCTGTGGTGATCACCGGTGTGGCGCTTGTAGAACAGCTGGCCGAAGCGCGTCTTGTTGTGGCCCAGGCGCTTGTGCACCTGGTACTCGCCCCAGCTGAAGAACACCAGGCTCAGCGGCACCAGCAGCCACTGCCAGGCAGGCACCGCATCCAGGCTCCCCCATAGCAGGCTCACGCAGGTCAGGCCGTAGGTCAGCACGAAGGCGGCATGCAGCCAGGGGTTGTACAGCGGATGAATGGCAGCCCGATAGTCTGTGCGGAAAGCCTGGGCATTGTCGTTGTTATAGGCCATGGCAAAGCTCCTGTGCGGATTGACAACAGTCTAGGCCCGGCCAGATCATTCGAATAATGGATATTTAAAAAGAGCATTATTCTTGATAACGAATTTGCGTCAGCTCGATCTCAACCTGCTGCTGGTCTTCGACGCACTGATGCAGGAAGGCAACCTGACCCGCGCCGCCGAGCGCCTGCACCTGAGCCAATCCACCGTGAGCAACGCCCTCGCCCGCCTGCGCCAGCAACTGGGTGAAGAGCTGTTTCTGCGCACCGCCCGTGGCATGACGCCCACCGCCCGCGCCCAGGCTCTGTATGTGCCGGTGCGCCAGGCTCTGCGCCTGCTGCAGACCGGCCTGGGCCCGGCCGAGCCGTTCGACCCACAGACACCGCATGCCTTCAGCCTGTCGCTCAACGACTATGCCCAGGCCGCACTGCTGCCCATGCTGCAGGCGCATCTGGCACGCAGCGCCGCGCAGGTCGAACTGCTGGTGCAGGCCGATGACGCCGACAGCCTGGTGCAACGCCTGGAAAGCGGCGCGCTGGACCTGGCCATCGACTACCTGCACTTCGACGCACCGGACCTGCACTACGCGCCGCTGCGCGAAGAGCCGCTGGTGGTGATCGGCCGCGCCGGCCACCCGGCCTTCGTCGACGGGCTGAGCCTGGAGGACTACCAGCAGGCGCGGCATATCAGCGTGACGCCGCGCGCCGGACGTGGCTCGCCGCTGGAGATCGTCCTCGGCTCGGCCAGGGTGCGGCGGCAGGCGGCGTTGCATCAGCCCAACTACCTGCCAATCCCGGCCATCGTCGCCCAGACCGACCTGCTCGGCACCGTGCCCGCGCGTCTGGCCGAGGCCTTCGCTCCGGTACATGCGCTGGAAATCGCACCGCTGCCCTTCGATATGCCGCCGGTGCAGGTCAGCCTGATCTGGCATCAGCAGCAGCACCTCGACCCTGCGCACGTCTGGCTGCGCCAACAGCTGATCGAACTGCTCGACTGAAATACAAACGCAACCAAAACGTCACAGTCATTACATGGCGGCAGCGGACACTGCTGCCATGAGCACAGCTTCCCTGCATATCGCACTGATCAGCGAAACCTTCCTGCCGGAAATCAACGGCGTAGCCAATACCCTCGGTCGCCTGGTCGATGGCCTGCGTGGTCGTGGCCATCGCGTGCAACTGGTGCGCCCGCGGCAGAGCGTCGACCCACGCGGCGCTGCCGATCAGGATCTGCTGCTGACCCGTGGCTGGCCGCTGCCCGGCTACCCCGGTTTGCAGTGGGGCCAGTCGTCGATGCACAAGCTGTTGCGCAACTGGCAACGCCAGCGCCCGGATGTGCTGTATATCGCCACCGAAGGGCCACTGGGCCTGTCTGCGCTGCGCGCCGCGCGGCGCTTGCAGATTCCGGTGGTCAGCGGCTTTCATACCAACTTCCAGCAATACACCGGGCATTACGGCGTCGCCCTGCTGACCCGCTTGCTGACCAACTACCTGCGCTGGTTCCATAACCGCTCGCAGATGACCCTGGTGCCCAGTGTCAGCCAGCAGATCGAGCTGCAACGCCGTGGTTTCGACAATCTGGAACTGCTATCGCGGGGCGTCGACAGCCAGCTGTTCCACCCGGCCAAACGCTGCGCGGCCTTGCGCGAGCGCTGGGGCCTGGAAGAACAGGACATCGCCATCCTGCATGTCGGCCGTCTGGCGGCGGAAAAGAACCTGGCGCTGCTCAGCAAGAGCTTTCAGGCGCTGCAGCAGGCGCACCCGCAGCGGCGGCTGAAACTGATTCTGGTGGGCGACGGGCCGCAACGCGCCAGCCTGCAGCAGCAACTGCCTGATGCGGTGTTCTGCGGCCTGCAACGCGGTGAAGAGCTGGCCGCGCATTACGCCTCGGGCGATCTGTTTCTCTTCCCCAGCCTGTCGGAAACCTTCGGCAATGTGGTGCTCGAAGCGCTGGCTTCCGGGCTTGGCGTGGTGGCCTTTGACCAGGCCGCGGCGGCGCAGCATATCCGCCACGGCCACAATGGTGCCCTGGCGGGCGCGCAGGACGAACAGGGCTTTATCCAGGCGGCCAACGACTTGCTGAACGATACCGAAGGCCTGCGCCGGGCGCGCCTGAATGCCCGCCTACACGCCTCACGCCAGGGCTGGCCGGCGATAGTCGAACTGTTCGAACAGCACCTGCGCAGCGCCATGCAGCCAACCGACGACATACCTGCCATGCATTCGCGGCCCTAGAAGCCTTCAGGCCGATAGCGCCCTCGGTCACCCTGACCCCGCGCACCCGTTGGCCGCGAGTTGGCGGCCATGAATGCTGCACGATCACCTCACAGAGCATTTGTTCTACCACCATGGCCCACACCCAGGGCGATCCATACAAGATCAAGCACAACAAAAGACTTACATCGCCAAATGATAATCACCACCATTTGGCAATCAAAAATAAAACCCCTGCAGGCCTTATACCCCGTCACTGCTCCGGCCTCACCCGTCAACACCATGGCGTAGAGGCCTGCGCCCCGCGCAACACCGTACCCTCGCCCCGCTGCCCCCCCGACACCTGGCACGCCCGGGGCGTCCGCAGCCTTCGCCGGCGTAGCCCCTGGCCTGCTGCACATGCCGATGGCGTCAGCGGGGTCGAACGCGAAACCGTCGCCGAGCAATGGCTGCCCGGCCTGCACGCCGGCTATGCCTACCTCGACAGCGAACAACGCAGCGGCGCGTTCAAAGGCAACGAAGTGCCCTTCGCCTCCGCACATCAGCTCACCGTCGATGGCCGCTACCGCTTCGCCGAAGCCTGGACCTACACCCTCGATGGCCTCTACGTCAGCAGCGCCTACACCGACGCGGCCAACAGCCACGCCGAGGATGCCGCCGCGACGGTCGGCGAGCTGCCCGCCTATTGGCTGTGGAACACCGCTATCGAACGCGAATTCAAGCTCGCCGACGGCAGCCTGCTGACCACCTCCGCCGGGGTCAGCAACCTGTTCGACCGCGAGTATTACTTCCGCAGCATCGACACCAGCCCCTGGGGCCGCCAGCCGGCACCCGGCCGCACCCTGACCCTGGGCGTCAACTACCGCTTCTGATCCGCGCCAGTCGCACCTCGGCCCCTTGCCCCAGGGGCCATCCTCCCAACGCCTGCCAGCCGCCCCCGGTAGTCATCGACGGCCCGGACGGGTGCCTGGCGTCCGTCTGCCCCTGCAATCAGGGGGCAGGCATTTAAAGCAGCACATCCAGACGCTTGATCAGCCGCACCTCCTGCGCGCTGATCGCCGCGCCATAGGCCAGGACTTCGACTCCGGCGCTCACCGCCTCGCGCAGGGCGGCGGCATAGGCCGGGTCGATTTCCGCGGCTGGGCGCACCGCATCGATGTTCGTCAGGTTCACGCAATACAGCTGCACCGCGCGGGTGCCGGCACGGGCCAACGCGGCCAGTTCACGCAGGTGCTTGCTGCCACGCTCGGTGCGCGCATCGGGAAAGGCGGCGACGCGACTGTCGGCAAAGCCCAGGGTGACGCTTTTGACTTCGACGAACGCCGCCCCGTCCGGGTAGTCCAGGCGGAAATCGATACGGCTGCGTTCCTGACCGTAAGGCACTTCGCGCTTGAGGTCGGTAAAGCCGTTCAGCTCGGCAATCAGTCCGCCGCGCAGTGCCTCCTCCACTAGGGCATTGGCGCGCCCGGTGTTGATCACCGCCAGGCGGCCATGGGGCGTCTCACCAATCTCCCAGGTGCCCGGCAACTTGCGTTTGGGGTCATTGCTGCGGCTAAACCAAATGCGCGCGCCCTCGCTCATGCAATTGAGCATCGAGCCGGTATTGGCGCAGTGGATGGTCAGTAGCTCGCCGTCGGCGGTCTCGATATCGGCGAGAAAACGCTTGTAGCGGCGCAGCAGCCGTCCTGCTTCGAGTGGGGGATCAAAGCGCATGGGGCTGCCAGCTGTTCAGGCCACGTTTGATCCGATCCACCGCCTGTTGCAGGCGCGACAGATCCTGGGTGTAGGCAAAGCGCACATGCTGCGCCGCCAGATGCCGACCGAAATCCAGGCCCGGGGTAAAGGCCACGTGCTCGGTTTCCAGAAAGTGCTGGCAGAAGGCGAAGGCATCACCACCAAAGGCACTGATATCGGCGTACAGGTAAAACGCCCCCTGCGGCTCCACGGCGATCCGGAAGCCCAGCTCACGCAACGCCGGCAGGAGGAAGTCGCGGCGGCGCTGGAATTCATGGCGGCGCTGTTCGAGGATCTCCAGGGTCTGCGGCTGAAAACAGGCCAGCGCGGCGTGCTGGGCCATGCTCGGCGCACTGATATAGAGGTTCTGCGCCAGCTTCTCCAGATCAGCCACCGCCGCCGGCGGCGCGACCAGCCAGCCGAGCCGCCAGCCGGTCATGCCGAAGTACTTGGAAAAACTGTTGAGCACAAAGGCCTCGTCGTCCACCTCGAGCACGCTGGCGGCGTCCACGCCGTAGGTCAGGCCGTGATAGATCTCATCCACCACCAGGTGCCCGCCGCGCTCGCGCAACGCCCGAGACAGCCCGCCCAGCTCGTCATGGCTAAGCAAGGTGCCGGTCGGGTTGGCCGGCGAGGCCACCAGCGCGCCGACGCTGTCCTGGTCCCAATACCGTGCCACCAGGTCGGGGGTCAGCTGATAACGCACCTCGGGGCCCACAGGCACCAGCTGCGCCGCACCCTCCACCAGACGCAGGAAGTGGCGGTTGCAGGGGTAACCGGGATCGGCCAGCAGCCAGTGCTTGCCTGGGTCGACCAGCAGGCTGGTAGCCAGCAGCAAGGCCCCCGAGCCGCCCGGGGTAATCAGAATCCGCTCAGGGTCTATGCTTAGGCGATAACGCTCGGCATAGAAGCCGGCAATCGCCTCGCGCAGGGCCGGCAAACCGCGCGCGGCGGTGTAGCGGGTATGACCATCGGCCAGAGCGGCCTGACCGGCGGCGACTATGGGAGCAGCCGTGCTGAAGTCCGGCTCACCGATTTCCAGGTGAATCACATCATGGCCTTCAGCCTGCAACTGATTGGCGCGGGCCAGCAGCGCCATCACATGAAAAGGTTCTATGGCGCGGCTGCGTGCACTGTAGGACGGGGCCATGGAGCTGCCTTCAAATGAATTAAGGCGCGGATTCTAAACCAAGGCCCGGGCGAAACGTCAGTCACCACGACAACAGGGAGTGGCGTCGTGCGAGTCGATCTGGTAAGTTCGCCCGCTTGCAGCCGCAGGGCCAGTTCTACTCGACGTAGGATCGGCAAGGGACACCGTCCTGCGCAGTGGATTAGAGAGAGTGAGAGGCGGTCATCCATGCCCACCAAAGCAAAAGCAAAAAGCAGCCAACTGACTCGTGGTTTCGAGCCCTATAAAGAAGTAAAGGGCGAGGAATATATGGGTGAGCCGATGCGCGCCCACTTCACCGGCATCCTCAACAAGTGGAAGCTTGAGTTGATGCAGGAAGTCGACCGTACTGTGCACCATATGCAGGACGAAGCGGCCAACTTCCCCGATCCAGCGGACCGCGCCAGCCAGGAAGAAGAGTTCAGCCTGGAACTGCGTGCCCGTGATCGCGAGCGCAAACTGATCAAGAAGATCGACGAAACCCTGCAGCTGATCGAAGACAACGATTACGGCTGGTGCGATTCCTGCGGCGTCGAGATCGGCATCCGCCGCCTCGAAGCCCGCCCCACCGCCACCCTTTGCATCGATTGCAAGACGTTGGCGGAAATCAAGGAAAAGCAGATCGGTTCCTGATCTGACCCAGAGGGTGCTTCGGCACCCTCTGTTGTTTCTGTCTCCCTGTGCGCAACCGGCAGTCCTTCGCCCGTATGAACACGCCCGCCTATATCGGCCGCTTCGCCCCCACCCCTAGCGGTTACCTGCACTTTGGCTCACTGGTCGCAGCCCTTGCGTCCTACCTCGACGCGCGCGCAGTAAATGGCCGCTGGCTGCTGCGCATGGAAGACCTCGACCCGCAGAGGGAAGTCCCCGGCGCGCAGAGCGCCATTCTCAAGACCCTGGAAAGCTACGGCTTGCAGTGGGATGGCGAACTGGTGCGCCAGAGCAACCGACATGCCGAATACGCCGCCCTGGTCGATACCTTGCTGGCGCGGGGCCTGGCCTATGCCTGTATCTGCTCGCGCAAGCAGCTGGAAGGCTATCAGGGCATCTACCCGGGGTTTTGCCGGGAGGCCGGGCACCCCCGCGCCAACGCGGCAATACGCCTGCGTGTGCCCGAACAGAGCTATGGCTTCACCGACCGGGTACAGGGCCCTTACAGCCAGCACCTGGGCCGCGAAGTCGGCGACTTCGTGATCCAGCGCCGCGATGGTTTCTACGCCTACCAGCTTGGAGTAGTGATTGACGATGCCTGGCAGGGCGTAACCGACATAGTGCGCGGTGCCGACCTGCTCGACTCCACCCCGCGCCAGCTCTACCTGCAACAACTGCTGGGTCTGCCGCAGCCGCGCTACCTGCACGTACCGCTGATCATCCAGCCCGACGGCCACAAGCTGGGCAAATCCTACCGCTCGCCACCGCTACCGGCCGACCAGGCCACTCCCCTGCTGATCCGCGCCCTGCGCACCCTCGGCCAGCCAGTGCCGGAAGGCGCAAGCTACGGCCAACCGCAGGAACTGCTGCACTGGGCCAGCCAGCACTGGTGCTCCGACCTGATCCCTAACCAACGCACCCTGGCCGAGGCGCAGCTGCGCTAGGACGGGAGTACTCTGGCCAGAGCTTTAATTTGTGGCGGGATTGGCTTCACGGCGATGGCCAAGTCAGTGGCGTCCCTCCCGACGATAGCCGAGCTATTGATGCCGTATAGGCAGCCTTGCTCGTCGTACTCGTATTTACCCACCAGCTCACCCCTTGCTGGCTGTTAGCGTCCGCCCAGGGTGAACTGGTGGGCGATCAGCTCCTGACCACAGAAGCTGGGCCTGGATGCCGGATAAAGCAATCAGGCAACCCGACAGCCGTCCTTTAGCTGCGCTCGCCCTGCGGGCTGACCGGATCACCTAGCGTGCTATTGAAGTAATCCATAAAGCTCTGGCCCGTGGCCAAGGCCTTTTCGATCTGGGCCGTTTGCGCCAGCAGCGCGCTGCTGGGTTTGGCCCATTGTGCGGGCGGCAGGGGCTGGGACCATTGTTCGATGCTGGCGGGCATGGCTTTCATGCTATAGCGGTGGTCCCACTCGGCAACCCAGTAGGGGAAACGCCACCAGGTGACGATATTACGCAAGTACCACCAAGCCACGCCGATAGCCGAGCAGTCTCCTTCGCGGTAGGCCTCGCGCATGGATTCACGCTCTTCATCAAAGGTGTGGCGGCCCTCGTAGGGGGCTTTGCCGGGACAAAAGGCTGGGCCTTTTTCCATATACACCCGAATAGCCTCCCACTTTGACAAGCCGTGGGCCGGAGTCAGTACACCTTGATTAAGGAAGTGGGTCTTATCGGTTTTCGGGTTGTCGAGGGCCATCCCCAGGGTATAGGTACTCATAATGCCCTCGCCCGTGGTGCCGGTGCTGATCGAAACCCAGGCCACCAGCTCTTCCCACGGTTGAATGATCGGCTCGTCCGAGCCACTCGGAAAATAGCAGACCTCACGACGCTGGCGGTTAAAACGCATAGGCCGGGAACGGGCTTTCTGCAGGGTGGTGCGGATAACTGCGGTGGTGCCCAGCGAGCCGAAGAATGCCCCTCCCATCAAGGCAATTAGCGCCGCAAGGGGCATCAATTTCGCTGCGCGACTCATAAAAGATCGCCCGTATGGATCGCCAAATGTCCCAACTCCTAGGAGAAAGGGTGCAACTATCAAACACGCAATCAGAAAACTCATTAATACCCAAATCATCAGTTGGGCCTGGAAGGCTTTATTGAAGTTGCTTTGCCCCACATCGAGGTAGATGTCGTTAACTTCCAGAAAACTGCCACCCAGATCCATTGGGGTGTGCCCGGAGGGTAGCGGTAAGGGGGCAAGAAACAGGGCTTCGCCGGTGGCGAAGCGCCGGACTTCACCAGCGCTTGGGCGCTGGTTTTTCAGGTCGAAGTCGGGGTCTGCGGGGGCGTTGGCCATGGGGGAAACTGGGTCCTTTAGCTGGTGGCAGGTAGGTCAAGAGTATCCAGCGTAAGCGGCAGGCTGGGGGCATTAGCGGTGCGTACGCGCAGCAGCGCGACTTCCGCCATGGGTTTGCCTTGCTGGACATTCAGGGTCTGGCTTTCAAAGCGTTTGGTCTGCACCTCGTTGCTGCCTGCCAGAGGCGGGTAACGCAGCTCGATGGCCAGGCCGTGCTGGGCATTGGCCTCCTGAGGGTAAATCTCCAGCCCCAACCGCAGCGGCTCGTGCAGTTTACTGAGTAATTTGAACTGGTAGAGCAGTGGCTCGCTCCAGGGCTCCCAATCGTTACGCTGGTGGTTGCTTAGCCAGTAGGCGGCCAGGCTTATGCCGCTATCGTCCAGCTCGGCGGTAATTACGCCGGGTACCTGCAGGATAAATAGGCCGGCGGCATTGCCGGGTTGCAAACCCGCGCTTGGCGCAGCGGTGATCGTGGCCAGGCGCAGATGCTCGGCCGCCAATGGCCGCTGAGCATCGCGCAAGCCCCAGGGACCTTGTTGCAGCCAGTCGTCGAGTTGGCTCAGGTTATTGCGGTTGTAGATCCATTCCCCACCCAGTTGCAGACCGGTCAGGGCCAGGCCAATCAGGTTGGCCCGTGCGGCGATGCTGACCAAGCGCCCCCCAGCTAAAGCCCAGGCCGCCGCGCGGGCTTGCTGGGTATCCTTTAGCACGCCAATCACAATGCCGGCCGAACGGTAGAGGGCCCAGCTGTTAATACCGACTTGCCCAGCATCGCCCACGCTGGCCAGGCCAGCACCCGCCAGCATACCCGCATCGCCCCGGCGCAGGCCCTCGCTAAACTTGTCGATATTGCCCTTCAAGCTGATGGATGCGGCGGTAAGGCTAAAGAAATACGCGGGCAAACCAAAACTGGCGGTGAGCTTGCCCAGTCGTGCGGCCATGGTGATTTTACCGGCGACACTGGCGTAGTTATTCACTGCCACCGAAAGGCTGGTAACCGCAATGCCCTGAGCGGCAGCAAACACTCCAGCGGCCATTGAAAAGAAAGCGTTTAAGTAGGCTAGTAACTCTACCCCACGCCATTCTGGTCTTCTATTTAGCTCAGCACTCACCACAACAAAATTGCGTATCTGCCAAACCGCCACGGCCGAGGCAAATATATCCGCTCCGGCCGAGCGGAATACCGATGCACTCAAGCCCTGGAACGGCCGCTTAAGGCGAAAGTCTTCGGCCATGCGCTGAAACTCGGCGACCTGGGCACTGTTGAGGCCTTTGATCTTGGCCCCAGCTTTGCTCGGGCCCTCACCAACCGGGCTGATGGCGGTGGCAACTCGACTCTCCAGCGGCAGCAGGCTTGATTGCAGCTTCTTGCGTTCAGTCAGCAGGCTGCGGTGGCTGCCGCGTGGCAGCCGCCCCCGGCGCTCGAAGGCGAGGGTCTGCCTGATTTGATGTTTCAGCGCGGTAAGCGTGCCACGCAGCTCTGCCAACTGGCGGGTATCTGCCTCAAATGCCTGGATCTGGCTGGCGGAAGCAAACTCCAGGGTGATGCCACCCTGGCCATAGGCCCGCAGCACATCCAGCCACGCCGCCCCCGGTAGGGCGCGCAACACCTTGCCGGGGTCCAGCGGAGCCGCATTGCGCAGGCCTTGCATGGCACTGTCCATAGCGGTGGCCAGGCGCAGTTGTTTGGCCGGCTCGTAGACGGTATTGCGTACCTGATCAAAGGTAATGGCCGCGTCGCTGAGGTTGAATATGTGCGGCAACCGTTGCTCGACCAAGCCCTTGAACTGGAGGCTAAGCTCCTGCGCTCCGCTGTAGTCATTGCTGGCCATGGCCACGCCACGTATGCCCTTGATCAAGCTGGAGAGCTTGGCCTGCATATCGATCTGATCACTGTGACTCAGGGTGAAAAACCCAGGCAAGCTCAGTTCTGGGCGTTTATCCAGCAGGTCGACCATCGCATCGGTGGCCTTGTCGGTGCGGCATATATCTTTCAGGCAGGCATACTCAGTGGCGAGTGCGGCCTCAACCTGCTCGCTCGAGTGGGGGTCGAAGTACCAGGCCGCGCGGTGGAAGCGTTCAGCCTTGAGCAGGGCAATGCGATCTTCGGTGATGAGATCAAGCCGTTGGTTCCAGCGTTTGAGCTGGGTGCGCTGGTGCTTGAGAAAAGCCTCCATGCCGGGGCGATCTATAAGGTCATCGATGCCTTTCTGTCCCAGCTTTGCGCCTTCCAAAGCATCTTCGGCATTCTCATCGAGGCTTTCGATAAAGTCTTCATAGCGGACATAGAGCGGCGCTCCAAGACTCTGGCGCATGCGCATACGCGAAGCCTTGATGGCTCCACTGTGCGTGCCGGGGCCGCTCCACTGGGTTTTGTACTTGACGTTGATGTAGTCGACGATGCTCTGGCGCTGGACCGGATCGGTTTCGTCTTCGAGCTTGGCGAAGCGTGGGTCCTGCTTGGAGGCGCTGAGCACAAGCTGCTCGTTCAGACTGTACAAGGATTCGATATAGCAGCCGACCACATACTTCTTCTGGTTGGTTTCGGCACTGCTCCAGTCGGTGATCCAACCGGCAACAAGGTCTTGATGGGCAGCAAGATCACGCAGAACCCCAATATCATCACGAACCACCAGATGGAGATAATCTAGCTTGCACTCAGCATTCAGGCCCATCTTTAGCCTGCCTGACTGGGCCTGCTGGAACAGCGGCGGCTGCTCCCAGGCATAGTCCTGAGTTTCTTCTGGCTTCGTTCCCTGGCTCGCGTTCAGCGCGGCTGGCTGCTCTGCTACCTCGGCAAGCCATTTGGTGGCCTGGTCTGCGGTCAGTAAATTCGCGGCCCCCTTAATAGGGTCGACCCGGCCGAGGTCTACGGCTTGCATAAAGTGATTACGCTCTTTAGAGCTCTTTAGCACCTGAGCGCATTTCGCGGCGGTCCACTGCACCTCGGAGTAGGCCACATGCAGCGGATCGTTGCGGGAGAAAATCAGCTGGGCTTCGCCGACACTCGCCTCCCGCTTATCGGCAGTGACCTCGGCCTTGTTCCACAGCAGCTGGGTAATGCCCCCCTTGGCAATGCGGTACTCATGCAATATCGCCTTGGGTTGTTTTCCAACTACCACATACAGCCAACCATCTCTGAGCCAACGAATACCCAATGGCCGCGACTTGAGCGTGTAAGGCAGGCTCAGCTCTGCTGAAGGATCGAGCCGTTCAACCAGGCCATAGCGTAAGGGCAACAGCTGCACCTTGTTTTTCATATGCGGGCAGGAGGCGAATGGGCTTTTTACGTCGTCTCTACTTTTGTCGGTGTGATTGGGGTTGCCGCCGGTCATGAGGAGGTCCTTTCCACTGTCTGGGCACGGGCGTAAGCCAGGTCCGCAGCCTGTTCAATTCGCTGTGAGGGCGTGAGTGACGATTTTTGCGTCAGTAATGCGGCAATGTCTGCATGGGCCTGCAGGGCACCATCACCCAAAAGGCCGAAGATATTGGCGTAGAGGGTTATCTCATGTTCGCTATGGAAGCCCTGGGCATAGCCACGCTCGGCCAGTGCCTTTAAATACTGCCAGCGCTGCACATGATCCAGCGGTTGCTGGAAAGCGGGAAAATACTCACGCATATGTGCATCAAGGCGGATCAGCATGCTGCGAAAACTGACCTCACCTAAACGCTGCACCTGTTCGTCAGTGAGCGGATAGGCGCGCCCATGATCATTGGTGGGTGCCACGCCTGGGCATAAATGCTGGTACCAGCAGTGGTGCAGACTATCTGCGACAACAATATGCTCGATGGGCCCAAATAACGTGGTATCTGCGCCCCGCATCGTGGGCTCAAGCAAGGCATGAATCACCGCTGGATCGGCCAGGCGTAGCAGCATCTCCTCACCCAGCGGGTGGCGCACGCATACCAACCAGCGTAAATGGCCGAGCAACGCAGCCCGGCTGGCACGACTGAACAGCAGGTAGCCCCATTCGTCGTGGCTGTTCTCCAGAAAAGCGGCCAGTGCTGGGTCCTGCTGCCCACTGAGGCGAACCAAGCAGGGAGATACATCACTCAGCTCAGCCCATGGAGTATCTAGGTACAGCACGTCGAAGTCGGGCGACTCGGACCACTGATATAGCCGTTGCGGCAGTGTCTCGACGCTGATGCCGTCCAACAGCAGGTAAGCGGGAGCCTCCCAGGGCAAGGCTGGCGGCAGTTGACGCAGATCGTTAGTCGGCATCTGCGGCCTCCAGCTTGGCGGCTTCGCAGATGACGCAGAGCGGTTGCTTACGTTGCAGCGCCTGCCTCTGCGCCTGAATCAACAACTCCCCTGCTTTATCCGCATCCGCCGCTTTGACCTTGCCCGGCCGAATCGGCGCAGCCCCCGAGCCGCTGCCTGGGCCGCCGCCGGAGTTGAATTTGATGATCGGCCCGACCATGGTGATGCCGCCGGCGTCGAGTTTGATAAAGCTGCCGGCGGCTTTGAAGGTGAGTTCGCTGCCGGCTTCGAGCACGACTTTCTGGCCGCTGGACAGGTGGATTTCCTGACCGGCGTTGATGAACTGGCCGGTACCGATCTTGATGTGCTGGTTGTTGCCGACGGTAAGGTGGTCGTTGGCTTTGATTTCACTCTTGCGGTCGAGGTGGATGGTGCGGTGTTCTTCGGCTTTGAATTCGCTGTAGCTGTTGGCCTCGACGGTGTCGTGGCGTTCGTGGCCGACGCGGATTTTCTGGTCGTGCTCGATGTTTTCGTCCCAGTCGCGCTCGGCGTGGATGTAGATCTGCTCCTCGCCCTTTTTGTCCTCGATACGTATTTCGTTGTAGCCGCCACCGCCGGGGCTGCTCAGGGTCTTGAACACGCTGCGGGTCTTGTTCGCCGGCAGGTCGTAGGGAACGACGTGTTCCTTGTGGTACAGGCAGCCGGTAACCAGGGGTTGATCGGGGTCGCCTTCGAGGAAGGTGACCAGCACTTCCATGCCGATGCGCGGGATGGCGATCGCACCGTAGCGGTCGCCGGCCCAGCTCGACGATACCCGTAGCCAGCAGCTGGTTTTGTCGTCGGCCTGACCGTGGCGGTCCCAGAAGAATTGCACTTTGACCCGGCCGTATTCATCGCAGTGGATTTCTTCGCCAGCGGGGCCGGTGACCACGGCGCTCTGGCTGCCGAGGATGCGCGGCTTGGGGTGTTCCAGGCTCGGCCGGTAGGGCACCGTCCAGGGCGTGGCGGTGAAGCGGTTACGGTAGCCTTGCTGGAAGCCGCCATCGGCTTCGCCGTGCTCGGTGACCGACTCTTCCAGCACCTGCGGTTGCTTGCCCTCGTGGTGGATTTCGCTGAGCAGCCAGAGGTCGTTCCAGCTGGGGCGCGGGTGGTCGGTGAAGGCGAGGAAGTGCCCCGATACCAACAGGGTCTGGTCGCTTTCGCCCTGGGCCTGTTCGAAGTCGTGGCGGTGCCGTTCGAGGGCACGCTGGCTGAGGTGCTTGCCGCGCTCGCGTTCGACGAAACGGCCAGGGTAGTCGTAGTCCTCGAGGTCCGGGACGAACTCGCTCTTGGCCTCGGCCTCCATCAGCAGCTTGGGCTTTTCGAAGTCGTAGTCGCGGCGGGTCACCCGGCTGGTACGGGTTTCCACGCGCACGCCGAAACGCTTGATTACCGGCTTGTCGGCGACCAGGCCGCTGTCTTGCTGGTAGGCAGTTGGGGCGAGCTTGGGGAAAGGTGTCTGGTCATCGCCAAAGACCAGTACATGGCCCTGTTCGCTGTGCTGGAAGTGGTAGTGAATCCCCTCCTCCTCGCACAGGCGCTGAACGAAGTGCAGGTCGCTCTCGTCGTACTGCACGCAGTACTCGCGCTCGGGGTAGATCGAGCCGAGCTGGAATTGGTAGGCGTTGGCCTGGATGCCGTGCTCTTCGAGCACTTGGCCGATGATCTTTTCAACCGTCAGGTGCTGGAAGATCCGTTGATTGGTGCGGTGCGCCAGGTAGGCCAGCTGCGGGCGCAGGGTCACGTGGTAGCGGGTCAGGCGCTTGCCGGATTCGCCCTGGGCGACGCGGTAGATCTGCCCGTGGATGCCGTTGCCGGCTTGGGATAAGGCCAGGAATGCCGATTGATGCAGCAGGCTCTCCAGGTCGAGGTCGGGACGTTCGCTGACCAGTTCCAGCTCGAACTCAAAGGGCTGGCTGATCGCCTCGCGGCCGCTGAATTCGAGCACCTGCAGATCGTGGCTGAGGCCTTCGATGCTGAGGCTGAAATGGGTCTGGTTGGCAGGGGCGAACATTCGTTGTTCCTCTTCTTTCGATCCATGAATGAGCCAGCAATTTTACGAGCACATCGTCCTGATAACCGGGCGTACCCGACGTTTATCGCCTGCCGCCTGGAACGCCATGGCGCACCCTACGAGGCTCGTGCGGATAGATGCCAAGACTGAAACGCAACGGCCAGGACGATGCCTGGCCGAAGCGGTGTTACACGAACTCAGCCAGTGCTTAGGCGGAGATCGGGGTACGCCAGTCGTCGGAACCGGAAGTACCGGAGACTTCGTGGGTCCAGACGATTTTGCGGTAGGTGAAGTACACGTCTTCCAGGTGGGTGAAGTGCGACATGCCTGGGTCTTGGCAGTTCGGCATGCGCGACTGCACGTCTACGATCACGGCATCTTCCAGCTCGATGGTGAAGTAGTGCTCCTGGGTACCGGTGGAGGAAGTGCGGTACCACTCCAGACGGCACTTGTTCAGACGCTCACCGGAGGTCAGGGAGTTGAAGATCAGCGGCGAGGACTTGTCGAAGACTTTGGTGATCATCAGCGGCTTGTGTACGCGCTGGCCAGTCGGCTGACCGGACTGCGGATCGCGCGGGATGATGACCTGGTGGTTGAAGGCCTGAACCAGGATCTGGTCTTCATGACCTTCCTGGAAGATGTTGCCGACCGAATCTTCGGTGAAGGTGCCGGCGGTGATCAGGCCTTGCTTGGTGCCTTCGAGGGACAGATACGCGGGTGTTGGCATGAGTGCTTTCCTTGCCTTGGGTCATGGATCTGTAGCGATCCGGGAGCCAGACTAAGAGCGATAACCGTGCCAGCCATTAAAAATACATATATTTCAAACAGTTAGCGTGACTACAAATAATGGAAAGGTCACATAGTGCGGTCTATCACTGAAAGCTGAGCAGCTTCTTGCGCAGTGCTGCGCAAGAAGCTGCCAGCCCCTCTACAGCCCCATAACGGCAATGGACAGAGCAAGCTACCCACAGACTTATCCACAGAAGACTGCGCAACAAGTGGCGCAGTGGCCGTTCACATCGATCGCCGTGGCGCAGGCCACTAGCTCGGCATCAGATGAATCGTCTCGCCGCGCAGACGTACGTCAATGGCCTGCCCGACCTCAAGACCATAACGCTGCGCCACATGGCGCGGCACGTTCATGCTCAGGCGTTCCGCGCCGGCCAGCAGTGTCACCCGGTATTGCTCGCCCAACGACAGCAGGCGCTCGATGCGCACCGCCACAGGGTTATCCAGAGGCGTACCCGGGCGCTGATTGAGCGGCATCAGCAGCACCCCCGAGGTCGGCATAACCCAGGCCACCTGTTGCCCCACCGCCAGCTGCGGCTGGGCGCGGACCTTGAGACGGTAATCGCCCCAGGCCAGCAGACTGTGATCGCCAGCATGCCCCAGCAGCCGGCCGCTGGACATATTGCGCATGCCCAGCAAACGCGCCACCTCGGCCGTGGCCGGAGCCTGCATCAGACGATCCGGGGTGTCGGCCTGCAGGGTCTGGCCGGCTGCCAGAATGCACATGCGGTCGGCCAGCAGCGTGGCTTCGTCCAGGTCATGGGTGACCAGCACCACCGGCATGCGCAGCTCCTCGCGCAGTTCGGCCAGCTCGCCATACAGGACCTCGCGGGTGCTGCGATCCACTGCGGAAAAGGGCTCGTCGAGCAGCAACACCTTGGGCTCGCGGGCCAGCGCCCTGGCCACCGCCACGCGCTGCTGCTGGCCACCGGACAGCTGATGGGGCAGGCGCTCACCCAGGTTGTGCAGGTGCACCCGCTCCAGCCAGGCCTGGGCCCGCGCCATGCGTTCGGCCGGCGGATAATCCAGCAGCGCCTCGGCGACGTTGTGCCGGGCGCTGAGATGGGGAAACAGGGCGAAATGCTGAAACACCATGCCGACCCGCCGATGCATGGTCGGCACGGCGATGCCACGCCCACTGTCGAACCAAGTTTCGCCGCCGCAACGGATGCTGCCGTGAGCCGGTCGATACAGGCCGGCAATGCTGCGCAGCAGGGTCGACTTGCCGCTACCAGAGGGTCCGACCAAGGCCAGCACTTCTCCGGGCGCACAGCTGAGCTGGGCCGCCAGCGGAATCGGGCTGCTCTGCTGCAGGTCGAGATGCAGGCCCTCAGTCATGGCGCTGCCTCGCTGCCAGGCGCGAGGTGGCAAAGTAGGACAGGCCGATGGCGCACAGGGAAATCAGCAACAGCACTGCCGACATCAGCCCGGCGGCCTGGTCGTCGAAGGCCTGTACCCGGTCGTAGATGGCAATGGCGATGGTACGGGTCTCCCCCGGGATGCTGCCGCCGACCATCAGCACCACGCCAAATTCGCCCAGGGTGTGGGCGAAGGTCAGTACCAGGGCCGAGAGAATCCCCGGCCAGGCCAGCGGCAGCTCGATGCGCCGCAGCACCCGCCAGGGCGACAGGCCGCAGCAGCGCGCCGCCTCGCGCACATCCCGCGGAACGGCCTCGAAGGCGCGCTGCATGGGCTGAATGGCGAAGGGCAGATTAAACAGCAGCGAGGCCACCAGCAAGCCGGCGAAGGAAAAGGTCAACTGGCTGCCGAAAAGCGCCTGATAGGCCTGACCGATGGGCGAGTTGCCTCCCATGACCACCAGCAGATAAAAGCCCAGCACGGTCGGCGGCAGCACCAGCGGCAACGCCAGCAGCGCCTCCACCAGGCTCTTGCCGCGAAACTGGCTCCAGGCCAGCTTGCGCCCGATCCAGATGCCCACGGGCAAGAGAATCAGCATGGTGCACAGGGCCAGTTCCAGGGACAGCAGCAGCGCGGGCCAATCCATTGCGTCCTCCCCTACCCGGCCTCAGGCATGTCGAAGCCGTATTTGGTCATGATCGCCCGGGCGGCTGGCTGCTGCAGGTATTGGTAGAACGCCTGGGCGCTGGCGCTGGCACCTTTGAGCAGAACCATGCGCTGACGCAGCGGCTGATGCCAGACCGAAGGGATCAGGACGAATTCGCCACGCTCGGCCACCCCCGGCGCAAGTGCCAGGGAATAGGCGACCATGCCGCCCTGGGCATTGCCCGAGGTGGCGAACTGCGCCGCCTGGGCGATGTTCTCGCCAAGCACCAGCTTGCCCTGCAGCGCGTCCCACAAACCCGCATGCTGCAAGGCTTGTTCGGCCGCGCGACCGTAGGGTGCATGCTCCGGGTTGGCGATGGCGAATTTCTTGATCTGCCCCTCCGCCAACGCGGCCGTCAAACCCTGAAGCTCGCCACCGAGAGTTAACGACGACCCCTTGGGTGCCATCAAGGCGATGCGTCCAAGACCGTAGAGCACCCCCTCGTCGAGGGTTTTACCCGCGGCGGCCAGTTGCTGCACATAGGCCTCATCGGCACTGAGAAACAACTGGAAAGGGGCCCCTTGGCTGATCTGCCGGTAGAGATTGCCGCTCGAACCAAAGACCAGGCGCAGTGAATGACCGCTGTCCTTCTGGTAACGCGCGGCGATCTCCTGCAACGCGAACTGCATGTTCGAGGCTGCGGCGACGTTCGCCGTTTCTGCCAGCGACATGATCGGGACGAGGCTGCACATCAGCAGCAAAGCGCGTAGCGGTTTACGTAGACCGAACATCATCGGGCGAGCTCCTCAACAAGCGCTATATCCTTCCATATATAACGAAATGCCGTCCAGCAAAACCTGCCTATGCGCTTGAGGCCTTAAGGCGTCGAGGAGGCGGGGCTGGCGAGCAAATCGCCGAGGTCGGCAAAGCCGTCTTGCACTGCGGCCAGCGCTTGCGCGCAGAGGTGCCGGTAACGCTGCAGCACCTGCTCGCCCATGGCGGTCAACTGCGTGCCGCCACCGTGTTTACCGCCGGCCAGGGTGGTGACCAGCGGCTCCCGGAAACTGCGGTTCATGGTTTCCACCAGCAGCCAGGCGCGCCGGTAGGACATGCCCAGAGCCCGCGCCGCGGCGCTGATCGAGCCATGCTGGGCAATGGCCTCGAGTAGATCGGCCTTGCCCGGGCCAATCGCGATATCGCTGCCGTTATGCAGGCGAATTTTCACCTCGAGACGCTGCATCGCCTTGCTCCCTCCCCCGCCCGTCAAAGCCGAGCTTACTCCAGCGCCGCATCGACCAGCTGCTGCGCCTCGCCGAAGATGCGTTGCAGGTGCGCCTCGTCGCGGTAGCTCTCGGCGTAGATCTTGTAGATGTCCTCGGTACCCGATGGCCGCGCGGCGAACCAGCCGCCTTCGCTGATCACCTTGATCCCGCCAATCGCCGCGCCATTGCCCGGGGCCTTGTCCAGCACCTGGGTGATGGCATCGCCGGCCAGTTCACGGCTCTCGATCTGCGCAGGCGAGAGTTGGCCCAGGGCTTTCTTCTGCGCAGGCGTAGCGGGCGCGTCGACACGGTTGGCATAAATCGCACCGAACTCGTCGCTCAGGCTCTGGTACAGCTCGCCAGGGTCGCGCCCGGTCACTGCGGTCATCTCGGCGGCCAGCAGGGCCAGGGCAATGCCGTCCTTGTCGGTGGTCCAGACCCGGCCATCGCGGCGCAGGAAGGTCGCCCCGGCGCTTTCTTCGCCGCCAAAACCAAGGGAGCCATCGAACAGGCCGCTGGCAAACCACTTGAAGCCCACCGGCACTTCCAGCAATGGCCGACCCAGGCGCGCAGCGACGCGGTCGATCATGGCGCTGCTGACCAGGGTCTTGCCTACCGCTGCTGTGGCGCTCCACTGGGGGCGATGCTGGAACAGGTAATCGATGGCCACACTGAGAAAGTGGTTGGCCGGCAGCAGGCCAACGCTCGGCGCGACGATGCCGTGACGGTCGTAGTCGGTGTCGCAGGCGAAGGCGATGTCATAGCCGTTCTTCAGGCCAATCAGGCGCTGCATGGCATGGCTGGAGGACGGGTCCATGCGGATCTGTCCGTCCCAGTCCAGGCTCATAAAGGCGAACTGCGGATCGATAATCTCGCTCACCACATCCAGATTGAGGCCGTACTGCTCGGCGATGCGCGCCCAGTAGTGCACCCCTGCGCCGCCCAGCGGGTCGACGCCCAGGCGCAGACCGGCGGCGCGGATCGGGGCGAAGTCGATGACATTGCCCAGATCTCTCACATAGCTGCCGAGGTAATCGTACTCCTGCACATTGGCCGCCTGCCGCGCCTGCGCCAGGGGCATGCGCTTGACCTCGCGCAGGCCGCCTTCCAGCAACGCGTTGGCGCGGTTCTGCACCCAGCTGGTGATATCACTGTCGGCCGGGCCGCCATTGGTTGGGTTGTACTTGAAACCGCCGCTGTCCGGCGGGTTGTGCGAGGGGGTGATGACGATACCGTCGGCAAGACCCGAACTGCGGCCCTGGTTATGCACCAGGATGGCCTGGCTGATCGCCGGCGTCGGGGTGAACTCACCACCGGCGGAGATCATGGTCTGCACGCCATTGGCCGCCAGCACTTCCAGAGCACTGTCCAGCGCCGGCTGTGACAGCGCATGGGTATCGGCACCGATAAACAGCGGGCCGCTGATGCCCTGGGCTACCCGGTAATCACAGATCGCCTGGCTGATGGCCAGCACATGCCAGCGATTGAAGCTGCCCTGCAAGGAACAGCCGCGATGCCCGGACGTGCCGAACGCGACACGCTGAGAGGCCTGGGTCGGATCAGGCTGCAGCTCGTCATAGGCTGCCAGCAGCCCGGCAATATCGGTCAGCATCGAGGCGGGTGCCGGCTGCCCGGCCAGAGGATGGATACGCGCGCTCACAAATAACTCCCTGAGTGATGGCAGCCGGTCGTCTTCAACAGCCTGCCGAGTCCACAAAGTGCGCAAGCTTAACAGGCCCTCGCGGCCAGGGCGCACCCAGGCTATCCTTTGCGACCCTTTACCCCTCGCCAGGAATCACCGATGAAAGCCCAGCTCGAAGAACTGATCGGCAAAATAAGCTCGGGCTGCATGCTGCCGGAAGAGGTCGCCCGAATCGCCGATGAAGCGGCCCAGGCCTATGCCGACCCGCAGGCCTTCCTCGCCGCCAACCCGGACATCAACTACGACGACAGCTTCCCCATCCCCCTTGGCGAGTGGGTGGTGGTCGGCAGCCTGCCGGAAACCGTGCTGTTCCAGGCCGACAGCTATGATGCGCTGTTTCAGCAGATCGTCGACTCCTTCGGCCCCGACGTGAGCTTCGTGCTCAAGCCCAAGCAACTGGTCAAGACCGAGCCGCTCAAGGCGCTGAACCGTATCCAGGTGCAACTCAGCAGCCTCTCGCCGGAAACCAAAGGCTATGTACTGCTGGATTTCAGCGAACCGCTGGACGACGCGCTACAGGCCGTGCTGGTGTACAGCAGCGACCTGCCGCGGGTGATGGAGCTGGCCGTGGAAGTCGGCATCTACGCCGCACCGGCCTATGAAAGCCTCAAGGCCGCTCAGGCCGAAGAATAGCCGCAGGGCGGCTGCAACCCGCCATGACAACGACAGCCTCCAAACCACGGCGGGTTACCCCCGCCCTGCGCCGCCCCACTGCTCCTTCCCTGCGGCAATATAAAGGCAAATTGCCATTATCGAAGGAACTCATACCCCCTGGCCTGATCAAAGCCACCGAGCGTGCGCGAACAATCGCCCACCTCACGCAGCCATGCGGGAATAGTCTGTTTGATAAGCGCTCATTGGCACCGTGGCGAATGGAACTGGGCGCTGCAGGCAGTTTTCCACCACTGCCCATACCGATAGCCGCCACTGAAGTTTCTGGTCGTCGATTCTGAAGAACACCCCTACGTCAGTGTGTCGAGCCTGCTCGAACACGCTGCAACTTGCCCTGCTGGTTCGTTCGAGGATCGCCTCTTGAAAACAACAAACCTCACCTGCGCCATTACCCTGGCCCTGTATAGCGCCACCAGCTCCTTCGCCTTCGCGACCGCCACGTCCCCTGCGGCCAGCACTACCGTGCTGCCGCTCACGGCCGAGGTTGCCAATGACGCCAGCCTGCGCGGCGATGTCGGCCCCAAGCAACGCAATGCTGCGGTACTGCGCGTGCAGATCCTGCTCGATCGCGCGCGCTTCTTTCCCGGCGAGGTCGACGCCAGTTTCGGTTCGAATACCCGGATCGCCATCAGCGGCTTTCAGAAACACAACGGCCTGACCGCCAGCGGTGCCATGGACGAGCCGACCTGGGCAGCGCTGAACAGCGATCCAGCGCCTGTGCTGGTGACCTATACGGTCACCGAGGCCGATATCGCCGGTCCCTTTGTCCAGATTCCCGCCGACATGATGGACAAGGCCAGGCTTCCAGCCCTGGGCTACCGCGACCCGCTGGAAGCGCTCGGCGAGAAATTCCACACCAGCCCCGCGCTGCTGGCCGAACTCAACCCGGGCAAGGATCTGAGCCTTGCAGGCGAGTCGATAGTGGTGCCCAACCTGGCATCGGCCGCGCCCCTGGCCAAGGCCGCGCGGGTGGTGGTGGACAAGTCCGACTCGACCGTCACCCTGTTCGATGCCGCGGATGCCGTTATCGCGCAATTTCCCGCCTCCACCGGCAGCGGACGCGATCCGCTGCCGCTCGGCGAGTGGAAGATTCTCGGCGTGGCACGAAACCCCGAGTTCAAATACAACCCCAAGCTGTTCTGGGACGCCAACGCCGCCCATGCCAAGGCCACCATCCCACCTGGCCCGAATAACCCCGTAGGCATCGCCTGGGTCGCCCTGTCCAAGCCCCATTACGGCATCCATGGCACCCCGGAACCGTCGAAGATCGGCAAGACTCAGTCCCATGGCTGTATCCGCCTGACCAACTGGAATGTCGAGGCCATGGGGCACTCGGTCTCGCCTGGGCTACCCGCCCTTCTGCAAGAGTAGGCCGCCGCTGATGAAGAGCATTCTGATATTCGTGGTAGGTGCTTTGGTGGGTGCTACGGGGCTGTTCTATGCCCTGCACAACGACCGGCTGACTGCCCCTGTGGCGCTCGCCCCTGCCGCCCTGGAACCCTTGCCCTATGGAGCCGTGACTGTCGCGGCCAGGACACAGGAGCCGAGCGCCGTGCCGCCTGCACAGACACTAGAACGGGTTGCCAGTGCAGATGCGCCGTCAGGGGAAACTCAGGTCGAACCCTCGATCAGCCCCGAGGCCCTGGCCCCTGAGCCGCCCCCTGAGCCCAGTGGGCTGGAGCAAAGCCAGGATCCAGATCCGTTCACCGAACCCTTGCCCGCGCATGCCGGCGGGCTGCTGATCCCTGTGGCCGGTATTGCCCCAACGCAACTGCAGGACACCTTCCACGACATGCGTGGCACCACGCGCGGCCATGAGGCCATCGACATCATGGCCGCGCTGAAGACCCCGGTGTACGCGGTCGATGACGGCACCCTGGTGAAACTCTTCGACAGCAAGCCCGGCGGCCTCACCCTCTATCAATACGACCCGAGTTCCACCTTCGCTTACTACTATGCGCACCTGGATGGCTACGCCGCCGGCCTGGTGGAAGGCCAGGCGATCAAGCGCGGCGACCTGCTCGGCTACGTCGGCGTCACCGGCAACGCCAACCCGCTAGCCCCGCACCTGCATTTTGCGGTGTTCGTCCTCGGCCCCGAAAAGCGCTGGTGGAAAGGCACCGCGATCAACCCCTATCCACTGTTCGCTCGCTAACGGTGCCTACAGGGTTCCACGCAGCGCCTTTTCGAACAACTGGCTGTACTGCGCCGCGCTAAAGGCAATCGGGTTGGTGCCCGCCGAGGGGTCGACCTCGGCCATCTGCCCGACTTGTTCGATGCGTTTGTCGTCGATGCCAATCTCGCTGAGGCTATGGGGAATGCCGACCTCGTTGCGCAGGTGCAACACCCAGTCCAGCACCCCGACAAAACCGGGCTTGGCCAGGTTCAGGTAGCGCGCCATCCTCTCCATCTGCGGCTCGATGCTGGCGCGGTTGGCCACCAGCACATAGGGCATCAACACTGCGTTGAGCAGGCCGTGGTGGGCGTCGTACAACGCGCCGAGCGGATGGGCCAGGGCATGCATCGCCCCCAGGCCGCGCTGGAAGGCAGTCGCGCCCATGCTTGAGGCCACCAGCATCTGCAAGCGCGCCTCGACATCCGCGCCATGGCTGACCGCACGCGGCAGGTACTGCTGGACCAGGCGCATGCCCTCCAGGGCGATGCCTTCGGCCATGGGATGGAACAGCGGCGAGCAATAGGCTTCGAGGTTGTGCGACAGCGCATCCATACCGGTGGCGGCGGTGATCTTGGGCGGCAGGCCGAGACACAGTTCGGGGTCGAGTATCACCAGGGCCGGGAGCATCCGGGCGTGAAAGATGATGCGTTTGATATGCGCCTCATCATCGGTGATCACCGAGGCGCGGCCGACTTCCGAGCCGGTGCCGGCGGTGGTCGGCACCGCCACCACCGGGGCCATGCCAGCCACATTGACGCGGCCCGCGTTGTCGCCAATATCCTCGAAATCCCACAGCGGTCGATCCTGGCCGACCATCAGGGCGATGGCCTTGCCGGCATCCAGGGCCGAGCCGCCGCCAAAGGCGATCACCCCGTCATGGCCGCCGGCCTTGTACGCTGCCACCCCATCCATCACGTTGGGCCCGGTGGGGTTGCCCTTGATCCCATGGAACAGGCCGGTTTTCAGGCCGTCGTCGCGGCACTGCAGCAGCGCGCGGTCGAGCATCGGCAAGGTGGCCAGGCCGGGGTCGGTAACCAGCAGCGGCGCGCTCATGCCCAGCTGCCGGCAGGCTTCGGGCAGCTCGCGAATACGGCCGACGCCAACCCGCAGCGCCGTCGGGTAATTCCAGTTCATGCGGTACTGATTGATATCCATGGCGGGCCTCATAACCGGGTCTTGAAGTGGAAGGATTTCGGTCGGGTCAACTGCTCGTAACCGACGCTGGACAGGGTGCAGCCGCGCCCGGAGTTTTTCACCCCGGTCCAGGCCAGGGCCGGGTCGAGGTAGTCGCAGCGGTTGAGAAACACCGTGCCGGCCTCGACCCGCTCGGCCAGGGCCATGGCCGCTTCGGCATCGGCGCTGAAGATCGCAGCGGTCAGGCCGAACTCGCTGTCGTTCATCAGCGCCAGCGCCTCTTCATCGTCGCGCACCTTCTGGATGCCGACCACCGGGCCGAAGGATTCCTCGGTCATCACCCGCATGCCGTGGTGCACATCGGTCAGCACCTGGGGGGCCAGATAAGGGCTGCCGGGCTTGTCCAGGGCAAAGTCGGCCGGCACCAGATGGGCCATGGCCCCCTGCTCGATCGCCTCGTGGATCTGCCCGCGGACGAAATCCGCCGCCTCGGCGCGTACCAAGGGTCCCAGGGTGGTTTCGGGATCGTCCGAGCGGCCCAGTCTGTATTGTTTGACCAGGGCCACCGCCTGTTCGACAAAGGCGTCGTACAGGGCTTCATGCACATAGATGCGCTCGATGCCGCAGCAGGACTGCCCGGAATTGAAAAAGGCACCGTCGATCGTGGTTTCCACGGCGTGACCCAGGTCGGCGTCGGCCCGCACATAGGCCGGGTCCTTTCCGCCCAGCTCCAGACCGCTGCTGATAAAGCGACCCGCCGCCGCCCGCTCGACCATGGCCCCGCCCGCCACCGAACCGGTAAAGGCCACATGGGCGATGGTCGGGGCACGAATCAGCACCGCGGTCTCGGCGTGGCTCAGGTGCAGGTACTGGAACACCCCCTCCGGCAGCCCGGCTTCGGCAAACGCCTCGACCATGCGTTCAGCGCACAGCGGGGTTTGCGCCGAGTGCTTGAGCAGCACCGCATTGCCGGCCAGCAGCGCCGGCATTACCGCGTTGACGGCGGTCAGATAGGGGTAATTCCAGGGTGCGATAACCAGCACCACACCCAGCGGTTCGCGGCGGATAAAACGGATGAAACCAGGTTTTTCCGGCAACTGGATATCGGCCAGGGCGCTCTCGGCGATATCCGCCATATAGCCGGCGCGCTCGGCAAAACCGCGAATCTCGCCGGCGGCATAGCGGATCGGCCGGCCCATCATCCAGCACAGTTCTTCGGCCAGCTGATCCTCCTTGGCGCAGAAGGCGGCGATGGCCCTGCGTCCGATGGCCACGCGCTCGGCCAGCGGGGTGTTCTTCCAGGCCTTCTGCGCCAGCTCGGCCCTGGCCAGGGCCGCCTGGATCTCGGGATTGGAGGCCAGATGACGCTCGACATAGACCGAACCGTCGATGGGGGAAATACATTGCAGCTTGTTCATTGCATGCTCCGTTGATGCTGCCCCTCACCCCAGCCCTCTCCCCTCGGGAGAGGGCTGGGGTGAGGGAGGACATTCAGATAATTTCGAAATAGCGATCCAGCTCCCAGTCGCTGACATGCCGACGGTACTCGCGCTCTTCCCATTCGCGGCTGGCAGCAAAGTGCTCGACGAAGGCATCGCCGAACAGTTCCCGCGCCGCCGTGGAGCCCTTCAGGCGCTGCGCCGCGTCCCACAGGGTACGCGGCAGGGCCAGGTGTTCCGGGTGTTTCTGCGCATAGGCATTGCCCACCACCGGGTCGGTCGGCTCCCACTGCTGCATCACTCCGTACAGACCGCTGCCCAGGGCCACCGAAAGGGCGAGATAAGGATTGCCGTCGGCCGCGCCGAGGCGATATTCCTGGCGCTGCGACTTGTCCGTACCGGGAATCACCCGCAGCGCCGCGGTGCGGTTCTCCACGCCCCAGGTGGCGTCGGTGGGGGCCCAGAAACCGGGAATCAGACGCCGGTAGCTGTTCAGGGTCGGCGCGACCATGCACAGAAATTCCGGCATCAGGCGCTGCTGGCCGGCGAGGAAATGGCGCTGGATCTTGCTCATGTTGTGCGCCTGGCTCGGGTCATGGAAGGCCGACTTGCCACTGGCCAGGTCGCGCAGTGACACATGGATATGCCCGCTCTGCCCCGGGTACTTGCCCGACCACTTGGCCATAAAGGTGGCCATCAGGCCGTTGCGCTGGGCCAGCACCTTCATAAAGGTCTTGAACAGCGCGCCCTTGTCGGCAGCGGCTTCGGCACGGTCATAGGCGATGGCCGCCTCCAGCACGCCGGGGCCGGTTTCGGTGTGCAAGCCCTCGATGGGAAAGTCCATGGCTTCGGCCATGGCCAGGATCTCGTGGTACAGCTCGGCGTGCACCGAGTTGCGGATCATCGAGTAACCGAACCAGTCCGGGGTAAACGGCTTGAGGTTGCGAAAGCCCTTCTCCCGGGCCGACTCCGGGGTCTCGTCGAACATAAAGAATTCATATTCGAGGGCGGCAAAGGCATCGAAGCCCATGGTCTTGCAGCGCTCCACCACACGGCGCAGGGTGGCGCGCGGGCAGACCTGCTCGGCGGCCTCGGCAAACTCGCAGATAAACAGCAGCATGCCGTTCTCGAAGGGCAACTCCCGACAGGTGTGCGGCAATACCCGCACCGGGGCGTCCGGGTAGCCGGTGTGCCAACCGGTGTACTGCGCGTTGTCGTAGAGCTGATCCTTCACATCCCAGCCCAGCACCACGTCGCAGAAGGCGAAACCGCTGTCCAGGGCGGAGAAGAACTTGCTGCGGCTCAGGTACTTGCCGCGCATCACACCATCGTTATCGAACACCCCGACCTTGATATGACTGAGCCCACGTTCTTCGACAATGCGCTTGGCATCCTCGCTGGTCTTTACATCCCGCGGATTGAGCATAAACACCCCTTTTGTTGTTATGGCCGACCTCCGGTGTCAGGCAACCTCGGCACCCGCGGCGCGGGGCAGGCAGCCCCTTTGCGCGCCGGGACGCAACAGCCCACGCCTGTTGCAACACTCGGTAAAAAGCCCATTGAGTGTGGTACAGGATTGCCAAGTTGGCTGGCCCGCTTGGGGAAAAACCTGCAGCCTCGTCGCAGGAATGCGGCAAGCAGCCGCTTAGGTACTGGGATGCAATTGCGCGCCAGTTGCCTAGCCATGCTGGTCACGGAGGGGGAAAGGATTGATGGCGATCAGCGCCGCGGCCATGAGCTATAGCGCGCAGCCAAACGCATGGCTGAGCAACCCGCATGATGCGGTTTGCCGGGAAGTAGGGTGCGCCGTGCGCACCGCGGGCTCATTAACCAGGCTGATGCACACGGCGCACCCTGCTAAATCAGGCCTCGCACACTTAGATACCGGCTTTTAAGCGCAACACAGTACCAACCCATAACCCAAACAAAACGCCCACACTTTGCAGCGCGGGCGTGGTGTGCAGGCGGGTCGCGGGGCTCAACGATAGGGCGCGCCAGCCTTGGCCATGAGTGCGTTGTACTTCTTGAAGATGTCCACCACCTTGGCGCAGCGTGGGCTGGTCTTGGCGATTTCGTCCCAGAACTTCTGCGCCTCGGCTTCCACCGTGGCCCATTCCTCGGCCGGGATCGAGGTCAGTTCCAGCTTGCCGCCTTCGACCCGCAGTTGCGCCTCGCCGCCCCAGTACCAGTGCTGGCGGTAGTAGTTGGAGCTGTCCATGCACAGCTTGAACAGGGTCTTGAGGTGCTCGGGCACCTCGGCCCATTTGTCCGAGTTGGCGAAGTAGGAGCCGCACCAGGCCCCGGAGATGTTGTTGGTGAGGAAGTACTTGGTCACGTTGGCCCAGCCGACTGTGTAGTCCTCGGTGATGCCGGACCAGGCGATGCCGTCCAGTTCACCGGTCTGGATCGCCACCTCGATGTCTTCCCAGGGCAGGGTCACCGGAATCACGCCGAAGCGCGAGAGGAACTTGCCGGCGGTGGGAAAGGTGAAGATGCGCTTGCCCTTGAGGTGTTCGAGCTTGGTGATGGGCTCCACCGTGGCGAAATGGC
Organism: Pseudomonas sp. XK-1; assembly: GCF_038069885.1. Classification (NCBI taxonomy): domain Bacteria; kingdom Pseudomonadati; phylum Pseudomonadota; class Gammaproteobacteria; order Pseudomonadales; family Pseudomonadaceae; genus Pseudomonas; species Pseudomonas sp. XK-1. The sequence goes on along the minus strand of NZ_JBBPES010000001.1, from coordinate 1,182,078 downwards.
AGGGGTCCCAGGCACCTGCGCCAAGCCAGGTCACACCCTTGACCTCACCATAGGCCTCGGCCCAGATCTCGTTGAGGCCGTACTTCTCGAACAGCACCGGCACATCCAGGCTGTAGCGGGTGGCAAAGGGGAAATAACCACCGAATACCGAGATATCCACCGGCGCGGCGATGGAGTCGTCGTCGCTCTGCACCGCGTCGATGGTGCCGCGCTGCATGGCACGGAACAGCTCGCCGGTGGGCACCAGCTGGTCGGCGTAATACAGCTGGATTTCCATCTGGCCGTTGGCGGCCTTGTTGAAGGCGTCAATGGAAGGCTTGATCACGTGTTCGCCCAGCGCCGGGCCGGCATAGGTCTGCAGGCGCCAGGTGATCTTCTTCGGTTCCTCGGCGTAGATATGCGCCGAGCCCAGCGCCGCGGTGCCGGCGGCTCCGGTGGCCACTGCGGCGGTTTTCAGAAAACTGCGTCTCGTACTCATGCTGTTTCTCCAGTCTTGTCGATTCAGATGGCATACAACCGCGCTGCACCGGCCAGAACGGCCGTGCAGGTTTTCAGGTGGGCAACCGACAGGCCGTCCGCGGATCCGCCGCGCTTGCGCCGGGCGACCCGCAACGGGTTGCTGCCGGTACGTCTGCGCTTACCTACTGCTCCTGAACTTTATAGCTCACCGCCCGTAGTGCCACTGCGGTAGCCACAGGGCGATCTGCGGGAAAAGCATGACCAGCACCAGGGCCAGGGCCATGATCAAGACGAAGGGGGTGACCGAAACGTAGATGTCGCGCAGGCTGACTTCCGGCGGAGCCATGGCGCGCATCAGAAACAGGTTGTAGCCGAAAGGCGGGGTCATATAGGCGATCTGGCAGGTGATGGTGTAGAGCACGCCATACCAGACCAGATCGAAACCCAGGGCACCGACCAGCGGAATATACAAAGGAGCGACTATCACCAGCATGGCGGTGTCGTCGAGAAACATGCCCATCAGGATGAACGACAGCTGCATCAGGATCAGCACCTGCCAGGGCCCCAGGCCGAGGCTTTCGAGAAAGAACGCCTCGATCGCCTTGACCGCCCCCAGGCCGTCGAACACCGCGCCGAAACACAGGGCCGCGAGGATGATCCACATAAACATGCAGCTGATGCCCAGGGTCTTGCGCAGGGTCTCTTCCATCACATGACGGGTCAGCCGGCGCTTGGCCAGCGCCGCCAGGGTCGCCGCCGCAGCCCCCACCGCCGAGCTTTCCACCAGGCTGGTGTAGCCCATCAGAAACAGCCCGGTCATGCTGAAAAAGATAAACAGCGGCACCAGCCCGGCGCTGAGCAGACGCAGCTTCTCGCCCCAGCTGATCTGCTCGCGCTCCTCGACGCTGAGGGCCGGCCCCAGTTGCGGCTGCAGGCGGCAGCGGATGGCGATATAGAGAATAAACATGCCGGCCATCATCAGCCCCGGAATGGCCCCGGCGAGCCACAACTGGCCCACCGGCTGGCGGGCGATCATGCCGTAGAGCACCAGCACAACGCTGGGCGGAATCAGAATCCCCAGTGAACTGCCGGCCTGGATCACCCCGGTGATCATGATCTTGTCGTAACCGCGGCGCAGCAGCTCCGGCAGGGCAATGCTCGCGCCGATGGCCATGCCGGCCACGCTAAGGCCGTTCATGGCCGAGATCGCCACCATCAGGGCGATGGTGCCGATGGCCAGGCCACCGTGCAGCGGCCCCATCCATACATGGAACATGCGGTAGAGGTCTTCGGCGATCCCCGACTCGGAGAGCATATAGCCCATATAGACGAACAGCGGCAGGGTCAGCAGCGGGTACCATTTCATCAGCTTCATGGCCGCGCTGAAGGCCATTTCCGAGCCGCCATCGCCCCACAGCAAAAGGGCCGAGACCACCGCGACGAAACCAATGGCACCGAATACCCGCTTGCCGGTGAGCAGCAGCAACATCATCGAGGAGAACATCAGCAAGGCTATCAGCTCGTATTCCATTACAGCTTTTCCCCCCGGGCGGCGGCGATGTCCTTGAACAGGGTGGCGATGGCCTGCAGCAGCATCAGGGCGATGCCGATGCACATGACGATCTTGATCGGAGCCATCGGCGGCGACCAGGCCGAGTAGCTGGTCTCCTTGTATTCCAGGGCGTACTGGGTCGAGGAGATGCCGCCGTACAACAGAAACACCAGGTAGAAGATCAGAAAGCCGATGGTGACGGCGTCCATGATCGCCCGGGTACGGGGAGCCCAGCGGCTATAGAACAGATCCATGCGTACATGGGCGTCGAGCTGCATGGAATAGGCACCGCCCAGGAGGAAGTAGGCGACCATCAGAAACTGCGCCGACTCGAGGGTCCAGGCGGCGGGCTGGGTAAAAGCCTTGGTAGCTGAGGAGTACAGCAGCACCCCGAGGATGACGAAGATCAGGTACATGGCGAACCTGCCCACCACCCGATTCATGCGTTCTACAGCCCATACGAATGTCTTGATGGCCCGAGGCATACCGCTACCTACCGAAAAATTGTTATGCGGAGAGCCTAGACCAAGATCGGATAAAACCAACTGCCGCCCTACGCTGCGCGCGGCTCTCCGGTTTGCGCCTCAGCGCTTACGCAGCCGTCGCGCCAACCAATAATCCAGACTCAACCAGCGCCCGGCACCGCTGAAAAACAGCGCCACGAGCATCACCAGATAGGTAGCGGCAAATTCGATGCCGTTGTTCAGCACCACCAGCTTGCCGCTGCTGGTCAGCCAGTCGTAATTGCCGTGTTGCTTGAGCAACTCGCGGGCGCGCGCCAGCTTCTCCACCGAATCCATTACCCGTTCATTGGCAAACGGAGCTGAGGCATCGGCAATCGCCTGCCAGCCGTAGGGCAGGTGCACGGCGAAGATAGCCACCAACATGGTGACGATCAGCGGGATGCTCACCCAGCGCACTGCCAGGCCGAACAACAGCAGCAGCGCCCCGCCCGCCTCGGTCAAGGCTGCGGCCCAGGCCAGCAACTCGGGGAATGGCAGGCCCAGGCCCCAATCCGGGTTGCCGAACCAGGCAGCGGTAGCGTCGATATCCGCCAGCTTGTGCATGCCAGCCATCCAGAACACCGGGACCAGATATAGGCGCAACAGCAAGGGACCCAGAAAATCCAGGCGGCGAGAAGCGTCCAGGGCGTCCTGGAGACGATTGAAAAAGCTCAGCATGGTAAATCTCCACAAGCTGGCGCTTAGCGCCAAGGTTCAGATACAGAGAGGGCTTAGGGACACCAGATGCCCTGGCGCTGCCAGTCATCCAGCAAGTTCTGGGCGTTGTTGAAGTACTGCATGTCGGCCGTCAGGCCATGCTGCTGGGCCAGTGCCAACAACGCAGGTTCAGCTGCTTCGCCGGCCTGCAGGCGCGCCGCCAGCTGATAGACGAAGGGACTGAACTGCATAAAGCGCACCTTGTCCTGCCCATCACGCCAGACCAGCAGGCAAGTCGGCTCGGCATCCGGTTCACAGGGTTGGAAGTCCACGCCAATACGCTGCACCGGCCACTGATAGGCCAACGGCCAGGCCAGTGGTGACCAGCCCCGCTCCGGCAGCTCGGCCTCGCTGACATCTAAGGCCAGCTCGACCCATTCGTAATGCGCCAGCTCCAGAATAAACGGCGGATCACCCGCCTCGGCGACATAGCCCTGCTGCAACCAGGCAAGAAACTCCTGGCTGATCTCAAGAAAATACGGCGTGCGCGCCGGATGCTCGGCGATAAAACTGCGCACCAGGCGCTGCCAGCGGTTGGCCTCGATTAGCCGGTGCAGCACAGGGAACGCGCCGCTGATAAAGCCTTCGATATTGTTGAAGAACAACTCTTCATACACCGCCATACGCTCGGCGCTGATGCCATCGAGCAAGGGCTGCTGCGCCGGCTGGCGAATACGCGCGGCAAAAGCGCGTTGGGCCTCAACGCCATTCATGTTCCGTAACTCCGCAAAGGAGCCGCTGCCGCCTGCAACTGACGAATCTGCGCCACCTCGGCGTACAGCTCGGCAATCGGCGGGAAGTTGAAATCCCGCTCCAGCAGGGTCGGACGCACGCCATGCTCGGCGTAGGCCTGTTCCAGTAGCGCCCAGACCGGATCGATCACCGGAGCGCCGTGGGTGTCGATTTTAAGATCGCTGGCCTGGTCGTAATGCCCGGCTACATGCAGGTAGGCGATGCGCGCACTGGGCATGGCGGCGATATAGGCGGCCGCATCGAAGTTGAAATTGATGCTGTTGACCAAGACGTTGTTCACATCCAGCAACAGCTGGCAGTCGGCCTGTTCCAGTACCGCGCTGACAAACGCCGCTTCATCCAGCTCGCCCGGCAACTGCACATAGGCCGAGACATTCTCGATAATCAGCGGACGCTCCAGCACGTCCTGAACGATGCGCACGCGCTCGGCGATACGCAGCACCGATTCCTCGGAAAAGGGCAGCGGCATCAGGTCATAGAGCTGGCCATGGTCGGCGCAGGCCGCCAGATGCTCGCTGTAACCACGCACACCGTGCTGCTCGAGAAAGCCCTTGAGGGCCTTGAGCAGCGCGATATCCAGCGGGGCAAAACCACCGAGGTTGAGGGACAGACCATGGCAGAGCAGTGGCAGGCGCTCGCTTAAGGCACGCAACTGCTTGCCCAGACGCCCGCCCACGCCGATCCAGTTCTCCGGTGCCACTTCGAGGAAATCCACCTCGCGTTTGCTGCAGTCCTGCAGCGCGCCAAGCAGGCCGCGACGCAGGCCCAACCCGGCACCGTTGACGAAATCCATCTGCATCTTCTGCCCCTGCACCCAGTTATTCAGTTACTCGGCTTTCTTCTCAGCGCCGCACTTGCCTTCACCGCATTTGCCCTCGCCTTCGGCCTTGGCTTCGCCTTCGGCTTTCTTCATGTCGCCACCACATTTGCCTTCGCCGCAGCTGCCTTCGGCGGCTTTCTCGCCAGCAGCCAGGCTGTAACCGCTGCTCAGTTCCTGTGCGGCGAACGGGTTGCTGGCAGCCTGTACGCTGAATGCGGCGCTGCTCAGCAGGGCAGCGCCCAGGGTGGCGACAACGGTATTTAGATGCTTCACGGTGAATCTCCAGTGCAGTTAAAAATGGGGCCAGATTGGCACCCTCGACTCAATAGAGAGAGCCCAGCCACTGGCGTTACAGAGTCACAGGAGGAATTCACAAAAATCGCGGCAACGCCGAATAAATCTGCTGCCGTTCACGGCGAGGCGTCAGACATTAGCGCAGCAATAGCCACCTCCTAGAACAACGAGGTACAAGCCACAGGCGGGTCAGATTCAGGTTGTAGGGCGGGGCAAGGGAGCCTAAGGCTGCTGGCGGCGCAGCTCGGCCAGGCGAGCGGCCAGGGCATCCAGTTCGGCACTCTGCCCTTGCGGCAGCTGACGAAGTACGCCCTGGCTCAGGCGCATCTGCCGGATAAAGCGCCGGCAGCGATAACACATGGCCAGGTGCAGACGCACGGCCACTCGCTGACGCAGGCTCAAACGGGCATCAAGCAGATCACTGGAAAGGGCTACCAGCTCCTTGCAACTCAGCATTGACCGGTCTCCTCGAAGTGCTCAAGGGTGGCATACACCTTGAGCCGGGCACGGTGCAGCAGCACCCGTACATTGGAGGCGGAAACCTGCAGAAGGTTACAGATTTCCTCCAGTTCCAGACCTGCGCGCTCACGCAGGTGCAACACACTGCCTTGCTGCTCGGGCAGGCTGGCCAGGGTTTTCTCCAGGCACTCGCGCAGCTCATCCTCGGTCAGCAGGGCGTCAGGGCTGTCGTGGTGCCAGGCATGGGGAGCCAGCAGCCAGTGGCCGTTCTCGCTGAACCGCTCGTCACCGATGCTGCCATGGGGGGCCGGCAGATCGTCGAGCAGCACTTCGCGACGGTTGTGCTTGAGACGGGTCTTGGCGGTGTTGGCGGTGATGGTCAGCAGCCAGGTCTTCAGGCTCGCGCGGCCCTGAAAGCCGTCGAGGCTACGCACCACAGCCAGCCAGGCATCCTGCACCACCTCATCGGCATTGCGGCTGCCGACTATGGCATAGGCCACCGCGCGCATCGCCCCCTGATAGGTGGCGACCAGCTCGCGGAAAGCCTTCTGCTCACCGGCCAGTAGACGCTTTAGCAGATCAGTGTCCGTCATGCTGCTCCCTTAGGCTGTGCAGGCTGTCTAGGCCTCGCGCACCGCCGCCGCGTCAACAGGTGCGCACAGGCGCACCCTGCCGCGAGATCAATGCTTGCGCAGAATCACGCTACCTATCGAATAACCCGCGCCGAAGGAGCTGAGCACCCCGAGGCTGCCGCTGGCCAGGTCGTCCTGGTGCTTGTGCAGGGCGATCACCGAGCCGGCCGAACTGGTGTTGGCGTAGGTGTCGAGGATCACTGGCGCTTCGCCCGGCTCGGCATCGCGGCCCAGCAGCTTGCGCGCGATCAGCAGGTTCATGTTGAGGTTGGCCTGGTGCAGCCAGAAGCGCTTGACGTCGCCGACGTTCAGCTGGTTTTCCGCCAGGTGGGTGGCGATCAGCTCGGCCACCATCGGGCAGACGTCCTTGAACACCTTGCGGCCTTCCTGAACGAACAGCTTGTCGCGGGTCCCGACACCCTCTTCCGCGCAGCGGTTGAGGAAGCCGAAGTTGTTGCGGATATTGTTGCTGAACTGGGTGATCAGCTTGGTGCCGACGATATCGAACTGATAGGCCGAGGTGGCCTGGTCGGCGCGCTCGATAATCACCGCGGTGGCGGCGTCGCCGAAGATAAAGTGGCTGTCGCGGTCACGGAAGTTCAGGTGGCCGGTACAGATTTCCGGGTTGACCATCAGAATCGCCCGCGCCTGGCCGAGCTTTACGCTGTTGGCCGCGGCCTGGATGCCGAAGGTGGCCGAGGAGCAGGCGACGTTCATGTCATAGCCGAAGCCCTGAATGCCCAGCGCCGCTTGCACTTCAATGGCCACGGCCGGGTAGGCGCGCTGCAGGTTGGAGCAGGCGACTATCACCCCGTCGATATCGGCGGCGGTCTTGCCGGCACGCTCCAGGGCGTCCTTGGCAGCGCCTACGGCCATCTCGCAGAGAATGCCCCACTCCTCGTTGCTGCGCTCCGGAATGCGTGGAGCCATGCGCTTGGGATCGAGGATGCCGGCCTTGTCCATGACAAAGCGGCTCTTGATACCCGAGGCCTTTTCGATAAAACCGCTGCTCGACTCGCTCAGCGCTTCCACTTCGCCACGGGCGATGGCCGCTGCATTGTCGGCATTGAACAGCTGTACGTAAGCGTTGAACGATTCAACCAGCTCATCGTTGGAAATACTGTTCGCCGGGGTGTAGAGGCCGGTCCCACTGATCACGACGTTATGCACGGTCATTCCTCTTGGTTCTTTGCCGCCCAGGGCGGCCAGTTAGGCAGTAAGCCCAAGGCGCACTGACCTTGGGCACATATCCGGGCTTACAGGCTCACTGTGTTCGATCCATGAAACGTCCTGTTACTAGCCGCAGAGTTTGCCACAGGCCGAGGGACTTCGTCCGCCCTCCCCATCGCTGCCGGTGGAAGAAAATGACGACTATTGGGGCAAAACTGCGCCGAACCCACGGCCAGACAGGGTCGGCAGGGCCGCTGCCAGGTGCTAGCCGGCATGGCCTGCGCCTCACCCATCCGGGCGATGGCCGACTGTAGGACAATCTATAAGCTGCGCTCCACCTCCAATAACAAAAAAGGTTTCCCCCTATGCGCAGGCTGCTCTTGTTGCTGCTGCTCGGTGTTGCGTCACTGTCCCAGGCCGCCGTGGGCGTGTTCCCCGACAGTACCTTCCAGAACCTCGACCACGGCCTGTACTGGTTCGGTTACGGCGACAGCTGGGAGAAGGCCGTGCCCGGTCAGAGCAATGCCTATTTCGGCAGTGCCAAGCCGACCATCATCTATGTACACGGCTGGCAGAACGGCTCGACCCAGAAGAAGAACCGCGAGACCTTCAACCGCCAGGATGCCGGCGGCCCCAACCTGGACCTGGCCCACGCCTGGCTCGCGGCCGGCTATAACGTCGGCGTGCTGTACTGGAACCAGTTCGCCGACGAAGGCGAGGTCAAGGACGCCGAAGCCAAGATCTGGACCGCCAGCGGCCCGCGCGCCATGCGCTGGCGCAACAGCAGCGGGGTTTACAGCAACGGCCCAAGCCAGTCGGCCGGCGACCTGCTGTTCAACAGCTACAAGGCCAATATGGCCGGCTACAGCGGCAGCAATATCCGCATTCTCGGCCACTCCCTGGGCAACCAGATGGCCATCGTGCTGACCAAGAAGATCAGCGATGCGGTAAGTGCCGGCAGCCTCAACAGCCGCCTGTTGCCCAAGCGCGTGGCCCTGCTCGACCCCTTCTACTCCAATTACGCCAAGAGCTACCTGGGCAACAAATGGGTCGGCGAAGTCTGCCGCACTTATGTCAGCGAGCTGAAGACCAAGGGCGTGATCTTCGAGACCTACCGCAGCTCGGGGGCCAGCAGCACAGGCTTTATCGGCGACAGCAACAGTGGCCTGATGAACATGACCGCCTTTACCGAACTCAAGCCCTGGTACTTCGGCTCCACCCAATTGACCGAGAAACACAACGCCGCGGTCTGGCACTACCTCTGGTCGTTCAGCAGCAACCCGCCGCTGATCAGCGGCACCAGAACCCAGGCCGCCTCGGCCAAAACCAGCGACAGCCGCATCGCCACCATCATGAATGGCAGCAAGAAGCTGGTGCACGATCAGGGGGCCTATACCAAGGAACCGTCCGACGATAATTTCAAGGAAGCCAATCGCTGACAGCTACACGCCCGCGCCGGATAGACGGCGCGGGCGCGGGCTTTCTCCTTGCCATGGCCCGTCCGGGCATGCGTACTTGACTATTCGGTCACATCATGAAAAAACAGAGCCGCATACGCCTGTCACTAGCGGGCTGTTGAAAAACGTAGGCGAGGCCGCCGAGACAAGGCAAAAACAGGCGAAAAAGCGGAGTTTACGTGCTGTAAATGAGCATTTTGAGCCTGTTTTTAACGCCGTATCGGCAACGTAGATAGTTTTTCAACGGCCTGCTACCGGGCGTGGCGCTCCATTCCGCGATCTGGACCCCTGCCCATGGCCCTGCATACCTGGCTGATTTATCTCACTGCGGTGATCGGCCTGGCGCTGACCCCGGGGCCCAACGGCCTGCTCGCCCTCAGCCATGGCGCGCTCTATGGCCATCGCAAAACCCTGTTTACCATCGGTGGTGGCGTACTCGGCTTTAGCCTGCTGATGGCTCTGTCGATGCTCGGTATTGGTACCCTGCTGCAAGCCTCGGCGCAGGCCCTGATCATCCTCAAATGGGTTGGCGGTGCCTATCTGATCTGGCTCGGCATCCAGCTCTGGCGCGCCCCGCCGCTGCACCTTGCCATGGCCGAGAAAACCACCGAGCGCAGCGCTTTCAAGCTGTTTAGCCAAGGGCTGCTGTCGGCCCTGTCCAATCCCAAGGTAATCCTGTTTTTCGGCGCGTTTCTACCGCAGTTTCTCGACCCGCGCGCTGACCTCTGGCTGCAATTTGCGATCATGGCCGCCACCTTTGCCCTGGTTGAAGGCTGCGTCGAATACCTGCTGGCGCGTATGGCCCATCGCATTCGCCCCTGGCTGCAACGCAGCGGCAAGGGCTTCAACCGTTGCTGCGGCAGCCTGTTTGCCCTGATGGGGGCCGCCCTGCCGATGACCCGCTAGCCGACACGCCCGCCCTGCTAGACCGCCCCTGCCCGCACCCACAAGGCTTGCCATGAACCCGACCACCGCTACTGCGGCCCCACGTCTGTCTGCCCGCGCGATCATCCTGATCGAGCTGGCCCTGGCGCTCGGTGGCTTCGCCATCGGCACTGGCGAGTTCGCCATCATGGGGCTGATGCCTAATGTCGCCCAGGACCTCGGTATCAGCGAACCCCAGGTCGGCCACGTGATCAGCAGCTATGCCCTGGGCGTGGTGGTCGGTGCCCCCTTGCTGGCGATCCTCGGCTCGCGCCTGTATCGCCGGCACCTGCTGCTTCTGCTGATGAGCTGTTTTGCCATCGGCAACTTTGCCAGTGCCCTGGCTCCCGATTACCAGACGCTGATGCTGTACCGCTTTCTCGCCGGTTTGCCCCACGGGGCCTACTTCGGCGTGGCCATGCTGGTGGCCGCCGCCATGGCCGCACCGCACAAGCGCGCCAAGGCGGTCAGCCGGGTGCTGATGGGGCTGACCATCGCCATTCTGATCGGCAACCCGGTAGCCACCTGGCTCGGCCAGTGGCTGAGCTGGCGCTATGCCTTTGTCATGGTCGGGGCCATCGCCCTGCTTACCGTGGCGATGGTGGCGATCTTTCTGCCGCTGGATAAACAGCAGGTGCGCAGCAACCCGCTGGGCGAGCTGCGCGCCTTCAACCGCGCCCCGGTCTGGCTGGCCCTGGCGATCAGCTCGGTCGGCTTCGCCGGGATGTTCTGCGTGTTCAGCTATATGGCCCCGACCCTGCTCGAAGTGACCCGGCTCGACGCCCGCTGGATCCCCCTCGCTCTGGCCACGTTCGGCCTGGGCGGCATCCTCGGCAATATGTTCGGCGGCTGGCTGTTCGACAGGCTGCGCTTCCAGGCCGTGGCCTGGCTGCTGCTGTGGAGCGCCCTGGTACTGGCGCTGTTCCCCCTGGCGGCGCAATCGCCCTGGAGCCTGTTCCCCGCCATATTTGCCGTGGGCACCATGGTTGCCCTGTCGCCGGCCCTGCAGACCCACCTGATGGACGTGGCCCACGGCGCGCAGACCCTGGCCGCCGCCTCCAACCATGCCGCCTTCAATATCGCCAACGCCCTCGGCCCCTGGCTCGGCGGCCTGGCGATCAGCGCCGGCTTTGCCTGGACCGTCACCGGCTATATCGGAGCCGCCACGGCCTTGGCTGGTCTGCTGGTGTTTTACTGGGCCTGGAAAATCCAGCACTCCGCCACTCCCGCTAGGGGCACGCAGCACGCGGCCACCTGCCCTGCGCCCGGTCCCTGATGAAAGGCCTGCTGCTCCTGCTCGCCCTGGGGACCGCCCCGTTGCTGGCCGCGGAACGCCCATTGCGCTTCGCGATCAACGACAGCTGGGCCATGCCCATGGTGCAGATTGAACGGGGCCAGGCCATCGGCGGAATTCTGGTCGACCTGCAACGCCGCCTGGCAGCCAAGGTCGGGCGCAAGGCGCGCCTGCTGGTGATGCCGCGCCTGCGGGTGCAGCAGGCTCTGGAAAGCGGCGATATCGACGTGCGCTGCTATGTCAGCCCGAACTGGCTGCACAGCGGCCATTACCGCTATATCTGGAGCCTGCCCTTTATGACCCAGCGCGACGTGCTGGTGGGGCGCATCCCGGGCCCGATGCAACCTGAAGAGATCCAACGGCAGCGCCTCGGAACCGTACTCGGCTTCACCTACCCGCGCCTGCAGCCGTTGTTCGACAGCCGTCAGCTGCTGCGCGAAGACGCCCGCACCCAGCACCAGGTGCTGCTCAAACTGGAATCCGCACGCTACGACTACGCGATCAGCAACGAGCTCAGCCTGCACTGGTTCAACCGCCAGAGACCGGCGCACCAACGCCTGCATACGCTCGGCGAAATCGCCGCCGACCCCATCGCCTGCATCGTCCGCGATGACCCGGAAGTCCCGACCATGGCCCTGCTGCGCGCCATGGTGCAGATGAAACAGGACGGCGAATTCGAGGCGATCCTGGCGCGTTATCGCTAAGTCTTGCAGACCCAACGGATGCTGTGTCCGCCTCACAAAAAATACAGCCGCGCCGCGAACCGGACGTAACCCTGCAGCCGCCAAGATAGGCCGTGCATCAGCAGTTGCGCTTACTCGACTCTGTAGTAGGTAGCAAAGGCTGTGTGGTTGTCCCGGGTTTCCGGGAGCACATAAACGATGCCATTGGTCCCCTTGAAGACCGGGCTTACCAGCTGGTCGAAGAACTCCACCGGAACGTTGATGCAACCATAGGAAATCCGCTTGTCGTGGATATTCGCCGAAGCCAGGCGTTCGGCACGCCGCTCTTTCGCATTACCGGTCGCAACCCGGTGCAGCGAGATGGCATGTTCATAATCCACCCAGAGAATTTCCTTGCCCTGAAGGTTGCGGCCCAACGACACCACAAAACGCCCCGCAGGGGTGGTGCGTTCCTCCGGGCGAATGCTGGATAACTTGCGCGTACCTATACCGGGCACGGAGTCATCCCCCACTGCCAGGCCGAGCAGCGCCGAGGCCGAACCATTGAGCTGTCCGCTTGCATCGAAGAGCAAGACCCGGGCCTGTGCCTTGTCCACAATCATAAAAGGCATGCCAAGGTTATCGCCCGAGTCGACAACCCAGTTCGCGGTATGCCGGGCGGGCAAGGAGACTTGCTCGTCCTTGAAGTTCGCCCGCCGAGGCGCGACACCTAGCGCGCTGGCTGTTTCGGCCACCAGAGGTTGCGGCCCAGCCACAGGCTGAGTCAGCGTAAATGCTTGCCAGGGATCTTCCGCCCAGGCCGATTGCTGGACGCCAATGCTCACAATGAGCAGCAACCCCAGGCAGATTCCTTTTGCACCGCCCGCGCGACAGCCAACCGCTAGCCTATGGCCTACTGGCACGGGCAGCGACGGCAGAGAACGGCTGCTTTCATCAGTGTTCATATTCAGCCCAGGTGTTGGATGACCAACCTGTCCATAAGCATCTGCTCCCCAACCTTCCCATTGAGTGGCTGCGCCCTGTAGCCAGGGCCCGCTAAGGCCCTGGTCAGGTAACACCGCGGCTTAGTTGCGATCCTGCCGCGGCGGGTAGATCGGCGTTACATAGCGCACTGGCGGCACCTCTTCCTCCATTACCACGGGCAAGGCCGTTAGCTGGGCCAGCTGGGCCACCTGCATATTGATCCCTGCGCCTTCAGTCGCGAAGTTCAAGCCAGCAGCCAGGAGGGGCGGCGCAGAAACAAACTCACGACCGGTGTCATCGTCATAGGGGCTGCTGGTACTCGGACTGGTGACCCCAGGCAATGTCTCGGTCGGCAGATCCGGCGGGGTCGAGTCGGGTGGCGTTGAACCCGGCGGAGTCGAACCCGGTGGCGTTGAGTCAATGGGCGGATCGACTGGGTCTACTGGATCTACTGGATCTACTGGATCTACTGGATCTACTGGATCGACCGGAACCAGTTGGCTGATCAACAACGTGCCATCGACATAGTTGATGGCGTAGTTGTCGGCGTCGAAAGTACCCGGGACTGCATCGCTGGGCGTAATTGCATAGGGGTTGCCATCCACGGAGGCCGTCGCCACCGTGCCGGGGCTGGTCAGGGTGACTCCGCCAATGGTTTCACCGGCCACCAGACCTACCGAGGTGAAAGCCGATGTGCCCAGGACCAGCGTGTCGCCGAATACCTTGGTGGCATCGTTGGCCGTGATGGTCAACGGGGCCGGGGTGATATCGGCCCGGGTGACATAGGTCCCCAGCGCCGCCCCGAAGGGGGCAAAGAGTTCAAAGACCGGATCGAAGAAGCTGCTTTCATAGGTGATCAGCTTTTCAACGCCAACATTCTTGGTGTCGAACAGGGCATTGCTGACTGCCCCCAGGGCGACCGGCGGCGGCGCAGCGGTGATATCGGGCTCGAGACCACTGACCGTTGCGTCGCGCAGGCCGTCGTAAACCTTGTCGTCACCCAGGCCGAACACCCAGGCTTTGGCATCCAGGGCTCCGCCGCCGGTCAGGTTCAAACCGTAGGCGAGGATTTCAGCGTTGGTCAGGTCGTAACTCACCGGGTTGAAACGGATGCTCAGATCACCCGTACCTATGGTGATGCAGTTGATGCCGCAGGTAATCCGCACGGTGCCACCGAGAACCGCACCCGGCCCGGTACCGTCATTGTCGGCACGCAGGATGACATCGCCGGTGGTTACCGTCATGGCCGCGTTCAGGTTGACGTTCTGCCCGGCGACCGCGGTGAGGTCACCCGTGGTAATGGTCGTGGCCGCGTTGATATCGACGTCATTGACGGCGATAAAACTCAGGCCACCGGTGGTGGTGGTGATGTCCGCATTGACGTTGACGTCGCGCCCGGCGTTGGCCACCAGGCTGCCGAGGGTGGCGGTGATATCGGCCCCCAGGTTTACGTTCACGTCTCGATCGGCATTCAGAGTCAGCGTGGTCGGGGCCACCCAGGTGATGGCGTTCATCACCGTGATATCGCCATTGCCGGTACCGCTGGCACCGGTATTTTCCGTGGTCACGGTGATATTGCTGCCGCCCAGGGCGGTCACCAGGTCGTTGACATTGATATTGGCCACATTGACCCCGGAGTCCGGGGCAAAGACGTTGCCGCTTGAAGTGGCCCCCGAAGTGGCTGCACTGGAAATGGTGATATCGGCCGGGTCGAGCAGCCACATGCCAAACTGGCCATGCGCGGCACTGGTGTTGACCTTGATACCCGACACGTCCAGCCAACCACCGGAAGTCTCGATCAGCCCACCGTTACCCGCTTGCGCACCGCCACGGGCCGTAATAGTGCCGTAGGCGCGGGTCGACTCGTTCCCCCAGAGCACCACAGTGCCGCCGTCGCCGGCGCTGATGGCATCGGCGCTGATACTGGAATCAGCGCTCATATAGGTAGCTCTGGCATTCGCCACGGCGCTGTTCTTGCCCTGGTAGCCACCGCCAAGCAGCACGGTGCCACCACCAGCGTCGCCGGAAGCCTTGATAGTTGCGCCGACCAGACCGACCTGTTGCGCCGTCGCCGTGATAGTGCCGCCCTTCTCCCCGGCCCCACTGCCGGAAACATCCAGGGTGCCGCCCAGATTAATGGTGCCGCTCTGCATATCGCCCGACAGCACGATGGTGCCATTGCGGTTTTCGAGGCTCTGGGCGCGGATCAATCCGGTGTTATTGACCACCGACTGGACCAGACTGCCCGCCGAGCGAGCCGTCATCAGCACCTTGCCGCCATCGGCCTGGATCATCCCGCCGTTCTGTACCAACGCATCCACAGCGCCCTGCTGGACCGCGACGTTAAGCAGACCATCGCCAGCCACATCGAGGGTGATGGCGTCGCCCGCCGCCAGGGCTACGGTGCCCAAGTTGGCCTGTATAAGCCCCTGGTTGCTGACGCTGGCACCCAGTAAGGCAACATAGCCACCGTCCGCATTGAGCGTGCCCTGGTTGACCACGCTGCCGTCACCGCTGCCGGCAAACTGATAGTTGCCGGACATAAAGTCGCTGTCGCTGAGATTCAGGGTCGAGGCCACCAGGCCGCCGACATTGACCGCAGCACTCTGCCCGAACAGCACGCCATTGGGGTTGATCAGGAAAACCTTACCGTTGGCATTGAGGTTACCCAGAATGCTCGACGGGTCGGAACCCAATACCCGGTTGAGCGCAATTGCGCTGCTGTTGGGCTGAGCGAAGTTCACCGTTTCGCCTTTGCCGATATTGAAGCTCTGCCAGTTGATGCTGACATTCTGCGTGGTCTGGTTAATGGTCGTGCTACCGGCACTACCGCTGATGCTGGCACTGCCGGCCGCCACCTCGCCTCCCGTAGGCAGGGCGTAGACATTGAACCCGGCAGCCAGCATCACGCAGGCAGCGAGGGATTTCAGAGCGAAACCAGCGCCTCGGCTAAGGTTGCTTTTGCTGGCACTGGCGGTTTTCTTGCCGCCGCTCTTGGCGTGCTCGGATGCCGCAACAAAAGTGCCGCTCTTGGCATTCCAGATCGACTGGTAAATATTATTCATGGCGTGTTCCTACTCTGTTCAGGCGTTTTTGCAGGCGTGGTCAGGCCCGTGTTCGTTGCGGTAGCGAATGCGTCGATCAAAAATATTTGACCAACTGCACCCAGAGGCGGCCGTTCGAATCCGGAGCAGCGGTTGCCTCCTCACTGCCCAGCTTTTGCGCGTAGTAAGCCTTTACAGAGAAATTGTTGTTGTCGATCCAGTTGACGCCGACACCAGCGCCGCTGAGGGTTCGGCTGTTGTCTGAGCCATCCCAGGGGTCCTTGTTGACGGTGACCGAGCCACCATCGACGAAACCGATCAGGTGCACTTGCCCGACCTGCTGGTCGGAGAACTGCGGCAGCAACAGCCTGGCCTCCAGCGTCGCCAGATAGCCTTCATCGCCAAAGGCCTCACCCTGGGGGTAGGCGCGCACGCCGTACATGCCGCCAAGGGACATCTGTTCCGAACTGTCGAGATTTTTCGAAGCGACCTGACCACTGACCGCGCCATACAGCGAGACCCTGTCGGTGATGTGCTGCAGGCGCATGACATGGAAACCCAGCTTGTCGTAGTGACCATTGCTACGCGCCGTTACGCCATCAGCAGCGCGGGCCTCGGGGGTTTCGATATCGAGCACCCCGGTGGACCAGGTCAGGGAAGCTGCCGTCAGGCCGCCACCGGCGAAATCATCACGATGGTTGCCATGCAGGCTGGCCATCAACACATGGATATTCTTGTCGGTAACCAGCGGAATCGCATCGATGCGGTCTTCGAAGGTTTTGTAGTCATAGCCAAGCTGGGCATAGAGGTTGCTTCTGCGCGAACGGAGCAGCGGATAGCTGCCGAAGACGCTGAAGATATCCGCCGTACCATTGGCATCCAGGTCACTGAAGCCCTTGCCCAGTTCATACTCCATGCGGCTGTAGGCAACGCCTGCGGTCGCCTTGCCAAACTGCATCTGGTAGGCCGCACGCCCATAGTTCAGACCATCAAAGGTGCTCAGCGCACGCAGGGTGGCGACATCCCCCTGACCGGCCAGGTTGTTGATATTCAGGGTCGCGCCGAGGCGATACTCGCCGGTGTAATAGTTACCGGCGTTGTCGGCATCGATGCTGCCAGTTACCCGTTGCCCAGGCGTGACATCGACGATCAGGTCGGCGGCACCGACAGATGCGCCCGGAACCAGGGTCGAGCGGACGTTTACCCCCGGCGTGTCCGAGAGCAGCAGCAGGCGGCTCTCGAGCGGAGCCGAGTCGATCACCTCTCCACTGTTGAGGCCATCAAGGGCGCTGTTCGCCTGGCGCTCGGAAAGATTGCTCTGGTTGCGCAGGCTGATATCGCCGTAGCGCCCCTCAACCACCGCAATAGTCACGGCACCCTGCTGGATCTCCTGGGCAGGCAGATAGGCCTGGGCTACGAAATAACCGTTCTCGTGATAGAACGCGGCAATTCGTGCGGCCATCTGCTGCAATTGACCGAGGCTCAACTCTTCGCCCGCCGTAAACCCGGTAAGGCCGAGCAGTTCGGTTTCGGAATACAGACTCTGGCCGGTCAAGTGCAGTGAATTGACCTGTATTTTCGCCGAGTCCACCGCCGGAGTGACAGGCACCTGGTTTTGTTCGACACGAATCTCGGGCTCTGCTTTTTGCAGGCTAGGGGATGGTGGTATTTGCTGGAGCTGGCTACCGCCGCTTGGAAACTGAGCGGCAAATACACCGGAACTCAATGTCAGCAGCGCAAACGTCATTAACTTTTTTTGCATTATTATATTGCCCCTGGACATGCTCTGACTGTTTGAAACGCGCCCGGCGAAAATCCGCAGAGGCCCGTCTCGCGTTTCTATCCACGCGAAATTCGTTGAGGGTGTGAAACAAATAAAAAGAAGAGAAAACTACCTGTCTGGGTCCGGCAACGTGCAGCGAACTCGAATATTAATAAAAGTTCACACTAGCCATTTGATTAAACCTGCTTCAGCTCGCCAGCCGCGGCGGCCCGGTAAAATCGCCTGCAAACACCTCGAGGAAGACCTGCTTGTAGCGCTCAGCAAAAAATCAATAATCACCAAATCGACTGAACTATTACCAGCCAGCATGGCCCCGAAATTTTCGCCATATAAACAAAGGTATCCGCAGCCTATAGCACGGTAGAAATATGCGCCAGCAAGTTTATTCAAATTAAGAGGCGCGATTCATCGCGATAAACATAAAAGCTATACAAGCTATAGCCTTAGCAGCAGTAATAAGGACAGACAAAATTCCGCCGTGTGTTCGATAGCACACATATACAATCGATATAACTTCTCAACGGCATTCAACAGCGAAAGTAAAAGGTTTCACAATTCGATTATGTGCGCATAAACAAACAAGCAAACCATGACGCCATGCACGCTTTAACCCTGAGCCGGCAGGCAACCATCATTGGCTGCAAAGTCCTGTGGTTTTACCCAACCGCGGTACCAGTAATGGATCACGCAGGGGCTACCCGCTAGACAGATGAGGGCGCGTTAGCAGAAACCTTTAGGGGGCAGGCCTCAACAGAACCCACGGCCATGGCCCAGGGACGTCTCGCCCAACAGTTCTGCGTAAGCAGGGTGCGCCGTGCGACGCACCTCAGCTGAAAACCTATGAGAGGCGCACGGCTCCGCCCTTTTCAGTGGGCTATCAGCGGGTTTGCGCCTCGATATCGAAACCCTTGCGGTTATCGCTGACGATACGGAAGTGCTGCGTGCTACCGGGTTCGACCTTGACCGCCAGCTCGCGGCGCAAGCGCCCCTTGCCGCACAGGGTGTCATCCATCTCGTCGATCCCGATGCCCAGCACCCGCGTGCCGGTCGGCACCTGGAAACGGGCCACTTCGCCCATGCCGATACGCGCCGCCACTGTGCGGTCCACCAGGATGGCCACATAACAGCCCGCGCCCATACCGCCGAAATCGCGGTTGACCACCAGCTGCCCGCCTCCGTCCAGCGACTCCTGATAGCCCAGCAGGCGGTCCTCGGGAACCGCCTTGACGTTCTCCGGGTCGCCCCTGAAGGATGAGCAGCCGGCCAACAGCAACAGCGGTAATACGGCACAGATCAATCGCATGGGAGCCCTCCATGGGCGCAGGAAACAGCAAAGGGGAACAGCCAAAACGGCGTGAGTATTGCCCCTGGCGCGGCCGGCCTCAAGTAGCGCCTGATGCGCCGCCGCAACCGGGGGGGGGTTATCAGCCGGCGATGCGTTTGAGCAGACGCGCCTGCAGCGCCGCCAGCTCGGCCGGTTCGGCCTTGACGCTGGCGTGGATGCCCAGCTGCTCCCCGGCAAAGCGCGGCACGATATGCATATGCAGATGGAACACCGTTTGCCCGGCCGGCGCACCGTTGAACTGCGCCACCTGCACCCCAGCAGGTTCCAGCTCATCCACCAACACCTGGGTCAGGCGCTGCACCACGGCCATCACCTTGGCCAGGCTGTCCACGTCGACATCCAGGATATTGCGCGCAGCAGAGCGCTTGGGGATCACCAGGGTATGGCCGTAGGCCTGCGGAAACACATCGAGGAAGGCCAGCACATCCTCGTCCTCGTAAAGCTTGTAGCAAGGGGCTTCGCCGCGAATGATCTGGGCAAAGATATTCTGCGCATCGTAATCGCCGTGCAGGCTCATCTGGGTTCTCCGTTAACCAGGGTGTGAGATGGGCTAAACCATACCTGCTTGTGGGCAAAACCGCATGACAACAAGACACAGCGTGCGCCCATCGTCGCCTGCCGGTATCGTCTGCATTCCGCCGTTTTTCAGGATCAAGCCATGCGCCCACGTCTGCCGCTCACTGCCCTGCTCTGCCTCGCCGCGCTGTATGCGGCCGCCGTATCGGCCAGGGTCGAGGTGGAAGCCGCGCAACACCCAAGCCTGGGCCGGGTGCTGGCGGCCAAAGTCAGCGAAGAGATTGCCCCCGGCGATTACGAGACCCTGCTCAAGGGCATCCAGGCCAACCCCGGCCAGTTCAACCGCAAGATACTGCTGCTGGACACCATCGGCGGCAGCGCCCCGGAAGCCATGCGCATGGGCCGCCTGCTGCGCGAAACAGGCTTCGATGCCCTGGTGCCAAGCACCGGCATCTGCCAAGGCAGCTGCATCTACCTGCTGGCCGCCGGCCACAGAAAGACCGTCAGCGGCCACGTCGGTCTGCATCGCCCGCCCTTCTCCAGCGGCGACTCCGCCCAGGCCCAGGCCGCCCACCGCCACGAACGCTACAGCCCGGTGGCCTACTTCCGCGAAATGAATGTGCCCAGCCGTCTGGCCGAGGAAATGCAGCGCATCGCCCCGCAGCGGATGAAGCTGCTGTCGGCCCAGGAACTGGCCAGTTTTGGCTTGAAATGAGCCCAGGCTGCATCGCCCCTGCATTCTTGCAGCACCACGGATAAAGCCGCCCGCCGCCGTTGTCATATCGACAGATCATTTCGACCGCCAGGGCGGGCGTTTATAGCGGAGGTACTGCAATGAAGGTGAAATCCAGGCCCAGCCTGTGGCTGGCGTGCATCCTGCTCTGTAGCTGGCTAAGCCCGGCGGCGGCCGACCATCGCCATGACGATGATGATGACGAGTGGGAGGAGGAGTACCGGGATGGGCCATGCAGGGTCAAACGCGAGGCCGACGACGGCGACTACAAGGAAGAGATCAAGTGCCCGGGCGGTCGCGGGGCCTACTGGCCGCGCGGCGAGTGGAAGGACGAATACTGGGAGCGCGGCTGCAAGGTGAAGATCGAAGCCAAGTACGACGAGTACAAGAAAGAGGTCAAGTGCGACAACGATGACTGAACAGCCCGCGCTCAGGGTGCGAGGTAGCGCGGTACGATGCGCGCGTAGCTGCCGTCGTCCACCAGGTCTTTAAGGGCCGCCTTATAGGTTGCGACAAAGGCCGGACTGAGCGCCCGCTTGCTGAAGGCCACCTCGGCCGCCTCGGTTGAAACCACCACGGCGCTGGGTTTGATCCGCTCGCCCAGGCCCAGGGCCTGAATCTCGTACACCCCGCTGCGTTCGTCGGCGATGATGCCGTCGATCCGCCCCTTGTCGATCATCTGCCACAGGCTTTCCCGGCTGGCCACCAGCGCGACTCGGCCAGCAAAGGCCTCCCGCCCCATCAACTGCTGGTAATCCGGGCCGTAGGACACATTGATCTGTGCCCCCAGGCGAAATGGCGTGTCCTGCAAGTCGAGCAAGCGGCTGACTGGCCAACGCTCCAGCGCATCGACATGCATAAAGAGGATATTGCGCGAGGGTGGCAGCAACGCCCCGGAAAAATGAGCATAGCGTTCGCGCTCGGGCTTGCGAAAGGCTCCGGGGAGAATCGCCAGCCGCCCCAGTTCCAGCTCCTTGAGCGCCCGCCCCCAGGGCAATTTGACCAGCCGGGCCTGACAGCCCAGACGCGCCAGAACCGCGCGATTGAGGTCGACATCGATACCGCCGACACTGCCATCCGCCAGGAGCAGGCTGAATGGCGGATCGTCGTCCCAGCGCAGGGATTTCTCGCAGGCCCACGCGCCGCCCGACAACAGGGTTGCCAGCACCAGCAGGGCTAGCGGTGGGTTAAGCCACGGGGCTTTGCAGAAACAGGCGGCGACTCTGTTCAAGGTTATTGCTCACAGCGTGCGCAAGAGTTGTGCCCCGAGTCTAGCAGGGCTGCACGGCCGAGTTCGCCGCAGACCGCCCCGCTCGCACCGCGCCAAAGCGGCGATACCAGGCTCAGGCCTCGACCGCTTGCCACTGCTTGCTCAGGCGCTTGTCCGATACCGGCAGCTTGGTGCCCAGTTGCTGGGCAAACAGCGACACGCGGTACTCCTCCAGCAGCCAGCGATACAGGGCCAGTTGCGGGTCGCGTTTGCCTTCCTGACTGTGTTTACCCAGGCGCGCCTGGTATTGCTCCCAGTAACCCGCCAGCTCGCCGCTCCACACCCGATCACGCTGCACCTGGCCGGCGATCTTGTCCAGGCGCTGCTCGATGGCCTTGAGATAACGCGGCACTTCCTTCAGCCACTGCGCCGGGGTTTCGCGGACGAAACCGGGATACACCAGATTGCTCAGCTGCAGCTTGATGTCATTCAGCGCCATGGCCTGGGCCAGGTCGATCTTGCCTTTGAAGCGCTTCTGCAGGCCGTGCCACAACTTGAGTATTTCCAGGGTCAGCTTGGCCAGGCGTTCGGCGTGACTGGTCCAGTCGCCACGCTTGCGCTCGGCCAGGGCAGCCAGACCGGCACCGTCGCGCGGTAGCGGCTCGCTGCCTTCGAGAATGCAGCTGTCGAGGCTGGCCAGCAGAATATCCTCGACCAGGGCATCGACCCGCCCCATGTCGCGGTACAGCAGCGCCAGCTCGGTCAGCCCCGGCAGCTTGCCGCGCAGGAATTTCGCCTGTTCAGCCAACTGCTGCAAGAGCAAACGCTGCAAGGCGCGGCGATGCTGAAACTCGGCTTCGGCCAGGGTCGGGAAGCGCCCTTCCTTGACCACACCCGCCTCTTCCACCAGCGCCGGGTAGACGGTCATGGACAAGCCGGCGACCTGCTGCTGGGTCTTGGCCGCCACTTCGCTAAAGGCCTTGGCCTCCACCGGTTGCTGGCTCTGGGCGGTTTTTGGCAGGGCCAGGCCGGCCTGGGTCGCCTGGCTGAAGCGCGCGGTCAGTTCACTCAGATCGCGGCCTTCACCCAGGGGTTTACCCTGGTTGTCGACCACTTCGATATTCATCCGCAGATGGCTTTCGATCTGGGATGCGGACTCGGCCCAAGCCTCTTCGCTGACCCGTGTACCGGTCATGCGCGTCAACTCGCGACCGAGGGCTTCGGGCAGGCTACCGTCGGCAAAGCTGATCTTGCCCAGGGCGGCACCGACAAAATCCGGTACCGGCACGAAGTTCTTGCGCAGCGCCTTGGGCAGGCCGCGCACCAGGGCCATGCACTTGGCTTCCAGCAGGCCCGGCACCAGCCATTCCAGGCGTTCCGGCGGCAGTTGCGGCAACAGCGGCGCGGGTACGCGCAGAGTGACGCCGTCACGCGGATGATTGGGCTCGAAGTGATAGGAGAGCGGCAGGGTCAGTTCGCCCAGGCGCAGGCTGTCCGGGTACTGCGCGGCGGTAACTTCCTTGGCGTCGCGAGCGAGCACGTCCTCTTCGCGCATAAGCAGCAGCTGAGGGTTCTTCGCGCTTTCGCTTTTGTACCAGCTGTCAAAGGTGGCGCTCTGGTAGATATCCGCCGGCAGACGCGCATCGTAGTACGCGAACAGGGTTTCATCGTCGGCAAGAATGTCGCGGCGGCGCGCCTTGGCTTCCAGCTCGTCGAGCTTTTCCAGCAGCTGACGGTTGGCGCTCAGGCACTTGGCGCGCGAGTTGATCTCGCCACCGACCAGGCCCTCGCGGATAAACAGCTCGCGGCAGATAACCGGCTCGATGGGGCCGAAATGCACCGGGCGACGGCCGACCACAATCAGGCCGTAGAGGCTGATCTGCTCGAAAGCCACCACCTGGCCGCGCTTCTTCTCCCAGTGCGGTTCCAGGTGGTTCTTCTTGATCAGATGGCCGGCCAGTGGCTCGATCCAGTCCGGTTCGATCTTGGCCACCATGCGTGCAAACAGCTTGGTGGTTTCCACCAGCTCACTGGCCATCAGCCAGCTGGGTTTCTTGCGACCGATTACCGAGGACGGATGCACCCAGAAGCGGCGCTGACGCGCGCCGAGGTAGTCGCCGTCTTCGGTCTTCTGACCGATCTGGCTGAGCAGGCCGGCGAGAATCGCCTTGTGCACGGCGGCGTAGCCCTTGGCGCGCTGGGCGGCTTGGTCTTTTTCGGCCAGCTCCCTGGCCTTGTGCGCCGCCGATAGCTGGACGTCACCTGTAGGATGGCGTTGAGCAGAGCGATACCCATCATCTGGTCCGGCATGGGTATCGCTACGCTCCACCCTTCCTACGTTGCCCTTAGCTGGCGATAGCTGTAGATCACGGGTAATCAGCACCAGCTGACGGTGCGCGTCGCGCCACTCGCGCAGCCTCAGGTAGTTGAGGAAATTCTTGCGGCACCAGCTGCGCAGCGCACTGGACCCCAGGGCCTGGCGCTGCTCCTCGAAGCCGCGCCAGAGGTTGATCAGCGCGGCGAAGTCGGAATCCACATCCTTCCACTGCGCATGGGTCTGGTCGGCGGCCTGCTGGCGGTCAGACGGGCGCTCGCGCACATCCTGCACCGACAGCGCGCTGGCGATAATCAGGATTTCCTCAAGGCTGCCCTGCTTGGCCCCTTCCAGCACCATACGGCCTAACCGGGGATCAACAGGCAGGCGCGCCAGCTGGCGGCCCAGCGGCGTCAGCTGGCCCTCGCGGCTGACCGCCGACAGCTCCTGCAGCAGGTTGAAGCCGTCGCTGATGGCCTTGCCATCCGGCGGCTCGATAAAGGGGAAGGCCTCGATCTCACCGAGGCGCAGATGGAGCATCTGCAGGATCACCGCCGCCAGGTTGGTACGGAGGATTTCCGGGTCGGTAAAGGCCGGGCGGCCGTTGAAATCTTCCTCGCTGTACAAGCGAATGCAGATACCCGGCTCAACCCGCCCGCAGCGGCCCTTGCGCTGGTTGGCGCTGGCCTGGGACACGGCCTCGATGGGCAGGCGCTGGACCTTGGCGCGGTAGCTGTAACGGCTGATCCGCGCGGTGCCGCTGTCGATCACATAGCGGATGCCCGGCACGGTCAGCGAGGTCTCGGCGACGTTGGTGGCGAGGACGATCTTGCGTGCGCCCATGGGCGCGAAAATCTTCTGCTGCTCGGCCGGAGTCAGCCGCGCATAGAGCGGCAACACCTCGGTCAGGCGCAGGTTGGCCTTGCGCAGCACCTCGGCAGCGTCGCGAATCTCGCGCTCGCCAGGCAGGAATACCAGCACATCGCCAGGGCGTTTGCCCTCGGCTTTCTCGAAGGCGCTGATTTCATCCAGCGTTGCGAGAAGCGCCTGGTCGACGGAGAGGTCTTCCTCGACGCGGTTGCCGTCTTCATCCTGCTCGGCGGTCAGCGGCCGGTACCAGGTATCCACCGGGAAGGTGCGCCCGGACACTTCAACAATAGGCGCACCATCGAAATGTTCAGAGAAGCGCTGCAGGTCGATGGTCGCCGAAGTGATGATCAGCTTGAGGTCGGGGCGGCGCACCAGCAGGGTTTTCAGAAAGCCCAGGAGGAAGTCGATGTTCAGGCTGCGTTCGTGGGCCTCGTCGACAATGATGGTGTCGTACTTTTCCAGGTAGCGGTCGTGCTGAGTCTCCGCCAGCAGGATGCCGTCGGTCATCAGCTTGATCAGGCTGCGCTCGTTGCTCTGGTCCTCGAAGCGCACCTGATAGCCGACCAGCTCGCCCAGGGGCGTGCCAATCTCCTCAGCAACCCGAGTAGCCACGCTGCGTGCAGCCAGACGGCGCGGCTGGGTGTGGCCGATCAGGCCATGCACGCCGCGGCCCAGCTCCAGGCAGATCTTCGGCAACTGAGTGGTCTTGCCCGAACCGGTTTCCCCGGCGATCACCACCACCTGATGCTTGGCGATGGCGGCCTTGATCTCGTCGCGCTTGGCCGCAATCGGCAAGGCATCGTCGTAACGCATGACCGGCACGCTCAACCTGCGCGCCTCGACCTTGGCCCGGGACGCCTCGAAGCGCTGCAGCCACTGCGCCAGCTTGGCCTCGTCCACTGGGCTCTGCTTGCGCAATTCGTGCAACTGGCGGCGCAGGCGATGGCGATCGCCCAGCAGAGTCTGGTCGAGGTTTTTCAGCAGTTGGTCAACGGCGGGCGTGGCATCGGTCATCGGCTAATCGCGGAGTGGCTCAAGGGGAAAGGCTGGAGGGTGGCGATTGTCGCAGATTTAACCGGGGGAAAACGACCGACCACGTTTTGCCGAGGTGCCGGTTAAGCCCAGCGGCCTAGCCCATGGCAACGGCCAGAACGGCATGGCAGCCATAAGGGACATCCATGTCTCTGCCCTAGGTGCCGCTAAAGCTGGGCAACAAGGCAGCCTGCCGTCTTATCGCGCGGTTCAGCGCTAGTCGCGCTCGGACCAGAGCACGCCGCCGGTGGCCCAATCGCTTTTCTTCACTTCTTCGAAGATCACATCCACCGCGCCGGCATCGCAGCCGAGCACTTGGGTCGAGGCGTCGGTCAGGGCTTTGGCGTACTCGCGTTTGATCTCATCGCTGCGGCCTTCGAATATTTTGACCAGGAGGGTAGGCATCTAATAATCCTCAAAACAGGGAAACAGGACTGGTTAGATCGGTCACGGCGATCCGCTTGGCGCAAGAGCGCGGGGCATTATGGCGAGAGTTATGGTTTTTGGCTGCACTGCGCTAAAGCGCTGAAATACCTGTAGGAGTGGCCTTGGCCGCGATGCTTTGTGGCCTTGTTCGCGGGCAAGCCCGCTCCTACAAGAGCATCACGCCCCTTTGTCGATAAAAACAAAGGGCCGCTTAAAGCGGCCCTTTGAGGTGGTGGCAGATCAGCCGTGACGGCGTCTGCGCCACAACCACAGCGCCAGCACGCCGAGGGTCAACAGTACCGGCACCAGGACGATATTAAGCAGCTTGAGGGTGCGCCCCAGGGCTTCGATATCGGCATTGAGCTGGTAACGCACGTCGCGCAGTTCCTTGCGGATCGCCAGTTTCTGCTGCACAAAGCGCTGCACCGCCGCCTGCTGCTCGGGGGTCAGTTCGAGCATCTTGCTCGGGTCGTCGTTCTGTTGCAGGGCCGCGAGTTGCTGCTCGGTTTCCGCCAGGCGCGCCTGCAGGGTCTGCTCCTTCTCACGGAACTGCACTTCGGCCTCGCGCTGAATCCGCTCCACCACCTCGAACGGCCGGCTGAAACGGCCCCGCGAGCGCACGCTGATCAGCGCATCGCTGCCGGCCAGGTTGTCCAGGGTGTTGATGGCGAAGGCGGCGTTGTCGGCCCAGGGCTGGGGGATGCGTTGGCCGAAGAAGTCCTGCACCTGCACCCACATGCGGTCGGTGAGTATATCCGTGTCGGCTACGACTATCACGTTGATATTGTCCGCCTGCTTGAGGCCGTCCTTCTGCCCCTCGATACCGTCCGGATAGGCCGACTGCGCCGGGCCGCTGATGCGCGCGGCCAGGGTGTAACGCTCGCCGGTGGGCTCCAGCTCGCGGATCAGCTCTTCCGGGTTGGCCAGCATGCCGAAGCGCTTCGCATCGAAGGGCATGGCGTACTGCGAGCTGCTGATCAGCGGGGTGAACTGGGTCTTGGCCCCTTCCAGCGGCTCCAGTATGCCGGCGGTGGCCACGGTGATGGTTTCCAGCGAGGCGGTGCTGATGTCGTCCTGATCAAGGGCCTTTTTCGGCAGACTCAGCCAGGCGGCATGACGCACCGGGCGTTGGCCCTGGCCCATGCTGACCGACATGGCGTAGGAACCGTCGCCGAGCACCTGGTCGGGCACCATGCGCAGGCCCCAGGCCTTGAACAGCCCGGGCAGATCGGAGGCCTTGTCGATCACCATCTCGCCAGGCATCTCGGCCTGGGTGTCGGCTTCGCTAAAGGGGTCGACAAAGGTCAGCAGCTTGCCGCCGCGCAGGACGAACTGATCGATCGCATACAGCGTCTGCTCGGGCAGCTGCTTGGGGTGGATCAGCAGCAGCACCGACACCTGCTCAGGGATCAGGTCCACATCGGCCTTCAGGCTCTCGATCTGGAACAGCTGGCGCACTTCCTCGATCAGCATCCAGGCCGGTGTCGGCTGACGCGCGGCCATGTCGAAGCCGCCGTTGACCGGCAGGCCGGACAGCACGCCGACCACTGGCCGCTCGGGCTTGGCCAGGCTCTGCACCAGGCGGCTGAGTTCGTATTCGAGGAACTCTTCCTGATCCAGGGCGAAGAACGGGATCACCTGGGTCAGGCCTTCGGCATTCTTGCCGGCCAGGCCGAAGTAGATGGAGTCGCCGCCCTGCTGCAGGGGAACACCCTGCAGACCGAGTTCGGCGGCCTTGTCCTCGTCCTCGGAGAACGGCGCGGGGTCGATGATATTCAGCTTGAGCTTGTCACCGGCCTCGCGCTGGTAGGCCTTGAGCATCTCCTCGACGCGCTTGGCGTAGGTGCGCAGCACCGGCAGTTCCTTGGTCGCGGCGTCGGAGTAGAAGAAATTCAACTCCAGCGGCTGGTCCAGCTCCCGCAGGATCTGCCGGCTGCCGTCGGTCAGGGTGTAGAGCTTCTGTTCGGTCAGGTCCAGGCGGGCATTGCTCAGGCCCAGACCGGCGAACAGGTTGAAGGCGAGAAACGCCAGGGCAATGAGTACGAGCCCGGCGCTGGAAAGCATCAGCTTTTTCATGGGCGACCTCAGTCAGCTTTTTTCAGGTCGATAACCACCGCGGTCGCGGCCAACCAGGCGGCGATCAGGGTGAGGAAATACAGCAGGTCGCGCAGGTCGATCACGCCCTTGCTGATCGCATCGAAACGGGTCAGGAAGCTCAGCGAAGCCACGGCATCAATCAGCCATTGCGGGGCCCAGCCACTGAAGCCGTCGAGCACCATGGGAAAGCCGCTGACGATAAACAGGAAACACACGCTGACCGCCAGGATAAAGGCGATCACCTGGTTCTTCGCCAGCGCCGACATGCACGAGCCAATCGCCAGGTAGGCCCCGGCCAGCAGCCAGCTGCCGATATAACCGGTCAGGATCGCGCCGTTGTCCGGCTCGCCCAGGTAATTGACGGTGATGATCATCGGGAAGGTCAGCAGCAGCGCCAGGCCGGCAAAGGCCCAGGCGGCGAGGAACTTGCCGGTAACCGCGTCGAAACGGGTGATCGGCAGGGTCATCAGCAGTTCGATGGTGCCGCTCTTGCGCTCCTCGGCCCACAGGCGCATGGCAATCGCCGGCACCAGAAACAGATACAGCCAGGGGTGGAAATTGAAGAACGCCGACAGGTTGGCCTGGCCGCTCTCGAAGAAGCCGCCGAGGTAGAAGGTGAACACCCCGGACAGCACCAGAAAGATCAGGATAAATACGTAGGCCAGCGGCGTGGCGAAGTAGCTCGCCAGCTCGCGTTTGAATATCACCGACAACTGACTCATACCACCTCCCCACGGGTCAGGCTGCGGAACACTTCGTCCAGCCGCCCGCGTTCGACATTCAACTCACGCACCTTCCAGCCGCGCTCGGCGATCAGCCCATTGACCTGGGGGAAGATCACCTCGCCCGGTTTGGCCAGCACGCTCAGGCTGTGTTCCAGAGCGTTCTCCTCCACCCCGGCCACACCCGGCAAGGCTGCCAGCGCGGCCTGATCCAGCGGCTCCTCAGCCACCAGAGTGACGGCCTGGTGGTAACGCGAGCGGCTTTCCAGCTCCAACGGCGTGCCATCGGCCAGCAGCTTGCCGTGGGCGATCACCACCGCGCGGGTGCAAACGGCGGACACCTCTTCAAGAATATGGGTGGAGATGATCACGATCTTGTCGTAGGCCAGGCTCTGAATCAGCTTGCGCACCTGGTGCTTCTGATTCGGGTCGAGGCCATCGGTGGGCTCGTCGAGGATCAGCACCTTGGGGTCATGCAGAATCGCCTGGGCCAGGCCGACGCGGCGCTTAAAGCCTTTCGAGAGCGTCTCAATCGACTGCTCAAGCACGGCTTCCAGCTCCACCTGAGCAACCGCCTTGGCAACCCGCTCACGCTTCTCGGCACCCTTGAAGCCGCGCACCTCGGCGATAAATTCGAGGAAGCTGCGCACCGTCATATCGCCGTAGCAGGGCGCGCCTTCGGGCAGATAGCCGATCAGGCGCTGGGCCTTGAGGCAGTCCTTCTGGATATCGAAACCGAGGATGCTGGCGCTGCCCGAGGTCGGCGCAAGAAAGCCGGTGAGCATCTTCATGGTGGTGGATTTACCGGCACCGTTGGGGCCGAGAAAGCCCAGTACTTCACCGGGCTGGACGCTAAAGGACAGATTGTCCACGACGGTATGCTGCGCAAAACGCTTGGTCAGGTTTCTTATTTCGATCATGGCCTCTCACCATTGCGGTAACAGGCCCTGCTCGCGACCCGTGCAGGTGCAAGCCGGGCGTTTAAATGCCGGCGGACTATAAGGAGTCGGCCAGGGCCAGTGCAAGCCGGGAACCTGGGGGTCATGCCGTGCGACCTGTCGGCGCAGCCCCGCAGGATGGGTTAGCCGCCCAGGCGCTAGGTGGCCAGAGCGCATTCTAGGCGCGGCGTAACCCATCATTCGGTATGCCTGCCAACGCCGTATAACCCAACCTAGGTTCAGCGAATCAAGCAGTTACAAGATTTTGCCGACAGCCCGACGATCCGGCACACTACGCCCCCCCGAGCAAATGCTCGTTTTGCCAAGCCAGCAGACTCCGTATGACCCGATCCCCGTTCCGCCGCCTTGTCTTTGGCACCCTGCGCCGTGTGCTGTACCTCTGGGTGCGCTCGGAAACCATCAACCAGTCGGCCTTTACCCTCAAGCTCGACCGCAGCAAGCCGGTGTTCTACGTGCTCCAGCTGCCGTCGCTGAGCGACCTGGCGGTGGTCGATACCGAGTGCCGCAAGGCCGGCCTGCCACGCCCGGTGCTGCCGGTGTCGGTGGGGGCACTGGAGGAACCGGCGGCGTTCTTCTACCTGACCCCGGAGCCGGACTGGCTCGGCCGCCAGGACAAGCGCGGCACCTCGCCGACGCTGCAGCGCCTGGTCAGCGCACTGAGCCAGCATGCGGTGGACGATGCGCAGATCATTCCGGTCAGCGTGTTCTGGGGCCAGTCGCCGGACCGCGAAACCAGCCCGTGGAAGCTGCTGTTCGCCGACAGCTGGGCGGTGACCGGGCGTCTGCGCCGGCTGGTGAGCATCCTGATCCTGGGCCGCAAGACCCGCGTGCAGTTCTCCACGCCGATCCAGATGCGCGAGCTGATCGAGCAGGACAAGGGCCACGAGCGCACCCTGCGCATGGTCCAGCGCATCCTGCGGGTGCACTTTCGCAACCAGAAGGCCGCGGTTATCGGCCCGGACGTGTCGCATCGGCGCAACCTGGTCAAGGGCCTGGTGCACGGCCCGCAGGTACGCCAGGCGATCCTCGACGAAGCCGAACGCGAGAACATCAGCCTGGAGAAGGCCGAAAGACAAGCCCTGCGTTACGGCAACGAGATCGCCTCGGATTACACCTACACCGCCATTCGCTTCCTCGAACTGGTGCTGAGCTGGTTCTGGAACAAGATCTACGACGGCATCAAGGTCAACCATATCGAAGGTGTGCAGGACGTCGCCCAGGGCCATGAGGTGATCTATGTACCCTGCCACCGCAGCCATATCGACTACCTGCTGCTGTCCTACCTGCTGTTCCGCAACGGCCTGACGCCGCCGCATATCGCCGCCGGAATCAACCTCAACATGCCGGTCATCGGCGGCCTGCTAAGGCGTGGCGGCGCGTTCTTCATGCGCCGCACCTTCAAGGGCAACCCGCTCTATACCGCGGTATTCAACGAATACCTGCACACCCTGTTCAGCAAGGGCTTCCCGGTGGAGTACTTCGTCGAGGGCGGCCGTTCGCGCACCGGGCGCATGCTGCAGCCGAAGACCGGCATGCTGGCCATCACCATGCGCAGCTTTTTGCGCAGCAACCGTCTGCCGGTGGTGTTCGTGCCGGTGTATATCGGCTACGAGCGGGTGCTGGAAGGCCGCACCTACCTGGGTGAGCTGCGCGGCGCGAGCAAGAAGAAGGAGTCGATCTTCGACATCTTCAAGGTGATCGGCGCACTCAAGCAGCGTTTCGGCCAGGTCTGGGTCAACTTCGGCGAGCCGATCAAACTGGCCGAATTCCTCGACGCCGAGCAGCCGGACTGGCGCAGCCAGGACTACGGCAGCCAGTTCCGCCCCGAGTGGCTGAACAGCGCCACCAATCGCCTGGGCGACAAGGTGGCCCAGCACCTCAACGAGGCGGCGGCGATCAACCCGGTCAACCTGGTGGCCCTGGCGCTGCTCTCCACCAGCAAGCTGGCCCTGGACGACCGCGCCCTGGCGCGGGTGCTCGACCTGTACCTGGCGCTGCTGCGCAAAGTGCCCTACTCGCCCCACACCACCTTGCCGGAGGGCAATGGCCAGGCGCTGATCGAATACGTGCAGAAGATGGACCTGCTCGCCGAACAGAGCGACGCCCTGGGCAAGATCCTCTACCTGAACGAGCACAACGCCGTTCTGATGACCTATTACCGCAACAACGTGCTGCATATCTTCGCGTTGCCGGCGCTGCTGGCGAGCTTCTTCCAGAGCAGCGCGCGGATGAGCCGCGAGCAGATCCTGCGCTACACCCGCGCGCTCTATCCCTATCTGCAGTCGGAGCTGTTTATCCGCTGGAATCTGGACGAACTGGACGGCGTGGTCGATCAGTGGCTGGCGGCCTTTGTCGAACAGGGCCTGCTCAAGTTCGACGGCGACGTGTATATACGCCCAGCCCCCAGCTCGCGCGAGTTCGTTTTGCTGACCCTGCTGGCCCGCGCCATCGTGCAGACCCTGCAGCGCTTCTATATGGCCACCGCCCTGCTGCTCAACGCCGGGCAGAACACCATCAGCGCCGAAAAACTGGAAGACCTGTGCACCGTGATGGCCCAGCGCCTGTCGATCCTGCATGGCCTCAACGCCCCGGAGTTCTTCGACAAGAGCCTGTTCCGCCACTTTATCCAGAGTCTGCTCGATGAAGGCGTGCTGCGTCAGGACGAAGCCGGCAAACTCAGCCACCACCCACTGCTCAACGAACTGGCCGAAGGCGCAGCCAAGCGCGTGCTGCCGGCGGAGATTCGCCTGTCGATTCGCCAGGTGGCCATGGATAGAAACGAGGACATGGCCGAGACGGTGTAAACCCACCTACCGAAAACGATGTAGGGTGGATGACGCTTTATCCATCCACCAAATCGCGATGGTGGATGAAAAAGGCGTCAGCTACTCGCCCCGATCCACCCTACGGGGTCACAGAGCTTGTAGATAACCATGAACCCAGACAACGACAAAACCGCCAAACCCTCCCGCGCCGAATTCCACCAGGCCAACCAGGCCCGCGCCGAGGCCGAAGCCCAGCGCCTGCTGGCGGCGAAAGCCGAACTCGGCGCACGCTGGCTAAGCTGGGTAGCCGCAGAGCTCTACGCCCTCAAACCCGCCGCCTACGCACAGATGGTGCGCCGCGAGCTGCAACGCTTAAACGCCGATTAAGTAGGGTGCGCCGGCGCACCCTACGAGTGCGATGCCTTGCGGCGATGCGGGGGTTCCGCGGTCCCGTAGGGTGCGCTGCGCGCACCGGGGTTAACCGCCGATCTTCCAGGCCAGCAATCGATCAAGCCGTTGTCGTAGGCGGGAGATGAATGTGGCGAATAACCGCGCAAGCCGCGGTGCGCACGGCGCACCCTACAGATATCTGGCTCGTCGCATTTAGAGCAGAAGACGCAGCTCTTCGGGCGGCATCGGCCGATTGAGCAAGTAGCCCTGGGCCTCATCGCAGCCATATTGGCGCAGGAGCTCCAGCTGCTCCCGGGTTTCCACGCCCTCGGCGGTCACGGTCAGGCTCAGGGCGCGGCCGAGGCCGATAATGGCCTGGATAATCGCTTTGCTATCGTCGGCGGCATGCAGGTCGGTCATAAAGCTGCGGTCGATCTTCAGGCCATCGAAGGGGAAGGCTCGCAGGTAACTGAGGGACGAGTAGCCCGTGCCGAAGTCATCCATGGACAGCCGCACGCCCAGGCCTTTCAGCTCCTGCATCAACACCAGAGCCCCCTCGGCATCTTCCAGCATCACGCTCTCGGTCAGCTCCAGCTCCAGACGCCCGGGTGGCAGCCCGGTCTCTTCGAGTGCACTGCGAATCTGCGCCACCAGCTGGCCGCCGCGAAACTCCACCGGCGACAGATTGACCGAAACGATCAGCGCCTCGCTCCAGCTCAAGGCCTCGCGACAGGCCGCACGCAGCACCCAGGCGCTGAGTGGAATGATCAGCCCGGTGCTTTCGGCAATCGCGATAAAGCTGTCCGGCCCCAGCAACCCACGCTGGGGATGCTGCCAGCGCACCAGCGCTTCGACCGCCACCATGCGCTGGCCGCTGACGCGATAGCGGGGCTGCAGCACCAGGCGCAGCTCCTCATTGGCCACGGCATGGCGCAGGTCGTTCTCCAGTTGCCGACGCTCGATCACCCGCTCGTTCATAGCATTGGCGTAAAAGCACCAGGCACTGCGCCCGGCACCCTTGGCCTGGTAGAGGGCAATCTCGGCAAAACGCAGCAATTCATCAGCCTGGCGGGAGTCGGTCGGAGCCATGGCCACCCCAATACTGGCACCGAGGAAAATGCGGTGATTATCGATCTCGAAAGGCTGCTCGATTGCGCCGATCAGCCCCACACAGAGCTGCTCCACTTCCTCCGCAGCCGAGATGCCGCTGACGATCAGGATAAATTCATCGTTGCCCATGCGCGCCACCAGGTCCCCCTCGTGCAAGGCCAAACGCAAACGCTGGGACACCTCGGCCAGCACCTGATCGCCCACTTCATGACCGAAGGAGTCGTTGACCGGCTTGAAACGATCCAGATCGATGCTCAGCATCACCAGCGGCTTGGCGGCCGAGGGCAA
This sequence comes from Pseudomonas sp. XK-1, assembly GCF_038069885.1. NCBI lineage: Bacteria > Pseudomonadati > Pseudomonadota > Gammaproteobacteria > Pseudomonadales > Pseudomonadaceae > Pseudomonas > Pseudomonas sp. XK-1. The sequence goes on along the minus strand of NZ_JBBPES010000001.1, from coordinate 1,147,794 downwards.
CGCCTTGAGTTTGGCTTCGAGGAACTCCTGCATACGGTGGCGGTTGGGCAGACCGGTCAGGGCATCGTGCAATAACAGGTGTTCGATACGCGCCTGGGCCTGCAGCTCTTCGGTGATATCGCTGACCGTACCGCGATAACCACCCGCTGCCTGACCATCCGCGATACGCCGCAATGACAGATGGCAGGTGCGCAACTCGCCATCGCAAGCGCGGTAATGGCATTGGCGAATATGGCTAACTGTTGCTGAGCTGCTACAGGTCTCCAGCCAGACATCCAGGCCGCCAGGGCACTGCATCAGTTCGTCCAGCGGGTGACCGAGCCAGGCGCTTGCCGCATGTCCGGTCAGCGCCTGGAAGCGGGTCGACAGATAGGTCAGACGCAGCTCGGCGTCGGCCTCCCAGATCCAGTCCGTAGCGGCCTCGGCCACATCCCGAAAGCGCACTTCACTGGCGGCCAGGGCCTGCTGGCTGGCATACAGCGAGGCGTAACTGGCATCCACCTCTCGCGCCGAAGCAATGGCCCGGCGCAGGGTCAACCCGGTGATCAGGGCAAAGATCGTCCCGCCCAGGGCGAGCAGCGGCAGAATCCAGTACAGCAGCAGGCGGCCTGGCCGCGCAGGCTCCCAGCGCAACAACAGCGGCTGCGCGCCCACACTGGTCAGCGCCAATGCCGGCGTGGCCTGGGCATCAACGGGGTCGGTGGCCAAGCGCAGGTTGGTGACGCCGAAATCCTCACCCAGGGCCTGCAGCTTCGCCGGGCTGAGCAGATCAACGAAGAGCAACAGCGAGGGCGGCCCCGCCAGCGCGCCGACCTGGGGGTCGCCGCCGGTGGTCAGGCCGGTGACGGCCAGCAGCGCGGGTTGCCCATCGACTTGGACAAAGCCCACCACCGGCTCTTCATCCTCGGTTTGCCTACGGGCCTGCTCCAGCAATTCGGCTACGTCCTGTTTTAGCCATTGCTCCAGCGCAACCGCCACCCGCTGGCCATTGACCACCGCATAAGCAGTACGACCTTGAGGGTCGAGCACAAACAAGCCCTCATAGGCGAAATCCTCGAACAGGCTGGGGCCGAGGTTCTGCCGGATATAAGCCCACTCGTAGTCGACCGTGACATGCAGATTGCGATAGGCCTCGCCCCAGTAGGCGTAATCCTTGAGGGTCGCCAACATCGACTTTTCCCGGGTCTGGATGGCCTTGTCGACATAGAACAGGCTCTGCTGGGTCGCCCGCGTATTCTGCTGCAGGGCAATCTGCACCAGGCCCACACTGGCCACGACAAACAGCAGCAAAAGCAGCGCAGCCATAAACAGCAGAGCGTGACGAGTGGCACCTAAGGTGGCAACAGCTTTAACGGAGTGGCGGGCCAGTTCGGCGGGTGGCGGCATTGAGAATCCTTAAGGCCTGTCCATAGCCGCGAATAAGCGGGAAAGCCCCCTGTCTTGCCCGAGCATAACAGCATTGAAACGCCCTGCGGGTAGCAAAAAGCCACTGCTGTGCGGGCTTTAACGCTAGCGCATCACAATTCCTACAGGCCCCGCTAGGGCCCATTACGCGGGGCCAAAAAATGGTTCGCCAGCGCTCAAACTCAAGTCTTTTGCTGACACCGCCACGCTCCGCTAAGCTCGCCCTATCTGTTTCCCAAGAAGGATCGCCCCATGCTGCGCATTACCACCCTCGCCGCCGCTCTTGTACTTTCCGCCAACGCCTTCGCCCTGTCCCTCGCCGACCTGAGCCAGACCGACGCCAGCGGCGGCCTCAAGGACGCCCTGATCCAGGGCGCGCAGGTGGCGGTCCAGCAACTGGGTGCGCCCGGCGGTTTCAGCAACAACCCGGACGTGCGCATCGAACTACCCGGCAACCTCGGCAAGGCGGCGCGCACCATGAAGATGATGGGCATGGGTGCCCAGGTGACGCAGCTGGAAACCAGCATGAACCAGGCCGCCGAAGCGGCGGTGCCCCAGGCTCAGGCCCTGCTGGTGGAGTCGGTGAAGAAAATGACCGTACAGGACGCCAAGAGCATCCTCGCCGGCCCCGAAGACTCGGCCACCCAATACCTGAACAAGACCAGCCGCGAACAGCTCCGCGCCAAGTTCCTGCCCATCGTCCAGCAAACCACCGCCCAGGTCGGCCTGGCCCAGCAGTACAACGCCTTCGCCGGCCAGGCTGCAGCGTTCGGGGTGATCGACGCGAAAAGCGCGAATATCGAAAGCTATGTCACCGAACAGGCGCTGGACGGGTTGTTCGAAATGATCGCCAAGCAGGAAGCCAGCCTTCGCCAGAACCCGGCTGGTGCGGCGACCAGTTTGGCTAAGAAGGTGTTTGGGGCGCTGTAAGAAGGGTTGGATGGATGTGAAAAAGCCAGACACTGAGGTCTGGCTTTTTTGGCCCGACAGAAACCTGATTTATTAAAAAATAAATCTTTCCCTTTTCCGGCCAACTCAAACACCTAGATCAACGCGGCACATTTGAAGAGCAATGAAAAATGGAGCACATATGAGTAGATTTTTATCTATTTCAGGGGCCATTCTTACTGCGACATACGCCATTGCAGTGTGGCTTATGATCGGAGACAAACTCACCAGCATAAGCGATCTCGAACTAAATGAAATAGGCGACTTTCTTGCAGGAATATTTGGACCAATCGCAATTCTCTGGCTGGTTTTGGGATATTTCCAACAAGGTATTGAATTAAAACAAAACACCGCTGCTCTCGAGCTTCAGGCAAATGAACTGCGCTTGTCAGTAGAAAGCCAAAGGGAGCTAGTTTCTGTTGCCAGATCGCAGTTTGACCATGAGGTACAGACTGCAATGACAATTGAACAAAGAGCAACTGACTCTATTAAGCCAAGATTGCTTTACATGGGTGCAAAACATACACGAGATGGCTATACAGTTGAATACTACAACGCCGGAAGCGGCGCTATAAACATCAGCTTTAAATCAAGTGGAATAGATCATAAGTTGAGCCCCGATTTTTTCGACCGCATTGAGGCTGGAGGCCGCTACTCTATACTCATACAACAAGGCATAGGTTCTTTTATTATTCAGCCTTTTTTCATTACAGTGGAATATATAAGAAGCGACGGAATAAAAGAGAAACAGAAGTTCAACTACGACTTCGACCATACAAAATTAATTTCCGTTTAAACGAGCTCGTAGGATGGGTCGAGCACAGCGATACCCATCAATCCTCTAACGCCCGCCGCATATGCTTTGATTGTGAGTCACCCTTTCGCCCTTACGGCGAGTTACTTTCTCTTTGTTTGTGCAAAGAGAAAGTAACCAAAGAGAAAGCACACCCGGCATACGGGTCTGGCTGCGCCAGACTTCCCTCGCTCCGGCGCTGCTCCGAGGGTCGTCACGGTGGGCCATCCCTGGCCCATCGCTCCTCGTTTGGCATCCATGCCAAACGCCCCTCTCCACAGCACCTACGCTCGGCCTCCTGACGGGATTCGGGAACCGCGTTGTTTGGACGATTTGTGGAAGGCAGAGCGTAAAAGCCAAAGCAAAAGCATCGCGGGCAAGCCCGCTCCTACAGTTTGCTTTGCTTCTAGAACACTAATCTCGCAGACGACGCCAAACGCCCCATCAGGAGGCCGAGCGGAATCGTTGCGGAAGAGAGCGAGCCGCATGGATGCGGCGAGAGGCGTAAAGGGCCAGGGATGGCCCTTCATCGGTGGGCCGCATCCGGTCGGGCCCCTGAAGCAATGATGGAGCGAGGAAACGGAGCGAAGCGCAGTAACAGCCGAAGACTGGCCCGCAGGGTGAGCGCAGTGAATCAAGCCGACGAAGTCGGGCCGGATGCAAGGGGCAAGACCTTTTGCTTACTTTTGGCGGGGCCGGCCATCCGGGCGTTTGCCAAAAGTGACCCGCCGTAAGGGCGAAACGCAGCGCAGCGGAGTAACAGCCGAAGGCTGGCCCGCAGGGCGAGCACAGCGAGTCAACCGTTAGCCGAGGAACAGCACAAGCGGCGTAAGCAAACCGAATTCGGCGTTGGCGGCACCATCGCATCGCGGGTATGGCCCGCTCCTACAGGATTACGGAAGACCCGTAGGATGGGTTGAGCAGCGCGATACCCATGCGGTTGATTGCTTTATGGGTATCGCTGCGCTCCACCCATCCTACAAAGCCATATCGCGCCAGCACACTCGCAGGAAGCATCCAGGGCCAAACATCCGCCACACCAGGGCATCGCGTTCATGGGCCGCGCCTACCCGCCTCAACACCTAAAGCTCGTCTCCCCACCACTATCCGGGTCGGTGCAGGTCACGGTGGCGGTGCGGAAGTTCAGGTCGACGAACAGGTGGCAGCTGTGTGCCCCGGCGCGCCAGCCCATCGAGACGCTGGACATGTTCGACTGGTGCAGTTCGAACTCGCCGGCGAAGGCTGGGTGGGTGGAGCGCAGTTCCATCAGGCTAAGCAGGCGTTGCACCACCGGGGCCTGCAAGGCTTCCTCGGCTTCATCCAGCGAGTAGTGGTGGCGGTTGATTTCCCGCGCTTCGCCGGTTTCGTGCATCAGTTCGGTGTCGTTCTGGCCGGCCAGCAGGCCGACGTAGTAGACCTGCGGTATGCCGGGGGTGAAGAACTGGATCGCGCGGGCGGCGATATAGGCGTCTTCGTTGCCCTGCAAGGCATCGAAGAAGGTGCAGGTGAGCTGGTAGATCGCGCCGACGCTGTGCACGTTGGCCGCCGAGCGGCGCAGGATCGGGTCGGCGCTGCGCTCGGAGACATTCTGGATCAGCGCTTCGATATGCTCGCGCGGCAGAATCTCCTCCACATCGGGAATGCAGATGCCGTCGTGGGTGTCGAGCACGGTGATCTGGTTGTGCGGGCACATGCGCAGCCAGGACTTGAGGTACTGGCTGTTGGCGTCGAGCAGCGTGTACAGCAGCAGGGGCGGCAGAGCAAAGGCATAGGACCACATGCCGCGCGCGGAAATGGCGTACTGCCAGCTGGGGTGGTCGTGCACCTCGGGCAGCAGCTCTATGCCGCTGGCCGCCGCGGTGGTCTTGAACCAGTCGAGGATATGCCACACCTGTGGCTCCACCAGAAAGCAGCTGGTGCCGATTTTCTTGGTGGTGTAGCCAAAGGCATCCAGGCGCAGCAGCTTGACCCCGCGCTCGGCGAGATAGGCGATGGTGTTGGCCATCATCTGGTAGGTCAGCGGCGAGTCGAAGTTGAGGTCGATCTGCCGTTCGGTGAAGGTGCACCAGACCCGCCCGCTGCTGCCGTCGGCAAAGGTGATGTCGCGGAACGGTTCCTTTTCCTTGCGGATATGGATCTTGGCCAGATCGTCCGGGCCGATTTCGCCCAGGCTGTCGACGTCGACAAACAGCTCGGCCCAGGCCGAGGCCTTGCCCTTTTGCAGGTAGTCCTGAAACTCCAGCGAATCGTCAGCCAGGTGATTGAGTACCAGATCCAGGCAGACATCGTAGTTCGCACTCAGGCGTTCGATATCGGCCCAGTCGCCGAAGGCCGGGTCGATGCGCTTGTGGGTCAGCGGCGAGAAACCACTGTCGGCATTCGACGGGAAAGGCGGCAATACATGCACCCCGCCGACAGCGCGGCCGAGCTTGTGTTCGACAAAATCAGCCAGATCGGCCAGCCCCGAGCCGATGCGGTTGGGATAGGCGATCAAATGGACGGTATTGTTCAGCGGCATGTGCAGCCTCCCTGAATTCATGGATTTCAGCTGCCTGCGGCACCCGGCAGCTCAGGACAGCCGGCGCGCAAATCAGGCCTGCAACACCACGGTTCAACGTGCAAAAGAACCTGCCCACCGACAACTGTCCGCCACAACCCTAACAGCTTGAAGCCGACAGATGGGGCGACAGCATCCGCCGCTATCGGTTCGATGACAGCCCGAAAGGCACCCATATCGCGGCTGCAGGTTGCGCACGGGCGCGGCGTTTGAACGCGGGGTGGCCTCTCCCGTAGGGTGCGCCGTGCGCACCGAGAAGCCACGGTTTAGGCGGGTGAGCATAGGGGGATGGTGAAACGGCAAAAGCTTCGCGGGCATGGAACCAGGGGTCCCCCCGCGTCTACAAATACAGGACAAACTTGCATAAAAAAACCAGTCCCTGAGGTCTGGTTTTTTTATGCATCAAGCGTCTGTTAGCCCGGCTGACGCTCCGTTTCCTTGACCCGGAACCAGGCGGCATAGAGTGCCGGCAGGAACAGCAGGGTCAGCGCCGTGGCGACGATCAGGCCGCCCATGATGGCCACCGCCATCGGCCCGAAGAACACGCTGCGCGACAGCGGGATCATCGCCAGCACCGCCGCCAGGGCGGTCAGCACGATGGGCCGGAAGCGCCGCACTGTGGCTTCGATAATCGCGTGCCAGCGGTCCATGCCGGCGGCGATATCCTGTTCGATCTGATCGACCAGGATCACCGAGTTGCGCATGATCATCCCCGACAGGGCGATGGTGCCGAGCATGGCGACGAAGCCGAAGGGCTGGCGGAAGATCAGCAGGAACAGGGTCACACCGATCAGCCCCAGGGGCGCGGTGAGAAACACCATGGCCGAGCGCGAGAAGCTTTTCAGCTGCAGCATCAGCAGAGTCAGCACTACCACGATAAACAGCGGGATACCGGCGTTGACCGACTTCTGCCCGCGACTGGAGTCCTCCACGCTGCCGCCGACTTCCAGCTGATAGCCGTCCGGCAGCACCTCGCGGATCGGCTCCAGGGTCGGCAGTATCTGCTTGACCAGGCTGGCCGGCTGTTCCTTGCCGTACACATCGGCGCGCACGGTGACCGTGGGCAGGCGGTTGCGGTGCCAGATCACGCCTTCCTCGAAGCCGTACTCCAGGGTGGCGATCTGCGCCAGCGGCACGCTCTTGCCACTGTCGGTGGGCACCGCCAGGCTCGGTAGCAGGCCCAGTTCCTGGCGCTCGCTCAAGGTGCCGCGCAAGAGGATCTCGATCAGCTCGTTGCCTTCGCGGTAATGGCTGACTGGCGAGCCGGTCAGCGAGCTCTGCAGAAAGCGCGACAGATCGGCGGTGCTGACGCCCAGGGCGCGGGCGCGCTCCTGGTCGATATTCAGGCGCACCACCTTGCTCGGCTCTTCCCAGTCCAGGTGTACGTTGGTCACATGGGGGTTGTCGCGCACCTTGGCGGCGACCTGGCGGCCCAGGGCGCGCACTTCATCGATATGCTCGCCGGAGACGCGAAACTGCACCGGGTAACCCACGGGCGGGCCGTTTTCCAGGCGCGAGACACGGGTGCGCAGGGTCGGGAACTCGTCATGCAGCAGGCCGATCAGCCACAGGCGGATCTTCTCACGCTCCTCGATGCTTTTGGCCAACACCACGAACTGCGCCACGCTGGCGGCCGGCAGTTGCTGGTCGAGCGGCAGATAGAAGCGCGGCGAACCGGTGCCGACATAGGCGACGAAGTTGTCGATGCCTTCGTGGTCGCGGAGCAGCTGCTCCAGGCGCTTGGCCTGTGCTTCGGTGGCAGCCAGGGAGGCCCCCTCCTCCAGCTTCAGGTCGACCATCAGCTCCAGGCGGCCGGATGCCGGGAAGAACTGCTGGGGCACGAAGCGGAACAGCAGGATCGAGGCGACGAACAGGCCGATGGTCAGCAGGATCACCGTCTTGCGCCGGCGCACGCACCACTCCACCATCCCGCGTACGCGCTTATAGAACGGCGTCGAATAGGGATCACGGCCCTCGGCGCTGCCGCCATGCTTGGCCGCGTGCAGCTTGGCCAGGTCTGGTAGCAGCTTGGCCCCCAGATAAGGTACGAAGACCACCGCGGCGATCCACGACACCAGCAGGGCGATAGTCACCACCTGGAAGATCGAACGGGTGTATTCGCCGGTACCGGACATCGCCGTGGCGATCGGCAGAAAACCGGCGGCGGTGATCAGGGTGCCGGTGAGCATGGGGAAGGCGGTACTGGTCCAGGCGTAACTGGCCGCCTTGATGCGGTCGTAGCCCTGCTCCATTTTGATCGCCATCATTTCCACGGCAATGATCGCGTCGTCCACCATCAGGCCCAGGGCCAGTACCAGCGCGCCGAGGGAGATCTTGTGCAGGCCGATGCCGAGGTAATACATGCTGGCGAAGGTCATGGCCAGCACCAGGGGAATCGACAGCGCCACCACCAGGCCGGTGCGCAGGCCAAGGGAGAAGAAGCTCACCAGCAGGACGATGATCACCGCCTCGGCCAGCACGCGGACGAACTCGCCCACACCGGTTTTCACCGCCGCCGGCTGGTCGGAGACCTTGCGCAGCTGCATGCCGGCCGGCAGGGTTTCCTGCAGACGGGAGAACTCGCCTTCCAGCGCATCGCCCAGCACCAGGATATCGCCGCCGGCCTTCATCGATACCGCCAGGCCGATGGCGTCTTCGCCCATAAAGCGCATGCGCGGCGCGGGTGGATCGTTGAAGCCGCGCTTGACCTCGGCCACATCGGCGATGCGGAAGGTGCGCTCGGCCACACGAATGGGGAAGTTGCGGATTTCATCAACCGACTCGAAACGCCCGGTGACGCGCAGTTGCACGCGGTCGCTGGTGGTTTCGAAGAAGCCGGCAGCGGCCACCGCGTTCTGTTCTTCCAGCGCCTGCTGCACTGCAGCCAGGGGCAGGCCGAGGGTGGCCAGCTTGGTGTTGGACAGCTCGATCCAGACCTTTTCATCCTGCAGGCCGAGCAGGTCGACCTTGCCCACGTCCTTGACCCGCTGCAGCTGCAGCTGGATGCGGTCGGCGTAGTCCTTGAGCACGGCATAGTCGAAGCCATCGCCGGTCAGGGCGTAGATATTGCCGAAGGTGGTGCCGAATTCGTCGTTGAAGAACGGCCCCTGAACGCCCTGGGGCAAGGTGTGGCGAATGTCGCTGACCTTCTTGCGCACCTGGTAGAACAGATCGGGAATGTCCTTGGAGCGCATCGAGTCGCGGGCGATAAAGGTCACCTGGGACACGCCGGGGCGAGAGAAGGAGACGATCCTGTCGTAGTCGCCGGTCTCCATCAGCTTCTTTTCGATGCGCTCGGTGACCTGCCGCGCCACTTCCTCGGCGCTCGCCCCAGGCCAGTTGGTCTGCACCACCATGGCCTTGAAGGTAAAGGGCGGGTCTTCGCTCTGGCCCAGCTTGGTGTAGGAAATACCGCCGACCACGGCCAGCAACAGCATGATATAGAGCACGATCTGGCGGTTGCGCAGGGCCCAGGCGGAGAGGTTGAAATCCATCGGGATTACTCCTCGGCCATCAGCTGAACGGTGCGGTTATCCCGATTCACCGGGCGCACCTGCTGGCCTTCGCGCAGCACCTGTACGCCGGCGGCCACCACCCAGTCGCTGGCCTTCAGGCCTTCGAGCACCGGCACGGTTTTCTCGCCATAGGGGCCGATCTGCACATTGGTACGCCTAAGGGTGGAGGTCTTCGGATCGACCACCCAGACATAGGGCTGGCCCTTCTCGGCGGTCAGCGCCGACAACGGCACCGCCAGCGGCACTTCGCCGTTATGGGCAATAAACACCCGGGCGCTCTGGCCCAGCTCGGCCGGCACCTTGCCTTCGACGAAGGCAACGCGGGCGGCGAAGGTACGCGACTGCGGATCGGCCGACGGCGATATCTCGCGAATGCGCCCGGAGAAACGCTGATCCGGCTGCGACCACAGCTCGACGGCCACGTCCTGGCCAACCTTGAAGCGTTCGAAGGCCTGTTCCGGCAGGCTGATCAGCACTTCGCGCTCGCCGTCGGCGGCCAGGGTGAACACGGTTTGCCCGGCGGCCACCACCTGCCCTACCTCGACCATGCGCCGCGCTACCACGCCATCCTCGGAGGCGCGCAGCACGGCGTAGCCGGCCTGGTTGTTGGCCACGTTGAATTCGGCTTTCACTTGTTTGACCCGCGCCTCGCCAGCGCGATAGGTGTTCTCGGCATTGTCGTACTGCGAACGGCTGACCAGATTGCGCCCCAGCAGGGTCTTGTAGCGGTCGCGCTCGGCGCGTACCAGCTGCAGATTGGCTTCGGCGGCGGCGACCTGGGCACGCATGGCCTCAAGCTGCAGGCGCACGTCCTGGGGGTCAAGCTCGGCCAGGGGCTGGTCCTTCTTCACCCGCTCCCCCACCTCGACCAGGCGCTTGCTCACCTTGCCGCCGATGCGAAAGGCCAGCTCCGGCTCCAGGCGCGCACGCACCTCACCGGGGTAGGCATCCATCAGATCGCCGGATAGCTGCGGCTGCACCACCATGGCAGGGCGCACGGCGACCTCGACCGGCTCGCCATTGCCGCAGGCGGCGAGCAATACAATTAGACTGGCAGGCAAGGCAACAGACAGGGCTTGGCGGAACATGATGACCAACCTTTCAGGAGGCTATGGAATATTTGTACTGACGGGTATAGTAAAAATAGCAAACTCACTAGTCCAGTATTAAAAACGACCAATGCCAAACAAAGTGTTGCCACCCAGCGGCCCCGGCCGCCCCAAAGATCTGGCCAAGCGCCAAGCCATTCTCGAAGCGGCGAAAACCCTGTTCCTGGGCAACGGCTACGACGGCAGCAGCATGGATGCGATTGCCGCTGAAGCCGGGGTTTCCAAGCTCACGGTGTACAGCCACTTCACCGACAAGGAGACCCTGTTCGCCGCCGCGGTGCAGTCCAAGTGCCAGGAGCAGTTGCCGGAGCTGCTGTTCGAGCTGAGCGACGACGCGCCGATCGAGCAGGTGCTGCTGAGCATCGGCCGCGGCTTCCATGTGCTGATCAACAGCTGTGAGTCGGTGGCGCTGCACCGCCTGATGGTCAGCCTGGCTGCGCAGGACTCAAAGCTGTCGAAGATGTTCTACGAAGCCGGCCCGCAGCGGGTGCTGCACGGCATGGCTGATCTGCTGCGCCAGGCCGACCAGGCCGGCAAGCTGCGCATAGCCGACCCGGTGAGCGCGGCGGATCAGTTTTTCTGCCTGATCAAGGGCGGGGCCAACTTCCGCCTGCTGATCGGCTGCGGCGAAGCCCAACAGGGCGAGGCCGCCGAGCAGCATGTGCGCGATGCGGTGGGGGTCTTTCTGCGTGCCTATCGCGCGGAATAGGCACGCTACGCGGTAGAACGGTTCAGGCCTGCTCGCTGGCGGCCTGCAGCTTCTTCTTCGGGTAGATGTCGTATCGACTGGATTTGCCCTCCAGGGCATAGCCCGGCTTGGCCCCGTCGATCAGCGGGGCCTTGCGCGGGCGCTTGACCACCACTCGATGGCTGGCCAGGTTCAGCGCCGCTTCGAGCAGGGCCGGCGCGTCCAGGTCGTCGCCGACAAAGGGTCGAAACAGGCGCATCTCCTTCTTCACCAGGGCGCTCTTGTCGCGATGGGGAAACATCGGGTCGAGGTAGATCACCTGAGGCGGCTCGCCCTGCCAGGCGCGCATCAGCTCGATGGCATTGCCCGTCAGCAGCCGCATCTGCGCGGCAATCGGCGCGACATCGCGATCCAGGGCGGCGCGGGCCAGACCGTCTTCGAGCAAGGCGGCGATCAGCGGCTGACGCTCGATCAGGGTCATGCGGCAACCCAGGCTGGCCAGCACGAAGGCATCGCGGCCCAAGCCAGCGGTGGCATCCAGCACAGTGGGACGCACCCCAGACTGCACCCCGACCGCCTTGGCGATCATCTGCCCACTGCCGCCACCAAACAGCCGGCGATGAGCCACCGCGCCTTCGACAAAATCCACCTTGACCGGTCCGGGTGCCTGGGGGCCCAGCTCGACCAGCTGCAAGCCGCCCTCGCCCAGCTGCAGGGCAAACTCGCTGTCGCCCTCCAGCGGCAAATCCAGGCGCGCCGCCCAGGTTGCGGCCGCAGCCTGCAGATGGGGGGCCAGGGCCTGCATACGAATTCTGGCTATTAGCCGCTCATCACTCATCAGAAAATGTGCTCAAAAATCACTCAATTGACTGCCAAAACAGCCGACAACCTGCCTGAGCGGCATTTTGCCAGACCCGGCAGCTTCCAGCCGCACCGAGTTCGCCATGTTCGATGTAATTTCCGCCCCGCGCAGCGTCGCCCCGTCGCCCGCCAGCACCGGCTCGATCGGTGAGACGCTGGATGAAGGCAAGCGCGCCTCGCTGGACTATCAGATCCTGCGGCGCACCCTGATGATCGATAAAGACGAGGCCCCTGCCGGCCCCGACAGCGCCGCCGCTGCGCCCAGCGAGCCCGCGGCAGTCAACACCCAGGTCAGCGACTTTCAGGAACTGGCCGCCCAAAGCCAGCTGGAACTCAACGTCAGCTTCAACCCCGAACCACAGCAGACCGACCCACTGGTGCTGGATATCGCCGGCAATGGTTTCAGCACCAGCGGCCTGAGCCGCTCGGTGCGCTTCGACCTGGATGCCGACGGCAAACTCGACCAGATCAGCGTACCCACCGGCGACGACGCCCTGCTCGCCCTGGATCGTAACGGCAATGGGCGGATCGACGATGGCCGCGAGCTGTTCGGCGACCAGCATGGCGCGGCCAACGGCTTTGCCGAACTGGGCAGGTACGACGACAACGGCGACGGCCGTATCGATGCCCAGGACGCCATCTTCGAGCGCCTCAGCCTGCTGCGCTTCGACGCCCGGGGCCGGCAATCGAGCCAGACGCTGAGCCAGGCCGGGGTCAGCGCCATTGAGCTGCAAGCGCGAGATGTGCAGATAGCCCTGGGGGCCTATGACGAGATCGCCCAGCTCGGCCGCTTCGAATTCGCCGACGGCCGCAGCGGCCAGGCCGCCGATCTGCTATTGGCGCAGCGTTAAGCGCGGCAGCCCGCAGGGACGCTTGCAGAACCTGTGTTCCGATCTCGCGAGCTAGAGCCATGCAAGGCAAAAATAGGCGAGGAAGCGGAGTGTACTTTTGTACATGAGCATTCCGAACCTGTTTTTAACGCCGCAGGGCCGACGCGCAGCAGATCCGAACCAGGTTCTCAGCGACACATCCGCCACATCCCCATATCCACATGAAAGTGATCGCGGTGGGCGGCGTTGTATTCCGGGCCGAGGGTGGTGTTGAAGCTTGTGCACGCCGCCTGCTGGACCTGGCGCAGAAACTGCGCATTTTCGCCCTGCTTGGGCCAGTCGTGCAGCACGCTGATGCGTCGGCCATCGGCCAGACGAAAACCGACGATATCCAGCGCATTGGCCGAGGCATGCTGGCTGCGCCGCTGGCTATCGGCGATGCTGCGGCAGGCGAAGCTGCCGACATGTTCGACCTGCACCACCGGCTGGCCGAACACCGCGTGGGCCGCAGGCTGCAGGCCGTGGCGCTCGAACAGGGCAAAGGCTGCGGCCAGCGGACAACTGGCCAGAAAGCTGCTGCTGAACTGCACACCAGAGGCCTGCACCCGCAGGGCATTTTCCAGCGGGCAGGCCGCCTCGGGGTTGCCATCGCGCTGCTGGGTGTAACGCATGGCCGAGGTGCTCAGGGCTTGCTGGCACAGCGCAGGGTTGTCCTGCAGCCGCCAGAGCTTGAAGCCGGTGAGCAGATTGGGCGTCTCGCGAATATCCAGCACCGCCCAGGGGTTCCAGCGCGGCGGCACATCCAGCACACCACGCCAGAGCGCCAGCAACAGGCCGGCCAGCACGACACAAAGAATCAGCAAGGCACGAAAGAAGGTCATGCCGCGCAGCCTATCAGAGCAGACCCAGTTGCTCGACCTCGGCCTCGCTGTGCAGCTCGGGCAACGCCGCCAAACCCGGCAGTCGGAGCATCAATTGCTGATGAAAGCGCTGTGCCAGCTGCGGAGCCAGACGGTTATCCGAGGTATGCAGAAACACGTAAGGCGTGCGGCCTTCTTCGATCCAGCCCGCCACCTTGTCCAGCCAGGGCGTCATAAAGGGATCATTGGCCAGCAACTCGGGATGGCCGATAAAACGCAGTTGCGGTGACGGGCTGAAGGCCGTCGGCCGCAGCGGCAGGCGCGGCTTCTTGGCTTGCGCATGGAGCACCGCCGGCGCGCTGGACGCGCAACTGAACAGGGCCCGCGAGTCCAGACAGATGCGCTCGATGCCGCGCTCGTGCAGCAGACGGTTGAGCGCTCGTTCTTCATCGCCCCTGGCGAAGAACCCCGGATGACGCACCTCGACGGCCAGCTCGCCAGCCATCCAGGGCTCGATAAACCCAGCCAGCTCAGCCAGTCGCGCGGGGCCGAAACTGGCCGGCAACTGCAGCCAGTAGGGCGCAACCCGCCGCCCCAGCGGAGCCAGCAACCGGCGAAAATCCTCGGCTGCGCTCAACTGCTCGCGCAGATCGCCGCCATGGCTGATCTCCCGCGGCAACTTCGCGCAGAAACGCAGATGCGCCGGCATGCGCTCGGCCCAGCGCGCCACGGTCTCGACTGAGGGCGGTGCATAGAAGGTGGTGTTGCCTTCCACGGCGTTGAACACCTGGCCGTAGCGCGCCAGGAAATCTGCCGGACGGCAGCTCTGGGGATACAGTGAACCGCGCCAGGCCGGCTCGCTCCATGACGGGCAGCCAAGGTAGTAGGGAAGCATCGGTTCTTGTGACCAGGGCAACAAAACGTCAGGCGTAGAGGTCGAGACCCATTACCTGCTGGGCATCCGCATCGACGGCGAAGCTGGCGGTGGAGCTGTAGCTAGCCAGGGCCTGGGCGGCGCGGTTGTTCAAGGGTGGCTGATAGAGCTGATCCTGAAGACGCGCCGGCAGGCTGTCGCTGCTGGCATTGCCGGCGTCGACCTTGCGCTCCTGGGGCGCCTGCTCCAGGCCCTGGCTGCTGGCAGGCGAAGCCGGTTGCTCACGACGTGCCTCTACCTCGCGCTGAGCTTCGCGAAAGGGCGTGACCGCAGAGCCCGCGCGGGCGCTGCGATCTGGCAGATATGAGGGGGTAAAACCGTCGATTCGCATCAGTTACTGCTCGGCTGTTCAGCCAACGATGGATACAGGTGATGGCAATTTAGCCTTGCAGGGGGCGCTTGGCAATCGGCCACTGCCGAGCCGGCTATACGTGCGACGGAAGGTGCCGCCGCCGGGCGAGCAAACTGACTCAGAGCGGTGCCTTGGGCGTCGCGACCTTGTCGCGCAGGTACACCGGCTGCGCCAGGTCCGCCGCCACGGCTTCGCCGCGCTGCCAGGCGAAATGCGCCAGGCTCAGCAGGTCTTCGGCATGGGGCAGCATGGCCGCGTCCTGCCCCACCACCGCCAGCGGAATCCGCGCGGCAAAGGTGCCCCAGCCAGTGCCCGCGCCAAACCACTCGCCACTGGCGTCGCGGGGCAGGCTGGCCTGCTCCGGCGGCAGCACGGCTTCGAGGCCCTGCAGGCGCATCTCGCCCTGCTCGGCGCGGTAACAACCCCAGTAGATTTCATCCATACGTGCATCGATGGCCGCCGCCACCTGCTGCGCGCCGTGCTCGCGCAGGCTGCGTTGGGCCAGCACGGCCAGGTTGGATATCGGCAGCACCGGACGCTCCAGGGCAAAAGCCAGCCCCTGCACTACGCCGATGGCGATACGCACGCCGGTAAAGGCCCCGGGGCCGCGACCAAAGGCAATGGCGTCGAGCGCCGACAGCGGCACCCCGGCATCGGCCAGCAGCTGCTTGATCATCGGCAACAGGCGCTGGGCATGCAGGCGCGGGATCACTTCGTAATGGCTGAGCACCTGACCGTTGTGCAGCAGGGCAACGGAGCAGGCTTCGGTGGCGGTATCCAGGGCCAGGAGAGTGGTCATTGCATTCGGACAGGTGACGAAATGGACCGGCATTAGAACGGCTTGAGGCTTTTTTTTCCAGCGCAATCACTGACACGCTCACGGGCCCCCGGGCAGCTGGCGCGTACTGGGCCCGAACAGACCCGGTGCGCACTCAGCCAACAGCGGCTTACCAGGCCTCGATCACGGTCTCGGCTTCCCAGGCTTTCAGAGGGGCCTTGGACCAGGTGCCGTAGCCCGCATTGGGGAAGACGATCCACTCGGTACCCCATTTGTCCGCTTCGCCGGCCACGGTGGCGCGCTGATCGGCCAGCGGCGTCTTGCGGAAACGCCCATCGAAGTCGTGCAGCGTATCGCCCAGCAACAGCACGATCTGATGATCGGCGCTGACGATGGCGCGCCGCTCGACCTTGGGTGGGCCCAGCAGCAGCACGCTTTCTTCAGATATCTGCGGCAGGCCGAGCTTGCTCAGGGTGGCCAGGGTGTGTGGCTTCTGCTCGTCGGCACGGTCCGAGATATAGCGAATGGTCACCCCGAGCTTGTTGGCGTGCTCAAGGAATTTCTTCGCTCCGGGAATCAGCACCGGGGTGCCGTCGCGCTCCCAGGGCAGCCAGGTGTCCCAGGCGTCATAGGTGTGACAGTTGGCCAGGTCTCGCGCCAACAGGGCGCTGTTATCGATAACGGTTTCATCCAGGTCGGTGACGATGGCCAGCTTCGACGGATCTTTCGCGGCGGCCACTGCCGCATCCAGCTTCAGCGTCGCGATGTTGTAGGCCTGCAACTGCAGGGCCTGAACTTCCGCCGATTGCTGCTGGAAACGCAGGCCCATGGTGAACTCGGCGACAGTGCAGTCGGTCTTGGGCTTCGCCTGGATATCAGCGAAGGCCGCAGAACTCCCCGCCAGCGCTAGGGCCAGGCCCAGCCAGATAGCACTCTTTGCTGTTTTCTCGGTCATTGAACGCTCTCCCTTTCTTGGTATGGGCTAACAGACCGTTGAAAAACTACCTGCGTTGGCAATACTGCGTTAAAACCGGCCTCGGAATGCTCATTTACAGCCAGTAAACTCCGCGTCCTCGGCCGTTTTTACCTTGTCTTTCCTGCCTCGCCTACGTTTTTCAACGGCCTGCTAAGACCTAAAAAGTCTAAAACCATCTTCCGCCTGGTATAGACCAGAACCGATGCTAGCTTAGGCGAGCAAGGTTACTGTTCCATGAACGACGTTCAGCGAGTCCAGCGCGCCAACCGCAGAAACGACAACGGCCCGCAAAAGCGGGCCGTTGGCTGACTGCAACAAGGCTTAGCTAAGAGCTGCAAGCACCTTGGCGGTGATCTCGTCGACCGAACCCACGCCGGCAATGGCGCTGTACTTCGGCGTGCCGTCAGCAGCAGCGAGCTTCTGGTAGAAATCCACCAGCGGCTTGGTCTGCGAGTGATAGACCGACAGGCGATGACGTACGGTTTCTTCCTTGTCGTCTTCGCGCTGGATCAGCTCGTCACCTGTTTCGTCGTCCTTACCGGCAACTTTCGGCGGATTATGTTCGGTGTGGTAGACGCGACCCGAGGCCGGATGCACGCGACGGCCAGCGATACGACCGACGATTTCTTCGTCATCAACGGCGATTTCCACCACGTGGTCGATAACCACGCCCGCTTCCTTAAGGGCTTCGGCCTGGGGAATGGTGCGCGGGAAGCCGTCGAAGAGGAAACCATTGACACAGTCGGCCTGGGTGATGCGTTCCTTGACCAGGTTGATGATCAGATCGTCGGAAACCAGACCGCCGCTGTCCATCACGCTCTTGGCTTTCAGGCCCAGTTCGGTACCGGCCTTGACGGCAGCACGCAGCATGTCGCCGGTGGAGATTTGCGGAATACCAAATTTCTTGGTGATGAAACCAGCTTGGGTACCCTTACCGGCACCTGGCGCCCCCAGCAAAATCACGCGCATTGATGTGCTCCTCAAGATTCAAAGAAAAATCGTCGGACTCGCCTCGTGGGGCCAATCTCAGAATGGTTCGGGCAAGTGGTCCCGCAGGGGCGGCCAGATTGCCAAAGGCCGATCAAGATACACAGCGCACCCCCAGCGCACAAGCCACCGAAAGTCGGATAGAACTACGACCAAGGCAGCGTCGGATCGCGCCTTGGACCGGGGCCTGCGCGTATTCGCCAGCAGGCCCCAAGCCCTCAACTGCAGGCCTTAACCGGTATTGCGCAAACCCGCGGCAATACCCGCCACACTGACCAGCAGAGCCTGTTCCAGAGGGCTGTCGGCCTGGTTATCGCGCTGCCTGGCGCGGGCCAGCAGCTCGGCCTGAAGCAGGTGCAGGGGGTCCAGATAGGTGTTGCGCACGCTGATCGACTCCAGGGTCTCGGGACTGTGCCCGAGCAACTGCGACTGCCCGGTCAGCCCCAGTACCGCGGCCACCGCCTGCGACAATAAGCCGCGTAAATGCTCGCCCAGAGGCTGCAATTGCGGCTCGACCAGACGCTCGTCATAGAGCCGGGCGATGGCCTCGTCGGCCTTGGCCAGGACCATTTCCAGCATATCGATACGGGTGCGGAAGAACGGCCAGTGCTCGCGCATCTGCGCCAGCAACTCGCCTTCACCGCGCCTCATGGCATTGCCCAGGGCGTATTCCCAGCCCAGCCAGGCCGGCAGCATCAGGCGGGTCTGGGTCCAGGCGAAGATCCAGGGAATCGCGCGCAGGCTCTCCACTCCGCCCTCGCGGCGCTTGGCCGGGCGACTGCCCAGGGGCAGGCGGCCGAGCTCCTGTTCCGGGGTGGCCTGGCGGAAATACTCGACGAATTGCGGATGCTCGCGCACCACGCTGCGGTATGCACTGACGCCATCGGCGGCCAGTTTGTCCATCAGCTCGCGCCAGGCCGGCTCGGGGCTGGGGGGCGGCAACAGGGTGGCTTCCAGTACGGCGGCCAGATAGAGGTTGAGGTTCTGCTCGGCAATATCCGGCAGGCCGAACTTGAAGCGGATCATCTCGCCCTGCTCGGTGGTGCGGAAGCGCCCCGCCACCGAGCCCGGTGGCTGCGAGAGGATGGCCGCATGGGCCGGGCCGCCGCCGCGACCGACGGTACCGCCGCGGCCGTGGAACAGCAGCAGCTCGACCTGGTTATCGCGACACACCTGAACCAGAGTTTCCTGAGCGCGGTACTGGGCCCAGGCCGCGGCGGTAGTGCCGGCATCCTTGGCCGAGTCGGAATAGCCGATCATCACCTCCTGCGGGCCATGCAAACGCGCGCGGTAGCCATGCAGGCCAAGCAGGCGGCTGATCACCGGGCCGGCGTTATCCAGGTCGGCGAGGGTCTCGAACAGTGGCACCACGCGGATCGGCCGCTGCAAGCCGGCTTCCTTGAGCAGCAGCTGCACCGCCAGCACATCGGAAGCCGCGCCGGCCATGGAGATCACATAGGAACCCAGTGACGCCGCCGGGGCGTTGGCCACCTCGCGGCAGGTGGCCAGCACCTCTTCGGTTTCGCCGCTGGGCTTGAAGTGCCCGGGCAGCAGCGGCCGGCGGTTTTCCAGCTCGGCCAGGAGGAAGGCCACGCGGGCCTCTTCGTCCCATTCGGCATAACGGCCCAGGCCCAGGTATTCGGTGATTTCGCTCATGGCCGCGGCATGTCGGCTGGAATCCTGACGTACATCCAGACGCAGCAGGAACAGGCCGAAGGTGGCGGCGCGGCGCAGGCAGTCGAGCAGCGGGCCGTCGGCGATCACGCCCATGCCGCATGCATGCAGCGACTGGTAGCAGAGGGTCAGGGGGGCGAGCAGCTCGCGGTTGTCCTGCAAGACCGCCGCAGGAGCCTCCAGGCGCTCGGTCAGGGCCGCCTGGGCCCAGCTACGGGTCGCGCGCAGGCGCTCGCGCAACTGCTTGAGCAGGCTGCGATAGGGTTCGGCGCTGGCCCCGACCCGCGCCAGCAGCTCAGGGCTGGCCTGCTGCATGGACAGCGAGGAGGCCAGTTGGTCGATATCGCGCAGGTACAGGTCGGCGGCCATCCAGCGCGCCAGCAGCAACACTTCGCGGGTTACCGCGGCGGTGACATTGGGGTTGCCGTCACGGTCGCCGCCCATCCAGGAGGCGAAGCGGATCGGCGCGGCATCCAGCGGCAAATGGAAGCCGGTGGCCGCATGCAGGGCCTGGTCGGCCTTGCGCATCACGTTCGGCAGGGCTTGCCAGAGCGAATGCTCGATCACCGCAAAGCCCCACTTGGCCTCATCCACCGGACTGGGTCGGCTGCGGCGGATTTCCTCGGTATGCCAGGCCTCGGCAATCAGCCGGTGCAGGCGCTGCCGGACCGCCTCGCGCTCGGCCAGGGACAGGTCGCTGTGATCGCCGGCCGCCAGTTCTTCGGCAATGGCGTCGTACTTCTGAATCAGGGTACGCCGCGCCACCTCGGTGGGGTGGGCGGTCAGCACCAGTTCGATATCCAGACGGCCAAACTGCCGGGCCAGGGCCTCGCCGCCCTGACCATTGGCCAGCAGACGTTGCAGCAGCTCGGCCAGCACGCTGGCCTCGAACGGTTCCGCCTCGTCGGGGCCACGACGGCGCACCCGGTGGTACTGCTCGGCGATATTGGCCAGATTGAGAAACTGGTTGAAGGCGCGGGCCACCGGCAGCAACTCGTCATCGTCGAGCTGATTGAGGGTCGCACTGAGCTGTTCGGCCCCGGCCGCCGAGCCACGTCGTGCGCCCTTGGCCCCCTTGCGGATGCGCTCGATCTTGTCGAGAAAGGCTGCGCCACGCTGACTGCGGATGGTGTCACCCAAGAGTTCGCCGAGCTGATGCACGTCTTCACGCAAACGCGCGTCGATTTCTGCCATGACTGCTGCCTCCATTGATCCCAGGCCCCAAGAGTGCCCAGCGCGGCAACTTCTTACAAGGGCGCGACTCCAACTGCATGTAGGCTTAACGGCGGTCTAGGCTTTGCGTATGCACACTTCGATCGCCCCTAACGGCCTTTTACAAAAGGGCCAAGGACTATCCAGCATGAAGATTCGCGAACTCGTAAGTACCTGGGAAGAACAGGCCAAAGGCCGTCTGACACCGACGACCTACCATATCCATCTCGACCTGGAGTCGGCGGCGCGCATTGCCGCCCTCTGCGAGATGTACCCCAAACGCAGCCCGCAGGAACTGCTTGGCGAACTGATAGGCGCGGCCCTGGAAGAACTGGAAGCCAGCATGCCCTATGTGCAGGGCAACCAGGTGGTGGCCACCGACGAGCAAGGCGACCCGCTCTACGAAGACATCGGCCCGACCCCGCGCTTTCTCACCCTGGCGCGCAAATACCTGCACGAGCTCAACGACCAGTCAGACAGCAGCAGCCACTGAAGGGCCGCCAAGGTCATGCCGGGCGGGGACAACCCGCCACAATTGCTGCGGTCTGGCGTTAACGCCGGCTACAGCGATTTCAGCTCACTGACTGGCCGCAGGAACCTGTTCGCCGGCGCAACGCACGGCCTGCTTACGCTGGTCGATCAGCACGCCGCTGAGCCCCTTCTGCTGCAGATCGAACAGCACCAGCACGCCATCGACGCACTGCGCGACCTGGCTGGCTGGCTTCAACGACACCTTGTAGTCCTCGCCGGGAATGGTCTTGAGCATGGTGAACTCGGACAGCAACAGGGCGTCTTCCGGCTTGGCGATATGCAGGTAGCCGTAGTAGCCGAGCGTCGCCACAGTGGCGCAGACGCTGGCAATGGCGGTAAGGATCAGGGGGATGGGGTTCAGTTCGCTCATTACAGATTCTCGGTATTAACAGTTGGCAGGCTAAGCACAGGCGGCGCAGCTTGCAACAAACTCTCCCGCCTGCAAAGGCCTAGATTGCCGCATCACTTGCCACCGGCGCGCACTTCTTCCCGGGCCTTGAAGGTGGCCTCGTAGACACGTTCGGCCAGACGCGAGAAAGGCAGGCTCTGCACCCATACCGTACCGGTGCCCTTGAGCGTCGCCAGGAAAATCCCCTCGCCGCCGAACAGCATGCTCTTCAGGCCACCGGCCAGGCCGATGTCATAATCGATGCCCTGGGTAAAGGCCACCAGGCAGCCGGTGTCCAGACGCAGGGTTTCGTTGCGCAGCTCCTTGCGAATCACCGTGCCGCCGGCATGCACGAAGACCAGGCCGTCGCCCTCGAGCTTCTGCAGGATAAATCCCTCGCCGCCAAAGAAGCCTGCCCCCAGACGCTTGTTGAAGCTGATACCGACCGCGGTGCCATGGGCGGCGCAGAGAAAGGCGTCTTTCTGGCAGATCAGCGTGCCGCCATGTTCGCTCAACTGGATCGGCACCACGGTACCCGGATAGGGCGCTGCGAACGCCACCCGCGCCGGGTTTTTGCCGGCATTGGTGAAGTGCGTCATAAACAGCGATTCGCCAGTCAGCATGCGCTTGCCCATGCCCCAGAGTTTGCCCAGCACCCCCGTGGCCGAGCCATCGCCCATGCGTGTTTCGAAACGCACGCCGTCGGTCATGTAGTTCATCGTTCCGGCCTCGGCGATCACCGTCTCGCCCGGATCAAGGATGATTTCCACGCTCTGCGCCGAAGCACCGAGGATTTCGTAGTCGAGTTGATGGCTGGGCATGGGGAGCTCCTGGCAAGCGGGAAAATCGCCCCGGATTGTATCCGGGCTACGGTTAACCTATTGAAGGACTAGGAGCGTCACGAGCGAAGGTCAGGCGGGAACGCCTAGTTAAGGCGCGCACGATCTGAAAAAGCGGAGTTTACGACTGTAAATGAGCATTTTTCAGGTCGTGGGCAACGCCGCATGACCGAGCGCAGAAGCTCCTAGAGGATATTGGCGTAGTCGGCTTCGATCCTGTCCAGACTCAAATGGTTCAGGAAGTTGGAGAAACACATCCAGGCCGACAGCGAGTTGAGATCGCTGAATTGCGGCGGCAGGTATTTGGGCGGTGTCACCAGGCCCTCGTCCACCAGCTGGCGCAGGGTGCGCATGTCTTCCAGGGTGGTCTTGCCGCAGAACAGCAGGGGTATCTGCTCCAGCTTGCCCTTGCGCACGGCGAGCTGGATGTAGTTGTAGACCATGATAAAGCCCTTCAGGTAGGACAGATCCTTGGTGAAAGGCATGCCGGTGGGGGTCGAGCCGCGGAACACCCGGTTGGCGTTGCTGTAGCTGTCTTCCTGGCTGAAACCCTGCTCGCGGTAGAAGTCGAACACCTGGAGGAAGTCCGCGCCCTCCTCGGCCATATGAATGGCGCGGGTGCGGTTGGTCAGCTTGCGCAGGCGGGTCGGGTAGGAGGCGAAGGCAATCACCTCCATCAGAATCGCCAGGCCCTCCTGGGTCACGGTGGAGGATGGCGGGCCCTTGGACAGGAAGGTGCACACCGGCTGGTTCAGACCGTTGAGGGTGGTGGCCACATGCACCAGGCCTTCGTGGACTTCCAGGGCCTTGACGTCGCGCTCGTTGAAGGTGGCGTCGCTGCGGATCTTGATGTAGTCGGCACCGGCGGCAGCATCGGCGAGGATGCCGTCGGACTCGAACACCCGGATGGTGCTCTCCTCCTCGCCGAACACCTTGTTCAGCCGCCGCTGCAGCAGGTCGACGGCCTCCTTGGCGTTGAGGTTCTTGGGTTCGTCCTTGAGGTCTCCGCGCTTGTCGATGTTATTGAGAAAGTCGGAAAACATCAGGCCCAGGTCGGCCAGGGTCGGGTCGCCGGCATGGAAGGCATCGGAGGCCGCGCCGTAGAGCTCCTGGGAGATCAGGCCGAAGTCCTCGGTGCCGCGCGCCTCGAGCATGCGGATCACCATGCGGTACTCGCGGCACATGCGCCGCATGATCTGCCCGACCGGGTTGAACTGGCCGAGCTGGCGGGTGACATCGCGCTCGATATTCTGGAATTCCAGCTTCTTGGCCGAGGCATCGAAGGCCAGCGGGCGGCCCTGGTAATAGCCGCGGTCAATTGCCGGCAGCTGCCGGCCTTTGTGCTTGAGAAACTCGGCGCGCACGCTGTCGTCCCACTTCACCGCATCCAGCACGCGGATCGGTGTCTGCGCCTCGACAATCCGATCGGACAATGCCCGTACGATCAACTGGTAGTCGTCCAACCCTGCCTGGCTATTCATGCTTGCCCCATATCCGTCCAGCGGGTCGCCGAAACACCACCCGTCAATCCTCTCATTCACCTACACGCTGATAGCGCGCAACTTCGATAAACACATCGGTATTGGCCTGGTCGTCGAGGTAGGCGAACACCAGCTCCAGCGGGCTGGTCACCAGTACGCCATCGCCCTGACCACTGTCGAACACCTCGCCCTCCAGGATGCCGGCCTCCAGCTCCTGCATGATGCGGTCGACATCCAGGTTGTAGAGCACCAGCTCGCCATCCAGGGTCAGCTCGAAACCGGCGATGGCGAAATTCGCCCCCAGGCTTTGCGGCAAACCCGCCGAGAAGTACCAGCGGCGACCATGGTGGGCCACGGTAAAGCCGTATTCTTCCAGGCTGTCGAGGTTATCCGGGCTGTCTACATAGACCTGAGCCTTGTACAGGTTGGAGCCGGCACGGCTGATCTGCAGGTACTGCTGCTCCCCCCATTCGTTCTTGCGCGACCACTCTCCCAGCAAGGGAATAGGGGCCGCTTCGTTGGCCGGGATCGGGTCTTTGAATGTGACCAGACAGCCACTCAGCAACAGGAAAGACAGGGCAAACAACGCGCGCCAAGCCTTCATCAAACTCTCCTTGTGGATGCGCATGGGCGGGGCTCAGAGCCCCAGCACCAGATGCATATATCGTTTAAGAATGGCCAACATATCCTCGCTGTCCAGATGTTCGACACCCTCGAGCAGGCCTTGATACTCCATGCGCAGAATAATCGCCGTCAAGAGCTTGGCATCCTGCTCCGGCTGCTGCGAACCCAGTACCTGGAAAAAGTGTGTGACGCCCTGCAGCAGAATCTGCCGATGAGAGCGCACCAGCGCGTGCAGACGCGGATTGAGCAGGGCTTCCTGCTGAAAGGCCTGCTCGGCCAGCAGATGCTCGCGGCGATTGAGCAACTGATTGCGCACGTACTCCAGCGCCAGCCGGGCGATCTCGTTGGCCAGTCGCCGCCGCGCCTCGACACTGCCATCGAGCTGGCTGACCTGCTGCTGCAACAGGCCCTGGGTGCTGCTCCAGAAGTGCGCCATATGGGCGGCGCTGCGCTCGACGAACTGGGCGAAGGTATCGGTGATCAGGTCATCGATATCCTTGAAGTAATAGGTAGTGGCCGACAGCGGCACCGCCGCCTCGGCGGCCACCGCGCGATGGCGCACGGCGCGCACGCCCTCGCGCACGATAATGCGCATGGCCGCATCGAGAATCGCCTGACGGCGCTGCTCGCTGCCCTGGCGGCTGGCCTTGCGCCCCTGATACTGAACACTTTCTGCGACGGCGTTGGCCACATGGGTGGCGCTTTCCTGGGCAGTCCTGGGCATCACGACTGGGCATTCCTCTCTGGCATGTGAAGGGGTTCTTCACTATTTAGTCCGTTAACAGCCAAAACCAATTCTATCCGGGCAATAAAAAGCCGCCCGTAGGCGGCTTCAAGGCGATCAGGCCTGCGGGCGCATATGCGGGAAGAGGATCACGTCGCGGATCGACGGCGCATTGGTCAGCAGCATCACCAGGCGGTCGATGCCGATGCCCTCGCCGGCGGTCGGTGGCATGCCGTATTCCAGGGCGCGGACGAAATCGGCATCGTAGTGCATGGCTTCGTCGTCGCCGGCGTCCTTGTCGGCCACCTGGGCATGGAAGCGCTCGGCCTGGTCTTCCGCGTCGTTCAGCTCGGAGTAGGCGTTGGCGATTTCACGACCACCGATAAACAGCTCGAAGCGGTCGGTAACGCTTGGATCGTCGTCGCTGCGACGGGCCAGCGGCGAGACTTCGAACGGATAGCGGGTGATGAAGTGCGGCTGCTCCAGCTTGTGCTCGACCAGCTCTTCGAAAATCATCACCTGCAGCTTGCCCAGGCCTTCGAACCCGAGCACCTTGGCCCCGGCCTTCTTGGCAATTTCGCGGGCCCGGTCTATATCGGTCAGATCGGCGGCGGTCAGCTCGGGGTTGTACATGAGGATCGAATCGAACACCGACAGGCGCACGAACGGCTCGCCGAAGTGGAACACCTTGTCGCCATAGGGCACGTCGGTGGTACCCAGCACCAGCAGGGCCAGCTCGCGGAACAGTTCCTCGGTGAGGTCCATGTTGTCTTCGTAGTCGGCATAGGCCTGGTAGAACTCGAGCATGGTGAACTCGGGGTTGTGCCGGGTCGAGACGCCTTCGTTACGGAAGTTGCGGTTGATCTCGAAGACCTTCTCGAAGCCGCCTACCACCAGACGCTTGAGGTACAGCTCAGGCGCGATACGCAGGAACATCTGCATGTCCAGAGCGTTGTGGTGGGTCTCGAACGGTTTGGCCGCCGCGCCGCCGGGAATGGTCTGCAGCATCGGCGTTTCCACTTCGAGGAAGTCGCGCTGCATCAGGAAGCTGCGGATATGGGCGATCACCTGGGAGCGCACGCGGAAACTCTGGCGCACCTCCTCGTTGACCATCAGGTCGACGTAGCGCTGGCGATAGCGCTGCTCGGTGTCGGTCAGGCCGTGGTGCTTGTCCGGCAGCGGGCGCAGTGACTTGGTCAACAGGCGCACTTCGGTCATTTCCACATAGAGGTCGCCCTTGCCGGAGCGGGCCAGAGTGCCAACGGCGGCGATGATATCGCCCAGGTCCCAGTGCTTGACCTCGGCCAGCTTCTCTTCCGGCAGGGTCTTGCGGTTGACGTAGACCTGGATGCGCCCGCTCATGTCCTGGATGACCATGAAGGAGCCGCGGTTGAGCATGATGCGACCGGCGACCTTGACCGGGATGGCGGCTTCGGCCAGCTCTTCCTTGGTCTTGTCGGCGTACTGTTTCTGCAAATCCGCGCACAGGCTGTCGCGACGGAAATCGTTGGGGAAGGCATTGCCCTGCTCACGCGCGGCGGCAAGCTTTTCCTTGCGCAGGGCAATCAGCTTGTTTTCTTCCTGCAGCAGTTCGTGGTGGTCGAGTTGTTGGTCGCTCATGGTCATCAAGTTCCGTCACTGATTCGTTCCCTCTGCCCGGCGGGAGAGGGAGTGAAATGTCTTACAGCCCCTGCTTCAGGCTGGCCACCAGATACTCGTCGATATCGCCGTCGAGCACGTTGACGCAATCGCTACGTTCGACGCTGGTACGCAGATCCTTGATCCGCGACTGGTCGAGCACATAGGAGCGGATCTGGTGCCCCCAGCCGATATCCGATTTGCTGTCTTCCAGCACCTGGGAGGCGGCGTTGCGCTTCTGCACTTCCTGCTCGTACAACTTGGCCCGCAGCATTTTCATGGCGGTGTCCTTGTTGGCGTGCTGGGAGCGCTCGTTCTGGCAGCTGACCACGGTATTGGTCGGCACGTGGGTGATCCGCACCGCCGAGTCGGTGGTGTTGACGTGCTGACCACCGGCCCCGGAGGAGCGATAGGTATCGATGCGCAGATCGGCCGGGTTGATCTCGATCTCGATGTTGTCGTCGATTTCCGGCGAGACGAACACCGCGGTAAACGAGGTGTGGCGACGGTTGCCGGAGTCGAACGGGCTCTTGCGCACCAGGCGGTGCACGCCGATCTCGGTGCGCAGCCAGCCGAAGGCGTACTCGCCCTTGATATGCAGGGTCGCGCCCTTGATCCCGGCGACTTCGCCGGCGGACAGCTCCATGATGGTGGCGTCAAAGCCCCGTTTGTCGGCCCAGCGCAGGTACATGCGCAGCAGCATGTTGGCCCAGTCCTGGGCTTCGGTGCCGCCGGAGCCGGCCTGGATATCCAGGTAGGCGTTGTTGGCGTCCATCTCGCCGCTGAACATGCGGCGGAATTCCATCTTCTCGAGGATATCGCGCAGGCGCTCGACCTCGGCCGCGACATCATCGACGGCGGCCTGGTCTTCTTCTTCGGCGGCCATCTGCAGCAGATCGCGCGAGTCGGCCAGGCTGCTATTGAGATCGTCGAGGGTGTCGACGATCAGTGCCAGGGAGGCACGCTCACGGCCGAGATTCTGGGCGTATTCGGGGTTGTTCCAGACGTTCGGGTCTTCCAGCTCGCGGTTTACTTCGACCAGCCGATCATGTTTGTGATCGTAGTCAAAGATACCCCCGAATAGTCAGGGTGCGCTCGGACAGGTCCTTGATGCTGTTCAGGATCGGGTTGATTTCCATGGCTGGCGGCACTCGCAGGTCAAACTTTCGGAAAAGCCGGCGAGTATACCCCAGTCCGGCCGCCCCTGGCAGCCCGTAATCAGCTGCATGTCACACGCCCCGGGAGCGACGACACACTATAATCGGACGTGCGGCCACAATGCCCGCTCATTAACAAGGAACCCGGTGCCCATGCGTTCATCGCACAGCCTGCGCAGCCGTTTCGCCATTCTGATCGCCCTGCTGGTTTCGCTCCTGAGCTGGCTGCTCGGCACCCTGATTGGCCAGGACTCCAGCCAGCGTATCCGCGAGGAAGTCGGCCGCGATCTGGCCGAAGTGTCATTTATGATGGTCGACCGCCTGGACCGCGATATGCAAAGCCGCGCCGGCATGCTTCAAGTACTCGGTCAGCTGCGTACCCTGAGCGCGCCCAACGACCTCGGCGAGGTGCGTCGCCTGCTCGACCGCCTGCAGGTGGAGTTCCCCAGCATTGCCTGGATCGGCTTCACCGACGCTGCGGGCGAGGTGCGGGCATCGAGCAACGGCATCCTCGAAGGCGTCAGCATTGCCCAGCGCCCGGTCTACCTGGAGGGCAAGCAGGGCCTATTTATTGGCGACGTGCATGAGGCCGTGCTACTGGCCAAATTGCTGCCCAACCCCACTGGTGAGGCGATGAAGTTCGTCGATATCAGCCTGCCGGTGCATAGCCAGGCGGGCGAACTGGTCGGTGTGCTGGCCTCCCACCTGTCCTGGGGCTGGGCCGACGAGGTGCGCCTGTCGATCCTCGAACCAATCCAGCAGCGGCGCAATGTCGAGTTCTTCGTGATAGGCGCAGACCGTACGGTGCTGCTGGCCCCCAAGGAGATGATCGGCCAACGCCTGCACCTGCCCGCCCTCGACACGCTGCGCAACGGCCAGGGCGACTGGGCCGTGCAGGAGTGGCCGGACGGCAAGCACTACCTCACCGGCCTGGCCACCAGTCAGGGCTACAAGGACTATCCCGGCCTGGGCTGGACGGTGATCGCGCGCCAGGCGCTGGAGGAGGCCTACGCCCCGGCCCGTGAGCTGACCTACAACATCCTGTTCTGGGGCATCGGCCTGGCCCTGCTGTTCGCCTTCCTCGGCTGGTTGCTCGCAGGCTACTTCACCCGCCCGCTGCGACAGATCGCGCAAGCGGCGGACCGTCTCAGCGCCGGCGAGATCAGCGTGATTCCAGACCTGCAAGGCACCCGCGAGATCGAAATCCTCAGCCACTCGATTCGCCACCTGGTGGAAAGCCTGACCCACCAGCAGAACGCCCTGGGTGCCATGGAAATCCTGGCCCACCATGACCTGCTGACCGGCCTGCCGAACCGGGTCGCCCTGGAGCACTATCTGCCCCGCGCCCAGCAGCGCTGCCGGGTCAACCATAGCTGCCTGGCGCTGCTCTACCTGGACCTGGACGGCTTCAAGCCGATCAACGACCAGTTCGGCCATGCGGTCGGTGACCAGCTGCTGCGCGAGGTGGCCATCCGCTTACGCGGCTGCCTGCGCGAGGGCGATCTGGTGGCGCGCCTGGGCGGGGACGAATTCCTTATGCTCCTGCAGGTACCCGAGAGCGATGCCCGGGACCAGGCCCGACTGATTGCCCAGCGCACCCTGGCGGCCCTGCAGGCACCGGTTACCCTCAACGGCCAGCTGATGCAGATCGGCTGCAGCATTGGCGGCGCACTCTGGCCACTGGACAACGATCAGATCGAAACCACCCTGGAGCTGGCCGACCAGGCGCTATACCGCGCCAAGCATGCCGGCAAGAACTGCGCGGCCTTCCATGGCCAGGCCGAACCGACCCCAGGCAAGACCCAGAGCGACTAGCAGGCTATTCGACCAGTGCCTGGCGCGCCGCACCCGCGGATGCCGGCGTGTGGTGCCCGGACGGTGCCAGGATCAATTCGGCAGCCTTCTCGGCAATCATCAGCACCGGCGAACAGGTATTGCCCGAAACGATGTTCGGCATGATAGAGGCGTCGGCAATCCGCAGCCCCGGTACGCCATGCACGCGCAGTTGCGCATCGACCACGGCATCGCGACCCCGACCCATCTTGCAGGTGCCCACCGGATGGAAAATCGTCGTACCGATCTCCCCCGCCGCCCGCTGTAGATCCTCCTCGCTCTGGTAACTCGGCCCGGGCTTGTACTCCTCCGGCTTGAAGGCCGCCAGGGCCGGTGCCGCGACGATGCGCCGGGTCAGGCGAATGGCATCGGCGGCCACCTGCAGGTCGCGAGGATCGCTCAGATAGTTGGGCTGAATCAGCGGCGCAGCTGCGGCATCCAGCGAGCGGATCTCGACCTTGCCGCGGCTGTAGGGCCGCAGGTTGCACACCGAGGCGGTAAAGGCCGGGAAGCCATGCAGCGGCTCGCCGAAACGCTCCAGCGACAGCGGCTGCACATGGTATTGCAGATTGGCCGATGGCTGCGCCACGCTGGAGCGGGCAAACGCGCCCAGCTGGCTGGGGGCCATGGCCAGCGGCCCGCTGCGTTTGAACAGGTACTCCAGGCCCATGCCCAGCTTGCCCCAGGGGCTGGCGACGAGTTGATTGAGGGTGGTTACGCCACTGACCTTGTAGATCAGGCGCAGCTGCAGATGGTCCTGCAGATTCGCGCCGACCCCGGCCAGCTCATGCTGCACGCCGATACCCAGGCGCTGCAGCAGGGGCCGCGGGCCGATCCCGGAACGCTGCAGCAGTGCCGGGGTACCGATGGCACCGGCGCAGAGAATGATTTCCCGGCGCGCCGCGATCTGCAGCTCACGCCCCCGCCACTGCAGCCGGAGGGCACTGGCGCGACCATCGGCCAGCACCACCCGCTGCACCTCGGCATTGGTCAGCACGCGCAGGTTGGGACGCTGGCGAATATCGCGGAGAAAGGCCTTGGAAGCATTCCAGCGCACGCCACGGCGCTGATTGACCTGAAAGTAGCTGCAGCCCTCGTTATCGCCGCCGTTGAAATCCTCGATGCTGGCGATGCCGCTCTGCTCGGCCGCCTGGCGGAACGCCTCCAGCACCTGCCAGGACAGACGCTGGCGCTCGACCCGCCACTCCCCCGCCGCACCGTGCACCGCACTGCTGCCGCCATGGTGGTTTTCCGTACGCTTGAACAGCGGCAGGACATCGTCCCAGGCCCAGCCGGGATTGCCCGCAGCAGCCCAGCCATCGTAGTCGCGGGCCTGGCCACGCATGTAGATCATGCCGTTGATCGAGGAACAGCCGCCTAGCACGCGCCCCCGCGGGTACTTCAGCGCCCGCCCGTTCAGACCCGGTTCGGCCACGGTGTCATAGCACCAGTCGGTACGCGGGTTGCCGATGCAATAGAGGTAGCCGACCGGGATATGAATCCAGGGGTAGTTGTCGCGCCCGCCGGCCTCCAGCAGCAACACCCGCACCGCCGGGTTCGCCGACAACCGATTGGCCAACAGACAACCGGCGGGGCCGGCCCCCACGATCAGGTAGTCGTAGCTGTCCAGGGGATCCTGCATCGGCGACCTCGCTGTAGCCATTGTTGTTCGAATGGACAACAGCCTAGCCGCTCGGCAAGCCGAGGGGCACGAACTTTTGCTCTGGGATAAACGCGGTGAATGACAGCAGGCCCTGCGTTCGCTTAGGCGCTAGCCTCGCAGAACATAGGGCCATGCCCGCGATGCTTTTTGCAGGCACGCCCTAAGACAAGCATGGGCCGCCTACAAAACACCCGAAAACCACCCCCGGATGGCATCCGGGCTAGCGAACGGTATCAACCGGCGCTTAGCTCCACCCGTACCTGAGCCTCCAGCTCGCCCTTCAAGGCCGGGTCGAGCTTGAGCTGACGGGCCAGCTCCTCGAGGTAGGCACGCTCCATAAAGTGCTCCTCGTCGACCATCAGTACGCTGGCGACATACATCTCGGCAGCCATCTCCGGGGTAGTGGCTGCGCGCGCCACCTCAGCCGGGTCGAGGGGTTTGTTCAGCTCGGCCTCGAGCCAGTGCTGCAACTCGACATCCTGGGTCAGCTTGACGAATTCGCCCTCGATCAACTGCCGCTCGCGCGCATCGACATGGCCATCGGCCTTGGCTGCGGCTACCAGGGCCTTGAGAATCCCCTGGCTATGTTGTTCAACCTGAGCCGCCGGCAGGCGATCCAGCGTCTGCGGCTCGCCCTGCGGAGCCGCGGCCTGCTGCGCCTGCCAATTGCCATAGGCCTTGTAGGCAATCACTCCCAGCGCGGCCAGACCGCCATAGGTCAGGGCCTTGCCGCCCAGCTTGCGCGCGCTCTTATTGCCCAGCAGCAGACCCATGGCCCCGGCAGCCAACGCCCCACCCGTCGCGCCGGACAACAGACCGCCCAGCCCGCCGCCGCTGCCCAGCAGCCCACCCAGGCCTGCAGGTGCCGAACCCCGGGCCGAGGCCTGGCCACCCTGCTTTTGCAGCATGTCCTGACCGGATTTAAGTAACTGATCGAGCAATCCACGGGTATTCATGCAGCGTTCTCCAGATAGGTAGGCACCTCAATAGAGCGACTTTACAACCAGGGGTTTCGGGATTCAGCAAATCGAGTGCTGCACGATATTGCTGGGCCAGTGGCTGTTCGTCGGTTAACCGGCGCAAGACATGTCAAATAGTGGACGCCGTCACACAGTGCCGGTAGCCGTTCACTATTTGACGCCGGTAGGATGGCGACACAAAACAAATCTATGGCCAAAGGCTACCAAGTGCCTGAGCCGGGAACCCGTCACCCATGCCCCCATCGCCCCTGCGCCTGCGCCTGCACCTGCGCCTGCACCTCAAGCCCCTTGCCGGTCTGCTGCTGGGCGTCTGCCTGTTCGGCCCACTGGGCGCGGCGCAAGCCAGCCCCCAGGGCAGCGCAATGGCCGACGCCCAGAACGCGGCGCGCCTGGCCAGCTGGCAGCTGCTACTGGAAAGCGCCAAGGGTGAGGATAATCGCGCCCTGCTGGAGCGGGTCAACCGCTTCGTCAATCGCTCGGTGAGTTTTGTCAGCGACCAGCAGGCCTGGGGGCAGCAGGATTACTGGGCGACCCCGGCACAGACTCTAGGCCGGGGCATGGGCGACTGCGAAGACTTCGCCATCGCCAAATATTTCAGCCTGGTAAGCCTGGGCGTGCCAAGCGAGAAGCTGCGCCTGACCTTCGTCAAGGCGCTCAAGCAGAACCAGGCCCATATGGTGCTGACCTACTATGCCAACCCCAATGCCGAGCCGCTGATTCTCGACAACCTCGACCCCGCTATCCGCCCCGCCAGCGAGCGCAGCGACCTGCTGCCGGTGTATTCCTTCAACGATCTGGGGGTGTTTCTGGCCAAGGCCCCGCAGCGCGTCAGCCAGCCGCCGCAGTTTCTTGCACGCTGGAACGAGCTGACCGAGCGAGCCATGGCCGATGGCTCGGCCGCGCCCGTACCGCGCAGCTAAGCGCGTCCAACAAACCCAGAGCGTAGCCCGGATGAAATCCGGGAATATTGTGTGGCTGACTCCGCGCCCCGGATTGCATCCGGGCCACAAAAGCACCAGCGAGCCATGACTAACGCGGCTGAATATGGGCGATCAGCAGCTGCACCGTCTCCTGGCCGCGGTACTCGTTGACGTCGAGTTTGTAGGCCAGGTCGACCCAGCGCACCGTTGGGTTCGGCCATACCTCGCGGTCGACGCCAAAGGCGATGCCATCGAGCTGCACGCTGCCGCATTCGCTCTTGAGCACCACCTTGAGATGGCGCTCGCCGACGATGCGCTGCTGCACCAGCTGGAACACGCCATGGAACAGCGGCTCGGGAAAGTGCTGGCCCCAGGGCCCGGCGTTGCGCAGCTCCTTGGCCAGGGGCAGATGGAACTCCTCCACGGCCAGGCTACCGTCCGAGAGCAGTCGCCCGGTCAGGTCGCCCGCGCACAACTGGCGACGCACTTCGGCATCGAAGGCGGCGGCAAAGGCGGCGAAATTGGCCGCAGGCAGCGACAGCCCCGCCGCCATGGCATGGCCGCCGAACTTGCTGATCAGCTGCGGATGCTTGGCTGCCACCGCGTCCAGGGCATCGCGGATATGAAAACCCGGCACCGAACGCGCCGAGCCTTTCAGCACGCCATCGCCGGCATCGGCAAAGGCGATGGTCGGACGGTGATAACGCTCTTTCATCCGTGAGGCGAGGATGCCGATCACCCCCTGGTGCCAGTCCGCTTCGAACAGGCACAGGCCGAAGGGCATATCTTCCAGCGGCAGATCCTTGAGCTGGGCCAGGGCCTCGCGCTGCATGCCCTGCTCGATGGCCTTGCGGTCCTGGTTGAGCTGGTCCAGCTGCACGGCCATATCCCGGGCCAGCGCCTCGTCGTCACAGAGCAGGCACTCAATACCCAGGGCCATGTCGTCCAGTCGCCCGGCGGCATTCAGCCGTGGGCCAAGGATAAAGCCCAGGTCGGTGGAGGTGATGCGCCGATGGTCGCGTCCGGCCACTTCGAGAATCGCCCGCAGCCCCGCCCGCGCCCGCCCGGCACGAATCCGCGCCAGGCCCTGATGGACCA
Source organism: Pseudomonas sp. XK-1 (assembly GCF_038069885.1). Classification (NCBI taxonomy): domain Bacteria; kingdom Pseudomonadati; phylum Pseudomonadota; class Gammaproteobacteria; order Pseudomonadales; family Pseudomonadaceae; genus Pseudomonas; species Pseudomonas sp. XK-1. Next base: position 1,113,440 of record NZ_JBBPES010000001.1, on the reverse strand, counting down.
GGATGCGGTTATTGGCATCCAGCGGCACCACGTCGGCGACGCTGCCCAGAGCTACCAGGTCGAGCAGCTCGGCCAGATTCGGCTCCGGGCGCTGCGCGTTAAACCAGCCCGTCTCGCGCAACCGCGCACGCAGGGCCAGCAGCACATAGAACATCACCCCGACCCCGGCCAGGGCCTTGCTGGGAAAGTCGCAGCCCGGCTGGTTGGGATTGACGATGGCGTCCGCCGCCGGCAACTCGGCCCCGGGCAAGTGGTGATCGGTGACCAGCACGGTCAAGCCGGCGGCCTTGGCTGCGGCGACACCCTCGACGCTGGAGATGCCGTTGTCCACGGTGATCAGCAGCTGCGGCTGACGCTCAAGCGCCACCGCAACGATTTCCGGAGTCAGGCCGTAGCCGTACTCGAAGCGATTGGGCACCAGGTAGTCGACATGGGCCGCGCCAAGCATACGCAAGCCGAGCACTCCTACCGTGCTGGCAGTGGCCCCGTCGGCATCGAAGTCGCCGACGATCAGCATGCGCTGGCCCTGTTCCAGGCCATGCACCAGCAGCTCGACCGCGGTGTCCATGCCCTTCAGCTGCTGGTACGGGATCAGCCGCGCCAGCCCCTTGTCCAGCTCGGCCGCCGATTGCACGCCACGGGCGGCATAGAGACGGGTCAACAACGGAGGAAGAGCGCCCAGATCAGGCAGGGTGGCGGGTAACGGACGGGCTTCAATGCGCATGGGGCGGGTATCTCAATGTGCAGGTAAACGAACCGTAGGATGGGTCGAGCCGCGTAGGTTGAGCCTGCGATACCCATCGTATTGTCGGTATTGATGGGTATCGCTGCGCTCAACCCATCCTACAAATCCAAGCCTCAGCGCTCGCCAATCAGCCACTCGATCGGCAGCTCATGCTGGCCACGCTCGTCGGTGACGAACAGTTCGCCGTCGCTGATCATCACGCTCCAGTTCAGCGAGCGCGGCATATCCAGCGCCAGCTTGGCCAGGGCCTCCTGATCCAGGGCGACTACGTTGATATTTTTCAGACTGCGTACCGGGTCCAGCTCCTTGGTCTGCCATACGCGCAGGTTGCCGTAGGCCACCAGGCTGAACTTCTCGGTACGCCGCGAGCACCAGGTCATGCGCTCGCTGTCCGGCTGGCCCACCTCTATCCAGTGCAGAACACGGCCGTCCAGGCTCTTTTCCCACAGCGCCGGCTCATCCACATCCGACAGGCCACGGCCGAAGGCCAACTGCTCGTGATAGAACAGCGCATAACCGACCAGGCGCGCGGCCAGGCGTTCTTCGGTTTCCGAGGGGTGCTTGGCCACGGTGAAACGCAGGTTTTCATAGACGCTGCGGTCCATATCGGTGAGGTTCAGCTCGATTTTATAGGTCGTGGAAGGCAGGGCCATGGTGGGGCTTCTTGGCTGATCGAATAAGCCGGCAAGTCTACCGCAAAGGCCGCCTCGCCACGAACCCGAGTGCTCGACGGGGCGCTGCCAGGCCCAGTCAACCGCCCTGCTGTTGCCGCTGCCGCGGCGCATAGCGCCAGACCGCGTAGAGGCCGCCACACAGTACGCCAGCCAGATGGTATTCGAAGGAAATACCCTGCTGCGGCAACAGACCGAACACCCAGCCGCCGTGCAACAGCAACAGCAGGACCGCCAGCAGCAGATCCAGCCAGCTGCGGCGAAACCAGGCCCGCGCCAGCAACAACGACCAGAGCCCGAACAGCCAGCCGCTGGCCCCGACATGAATGCCCTCGCGACCGAACGCCCAGACCAGCAGACCACTGCCGAGCAGTATCGCCACACTGGCCTTGATAAAGTCGCGCCGCGATTCGAGCAACGCCAGCAGCCCCAGCACCAGCAGCCCGCTGAGATTGCTCAGCAGGTGCGCCCAGCTGCCGTGCAGCCAGGGCGCGAAGACAATGCCCGGCAAAGACTCGAGCCGCCGCGGTATTACTCCCCAGATATTCAGGCTGTAACCGCTCAGGCTGTTGCCCACCTGCACCAGCAGCATCAGCACGGCAATGCCCAGCAGCAACTGCAGGCGTACCAGCAGCCAGGTTTTCATGGTCGCTCAGCGGCCATACAATCCGGCCGCGACTGGCTGGACAGGTGCCGATACAGGCAGGGTTCGACAGTCATCATCGTGTTTAGCGCATCCATCAGGGCAGTAAGCCCTTATGCCGGATATCGGCCGGGCTTTCCAGAGGGCAGATTGCAGCGGCTCGACCAGTGCGACCGGTACCTTGCCGCAACTGCCTGGAGCAATAGCCCAACTGCGCGCAATGCAATAGGCTTAGCCGCGCACCCCAGCCCAGGAGACAGCATGTCCTTGCCCAGCAAACCCCTCGCCGGCCTGAAAGTGATTGAACTCGGCAGCCTGATCGCCGGCCCCTTCGCCGCACGCATCTGCGCCGAGTTCGGGGCCGAGGTGATCAAGGTGGAGTCCCCCGATGGCGGCGATCCGCTGCGCAAGTGGCGCAAGCTGTATGAGGGCACATCCTTGTGGTGGTTTGTGCAGGCGCGCAACAAGCAGTCGATCACCCTTAACCTCAAGCACCCGCAAGGGCTGGAGGTGCTGAAAAAGCTGCTCAGCGAAGCCGACATCCTGATCGAGAACTTCCGCCCCGGTGTATTGGAAAAGCTCGGCCTGGGCTGGGACGTGTTGCATGCGCTCAACCCCAAGCTGGTGATGGTGCGCCTGTCCGGCTTCGGCCAGACGGGACCGATGAAGGATCAACCGGGCTTCGGTGCGGTGGGCGAGTCCATGGGCGGGCTGCGCTATATCACCGGTTTCGAGGACCGCCCGCCGGTGCGCACCGGCATCAGCATCGGCGACTCGATTGCCGCGCTCTGGGGGGTGATCGGCGCATTGATGGCGCTGCGCCAGCGCGAGGTCAGGGGTGGCAGCGGCCAGGTGGTGGATGTGGCGCTGTACGAGGCGATCTTCGCCATGATGGAGTCCATGGTGCCGGAGTTCGATGTGTTCGGTTTTATCCGCGAGCGCAGCGGCAATATCATGCCCGGCATCACGCCCTCCTCGATCCACACCAGCCGCGATGGCAAACATATCCAGATCGGTGCCAACGGCGATGCGATCTTCAAACGCTTTATGCAGGCCATCGACCGCCATGACCTGGCCGACGACGTGACGCTGGCCAGCAACGATGGCCGCGATGCACGCCGCGATGAGCTCTACGGGGTGATCGACCGCTGGGTCGGCTCGCTGCCGCTGGAGCAGGTGCTGGCCACACTTAACCAGGCCGAAGTACCGGCCAGCCGTATCTTCAGCGCCGAGGACATGTTCCACGACCCGCAGTTTCTCGCCCGCGAGATGCTCCTGTCGGCCAGGCTGCCGGATGGCAAGGCTTTCAAGATGCCCGGCATCGTGCCCAAACTGAGCGATACACCGGGCGAGGTGAACTGGGTCGGCCCGCAACTGGGCGAGCACAATGAGCAGGTGCTTGGTGGCCTGGGTTACAGCCCTGAACAGATCGCCCACTTGCGCAGCGACGGTGCCATCTGATCAGCCATGCCCGCGGGCGCGCTCACTAGAGGCGAACTCCGTACTTGCCGTAGATCGCCTCAATGACCCCGCGCCGCTTGAGCGTCAGAATTGCCGCATCCAGCTTATCCAGCCAGGCCTTGTGGCGCGGATGCACACGCATGCTGACATCGAAAGAACTCATTACATCGCCGATCTCGAGATGGCGGTACTCCGGGGTCCTGGTCAGGCTGTATTGCACAATCGCCTTATTGACCACGATTTGATCGAAGCGCGACTTCGCCAGCATTTCCAGCAGCTGCGCTTCGTTCAACGCGTTACGCCGATCGAGCTGCCCCGCCTCGATCATCGCCCGTAAGTCAGGGTATGAATAGCCGCGTACCAGCCCTACCGACTTGCCGCGCAAATCCTCGGGCCGCACCACTGGGAACGCCTTGCCCGGCGCAAACACCATGACATCGACAACCTTGCCAAACGGCACCGAGAACATCCCCGGGGTCGACTGATGGTGCACCCAGCCCGGATACACGCCCGGTTCGATATCGAGCTGTCCGCCGTTGAACAGCAAGGCAATGCGTGGATAGGGGTAGTACTGCACGCTGAAGGTGTCGCCCGTGAGCTTGCCCAGCTCATCGAGTATGTCCTGATAAATCCCCGTTTGACCCTGCTCGATCATCATCGGTGGGTAGTTATAAAAGCCGACCTCAAAGGTAGCGGCATGGGTGCCGGCTGAAGAACAGGCACTCGACAACAGAAAAATTGCCTTGCTCAACCACTTCACAGCATCACCCTACTACCCCTGCGCACTACAAGCCGCCGCTAGAACGCACCCAACAACCAGGCGACTGCAGCTCCCAACGCAAATAAGCTCAACAACCAGAAGATACCCCCATGCCCGCCAGGCTGCACCACCGATACGTCGCCCGGCTGTCGCCCGGGCGCGTAGTCGTCCACCGCTTCCTTGGCCTCTTTCAAGCCGATGCCCTTGAATTCGCGCAGCAGTTTGATCGCCTCGATCTTCTGCCCACGCTCAAGCGCCGCCACCACCTGCGGTGGCAAATCCTCGTTGAACTCGCTCATCGCCCGCTCCGCGCCAGCAAACCACCCAGAGCATAGCCGCAAAAAAAGCCGGCCCCTTGCGGGTACCGGCTTTGTCGACCAGCGCCAAACTTACAGCGGCTTGCCGCGGTTGCCGTGCTGAGCCACGAACTGCTGTACGGTTTTCAGATCGTTGGCCAATACCGTGCAACGCTCCTCACGCTCGAACAGATCCGCCAGGTGCGCTGGCAATGCCGGAGCCTGGCCGACGCCGGCCTGCTCCACCGCTTCGGGGAACTTGACCGGGTGTGCGGTACCGAGGATCACCATAGGCGTGGCCAGACTGCGTCGGCACTCGCGGGCGGCATGCACGCCAATGGCGGTGTGCGGATCGAGCAGCTCGCCGCACTCGGCATACACCTGAGCGATGGTCTCGCAGGTCTGCGCATCGTCCACTGCCAGGGAGTCGAACAGCTTGCGCGCTTCGGTCCAGCGATCTTCCTCGACGCTAAAGCCGCCGCCCTGCTTGAAGGTGGCCATCAGCTCGGCAATCGCTGCGCCATTGCGCCCGTGCAGGTCGAACAGCAGGCGCTCGAAGTTCGACGACACCATGATGTCCATGGACGGCGACAGCGTCGGGTGCAGGGTGTCCTTCACATACTGATTGCCGCTCATAAAGCGATGCAGGATGTCGTTGCGGTTGGTCGCGACGATCAGCTGGCTGATCGGCAGGCCCATATTACGCGCCAGGTAGCCGGCGAAGATGTCGCCGAAGTTGCCGGTCGGCACCGAGAACGCGATGGAGCGCGCCGGGCCGCCGAGCTGCAGGGCAGCGTGGAAGTAGTAGACGATCTGGGCCATGATCCGCGCCCAGTTGATCGAGTTCACCGCGACCAGGCGCGTGCCCTTGAGGAAGCCCTGATCGGCAAAGCTGTCCTTGACCATCTCCTGGCAGTCATCGAAGTTGCCCTCGATGGCAATGTTGTGGATGTTGTCGCCGAAGATGGTGGTCATCTGCCGGCGCTGCACCTCGGACACCCGGTTGTGCGGGTGCATGATAAAGATATCGACGTTGTCGCAGGCCTTGCAGCCCTCGATGGCGGCCGAACCGGTATCACCAGACGTCGCGCCCATGATCACCACGCGCTCGTTGCGCTTGGCCAGCACATAGTCGAGCAGACGGCCGAGCAGTTGCAGGGCGAAGTCCTTGAAGGCCAGCGTCGGGCCGTGGAACAGCTCCAGCACCCATTCGTTGCCGTTCAGTTGGCGCAGTGGTGCGACGGCGTTGTGGGCGAACACGCCGCCTGAGCCGGCCGCGTAGGTTTCCTCAAGAATCTTCTTGAAGTCGGCATCCGGGATGCTGCCGGTGACGAACGGGCGCATCACCCGGAACGCCAGCTCGTGGTAGGGCAAGCCGGCCCAGGAGGCGATTTCTTCCTGGGTAAAACGCGGCAGGTTTTCCGGCACATAGAGGCCGCCGTCGCTGGCCAGGCCAGCCAGCAGCACGTCTTCGAAATTCAGGGCCGGTGCCTGGCCGCGGGTACTGATATAGCGCATAGGGGCAAACCTTCGGTTTGAGCTGCAAGCTTCAAGCGGTAAGCCGCAGGCGCCGGTTGCGCGTGCGGCCTGCCGCTGGTTAGTTCAACTGTTCGACGCGGATGCGCATGACCTTGCCAACCACATCATCCAGGGCTTCCAGAGCGGCCAGCGCCTCGTCGATGCGGGCCTCGACCACGCGATGGGTCACCAGAATCATCGGCACCAGGCCGTCATGCTCTTCGACTTCCTTCTGCATGATCGATTCGATATTGATCCCGCGCGCCGACAGGATGCTCGCCACCTGGGCCAGCACACCGGGATGGTCCTTGGCCTGGATGCGCAGGTAATAGGCGCTCTCGCACGCAGCGATCGGCAGGATCGGGTGATCGGACAGCGAATCCGGCTGGAAGGCCAGGTGCGGCACTCGGTTGGTCGGATCGGTGGTCAGGGCGCGCACCACGTCCACCAGGTCGGCCACCACGGAAGAGGCGGTCGGCTCCATACCAGCACCGGCACCGTAATACAGGGTGCTGCCGGCGGCGTCGCCATTGACCATCACCGCGTTCATCACGCCATTGACGTTGGCGATCAGGCGATCGGCCGGGATCAGCGTCGGATGCACGCGCAACTCGATACCCGCGTCGGTGCGCCGCGCCACGCCCAAGTGCTTGATGCGATAGCCCAGGGCTTCGGCGTAGTTCACATCGGCCGTGGTCAGCTTGGTGATGCCTTCGGTGTACGCCTTGTCGAATTGCAGGGGGATACCAAAGGCAATCGACGCCAGGATGGTCAGCTTGTGCGCCGCATCGATGCCTTCAACATCGAAGGTCGGATCGGCTTCCGCATAACCCAGGGCCTGGGCTTCTTTCACCACGTCGTCGAAGGCCCGGCCCTTCTCGCGCATTTCGCTGAGGATAAAATTGCCGGTGCCGTTGATGATACCGGCCAGCCAGTTGATGCGATTGGCCGCCAGACCTTCGCGGATCGCCTTGATCACCGGAATACCGCCGGCCACCGCCGCTTCGAAGGCGACTATCACGCCCTTCTCGCGGGCCTTGGCGAAGATCTCGTTGCCGTGCACGGCGATCAGCGCCTTGTTCGCGGTGACCACATGCTTGCCATTGTCGATGGCCTTGAGCACCAGCTCCTTGGCCAGGGTGTAACCGCCGATCAGCTCGATAACGATATCGATCTCGGGGTTATTCACCAGTTCGAAGGCATCCTGGGTCAGGCTGATGCCGGTCGTGTCGTACTGCGGCTTGGGCGAGCGAATGGCGATCTGGGCGATCTCAATACCGCGGCCGGCGCGCCGGGTAATTTCCTCGGCGTTACGCTTGAGCACATTCAACGTACCGCCACCGACGGTACCCAGCCCACAGATGCCTACTTTGACCGGTTTCACACTGAACTCCCCATCTGCACTGCGTAAAACGGCCGGAGCAAGCCCCGGCCGTAGAAAAAGAGCCGCACCATACGAAGCGGCTGTTTATTAGTCAATCCGTCGCCAGGCTCGGACTACTTAGATTTCTGGGCGGATTCCAGGGCGATTTTTGCCAGCTGTGGTGCCGGCTGATAGCCTGGAATGATCTTGCCATTGGCCAGAACGATGGCTGGCGTGCCCGTGACGCCGATCATCTGGCCAAGGGCGTACTGCTTGGCGACCGGATTGTCACACTGGGCCTCGGGTACCGGCTGACGTTTTTTTGCCAGATCCATGGCCTGTTGCCTGTCCTTGGCACACCAGACGCTGACCAGTTCCTTGGCTGCGGCACTGCCCATGCCCTGGCGCGGGAAAGCCAGATAGCGCACTTCAACGCCCAGACGATTGAGCTCCGGCACTTCGCTGTGCAGTTTCTGGCAATAACCGCAATCGGTATCGGTAAAGACGGTGATATGCGTCTTGGATTCTTTACCGGCAAAAATCACCATCTCGGAAGCTGGAATCGCGGCGAGGGTCTCGGCCACGCCCTGGCTTTCCGCCTGCTCGGTCAGGTTGACGGCCTTGCCATCCTTGACCTGGAACAGATAGCCCTGCAGGAGAAACTGCCCGTCCTCGCTGGCATAAAGCTGACGCCCGCCCTGCAACTGCACCTGATAAACCCCAGGCATGGGGCTTTCGGCGATGGCCTCGACCGGCAGATCCGGTTGAATGGCCTGCAAGGTCTTGCGGATGGCCTGATCGGCATCGGCGGCCATGGCCACGCTGCTGGCCAGACCCAGAGTCAGTGCCGCGAAAGTGCGAGTAAAACGCATGAATTCTCCTGTCATACGACATGCTAAGCGGTGATCGACACAGCCTACCATAGAAGCCTGCAGAGACCGACTACGGCAGGCTGGGCGGCGCTCTCAGCCTCGCGGATGGTGCTCGGCATGCAGCTCCTGCAGACGCGCGCGGGCGATATGGGTGTAGATCTGCGTGGTCGACAGGTCGTTATGCCCCAGCAGCATCTGCACCACGCGCAGATCGGCCCCGTGATTGAGCAGATGGGTGGCAAAGGCGTGACGCAATGTATGCGGCGACAGGCTCTTGGCAATCCCCGCGACGCGAGCCTGATGTTTGATCCGGTACCAGAAGGTCTGCCGGGTCATCTGCTCGCCGCGCAGACTGGGAAACAGCACGTCGCTGGGTTTTCCATCCAGCAGAAAGGGCCGCGCCTCCTTGCTGTAGCGCTCGATCCAGGCGATAGCCTCCTCTCCCAGTGGTACCAGGCGCTCCTTGCTGCCCTTGCCGAACACCCGCAGCACGCCCTGACGCAGATTGACCTGCTCCAGGGTCAGGCTGATCAACTCGGTCACCCGCAGGCCACAGGCATACAACACTTCCAGCATGGCGCGGTCGCGCAAGCCGATGGGGTCATCCAGTTCGGGGGCCGCCAGCAGCGCTTCGACATCCGCCTCGGACAGGGACTTGGGCAGCGGCCGGCCGAGTTGGGGCAAGTCCACCTGCAGGGTCGGGTCGCCGGCAATCAGCCCCTCACGCAGCAGAAAGCGATAGAAACCACGCAAGCCGGAGAGCAGGCGTGCAGTGGAACGGGCCTTGTAGCCTTCGTTCATGCGCCAGGCCAGATGATCGAGTATCAGCCCACGGCCGGCGCTGGCCAACTCCAAATCCCGCGCCTGCAGCCAGCCGTTGAACAGCGCCAAATCACTGCGATAGGCCGCGCGGGTATGCACGGACAAGCCCTTCTCCAGCCACAGGCTTTCGAGAAAGCGATCAATCAGAGGGTGGTCGACGGCGGGCATCAAGAAAACCTGGGGAAGATGAACTACGCTAGTTTTCCATGCCCGGATGCAGCGAGCCAGGGTTAATACCATCCGGCACCGCCCGACCAACGGCGGAAAAACCGGCGAAAATCACCTAACCCCTACCTTTCGAAGGGTGACAGTAGTAGGTTTGATCGCCATGATATCAATACGCCATCACACTACTGCAGGGATCGCCATGTCTAGCCAACAACACTCGCGCCTCGGGCAAATCCTGATCAACAAGGGGCTGATCGACCGCAGCCAGCTGGATGCCGCTATCCAGGCACAGCTCACCAGCAAGAAACGCCTAGGCGAGATTCTGATCGAACGCGGCCTGCTCAGCGAACGCCAGCTGAAAAAGGCCCTGACCAAGCAAAGCAACCTGCGCATAGCCGCCACCCTGGTCGCCGCCCTGCTCAGCCCATTCCAGATTGCCAGTGCCGACATCATGCGCAGCCAGCCCAGCGTCATCAGTCAATTTGAGCCCCCCTCAGGCCTGCGCCCGATGAGTGACACGGAAATGAGCACGGTCAGCGCGCAAGGTCTGGAAGATGTACTGCAAAGCCTGTTCCAGCAGGCCGGCAGTGACGACGGCCTGGGCACCGTCGGCCAGCTCAGCAAGCTGGTAATGCCGGTACTCAACAGCCTGGAGGCAGAAACCTCAATGACCGCCGTGCAGTACGACACGAGCCAGGCACGCTCGGTGATCAATGCCGACGGCTCGGTCAACGTACGCCTGCCCAGCAGCATCGGCGAACTGCGCTTCGACAATATCCGTGTCGCCGGTGCCCCCCAAGGGCAAAGCTTCGGCAGCCTCAGCCTGAACGATATCGACCTGTCCCAAGCCTCGCTGAAGATCCACCTGCACAGGTAGCGCCGCCGAGACACTTCGCCACCCCCGACCCAGAAACGCAAAAAGCAGCCCGAAGGCTGCTTTTTTGTAAGGAAGCTGAGACTTAGCCCAGTTTTTCCTTGATACGTGCCGCCTTACCGGACAGGTCACGCAGGTAGTACAGCTTGGCTTTACGTACGTCACCGCGACGCTTGACAGCCAGGCTGTCGACCAGCGGGCTGTAGGTCTGGAAAGTACGCTCTACGCCAACACCGTTGGAGATCTTACGCACGGTGAAAGCGCTGTTCAGGCCACGGTTACGCTTGGCGATAACTACGCCTTCGAAAGCCTGCAGACGCTGGCGGTCGCCTTCCTTCACTTTAACCTGGACAACAATAGTGTCACCCGGTGCGAAAGTCGGGATCTCTTTGCCCATCTGCTCAGCTTCGAGCTGCTGAATAATCTTGTTGGTCATGCTGCGCTCCTAAGACAGGCCTCGGCCGGTCATCGATACATTAACTATCGTCCCGCTGGCGGACGTATTCCTCCAGCAGCTTTTTCTCTTCTCCAGAAAGCGAGCGGCTTTCCAGAAGATCGGCGCGTCGTTCGTAGGTCCGACCAAGGGACTGCTGCAAACGCCAGCGCCGGATGTGTTCGTGGTTGCCACTAAGCAACACTTCGGGAACACGTTTATCCGCATACACCTCCGGGCGGGTGTAGTGCGGGCAGTCGAGCAGGCCATCCGTAAAGGAGTCCTCCTCGGCCGAATCTGCATGACCCAATGCACCAGGCAAAAGGCGCGTTACCGCGTCGATCAGCACCATGGCCGGCAGCTCACCGCCGGACAGGACGTAGTCCCCAATCGACCATTCTTCATCGACATGCGCTTCAATAAAGCGCTCATCAATGCCTTCGTAGCGGCCGGCAATCAGGATCAATGCACCCTCATTGGCCAGTTCGCGTACCGCTGACTGCGTCAGCTGGCGACCTTGCGGCGACAGGTAAATCACCTTGGCCGCACCACCTGTAGCCTGCTTCGCCTCAAGCAAAGCATCTTCAAGCGGCTTGATCTTCATCACCATGCCGGGGCCACCGCCAAAAGGCCGATCATCCACGGTGTGGTGACGGTCTGTGGTGTAGCTACGCGGATTCCAGCAGGTCAGCTGCAACAACCCCTGCTTCACCGCTCGGCTGGTAATGCCGTAATCACTGATAGCGGCAAACATTTCCGGGAACAGCGTAATGACTTCAACGCGCAGATTTGGCATCAGGCTTAGAAGTCCGCATCCCAGTCGACCCGCATTTCGCCAGCGGCCAGATCAATCGACAACACGCATTGCTCGGTATAGGGCAACAGGCGCTCACGACCATCCAGACTGTCGGTGCAGGGTTTGACCACCATCACATCGTTGGCACCGGTTTCTAACAGGTGATCAATCTTGCCGAGCAATTGCCCTGCCTGGTCGATAACCTTGAGACCTTCCAACTGGTACCAGTAGTACTCGCCGTCTGTTAATTCAGGGAACAGGTTGCGCGGCACGCAGATCTCATAACCGGCAAGAAGACGTGCTTCTTCACGATCATCAAGACCCTTGAGCTTCGCGACCAGGAATTTATCACTCCCGCGTCCGCTGACCAGCTCTACCTGTTTGACACTGCCTTCGCGCCTAAGCGTCCAGGACTTGTACTGCAACAGGTTTGCAACAGGATCAGTAAAGGAATACACCTTCACTTCACCGCGAACGCCATGTACAGAGTAGATCTTGCCGATAACGATCAAATCATCGGTAGAAACAGGCGTCGCGCTCATATTGCTTAGGCCGCAGCCTTAGCAGCGTCCTTCAACAACTGAGCAACACGATCAGAAGGCTGTGCACCAACGCTCAGCCAATGGGCCAGGCGGTCTTGCTTCACGGACAGACGAACTTCCTGACCACGAGCGATCGGGTTGAAGAAACCGATTTCTTCTTTATGCGAACCGTCGCGTGGGTTACGGCTGTCGGTCACGTTGATTTTGTAGAACGGGCGCTTTTTGGAGCCGCCAAGGGCAAGACGAATCGTTAGCATGTGAACATAGTTCCTGTAGTCGGTGCTGCAAATCTAAATGCACGGCGGGCATAGGTGCCCGAAAGGCCGCATATTCTAAGGAATATCCGGACTTTTGCAAATGGCTTTTTCAGGCGCATAGGACTGTGCAATCAAGATCTGCTTGAGGGCCGCTGTCCAACCCGGCCAATCAGCTCCCGCAAAAGGCGGGTTTACTGTAAATCCCCGCCTTCGGCAGGGTCTGCGCCGACATCGCTGCCGACGCGGATTCCTTACATCTTCGGCATGCCGCCCGGCATCATCCCGCCCATGCCACGCATCATCTTGGCCATACCGCCTTTGGCGGTGAATTTCTTCATCATCTTCTGCATCTGCTTGTGCTGCTTGATCAGGCGGCCAATGTCCTGCACCTGGGTGCCGGAGCCCATGGCGATGCGGCGCTTGCGCGAGCCGCTGATGATGTCCGGGTCACGACGCTCCTGAGGCGTCATCGAGTTGATGATCGCCTCCATTTGCTTGAACTGCTTCTCGGCCGCGCCCTGAGCATTGCCCATCTGCGCCAGATTGACGCCACCCATCTGCGGCAGCTTGTCCATCAGGCCGCCGAGGCCGCCCATGTTCTTCATCTGTTGCAGCTGATCGCGGAAGTCTTCGAGGTCGAAGCCCTTGCCCTTCTTCAGCTTCTTGGTGAGTTTCTCGGCCTTTTCCTTGTCCAGGGTCTGCTCGGCCTGCTCGATCAGGCTGAGCACATCACCCATACCGAGGATGCGCGAAGCAATCCGCTCCGGATGGAAGGGCTCGAGCGCCTCGGTCTTCTCACCCATACCGATAAACTTGATCGGCTTACCGGTGATATGTCGCACCGACAGCGCCGCACCACCGCGGGCATCACCATCGACCTTGGTCAGCACCACACCGGTCAGCGGCAGGGCATCATTAAAGGCCTTGGCGGTATTGGCGGCGTCCTGACCGGTCATGGCGTCAACCACGAACAGGGTTTCCACCGGTTTGATCGCTGCGTGCAGCGCCTGGATCTCGGCCATCATCTCGGCATCGATGGCCAGACGACCGGCAGTATCGACGATCACTACATCAATAAACTTGAGCCTGGCTTCCTTGATCGCCGCTTCGGCGATATCCACCGGCTTCTGGCTGAGATCGGAAGGGAAGAAAGTCACGCCAATATCGCTGGCCAGGGTTTCCAGCTGCTTGATCGCCGCCGGACGGTAAACGTCGGCCGACACCACCAGCACAGTCTTCTTCTTGCGCTCTTTAAGGAAGCGCGCCAGCTTGCCGACCGTGGTGGTCTTGCCCGCACCCTGCAGGCCGGCCATCAGAATCACCGCCGGCGGCACGGCATTCAGCGCCAGGTCTTCGTTGGCCGCGCCCATCAGCTCTTCGAGCTCGGCACGGACGATCTTCACGAAGGCCTGACCCGGAGTCAGGCTCTTCGACACTTCGGTGCCAACCGCGCGATCCTTGACCTTGTTGACGAAGTCCTTGACCACCGGCAGGGCAACGTCGGCCTCCAGCAAGGCCATGCGCACTTCGCGCAGAGTGTCCTTGATGTTGTCTTCGCTCAGCTTGGCCTTGCCAGTGACATTTCGCAGGGTCTGCGAGAGGCGGTCTGTCAGATTTTCGAACATGCGCGTTCCTTTCAGGCTCTATCGAGCCGAGGGTGGGCTTGCAACAGGTGGCGGATTATAGCGAAGACTTAAGCCGCTGTTGACGTATCTTTGTCGGCTGCGCCAAGCCAAGGCCGGCCGGACATACCCTGACCAACACCGCCAGACGCTTTCGTGGCGCACGGGTTATATGCCACACTGGCCGCCTTTCGGGTTTGCCTGACAAGGATTTATGCACCCTCTGCTACCCAGCCTAGCCGCCGCCGGCCTCTATGCGGCTGCCGCCTTCTACCAGGGCCTGCGCCTGCAACAGCGCAGCACCTCCAATAAACGCCTGCTGGTGCTGCTCGGCGTACTCGCCCTGCTGTTCCATGGCGGCAGCCTGTTTATGCAGATGTTCGACGGCAGCGGCCTGTTTCTCGACTTCTTCAAGGCCGCCAGTCTGATTGCCGCCGCCGTGATCCTGCTGACGCTGCTGGCCTGCTCGCGGATTCCGGTGGAAAACCTGCTGCTGCTGCTGTTCCCCCTGGGTTTTCTGACCGTGCTGCTCGCCCAATTTATGCCCACCGGCACCATCAAGGCCATCGACGAGGCCCCCGGCATACTGGCGCATATCCTGCTGTCGATCACCGCCTACGGCATGCTCACCATTGCGGTGCTGCAATCGCTGCTGGTCCTGCTGCAGGACCACCAGCTCAAGCACAAGCACCCCATGAGCCTGATCAAGAACTTCCCACCCCTGCAGACCATGGAGAGCCTGCTGTTCGGCTTCCTCTGGGCCGGCTGGCTGCTGCTGTCGCTGTCGCTGCTCTCCGGCGCACTGTTTATCAACGACCTGCTGGCCCAGCATCTGGTGCACAAGACCATCCTCTCGGGCTTTGCCTGGGTGGTATTCGCCGTGCTGCTGTGGGGCCGCCACCAACTCGGCTGGCGCGGCCACAAAGCGATTCGCTGGACCCTGGCCGGCTTCTGCCTGCTGATGCTGGCCTATTTCGGCAGCAAGCTGGTCCGCGAATTTATCCTGCATATCTGAGACCCCTTCCGTGGACGACCTGCACTCAAGCTATCTGCTTGGCCTGTTGATATTTCTGATCCTCTGCTCGGCCTTCTTCTCCAGCTCGGAGACCGGCATGCTCAGCCTCAACCGCTATCGCCTCAAGCACATGGCCAAGGAAGGGCACAAGGGCGCGCTCCGCGTGACCCGCCTGCTGAGCCGCCCGGACCGCCTGCTGGGCACCATTCTGGTCGGCAACAACGTGGTGAATATTCTCGCCGCCTCCATCGCCACCGTACTGGCCGTGGACATCTGGGGTGAGGCCGGGATTGCCATCGCCACCGCCGGCCTGACCATCGCGGTGCTGATTTTCGGCGAGATCACCCCCAAGACCCTGGCCGCCCTGCGCCCCGAACTGGTGGCCTTCCCCGCTAGCCGCGTGTTGCTGCTGCTGCAACGCCTGCTCTACCCGGTGGTCTGGGCAACCAGTTCGATCAGCAATATCCTGCTGCGCCTGCTCAGCGTCGACCCGTCACAACGGGCCAGCGACAGCCTGTCCACCGAGGAGCTGCGCAGCGTGGTACGCGAGTCCGGTGCAGGCATGCCGAAAAACCGCCAGAACATGCTGCTCGGCATCCTCGATCTGGAGCGGGTCACGGTGGATGACATCATGATCCCGCGCAACGAAGTGACCGGCATCAACCTGGACGATGACCTCGAAAGCATCATCAACCTGCTGACCAACACCACCCATACGCGTCTGCCGGTGTTTCGTACCGATATCAATCAGGTCGAAGGCATCGTGCATATGCGCCAGATCGCCCGACTGCTGACCCACAACGAACTGAGCAAAGAGGCGCTACTGGCGGCCTGCAACGAGCCGTACTTCGTGCCTGAAGGCACGCCGCTGTCGACCCAGCTGATCAACTTCCAGAAGCAGAAACGTCGTATCGGCATCGTGGTCGACGAATATGGCGATGTGATCGGCATCGTCACCCTGGAAGACATCCTCGAAGAAATCGTCGGCGACTTCAGCAAGAAGGACAGCCTGCGCAGCCCGGACATCCACCCCCAGGAAGACGGCACCCAGGTGATCGACGGCGCAGCCTATATCCGTGAAGTGAACAAGGCACTGGACTGGCATCTGCCCTGCGACGGCCCCAAGACCCTCAACGGTCTGATCACCGAGGCTCTGGAAAGCATTCCGGAAAGCGCGGTCTGCCTGAAAATCGGCCCTTATCGCCTGGAGATCCTGCAATCCTCGGAAAACCGGGTAAAAACCGTGCGCGCCTGGAAAGCCAGCACCAAGGTCACGGCCGAACAGGCGCAAGACTAGCGGCCAACGCCTCGGCCCATACCCGATACCCCAGAGCCGAGGGGTGATAACCGTCGCGTGCCAGGTAGTCGCCGGAAAACTCCAGCGTAACGCCATGGTGCCCCGCCCCTAGGCGAATCGCCAGGCGGTGCAGGCGCTGATCCAGCAATGCCCCGCGCACGCCAAGCAGCCGCCGCAACAGCCAGGGCAAGGCGGTGAAATGCTGCAGCGGTGGCACCCCGCTAAAAGCCACCGCTGCACCCTGCCCCTGCAGCGCTGCGGCCATATTGCCGAGCGCAGCCTCCCAGCACGGTAATGGGGTCAGGTGGGTGGTGTCGTTGACGCCGAATACCAGCAACGCCAGATCGAAGGGCTGATCCAGCATCTGCGGCAACAGACGCACGCGGGCCTGCTCGGCAGTGATGCCATTTTCCCCACAGGCGCGCCAGGCCACGGGTCGCCCGCAGCGCTGCGCCAGGGCCTCGGCCAACTGCCCAACCAGGGCCATCTGCAGGCTACTGACCCCGACACCCACCACGGTGGATTCGCCCAGCACCAGCAAGCGCAGCGGCACCCCGGCCTGTTCGACCCCGGCCAAGCCCTGTCGTGGACCTTCTGCCGGCGGCAACCTGAGCGCCCGTCGCCTGGTATAGAGTGCTTGCGGCACCACCAGCGGCGACAGCAGCGCCAACCCCAACCACCAGAGACCGACGCGCAAACGGCTCACAGCTCGACGCTGACCACCTGCGCCGCCCGGCTCGCCTTGGCCCGCGCCGCTTGCAATGACTCATCTCGCGCCAGCGCCACGCCCATACGGCGCTGGCCGCTGACTTCCGGCTTGCCGAACAGACGCAGAGCGGTGTCGGGCTCGACCAGAGCCCCCCCCAGGTTAGCGAAGCTGACCTGACGCGACTCGCCCTCGACCAGGATCACCGCCGAGGCGGAGGGCCCCAGCTGGCGAATCGCCGGAATCGGCAGGCCGAGAATCGCCCGGGCATGCAGGGCGAATTCCGACAGATCCTGGGAAATCAGGGTGACCAGACCGGTGTCGTGGGGCCGCGGCGAGATTTCGCAGAACCAGACCTGATCGCCTTTGACGAACAGCTCGACGCCGAACAATCCGCGACCGCCCAGCGAATCGGTAACCGCCAAGGCAATACGCTCGGCTTCGGCCCGGGCCTTGGCACTCATTGGCTGGGGCTGCCAGGACTCCTGGTAATCGCCCTTGACCTGGCGATGACCAACCGGCGCGCAGAAGGTGGTGCCGCCGACATGGCGAACGGTGAGCAGGGCGATTTCGTAATCGAAATCGATAAAGCCCTCGACTATTACCCGACCCTTGCCGGCACGGCCGCCAGCCTGGGCGTAATCCCAGGCCGCCTGCAGATCATCCAGACTTTTCAGCACCGACTGACCCTTGCCCGAGGAACTCATGATCGGCTTGATCAGACAGGGAAAACCAATCGCCTCAACCGCTGCGCGGCACTGCTCGAAGGAATCGGCAAACTGATAAGGCGAAGTCGGCAGGCCCAGCTCTTCGGCGGCCAGGCGGCGAATGCCTTCACGGTTCATGGTCAGCTGTGCGGCGCGAGCGCTGGGGATAACGGTATAGCCTTCATTCTCCAGCTCGACCAGGGTCGCAGTGGCGATGGCCTCGATTTCCGGAACTATATAGTGGGGCTTTTCCAGCTCGATCACCGACCGTAATGCCGCGCCATCGAGCATATTGATCACATGGCTGCGGTGCGCCACCTGCATGGCCGGGGCGTTGGCGTAGCGATCCACGGCGATCACCTCGACGCCGAGGCGCTGCAACTCGATCACCACCTCCTTGCCCAGCTCACCTGCGCCGCACAACAGCACACGGGTCGCGCTCGGCGACAAAGGGGTTCCGATACGGGGCATGGAAATTCCTCGAAGCAAATAATAAAGAAGGGCGTACTACAGCAGCACACCCTTGGTTTTGGCGCGCGCGTGACACAAATCCAGCACCTGACGGCGCTCGGCGTTGTCCATCAGGCTCCAGCGGGTTATTTCGGCGACATTACGCTGACAGCCGATGCAGATATCCTCGTCATCGAGGGCGCAAACATGCACGCAGGGCGAAGCAACCGGGCGCTCCTGCTCGCTCACTCGTCCTGCTCCGCCAGCTCGCGGGCATAACGCTGGGCGTTGTGCACATAGTGGGCGGCGCTGGCTTCAAGCATCTTCTTCTGCGGCTCGGTCAACTCGCGCACCACTTTGCCGGGCGACCCCATGACCAGCGACCCATCGGGAATCTCCTTGCCCTCACCAATCAGGCTATTGGCCCCGATGATGCAGTACTTGCCGATTTTTGCGCCGTTGAGCACCACGGCATTGATACCGATCAGGCTGTAATCGCCCACCGAACAGCCATGCAGCATGGCGTTGTGGCCGATGGTCACACCCTTGCCGATAGTCAGCGGGAAGCCCATATCGGTGTGCATCACGGTGCCGTCCTGCACGTTGCTGTTCTCGCCGATATGAATCAGCTCGTTGTCGCCGCGCAGCACCGCGTTGAACCAGACGCTCGCGCCAGGCTCCAGCTTGACCTTGCCCACCAGGGTGGCATTGGGCGCGACCCAGCTTTCGGCATGGGCCTCGACATGGGATTGACCCAGGCGATATTTCATCCAGATAGTCCTCGGCCCACCCTCAGGTGAGCTTGATAAAGTGCTCAGGGGGACGATGCATATCGATCGCGGCATCGTCGTAAACCAGGTTGACCAGCTCGACCAGCATGATCGCGGTCAGGCCCCAGATCTTGTATTCGCCATAACGGTAACTGGGCACATACCAGCTGCGCCCAAGGTAATCGATACGGTGAGTGGTCTCGCGCGGATCGTCGCGAAAAAACTCCAGAGGCACGCTAAATACTGCGGCGATTTCATCATCGTTGGCCTGGTAGTCGACAAAGTCGGGCACCAACCCGACATAGGGCGTGACCTGGATGCCGTGGCGCGAAACCAGGGTACTGAGCGGCCCGATCACCTCGACCAGGCCAGGCGGCAGGCCGATTTCCTCCTGCGCCTCGCGCAGGGCGGTTTGGATCAGGTCGGCATCTTCAGGGTCGCGCCGCCCACCGGGAAAGGCCACCTCGCCGCCATGGGTGGACAGGCCGCTGGCGCGCAAGGTCAACACCACTTCCGGCTCGTCGCTGCGGGTAATGGGTACCAGCACCGCCGCCTGCGGATAGTCGTTGGTGGTCTGCAGCAGGTGCGGGCTATAGCCACGCATGCGATGGAGCAACTCGTCCAGCATGGATATTCTCGATCTTTGTTCTGCCCCGATAATGGCACGAAAGCAGCGCGCGGCCCAAGCCCCCGCACCGACAGCGCCACGCCCCGAAAACAGGCCCGTACCCGTGGCGCTTGCCGAGCATAGCGCCGGCGCGCCAAGATAACCTTAACCACTTCCGAGTAGCCGGCATGAAGTTCTGTAGCAACTGCGGCAGCCCCGTCACCCTGCTCGTTCCCGCGGGCGACAACCGCCTGCGGCATGTCTGCGGGCACTGTCAGGCCATTCACTACCAGAACCCGCGCATCATCGCCGGCTGCCTGCCGGTATGGCACGACCAGGTGCTGCTGTGCCGCCGCGCCATCGAACCGCGACGCGGCTACTGGACCCTGCCCGCCGGTTTTATGGAGAACGGCGAAACCCTGGAACAGGCCGCCGCCCGCGAAACCCACGAAGAAGCCTGTGCCCGGGTGCGCGACCTGAGCCTCTATACCCTGTTCGATCTGCCGCATATCAACCAGGTATATATGCTGTTCCGCGCCGAGCTGATCGACCTCGACTTTGCCGCCGGCGAAGAAAGCCTCGAGGTGCAGCTGTTCCATGAACGGGACATCCCCTGGTCAGAGCTGGCTTTCCCGACCATCGGCCGTACCCTAGAATGCTACTTCGCCGACCGCCGCGAGCAACACTTCCCGGTCCGCAACGAGCCGCTCGAAGCCTTGCGCGCGCATTACAAGAAAGCTTTTTGATTGACGGAAACGATGATGCGCTGGTTGCTAGCCCTACTCTGCCTGACCTTTACCCTGACCTCTCAGGCCACGACCACCGCCACGCTCGCCGGCAAGACCATCGACAAGGTGCTGGTACTCAAATCCGAGCGCAAGTTGCACCTGCAGAGCCGCGGCGAAACCCTCAAGTCCTACCGAGTATCCCTGGGCAAGCAGCCCGATGGAGCCAAGCAACGCGAAGGCGACCTGCGCACCCCAGAAGGCTTCTACTGGATCGACTGGCGCAAGACCAGCGACAAGTACAACCTGTCCATGCATATCTCCTACCCCAACGCCCGGGATCAGGCCCTGGCGCGGGAGAAAGGCGTCTCAGCCGGCGGCATGATCATGATCCACGGCACGCCACTGGACGAGGAATACCCCGAATGGTTCTTCCACACACTGGACTGGACCGAAGGCTGCATCGCCATGAAGAACACCGACATGCGTGAGGTCTGGAGACTGGTCAAAGATGGCACGCTGATCGAAATCAGACCCTGACAGGTATAAACAGCACCTGCGCGGCCAGCCCATCTAAATTCTGCATGGTGGGTGCGCATGCGTCTCGGTGCGCACGGCGCACCCTACGGTATAAAACCCACCAGATAGCGACGACACACCCACAAAAAAGGCACCTTTACGGTGCCTTTCGCCTGCTGAAACCTTAGAACTGGATATCCGAAAGCCGCCATACCTCAAAGGCCGGCGTCTCATAGGGATGGCTGAGCTTCAACGCCTTGACCGCATCGTGGATCAGCTCGTCGGCCACCACCAGTTCGACCTTCCACTCGGCCACCTGCTTGACCGCCCCGACCTGCCCGATAAACGGCTGACTGCCTTCCAGCGGGCGGAACTGGCCCTGCCCCAGGGCCTGCCAGCAACAACTGTCATAAGCCCCTATACGGCCGCCACCGGCTGTAAAAACGGCTTTTTTTACCTCATCGAGGTGAGTTTCCGGCACGTAAAAGCAAAGCTTGTACATCAAGGTCTCCAAGGGCACGACCGATAAAAAAGCGCGCGAATGATGCCACACAATAATGGCATTTTGCCTTATTCACGGTTCGTGGCGCTCATCACAGTTGCCAGATATGACCGGTCAATTGCACCGACGTTCAGTGTCGGCATGCACCTTGAGCGTAGCTCGCCCCTGCGCCCATCTGGTGCCACCTGTCACTTGGCCGCTGCTAAAGGCCATGCCAGAAACGTCGCCAGCGCTCGCGCCACCCCTGCACGGGCGGATTATGGCTGCCATCGCAATAGGGCAGGTGCCGCGAACGGGCGCAACGGCACAGCAGCAGGAGTTGCTGTTGAACGGGTTCGAGACGAAGTCCGTGGCTGCAGCCTGGGCTGCAATCGGGAAGCTGGGGCGAACGCCCGCAGCGGCACAGCAGCAAGGTCGCGCCAGGCTCGACCTGGCGCACCTCGGGCAGGATGGGCGCGGACTTATCCATCGGCCCGCGCCACCTTGATCAATCCACCCAGACCCGGGCGTTGCGGAACATGCGCAGCCAGCCGGCATCTTCCTGCCAATCATCCGGTTTCCAGGAGTTCTGCACGGCGCGGAATACCCGCTCCGGGTGCGGCATCATGATGGTCACGCGGCCGTCGCGACTGGTCAGGCCAGTGATACCGCGCGGCGAACCGTTGGGGTTGGCCGGGTAGTTTTCGGTGACCTTGCCGTGATTGTCGATAAAGCGCATGGCCACGCAACCGGACAGATCGGCCTCGAGCAAGGCTTCCTCGCTTTCGAACTCGGCATGGCCTTCACCGTGGGCGATGGCGATTGGCATGCGCGAACCGGCCATTCCGCGCAGGAAGATCGACGCCGACTCCTGCACCTGAACCATGGCCACCCGCGCCTCGAACTGCTCCGAGCGGTTGCGCACGAAGTGCGGCCAGAACTCGGTGCCAGGGATCAGCTCATGCAGGTTGCTCATCATCTGGCAGCCGTTGCACACACCCAGGGCGAAGCTGTCCTTGCGCTCGAAGAAGGCCTGGAAGCCATCACGGGCGCGGCTGTTGAACAGCACCGACTTGGCCCAGCCCTCGCCAGCACCGAGCACGTCGCCGTAGGAGAAACCGCCGCAGGCGACCAGGCCCTTGAACTCGTCGAGGCTGACGCGGCCGCTGAGGATATCGCTCATATGCACGTCGATCGCGTTGAAACCGGCACGATCGAAGGCCGCAGCCATTTCCACCTGGCCGTTGACACCCTGCTCGCGCAGCACGGCGATCTGCGGACGCACACCCTTGCGGATATAGGGCGCGCTGATGTCTTCATTGACATCGAAGCCGAGCTTGACCGACAGGCCCGGATTGTCTTCTTCCAGCAGCGCGTCGAATTCCTGATCGGCACACTGGGCGTTGTCGCGCAGGCGCTGGATGCGGTAGCTGGTTTCGCTCCACTGGCGCTGCAGCAGGCGACGCTGGCCGGCGAATACCGGCTGACCGTTGAAGCCGATCGCCACGGCATCGCTGTTGACCGGCTGGCCGATCACCGCCACGCAGTCGCCCAGGCCAGCGGCGCTGAACTGCGCCAGCACTTCCGGGGTGGCGTCCTGATGCACCTGGATCACCGCACCCAGCTCTTCGTTGAACAGCACGGCGGCCAGCTCGGCGCTGTCGGCGGCCAGGGCATCGAGGTACAGATTGAGACCGCAGTGACCGGCAAAGGCCATCTCCAGCGCGGTAACCAGCAGACCACCGTCGGAGCGGTCGTGATAGGCGAGGATATGGCCATCGGCGTTGAGACCCTGGATCACCGCGAAGAAGGCCTTGAGGTCCTCGGCGTCATCCACATCCGGGGCCTGGCTGCCGAGCTTGCCGTAAACCTGGGTCAGGATCGACGCGCCCAGGCGGTTCTGCCCACGACCCAGATCGATCAGGATCAGGTCGGTCTCGCCCTTGTCCATGCGCAGCTGCGGGGTCAGGGTCTTGCGGATATCGCCGACCGGAGCAAAGCCGGTAACAACCAATGACAGCGGCGAGGTCACGCTCTTCTCCGCGCCGTCATCGCGCCACTGGGTCTTCATCGACATCGAGTCCTTGCCCACCGGGATGGTGATACCCAGCTCGGGACACAGCTCCATGCCGACCGCTTTCACGGTGTCATACAGACGCGCATCTTCGCCCGGGTGGCCGGCGGCGGCCATCCAGTTGGCGGACAGTTTGATATCGGAAATCTTCTCGATGCGCGAGGCGGCCAGGTTGGTCAGGGTTTCACCAATCGCCATACGCCCGGATGCCGCAGCATCCAGCAGCGCCAGCGGGGTGCGCTCGCCCATGGCCATGGCTTCGCCGGTGTAGACGTCGAAGCTGGTGGCGGTGACCGCGCAATCGGCCACGGGCACCTGCCACGGACCGACCATCTGATCGCGGGCAACCAGACCGGTAATGGTGCGGTCGCCGATGGTGATCAGAAAGCTCTTGCTGGCCACGGCCGGGTGATGCAACACGCGGGTCACGGCCTCATCGATGGCCAGGGTGCTGGCATCGAAATCGTCGCCCAGCTCGGCTTCGCGAGCGGCCGAACGGTGCATGCGTGGGGCTTTGCCCAGCAGTACGTTGAGCGGCATGTCCACAGCGTTGTTGCCAAAATGGCTGTCGGTCACGGTCAGGTGGGCTTCTTCGGTGGCCTCACCGACTACCGCAAACGGGCAACGCTCGCGCTCGCAGATCGCCTTGAAGCGCTCGAAGTCGGCGGCATCCACCGCCAGCACGTAACGTTCCTGGGATTCGTTGCTCCAGATTTCGTGCGGGGCCATGCCCGGCTCGTCGTTCGGCACGTTGCGCAATTCGAAGCGCCCGCCACGGCCGCCATCGTTGACCAGCTCAGGGAAGGCATTGGACAAACCGCCGGCACCGACGTCGTGGATAAAGGCGATGGGGTTATGTTCGCCCAGCTGCCAGCAACGGTCGATAACCTCCTGGCAGCGGCGCTCCATTTCCGGGTTTTCGCGCTGTACCGAAGCGAAATCCAGGTCAGCCGAGCTGGCACCGGTGGCGACCGACGAAGCGGCACCGCCGCCCAGGCCGATCAGCATGGCCGGGCCACCGAGCACGATCAGCTTGGCACCCACGGTGATCTCGCCTTTCTGTACGTGATCTGCACGGATGTTGCCCATACCGCCAGCCAGCATGATCGGCTTGTGGTAACCCCGCACTTCTTCGCCACGTGGGGTCTGGATCGCCTGTTCGAAGGTGCGGAAATAACCGGTCAGAGCCGGACGACCGAACTCGTTGTTGAACGCCGCGCCGCCCAGAGGGCCTTCGATCATGATGTCCAGCGCGGTAACGATGCGCTCGGGCTTGCCGTATGGAACTTCCCAGGGCTGCTCGAAACCGGGGATGTTCAGGTTGGAGACGGTGAAACCGGTCAGACCCGCCTTGGGCTTGGCACCACGGCCGGTGGCACCTTCGTCGCGGATCTCGCCGCCGGAACCGGTGGAGGCACCAGAGAACGGCGAGATGGCGGTCGGATGATTGTGGGTTTCCACCTTCATCAGGATATGCACGGGCTCCTGAGTCGCGCCGTACTGGCGAGTCTCGGCATTCGGGTAGAAGCGTCCTGCGGTGTGGCCGACGATCACCGAAGCGTTGTCCTTATAAGCGGACAGCACACCTTCGCTGTGCATCTGATAGGTGTTCTTGATCATGCCGAACAGGGATTTCTCTTGGGCTTGGCCGTCGATATCCCAGCTGGCATTGAAGATCTTGTGGCGGCAATGCTCGGAGTTGGCCTGGGCGAACATCATCAGTTCGATGTCGTGGGGGTTGCGCCCCAGGTCGTTGAAGCTGCTCACCAGGTAGTCGATTTCGTCCTCGGCCAGGGCCAGGCCCAGTTCGACGTTGGCCTGCTCCAGGGCGGCGCGGCCGCCACCCAATACATCCACCGCGGTCAGCGGCTTGGGCTGGGCGTGGCTGAACAGCGCGCTGGCCCCTTCCAGGTTATCCAGCACCATCTGGGTCATGCGATCGTGCAGCAGCTCGGCGACCTGCTGCGCCTCACTGGCGCTCAGCTCGCCGGTCACGTAATAGGCCAGGCCACGCTCGATGCGCTGAATCTTCGCCAGGCCACAGTTGCGGGCGATATCGCTGGCCTTGCTCGACCAGGGCGAGATGGTGCCGAAACGCGGAATGGTCAGGAACAGGCGGCCGCTGGGCTCCTGCACCGGCACACTCGGGCCGTACTTGAGCAAACGGGCCAGAACCTGCTGTTCGTCGGCGCTGAGCACGCCGGCAACTTCGGCAAAATGCGCGAACTCGGCATACAGCCCAGTGACAGCGGGTACCTTGCCGGTCAGTTGCTCGAGCAATTTACCGTGGCGGAAAGCAGAAAGGGCGGGAGCGCCGCGCAGGATCAACATCGGGGACAGCCTCTGGGAAGGGGTGTACTTTGAGGCCGTGCATTCTAGCCTAAAGCGCCGCCAACAGCACCCGTGGAGGCGAACCTCGCGCAGCAATTGCGCTAGCAGAGAAGCGGTGCGCTGTCGAGATATGGCGCGCCCCATGCTTTGCGTATACTGCGCCAATGTTTGCTCAATCTGCGTTCCGTACGCGCTGCGCCCGCTGGCTGTCGGTGACCGGAATCCTCCTGCTGCTCGGCGGCTGCGCTGAAGAACCCAGCACACTCGAGCGCGTTCAGGCGGAGGGTGTACTGCGGGTGATCACCCGTAACAGCCCGGCCACCTATTTCCAGGACCGTAACGGCGAAACCGGCTTCGAATACGAACTGGTCAAACGCTTTGCCGAAGACCTGGGCGTCCAGCTGAAAATCGAAACCGCCGACCACCTCGACGAGCTGTTTACCAACCTTGGCAAGCCCGACGGCCCGGTGCTGGCCGCCGCCGGCCTGGTGCAAAGCGCCAGCCGGCAACAGAGCGCACGCTTCTCCCTGCCTTATCTGGAAGTCACCCCCCAGGTGATCTATCGCAACGGCCAGCAGCGCCCCACTCGCGCGGCAGACCTGCTCGGCAAACGCATTCTGGTGCTTAAAGGCAGCAGCCATGCCGAACAGCTGGCCGAACTCAAGCTGCAACTTCCAGAGCTGACGTATGACGAATCCGCCGCGGTAGAAGTGGTCGACCTGCTGCGCATGGTCGACGAAGGGCAGATCGACCTGACCCTGGTCGACTCCAACGAACTGGCGATGAATCAGGTGTACTTCCCCAACGTACGGGTGGCCTTCGACCTGGGCGATACGCAGAACCTGGCCTGGGCGGTCGCTCCCGGGGAAGACACCAGTCTGCTGGACGAGATCAACGCCTTTATCGAACGCGCGCACAAGAATGGCAGCCTGCAGCGCCTGAAGGATCGTTATTACGGCCACGTCGACGTACTCGGCTATGTCGGTGCCTACACCTTTGCCAAGCACCTGCAACAGCGCCTGCCGCGTTACGAACAGTTCTTCCGCCAGGCGGCGCAGAACAACCAGGTCGATTGGCGCCTGCTGGCCGCAATGGGCTACCAGGAGTCGCTCTGGCAACCGACCGCCACCTCGAAAACCGGCGTACGCGGCCTGATGATGCTGACCCTGCGCACGGCCCAGGCCATGGGCGTGTCCGACCGCCTCAACCCCAAGCAGAGCATCGACGGCGGAGCCAAGTACATCGTCCACGTGAAAAAACAGCTGCCGGAAAGCATTCAGGAGCCGGACCGCACCTGGTTCGCCCTGGCCGCCTACAACGTCGGCGGCGGCCACCTGGAAGATGCGCGCAAGCTCACCGAGGCCGAAGGCCTGGACCCGAACAAATGGCTGGATGTGCAGAAGATCCTGCCGCGCCTGGCGCAGAAGCAGTGGTACAGCAAAACCCGCTACGGCTATGCCCGCGGCGGCGAGCCGGTGCACTTCGTACGCAACATCCGTCGCTACTACGACATCCTCACCTGGGTCACCCAGCCGCAGCTGGAAGGCACCCAGCTGGCCGAAAGCAACCTGCATGTACCTGGGGTAAACAAGACGCCGCCGCCGGAAGAACTGTCGCCGCTGTAGCCCGGCACCCGCACAGCCTCGTGTTTCGTCTGCAGTTCTCCCACATAACCCTGGCATTAAACCGCCAGCGTGGAGCCCGGATCGAATCCGGGAACGCCTGCACCTGCCCACCCAGGATTGCGCCCAGACTTATACGAGCTAAACGCCGCCAGATTGAAGTGGAGAAAACCTCTAGCGCGTTGCGCGGCGCATCTTGAAGAACTCGCTAAGCACCGCACCGCACTCCTCGGCCAGCACCCCGCCCTCGATCAACACCCGATGATTGAGAAAGGCCTGGGTAAAGAACTCGCCACGACTCACGGCCACGCCGGCCTTGGGCTCGGTTGCGCCATAGACCACGCGCTGCACCCGTGCATGCACGATCAGCCCGGCGCACATGCTGCACGGCTCCAGGGTCACATACAGGGTGCTGCCCGGCAGGCGGTAGTTATCCACGGCCCGGGCGGCGGCGCGGATCGCCACCATCTCGGCATGGGCGCTGGGGTCGTGGCTGGAGATCGGGCAGTTGAAGCCGCGCCCGATGATCTCGCCATCCTGCACCAGCACTGCGCCCACCGGCACCTCGCCCAGGGCCGCCCCCTCTGCGGCCAGGGCCAGGGCCTCGCGCATGAAAAACGAATCGCGGCTGCGATCGATGATTTGTACTTTCTTCATAGCCTCGCCAGACCACCCCTTGCACTGGTGCGCACGGCGCACCCTACGGAAATGTTCACACCACCTCGATGGAGGCCATCAGGCCGGTTTCCATATGGTCGATCACATGGCAGTGGAACATCCATACCCCGGGATTATCCGCGACCAGCGCCACCCGCGCACTTTCGTTCTTGCCCAGCAGATAGGTATCGGTGAAATACGGGATGATCGCCTTGCGATTGGACGCCAGCACCTTGAAGGTCATGCCGTGCAAATGGATCGGGTGCTGATACTGGCTAAGGTTGCGTAGCTCGAAGATATAGCTCCTGCCCAACTGCAGGCGGGCAATCGGCCGGTCGGCGCAGGTCTTGTCATTGATATCCCAGGCCTGACCATTGATCTGCCAGAAGCTATGCGCCGCGCCCTGGTCCAGACCGACCGACACTGCACCGGCCCACTCGAAGTTGAATTTGACGGTTTGCGCAGCAGCCAGATCCGGCTCGGCAATCGGGTTGGCCGGCAGCGCCGGCGGCCAATCACCCTCCCCCTCGGCACTGGGCTGCGCGCGCAGGGTCGCCAAACGCAATGGCCCGTTGCGCAGCGACAACTCTGTACCCACCGCCGGCACCTTCAAACCCAGCTCAATGCGCATACCTGGCCCCAGCCAGTACTCCTTGCCCAGCGGCCGCGGCTCGACCGGGTTGCCGTCCAGCGCATAAATGCGCGCATCCGCATCGGGCAGGTTGAGGCGATAGGTCAGGGTGTTGTCCAGATTGATCAGACGCAGGCGCACCACCTGCCCGGCGGGCAAATCCAGGGCGGGCGCATGCTTGCCATTGACCGTACTCAAGCGCCCCGGGGTACCGCCCCTCGCCGCCTCACGCGGCACGCTGAACTCGGTAAAGGCCCCCTGCCCATCGACATGCCAGCTTTTCAGGTTAAGCGTGTGGTCATGGCGAAAGCCCGTTGGTTCACGCTCCTCGACAATCAGCGCGCCGACCAGGCCGCGACCCAGCTGTTCGCTGCTGGCAGTGTGCGGGTGATACCAGAAGCTGCCGGCATCGGGAGTGATGAAGTTGTAGTCGAAGTATTCACCCGGCAGCACCGGCAGCTGCGAAACATAGGGCACGCCGTCCATCGCCAGCGGCAGGCGGATACCATGCCAGTGGATGGTGGTCGGCACCTCCAGCTTATTGATAAAGCGCACACGCAAGCGCTCACCCTGGCGACAGCGCAGCTCCACACCCGGTGCCTGGCCACCATAGGCCCAGGCCGGCGTGGTATGCCCCGGCACCAGCTCGATATCCAGCGGCGCGGCGATCAGTTCATAGTCGTGAGTCGCCACGTTTTCCGGACGGCCCAGCCAGTAGCGCACGCCACCGGCACCAAGGCCGACAACGCCAAGCCCAGCCAGGCCGACCAGCATTTGTCTGCGGGTAAAGGACATAGGGATTCCCGTTGCCCGGATGCAATCCGGGAAGATATCAGCCCGGATTTAATCCGGACTACCAATTGCAATATCTTCTCATTTAAGCGACGGGACTGACGACCCCGAAAAGCGGACAGGATGCCGCAGCAGAAACGACAAGGGCAGCTTTCGCTGCCCTTGTCGGCTACATCACTCCCACTCGATGGTGGCAGGCGGCTTGCTCGACACGTCGTAGGTGACGCGGGAGATGCCTTCGATTTCATTGATGATGCGGCCGCTGACGGTTTCCAGCAGTTCGTAAGGCAGGTGCGCCCAACGTGCGGTCATAAAGTCGATGGTTTCCACCGCGCGCAGGGCGACGACCCAGGCGTAACGACGGCCATCACCAACCACGCCCACCGACTTCACTGGCTGGAACACGACGAAGGCCTGGCTGACCTTGTGGTACCAGTCGGCCTTGCGCAGCTCTTCGATAAAGATGTGGTCAGCGCGACGCAGCAGGTCGGCGTATTCCTTCTTCACTTCACCGAGGATGCGCACACCCAGGCCTGGGCCCGGGAAGGGGTGACGGTAGACCATGTCGTACGGCAGGCCGAGTTCCAGACCCAGGCGACGCACTTCGTCCTTGAACAGTTCGCGCAGTGGCTCGACCAGTTTCAGGTTCATTTCTTCCGGCAGGCCGCCGACGTTGTGGTGCGACTTGATCACGTGGGCCTTGCCGCTTTTCGCGCCAGCCGACTCGATCACGTCCGGGTAGATGGTGCCCTGGGCGAGGAACTTGATGTTGTCCAGCTTGCAGGATTCGGCATCGAACACGTCGATAAAGGTACGACCGATGATCTTGCGCTTCTTCTCCGGGTCCGCTTCGCCGGCCAGGTTATTGAGGAACTGCTCCTCGGCGTTGGCGCGGATCACTTTGACGCCCATGTTCTCGGCGAACATGGCCATCACCTGCTCGCCTTCATGCAAGCGCAGCAGGCCGTTGTCGACGAATACGCAGGTCAGCTGATCGCCGATGGCCTTGTGCAGCAGCGCCGCGACCACCGAGGAATCCACACCGCCGGACAGGCCGAGCAGCACGTTGGCACTGCCAACCTGAGCGCGCACATTGGCGATGGCGTCTTCAACGATGTTGGAGGCGGTCCACAGGGCTTCACAGCCGCAGATTTCCAGGATAAAGCGCGAGAGGATGCGACCGCCCTGCTTGGTGTGGGTCACTTCCGGGTGGAACTGCACGCCGTAGTAGCCGCGGCCGTCGTCCGCCATGGCGGCGATCGGGCAGCTCGGGGTGCTGGCGAGGATATGGAAACCTTCCGGCAGAGCGGTGACCTTGTCGCCATGACTCATCCAGACGTCGAGGCCGAACACGCCGTCGTCGTCGATGTGATCTTCGATACCGTTGAGCAGACGGGCCTTGCCGACCACGTCAACGCGGGCATAACCGAACTCACGCAACTCGGAGCCTTCAACCTTGCCGCCCAGCTGCTCGGCCATGGTCTGCATGCCGTAGCAGATACCAAAAACCGGTACACCGAGGTCGAACACGGCTTTCGGCGCACGCGGGCTGTCGGCTTCATGCACCGACTCCGGGCCACCGGCGAGGATGATGCCGCGCGGGGCGAAGGCACGGATGTCATCGTCGCTCATATCGAACGGGTGCAGCTCGCAATACACGCCGATCTCGCGCACGCGGCGGGCGATCAGCTGGGTGTACTGGGAGCCGAAATCCAGAATCAGGATGCGGTGAGCGTGGATGTCTTGATGAGCCATGGCCGTCTCTCGTAGCGGAATTCACAAATGACTCGGGGCTGCCCTGTAAAACAACAGCGACAGCCCCGGGCTTTATATCAACTGATCAACAATCAGCCCACGCGATAATTTGGGGCTTCTTTGGTGATCTGTACGTCATGTACATGGGACTCGGCCATACCGGCACCGGTAATGCGCACAAACTCAGGCTTGCTGCGCATCTCTTCGATGGTCGCGCAACCGGTATAGCCCATGGAGGCACGCAGGCCGCCCATCAGCTGATGGACGATGGCCCCCATAGCGCCCTTATAAGCCACGCGGCCTTCGATACCTTCCGGCACCAGCTTCTCGGCACCAGCGGATGAGTCCTGGAAGTAACGATCTGAGGAGCCCTGCGCCTGCGCCATCGCACCCAGCGAACCCATACCGCGATAAGCCTTGTAGGAGCGGCCCTGGAACAGTTCGATTTCACCTGGCGCTTCTTCAGTACCGGCGAGCATCGAACCGATCATCACGCAGGACGCACCGGCCACGATGGCCTTGGACAGGTCGCCGGAGAAGCGGATACCGCCATCGGCGATCAGCGGCACACCGGTGCCAGCCAAGGCAG
The DNA here is from genome assembly GCF_038069885.1 of Pseudomonas sp. XK-1. Lineage (NCBI taxonomy): Bacteria > Pseudomonadati > Pseudomonadota > Gammaproteobacteria > Pseudomonadales > Pseudomonadaceae > Pseudomonas > Pseudomonas sp. XK-1. Next base: position 1,081,869 of record NZ_JBBPES010000001.1, on the reverse strand, counting down.
CTGCGACGTTGGCCACGGCGGAGATTTGCGGCACACCGACACCCGCGACAATACGCGTGGTGCAGATCGAGCCCGGGCCGATACCGACCTTGACTGCATCCGCGCCAGCTTCGGCCAGCGCCTTGGCCGCATCACCAGTCGCGATGTTGCCACCAATCACCTGTACATCAGGGAAGGTCTGCTTGACCCAGCGCACGCGGTCGATCACGCCTTTGGAGTGTCCATGGGCCGTGTCAACGATGATCACGTCAACACCGGCATGCACCAGCGCAGTGACGCGATCTTCGGTATCTGCACCCGTGCCAACCGCTGCGCCAACTCGCAGACGACCCTGGTCGTCCTTGCTGGCCAGAGGGTAAGCCTTGGCTTTCTCGATATCGTTGACGGTCATCATGCCCTTGAGGCGGAATTGGTCATCGACAATCAGCACGCGCTCGATACGGTGCTTGTGCAACAGCTTGCGCACAGTCTGGGTGTCTTCACCCTCTTTCACCGTCACCAGACGCTCTTTCGAGGTCATTACATCGCGCACCTTGGCGCTCATGTTGGTTTCGAAGCGCACATCACGGCTGGTGACGATACCGACCAGATCACCGTGGTGCAGCACCGGTACGCCGGAGATGTTGTTCTGTCGGGTCAGGTCGAATAGATCCCCCACGGAGGCATCGGCCTCGATGGTGATCGGGTCTTTGACGACACCGGATTCGTAGCGCTTGACCTTGCGCACCTCGGCAGCCTGCTGCTCGGGGGTCATGTTCTTGTGGATGATGCCAATGCCGCCTTCCTGAGCCATGGCAATCGCCAGACGGGCTTCGGTGACGGTGTCCATGGCAGCAGAGAGCAACGGAATATTCAGTTCAATGCCACGGGTCAGACGCGTTTTGAGGCTGACATCCTTCGGCAGAACTTCGGAATAACCAGGGATAAGTAGAACGTCGTCGAAGGTAAGAGCTTCTTGACTGATACGCAGCATGGCGGGGGCTCCCGGGCGGGAAATTGGAAGCGCGCCATTATACTCAGACGCCCCCCCGCACTCAACGCAAACAATGACATTGGCATGCGGCGCTATCCAGATGCGAACGAGACAAATACAATAATGATTCTCAAAAACATCTGCGACCGAGTAGCATATGCCCTCCACCCGCGTCTCCCCCGCCCACCCCGCCTGGCGTCTCACCCTGCTCGCCCTGGCCTTGATGCCCGCCGCCAACAGCCTGGCGGCCGAAACCACCGCAGCGCTTGAGCTACCCAGCCAGGCCGTAACCGCGACCCGTGAAGACGAAATCGGCTACAGCGCCAGCACGGCCAGCACCGCGAGCAAAAGCGCGGTGCCGATCATGCAAGAGGCCCAGGCGGTGCAAGTGGTCACTAAACAGGTGATCGAGGACTATCAGGTGCAGTCGCTGGACGATGCGATGAAGTTCGTCAGCGGCATCAGCCAGAGCAATACCCTGGCGGGGACCCAGGACGGCTTCGTCAAACGGGGCTTCGGCAGCAACGCCGACGGCTCGATCCTGCGTGACGGCATCCGCTCCAGCCTGTCGCGCAACTTCAGCGCCACCACCGAGCGGGTGGAAGTGCTCAAGGGCCCGGCCTCTCTGCTCTACGGCGCACTGGAGCCTGGCGGGCTGATCAACGTGATCAGCAAGCAGCCCGAATACCAGCGGCGCACGCAAGTCAGCGGTGAGACCAGCAGCGAGGGTGGCGGCAATCTCATGCTCGACACCACCGGCCCGCTGGGCGACAGCGGCTTCGCCTACCGTCTGATCGCCGAACGCCAGCATGAGGACTACTGGCGCAACTTCGGCGCGGACAACCACACCTTGATAGCCCCATCCCTGAGCTGGAGCAGCGATGACCTGCGCATCACCCTGGCTTACGAGCGCAAGGAATACTCGACCCCGGTGGATCGCGGCACGGTGATCATCAAGGGCAAACCGGCGAAAACTAAATACAACGCACGCTTCAACGAAAGCTGGGCAAAAGCCGAAGGCACCGATGAGCTGTTTACCGCCAAGGCCGAGTACCAACTCAACCCGAACTGGCTGAGCCGCCTGACCTACGGCTGGAACAACGAGCGCTACGACTATGCCGAAGCGCGGCCCAACGCGCTTAACGCCACCACCGGCGCACTCAGCCGCCGCGCCGACGGCAGCGAACATGAAAACCAGACCCAGTACCTGGCCTGGGACTGGATTGGCAACACCAGCGTGTTCGGCCAGCAGCATGACCTGCTGCTGGGCATGGACACCGAGCGGGTCGACAACTTCCGCGGTGATACCTACCGCGGCTCGGCCGTCGGCGGCTTCAATATCTACCGCCCGGTCTACGGCAACCTCGCCGAACCTTCGCGGATCAGCACCGTGCAGAGCGACAGAAGCGATGAACTGCACTCACGCTCGCTCTATATAAAGGACAACTGGCACCTTAATGACCAATGGATACTGGTGGCCGGCGGCCGTTACCAGCACTTCGAGCAACTGGTCGAACAGGGCCGTGGCAGCAACTACGAGAAAACCACCGACCGCCAGGACAACAGCTTTCTGCCGTTCGGCGGCCTGGTCTACCAGCTCAACCAGCAGGTCTCGCTATACGGCAACTACAGTCGCTCGTTCGTGCCCAACGCCTCCGACGCCGACACCGGTCAGGCGTTCGACCCGGAACAGGGCCGCAGCTATGAGCTGGGCATCAAGCTCGACCTGGGTAACGCCCTCTCGGCCAGCGCTGCAGTGTTCGATATCGAGAAAGAGAACGTCGTGGTCAGCAACAATGGCACCTCGCAAGCCGCCGGCAAGGTCGGCTCCCAGGGTGTGGAAATCGATATCAGTGGGCGCATTGCCGAACGCTGGGAGCTGCTCGGCACCTACGCCTACACCGACACGGAAATCCTCGATGACCCTACCAACCAGGGCAATGAACTGGTCAATGCCGCGCAGAATATCGCCAGCCTGTACCTGACCCACCACCTGGCGCTGCCCAGCGACGCCGGACAATGGCGAGTCGGCGGCGGCGCGCGCTATGTCGGCGAACGCGCAGGCGATAACGCCAACAGCTTCTGGCTGGACAGCTACACCGTGGCCGATGCCTTTATCAGCTGGGAAAGCCAGCTACTGGGCGACAAGACCCGCCTGCAGCTGAACGCGCGCAACCTGTTCAACCAGGAGTACTACCCCTCCAGCGGCGGCAACCTGCGGGTCGCGGTCGGTGAACCGCGCGAACTGCGTCTGTCGGCCAGCGTCGAGTTTTAACCTTCTAGCCATGTGTTGAATTGCCCCGAACCGCTTGCGGTGCGTGAAGGGCGGTAATACGTAGGGTGGGTCAGGCGCAAGCCGAGATAGGACAAACACCATCGGCTCTCAATGCGCCGTAACCCACCATGACGGTCTACCAACAAACCGCAATGGTGGGTTACGCGGCGCTCGAATTGCGTGTCGCCTCCCGTAGCCAGCCCCAGCGCCGCTAACCCACCCTACAAAAGCGGCCTGCAACACAGTCTTGGACATAGCCTTTTTATAGGGTTCAGGGATGAGCCGCCTCAGGCAAGATCGACCCGTACCAGAGAAACCGGGTAGCCCAAGCGCGCGGCAAACTCGTCTAGAAAGCTCTGCTTGAAGCCGGCATCCGCCCAGTTGTTGAAGATAAAGCCCAGGTTGGAAAAACCGCAGGGCTGCAGAAACAGAAAGCCGTTGATATCGTCTTCATGGCCGCACAGCGGGCACCGGAAGTTATCGGTGTGCCCCGGCATCCACTCCTCCAGACTGTCGAACAACCTTCCCCCTACTTCCCGCCGGCACTCAGGGCAGCCGGCCTCTTCGAGAAAGTCCGCCGTCGGGGTATAGATGCAGCGCTTGTAGATAATTTCCAGGCCATGCACCGCATGCCCGAACGGCAACAGCTCGGGACGTTCGACCACCCGCCGCGCGCCCTCGGCAATGCCGTAGCCCATATGCTTGAAGGTACGCCCGCAGGTGGTCAGCTGCTCTTCGATGATGTTCTGCTTGACCAGCCAGCGCACAATCAACCGCGCCCGCGCCTCGTGGCCGGGAAAGCTGGAAATCTGCGGCACGATAATGGCTTGCTGCTCACTCATAATGGAACTCGGTTTGCGCTAAAGGCGCGCAGCGTAATGGGCTGGCGACGCTGGTCAAGGCTCTATAGTTGCAGAGGCAAAGCCTTTACTATGCGGGCCATGATCAAAGACCCCTTCCAACGCCTGAACCTCGACCGCGAGGTGCTCAGCGTCAGCCAACTGAACAATCGCGCACGCCTGCTGCTGGAAGATGTATTCGGCGGCATCTGGGTCGAGGGGGAAATCTCCAACCTGGCCAAGCCGGCGTCCGGGCATATCTATTTCACCCTTAAAGATAGTCAGGCCCAGGTGCGCTGCGCGCTGTTCCGGCAGAACGCCGCCAAGGTACGCCAGGCGCTGCGGGACGGCCTGGCGGTCAAGGTGCGCGGCAAGGTTTCGCTGTTTGAAGGGCGCGGCGACTACCAGCTGATTCTCGATGCCGTGGAGCCCGCCGGCGATGGCGCGCTGCGCCTGGCCTTCGAAGCGCTGAAAGAAAAGCTTAGCGCCGAAGGGCTGTTCGCAGCCGAGGCTAAAGTCGCCCTGCCGGCCCACCCGAAACGCATCGGCATTATCAGCTCGCCGACCGGCGCGGTGATCCGCGACATTATCAGCGTATTCCGCCGCCGCGCGCCGCAGGTCGAGCTGTGCCTGATCCCCACCGCCGTACAGGGCCGCGAAGCCACCGCGCAGATTGTTCGCGCACTTGGTATCGCCGATGCAAAAGGCTTCGATGCGCTGATCCTGGCCCGGGGCGGCGGCTCGCTGGAAGACCTCTGGTGTTTTAACGAAGAACCGGTGGCCCGCGCCATTGCCGCCTGCATCACGCCCATCGTCAGCGCCGTGGGCCATGAAACCGATGTATCCATCGCCGACTTTGTCGCCGATATCCGCGCGCCAACACCCTCGGCCGCCGCCGAGCTGCTGGCCCCCGACAGCAGCGAACTGGTGCAGCGCCTGCACAACCTCAAGCGCCGCCTGAACCTGCGCATGCAGCACCGCCTGGAGCGCGAACGCATGCGCCTGGAAGGTTTGCAGCGGCGCTTGCGCCACCCCGGCGAGCGCCTGCGCCAGCATGCTCAGCGCGTGGATGATCTGGAGATGCGCCTGACCCGCGCCTTCGAGCGTCAGCTGAATAGCCGCCGCGAACGTCTGAATCACCTGCAGACCCGCCTGCTCAGCCTGCACCCGGAACGCAATCTCAGGCTGCTCGATCAACGCCTGCAAGCCCTGGCCGAACGCCTGCAACGCAGCATGGGCGAAGGCCTCAAGGCACGCCGCCTGCAGCTGCATAGCCAGGTGCAGACACTGCACGCGGTCAGCCCGCTGGCGACCCTCGGTCGTGGCTACAGCATCCTGCTGGATGAGCGCGGCCGCGCCATCCGCAACGCCGCCGACACCCGGCCCGGCCAGCGTCTGAAGGCACGCCTGGGCAACGGCGAGCTGGATGTACGGGTCGAAGACAACCATGTGCAGCCGGTTACCCTTTCGCTGCTCGACTGACCTTTTCGATTTACCTTTTAAAGCGGTGGATAAGCTTCGCGTTATCCACCCTACGGATATTCAATGCGCCTGTTCACGCTTATCACCCTGTTCTGCCTCGCCCTGCCCGTCCACGCCGAAGGCTTTATCAGCCGGCTACTGAATAAGCCCGTACCGGGCGGCGTGGCGGTAGTCGATCTGGGGCCGGCCGCCAGCGCGCCCAGCGTGCGCTACCAGAGCAAACCCGTGCTGGTTATCCATGAAGATCAGCAACGCTGGATCGCCATCGTCGGCATCCCGCTCAGCATCAAGCCGGGCAGCCAACAGATCAGCGTCAACGGCAGCCAGACCCTGAGCTTTCAGGTCGGCAGCAAGCATTACGTCGAGCAGCGCATCACTATCAAGAATCAACAGCAGGTCAACCCGAACGCCAAGAACCTTGCGCGCATCGAGCGCGAACTGGCCGAACAGACCCGCGCCTATCAGCAGTTCAGCCCTCGTCAGCCGAGCAATCTGCTGTTCGACAGGCCAGTCAACGGCCCGCTGTCCAGCCCCTTCGGCCTGCGCCGTTTCTTCAACGGTGAGGAGCGCAACCCGCACTCGGGGCTGGACTTCGCGGCCAATAGCGGCACGCCGATCAAGGCACCTGCCGCGGGTAAGGTGATCCTGATTGGCGACTATTTCTTTAACGGCAAGACGGTGTTTGTCGACCACGGCCAGGGCCTGATCAGCATGTTCTGCCACCTCTCGGCCATCGGCGTAAAAGTCGGTGATGAAATTCCCCGTGGCGGCGTGCTCGGCAAGGTCGGGGCCACCGGCCGCGCCACCGGGCCGCACCTGCACTGGAATGTCAGCCTGAACGATGCCCGGGTCGATCCAGCGATCTTTATCGGTGCCTTCAAACCCTGAACAGGAGCACCACCATGCGTATCCGCGCCCAAGAATCCTGCCTGCTGATTATCGATATTCAGGAGCGCTTGTTCCCCGCCATCGCCGGGCATGCCGAGCTGGCCGCCAATAGCCTGTGGCTGCAGCAGGTGGCGCAGCGTATCGGCGTACCTGTGCTGCTCACCGAGCAATACAGCAAGGGCCTGGGGCCGACCATTGCCTCGCTGCGCGCCGGGCACGCGCCCGAGGCGATTGTAGAGAAACTGCACTTCTCCGCTGTCAGCGAGGGCGAGCTGCTGCAACGCCCGGGCGGCGAGCGGCAACAATTCATCGTGTGCGGCAGCGAAGCCCATGTCTGCGTGCTGCAGACCGTGCTCGACCTGCTGGAGCAAGGCCTCGCCGTGTTTGTCGTGGCCGAGGCCGTGGGCTCGCGCAAGCCAGCCGACAAGCAACTGGCGCTGCAGCGCATGCAGCAAGCAGGCGCAGTGATCGTCTCGCGGGAAATGGTTGCTTTCGAATGGTTGGAGCAGGCCGGCAGCGAATTGTTTCGCAGCATCAGCCGGGAATTTATCCGCTAGCAGCGCTATAGGCCGCGCAATCCACGGTAAAAGCCGCACGCTGCAGCGCTATAAAATCGCAACCATCCACACATAGCGCTATTTATCACCAATTTTCTCAACATGCTTGCACGCTTTACCCTCGCTGGTTAGGGTTGACGCCATGAATACCCATCACACTCTTATCCTGCTGCGCCAACACGCCAACCTCTGCTTGGTCAGCCAGCGACTGCGTGGCTAATTCTTACGCCCACGCCCTGCCCTATTTTTCAGATTCGCCCGGTTCGCCGATTGCCGCCGCGCTAAAAGGATTGCCCCATGAGCATGCTTAAAGACCCGTCCAGCAAATACCGTCCGTTCACCCAGATCCGGATTCCAGACCGCACCTGGCCGGACAAGATCATCGACAAGGCACCGATCTGGCTGTCCACCGACCTGCGCGATGGCAACCAGTCGCTGATCGAGCCGATGGATGCCGAGAAGAAGATGCGCTTCTTCAAGTGTCTGCTGGCCGTGGGTCTGAAGGAAATCGAAGTGGGCTTTCCGTCCGCCTCGCAGACCGATTTCGACTTCGTCCGCGAGCTGATCGAAGGTGGCCATATCCCCGATGACGTGACCATTCAGGTGCTGACCCAGGCACGTGACGACCTGATCGAACGCACCTTCGAGTCGCTCAAGGGTGCCAAGCGCGCCATCGTTCACTACTACAACGCCTGCGCGCCGAGCTTTCGCAAGATCGTCTTCAACCAGGACAAGGCTGGTGTCAAAGCCATCGCCGTGGCCGCCGGCAAGACCATCAAACGCCTGGCCGACGCTGCGCCCGAGACCCGCTGGGGCTTCGAGTATTCGCCGGAGGTGTTCAGCTCTACCGAAATCGACTTCGCCGTCGAGGTGTGCAACGCGGTGATCGGGGTGTTCCAGCCGACCCAGGCGAACAAGCTGATCCTCAATTTGCCGGCGACCATCGAGTGCGCCACGCCGAACAACTACGCCGATCAGATCGAATGGTTCGGTCGCCATATCGACCGTCGCGACAGCGTGCTGATCAGCGTGCACACCCATAACGACCGTGGCACCGGCGTGGCTGCCTCCGAGTTGGCCGTCATGGCCGGCGCGGATCGCGTCGAAGGCTGTCTGTTCGGCAACGGCGAGCGCACCGGCAATGTCTGCCTGGTGACCCTGGCGCTGAACCTCTACACACAGGGCGTCGACCCGCAACTGGACTTCTCCGATATCGACACCGTGCGCAAGGTGGTCGAGGACTGCAACCAGATCCCCGTGCACCCGCGCCATCCGTACGTCGGCGACCTGGTGCATACCGCCTTCTCCGGCTCGCACCAGGATGCGATCCGCAAGGGCTTCGCCCAGCAGCAGGCTGACGCCGTGTGGGAAGTGCCCTACCTGCCGATCGACCCGGCCGATATCGGCCGCGACTACGAGGCGGTAATCCGCGTCAACAGCCAATCCGGCAAGGGCGGCATCACCTTCCTGCTGGAGCAGGAATACGGCATCAACCTGCCGCGCCGTATGCAGATCGAGTTCAGCCAGGTGGTGCAGAAGGAAACCGACCGCCTCGGTCTGGAAATGAGCGCCGCGCAGATCTACCAACTGCTGGAGCGCGAGTACCTGCAAGCCACTATTCCCTATGCGCTGAAAGGCCATCGCCTGCAGGAAGAGAACGGCACCAGCGCGGTCGATGTCGAGATCATCAATGCCGGCGAAACCCAGCACTGGCGCGGTATCGGCAAGGGCCCGTTGGAAGCCCTGGTCGCCGGCCTGCCGGTGGCCGTGGAGATCATGGACTACAGCGAGCACGCCATCGGTGCCGGCACCAACGCCAAGGCGGCGGCCTATATCGAACTGCGGGTTAACGGCGGCCGCGCCCTGCATGGTGTTGGTATCGATGAAAACCTGACTACCGCCAGCTTCCGTGCGCTATTCAGCGCCCTCAATCGCGCCCTCGGCCAAGCGGCAGAACAAGCCGCCTAAATGGCGCAGACCGCTATCGAGCCATGTCCGATAGCGGTCTGCATCGCCAACCCGCCTCATTCGCCCTGCTGCTGCCAATGGCTGCGCCCCCATTCACACATGGCGGCCAGCACCGGCTGCAAGGTAGCGCCATGTTCAGTCACGCAATACTCCACTCGCGGCGGCACCTCGGCAAATACCGTGCGGGTCAGTACGCCAACACGCTCCAGTTCGCGCAACTGCTGGGTCAGCATCTTCTCGGTGATGTCCGGCACCAGGCGCTTTAGTTCGGAAAAGCGCAACGGACCATTAAGCAGTCGGTACACCAGCAGAGCCTTCCACTTGCCACCAATAACTTCCAAGGTGACATCCATTGGTGTGCTGTAGAGCTTATTGCCCTGCATCAGGCATTTGTTTTCTACCGGCTCAGATTGCTGTTCAGCCATCAATAGTTACCTTTAAGTAAGTTACCTCCTTTATCGTACGTACTTCCAAAAAAGATTGCCACGCGCATAATGGCTGTCATGGCTTATAACGGCCTTTAGGCGACCTTGATGGAGACTTTATGACGATTAAACACCTGCTGGCACCACTGCAACTGGGCGCTTTGGCGCTACCCAACCGCCTGGTGATGGCACCCCTGACGCGTCAGCGCAGCCTGCCGGGCAATGTCCCAGGCGAGTTAAATGCCCGCTACTACGCCCAACGCGCTAATGCAGGTCTGATTATCAGTGAAGCCAGCCAGGTGTGCCCCGAAGGTCAGGGCTATGCCTGGACCCCTGGCATTCACAGCGACGCCCAAGTGGCCGGGTGGCAGCAGGTTACCCAGGCGGTGCATCAGGCCGGCGGTCGTATATTCCTGCAGCTATGGCACGTGGGCCGTATCTCTCACCCGCTACTGCAACCGAATGGCGCTGATCCGGTGGCACCCTCGGCCATTCAGGCTAAGGCCGAATGCTATGTCGTAGAGGCAGACGGCAGCCACCACAAGGCTGCCACTGCCATGCCACGCGCACTGGAATTGGATGAACTGCCTGGTGTTGTAACCGCTTACGCCCACGGCAGTGAAAACGCCATCAAGGCCGGTTTCGATGGTGTTGAAGTGCATGCTGCTAACGGCTACCTGCTGGATCAGTTCCTCTGCTCCAACAGCAACCAGCGCAGCGATGCCTATGGCGGCTCGGTGGAAAATCGCGCCCGCTTTGTACTTGAAGTACTCGACGCTACCGTTGCTGCAGTCGGTGACAGCCGCAAGGTAGGCATCCGTATTTCGCCCATGGGTACGTTTGGCGATGTGCACGATGCCAATCCGCTGGAGACCTTCAGCTATCTGGTCAGCCAACTCAATAGCCGCAACCTGGCCTACCTGCACGTCAACCGTCCGGATTGGCTGGGAGGCACCTTCGAGGGTTTTGATGATCTGCTGCGCGCCCTTCGCGACATTTATAAGGGCACGCTGATTATTGCGGGTGGGCAGACAGCAGAAAGCGGTGAGCAGGCCATCGCCAACAACCTGGCTGACCTAGTCGCCTACGGCCGCCCCTATATCGCCAACCCAGACCTGCTGGCGCGCTTTAAAGCCGGCGCAGAACTCAACCCACTGGACGGCAACACCCTTTATGGCGGCGGAGCCGAGGGTTACACCGATTATCCAACCCTGAGCTAAGCAGCGCTGTTGCAACAAAACGCCGGGCGTAGCCCGGCGTTTTGTTGATCGATGCAAGCCTATCCACCGCGTACGCCCAGGCGCAGAGTCTTCAGCGGCTTACGGCGCAGCTGCTAAATAACGCGCGGTCATCCGCAAAGCCTCTGTCATATCTGGCCAGGTCAACCCATGGCGCTGGGCCAACGCCTCTGTCGCAGCCGTATCAAACCGGGCGGTCTGGATAAAATCCAGTGACTCGGCATCGGTGCGCAACAACCGTGGCAAGCCCGGAATGCTCAGTAGCACACGCAACACAGGTATCGGCACATGATGCTTTGGCGCACGCACGCCCAGTACCTGGGCCAGTGGCTGCAGCATGCCGAGCAAATTTGGCGTGCGTGCATCCAACGCCAAAATCTCCTGCCCGACCTGCTGCTCATCAAAGGCCGCAGCCACGATCAACTCAGCGAGAAAATCGACACTGACCAGCGGCAGCCAATGCGCTGTCGAGCCCGGTATTGCCCCAAGCCGTCCACCCGCCAGATTGCCGATCAGCCCAGCCAACGGCTGCGCCGGCAGAATGTGCCCGCTGCGGCTATGACCACAGACAGTAGCCGGGTGCACCACCGTCAGTGGTGCCTGCAACTCAGCCATACGTGCGCACACGCGGAAATGCGCCTCCAGCTTACTGCCCTCATAGGCCCCGGTGCGTTGATAGACCTTGTCCCAGTCGGTGCGCTCGGGCCGTTGCAGATCAATGCCAATAAGCCGTAGATGCCCATGGTTGGCCAGCATAAAACCGCCCACCATCAGCAAGCGACTGCCCCGGCTGGCCGCCAGCTCGGCCACCGCCAACGCGCCCTCGACATTGACCCGGCGCGCCTGCTCGGCAGCCAGCCCCCAGGCGAACTGCGCGCCCAGGTGGAACACCACGGCAGCCTGACGCACCTGCTCCCGGGCCGCGGCATCCAGGCCCAGATCAGCCCGCCCCAGATCACCAGCCAACGCCGCCAGCAGCTTTCCGCGGCCGCCCAATTGCTCAATCTGCGCGCGCAAGGCCGGCAGGGCTTGTGGCTGACGCATCAGCACAGTGACGGGGTGCCCCTTACGGGTCAGTAGCGCAACTAAATGCTGACCGATAAAACCGCTGCCGCCGGTGACAAAACATGGCTGATTCATCGCCAATCCTCTTGAGTCGTTGATGACCCAAGCAGGCTAAACTGTCGAGCACACTCTACAGTCAAGCGAGATCTTCATGCGCATAGGCGAACTGGAAAAACGCAGCGGTGCCAGCCGTCACACCTTGCGCTATTACGAAAGCCTGGGGCTGATCAGCGCCCTGCGCCGTGACAACAATTACCGCGAATACAGCCCGCAGACCTTGGGCGATCTGGGTTTTATCCAGCAGGCCCAGAGCATGGGCTTTTCCTTGGGCGAGATCGGCGAAATCCTCAAGGCCAGACGCGAGCAACAGCTCGACTGCGCCCAGGGCGCGGAGCTGGTCAGCCGCAAGCTGGCCGAGGTGGAGCACAAACTTGCCGACCTGCAGCAGCTGCGCGACTTTCTGCGCAGCGAGAAACTGCGCCTTGAAGCCAGCGCCGCCGAGCAAGCGGCTAGATCAGGCTAAAGCTGTCGGCATCCAGGTGGGCCGGAAAGCGCTGCCGATAAGCCACCAGCTCCGCCGCCTTGAGAGATACTCGAAACACACCGGCCGCCGCCCCAGACGCAAGCAGTGGCTCCCCCTGAAAATCCAGTACCTGGCTGTCGCCGCTATAGGCATAGCCCTTGCCGTCCTCGCCGATGCGGTTGACCGCCGCGACATAACAGAGGTTTTCGATGGCCCGGGCCGGCAGCAGACGATTCCAGTGAGTGCGCCGCGCCGCCGGCCAGTTGGCGGTGTAGAGCAGCAGATCGGTGTCCAGAGGGTCACGGCTCCATACCGGGAAGCGCAGGTCGTAGCAGATCAGCGGGCGCACCTGCCAGCCGTTGACCTCCAGCAGCACCTGTTGCTCACCCGCGCTGTAGTGCTTGTGCTCGCCGGCCATGCGAAACAGATGGCGCTTGTCGTAATGCGCGACAGTGCCATCCGGCCGCGCCCAGAGTAGACGGTTGCGGTAGGAGCCATCGGCGGCCTGGATAATCAAGCTGCCGGTGACGACAGCCTGCAGGGCCTGGGCCTGCTCGCGCAGCCACTGGCTGGTCGGACCGTCCTCGGGTTCGGCCAGGGCGGCGGAATCCATGGAAAATCCGGTGCTGAACATCTCCGGCAGCACGACCAGATCGGCACCACGCGCCTGCTCCAGCAGGGGCTCGAAATGCGCACGATTGGCCGCGGGGTCCTGCCAGGCCAACTCGGTCTGAATCAAGGCCAGCTCGAGGTCGGCCAATTGGTTTAAATCGCGCATAGTTTTTCCGCCGCCTGACGCAGGGTGTCTTCGCGCTTGGCGAAGCAGAAGCGCACCAGGCGCAAGTCCTCGGGTGGTGTCTGGTAGAACACCGATACCGGAATCGCCGCCACGCCATGTTCGCGGGTCAGCCATTCGGCCATGGCCAGATCATCCAGCTCAGGGCGGATAGCCGAGTAATCGACCAGCTGGAAATAGGTGCCAGCAGCGCGGGTGAAGGTAAAGCGCGAGCCGGCCAGCAGGTCACAGAACAGATCGCGTTTGGCCTGGTAGAACGCCGGCAGCTCTTCGACGTGCTCGGGATGCTCGGCCATATAATCTGCCAGGGCCCACTGCAGCGGGGTAACGCCGCAGAAGCTGACGTACTGATGAACCTTGCGCAGTTCGGCGCTCAAGGACGGCGGTGCTACCACATAGCCGGTTTTCCAGCCGGTGACGTGATAGGTCTTGCCGAACGAACTGACCACAAAGGCACGCTGATACAACTCGTCATGGGCCAGAACGCTGGCGTGCTGGATGCCATCGAACACCAGGTGCTCGTAGACCTCGTCGCTGATCAGGTAAATATCGCGCTCGCGGATCAACGCCGCCAGCTGGTCCAGCTCGGCGCGCGAAATTAATGCCCCGCTAGGATTGTGCGGACTGTTGAGGATGATCAGGCGGGTCTTGTCGCTCAGCGCTTCGCCCAGGCGCTGCCAGTCGATGCTGAAATCCGGCAACGCCAGCGGCACATGCACGCAGCGCCCGCCGGCCAGCTCGACCGAGGGCTCGTAGCTGTCGTAGCAGGGATCGAAGACGATGACCTCATCGCCTGGCTGAATCAGCGCCTGAATCGCACAGAAGATCGCCTGGGTGGCACCCGGGGTGATGGTGATCTCGCTGTCGGCGCTGACCACACGGCCATAATTGCGGGCGATCTTCGCCGCGACTTGCTCACGCAGTGCCGGCAAGCCGGTCATCGGCGCGTACTGGTTATGCCCAGCGGCAATATGCCGGCCAACCGCATCGCGCAGGGCCTGCGGACCGTCGAAATCCGGGAAGCCCTGGGACAGGTTGAGCGCACCGGCTTCCACGGCGAGCTGCGACATGCGGGTAAAGATGGTGGTGCCGACGTTCGGCAGTTTGCTGATAAGCATCGAGGCAATATTCCTGGACCAAGCGCCGGGCTTGAACGCTATTGATGGCGCAGGATAGCCCAACGCCCAGAAAGGCAAAAGGCACCCGAAGGTGCCTTTATAGAGCGTTAAAGTTGGAAATAACTCCAGGGCTTAGCGCTTGTCTTTGCGCTTCTTCTCGGCCTTCTTGTGGTGACTCATCAGGCGGCGCTTCTTGTTCACCTGACGATCGGTGAGGGTGTTCTTGTTGCCCTCATAGGGGTTATCGCCGCCCTTGAACTCGATACGGATCGGCGTACCGACCAGCTTGAGCACGCGGCGGTAGGTGTTTTCCAGGTAGCGGATATAGGACTTGGGCACCGCCTCGACCTGGTTGCCGTGAATCACGATCAGCGGCGGGTTGGCCCCCCCCAGGTGGGCATAGCGCAACTTGATGCGGCGGTTGTTGACCATGGGCGGTGCATGATCGCTGACGGCATCTTCAAGAATCGTGGTCAGACGGTTGGTCGGCCAGCGGGTGATCGCCGACTTGAACGAGGCCTGCACCGACTTGTACAGGTTGCCCACGCCGGTGCCGTGCAGCGCCGAAATAAAGTGGATATCGGCGAAGTCGACGAAGAACAGCCGGCGTTGCAGTTCGACCTTCACATAGTCGCGCTCGCTCGGTTCCATGCCGTCCCATTTGTTCAGGGCAATGACCAGAGCGCGGCCGCTTTCCAGGACGAAGCCCAGCAGGTTGAGGTCATGGTCGACCACACCTTCGCGAGCGTCCATGACGAACACCACGACGTTGGAGTCCTGAATCGCCTGCAGGGTTTTCACCACCGAGAACTTTTCCACCGCTTCGAAGATCTTGCCGCGACGACGCACGCCGGCGGTGTCGATCAGGGTGTACTTCTCATCATCGCGCTCGAACGGGATATAGATACTGTCGCGGGTAGTACCGGGCTGGTCATAGACGATCACCCGGTCTTCGCCGAGCATACGGTTAACCAGAGTCGACTTGCCAACGTTAGGCCGGCCGATGATCGCCAGCTTGATGCCGTCCTTCTCGCTCGGGCCGGGAATGCGCTTGGCTTCCTGACCTTCGAGAACAATTTCCTCTTCCTCGCCCTCTTCCGGCTCGGTGGCATCCTTGGGGAAGGAGCCCAGCACGGCTTCGAGCATCTGGGTGATGCCGCGACCGTGAGCACCGGCAATCGCCAGGGACTCGCCCATACCCATGCTGGAGAACTCGGCGCGGGCCAGGTCGGCGTCGATATTGTCGACCTTGTTGATGACCAGGAAGCTGCGCTTGTTACGCCGACGCAGGTGCTCGCCGATCATCTGATCGGAGGCGGACAGCCCGGCGCGGGCGTCCACCAGGAACAGCACGGCATCGGCCTCTTCGATGGCCTGCAGCGACTGCTCGGCCATCTTCGCGTCGATACCTTCTTCGTCACCGGAAATACCGCCGGTGTCGATCACAATATAGGTGCGCCCCTGCCACTTGGCCTCGCCGTACTGGCGATCTCGGGTCAGACCAGACAGGTCGCCGACAATCGCGTCACGGGACTTGGTCAAGCGGTTAAACAGGGTGGACTTGCCGACGTTAGGGCGGCCCACCAGGGCAATTACGGGAACCATTAGGCTCTCCACTTCGTTATTTCAGAAAATACAAAAGCCGCTGCATGGGCAGCGGCCGGAATTCTTGCGTCGGCCAGGCTACACAGCACGGGTGCTGTGCAGCATAGCCAAGGCCTTAGCGAATGGTCACTTGATGGTCAATGCGACCAGCTTGCCACCATTGCCGAAGGCATACAGCCAGTCGCCCACCACCAGCGGACGGGCACGCAGACCATCGCTGTCGATACGCTCACGACCGACAAAACGGCCATCCACCTGGCTGATCAGGTGCAGGTAACCGTCCAGGTCGCCGAAGGCCACATAGCTGGAAAACACTTCCGGGGCCGACAGCTGGCGACGGGCCAGGGCATCGTTGCTCCACAGTGCCGACGCCGAACGCTCGTCGATACCTTCCACGGTGCCGCTGGCCAGGCTGACGTATACGTTGCCGAAACCCTGGGCCACGCCGACCGAGCTGGAGGCTTCGCGCTGCCAGAGGATGCGTCCGCTCTCCAGTTCCAGCGCCGCCACACGGCCCTGATAGCTGACGGCATACAGGGTGCCGCCGGACAGCAGCAAGCCACCGTCGATATCCACCACGCGCTCCAGTTCGGAACGCCCCTGGGGAATCGCCACGCGCTGCTCCCAGACCGGAATACCGCGCTGCGCATCCAGCGCAATCACCTTGCCGCTGGACAGGCCGGCAATCGCCAGACGGTTGGTCAGCACCGGGCTGCCGGTGCCGCGCAGGGTCAGTACGGCCGGGGTGTTTTCGAAGATCCAGCGCTGGCTACCGGTGTCCATATCCAGGGCAATCAGACGGTCGTCCTGGGTCTGTACCAGCACCACGTCACCGTTGAGGGCCGGGGCGGACAGCACTTCGCTGGTGACCCGGGCACGCCACTTCTCTTCACCACTGTCGGTGTCGAGGGCGATAATCTCGCCTTTCAGGGTCCCGACCACCACCAGGCCATAGCCGACGGCAACGGCACCGGAAACCGGCAGTTCCAGGTCGGTCTTCCAGATCACCTTGCCGTTCATGCGATCCAGCGACATGACCAGGCCTTCGACGTCAGCCGCATAAATGCGCTCACCTTCGATGGCAGGTACCAGCATATTGAAGGTTTCGCCCTGGCCTGCGCCGATCGAACGGCTCCATTCCTTGTTCAGCTGCACTTCACGTTCGAACTTCGGCAGCTCGGCTGGGGGAAGTTCCTTCTTACTGTTGCTGCTGCAACCTACGGCCATAAAGGCCAGGGCCAGCAGTGCGGCATTCTTCCAGCGCATCACGTCACGCATCCCCTTTTGCCAGATCATCGAGCTTCATTTGCAAACCACCGACGGCGGCATCCTCCGCCAGAGCGGCCTTGGCCTTCTCGTAAGCGGCATAGGCATCGTCGTTACGGCCGAGCTGAACCAGCAGATCGCCCTTGAGTTCTTCGCGGCTGGCGGCAAATGCCGGCTCGACCTTGCCATCCAGTAGCTTGAGCGCAGCCTCGGCCTTGTCCTGGGCAGCCAGTACCCGGGCCAGACGCTGACGGGCCAACTCGGCCAAGCTGTCATCGGCAGGCTTGTCGACGATCGCCTGCAGCTCGCTAGCAGCGTCATCCAGCTTGCCCGCCTCGACCGCCACCTTGGCAACGAACAGGCTGCCGTACTGGGCGTAGTGGGAACCGGCATAATCGTTTTTCAGTGTGTGAGCCAGTTCGGCCACCTTGCCCGCATCCGGCTGGCCGCTTGGATCCAGCGCTGCTTCAAGCAGTTGCTGATAAACCAGCGAAGCGCCATGAGACTGGTTGGCCTGGTACTTCTGCCAGCCCTGCCAGCCGAAGACGGCGACCAGGGCCAATGCAACGCCCGTGAGCAATGGCATGCCATTGCGCTGCCACCAGTCCTTGATTACCGCCAGTTCTTCATCATCAGTACGCGAAACCACCCCAACACTCCTATTCGCTAAATCACTTAACAGGCGCTCAGGCCTGATCGGCGCAGGTCGCCAGATGGTCGGCCAATGCCGACCACGCAATACTTTGTTGTTCACCCTGACCGCGCAGCGGCTTGCAACCTACCACTTGCTGGGCCAATTCGTCTTCACCCAAGATCAGGGCGTACAGCGCACCACTCTTGTCGGCCTTCTTGAACTGACTCTTGAAGCTGCCGGCCCCGGCATTGACCTGCAGACGCAGGTTCGGCAGTTCGTCGCGCAAACGCTCGCTCAAGGCCAGCGCCGCCAATTCGGCAGGCTCGCCGAAGGCGCACAGGTAAATATCAACCGTACGGGCGATTTCAGCCGGTACTTTACCTAGAGTTTCGAGCAACAGCACCAAACGTTCGATGCCCATGGCAAAACCTACGCCGGGGGTGGGTTTGCCGCCCATCTGCTCGACCAGGCCATCGTAACGGCCACCGGCGCAGACCGTGCCCTGGGAACCGAGTTGATCGGTGACCCACTCGAACACCGTCTTGCTGTAGTAATCCAGGCCGCGGACCAGCTTGGGGTTGATCACATAGGGCACACCGGCAGCGTCCAGGCGGGCTTTCAGCCCCTCGAAATGCACCCGCGACTCCTCATCCAGGTAATCGGCCATCTTCGGCGCATCGGCCAACAGCGCCTGAGTTTCCGGCGATTTGCTGTCGAGCACGCGCAGTGGGTTGCTGGTCATGCGGCGGCGGCTGTCTTCATCCAGCTGCTCGGCATGGGCAGTCAGAAATTCGACCAGAGCCTCGCGATACACCGCCCGCGAAGCGCTGGTGCCGAGGCTGTTGAGTTCAAGCTTGACCGCCTCGCGGATACCGAGCAGGCCCCAAAGGCGCCAGGTCAGGATAATCAGCTCGGCATCGATATCCGGGCCGTCGATATTGAAGACTTCCACACCGATCTGGTGGAACTGACGGTAGCGGCCTTTCTGCGGACGCTCGTGACGGAACATCGGGCCGATATACCAGAGTTTCTGGGTCTGCCCACCACCGGCCAAGCCGTGTTCGAGCACGGCACGCACGCAGGCGGCGGTACCTTCCGGACGCAGGGTCAGGGAGTCGCCATTGCGGTCGTCGAAGGTGTACATCTCCTTTTCGACGATATCGGTGACTTCGCCGATGGAACGCTTGAACAGCTCGGTGAATTCGACGATGGGCATACGGATCTGCCGGTAGCCGTAGCCATCCAGCAAATTGGCCACTGTGCCTTCGAAGTAACGCCAGAGCGGGGTCTGTTCGGGGAGGATATCGTTCATGCCACGGATGGCTTGCAGGGACTTGCTCACTTCAATTCCTTAAGAGTGTCAGCTGCGCGCGATAAGTGCGGCGTCAGCAGCGACCTTGTCGGCCGCTTTCTGGCGGATCAGCTTTTCCAGCTCATCCACCAGGTTGTCATTACCAAGCTTGTGCGCGGGCTTGCCATCGATATAGATCAGATTCGGCGAGCCGCCGGTCAGGCCGATATGGGCTTCCTTGGCTTCGCCCGGGCCGTTGACCACACAGCCGATCACCGCCACATCCAGCGGTACCAGTAGGTCTTCGACGCGCTGCTCCAGCTCGTTCATGGTCTTGACCACATCGAAGTTCTGCCGCGAGCAGCTTGGGCAGGCGATAAAGTTGATGCCCCGCGAGCGCAGGCGCAGCGACTTGAGGATATCGAAACCGACCTTGACCTCTTCCACCGGATCGGCGGCCAGGGAGATACGGATGGTATCGCCGATACCCTCGGCCAGCAGCATGCCCAGCCCCACCGCCGACTTAACCGTGCCGGAGCGCAGGCCGCCGGCCTCGGTAATGCCCAGGTGCAGGGGTTGCTCGATCTGTTTGGACAACAGCCGATAGGCCTCCACCGCCATAAACACATCGGAGGCTTTGACGCTGACCTTGAAGTCGGGGAAATTCAGCCGATCGAGGTGCTCGACATGGCGCAGCGCCGATTCAACCAGGGCGGCAGGCGTCGGCTCGCCGTATTTCTTCTGCAGGTCTTTTTCCAGAGAACCGGCATTGACGCCAATACGGATCGGGATGCCACGATCACGGGCGGCTTCCACCACGGCGCGCACGCGGTCTTCACGACCGATATTGCCCGGGTTGATACGCAGGCAGTCGACGCCGAGTTCGGCTACGCGCAGGGCGATCTGGTAGTCGAAGTGGATATCGGCCACCAGCGGCACACGCACCTGCTGCTTGATTCGGCCGAAGGCTTCGGCGGCATCCATATCCGGCACCGAGACCCGCACGATGTCTGCGCCGGCATCTTCCAGGCGACGAATCTGCGCCACGGTGGCGGCCACATCATTGGTGTCGCTGTTGGTCATGCTCTGCACGGCGATAGGCGCATCGCCGCCCACCGGAACCGAACCTACCCATATTTTGCGCGTCAGGCGACGCTTGATCGGCGACTCCCCGTGCATGTCAGATACCACCCAACTTGAGGCGCGCCGTTTCACCCGAGACGAAGGGCGCTACATCGACCGCCTGGCCGTTGTAGCTCACCTGGGCACCGCGGGCGAAGCCCAGACGCAGCTCGAATGGCGGCTTGCCGGCCAGCTCAAGGGTTTCGCCCTTGCGCTTCAAGGCACTGAACAGCACCTTGCCGGTGGCATCGGTCAATTGGGTCCAGCAATCGGCGACATAGGTCACGCTGACCAGAGCCTCGCCAGCGGCAACCGGCGGGGTAGCGGCCGGCGTTTGCTGCGGCGCACTGGCAGCAGGTTCTTCCTGAGTGGCAGTGGACTCTGCAGGGGCGGTAGCAGACGTGGTGGCCGCTGGCAGTGGGATTTCTGAGGTGCCTGGCTCAGCTGGCACGACAGCCACAGGTTGCTCCTCGCCGGGGGCGGCGAGCAGTGGCAGGCTGACTTCGCCGTCCGCCTGAGCGGCCAGCACAGCCTGGTCTTCCGGCTCGTCGAACTGATGAATCTGGGTGGTACCGTCGGCCCCCTCGACCTCGATCTGCTCGATACCGACCACGGCCAGGTCATCGACTTTTGTCTCGGCCTGCTCCTGCCACCAGTAAAAGCCCAGCGCAGCCAGGGCCAGCAGCAATACGAAACTGACGGTACGCAGGATGTGCTGCGAATAACTGACGGGCTCTTCGATACGACCCAGGCTGTGTACGCTGCTGCCAGCGGCATCGCTGCCGGTGAACTGATCGAACTCCAGCACCAGACGGCTTTGATCGATTTCGAGCAGTTTCCCGTAGGCGCGCACATAACCCCGGGCAAAGGTATGCCCAGGCAATTGGTCGAAGGCACCCTGCTCTATCTGCGTCAGTCGCTGCGGGGTCAAATTAAGCTGGGCAGCCACCTCAGAAACCGTCCAGCCACGATCCTCGCGAGCCTTACGCAAGGACTCGCCCGGATTGACACGGGGAACTGCTAGCACTTCTGGATGCACCGCTTTCATCATTGCTCCGACAGGTATTGCTGATATTCCGGCGTACCGGGATAAAGACGTCTCAACTGCAGCCCCAGGCTCGCAGCATTGTCACGGTCCTCGAAGATCCTCGCCAGACGCGTACCCAGCAGCAGGCTGCGTGCGTCCTGCTCTCTCAGCTGGCTGTAGCTCTCGTAGTAGCGGCGAGCCGGTACATACTGCTTGTCTTCATAGGAGATCATCGCCATTTCGAGCAGAGCGCGGGGCTGCCGGCTATTGAGGCGCAGCGAGCGCTCGAAATAGGCCTTGGCCTGCTCACGCTGCTTGAGCATCAGCGCGGTCAAACCGAGGTTCTCGAAAACCCGTGAGCGCTCGGGGTAGAGGGTGTCCTGGGCCGCCTGCTGATAACGCTCGAAAGCCTCCTGATAGCGCTTCTGTTCGAACAGGAAACTGCCGTAATTATTCAGCAAACGCGCATCATCGGGTCGTTGTGACAGCGCTTTACGAAAGTGCTCATCCGCCAGCTTGGGCTCCATCTCGATCTGGAACACCAGCGCCAGTACAGCATGGGCATCGGCACTGGAGGGGTCGAGTTCCAGGGCTTTTTTCAGCGGCACCTTGGCGCGCTCCGTCGCCCCTTCCTGCAGATAGCCTATGCCCAGCTGGGTGTAGGCATCGCGGGCCTCGTCGCGGCCTTTGTCGGTCTTCATCGGGTCGACATTGCCCGTCGACACACAGCCAGCCACAAGGCTGGCGATTAACAGCAACAGCGCAGGACGCAAGGTCATGGATTTCCTCCCCTCAAGTTCGATTGGCGGCGGAACTCGGCGTTTCGGCCTCGCTACTCAATTCACGCACAGCGATATAACGCTCACTCCGGCGGGTACGATCCATGACCTGGCCAACCAGCTGGCCACAAGCGGCATCGATGTCCTCACCACGGGTGGTGCGCACGGTGACATTGTGCCCGGCTTTGTGCAGCAGGTCCTGGAAACGGCGAATGGCATTGTTGCTCGGCCGCTCGTACCCCGAGTGGGGGAAGGGATTAAACGGAATCAGGTTGATCTTGCAAGGCACGTTTTTGAGAAGTGCGATCATTTCCTCAGCATGCTCGGGTTTATCGTTGACATCCTTGAGCAGGGTGTACTCGATTGTAAGCACACGTTTCTCACCGAGGCGCGAGACATAGCGCTTACATGCCGCCAGCAGCATTTCCAGCGGGTACTTCTTGTTGATCGGCACCAGCTGGTTGCGCAGCTCATCGTTGGGTGCATGCAGCGACAGGGCCAGGGATACGTCGATCACCTCGCCGAGTTTGTCGATCATCGGCACCACGCCGGAGGTGGACAGGGTCACCTTGCGCTTGGAAATGCCATAGCCGAGGTCGTCCATCATGATTTTCATGGCGGCAACGACGTTGTCGAAATTCAGCAGCGGTTCGCCCATGCCCATCATCACCACGTTGGTGATGGCGCGGTCGATTTTCGCCGGCACACTGCCGAACGACTTGTTGGCGATCCACACCTGGCCAATCACTTCGGCGGCGGAGAGATCGCTGTTGAAGCCTTGCTTGCCAGTCGAGCAGAAACTGCAATCCAGCGCACAGCCGGCTTGCGAGGAGACACACAGGGTGCCCCGCGAGCCCTGGGGGATATACACGGTTTCCACACAACTGCCCGACGCCACCCGCACTACCCACTTGCGCGTGCCATCGGTGGAAATATCTTCGCTGACCACTTCAGGGCCGCGGATTTCAGCACAGGCCTTGAGCTTTTCGCGCAAGACCTTGCTGACATTGCTCATGGCATCGAAATCATCGACGCCAAAGTGGTGAATCCACTTCATCATCTGACCGGCACGGAAACGCTTCTCCCCGATACTTTCGAAGAACTGTTCCATCTCTGCCTGGGTCAGACCCAGCAGATTGATTTTACCGGCAGCGTTAGTCATGGCTTCACCCTCGCACGTTTCGCTTAGCGAATGCGTGCGCAAACTTCGGTGGCAGCGAAGAAATAAGCGATTTCGCGAGCGGCGGAAGCCTCGGAATCGGAACCGTGTACGGCGTTCTCGTCGATGGAAACCGCGAAATCAGCACGGATGGTGCCGGCAGCCGCTTCTTTCGGGTTGGTTGCGCCCATCAGCTCGCGGTTTTTCAGAACGGCGTCTTCGCCTTCCAGAACCTGAACGATAACCGGACCGGAGGTCATGAAAGCAACCAGATCCTTGAAGAAGCCACGCTCGCTGTGCTCGGCGTAGAAACCAGCGGCTTCACGCTCGGACAGCTGAACCATCTTCGAAGCGACGACGCGCAGGCCGGCTTTTTCGAAACGGGTGGTGATCTCGCCAATAACGTTTTTAGCAACGGCATCGGGCTTGATGATGGAGAAAGTGCGTTGAACAGCCATGTGAAACTCCAGAAACAATGATTAAAGCGAAAAATTAAACCCGCGAATTATACGCGGGTTCCGGTTAAATGCGTAGGGCAGGCCAAATGGCCGACTAATCCGCCTCTTCGATCCAGGCCGCCTGAATGGCCTCAAGTACCTTTTCGCCGCCGCGCTGTGGATCATCACTGAACTCCGGCAGAGCCAGAACCCACTTGTGCAGATCGACGAAATTTACGTAACGCGGATCCACCTCCGGTTTGGCCTCAGCCAACTGAATCGCGATTTCCAGCACATCAACCCATTTCAGGCTCATAACAACCTCTCGAATCAGTGCGGCGCTTCAGCGGCGTGGTTAAGCGAGTATTTCGGGATCTCGACGGTCAGATCCGTCTCGCCAACAATCGCCTGGCAGGACAGACGCGATTGCGCTTCCAGCCCCCAGGCCTTGTCCAGCAGGTCCTCCTCCAGCTCATCTGCTTCGTTCAGCGACTCAAAGCCCTCACGAATGATGCAGTGGCAGGTGGTGCAGGCACAGACGCCACCACAGGCGCTTTCGATCTCGATATGGTGCTCATGCGCCACATCGAGGATCGAGGTGCCAGGCTCGGCCTCCACGACCAGCCCATCCGGGCAGAATACGGCGTGGGGCAGAAAGATGATCTGCGGCATGCTTATTCCTCAATCTCGTTAAGACTACGGCCAGCCAGGGCGGCTTTGACCGTGGCATCCAGACGACGTGCCGCAAAGGCATCAGTCACCTGGGTCAGGCGCTTGGTCTGCTGCTCGATGGCCAGGCCATCACTGCCAGCCATGAGTTCGCGCAACTGCTGCATCTGCGCCTCGATGGCCAGGCGCTCATCGGTTTCCAGCAGGCGCTCGCCATCGGCCAGCAACGCAGCCTCGACCGCTTCCAGCAGACGCCGAGCATCCACCTGCTGCTCACGCAGCACACGGGCAACCTTGTCGTCGCCAGCATTCTTGAAGGAGTCCTGCAGCATGCGAGCGATTTCGCCATCGGTCAGGCCGTAGGACGGCTTGACCTGAATGCTCGCCTCCACCCCCGACACCAACTCCCGCGCCGATACGTTGAGCAGACCGTCGGCGTCCACCTGGAAGGTCACGCGAATCTTCGCCGCCCCCGCCACCATCGGCGGGATACCGCGCAACTCGAAGCGCGCCAGGGAACGGCAATCGCTGATCAGCTCACGTTCGCCCTGCAGCACATGAATCAGCATGGCCGTCTGGCCATCCTTATAGGTGGTGAAATCCTGGGCACGCGCCACCGGAATGGTGGTGTTGCGCGGGATCACCTTCTCCATCAGCCCACCCATGGTTTCCAGGCCGAGGGACAGCGGGATTACATCCAGCAGCAGCAACTCCTCGCCCTCGCCACGCGCATTGCCGGCCAGGGCATCGGCCTGAATCGCCGCGCCAATGGCGACCACCTGATCGGGGTCGATATCGGTCAGTGGCTCACGCCCAAACAGCTCGGCCACCGCCTCGCGCACCCGCGGGACCCGGGTCGAACCGCCGACCATGACCACCGCCTTGATGTCTTCCAGCTCGATCAGCGCATCACGCACGGCGCGACGACAGGCCTTGAGGCTGCGTGCAACCATGGGTTCGATCAGGCTATCGAACTGCCCACGACTCAGGCTGCCCTGCCAGTCGCCATAGGCCAGAGTCGCCTCGGCACTGTCGGTCAGCGCTTCTTTCGCGGCGCAAGCGGCCTCCAGCAAAAGGCGCTGCTGCGTCGGATCAAGGTCCGAGGAAACCCCGGCCTGCTCGACCATCCAGCCGGCGATCGCGTGATCGAAGTCATCGCCGCCCAGGGCGCTATCGCCACCGGTGGCCAGCACTTCGAAGACGCCACCGGTCAGGCGCAGAATGGAAATATCGAAGGTACCGCCGCCCAGGTCATAGATCGCCACCAGACCTTCGGCATGCTGATCCAGACCATAGGCCACCGCCGCGGCGGTCGGCTCGTTGAGCAGGCGCAACACACTCACGCCCGCCAGACGCGCAGCATCCTTGGTGGCCTGGCGCTGCGAATCGTCGAAATAAGCTGGAACGGTGATTACCGCACCCACCAGCTCACCACCCAGAGCCTCTTCGGCGCGCTGACGCAGCACCTTGAGAATATCGGCCGACACTTCGACCGGGCTTTTCGGCCCCTGCACGGTGTCGATAAAGGGCATATGCGACTCACCGCCAACAAAGCGGTAGGGCAACTGTTCACCCAGCTGCTTGACGTCGGCCAGGCCGCGCCCCATCAGACGCTTGACCGACAGCACGGTATTGAGCGGATCACTGGAAGCCGCCGCCTTGGCGACCTCACCCACCTCGACACGCTCCGCGTGGTAGCGCACGGCAGACGGCAGGATGACCTGCCCGGCAGCATCGGCTAGCGGCTCGGAAAGACCACTGCGCACAGCAGCGACCAGCGAATTAGTGGTACCCAGATCAATCCCCACGGCCAGGCGGCGCTGGTGTGGCTGGGGGCTTTGTCCGGGCTCAGCGATCTGCAGTAGGGCCATGATTAATCAATGCTTATCTAGACTCGGGCACGCCTCGTGGGCACGCGCGCGTTAATCGTCGAGGCGCTCTTCCAGCTGGCGAACCTCGTGGGAAAGCTTGTCGAGAAACTGCATGCGACGCATCAGACGCTCGGCCTGCTCGCGCTGTGCAGCATCATCCCAACAAACCGCAAAGCTTTCGTTGAGCTCATCCTGAGCCTGCTTCAGACGCCGCTTGAACGCTGCGACGCCGGCCAGATCTGCACTGTCGTGCAAGTCCTCCAGCTCTTCGCGCAACTGCATCTGCTGCAGCAGGAAATCCGGGTCCTGCACCGTCACTTCCAGAGGCAGCTCGGGTCCACGCAGCGCCAGCAGGTAACGGGCACGCTGCGGCGCGCTCTTGAGCGTGCTATAGGCCTCGTTGAGACTGGCGGACTGCTCAAGGGCCAGGCGCTGCTCACGCTCGGAAGCATCGGCAAACCGGTCTGGATGGACATTGCGCGCCAGCTCGCGGTATCGCGCGGCTAGCTGATCAAGATCCAGGCGGAAACTTGGCTGCAGATCAAACAGGGCAAAATGACAAGGACTTCCCACACAGGCCTCAGATATTGAAGCTTTCGCCGCAGCCACACTCGCCGCGCACGTTGGGGTTGTTGAACTTGAAACCTTCGTTCAAGCCCTCCTTGACGAAGTCCAGCTCGGTGCCATCGAGATACACCAGGCTCTTGGGATCGATGATCACCTTGACCCCGTGGCTCTCGAACACCTGATCCTCGGCGGCGGCTTCATCGACAAACTCCAGCACATAAGCCAGGCCGGAACAGCCGGTGGTGCGAACACCCAGGCGGATACCGTCGCCCTTACCGCGCCCATCGAGGGAGCGGCGCACATGCTGAGCGGCAGCTTCGGTCATGCTGATAGCCATCGACAAACCTCCTTAGAGCAAACCTTTCTTCTGCTTGTAGTCACGCACGGCCGCCTTGATGGCGTCCTCGGCGAGAACCGAGCAGTGGATCTTGACCGGCGGCAGAGCGAGCTCTTCGGCCAGCTGAGTGTTCTTGATGGTTTCCGCCTCGTCCAGGGTCTTGCCCTTCATCCACTCGGTGGCGAGGGAGCTGGAGGCGATAGCGGAACCGCAGCCGTAGGTCTTGAACTTGGCGTCTTCAATCACGCCCTGTTCGTTGACCTTGATCTGCAGGCGCATCACGTCACCACAGGCCGGCGCGCCGACCATGCCGGTGCCGACATCAGGGTCTTCCGCGTCCATCTTGCCGACGTTGCGCGGGTTTTCGTAATGGTCGATAACCTTTTCACTGTAAGCCATGCTGGTATTCCTTCCTCATCAGAGAGCCGCTCTTGCTCGGCGACTACTTAGTGCGCCGCCCACTCGATCTTGGAGATGTCGACACCGTCTTTGTACATATCCCACAGCGGCGACAATTCGCGCAGCTTGGTGACCGCCTCGCGAACCTTGTCCGCGGCGTAGTCAATTTCTTCGTCAGTGGTAAAGCGGCCGAAGCTGAAACGGATCGAGCTGTGTGCCAGCTCGTCGTTGCGGCCCAAGGCGCGCAATACGTAGGACGGCTCCAGGGAGGCCGAGGTACAGGCCGAACCGGAGGAAACTGCCAGATCCTTGAGCGCCATGATCAGCGACTCGCCCTCGACATAGTTGAAGCTCAGGTTGAGGTTGTGCGGTACGCGGGCCGTCATGCTGCCGTTGACATACAACTCTTCCAGATCTTCAAGCCGAGCGAAGAAACGATCACGCAGGGCCAGTACACGCTGGTTCTCCTGAGTCATTTCTTCCTTGGCGATACGGAAGGCTTCACCCATACCTACGCACTGGTGAGTCGCCAGGGTGCCGGAACGCATGCCGCGCTCATGACCACCACCGTGGGTCTGGGCTTCCAGACGCACCCGCGGCTTACGCCGTACGTAGAGCGCACCAACGCCCTTGGGACCATAGGTCTTGTGCGCGGAGAAGGACATCAGATCGACCTTGAGCTTTTCCAGGTCGATGGCCACCTTGCCGGTGGACTGGGCGGCATCAACGTGGAAGAACACGCCGCGCGAGCGGGTCAGCTCACCGATGGCAGCGATGTCGTTGATGGTGCCGATTTCATTATTCACATGCATGATCGACACCAGAATGGTGTCATCGCGCAGTGCCGCCTCGATCATGGCCGGCGTGATCAGGCCATCTTCGCCCGGCTCGATATAGGTGACCTCGAAGCCTTCACGCTCAAGCTGGCGCATGGTATCCAGCACCGCCTTGTGCTCGATCTTCGAGGTGACCAGGTGCTTGCCTTTACTCTTGTAGAAGTCGGCAATGCCCTTGATCGCCAGGTTGTCGGACTCGGTGGCACCGCTGGTCCAGACAATCTCGCGCGGGTCGGCATTGACCAGCTCGGCCACCTGGCGACGCGCATTCTCGACCGCCTCTTCGGCTTTCCAGCCAAAGACATGGGAGCGCGAGGCCGGGTTACCGAAGTTGCCATCGACCAGCAGACATTCGCTCATTTTTTGCGCAACACGCGGATCGACCGGCGTGGTGGCGGAGTAATCGAGGTAAATCGGCAATTTCATTGACTCTCTCCTAATCAGGTATCAGGCCTGCTGGCCGGCGTCGCTCGCTTATTCGACGGCGGACGCTTCGATCTTATCCGGATGCGGCATCCTGCCATCGCAGCGGCGCTGATCCTGGCGCTGGGCAACTTCCTGCACTTCTCGACGGGTCACCAGATCAGCCAGACTGATGCCATTGAGGAATTCGTGGATCTGTTGACTGAGGTCGCACCACAGGTGGTGGGTCAGACAGGTATCACCGGCATGGCAATCGCCCTGCCCCTGGCAACGGGTAGCGTCCACCGACTCGTTAACTGCATCGATGACTTCGGCCACCTGAATGCCACCCATATCCCGCGACAGCTGATAGCCGCCACCTGGACCGCGCACACTGGAAACCAGATTGCCGCGACGCAGCTTGGCAAACAGCTGCTCCAGGTAGGAAAGGGAGATACCCTGTCGCTCGGAAATATCGGCCAGAGACACCGGCCCACGCTGCGCGTGCAACGCCAGATCAAGCATGGCGGTGACGGCGTAACGGCCTTTGGTGGTCAGTCGCATAAGGAATTACCGCGTAATCACAATATGCCGCGAGTATGCAATTCCCGAGTATTTAAGTCAACTATAAGACCTATAGTTTTAGTCGGGATTAGCCAGCACAGAAGGGCGCGCAGCATAGCAAAATGTGCGCATCCGCACCATCAGGCCGCAGGCTTGTCGTCAGGTTCCTTGACCACTCCGGCGAAGTCCTCGGCGCGCAATTCGGGCAGATCCTTGGCGCAGTAATCGCTGCCCAGGGACTTGAGCGCACCGCACATGCCCTCCAGACGGCCATCCACGGCATGCAGATGATCGAGCATCTGGCCGATGGCGCGGGCTATCGGGTCGGGCATGTCCTGACTAACGCCATAGGCATCGAAACCGAGCTTCTCGGCGATCGCCTGACGCTTGGCTTCCTGCTCGTCATCCGACTTGAGGATGATCCGCCCCGGAATGCCCACCGCGGTCGCCCCGGCCGGCACCGCCTTGGTCACCACCGCGTTGGAGCCGATCTTGGCCCCGGCACCGACCGTAAAAGGCCCAAGCACCTTAGCCCCTGCCCCCACTACCACCCCGTCCTCCAGGGTAGGGTGACGCTTACCCTTGTTCCAGCTGGTGCCGCCCAAGGTCACGCCCTGATAGAGAGTCACGTCATTGCCGATCTCGGCGGTCTCGCCGATAACGATACCCATGCCGTGATCGATAAAGAAACGTCGGCCAATCCGGGCACCCGGATGAATCTCGATACCGGTCAGCCAGCGACCGAAATTCGATACCACCCGCGCCAGCCACTTCCAGCCATTGACCCACAACGCATGCGCCACGCGATGCAACCAGACCGCATGCAAGCCGGGATAGCAGGTCACCACCTCGAAGGCGTTGCGCGCCGCCGGATCACGATGGAATACGCTCTGGATATCCTCTTGCATGCGCTCAAACATCTGCCTTCCCCTGCTTATGGTGCTCACCACGTGCCGCCTTGACGGTTTCCGTCAAAATGCCACGCAAGATATTCATTTCCAGCTTGCTCACCGCACTACGACCGTACAAGCGGCGCAAGCGACTCATCAGGTGCCTGGGCTTGGCCGGGTCGAGAAAGCCGATCTCGACCAGCGCCTGCTCCAGGTGCACATAAAAAGATTCCAACTCATCGGCGGTCACCGGCTGCGAGCTCTGAATCGCCGTGGCTTCCACCTTGAGTACTTTGGTCGGCTGATTCTGCGCCGCCAGCCAGGCCATACGCACCTCGTAGGCCAGCACCTGCACCGCCGCCGCCAGGTTCAGCGAACTGAACTGCGGGTCAGAAGGAATGTGCACATGGAAATGGCAGCGTTGCAACTCTTCATTGGTCAGCCCGGCATACTCACGGCCGAACACCAGCGCCACCTCGCCACCCTGAGCCGCCTGCTCGCAAGCGGCCACCCCACACTCACGGGGATCCAGCAAGGGCCAGGGGATGCGCCGATCGCGGGCACTGGTGCCGAGCACCAGGCTGCAGCCGACCAACGCCTCTTCCAGAGTGCCAACCACCTGTGCGGCATCGAGGATATCGGTGGCCCCGGAGGCCCGCGCCACCGCATCACCACTGGGGAAATCCTGCGGATCGACCAGTACCAGGCGCGACAACCCCATGTTCTTCATGGCCCGCGCAGCCCCGCCGATATTGCCCGGATGACTGGTATTGACCAAGACGACGCGAATATTTTCCAGCAACGCTAGCGCTCACACAGTGGAGATAAGGCAGCAAATCTTACAGAAGCAACCCCGCTTGCGCCACGCAAGACACAGGTTGCACTTCAACCCCCGCGCTTTTCTGCTAGAATGGCCGGCTTTCTTTAACGACCCAGGTGAACATCCATGCAGCCCATGCTGAATATCGCGCTGCGCGCAGCCCGTAGCGCCGGCGAAATGATCTTCCGCTCGACCGAACGCTTGGACGTCATCTCGGTCGACGAGAAAGAAGCCAAGGATTACGTGACCGAGATCGACCGCTCCGCCGAGCAGCTGATCATCCAGGCCCTGCGCAAAGCTTTCCCCAACCACGGCGTACTTGGCGAGGAGAGCGGCCTGAGCGCCGGCAGCGGCGACGGTGCCGACTACCTGTGGATCATCGATCCGCTGGACGGCACCACCAACTTTATCCGCGGCATCCCCCACTACGCCGTCAGCATCGCCTGCAAATACCGCGGCCGCCTGGAACATGCGGTAATCATCGACCCGGTGCGTCAGGAAGAATTCACCGCCAGCCGTGGCCGCGGTGCCGCCCTTAACGGCCGCCGCCTGCGCGTGAGCAACCGCAAGAGCCTCGAAGGTGCCCTGCTCGGCACCGGCTTCCCGTTCCGCGACAGCCAGATGGACAACCTGGAAAACTACCTGGGCATGTTCCGCAGCCTGGTCGGCCAGACCGCCGGCGTTCGCCGCGCCGGTGCCGCCAGCCTGGACCTGGCCTATGTCGCCGCAGGGCGCTTCGACGCCTTCTGGGAATTCGGCCTGTCCGAATGGGACATGGCCGCCGGCGCACTGCTGATCCAGGAAGCAGGCGGCCTGATCAGTGACTTCAACGGTGGTCACGAATTCCTCGAGAAGGGCCAGATCGTTGCCGGCAACACCAAGTGCTTCAAGGCCGTACTGACAGCCATTCAGCCACACCTGTCGGCGTCACTGAAGCGCTGATCGTACGGACAATAAAAAAGCGCCTGCGGGCGCTTTTTTATTGTCCGTCATACCTGGCGACGCCCCTTCGAGCCGTCGCCGCACAACGCTGAAA
Organism: Pseudomonas sp. XK-1; assembly: GCF_038069885.1. Taxonomy (NCBI): domain Bacteria; kingdom Pseudomonadati; phylum Pseudomonadota; class Gammaproteobacteria; order Pseudomonadales; family Pseudomonadaceae; genus Pseudomonas; species Pseudomonas sp. XK-1. Next base: position 1,050,011 of record NZ_JBBPES010000001.1, on the reverse strand, counting down.
ATGGCTCCAGGCCATTTTCCTATTGCCTGTATTTTTTACTGCTCGCTGGCGGACAGCACCAGCTGACCATCCTTGACCGGAATGCGATTGCCCGGATCGCTGGCCATGCGCACCTGCCCTTCCTTGCCATCGAGCTGATACTTGACGTCATAGCCGACCAGCTTTTCGCTGACATCAGTGACAGTATCGCAACGCGTTTCAGTGGTGGTGTAGGTGTCGCCAGCCTGCATATTCTCCTGCACCTTGTTACCGGCGTAACCACCACCGACAGCACCGGCAACCGTGGCAATCTTCTTGCCTGTGCCGCCACCAACCTGATTACCCAGCAAGCCACCCACTACCGCACCTATGGCGGTACCGGCGATCTGATGCTGATCCTTGACCGGCTTCTGGCGGGTCACCGTGACATCCTCACAGACCTGCCGCGGCGTCTTGATGGTCTCCTTGATCGGCTTGACCGCCAGCACCTCGGCATACTCCGGGCCACCGATCAAACTGTACGTGGCAACAGCACCACCCGCGGTTACACCCACAGCACCCAGCACCGCACCCACCAGCATTGACTTGTTCATAACTATCTCCCGGACTCACTTCGGCGTACAGGCACGCCATTCCCTCTACCTTGGAACACAAAAAAGCCGGGCAAGTTCAACGACTGCCCGGCTTCGTCATTACCGCCAACCCTTAACCAACAGACCTAAGGACGGTCATCAACCTCTTCAGCCACCACCGGCGGGATCAGATCCTCGACCGTCAGGTCCAGCCAGACCAGCACCACGTTGGCGATATACACCGACGAATAAGTACCGGCCGTCACCCCGACAAACAGGGCCACGGAGAAGGCAAACAGATTGTCACCCGCGAACATCAGCAGCGCAGCGATGGCCAACAGAGTGGAAATCGAAGTGGCCATGGTGCGCAGCAGCGTCTGAGTGGTGGAGATATTGATATTGTCGATCAGGCTGGTATTGCGCAGCACGCGGAAGTTTTCCCGCACCCGGTCAAACACCACGATGGTGTCGTTGAGCGAGTAACCGATAATGGCCAGCAACGCCGCCAGCACGGTGAGATCGAAGGTGATCTGGAAGAACGAGAGAATCCCCAGGGTGATGATCACGTCGTGAATAAGGGAAATAATCGCCCCAAGGCCGAACTTCCACTGAAAGCGGAAGGCCAGGTAGAGCATCACCCCACCCAGCGCCAGCAGCAGACCGAGACCACCCTGGTCACGCAGTTCTTCCCCCACCTGCGGCCCGACGAATTCGACCTTCTTGACCTCAAGCTTGTCACCCGCCTGGCGCAATGCCGCGGCCACCTTGGTACCCAAGTCGGCATCGTTACCCTGCATGCGCACCACAACATCGGTGGTCGCACCAAAGCTCTGCACCACAGCATCGGCATAACCCGCACCCGCCAACTGCTGGCGAATCTTGCCGAGCTCAGCCGGCTGTTCGTAACTCAGCTCGATCTGGGTACCACCAGTGAAATCCAGACCCAGATTCAGCCCCTTGGCAAACAGGCTGCCCAACGCCAAGAGCGTGAGCAATACGGTGAAGGCGAACGCAATATTGCGCACCCCCATGAAGTTGATCGTACGCTTCATCACAGCCCCTTAAATCCACAACTTCTTGAAATCACGCCCACCGCAGGTCAGGTTGACCATGCACCGCGTCACCAGAATCGCGGTGAACATCGAAGTGAGAATGCCCAGCGACAGAGTCACCGCAAAGCCCTTGACCGGCCCGGTGCCCATGGCGAACAGGATGCCGCCGACCAGCAGCGTGGTCAGGTTGGCGTCGACGATGGCCGAATAGGCGCGATCGAAGCCTTCGTGAATGGCTCGCTGAATCGACATGCCATTGGCGATTTCCTCGCGAATACGCGAGAAGATCAGCACGTTGGCATCCACCGCCATACCCATGGTCAACACGATACCGGCAATACCCGGCAGGGTCAGGGTGGCACTGAGCAACGACATCAGCGCCAGCAGCAGCACCATGTTCAAGCCCAGCGCGACAGTCGCCAGCACACCGAAGAAACGGTAGATGATCACGATAAACAGCGACACGAACAGCATCGCCCAAAGCGAGGCTTCCAATCCCTTGGCAATGTTGTCGGCCCCCAGACTCGGGCCAATGGTGCGCTCTTCGGCGAAGTACATCGGCGCGGCCAGACCACCGGCGCGCAGCAGCAACGCCAGCTCGGACGACTCGCCCTGGCCATCAAGGCCGGTGATACGGAATTGGCTGCCCAGCGGCGACTGGATGGTCGCCAGGCTGATGATCTTCTTCTCCTCGACGAAGGTCTGGACCTCGACCTCCTTCTCGACGCCATCGACCACCTGGCGCATATAGCGCACCACCGGCTTCTGCTCGATAAAGATCACTGCCATGCTGCGCCCGACATTGTTGCGGGTAGCACGGTTCATCAGATCGCCGCCACGGCCATCCAGACGGATATTGACCTGCGGGCTGCCGTTTTCGTCGAAGCTGGCCTGGGCATCGGTGACCTGGTCGCCGGTGATGATCAGGTCACGCTCCAGCTGCGCCGGCGGACGACCTTCTTCACGGAACTCGAAGCTTTCGGTGGCTGCCTTGGCTGCATCCGGCTCGGCGGCCAGACGGAACTCCAGGTTGGCGGTCTTGCCGAGAATCCGCTTGGCTTCGGCAGTGTCCTGCACGCCCGGCAGCTCGACCACGATGCGGTTGGCACCCTGGCGCTGCACCAGCGGCTCGGCCACGCCCAGCTCGTTGACCCGGTTACGCACCGTGGTCAGGTTCTGCTTGATCGAGTATTCGCGAATCTCCACCAACTTGGCCTGGGTCAGCGCCAGACGCAAAACCTGCTGGCCGCTGCGCTCCACAGTGGTCAGGTCAAAATCGGTGAAATCCTTGCGGATCAGACGCTGGGCCTTCTCCAGAGTGGCTTCATCGGCGAAGCCGAGCTGAATGGCACCATTGAGCTCAGGCAGGCTGCGGTAGCGCACGCGCTCCTTGCGCAGCAGGCTCTTGACCTCCCCCTCATAGACCTTGCGTCGTGCATCCAGGGCCTTGTCCATATCCACTTCCATCAGGAAGTGCACGCCACCGGAAAGATCCAGCCCCAGCTTCATCGGGCTGCCGCCCAGGTTGCGCAACCAGTCCGGCGTGGTTTGTGCCAGGTTCAAGGCCACCACGAACTCATCGCTAAGGGCCTTGCGCACCAGCTCTTTGGCCGGCAACTGATCTTCCGCATCATTCAGGCGCAGCAGACCGGCACGGCCCTGATTGGCCAGGCTGACCGCCTTGACGCTGATGCCCGCGGCTTCCAGCGCACGACTGGCGCGATCCAGGTCGGCCTGCTCGACCCGCATGGCCGAACTGGTGCCGCTGATCTGGATAGCCGGATCGTCCGGGTAGAGATTGGGTGCGGAGTAGAGAAAGCCGATTGCCAGTACAGCCAGGATCAGCAGGTACTTCCAGAGGGGAAATTTGTTGAGCATGACGCCGCCCGTTATGACGCGGGGCGCATTAAGCGCCCCGTCGAATGGTGATGGTGTGTTGCTTAGATCGCTTTCAGTGTGCCCTTGGGCAGCGTGGCGGCGATGGCCACTTTCTGAATTTTCAGCTCAACGGTATCGGACACTTCGATAACCACGAAGTCATCGCTGACCTTGTTAACTTTGCCGGCGATACCACCGCTGGTCACCACTTCGTCACCCTTCTGCAGGTTGCCGATCAGGTTCTTGTGCTCTTTGGCACGCTTGGCCTGTGGGCGCCAGATCATCAGATAGAAGATAACCAGGAAGCCAACCAGAAATACCCATTCAAAACCGCTACCGGCAGGGCCGGCAGCCGGCGCGCCAGCATCGGCGAAAGCAGCGGGGATCAAAAAGCTCATGTAACACTCCTGTTGCAAGGGTCTTTAAAAGTTGAATTATCAGTCCAGAGGCGGCGTTGGTAGCCCGCGTTTGGCATAGAAGGCATCGACAAAGGCGGCCAATGTACCCTGTTGAATAGCCTCGCGCAAACCAGCCATCAAGCGCTGATAGTGGCGCAAGTTGTGGATTGTATTGAGCATGCTGCCCAGCATTTCGCCGCACTTATCCAAATGATGCAGGTAGGCGCGGGAGAAATGTTTGCAGGTGTAACAGTCGCAGGTCGGATCGAGCGGCGAGTCATCCTGTTTGTGGAAGGCATTGCGGATTTTCAGCACGCCAGTGTCGACAAACAGGTGGCCGTTACGCGCATTGCGGGTCGGCATCACGCAGTCGAACATATCCACGCCACGGCGCACACCTTCAACCAGATCCTCCGGCTTGCCCACCCCCATCAGATAGCGCGGCTTGTCGGCCGGAAGTTGCGCCGGCAGATAGTCCAGCACCTTGATCATCTCGTCCTTCGGCTCGCCGACCGACAGCCCGCCAATGGCATAACCGTCAAAGCCGATCTGCTCCAGCCCATCCAGAGAGACTTTGCGCAATTCCTCATGCATGCCGCCCTGGACGATCCCAAACAGCGCCGCCGTGCTTTCGCCATGGGCATCCTTCGAGCGCTTGGCCCAGCGCAGCGACAGTTCCATGGAGCGCTTGGCCACATCGAACTCGGCCGGATAGGGCGTGCACTCGTCGAAGATCATCACGATGTCCGAGCCCAGGTCGCGCTGCACCTGCATCGACTCTTCCGGCCCCATAAACACCTTGGCACCGTCCACCGGCGAGGCGAAATACACCCCCTCCTCCTTGATCTTGCGCATGGCACCCAGGCTGAACACCTGGAAACCGCCGGAATCGGTGAGGATCGGCCCCTGCCACTGCATAAAGTCGTGCAGATCGCCGTGTTTCTTGATCACTTCAGTGCCAGGCCGCAGCCACAGATGGAAGGTGTTGCCGAGGATGATCTGCGCCCCGGTTGCCTCGATATCGCGCGGCAGCATGCCCTTGACCGTGCCATAGGTGCCCACCGGCATAAAAGCCGGGGTCTCCACCACGCCGCGGGGGAACGTCAGCCGACCACGCCGCGCCTTGCCATCGGTGGCAAGCAATTCGAAAGACATCCGGCAGGTGCGCGTCATAGCTGTTCCTCTGGCCCGCGCGGCGCGGGGTTACGGGTAATAAACATGGCATCGCCATAACTGAAGAAGCGGTACTTTCCCGCCACCGCCGCCTGATAGGCCGCCATGGTTTCCGGGTAGCCGGCGAAGGCCGACACCAGCATCAGCAGGGTCGACTCGGGCAGATGGAAGTTGGTCACCAGAGCATCGACCACATGCAACGGCCGCCCGGGGTAGATAAAGATCGTGGTGTCGCCACTGAATGCCTTGAGCACGCCATCGCGCGCGGCACTCTCCAGCGAGCGCACACTGGTGGTGCCGACTGCGATCACCCGGCCGCCCCGCGCACGGCAGGCCGCCACGGCGTCGACCACATCCTGGCCAACCTCCAGCCATTCGCTGTGCATATGGTGATCTTCGATGCGCTCAACCCGTACCGGCTGAAAGGTCCCAGCCCCCACATGCAGGGTCACGAACGCGCTTTCAACACCCTTCTCGGCAATCGCCGCAAGCAACGCCTGGTCGAAATGCAGCCCTGCGGTCGGCGCGGCAACGGCACCGGCCCGCGCGGCATACACCGTCTGGTAGCGCTCGCGGTCGGCTTCGTCATCCGGCCGGTCTATATAAGGAGGCAACGGCATATGGCCGACCCGCTCAAGCAGCGGCAGCACCTCTTCGGCAAAGCGCAACTCGAACAGGGCATCGTGGCGCGCGAGCATTTCGGCCTCGCCGCCGCCATCGAGCAGAATCTTCGAGCCGGGCTTGGGTGACTTGCTCGAACGCACATGGGCCAGCACGCGGTGACTGTCCAGCACCCGCTCGACCAAAACTTCCAGCTTGCCGCCGCTGGCCTTCTGGCCAAACAGTCGCGCCGGAATCACTCGGGTATTGTTGAACACCATCAGATCGCCAGGGCGCAGATAATCCAGCAGATCACTGAACTGTTTATGCGCCAGCGCCCCAGTCGGCCCGTCCAGCACCAGCAAACGGCTGGCACGGCGCTCGGCGAGGGGATGACGGGCGATAAGAGCGTCAGGCAGCTCGAAATGAAAGTCGGCAACACGCATGATCGGAGGAGGGGTCATTTAGCAGGGCGGCAAAGCTTACCGGAAATAGTCCAGGCTGACCACGCAAGTGGATTGACCAACCCCAAGACCATCCCTATACTGCGCCGCCATTGTGCCCCGGTGGCGGAACCGGTAGACGCGGCGGATTCAAAATCCGTTTTCGAAAGAAGTGGGAGTTCGAGTCTCCCCCGGGGCACCACAAACTCGAAAAAAGGCCTTGATTATCAAGGCCTTTTTTATTGCCTGCGATAAAGCCACGACACATCAAAGCGACGCCCTGGCATCACCTCCCGACACCCTCCACACCGTGCGCAAAATGCATGATCCAGGACTTGCCCAGCAGACCTGCAACCCAACAACCGCAAACCCTGGCGGGGCTTGGCATTTGCCTGGGAGTTAGCGTAAAGTTTTGCTCACTGTGTTTGCATGGGTCGCCGAAAATCGTGACCTGGTGCAGTAGATCGCCTTGATCCGCTACATCCCGCTCGACGTCGCACACCTCCTTGCAACCAGTATTCAGCCCTCATATCGAGTGGCGGCTGTCATCAACTCCAGGTTCAAGGAAATACAACATGTCGAATCGTCAGAGCGGTACCGTCAAGTGGTTTAACGACGAGAAAGGTTTTGGTTTTATCACTCCAGAAAGCGGTCCGGATCTGTTCGTGCACTTCCGCGCGATCCAAGGCAACGGCTTCAAGAGCCTGAAAGAAGGCCAGAAAGTCAGCTTTATCGCTGTTCAAGGTCAGAAAGGCATGCAGGCTGACGAAGTTCAAGTTCAGGAATAACCCTGCCGTTTTGCAAAACCCCTGATGGTGACATCAGGGGTTTTTTTATGCCCGTCCGCCCACAGCGATCACCTTAGGGGCCGCCGCCAGGCGATGTTAAAAATGGCTGCAGGCCATTTTTTCCGCGCCTAAATGCCGTATTGTTGCCGCCATTCCGCCAGCCGATTGAGTAAAGAGCCGACCATGCCGAAACACCTGCTGCGCCCACAGGGTGACTTCCCCAGCGCCGGACTGACCCGCCGCCTGGCCGCCCTGTTCTATGATTTTCTGCTGTGCATCGCCCTGCTGATCGTCGTGACCTTTATCTACAAGCTGATCCTGATGGGTTTCTACGGCGAGGCGCAGCTCAAGCAGATGTCCGACGCCGGCGCGCTGGACGGCGACCCGCTGTTGTCCACCCTGCTGTTTTTCAGCCTGTTCGGTTTCTTCGCCAAGTTCTGGACCCACAACGGCCAGACCCTGGGCATGCAGGTCTGGGGCCTGCGCATCCAGAATGCCGACGGCACAGCCATCAGCCTGTGGCAGGCGATGCTGCGCTTTCTGGTTGCCATCGGTTCATGGCTGCCGCTCGGCCTGGGCTATCTCTGGGTACTGTGGGACAAGCAGAAGCGCAGCTGGCATGACATCTACTCGGACAGCCAAGTGGTACAGCTGCCGAAGAACATCCACAAGAAGTAAATCCCGCCCAAAAAATGGCCGGGAGCCATTTCTAAGGCTATGTACCCATTCCGTGTGGCATGGACAGCTTGGGTGGGGTGCGCCGTGCGCACCAAGACTCTGCAGCCAGCGCTGGCGCGCACGACCTAGGCGGCCCCGCGTCACCCTACAAGGTCAGGCCCGGCTCACTTAAGCACCGAGGTCTGAACGCAACAACGTACTGGGACACAGCCATTTTTAACCTCGCGTAGCGAAAGCCCAAAGGCTAGCCACTATGGATGGCAGGCATAAAAAAGCCGGCGTGCACGCAGTGCGCACGCCGGCTTTTTTACGCCCAGATCAACCGGCGCGGCGCAGTAACCAGACGCCAGCAAGGGCGCAGATCGCCGCCGGTGTCAGCACCGCCAGCAACGGCGAGAAGCCAAATACCAGACTGGAAGGCCCAAGCAGGTCCTGGGCGATGCGGAACGTAAAGCCCACCAACACTCCGGTAAATACGCGCTGACCCAGGGTTACCGAGCGCAATGGACCGAAGATAAAGGAAATCGCCATCAGCACCAGGGCCGCGGTCACCAGCGGCTGCAACACCTTGGTCCAGAACGACAGCCAGTACTGGCCATTATTCAGGCCCTGCTCTGCCAGGTAGTGGATATAACGCCACAAACCGCTCATCGACAGCGCATCCGGAGCCAGCACCACGGTGCCGAGCAGCTGCGGGGTCAGCTCGACATCCCAGCGCTCGCTGGCCTGCTTGATGACTTCACTGCTGCGCTCACGGAAATGGGTGGTCACCACGTCCTCCAGCTGCCAATGATCGCCCTGGTACTGGGCACGGCGGGCGAAGCTGGCCGACTGCATGCGGCGCTCGTCATCGAAGCGGTAGCGGGTTACGCCGAACAGTACGCCATTGGGCTGTACCGCGTTGATATGCACGTACTCCTGCCCCTGGCGGTGCCACAGACCACGCTTGGCGCTCTGCGCATCGCCACTGCCCTGGGCCATGGCGCGTCCGGCCTGGGCCTTGTTCTCGCTGTAAGGAGCCAGGTACTCGCCGATCAGCACGCCGACCAGCATCAGCACCAGCATCGGCTTCATCACGGCCCAAACGATGCGCCCGATGGACACCCCGGCCGCGCGCATGATGGTCAGTTCGCTGTTGCTGGCCAGGGAACCAAGGCCGATCAGGCAGCCGATCAGCGCCGCCATCGGCAGCATCTCGTAAATGCGCCGCGGCGCGGTCAGCAGTACATAGCCGGACGCATCGAGCAGGCTGTAGTTGCCTTCGATATCGCCCAGCTCATCGATAAAGGCGAACAGCAGGGCCAGGCCGACGATGATCCCGAGTACGCCGAGAATGGCAACGAACACCTGCGTGCCGATGTATCTATCCAACTTAACCACGGGCCATCTCCTTAGCCACGCCACGGGCGGCCCATTTCAAGCGCAACGGCTCCCAGTAAAGCAGGAGCACGCCAACCAGGGCGAACACCCCATGCACCCACCACAACCCCAGGGCTGGCGGGATCTTGCCTTTTTCCACCGCGCCGCGCGCCGCAATCAGCACGGCCAGGTAGGCCATATACAGCAGGATGGCCGGCAGCAACTTGAGAAAGCGCCCCTGGCGCGGATTGACCCGCGACAGCGGCACCGCCAGCAAGGCAACCACGAACACCAGCACCGGGATCGACAGACGCCACTGCAATTCGGACTGCAGACGCCCGTCCTTGCTGCCCAGCAGCTGACGGGTCGCAATACCCTCGCGGTCCGTCACATCGGCGACCACCTCGGGCTTGGGCAACAGCACTCCATAGGTGTCGTAGCGGATGGCGCGATAATTGGCCTCACCCGGGTTACCGTCATAGCGGTAGCCGTTTTCCAGGATCAGGTAACGGCTGCCATCGGCCTGCAGCTCCTGACGCCCGGATTCGGCAACCAGCACGGAAATGCCGCGCTCCTTGTCGCCCTCGGTGGAAAACCGCTTCTCGGAAATGAATACCCCGGCCAGTTCGCCGCGATCATCGGACAATTCCTCGGAATAGGTCACCCGCGAGCCGTTCTTCATCGACTGGAAACGCCCTGGCACCAGGGTATCCAGCTCGGTCATGGCGCTCTGCTGATTGAGAATCCGCGCCACATGCTCGACCCCCTGGGGAGCCAGGCCCAGGCTCAGCCAGCCCGCCAGCAGCGCTACCAGCGTGGCCGGGGCCAGGGTGTAGACGAATAGACGTTGCTGGCTCATGCCCGTGGCAGAGAGCACGGTCATCTCGCTTTCCAGATACAGGCGTCCATAGGCCAGCAGAATGCCGAGAAACAGCCCCAGCGGCAGAATCAGCTGCAGGAAGCCGGGAATCCGGTAGGCCATGATCAGCAGCAGCACACCGGGATCGAGCAGGCCCTGGGCCGCCTGGGCCAGATAGCGGATAAAGCGGCCACTCATAATGATCACCAACAGCACGGCACTTACCGCACTCAAGGTCACCAACACTTCTCGGGACAGATAACGGAAGACAATCAAACCAGACGCTCCAGGGTTGTCAGGCTCAGGCGGCTACGAGCAAACTAGCCGCACTGCTTGCCGGCTCACCTGAAAGATGAACCATCGGAAAAATAGCCGGCATTATCCTGCAATACCGACTCGTTGTCTTGGGGACACCACGTAATGGAATTTATTGTTAAAAGCGTTCGCCCAGAAACACTAAAAACCGCCACCCTGGTTATCCCTGTTGGTGAAGGTCGCACGCTCGGCGAAATCGGCAAAGCCGTCGACGCGGCCAGCGCCGGAGCCATCAGCGCCCTGCTCAAGCGCGGCGACCTGGCCGGCAAACTCGGCCAGACCCTGTTGGCCCATAACCTGGCGGGGCTCAAGGCCGAGCGGATTTTACTGGTCGGCAGCGGCAAGGACAGCGAATTGTCTGACCGCCAGCTGCGCAAATTGCTCACCGCCACCCATGCCGTGCTGAAAACCCTCGGCGGCAGCGACGCCACCCTGGCCCTGCAGGACCTCCAGGTAAAAGGCCGCGATGCCTATGGCAAGGCCCGCCTGATGGTGGAAACCCTGGCCGACGGTGGCTACCAGTTCGACCGCTTCAAGAGCCAGAAGGCCGACGCCAGCGCCCTGAAGAAGCTCACCCTGCTCAGCGACAAGGCCGACCAGGCCGATGTCGAGCGCGCCACCCGCCAGGCCCTGGCGATTGCCGCCGGTATGGCCCTGACCCGCGATCTGGGCAACCTGCCGCCGAACCTGTGCCACCCCAGCTACCTGGCCGAAGAGGCCAAGGCGCTGGGCAAGGCTTACAAGAACCTCAAGATCGAAGTCCTTGACGAGAAGAAGCTCAAGGAACTGGGCATGGGGGCCTTCCTCGCCGTCGCCCAGGGCAGCGACCAGCCGCCGCGGCTGATCGTACTCAACTACCAGGGCGGCAAGAAAACCGAGAAACCCTACGCCCTGGTCGGTAAAGGCATCACCTTCGACACCGGCGGCATCAGCATCAAGCCCTCCTCCGGCATGGATGAAATGAAGTACGACATGTGCGGTGCCGCCAGCGTATTCGGCACCCTCAAGGCCGTGCTCGAACTGCAACTGCCGATCAACCTGGTGTGCCTGCTAGCCTGCGCCGAGAACATGCCCAGCGGCGGCGCGACTCGCCCTGGCGATATCGTCAGCACCATGAGCGGGCAGACCGTGGAAATCCTCAACACCGACGCCGAAGGCCGCCTGGTGCTGTGCGACACCCTGACCTATGCCGAGCGCTTCAAGCCGCAAGCGGTGATCGACATCGCCACCCTCACCGGGGCCTGCATCGTTGCCCTGGGCAGCAATGTCTCCGGCCTGATGGGCAACAACGAGGAACTGGTGCAGCAGATTCTCGCCGCCGGCCTGACCGCCGACGACCGCGCCTGGCAGCTGCCGCTGTATGACGAATACCAGGAACAGCTCGACAGCCCCTTCGCCGACATCGCCAATATCGGCGGGCCGAAAGCCGGCACCATCACCGCTGGCTGCTTCCTCTCGCGCTTCGCCAAGGCCTACAACTGGGCGCACCTGGATATCGCCGGCACCGCCTGGATCAGCGGCGGCAAGGAAAAAGGCGCGACCGGTCGGCCGGTGCCGATGCTGACGCAGTATCTGCTGGATCGCAGCAACGCCTGAGAACCTGCATCGGATCTGCTGCGCGTCGGCGATACGGCGTTAAAAATGGCCTCGGATGCTCATTTACAGCTCGTAAACTCCGCTTCCTCGACCATTTTTGCCTTGTCTCGCTCTAGCTCGCGAGATCCGAAACAGGTTCTACGCCCCAGGCGCATTGTAGGAGCGGTCTTGACCGCGATTGACTGGTAAGCTGCGCGCCTGTCAGCAAGCCGCTCCTGCAAATAACGCCAAAGCGTGCCGCCATGCCCCGAATTGAATTTTACGTCCTCTCCACCGCCACCCCGGCCGAACGCCTGCGCGCGGCCTGCCAACTGGCGATGAAAGCCTGGCGTGCCGGCCTGCCGGTGTTTGTCCGCGGCAGCGATGTGCAGCAATGCAGTGAGCTGGATGAACTGTTGTGGCGTTTCAAGGCCGAAAGCTTTGTCCCCCACGACCTGCACCAGGACAATCCGCAGGCCCCGGTGACAATTGGCCTGGACGACGAGCCTGCCAGCCAGCAGGGCGTGCTGATCAACCTGGGCAGCACCCTGTCGCCCCATGTCGAGCGCTTTAGCCGGGTGATTGAAATCGTCAACCAGGAACCCGATCTGCTGACCGCCTGCCGGGAGAATTTCCGCAGTTACCGCCAGCGCGGGTATGATCCCAAACGCGTCGAACTCTAGCAGGCCGTTGAAAAACTACCTGCGTTGGCAATACTGCGTTAAAAGCGGCCTCGGAAAGCCGCTTGCGGCTAACGCGCTTTAGCGCGACCCGGAGGGCGAGTGAAACGAGTCATGTTCATTTACAGCCCGTAGCGCCTTGTCTTGCCTGCCTCGCCTACGTTTTTCAACCGCCTCCAAGTTGCACACCATGGACAACCCCAAACCGCCGCAAAAACCTGCTCAGCTGCTGAACGACCTGGAGTCGATCCGCCAACTGCTGGGCGACGAAAGCCTTGAGCCGCCGCTGCTGATCGAGTCGATAGACCCGGACAGCATCCCCCTGCTCTCGGAGATCGTTACCCCGCCGCCCCTGCCGGTGCCCCGTCCCGCGCCGCCCAGCACTGCACCTGCACCTGCACCTGCACCTGCACCTGCACCTGCACCCAGCCTGCGCGACACGGTTGCGCAAAGCATCAGCCGCGACAGCGAAATGAACCGCCTGGACAGCGAACTGCGCGCCGCCGCCGAGCTGATCCTGCAGGATGTGATCGACGACTTCGTGCCGCAGATCGAGGCCGAACTCAAACGCCGCCTGCAGGCGCGCCTGAGCCGACTGCTGCCATCGCGCAAATAGCCGTCCGTAGCGCCCGCTGCCCCGGATCGCATCCGGGCTACGAGTGGCCCATATAGCCTCACGCCCACCAGTCAGCCCCTCCACGCGCGCCCTTACGTCACACAGGCCATCCCCGCTATACTTGTCGGCTTTTCCGTCTAGCCGTCATAAGGGTCCCGCCGCGCATGGACAAGACCTACCAGCCGCACGCCATTGAAACCGCCCTGTACCAGAACTGGGAGGCGAATAACTATTTCGCCCCGCAAGGTGCAGGCGAGCCCTACACCATCATGATCCCGCCGCCGAACGTCACCGGCAGCCTGCACATGGGTCACGGCTTCAACAACTCGATCATGGACTGCCTGATTCGTTTGCGCCGCATGCAGGGCCGCAACACCCTGTGGCAACCCGGCACCGACCATGCGGGCATCGCCACCCAGATGGTGGTCGAGCGTCAGCTGGCCGCCGACGGCATCGGCCGTCACGACCTGGGCCGCGAGAAATTCCTGGAAAAAGTCTGGGAATGGAAGGAACAGTCCGGCGGCACCATCACCCGGCAGATCCGTCGCCTGGGCAGCTCGGTGGACTGGTCGCGCGAGCGCTTCACCATGGACGAAGGCCTGTCCGAAGCGGTCAAGGAAGCCTTCGTGCGCCTGCACCAGGACGGACTGATCTACCGCGGCAAGCGCCTGGTCAACTGGGACACCAAGTTCCACACCGCCATCTCCGACCTTGAAGTGGAAAACCACGACGAGAAGGGCAGCCTGTGGAACCTGCGCTATCCACTGGCCGACGGCAACACCACCGCCGACGGCAAAAACTACCTGATCGTCGCCACCACCCGCCCGGAAACCATGCTCGGCGACAGCGCCGTCGCGGTTAACCCGAGTGACGAACGCTACCAGGCGCTGATCGGCACCTTCGTCGAACTGCCCCTGGTAGGCCGACGCATTCCGATCATCGCAGACGACTACTGCGACCCCGAATTCGGCACCGGCTGTGTGAAAATCACCCCGGCCCACGACTTCAACGACTACGAAGTCGGCAAGCGCCACAATCTGCCGCTGATCAACATTTTCAATGCCGATGCCGCGGTGCTGGCCCGCGCCCAGGTGTTCAATGTCGATGGCAGCGTCAACAGCGAGATCGACGGAAGCCTGCCGGCCGAATACGCCGGCCTCGATCGTTTCGAGGCGCGCAAGCAGATCGTTGCGGCCTTTGAAGCCGCAGGCCTCTTGGAAAGCATCGACGCCCACGCCCTGAAAGTGCCGAAAGGCGACCGCTCCGGCACCATCATCGAGCCGTGGCTCACCGACCAGTGGTACGTCAGCACCAAGCCGCTGGCCGAAAAAGCCATCGCCGTGGTCGAGAGCGGTGAAATCCAGTTCGTGCCCAAGCAGTACGAAAACATGTACTTCAGCTGGATGCGCGATATCCAGGACTGGTGCATCAGCCGTCAGCTGTGGTGGGGCCACCGTATTCCGGCCTGGTACGACGATGCCGGCAACGTCTATGTCGGCCGCGACGAGGCGGAAGTACGCGCTACCCACAACCTCGGCGACGCCAACCTGCGCCAGGACGAAGACGTACTGGACACCTGGTTCAGCTCCGGTCTGTGGACCTTCTCCACCCTCGGCTGGCCGCAACAGACCGAAGCCCTCAAGACCTTCCACCCGACCGACGTGCTGGTCACCGGCTTCGACATCATCTTCTTCTGGGTCGCGCGGATGATCATGCTGTCCACCCACCTGACCGGGCAGATCCCGTTCAAGACCGTGTACGTGCATGGCCTGGTGCGCGACGGCCAGGGCCAGAAGATGTCCAAGTCCAAGGGCAACGTGCTCGACCCGCTGGATATCGTCGACGGCATCACCCTCGACGAGCTGCTGGAGAAACGCACCAGCGGCATGATGCAGCCCAAGCTGGCCGAGAAGATCGCCAAGCAGACCCGTGCCGAGTTCCCCGAGGGCATCGCCGCCTACGGCACCGACGCCCTGCGTTTCACCAACCTGGCGCTGGCCTCCACCGGTCGCGACATCAAGTTCGACATGGGCCGGGTCGAGGGTTACCGCAACTTCTGCAACAAGATCTGGAACGCCGCCAACTTCGTCATCGAGAACACCGATGGCCAGGACACCGGTGTGAATGGCGAGCCGGTCGAGCTGTCCTCGGTGGACCGCTGGATCATCTCCGCCCTGCAGCGCACCGAAGCCGAAGTCACCCGCCAGCTCGACGCCTTCCGCTTTGACCTGGCCGCGCAAGCGCTCTACGAGTTCATCTGGGACGAGTACTGCGCCTGGTACCTGGAGCTGGTCAAGCCAGTGCTGTGGGACGAGAACGCACCGATCGAACGCCAGCGCGGCACCCGCCGCACCCTGGTGCGCGTGCTGGAAGTGGCGCTGCGTCTGGCCCACCCGTTCATGCCGTTTATCACCGAAGAAATCTGGCAGCGGATCAAGGCCCAAGCCGGCGTCAGCGGTGACACCATCATGCTGCAGGCCTGGCCGGTGGCCAATGAAAGCCGTATCGACGCCGCCGCCGAAGGCGATATCGAGTGGGTCAAGCAGCTGATGCTCGGCCTGCGCCAGATCCGTGGCGAGATGAAAATCTCCATGGCCAAGCGCATCGACATCATCCTGGCCAACGCCAGCGACGAAGATCGCCGCCGTCTGGCCGACAATGCGCCACTGCTGAACAAGCTGGCCAAGCTGGAGTCGGTACGGGTGCTGGAAGCGGGCGAAGAAGCACCGATGTCCGCCACCGCCCTGGTCGGCGAGATGCAGGTGCTGGTGCCGATGGCCGGGCTGATCGACAAGGACGCCGAACTGGCGCGCCTGGATAAAGAGATCGCCCGCCTCTCTGGTGAAGTGCAGCGCGTTGGCGGCAAGCTGGCCAACGAAGGCTTCGTCGCCAAGGCACCGGCCGAGGTACTCGACAAGGAGCGCGCCAAGCTGGCCGAGGCGGAACAGGCTCTGGGCAAATTGGCCGACCAACGCGAAAAAATCGCCAACCTTTAACCGCCGCTCACCTGCGCAGCCCCGCGCCCAAGTAGGCGCGGGGCCATTATTCGGCCCTGCGCAGGAACGCTATGCGACATTTAGTAGCGGACTTCTAACTCCTTAGAGGTATTAATTTATCTAGCCACCTGACTTAAGGTCGCATCGATGAATTATTCCCCCTGCCTATTTCTTGAAAATTGAGGCATGGTTCAGCCCCGAGAAATTCTGCGACACCACTACTTATAACAATACCTAACCAGGGAACCCTCACCATGTATGCGTTGATGGCGTTAATTTTCGTCTTTGGCTACCTGTGCATCGCACTGGAACATCCACTGAAGATCGACAAGGCCGCCTCGGCGCTGCTCACCGCAGTGTTGGCCTGGACGGTTTTGGTATTGAGCGCCGACAGCATCCTGCCGATGCTCGAAGCCGGTGCCCACGCCGCCGATAACACCGGTCTGGTGGTTGGCGAGTTGCGTCATCACCTCGGAGAAATTTCCGAAATCCTGTTCTTCCTGATGGGGGCCATGACCATCGTCGAGCTGATCGACGCCCATGAAGGCTTCAAGGTCATCACCGACCGCATCCGCACCAACAAGCGCGTGCACCTGCTTTGGCTGGTGGGGTTGATCACCTTCTTCCTGTCGGCCGCCCTGGATAACCTGGCCACCACCATCGTGATGATCTCGCTGCTGCGCAAGCTGATCGACGATCAGAAAGAGCGCTGGTTCTACGCCGGCATCGTGGTTATCGCCGCCAACGCCGGGGGTGCCTGGTCGCCGATTGGTGACGTCACCACGACCATGCTGTGGATCGGCAACCAGGTCACCGCCAGCGGTATTGTGGTAAAGCTGTTTATTCCAAGCCTGATCTGCCTACTGGTACCGCTGACCATCATGAGCTTCGTACTCAAGGGCGATATCACGCCGCCCAAGCTCAAGGAAAGCCGCGAGAGCCGCCGCGACCCGACCACCCCATTCGAACGCAATCTGGTATTCGTCATGGGCCTGGGCGCGCTGATCTTCGTCCCGGTGTTCAAGACCATCACCCACCTGCCGCCCTATATGGGCATCCTGTTCGGCCTGAGCATCCTCTGGGTCACCACCGAAATCATCCACCGCAGCAAGAACAGCGAAGACAAGGACCCGCTCTCGGTGGTCGGCGTACTGCGCCGCATCGACATCACCAGCGTGCTGTTCTTCCTCGGCATCCTGCTGGCAGTTTCCAGCCTGTCCACCGCTGGCCACCTGATCGATGTCGCCACCTACCTGAAAGACAGCCTGGGCAATATCTACACCATCGCCATCTCCATCGGCCTGCTCTCCGCCGTGGTGGATAACGTGCCGATGGTGGCAGGTGCCATGAAGATGTACCCCCTGGTCAGCCCGGAAGTCCTGGCCAGCAGCGCTGCCAGCGAGCTGCCGTGGTTGAGCAACTTTGTGGTCAATGGCAACTTCTGGGAAATGCTCGCCTACTGCGCCGGTACCGGCGGCAGCTGCCTGATCATCGGTTCAGCAGCCGGTGTGGCAGCCATGGGCATGGAGAAGATCAACTTTATCTGGTACGTGAAATACATCAGCGGCCTGGCCTTCGCCGGCTATATCGCCGGCGCGCTGAGCTATATCGCGATCTTCGCCATCTGAGTGAAGACGGGTGCTGCGCCGCAGCACCCGTCATAGCCTCCAGGAGCGCAACGCCCTATGGATGTAAGCAAAACCAGAACCAGCTTCTACCGCAGGCTCTATGTGGCCTGGCTGATCGACAGCGGCAGCGCCTGCAGCGTGCCCGCACTGATGGCGGCCACCGGCATGCCGCGGCGCACCGCCCAGGACACCCTGAGCGCCCTGGCCGAACTGGATATCGACTGTGTCTTCCAACAGGAAAGCGGCGAGCGCAATAACGCCGGGCACTACGTCGTTCGTAGCTGGGGGCCGATCAACCCACAGTGGATTAGCGCCAATCTGGCGCAGATCAAGCGCGTGCTGGATTATCCCTAACCACATGCGCAGCTCCCGCCGCCTGTTACTGGTCATCCTGTTTCTGCTCGGCCTATTCGCATTGTTCGAGGCCCTGGGGCTGCGAGCGCACTTCAATCTGCACACCCTGCAAGCCATGCTTTTGATGCACCCGCTGGTTGGCCTGCTGGCGTTTACCCTGCTGTTCGCCCTGGGCAACCTGATTCAGATTCCCGGCTGGGTCTTCCTAGCCGCCGCGGTACTGGCACTGGGGCGGGTCTACGGCGGTATCGCCACCTTCTTCGCGGCCAGCGTTTCCTGCGTGTTCACTTACGTCACCATCCGCTACCTGGGAGGCGACGCCTTGCGCGGGCTGGACAATCGCCTGGCGCAACGCCTGCTCGCTGGCCTGGATCGTCATCCCCTGACCAGCATCATCGCCCTGCGCATGATGTTTCAGACCGTGCCGGCGCTGAACTACGCCCTGGCGCTGTCCGGCGTGCCCTTTCGTACCTACCTGCTCGGCACCCTGCTCGGCCTGCCGCTGCCGATCGCGCTTTACTGCCTGTTCTTCGATTACCTGGTGATGTGGCTGAATATTGTCTAGCGACGCGCAACCCGCGCCCAGCTGTGGGAAAATCCCGCCCCCCAAGCCTTAGATCCCCCTGCCATGTCCCTGCCGCCGAAACGCCCCAGCCGTAAACCCGTAGCGCCGCGCCCGGCCGCAAGCAAGCCCGGCACCGGTACGCCCGATGCCACCAAGGGCCAGTTACACCCGCGCAACCGCCATCAGGGGCGCTATGACTTTCCCGCGCTGATCAAGGCCAGTCCGGAGCTGGCGGCCTTTGTGATCATCAATCCCTATGGCAATGAGAGCATCGACTTCGCCAACCCGGCGGCGGTCAAGGTGTTCAATCGGGCGCTGCTCAAGCAGTTCTATGGCATCGCGCATTGGGATATTCCGGCGGATTATCTGTGCCCGCCGATCCCCGGCCGCGCCGATTACCTGCATTACCTGGCCGACCTGCTGGCCCGCAGCAATGGCGGCGAGATACCGCGCGGGGCCAGGGTACGGGCGCTGGATATTGGCGTGGGGGCCAACTGCATCTACCCGCTGCTGGGCAACCGCGAATATGCCTGGCAGTTTCTCGGCTCGGACATCGCCGCCAGCGCCATCGCCTCGGCCAAAACCATCGTGCAGGCCAACCCGGGCTTGAACGACGCCATCGAGCTGCGCCAGCAGAGCGACAGCACGCATATCTTCCAGGGGCTGCTGCAACGCGATGAGCGCTTCGACCTGAGCCTGTGCAACCCGCCCTTCCATGCCAGCGCGGAAGAGGCCAGCAGCGGCAGCAAACGCAAATGGCGCAACCTGGGCAAGCTCGACCCCAAACGCAAACTGCCGGTACTGAACTTCGGCGGTCAGGCGGCGGAGCTGTGGTGCAAGGGCGGTGAGGCGGCCTTTGTCAGCCGCTTGATCGAGGAAAGTGTCGAGGTCGGCCAGCAGGTGCTGTGGTTTAGCAGCCTGATTTCCAAGGCCGGCAACCTGCCAGGTGTTTACAGCGCCCTGAAAAAGGCCGGCGCGCTGCAGGTACAGACCGTGGAAATGGCCCAAGGCCAGAAGCAGAGCCGCTTTGTTGCCTGGACCTTCCAGACGCCGGAACAGCAGCAGGCCTGGCGAAAAGCGCGCTGGTCGTAGGATGGGTCGGACCGCGTAGGTTGAGCGCAGCGATACCCATGCCGCCCGAGGCCAACGCGTGCTACCAGGGCAACCAGCCGCCCAGCACCAGCCACAACCCGGCCACCCCCATGCTGAGCAAGGTCACCGGCACGCCGCTGCGGGCAAAGTCGACAAAGCTCAGCGGCACGCCCTGACGCCGCGCACTTTCGGCGACGATCAGGTTGACCACGCTGCCGATCAGCAGCAGGTTGCCGGCCAGGGTCGACATGATCGCCAGGCCCACCCGCATCGACTCGGACGCCTCGGGTTGCACGCCCAGCAGCAGTATCACGAAGGGCACATTGCCGATCAGGTTGCTGGCCAGCAGCGATGCACTGGCCAGGGAAATCACCCCCTCGGGTAACAAGCCCAGCCCGGCCAGGTTGCTGGCCATGCCCGCGACCTGCGGCAGACTGAGCGCCGCGCCGGTGACCACAAACAGCCCGGCGAACAGCAGCAACAGGTTCCAATCGACCTTGTGCACATAGTCGCGGCTATCCACCCGCCGCGAAATCATCACCAGGGCGGCAATCAGCAGCGCGGATATCTCCCGCGGCAGATTGGTGGAAAACAACCCGAGCAGCACCAGACTGGCGAGCAGCGGCTTGAGGTAGCTGTGGGTGCCGTAGATTCGCTCCACCGGGGTTTCTTCCTGCGCCACAGGTTTGGCCGTGCCCCAGCGTTTACGCCATTGCAGCCAGATCACCCCATAGGTGATGGTCAACGCAGCCAGCGCCGGCGGGGCGGCGATCCAGCTGTAGGACCAGAAATCCAGGCCGCCGGCCTGGCCGATCAGGATGTTCTGCGGGTTGCCGATCAGGCTGGCGCTGGAGCCGGCATTGCACGACAGCGCCAACGCCAACAGAAAGGGCCGCGGATCCAGGCCGCGCGCCAGCAGGCTATGGCACAGCAGCGGAGTCAGGGCAAAGGCGACGATGTCATTGACCAGCAACGCCGACAGCACGCCGCCCAGCAGCACCACACCCAACAGCAGTAACGCCGGCTGCGCGGCATAGTGAGCGAGGCGCTGGTTAAGCCAGGCATAGACGCCAGAGAAATCGAACTGCGCGCTGATCAGCATCAGCGCCAATAGCAGCAACAGCGCGCCGGCATCCAGATGGTCGGCCGCCTCCCTGGGCGACTGTACACCGGTAAACAGCAACAGAACCGCGGCGCAGCCGGCTATCCAGCTGCGATCGATGCGCAGGCCACGGATGCCCCCTGCGGCCATGCCCAGGTAGGTCAATACAAACAGAATTGAAACGACCCAGAAGGTCATGCCCAGCCATCCCATTGCATGCGCAGGGTTGCGCTGCAGCACTCTAATGGGGCCAGCGCTGGCAGGGAACTGGCGGCCTGGAAAATCTACCGCCATTTGATAGGCAGGGTGTGCCATACGCACCAGAGCATTCAGTCACTCTTGGTGCGCACAGCGCACCCTACAGGGTCAGGCTGCTGCGTCTTACTTGAGCAGTTCGAACAGCGCGACGTTGCCGCTCTTCTCCAGGGCGGTTACCAGGAAATGCCGACCGTTGTGTTCGACATGGACCAGACCTTCCGGGGCCAGCTCGCCGGAACCTGCGCCTTCGCCGGCACCTATAACCTGCAGCACCTTGGGCTGCGCAGGCTGATCCAGATCGATCAGAGCCAGGGCATCGGCGCGTTCCAGGGTGGCAACCACCAGGCGCTTGCCGAAGGCATCGAAACTCACCACGCCTTCCGGCTCGCTGCCTTTGTTAGGGCTGCGCGCATCCGGGTAGACGCCGGCCTCGGCGGCCATATCATCGAGCTGGCTGGCGGTATCGCCGATCAGCTTGCCGCTGATGGCGTCGAACACGCTGACCGTACGTCCACCACCGCTGGGCAGGCCGGCCTTGGTCTTGGCGATTTTCGGGTCGGTATCGCCCTCATCGGCGCTGATCAGATAACGGCCATCGGCGCTCACTGCCAGGGCATCCGGCTCGCGCAGGGCGAACAGTTCACCACTCGGCTCATACTTGCCGTCATCGATGATATCCGCAGCATGGCGCACCGTGCCGAGGCCAAACACCTTGTCCAGTTTGCCTTGCAGGATATCGACCACGGCAATCGCGTTGTTTTCCTGCAGGCTGACGTAGGCCCGCGCACCGTCCGGGCTGAAGATCACGTACTCCGGCTCGATATGTTCAGGGCTGGTGCCGAACGGCACTTTCAACTCTTCACCGTCGATCACCCGTTCCACCAGACGCTTGTGCTCAGCCTGGGTCGCGCCCTCGACGCCGGCCAGGTCCGGCAGGGTGATCAGGCTGTGCTTGGCCGCCGCCACACCGCCGCGCAGGTCGATCAGGCTGATCGAGCCCTCGCCACTGTGAAAGCCCTCGCCGTCACGCACATAGCCTTCGCCTTCGTTGGCCACCACGACAAAATCACCCTTGGGCGAAAATGCCAGGCTGTCCGGCCAGATGCCAATCTCCACGGTATTGAGCAGCTTGCCATCGGCCGCCGCACGGAACTCGACCCGGCCGTTTTTCAGGCCATCGCTGTTGCGGATGCACACGGCAAACAGGTCTTCGCTGGGATGGAAAATCGCCGAGGTGATTTCCCCCGCATCTGCCGCCACCAGGCTGTGGCGAGCCATGCGGTTGAGACCCTTGGCCGGGTCGAGTTGCAGAATATCCACCAGGCCTTCGGCGCTGTTGGACACAATCACACGCATGCTCGAGGCCTGCACACTGACAATTTCGGTGCCGGCGGTAAAGCCACTCTGGTACAAAGCCAGAGGTTTCAGTTCCATTGCCGTGACCAACGGAGCCAGGGCGAAAAGCGCACAAAACGTAGGGATTCGCAGCACAGCAACTATCCTTAAGGCAAAGACATGGGGATTGAACAGATCCGCAGCAGTCTTTACCCGCAGGATGACGCTTTGATGAAGCATTGATGGCATTTCATCCTTGCCACCGAGGTGGTAATACTGCGCCATTACCAGGCGCATCGCCGTAATCCCGGTTGCAACCAAGGGGTTTTAATGAAGTGGAAGAATCTGTTCGTCGCACTGTGCCTGCTGCCGAGCCTGGCGGCCCAGGCCCATGAACAGCGTGTGCTGAATATCAGCGTCGGCGACTGGCCGCCCTATTTGTCCAGCGAGCTGAAACATAACGGCGTGATCGCCCACCTGATCAGCGACCTGTTCGCCGATGAGGGTTATCGCGTCAGGTTCCAGTTTCTGCCCTGGCCCCGCGCCTATGCGTCCGCCGCGGCGGGGCGTTTCGACGCCAGCGCGGTGTGGATGCACAAGGCCGAGCGCGAGGCGGATTTTCTCTTCAGCGCGCCGCTGCTCGACGAGCAGTTCGTGTTCTTTCACCTGAAAAGCCTGCCCTTCGACTGGCAGCGCTTTGACGACCTTACCGGCATGACCCTCGGCGGCGGCCTGGAATACAGTTACGGCCCGGCCTTCGATGCCTTTCTCGCCGAGGACAAGGTGAAGATGGAGCGGGTTTCCAGCGATATGCAGAACTTCGAGAAGCTGCTCAGGGAGCGGGTGGTGCTCTATCCGCAGGAAATCAACGTGGGCTATGCCGCCCTGCGCAACCACTTCAACGCCGCCGATAGGGCCAAGATCACCCACCACCCCAAGCCCCTGCTGGTCAACCTCAGCTACCTGATGCTGCCGAAAAGCCTGGAAGGCAGCCCGGCGCTGCTCGCACGCTTCAACAAGCGCCTGCAGCGCTATCGCGACAGCGGGCGCTACCAGCGCTACTTCGACGACCTGCAACAGGGCCGCTACCAGCAGGAAGTGCCTGACGCACAGCCCGATACGCCCCTGATTCGTTAGCGCCCGATCTCGGCACCCGCCGAAAATCATCAGCGACTCAGCGTGCGGCCATCTGCACCTGCAACAGATCCGCCAATGGCAAGGCCACGCCCAGGCGGCTGAGATTCCAGTAGTGCCCTTCCAGCGTGCGGTTGACCAGCAAGGTGGCCGGTGCCGGCTGCAGGCTGCCCAGCGCGCCCAGAACATCCGGTAACAGGCGCTGCAGCTGTTCATGCAAGGACGTGGCGGCGAAATCCCAGTGCGCGCCGGGCTGCAACAACGGTCCCAGCAGCCCATGCAACTGACGGTACAGGCCATAGGGCGTGGTCGATTGCGGCTGGCGCGTGCCGAGGGCCTGGAAGGCGCGTTCCAGCTGCTCGCCATCGCGGGCCTGCAGGGCCTGATAGGTCTGGGTGTAGGCGGCCAGCAGTTCTGCGGAGAGTGTCTGCACACAGCCGAAGTCATACACCACCAACTCACCCGCGGCGGTGTAGGCAAAATTGCCGGGGTGCGGGTCGGCATGCAGCAGCCCCAGCTCGAAGGCCTGGGCACTCAGCCAGCGCACCAGGGTCAGGGCCAGGCGCTCGCGCACCTCGGCACTGGCCTGGCTGACCTCGGCAAAGGGCAAACCGGCTTCCTCGCTCAGGGCCAGTACCCCGGGCCGGCAGAGGTCTTCCTGGGGCTGCGGCAGGCGCAGGCCCGGCCAATCAGCGAAGTGCTGACGAAAACGCTGCAGGCGCTGCATCTCGGCGGGGTAGTCGAGCTCGGCGCTGATCACCGCCACCAGTTCCTGATACACACCTTCCAGCTGTTTGGCCGGCGCACGGAACAAGCGCCCCAGCGGCAGCAAACGGCGCAGCTGGCGCAGGTCGGCCGCGCAGATCTCGGCAATCCCGGGGTACTGCACCTTGAGCACCAGCGCCCGCCCATCCAGGGCCACCGCACGGTGCACCTGGCCCAGGGACGCGGCGGCAAAGGGCTGCTCGTCGATATGCTGGAAGAACTGCCCCAGGTCGTCGCCATAGACCTGCTGCAAATGACCTCGCAGCGCCTCGAAGGGCAACGCCGGTACGCGGTTCTGCAAATTGCCGAGCGCTGCGGCCACCGGCGGCGGCAGCACGTCCTGCCACTGCGACGCCATCTGCCCGAGCTTGAGTACCGGGCCTTTCATCTGCCCCAGTACCTCGCCAAGCAGGTCGCCCACCGGCTGCCAGTCGATGCCGCTGCGCCCCGGACGCAGGCCTTGCCCCAGCAGGCCACCGCCGATACGTGTGGCGGTACCCGCCAGGGTGAGAAAGCGTCCCAGCGCGGAAGCTACAGGGGGAGTAACCGGAGGCTTGGCCATTGGCGATGCTCGTCAGAACCCACAGTGATCATGCGCCAGTATGGGGCGGTTACCAACGGGCAATCCTGTTAGCGCCGATGACAGAGCAGCAACGCCCCGCGCTATCGGGCATTCCAGAACCGCTGCATTTCCACGAAGAGAAATGAGGCGCTCCAGGTAATCAGCACCAGCCCGGTGAGTGATTCGATACCGGTGAGAAAACGCAGATCACCGTGCGGCTGGATATCGCCGAAGCCGAGGGTGGTGAAGATCGTGAAGGAAAGATACACGGCGTCCATCAAGCTGCCGTCGAAGTTGCCCTCTAGGTAACCCCAGCCATCGGCGCGGTGCATCAGGTAGTAGGCGATGGCGAATATCCACACCTCGACCACATGGGCCAGCAGAGCGCCACCGACCCCCAGCACGATGCGGAAGCGATGGCGCACCTGAATACGCGGTAGCAGCAACGTCAGCCGATAGAGGAACTCGTAATGGAAGATGACCGCGATGACCACGATCAGAGTGTTAGCTAGAAATACGGCGATCATTGGCGATCCTGGGTTGAATGGTTGTACTAGGGTCTATTGGCAGCCCACGCTCACATAGCCTGCGGCCTACTCAAGCATCTTGCACGGACTCGCGTCCAAGTTATGCAGCTAAATCAGCCTGGCTGATTCGCTGTCTGATAGCGCCCGCCAAGAGCAAGCTTAGCGGGTGTGGAGCAACTCTCGCCTACTGCCCCCAAGAGGAACGAACCATGGAGTTTTTGCGAACCCCCGATAGCCGTTTCCGCGACCTGCCTGGCTATGATTTCGCGCCCCATTACCTGCTGGTGGATGACGGCGAAGGTGGCCAGTTGCGCGTGCACTACCTCGATGAAGGCCCCGCCGAGGCCGATCCCGTACTCCTGATGCATGGCGAGCCGTCCTGGAGTTACCTGTACCGTACGATGATCCCTATCCTGGTCGCCGCCGGACACCGGATCATTGCCCCCGACCTGGTCGGTTTCGGCCGTTCCGACAAGCCGACCCGCCGCGAGGACTACAGCTATCAACGCCACGTCGACTGGATGCAGGGGCTGCTCGACCAGTTGCGGCTCGAGCGTCTTACCCTGGTCTGCCAGGACTGGGGCGGCTTGATCGGCCTGCGCCTGGTGGCGGAAAACCCCGGGCGTTTCGCCCGGGTGGTGGCGGCCAACACCATGCTGCCGACCGGCGATCACCACCCCGGCGCAGCGTTCCTCAAGTGGCAGCAGTTCTCCCAGGAGGTGCCGGTATTCCCCTCCGGCGGGGTGATCAAGGGCGGCACCGTCACACCCCTGCCCCAGGCCGTGATCGACGCCTACGATGCGCCCTATCCTGACGAACGCTACAAGGAAGGTGCGCGCCAGTTCCCACTGCTAGTGCCGATCACCCCGAACGACCCCGCCAGCGAGAACAACCGTGCCGCCTGGCAGGTGCTCAGCCAGTGGCAAAAACCCTTCCTGACCGCCTTCAGCGACTCGGACCCGATCACCGCCGGCGGCGACAAACTGATGCACAAGCTGATCCCCGGCACCCGCGGCCAGGCCCACACCACTATCGTCAATGCCGGGCATTTTCTCCAGGAAGACCAGGGCGAACGGCTTGCCGAGGTGGTGGTGAAGTTCATCGCCGCGACGCCGCTGTAGCAGGCCGACTGCGGCCAGGCGCGCCGAGGCCTGGCCGGATAGGCGTTATCGCTCTACCGCGAAGCGCTTATCCAGGCCGCTGTAACCCATGCCCACACCCTTGTGCACCTTGAGCTGCACCGGGATGCGCTCCTTGAGCGCCTCGACGTGGCTGATCACGCCGATCATCTTGCCGCTGGCATTGAGGTTATCCAGGGCGTCCAGGGCCACCTCCAGGGTGTCGCCGTCCAACGTGCCGAAGCCTTCGTCGAGAAACAGCGAGTCGATGCTGGTCTTGTGGCTGACCAGATCGGACAGCGCCAAGGCCAATGCCAGGCTGACCAGATGCCCCAGGGTCAGGCCCTGGGCGAACTTGCGGTACTTGGCCCCATCAGCCGAACCAACCAGGCTGCTAAGTTGCGGCCATAGGGACATCAGGTAATCGGGGACCTATGCGCTCCAGGCTGCACTTGGCTCGATTACGCCCCCGTTTGGGTGAGTGGCAAAGCGACCCGGTACGAATACGCTCTGCAGATTTCCAGTGATAGACCCAACGCCATGATTGCCTCTTTGCCGCAACGCCTCTACCTCTGGGAGCGCCGCACACTCTACCTCGGCCCCCTACGTTCGCCGGCGCAGTTGTCTCTCGCCGCATCGCGGTTGTTGATCGGCCTGCAGGGCAATATCCGCTTTCGTCACCGTACCCAGCAGCGCGACTCTTTCTCGCGCAGTCTGCTGCTGCCCGTGGGCTGGCAAGGCACGGTTGATAGCGGCCGGCTGTGCGTGGCGGACTGCCACCTGGATGTCACCGGTTTCGATTATGCCGTGCTGCGTCAGCTGGCCAACCGCCAGGATCAGTCTGCGTATTGCGACCTGAGCAACGAGCATCTGCTCATCACCGCCTTTGATGCTGTCAGCCAGCGCCTGACGCTGCCCGAGGTCTTGTACCAGCAACTGGACGCCTGGCTGAACCCTGCGGAACTAGCCGAGGGCACGGCCTTTCGCTGCGATCAGCGAATTCTCAACACCTTGCAACGCATAAAGGTCAGCCCCCTGGAGAACCTCAGCGTCGCCAGCCTGGCCCAGCAGGTCGGGCTTTCAACTTCACGCCTGGCCAACCTGTTCAAGGAGCAGATCGGTGTTCCGATCCGCCGCTACCGGCTGTGGTATCGGCTGTTCCTTTCCACCCAGCGTATCGCCTGCGGTGCCAGCGTCACCGAGGCTGCGCTGGGAGCGGGCTTCGCCGATGCCGCGCACTTCACTCGGACCTATCGCACCATCCTCGGCATCCAGCCCTCGGCGCTGGTAAAGCCACGCGCCGGGCTAGAAGTTTTCGTCGAGGCGCAAGCTTCGGCGAAGACAGTCAATTCATTCAAGCCCTGAGCCCACCCAGCGGTTAGCGTAATACCAGGTCACATGAGTACTTTGATCAGCCTGTGCGTTATGGACCTGCCCTACAACAATAAAAAACCCTGGAGACACCATGCTTGCAATACCCCGCAAAGCCTTTAGCTTCGTCTTGTGCACAGCCCTGCTACTGGGCAGCAGTGCTGCCAGCGCCATGTTGTCGCCCGCCGACCCTGGTGCCGATGCGGTGTGCTCTTACACCAGCGGGCTATCCTCCTGGAGTTATTCCTCGGCGCGCGTTACCTATCCCTGCAACCTCAGCAAGCCGACTTACCCGGCCACTACGCTCACTGGCGGGTACCTCAACACCAAAGAGGATATGACCTGGCTGGCCAACCACCTGACTAGCCACGGCTATATCGTTATCGCTATCACGCCCAATAATATCTTCGGTACGCCGCCCGGTTGGGCGACGGCACACAAAGCTGGCATCGCCAAACTCAAAAGTGAAGGCACGCGCAGCGCATCCCCCATCTACAAAAAGGTAGCAACCAGCAAACTGAGCATCATGGGCTTTTCCATGGGCGGTGGCGGTACGCTGTTGGCGGCGGCCGATCTCAAAAAAGAGATCAAAACCGCAATCCCCCTGGCACCCTACCTAGGCTTCAGCTCGCCCGATTATGCGAGCATCAGCGCCACGACCTTGATCCAGGCAGGTGCCAACGACACCGTGTCCTACCCCTCTGTCGTCGCCAGCTATTACCAGTCGCTGCCGACCAGCCTCACCCGTGCGTTGACCACCTTCAGAGGGGCGTCCCACCTGGAC
This sequence comes from Pseudomonas sp. XK-1, assembly GCF_038069885.1. NCBI lineage: Bacteria > Pseudomonadati > Pseudomonadota > Gammaproteobacteria > Pseudomonadales > Pseudomonadaceae > Pseudomonas > Pseudomonas sp. XK-1. The sequence goes on along the minus strand of NZ_JBBPES010000001.1, from coordinate 1,021,455 downwards.
TGGATCAACAGCGGCAGCGCCACCCAGCATGCCCGCTTCAAAACCCTGGTGACCTCCTGGATGAAGGTTTATCTGGATAATGACAGCACCTATCAGACCCACCTGGATGGTGCCGAACATGATCGCCATCTGGCGGAAGACTGGTTTACCCGTTTCGAGTATGTGCGTTAAGACCCGTCACGTAACCCGCCTCTAGCAGCGGCTCTGGATGCGCCGGGACTACACGGATGACGCTCCGCGTCGCTTGTAGGGTGGCCATAGCGAAGCTTTGTCCACCGCTACGCTCTAGGGTGGGCAAGCATTCGGCGCTGGCGCAATGCCAAGTCCCAGATCTGGTTCGGGCTTGGCACTGCGGCCCTTAAAGCGCAAAGCGCTTATCCAGGCCGCTGTAACCCATGCCCACCCCCTTGTGCACCTTGAGCTGCACCGGAATGCGCTCCTTGAGCGCCTCGACGTGGCTGATCACGCCGATCATCTTGCCGCTGGCATAGAGGTTATCCAGGGCGTCCAGGGCCACCTCCAGGGTTTCGCCGTCCAATGTGCCGAAGCCTTCGTCGAGAAACAGCGAGTCGATGCTGGTCTTGTGGCTGACCAGATCGGACAGCGCCAGGGCCAATGCCAGGCTGACCAGAAAGCTCTCGCCGCCGGACAGGGTCTTGGTGTCGCGCGCCGCATCGGCCTGCCAGGTATCGATCACCTCCAGCTCCAGCTCGCCACTGCTGCGCCGCGCCAGCTGATAACGGCCGTGCAGGCGTTCGAGCTGCTGATTGGCCAGGTAGACCAGATGATCCAGGGTCAGGCCCTGGGCGAACTTGCGGTACTTGGCACCATCGGCCGAACCGATCAGGCTGTTGAGCTGCTGCCACAGATCGTACTCGGCTTGCTTGGTGCCGATCGCGGCAAACAGGCTTTGCTGGCCTTGCCTACGGGCGTCATCGCCCTGCAACTGGGCGCGAATTTCGCCCTGGCGTTCGCTTAGATTTTTGAGCTGAGCGTTAAGGGCGAATAACTGTTCGTCCAACTGCGCAAGATTGAGCGCGGTGGCCGGGCAGGCCTGTAAGGCAGCCAGTTGCTGCGCGGCGGCACCGGCCAGGGCCTGGGCATCGCTCAGGGCCTTGTCCAGACGCTGACGCATTTGCTGCAACGCTGCGCGCTGCGCCTCATCCAGCAGCGCCGCAAGATAATCGGCTTCATCGCTAAAGGGGCTGGCGGTCAGAGCCGCCGACCACTGCAGCTCGGCCTGTTGCAGGCGCGCTTGCTCATCCTGTAAACGGCTGGCCAGGGCCTGACGGCTACCGGCCAACTGCTGCTGGCGGCGCTGCGCCTCGTCCAGCTGAACCTGCGCTTGCTGCAAGGCCACCTGGGCATCGGCAGGCTTGGCCAAGGTCGGTTGATCGTCCAAACCCAGCGCAGTCCAGCGTTGTTGCCAGAGCAGAGCCTGCTGCACAGCAGCCTGCAGGCTGTGATCCCGCTCACTGAGCTGGCGCTGTAAATCCAGGCTCTGCTGCTGATTGTCCTGCCAGCGCTGCCACTCTGCCTGGCGCTCGGCCAGCCAGGCGCTGGCGTCGTCCGGCAGCTGATAACCGAACTCAGCCAGGGCTTGGCTTAGGCTAGAGGTACGTTCATCGGCAACACCCTGCAGCTGCTGCAGGCGCAATTGGCCTTGTGCGGCCTGCTCCTGGCGCTGCTGCAGCTGCAGACGATTAAGGGCCTGCTGCTGTTCCAGTTCGCTGCATTGCTGCTGCAGACCCAAACGCGCCTGCTGGCGCTGTTCGAGGTTGCTGCTCAGCTGTTGCAGCTGCTCGAGGCTCTGCTGCAACTGTTGCAACTCAAGGCTTTGTTGCGCCTGCTGCTCAGCCAGTGCAACGGCATCGGCCAATGGGTTTTCCAGCTGCGCGCTGAGCGCCTGCCAGCGTTCGCGCTGCTCGGCCTGGGTCTGCTGGCCACGCTCGAACTGCTGCTGTTGCTGCTCCAGGCGCGCGGCGAGTTTCTCCAGTTCACCTGCCAGTTGCCGACCATGTTCGGTCAGGGCCTCCAGCTCAGTGCGTTTGCTGTTGAGCAAGGCCTTGGTCGCCGAAACATCCAGGGCCTGGTAGGCACTGATCGCCGGATGCGACTCGGAGCCGCACAGCGGGCAGGCCTCGCCGGGTTGCAGCTGGGCACGGTGGCTCTCCAGGGCCTGGATGCGCTGTTCCTGCTCCAGCAGTTTTTCCTGGGCCTGCACCTGCTGCTGCAGGTCCTTGTAGCTCAGGCGCAACTGCGCCACCTCGGCCCCCTTGGCCTGATGCTGCTCGCGCAACAGCGTCAGGGCACTGGCCAGTTGCGTTTGCTCGGCACTCAGCCGCTGCCCGGCCCCGGCCAATTCACCCAGCTGAGTCAGTACACCGCCCTGGATATGCAGCTGCTGCCAGCGCTCACGCAAGGCTGCCTCACTGCGCCCGGCCAGCAGCGCCTGCTGTTGCTGAAGCGCGGCGCGCTCCTGTTCCTGCGCCTGCTGCAGGCGGTTCTGTTCGGCGCTGAGCCGTTCAGCCTGTTGGCCAAGTTGCGCTTGCAAGGCGGCGATGCTGTTTTGCAGCTGCTGCTGACTCAGTTGCAACTGGGCGATTTCCTCGACCTGTTGCTGGCGCGCCTTAAGCTGCTCGCCCCAACTACCTAGCTGCTCCCCCAGACGGCCATGCTGCGGCTGCGCGGCCAGTTGCTGTTGCAACTGCTGCAGGCGCTCGGCCAACTGCTGGCGCTGCGCCTGACAGTCGGCAAGCAGCACAGCGCCAAGCTCGCGGGCCTGCCAGCTGTGCTCGGCAATGGCCTGCTCAACCTGGCGCTGCTCGGCGGCATTCTGCTGCAAGCCCTGCTCGGTCTGCGCCAGGCTCCGCTGGGTCTGCTGCCAGTCATGGTGCAGCGGCTGTAAACGCAGTGCCGGCTCGCTGGCGGCCAGTTGCGCCAGCTGTGGCTGGGCTTGCTGTAACTCCTGCTGCGCCGCCTGCTCGGCCTGCTGGCTGGCGTGCAACTGCGCCTGGGTCTTGCTCAGCTCCTCGCACCAGCGGCGCTGGCGCTGCAGCTCGGCGTGCTGTGCGCCGAGTGCGGCTTCATCAATCGCCAGTTGCTCGGCCTGTGCCTGCAGCTCGCTACGCTGCGCGTCACTTAGCAGCTCGACGCCTTCGGCCTTGGCGCGTAGCTGGTCGAGGGCGACTTTTACCTCGCGGCACTGCTCGAACACCCGCTGGGAAATCTGTCCGTAGATATCGGTGCCGGTCAGCTCTTCCAGCAGCTCGGCGCGCTGGTTGGCATTGGCTTCGAGAAAGGCGGCGAAACCGCCCTGGGCCAGCAGCATGGACTTGGTAAAGCGCTCGAAATCGAGGCCCGTGAGGCGCTCGGTTTCGCGCAGCTTCTCATTGATCTTGTCGGTAATGACCTGACCATCGGCGGCAGCCAGTTCCACCTTGGGTGCCTGCAACGCGCCATCGGCCTTGTCGCGGGCACGGCGCTGGCTCCAGAAGGCGCGGTAAGCCACACCCTTGACCTCGAATTCAACCTCGGCCAGGCAGTCGGCGGTATGCCGACTCATCAGCTCGTTGGCGCTGGCCGACACTGTGCTCATCCGCGGCGTGCGGTGGTACAGGGCCAGGCAGATGGCGTCGAGCAGCGTGGTCTTGCCCGCGCCGGTCGGGCCGGTGATAGCGAACAGACCGTTGTCCTTGAAGGGCTCGGCGGTGAAATCGATCTTCCACTCGCCTTTTAGCGAGTTGAGGTTTTTCAAGCGCAGGCTGAGGATTTTCATAGCTCGCCCTCGCGCAGCTCACTCACCACCTGTTGATAGAGCCCCAGCAGGCGCTGCTGGTCGGCATCGTCCAGGCTTTCACTGCTTAGGCGTTGAGCGAAGACGTCCTCCACGCTCAACTCATCCAGGGTTTCCTTGGCCTGGCCCTGCAGGCCGGCCACTGCATTGCCACGCTCGCGGCGGATACGCAGCACCTCCACCGGCAGCCCCTCGCACATGGCGGCGATACGCAGCTGCAGGTCGCTCAGGTAATCGTCGCTGCCGACCAGCACTTCCAGCCAGACCGGTTGCTCGACACTGCCCTGCTCCGCCGCTTGCCTGATCTGCACATCCAGCTCTTTAAGCGAGCCGCGCAAGGACAGCAGCGGCTGAAAACGCGGCACTGGCAGCGCGCTGATCTGGCGCAAGCCGCTGCTATCCAACTCCACTAGCAGTACCTCTTTCTGCTGTTTGGCTTCATCGAAGCTCAGCGCAATCGGCGAGCCGCAGTAGCGGATATGCTCCAGGCCGCCGACCTTCTGCGGCCGGTGAATATGCCCCAGGGCGATATAGGCCGCCGGAGGAAAGGCGCTGGTGGGAAAGGCCTCCAGGCTGCCGACATAGATTTCGCGCACCGAATCGCTGGCGCTGGCACCGACTGTGGTGAGATGGCCGCTGGCAATAATCGGCAGATCGCCACCCAGCTCGGCACGCTTGGCCTCGGCCAGGGCATAGAGGTTCTGATAGTGCTGCTGGATTGCCTGTTGCAGCGACTGCTGCTTGTCCTGGGCACTTTGCCCGGCCTGGCTAAGCAATACATCGCGCGGACGGATAAAGGGGATGCCGCAAAGAATCGCCCCGGCCGAACCATCGCGCCGATGCAGCACCAGCAGCTGCTCATCCAGCGACTCGCAGACGCCGGGAATCACCCGGGTACCGAGCTGCGCCAGCAGGGTCTTGCTCTCACCGAGCATGGCCACCGAGTCATGGTTGCCACCGAGCACCACCAGTTCGCAGCCAGTGCCGCGCAGTTCGACGATAAAGCGGTTGTACTGCTCGCGGGCATAGCTGGGCGGCGCGCCGGTATCGAAGATATCGCCGGCAATCAGCACGGCATCCACTTGATGCGCGCGCACCTGCTCGATCAGCCAGGCACAGAACGCCTGATGCTCGGCCTGGCGGGTTTTGCCCATAAAGTGCTGACCGAGGTGCCAGTCGGAGGTGTGGAGAATGCGCATGCTTAGAACACCCAATCCTTGACCACCATATGGGTCTTCACTTTCTGCATGCCGGGGAAGTTTTCGATCTCGCCGCGAATCTCGCTCAAGCGCTGCATCGACGCTGCTTCGATGGACACCAGCATATCGGTCTCGCCGCTGATGCCACTGCAGCGGCGCACCTCGGGGAACACGCGCATCAGCTCGACATAGTGTTCGCAGCGCCCGCCCTGGTAGAACAACTCCAGATAGGCCTTGATCGCCGCCTCGCCCGGCAGCGCCACCTGGGCGTGATAGCCGCCGATCACGCCGCTGTGTTCCAGCTGACGAATGCGCTCGCTGACCGCCGAGCGCGACAGGTTGACCTCGCGGGCGATCTGGCTGACGGGTAAGCGCGCATCGGCGCGCAACAGGGCGAGTATCTGCTGATCGAACTTGTCCACGCGGGCTCTCGAAAAAGGCAATTTGACGGCCAGTTGCGCCAGATCGTCGGTAAAAACCGACACTTCGCCAGCAGCCTGCAACAGGTGGGCGATTTAACATGGCGAACGAAACCGCAGAGCATACAACATGAGCCGTCTAAATCAGGAATTGGGCCTGCTGCAAGGGATTGGCCTGTTGAGTACCTCGCTGCTGGGCACCGGGATTTTCGTGATCCCGGCACTGGCCGCCACCACTGCCGGCGAAGCGTCGCTATGGGCCTGGATGCTGTTGATCGCCCTGGTGCTGCCTGTGGCCTTTACCTTTGCCCAGCTGGGCCGCCACTTCCCCCATGCCGGCGGCGCGCCGCATCTGATCGGCCGCGCGTTCGGCCCGCGCATGGAGCGTCTGAGTGCCCTGCTGTTTCTCGCCGTGCTGCCGGTAGGGCTGCCGGCAGCGCTGAATATCGCAAGCGGCTTCTGGCAGGCGCTGTTCGATCTCAGCCGCGGCCAGGCCCTGGCCATCCAGCTCGCCACCCTGGCGGCCATGCTGCTACTCGGCCGGCACCCGGCCAAAGCCAGCGGGGTGATTCAGGGCGCGATTGCCGTGGCGATTATCGCCACCATTGCCCTGATCTGGTGGGTCGGCGATCTGCCCGTCAGCAGCCAGCCGCTGCTACCGCCCATCCAGGGCTCCTGGCATCTGCTGCCCGCGGCGCTGGGGGTGATGTTCTGGTGCTTTGTCGGTATCGAGGCTTTTACCCATATGGGCGAGGAGTTCAAGAACCCCGAGCGCGACTTCCCCCTGGCCCTGCTGTTTGGCGTGCTGCTGGCCGGCCTGGTGTACTGGGCCTGCTCGGTGGCGGTGCTGAGTTTTCAGGCCTACGGCGATGTGACAACCGATGCCGCATCCCTGCCGCGCATGCTCGACCTGCTGCTGGGCGACCAGGCACGCTGGATCGCCGCCACCGTAGGCTACCTGGCCTGCTTCGCCTCGATGAACGTCTATATGCAGGGCTTCGCCCGGCTGATCTGGAGCCTGGCCGACGAAGGCAAACTGCCCTCCAGCCTGGCCCTGCGCAATAAACACGGTGTGCCAGCCCGCGCACTCTTGCTGGTGATCCTCAGCTGCGCCCTGTGCGCCAGTCTGGCCAGCGTGCTCGAGCTGACGGTGGACGACCTGATCCGCTACGCCAACGGCAACTTCGTGGTCATCTACCTGCTGAGCATGGCCGCCGGTTGGGTGCTGCTGCGCGGTATCTGGCGCGCTCTGGCCGCATTCAGCACGCTGCTGTGCAGCCTGGTGCTGCTGATGCTGGGTGTGGACGCCTGGTATGCCCTGGGTTTGCTGGCGCTGCTGTGCGGCCTCGACTATCTGCGCAGCCCGCGTAAACAGACTCTAAAGGTGACCTAGGGCCGCACATCCTTCTATCCTTGCTCTGACTAACGAGAAAGGATGCCCCATGCCCCGCGTACTCAATGACCTGAAAATCATGCTGCTGGCCAATCTATGGGTAGTGCCGGTGGTGGCCGCGCTGGTGGGGGCGGTGTTCTACTTCGTCGCGCCACCACCGCCGATGAGCGCGGTCATGGCCACTGGTGCCGAAGGTGGAGCGTACCGCCTGTTCGCCGAGCGCCTGCGCGAAGAACTGGCCAAGCAGGGCTTCGAGCTGGAGCTGGTACCGAGTAGGGGCTCGCGGGATAACCTGGAGCGGCTGCTGGCCGCGGACGGCCCGGTCGAAATCGCCCTGGTGCAAAGCGGCATGGAGCGCCAGCTGGTCCAGGCCGACCGCCAGCGCCTGCAAAGCCTGGGGGCGATCTATCAGGAACCCTTGTGGCTGTTCTACCGCGCCGAACTCAGCCTGGACCGCATCGCCGACCTGCTGCCGTTGCGTCTGGCTCTCGGCAGCACCGGCAGCGGCACCCAGGCGGCCACCGCCGCCATTCTCGAAGCCAATGCGATAAACCCCGAGCGCTACCCCCTCAACTGGCAAGCCAGCGGCGGCGGCAAAGCAGTGACAGCCCTGATGGCCGGTGAGCTGGACGCCGCCTTCTTTGTCGGCCCGGCTGAGAGTGCCCAGGTACAGCAGCTGGCCGCCAACCCGGCGCTGCGCCTGGCGACCTTCCGCCGCGCCGCTGCCTATGAGGCCCGCCTGCCGTTCTTCAATCGCCTCACGGTGGGTGAAGGCCTGCTCAACCTGGCGCAGAACAGCCCGCCCCAGGACACCCAGATCCTCTCTCCGGTGGCCACCCTGGTGATCAACCAGAATTTCCATCCGGGCCTGGTGCCGCTGTTTCTCGATGCCAGCCGCGAAGTGATGAAGAACGGCACCCTGCTCGACAAGGCCGGGACCTTTCCCAGCGCCGAGCCCTTGACCTTCGAACTGTCCAGCGACGCCGAGCACTACTACAAGAACGGCCTGCCACTGCTGCAGCGCTATCTGCCGTTTCGCATCGCCTCCCTGGCCGACCGCTATATCATTCTGCTGATCCCCCTGCTGGTGGTGCTGATCCCCCTATTCAAGGCGGTCGGCCCGCTGTACCGCTGGCGCATCCGCGCGCGCATCTACCGCTGGTACAAGCACCTGCGCGAGGTTGACCGACAGCTGGACGCCGGCACCCTGCCCGAACGCCTGGACGCCGAAGTGGAACGCCTGGAGCAGCTGGAAGACGAGCTGGCCAAGGTCGATGTGCCGCTGTCCTACTCCAACGAGCTGTATGAACTGCATGTGCACCTGCGCTATGTGATCGAACGCCTGCACGCCCTGCAACAGCGCCGGGCGACCCCGGACGGGTCAGTCGGGTAAACTGCGCGGCATTATCCGGTCGTTGTGCCGCCATAACGGCGGCGCAGCGCCCCTGTTCACCGCTCACGCTATTTGAAGAGAATCTGCATGCCGATCCGCCACTGCATCGTCCACCTGATCGACAAGAAGCCCGATGGCACGCCCGCCGTGCTGCATGCCCGGGACACCGAGCTGGGCGCGTCCCAGGCCATCGAGAATATGCTCGCCGACCTCAACGAGAGCTATAACGCCAAGCAGGGCAAGGCCTGGGGCTTTTTCCACGCCGAGTCCGGAGCCTACCCCTTCAGCGGCTGGCTGAAGCATTACCTCGACGGCGGCCAGGATTTCGCCGCATTCAGTCGTCAGGCGGTAGAGCAGCTGCAGAAGCTGATGGAGGAGTCCAACCTGTCCACCGGCGGCCATGTGCTGTTCGCCCATTACCAGCAAGGCATGACCGACTACCTGGTTATCGCCCTGCTGCACCACAGCGAAGGCGTGGCGGTGAACGAAGCGCTGGACGTGACCCCGGCCAAGCACCTGGACCTGGGCCAGCTGCACCTGGCGGCGCGGATCAATATTTCCGAGTGGCAGAACAATGCCAACTCCAAGCAGTACATCTCCTTTATCAAGGGCAAGAACGGCAAGAAGGTCTCGGAATACTTCCGCGACTTTATCGGCTGCCAGGAAGGCGTCGACGGCCCGGGCGAGACCCGCACCCTGCTCAAGGCCTTCAGCGACTTCGTCGAAAGCGAAGACCTGCCGGAAGAACAGGCCCGCGAAAAGACCAAGACCCTGGTCGGTTATGCCAGCAGCCAGGCCAAGCTGGGCGAGCCCATGACCCTGACCGAACTCTCGGAGCTGATCGACGAAGAGCGGCCCAAGGCCTTCTACGACCATATCCGCAACAAGGACTACGGCCTGTCGCCGGAGATCCCGGCGGACAAACGCACCCTCAGCCAGTTCCAGCGCTTTACCGGCCGTGCCGAAGGGCTCTCGATCAGCTTCGAGGCGCACCTGCTGGGCTCGAAGATCGAATATGACGAAAGCAGCGACACCCTGGTGATTCGCAATCTGCCGACGCAGTTGACCGATCAACTCAAGCGCCGCAAGGGCTGAGGCAACAGCCATGGCCCGTCTACCCGACACCCTGCTGGACGCCTGCCTGTGCGACCCGGCGGCCCCCTTCGGGCAGGACCCGGCGCGGGATTTCGGTCTGGACAAATGCCGCGCCCAGCAGGCCATGGCGGAGCTGCGGCCCTGGCTCAACCACCAGCAGCGCATGCTCTGGGCCAACCGCCGCGACGCCCTGCTGCTGATCCTGCAAGGCACCGACAGCTCGGGCAAGGACGGTATCATTCGCCGGGTGATCAGCAGCTTCGACCCGCAAGGGCTGCGCATCCACAGCTTTTTCCAACCCGACGCCTGCGAGCAGCGTCATGACTTTCTCTGGCGCTACCAGCGCCGCCTGCCGCCCCCCGGCCTGCTCGGGGTGTTCAACCGTAGCTATTACGAAGGCCTGATCAGCGACCCCCTGGATGGACTGTGCAGCGCCGCCGACTTGCCGGCGCGGCAACAGGCGATTGCCGCACTGGAAAGCCAGTGGCCTGAGCAGCGGCTGCATCCCTTGAAATGCTTCCTGCATATTTCCAGGGCTGAGCAGTATCAGCGCCTGCGCGAACGGATCGAGAAGCCCCACAAGCGCTGGAAGCTGCATGCCAGTGACTTGCAGAGTTACCGCGAATACGACCTGCGCCAGCAGCGCTGGGCCGAGCAGCTAAGCGCCAGCCACAGCCCGGCAGCGTCCTGGTATGTGATCCCGGCGAACCATCGCTGGCTGCGCGACTGGCTGGTGGCGAGCCTGCTGGCCCGCGAGCTGGAACGCCTGCAGCTGGACTGGCCGGACAGCCCGGCCCCGTTTAGCCTGGCAGAACTGCAACGCGCGCAGTTCGAGACGCCTCTGCCGTAGCCGCCCCGCCCGAGACCAAGGAACGTCCATGAAGAAAATCATCCTGCTGCTGGCCTGTCTGGCGCTCTATCAGAACTGGGACAAACTGCAGAACTGGCTGCAGCCGGCGCAGGCCAATCGGCCCGGCGAGGTGGTGCTGTACGCCACCCAGTGGTGCGGTTATTGCGCCAAGGCGCGCGAGCAGCTGGCAGCAGACCGGGTGGCCTACCGCGAAGTCGATATCGAGAAGGATGCCGCCGGCAATGCGCGCTTCAAGGCCCTGGGTGGGCGCGGCGTGCCCCTGCTGAATATCAAGGGCACCCTCATTCACGGTTACAACCCGCAGGCCATGCGCGCGGCTTACTGAATCGCGGGCCTCCGCGCACAGGCAGTGACGACTGAACTAGAGTCATAGAGTAGGTTGCCCCAGCCGCCAGGAGCCGACAATGGCTTCCCTTCGCAGCTCGTCCTGCCCGCCTCCCTGCCCGCGCCCCAGGCGTGCACGTGCAGCGCTGTGCCTGGTCCTGCTGGCTGCCACACTGGCCATGGCCACGGAGCAGCCACCGCCGCAAGCGCTGCGCAGCGATAGCGGGCGCTTCGTGGCGGCCAATGCCGAGTTCACCCTGCTGCACGAGATGGGTCATCTGCTGATCGCCGAGCTGGATCTGCCGGTGCTCGGCCGCGAAGAGGATGCGGCCGATCAGCTTGGCTTTATCAGCCTGTTCCTCTCCTACGGCCGCCAACGCGACGCCGACTTCTATGCCAAGTTACTGGATATCGCCGATTACTGGCGGCTGGAATGGCAACGGATAAAACCTGCGGAGGAAGAGGTGCACGCCTGGGCCAGCCATGGTCTCGACGCCCAGCGCTTCTACAACCTGGCATGCCTGATCTACGGCAGCGATCCGGACCGCCTGGAGTGGATCCCCAAGGTCACCGGGCTGCCGGTGGAACGCGCGCTCTACTGCGACCAGGAGTACGCCCAGGTGCGCAAGGCGCTGGCCTGGGTCGAACAACAACACGGCCTTAAGCCGGGGGAGCCGGTCCACCATCGCATTCGGGTGATCTACGAGCCTCCCAGCCAGCAGTTGGACGACAGCCGGCACCTGCTCGCGCAGATCCACCGTTCGGGCGAAGTGGAGGCCATCGCCGCCCGCGCCAGTGAAACCTACCGCCTGCCTCGCGATCTGGTGCTGCGCCTGAGCAATTGCGGCGCAACGGACGCCTGGTACAGCCGTACCGGCGGCGAGCTGGTGCTGTGCTACGAACGCCTGAGCTATTTCCATGCGCTCGCCGCACAATTGCCACGCCTACGCCAGACCCCGGCTCCGGCGCTCTGCCAGGCCTGCCGCTAACGCGCCTCGATGCGAAAGCCCATGCGCGGGAAATGCACATGCAGGGTCCCGGCGCGAGGATCTTCGCGGCGCAGGATCAGCTCTTCAGCGCCGCTGAATACCAGCTCCCCTTCCACCGCATCGACGCCGTAATCGATGGCGGAAATTGCCACCTGCTGGCCGACGGCAAAGCCATTGGGGTCAACCAGAGCCTGCTCCGGCAAGGCCGCAGGGCTGGCGTCACGGGCAATGGCAACAGCCTCTTCGCCACTCATATCGCTGAACGAACCGTGACCGAAATCCAGCACCCGGGCCAGCCAGGTGGCCACTGCCGGGTAGTCGTCGACCAGCCCTGCGGTTACCGGGGTGCCACGCAGGAACCAGAGTGGATGAGCCATGGCGATATCGGCAAGCGACGGTTCGCCAAACAGGAAATCTCCTGCCTCGCGCTCAAGCTGCTGCTGCAGCCGCGCCATCAGGGTCGGCCACTGGTGCTTGGCCACTTCCAATGGAATCCGTGTGGCCAGGCCGCCACTGAACAACGACGAACGATCGGCAACAAAGGTTTTGAGAAACTCCGGCGGCAGCTTGCCGAAGCGCGCCGCGATGGACTCCGGCTGGAACACCAGGCTTACCGCATGCAGAAATACCTGGGTATCGGCCCACAGGGCGAAGCTGGCAACGTTGAACTCCTGGCCTTCCGGGAACAGCGCCGGGGTGGACTTCTCCGCTTCCAGGCGGCGGGCGATCAGCGCGGTATCGCAATAGATGTCGGCTCCCACCTGCAACACCGGGGTCTTGCGGTAGCCGCCGGTCAGGGCGGTCAGGTCAGGCTTGGGCATGATCGGCGGGATCATCACCGAGCGCCACGACAGCTGCTTGAAGCCCAGCATCAGGCGGGCCTTTTCGGCGAAGGGTGAAGTCGGGTAATGGTGCAGGATCAACTCGTGCATAACGGGCTCCGCCACTGTAGGTAAGCGCGCAGCTTAACCCTGCCAGCCCCGGCCAGCCTACCCGCTTAGCCTGATAGGCTGCCATCAGCCGCGCCGATAACCACGGCCGCCACCAGCGCTTCCTTGGCGGCTTTGGCCAGAGCCTTGATCGCCCGCTCGCGGCGCAGGGCATCGCCCTTGCTCGCGCAGGCCTCGGTGTAGACCAGAGCCTGGGCCGGGCTGGAATGGAAAAAACGCGCGCCCTTGCCGCTCTGGTGCTTGGCAAAGCGCTTGTGCGGATCGTCGCTGATGCCGCAGTACAACGCGCCGTTGGCCGCCCGTACCAGGTAGACAAACCAGGGTTTGGTGCAAGCCGCACTGGGTGTAGAAGAGGAGTCGGGCATCAGTAAGGTCGGCAGAGAGTAAACGGGGTCGCCGAGCTTAACGATTCTTCTGGAAAGCCGCCAAGCCCTTGGCCGCCTGCTGGCGAATGGCGTTCTGCACCGGCGGCAACCAGCCCAGCAGGCGGCCTTTGCTGCCCAGGGCCTGGGCGGCCCAGCGCCACAGGTCGAAACGGTCGTGGTGCTCGACTATCTTGCCGTCGCGAAACACGAAACTGGCATCGATATGGTTGACCACCGTCTTGCCAGTCTGGCTGAACACATAGGTCGCGACCCAGCGCGCCCGGCCGGAGTACTCGTCCGCTGCCACACCCTCGAAGGTCAGGGCAAAGTCCTGGGCCTTGGCGCAGAGCATGCGCCACATATCGCCGGCGTCCGTGCCGCGCAGGTCGGTAAATACCGGGTCGCTGAAATGCACGTCTTCGGCATAACAGCTGGCCATGGTCTCGGCATCCAGCTGCTGGAAGGCTTGATAGAAACGGGTGATCAGTTCGGCGTTGGCATGAGGCATGTCGGCAAGGCTCCGGGTTGGGTCTGCGTTGAGTATTGCGGCAAAAGCTCCGGCACGCGATTGGCGCTAAAGACAACTTTGTGTCAATAATCGCCAAAATCATTACCCGGCCCGCTGCCATGCCGAAGATCGCCTTGTATGTCTGCCCGCAAACCCGCTGCTCCAGCCTGAGCATGGCCATGGACGCCTTTGCCCTGGCCAACAGCCTGTCCGGGCGCGCCGAATTCGAGCTGCAGCGCTTCAGCCTGGATGGCCAGGCGGTCGATCTCGGCTTCGCCCGAGTCCAGGTCGACGGTGACCTGAGCCTGGCCGCCGCGGCCGACTGCCTGTTATTGCCGGCCACCGGCAGCGCCATCGACAGCACCCTGAGCGCCAATGCCGCGCTGCTGCCCTGGCTGGCCCAGCGCCCACCCAGCCAGCAACTCGCCAGCCTGTGCAGCAGCGCCTTTCTGCTCGCCGCCGCCGGCCTCCTCGATGGCCGCCGCGCCACCACCCACTGGGCCCTGGCCGGGCAATTCCGCCGGCGCTTCCCGCAAGTGGACCTGCAGATCGAGCAACTGCTCTGTCACGACGGCAACCTGCTCAGCTCGGGCGGAGCCCAGGCCGGGCTGGACCTGTGTCTGTACCTGATCGGCCAGCAGGCGGGGGCCGAACTGGCCCGGCAGGTGGCTAACGCCCTGGTATTCGACAGCCAGCGCGGCAGCCAGGCGCGCTATGCGCCACTGCTGCCCAGCCAGGCCGTCCAGGACAGCCAATTGGCCACCCTGCTGCAGTGGATGCAGCGTCATCAGGGCGAAGCCATCGACCTCAAGCGCCTGGCCGAGCAGGCCAGCTGCTCGCCGCGCACCCTGCTGCGCCGCTTCAAGGCCGGCACCGGGCTGACGCCCAACGACTACCTGCAACGCCTGCGCATCAGCAGCGCACAGCAGGCCCTGCTCAGCCCTGCCAATTCGCTGGAACGGATCGCCGCTCAAGTGGGCTACGCCGACCGCGCCACCTTTGCCAAGCTGTTCAAGCAGCTCTGCGGGGAAACACCTGGGGCCTTTCGCCGGCGTATGCGTCAGGCACCGTAAGGCCCAACGCCCTGTGGGAACGGGTGGACGTGCAGTCCCATGCCCGCGATCCGCGCGCGGCCAGACACTTTCGTGGCCAAGGGCTCCTAAAAGGAATTGCAGCATGCAACAGGACGGGACAGGGCCCACAAAAAAGGGAGCCCGCAGGCTCCCTCTCTGGTTACGGCTACGACTCAGTGCAGGATCTGGCTGAGGAACAGCTTGGTGCGTTCGTTCTGCGGGTTGGTGAAGAAGGTATTCGGTTCGGCTTCTTCGATGATCTCGCCCTTGTCGAGGAAGATCACTCGGTTCGCCACGGTGCGGGCAAAGCCCATCTCGTGGGTTACGCAGAGCATGGTCATGCCGTCTTCGGCCAGGCTGACCATGGTGTCCAGCACTTCCTTGACCATTTCCGGATCGAGGGCCGAGGTCGGCTCGTCGAACAGCATGATCTTCGGCTTCATGCACAGCGCCCGGGCAATTGCCACGCGCTGCTGCTGGCCACCGGAAAGCTGCCCCGGGTACTTGTTGGCCTGTTCCGGAATGCGCACGCGCTCAAGGAAGTGCATGGCGATTTCCTCGGCCTTGCGCTTGGGCATCTTGCGCACCCACATCGGGGCCAGGGTGCAGTTCTGCAGCACGGTGAGGTGCGGGAACAGGTTGAAGTGCTGGAACACCATGCCGACTTCCCGGCGCACTATTTCGATGTGCTTGAGGTCGTGGGTCAGTTCGGTGCCATCGACCACGATGCGCCCCTGCTGGTGTTCTTCCAGACGGTTGATGCAGCGGATCGCGGTGGACTTGCCGGAACCCGACGGGCCGCAGAGGACGATACGCTCGCCCTGACTCACGCTCAGGTTGATGTCCTTGAGTACATGGAACTGGCCGTACCATTTGTGCACGCCTTGCATCAGGATCATCGGCTCGGCGCTGGTTTGCTTGATTGCTTCAGACATTGAAAAAACTCCTAACGCTTATGACCGGTGTCCAGCTTGCGCTCCAGGTGCACGGAGTAGCGGGACATGCCAAAACAGAAAATCCAGAAGATCAGCGCGGCGAATACATAGCCTTCGGTGGCCATACCCAGCCAGGCCGGGTCGGTGGTCGCCTGCTTGATGCTGTTGAGCAAGTCGAACAGGCCGATGATGATCACCAGGCTGGTGTCCTTGAACAGCGCGATAAAGGTGTTGACGATGCCGGGGATCACCAGCTTCATGGCTTGCGGCAGAATCACCAGGCCCATCATCCGCCAGTAGCCCAGGCCCATGGCCGCAGCGGCCTCGTACTGCCCTTTTGGGATGGCCTGCAGGCCGCCACGCACCACTTCGGCGATATAGGCCGACTGGAACAGAATCACCCCGATCAGGGCGCGGATCAGCTTGTCGAAACTCAGGCCTTCGGGGAGGAACAGCGGCAACATTACCGAGGACATAAACAGCACGGTGATCAGGGGGACACCACGCCAGAACTCGATAAAGGTCACGCAGATCACCCGGATCGCCGGCATGTCCGAACGCCGTCCTAGAGCCAGCAGAATACCCAGCGGCAAGGCCCCGGCTATACCCACGGCAGCGATCACCAGGGTCAGCATCAGGCCGCCCCACTGGCTGGTGGCAACAGTCGACAGACCGAAGAAGCCGCCGTGCAGCAGCCAGTAGGCCACGAGCGGATACACCACCAGGAAGCTCAATCCATAGAAGGCCTTGCGCGGCATCTGCGGAATAAACAGCGGCGCGGCACCGATGATCGCCAGCCACAGAGTAGTGTCCACCCTCCAGCGCAGCTCGGTCGGATAGAAGCCGTACATAAACTGGCCGAAACGCTGCTGAATAAACACCCAGCACGCGCCACCGCTGGTGCAATCGGCGCGGGTGGTACCGGTCCAGTCGGCGTCGATAAATGCCCATTGAATCAGCGGCGGCACGATCAGCCACACCAGGTAGGCGGCGAACAGGGTCAGCAGGCTGTTGAACCAGCTGGAGAACAGGTTGGCGCGCAGCCAACCGACCACACCGACGCTGAGCGCGGGTGGCGGTAGATCAGGTTTAAAGGTATGGGTCTGCATGGCTGCTCCTTACCGCTCGATCAGCGCAATGCGCTTGTTGTACCAGTTCATCAGCATGGAAATGCTGATACTGATCGCCAGGTAAACGCTCATGGTGATGGCAATCACCTCAATCGCCTGTCCGGTCTGGTTAAGCACCGTGCCGGCAAACAGCGAGACCATGTCGGGGTAGCCGATACCGGCCGCCAACGAGGAGTTCTTCGCCAGGTTGAGGTACTGACTGGTCAACGGCGGAATGATCACCCGCAGCGCCTGGGGAATGATCACCAGTCGCAGGGTCTTGCCCGCTGGTATGCCCAGGGAGCGCGCCGCTTCGGTCTGGCCATGGCTGACCGCCATGATCCCGGAACGCACGTTCTCGGCGATAAAGGCCGCGGTGTAGATGGTCAGCGCCAGGGTCAGGGCCATCAGTTCGGGGATCAGCACCCAACCGCCACGGAAGTTGAAGCCGGTCAGCTCAGGCGTACTCCATTGCAGCGGATTGCCGGTCAGCAATATTGCCAGGCCGGGCACGATCAGTAACAGCGGTACCGCGCCCAGGGACACGGGGAAGTATTTGCCGGTGGCCTCGAAACGCGCCCGTGACCAGCGCACCAGCAGCACCACGCCGATCAGCGCAATCACCAGGGCGGCGAAAAAGGTGCCGAAGCTGTCCGACGGGCTGGGGGCCGGCATATACAAGCCGCGGCTATTAAGGAAGAAGGTTTCGCCTATCCCCATGCTCTGGCGCGGCCCGGGCAGCGAAAGCATCACCGCGAAGTACCAGAAGAAGATCTGCAGCAGCGGCGGAATGTTACGGAAGATTTCGATGTAGACGGTGGCCAGCTTGCTGATCAGCCAGTTGGGCGACAGCCGCGCGACACCGAGCAGAAAGCCCAGCAGGGTCGCCAGGACGATGCCGATAACCGAGACCAGCAGGGTATTGAGCAAGCCGACGAAGAATACCCGGCCGTAGGTGTGGCTTTCGTTGTAGTCGATCAGACTTTGCGCGATGCCGAAGCCTGCACTGTTATTGAGAAAGGAAAAGCCCGAGGTGATGCCGCGCTTCTCCAGGTTGGTCTGGGTGTTATCAAACAAAAACCAGCCGAGCGCGACAACGGCGATAACGGCAAGAATTTGAAATAGCCAAGCACGCGCTTTGGGGTCGGTCCAGACCGATCCACCGGGGCGCGGGACATTTGCAGTGGTTTGCATAGGAGCCCTCTTGGAACCCTTATGCCCGCATCGGCGGGCATGAGGTTCACATCAATCAGAACGATGCCAGCGGCCCAGGACGGGACGCTGGCAACAGACGGTCAGCGCACTGGCGGTGCGTATTGCAGACCACCCTTGTTCCACAGGGCGTTGAGGCCACGCTCGATCTTCAACTCGCTGCCGGCACCAACGTTACGCTCGAAGCTCTCACCGTAGTTGCCCACTTGCTTGACGATCTGTACGGCCCAGTCTTTCGGCAGTTTCAGATCTTTGCCGAATTCACCTTCAGCACCGAGCAGACGCGCTACATCGGGGTTTTTGGTGGAAGTCGACATTTCAACGACGTTAGCCGAAGTCACGCCCAACTCTTCGGCGTTGACCATCGCGTAAAGCGACCAGCGCACGATGTCGAACCACTCTTCGTCACCCTGGCGTACGGCTGGGCCCAGTGGCTCTTTCGAAATCACTTCCGGCAGTACCACGTAGGAATCCGGGTCGGCCAGCTTGATACGCTGTGCGTACAGCTGCGACTGGTCGGAAGTCAGCACGTCGCAACGGCCAGCTTCAACCGATTTGGCGCTCTCGTCGGAGGTATCGTAAGTGATCGGGGTGTACTTCAGGCTGTTGGCGCGGAAGTAGTCGGAGAGGTTCAGCTCGGTAGTGGTACCGGCCTGGATGCACACGGTTGCGCCGTCGAGTTCCTTGGCGCTGGAAACACCGAGTTTCTTGTTAACCAGGAAGCCTTGACCGTCGTAGTAGTTGACGCCAGCAAAGTTCAGACCCAGACCGGAATCGCGCGAGCTGGTCCAGGTGGTGTTACGCGAGAGGATGTCGACTTCGCCGGACTGCAGCGCGGTGAAGCGCTCCTTGGCGGTCAGCGGGCTGTACTTGACCTTGGTCGCGTCACCGAATACGGCGGCGGCTACGGCGCGACAGACGTCGACGTCCAGACCCAGATAATTGCCTTTCTCGTCAGCGTAGGAGAAGCCAGGTAGACCATCGCTGATACCGCACTGTACGAAACCTTTCTTCTGTACCGCGTCCAGGGTAGCGCCCGCTTGCGCGAAGCTGCTGACACCGAGAACGGCTGCGGTAGTCAGTACTGCCAAAGTGGATTTCACCATCTTCATTAAAACCTCCAGTTGCTTTTGTTGTGTTTGGAGTCTCGGTTCTACCGCCGTACCCTTATGGGGCTCGTTGAACCTGTCGGCAGCAACAGGATCAACCGGGGATCGGACCTTGATGCCAGTCTAGTAGCCGAATGCTCCAACGGCCATAACCTCGCATCCACCCATTATTTGAATGGGTCAGAGACAGATAGCAAGTGACATATCGCTCAGCCTGTAGCCCGTGGCGAACGTATTGGAAACCCATGCAAAGGCATTCCAGTCTGCTCCGCGCCCGATTGGGTAACTGTGTTACCACTACCGGACAACGTCATCAGTCCCTAAGGTTTATAGCAAGGCCCGTACCAGCGCCGCGCTTTGAGCACCATACGGACAGGTCAAGAGCAAAACTTGCAGCCTGGCGACAACTTCTTTCCAGATTAGTCACCCCCTAAAATTTAGCGCGCACTAATTCGGCGCGCACGCACCACGGCGGAACCACAGATGAGTGAACCCTTGATCCTTCAGCCCACACTTGCGGCCGATGCCTGCGTCATTTGGTTGCACGGCCTGGGGGCCGACCGTTACGACTTCATGCCGGTGGCCGAAGCCCTGCAGCAGCGTTTGCCCAGTACCCGCTTTGTCCTGCCGCAGGCCCCGACCCGGGCGGTGACCATCAATGGCGGCTACGCCATGCCCAGCTGGTACGACATTCTGGCCATGAGCCCGGCGCGGGCGATCAACCGCGACCAGCTGGAAGCCTCGGCACAGCAGGTGATCGAGCTGATCGAGGCGCAGCGCGACAGCGGCATCGATCCGGCGCGCGTCGTCCTTGCCGGTTTCTCCCAGGGCGGCGCGGTGGTGCTGCACACCGCCTTCCTGCGCTGGCAGTTCGCCCTCGGCGGGGTGCTGGCGTTGTCCACCTACGCGCCGACCTTCGGTGCCGAGGTGCAGCTGACGGATACAAAAAGACAACTGCCAACCCTCTGTTTGCATGGCACATTCGACGACATCGTGTTGCCGGCCATGGGCCGCGCCGCCCATGACTACCTGAGCGCCTCTGGCGTCAGCGTGCAATGGCGCGAATATCCGATGGGTCACGAAGTGATCAATGAGGAAATCCGCGACATCGCCGACTGGCTGGAGCAACGCCTGAACCGCTGACTGCCGGAGCGACAACAACAAATGCACGCCATCCCCGCAATCGAATCACTGCGCGATATCGAACAGATCGAACAGACCCCACTGGCCGCCCGCGACCTGCCGGCCAGCACCTTCGAGCTGATTCGCCGCAGTGCCGCCCGGCACGGGGATGCCCCCGCCCTGTCGTTTATCCTGCAGGGCAACGCCGATGAAGCGGCCTATCGCCTGAGCTATAACGAGCTGCTGGGCAAGATCACCCAGACCGCCAATGCCTTCCATCGCCTGGGCCTGCGCCCGGGCAAGGCGGTGTCCTTCCTGCTGCCCAACCTACCGCAGACTCACTTCACCATCTGGGGCGGCGAAGCGGCCGGGATCGTCAACGCGATCAACCCGTTGCTCGAGCCCGAGCACATCGCCGAGCTGATCGAGGCCTCCGACTCCGAGCTGCTGGTGACCCTGGCACCCTTCCCCGGCACTGACCTGTGGGCCAAGGTCGCCGGGCTACGCGCGCGCCTGCCGCAGCTCAAGGCGATTATCTGCGTGGACATGGCCAAGCTGCTGCCCGAGCCGCAGCGCAGTGCCATGCAGGACCAGCGCGGCGCGCTGCCGGACGGCGTACTGGACTTCGACGAGCTGATCGCCGCCTGCCCCGCCGACCACCTGGAAAGCGGCCGGGTTATCGCCGCCGACGACATCGCCAGCTACTTCCACACTGGCGGCACCACCGGTACGCCGAAGCTCGCGCCACACAGCCATGGCAACGAAGTGGCCATGGCCTACAGCATGAACCTGGTGACCCGCTTCGCCCCGGGCGACGTGACCCTCTGCGGCCTGCCACTGTTCCACGTCAACGGCGTGATCGTCACCGGCCTGACCGCCTTCACCGGCGGGGCCGAGGTGCTGCTGGCCACTCCCCAGGGTTATCGCAACACGGCGCTGATCGGCAATTTCTGGAAGATCATCGAACGCCACCGGGTCAGTTTCTTCAGCGGCGTGCCGACCATCTACGCAGGCCTCCTGCAGGTGTCCAGCGAAGGCCATGACCTGTCCTCGCTGAAATACGCCCTGTGCGGTGCCGCACCGATGCCGGTGGAACTGATCCGCCAGTTCGAAGGCAAGACCGGCTTGACCCTGATCGAAGGCTACGGCCTTACCGAAGGCACCTGCGGCAGCTGCGCCAACCCGGTCGGCGGCGAGCGCCGTCCCGGCTCCATCGGCCTGCGCATGCCCTACTGCGAGGTCAGCATCAAGGTCCTCGACGACCAGGGCCAGTACGTGCGCGAAGCGGCGCGCAATGAAATCGGCAACCTGTGCATCCGCGGAGCCACGGTGTTCAAGGGTTATCTGCAAGCCGGCAAGAATGCCGGTATCTGGGTCGATGGCGACTGGTTCAACACTGGCGATCTGGGCCGTATGGACGCCGATGGCTATGTCTGGCTGACCGGGCGCAGCAAGGACCTGATCATCCGCGGCGGCCACAATATAGACCCGCAGCTGATCGAAGAAGCGCTGCACAAACACCCCGCCGTGGCCCTGGCCGCCGCAGTCGGCAAGCCCGACGAGAAGGCCGGTGAACTGCCGGTGGTCTATGTGCAGCTCAAGCCCGGTCTGCAGGCCAGCGAGGCCGAACTGCTGGCCCATGCCGCTGCGCATATCCCCGAGCGCGCAGCCATCCCCAAGGACGTGTGGATCATCGACGCCATTCCGCTGACCGCAGTGGGCAAGACCTTCAAACCGAGCCTGCGCTTCGATGCCATTCGCCGCACCTATGAACTGGCTCTGAGTGAACTGCCCGGCAACTTGCAAGTCGAAGTGCTCAGCGATGAGCGCCTCGGCCAGGTGGCCCATATCCACCTGGCCAGCAAGGATGCGGCGCTTGCACAGGCAGTGACTGAACGACTGGCGGGTTTCGCCATCCCCATCGAGTTGCATCACGGCCACTAACATGCACGCCGGCGCAGGGATTGCGCCGAAAGTGTGACCGAAGGTTCAGTTTAAATGCCGCCGGTCACTCAGACTGGGTTTTGGGATTGTCAGGCCACTGGACTTAGGAATATGTTCGTCCCAGGTGTTCGCCCACAATGCAGGGAGCGTTAGCGATGCCAACCACAGCGTTCAATCAACCCGCGATGGCACTGCCATGAAAAAGGCCACCTGGCAGGCCGACCTGCACCAGCTGCGGCAACTGCGGCTGTTCCAGAATGTCGCGCTCGGCAGCGTCAATCTGCTGCTCAAGGAGTTTCACGCCTGCGATCTAGAAGCAGGAGAAGTGCTGCTCTCGCCCTTCAACCGCAATCAGTACCTCTACCTGTTGCTCAAGGGCCAACTCAAGGTCCACCTCGGCACCCTGGAAAGCCAGGCGGTAAGCACCCTGAAAACGGGCGACTGCGCCGGCGAAATCAGCTTTATCGACAACGACCACCCTTCCGCCTATGTCGTGGCGAGCGAACCGAGCCAGGTTCTGCGCCTGCACCGCGAGTCGCTGTTCCAGCTGTTCCAGCAATCCCCCGAACTGATGCAGAACATGCTGGAGCTGCTCTGCGAGCGAGTGCGCAAGGGCAACCGCATCATTATCAGCAGCGAACAGAACGCCAATATCGACGCCCTCACTGGTGCCTACAACCGACGCTGGCTGGAACAGATGTTCGAGCGGGAAAGCACCCGCAGCGCCTTCAATGGCAAGCCCCTGTGCATGCTGATGCTCGATGTCGACCACTTCAAGGCCTACAACGACCAGCACGGTCACCTCGCTGGCGACTATGCCCTGTCCCTGGTAGCCAATACCCTGCGCAACCAGCTGCGGCCCAAGGACAGCCTGACCCGCTTCGGCGGCGAAGAGTTCGTTATCCTGCTGCCGGACATCTCCGAAGAGGAAGCCCGCAGCATCGGCGAGCGGCTGCGCCTGGCACTGCAGAAGATCGGCTCGTTCCACTCCCCCGTAGGCGTCATACCGGGAGTAACCGTCTCCATCGGCCTGGCCAGGATGCGCCCCAAGGACAGCCTGCAAGGCCTGATCGCCCGCGCCGACAGCGCCCTGTATCGGGCCAAGCGGCAAGGTCGCAACTGCCTGTACGGCTAACAGCCAGCGCTCTGCTAGAGTCCGCGCATCACAACCACGCCCGGATGGCAGCCCATGCGCAAACTTCTCCTGAGCCTGCTGATTACCCTGTTGGTCGGCAGCGCCCTGATCTTCAGCCTGCCGTCCCTGCTCGACCGCCGGATGAACAGCGTCGAGACGCCCGCGCCCTACCCCGCCAGCGCCCCCGCCGAGCAGCTGCACCAGACCCTGTTTATCGCCGACCTGCATGACGACGCCCTGCTCTGGGAGCGCGACCTGCTCAGGCGTTATGACTTCGGCCACTCCGACCTGCCGCGCCTGCTCGAAGGCCGCGTCGGTCTGCAGGTTTTCTCCACCGTGACCAAGACCCCGCGCGGTCTCAACTACGAACGCAACAGCGCGGAAACCGACAATATCACTCTGTTGGCCATGGCTCAGCGCTGGCCGCGGGAAACCTGGAGCAGCCTGCTGCAGCGTGCCCTCTATCAGGCGCAGAAACTCGACGAAGCCAGCGCCAACAGCCAGGGCCGCCTGGTCATGATCAAAACCCGCGCCGACCTGGCCAACTTTATCCAGGCCTGGCAACAGAACCCGCAGCGCCTGGCTGCCATCCTCGCCACTGAGGGGCTGCAGCCCATCGAAGGCCAGCTGGAGAACCTCGACACCCTTTATGACGCCGGCTTCCGCATCGCCGGCCTGACCCATTTCTTCGATAACGAAGTGGGCGGCTCGGCCCACGGCCTGGAAAAAGGCGGTTTGACCGCGCTGGGCCGCCAGGTGGTCAAGCGCCTGGAGGAAAAGGCCATGCTGGTCGACCTGGCCCACGCCTCGCGGGCGCTGATCGACGATGTGCTGGCCATGGCCACCCGCCCCGTGCTGGTGTCCCACACCGGCGTCGAAGGCACCTGCCCGGGCACCCGCAACCTCAGCGACAAGCACCTGCAAGGCATCGCTGCCACTGGCGGGGTGATCGGCATCGGCTACTGGGAAACCGCGGTATGCGCCACCTCGGTCGACGCTATCGTCCAGGCGATCCGCTACACCGCCGACAAAGTCGGCGTCCAGCACGTGGCCCTGGGCTCGGATTTCAACGGCACCGTGCACACGCCCTTCGACGTCACCGGCCTGCCGCAGCTGACCCAGGGCCTGCTCGAAGCGGGGTTCAGCCACGAGGAGATCGCCGCGATCATGGGCGGCAATGTGCAGCGCCTGCTGCTGGCCAGCCTGCCGCAGCCTTGAAAGGCCGGGTGCAAGGGCGGCCGCCTGCGTCGAAAACCCGATTTTATCCGCCCTCCACCCAGAAAAACCGCCGCGAAAACCCTGGAATGGCGGCGATCCGCGCGGCACTTCGCCGCGCCGGCTTCTTGCTTTACACTGGCAGCCGTTCACTCCTTAACCAATTGAAGAGATGACCGTGCTCAAAGCACTCAAGAAAATGTTCGGCAAAGCCGAGGGCCAGCAGCCCAGCCCAGCAAGCCAGCCTGCAACGCCTCGTGCTAACGATGCCCCCAGCGAAAACCGCAACCGCAACGCCACCCCGCGCAAGGCGGCCAGCGAACCCACTGCTTCCCCGGCCCCAGAGGCTCCCACGGCCAGCGCCGCCAAGCCCGAGCGTGCCCGCGCGGAGAACAAGCCACGCCGCGAACGTGCAGCCAAGCCGGTAGACACCTGGAAACTGGAAGACTTCCAGGTCGAGCCCGCCGAGGGCAAGACCCGCTTCCACGACTTCAAGCTGGCCCCCGAGTTGATGCACGCCATCCACGACCTGGGCTTCCCCTATTGCACGCCGATTCAGGCACAGGTGCTGGGCTTCACCCTCAAGGGTCAGGACGCCATCGGCCGCGCCCAGACCGGCACCGGCAAGACTGCGGCCTTCCTGGTCTCGATCATCACCCAGCTGCTGCAGACCCCGCCGCCGAAAGAGCGTTATATGGGCGAGCCGCGGGCACTGATCATCGCGCCGACCCGCGAGCTGGTGGTGCAGATCGCCAAGGACGCCGCCGACCTGACCAAGTACACCGGCCTCAATGTCATGCAGTTTGTCGGCGGCATGGACTTCGACAAACAGCTCAAGCTGCTCGAATCGCGCTACTGCGACATCCTGGTGGCCACCCCGGGCCGCCTGCTGGACTTCAACCAGCGCGGCGAAGTGCACCTGGATATGGTCGAGGTGATGGTGCTGGATGAAGCCGACCGCATGCTCGATATGGGCTTTATCCCCCAGGTGCGCCAGATCATCCGCCAGACCCCGCCCAAGGGCGAGCGCCAGACCCTGCTGTTTTCCGCCACCTTCACCGACGACGTGATGAACCTGGCCAAGCAGTGGACCACGGAGCCTGCCATCGTCGAGATCGAACCGGAGAACGTCGCCAGCGACACGGTGGAACAGCATGTCTACGCCGTGGCCGGCAGCGACAAATACAAGCTGCTGTACAACCTGATCACGCAGAACGACTGGATCCGCGTGATGGTCTTCGCCAACC
This sequence comes from Pseudomonas sp. XK-1, assembly GCF_038069885.1. Lineage (NCBI taxonomy): Bacteria > Pseudomonadati > Pseudomonadota > Gammaproteobacteria > Pseudomonadales > Pseudomonadaceae > Pseudomonas > Pseudomonas sp. XK-1. The sequence continues at coordinate 996,052 of NZ_JBBPES010000001.1, read as the reverse complement.
GCAAGGATGAAGTGCGGCGTATCGAAGAGCGCCTGACCCGCGACGGCATCAGCGCCGTGCAGATGTCCGGCGACGTGCCGCAGCACAAGCGCATCAAGGCGTTGGAAGGCTTCCGCGAAGGCAAGATCCGCGTCATGGTGGCCACCGACGTGGCCGGCCGCGGCATCCATGTCGACGCCATCAGCCATGTGATCAACTTCACCCTGCCGGAAACCCCGGACGACTACGTGCACCGCATCGGTCGTACCGGCCGCGCCGGCAGCAGCGGCACCTCGATCAGCTTCGCTGGCGAAGACGACGCCTACGCCCTGCCGGCCATCGAGGCCCTGATGGGCCGCAAGATCGCCTGCGAAATGCCGCCGGACGAACTGCTCAAACCGGTACCGCGCAAGCATTGAGCCTGCGCTGAAAAACAAAAGGCGAAGCCCATGGGCTTCGCCTTTTTCGTTGGGGTTGCTACTTACAGAAAAGCCCACCCATAGGGTGCGCCGCGCGCACCAACGACGGCTGCTGCCTCGCGCGTAGGCCGAATATCCACGAAGGCTATTGCCAGGCTGGACATGGCGAAGCTTTGCCCGCCGCTGGCTGGCGATCCATGCCAAAGCAAGAGCATCGCCAGCAAGCTGGCTCCTACAGGCTTACCGCTTGATGGTCTTCAGCAGGTCGTCCGGGGTGATATAGCCCACCGCGCCGCCCTTGCTCTGGGCGCTGCCCGGTTGCGGCTGATGCAGGATATGACCCTTCATCTTGCCAATGATGTGCATCTCGCACGGCTTGCAGTCGAACTTCAGGGTCAGCACTTCGTCCTGATGGATCAGCTGCATGTCCGAGACCTTGGTGCGTACGCCGGTCACGCCTTTGGCCTGTTTCGGGCACAGGTTGAAGGAGAAACGCAGGCAGTGTTTGGTGATCATCACCGGCACGTCGCCCGCCTCTTCATGGGCCTCGTAGGCCGCATCGATCAGTTGCACGCCGTAACGCTTGTAGAAGGTGCGGGCCTTGTCGTTGTAGACGTTGGCGAGGAAGGTCAGGTGCGACTCCGGGTAGACCGGCGGCGGCACGCTGACCGCCTTGCGTCCGCCACGCGGGTGAGCGGCGACGCGGGCCTGGGTCAGGGCTTCGATGGCTTCGCGGCGCAGGGCCTTGAGCTGTGAACCGGGGATAAAGGGCACGGTTTCACAGTCGATCTGCGCGCCGGCACTGTAATAGATGGTGGTGCCCAGTTTGCTCAAGCCATCGGCCAGTTGCTCGCGGGCCTGCTCGGCATCCTTGGCGGCCGCAAAGGGGCCGGCCAGGCTAACGCTGGCGCTGATGCCGTCAGCGCTGGTGACACTCAGATTCAGCTGATCGCCCTGCACAGCAAGCTGCCAGCTTACCGCGATACGTCGCTCGGATGAGGTTTTCTGCAGGGCCTGCTGCCAGTTGTGGTCGAGGTTGCGATGCAGCGGCTGCAGCGGCCGCACGCGGTGCATGGCCTCAGGCATCTCATTAGGCTCGACGCGGTAGCGGTAGCGCTTCTCGCCGTCTTCCTCGATCTCACCTTTGAGTTCGGCGATATTGGCGCGGAAACCCACCACTTCACGCTTGATCAGCACGTTAAGGCCATCGCCGTTGGACAGCAGCGTGTCGGTGACGGCGATCAGGTCGCGCTTGTTGACCTTCTCCACCACGCCCACGGTCAGCCCGGTAAAGGTCGGCGAATCGAACGCGCCGATATCCACCTTGCGGTCGGTGACGAAATAATCGGTGCTGCCACGGTGGAAGGTCTTGTCGGTGTCCGGAGTGAAGAAGTGTTCGGTGCGCCCACTGGACGCGCGAGCCAGATGCGGACGTTGTTCGAGAATGACATCCAGTTCGCGGCGGTAGTGCGCGGTGATGTTCTTCACGTAGCTCATGTCCTTGTAGCGCCCTTCGATCTTGAACGAGCGCACGCCGGCATCCACCAGATGGATCAGGTTGTCGGTCTGGTTGTTGTCCTTCATCGACAGCAGGTGCTTATCAAACGCCACCACGCGGCCCTGATCGTCTTTCAGGGTGTACGGCAGGCGGCAGGCCTGGGAGCAGTCGCCGCGGTTGGCGCTACGCCCGGTCTGCGCGTGGGAGATATTGCACTGCCCGGAGAACGCCACACAGAGCGCGCCGTGGATAAAGAACTCGACCGCCGAATCGACGTTGCGGCAGATGTTGTTGATCTCCTGCAGGTTAAGCTCGCGAGCCAGCACCAGCTGGGAGAAGCCGGCGTTATCGAGGAAGCGGGCTTTCTCCAGGGTACGGATATCGCACTGGGTGCTGGCATGGATCTCGATGGGCGGCAGGTCCATCTCCATCACGCCCATGTCCTGCACGATCAGCGCATCGACGCCGGCCTCGTACAGCTGCCAGATCATCTGCCGCGCCGGTTCCAGCTCATCCTCATGGAGGATGGTGTTGAGGGTGACAAACACCCGCGCATGGAACAGGTGGGCAAACTGCACCAGCTCGGCAATCTCCGCCACGCTGTTGCTGGCGTTGTGCCGCGCCCCAAAGCCTGGCCCGCCGATATACACCGCATCGGCACCATGCAGGATGGCTTCCTTGGCAATCGCGGTATCGCGCGCCGGGCTCAGTAGTTCGAGGTGGTGCTTGGGCAGGGACATGGTTTGGGTATCGGGCAGTCAATCAGGCCGAGCATTTTACCCGGAATCGACCATTTGTCTGTGCCGGCCGACCACCTGTAGGCCGCGCAACCTGCCACGGCCCCAGGACACGGCTCATTTGCCGCGCACCGGGGCCAGCTTCGATGACAACTCCGCGACGTTCGCCCCCTGTGGCATAGCGTTGTTATCGACAACCCCGGTGGTATTACCCAGCAGGCTACTGGTGGCGGTTTGCAGATAGGCCTGCAGTTGCTGGCCGAGGCGCTGCTCCTGCGTCGGTGTCGTCAGGGGAAGCGCCTCGGCCTGCCGGCCAAGCCGATACTGGTAGCCACGTGCCGGCCCGCCCTTGGGCAGGACAAGGATGTGCTCGCCGCTGAGCATGGCCACGGTCTGGTCGCTACCGGAGGGTTTGATAATGGCAAAGCCGGGGTCGCTGGCGGGCAGGCTCAACAGATCACGCCCCCAGCACTGGTGGCGCACGGCACCGGGCAGGCGGCCCATGATGGTTGGCACTATATCGACCTGGCTGCCGACCCTGTCCTCGGTTGCGCCAAAGCTGTCCTGGATACCCGGCGCGATCAATAGCAGGGGCACATGGAAACGGTACAAGTCCATTTCCGTCAGTTGCTCATGGGCACCGAAGCCATGATCGCCCACCACCACGAACAGGGTGTTGTTGAAATAGGGCGCTTTGCGGGCTTTTTCAAAGAACTGGCCCAGGGCCCAGTCGGAATAACGCATGGCCGTCAGGTGCTGATCGAGCGAACCATGGCCCTGAACGCTGGCCACCGGCAGGGTATCCGGCAAGGCATAGGGCGTATGGTTGGAGAGCGTCTGCAACAGGGCGTAGAAGGGTTTCTCGGGGTCCTGTTTAAGCAGCTCTGCGGCGGCGCGGTCGAACATATCCTGGTCGGCTACGCCCCAGGTCGGATCGGACACCACCGGATCGACGAAATCATTGCGGCCAATAAAACGGGTCATGCCCTGGTTGCTGAAAAAGCCGCGCTGGTTGTCCCAGGCAAAGTCGCCGTTGTAGACATACAGGTCGTCGTAGTTGCGGGCGCTGAGTAGCTGCGCCAGGCCGGAAAACTGATGCCCGCCCTCCGGCGTCTGCATCAGGTACTCGAAGCCCGGCAGGTTGGGAAAGCAGGCCATGCTGGCGAACATGCCCTGGTGGGTATGGGTGCCATTGGCGAAGAAACGACGAAACAGCAGCCCCTGCTCGGCCAGGCGGTCGAAGTTCGGCGTGATGCCGGCCTCACTGCCAAGCGCGCCGACGAAGTGACCGGCAAAGCTTTCCATCAGGATCACCACCACGTTGCGCACTGGCAGGCGGGTGTCCGCGGGGGCCAGAAAATCCCGGCGCACCGCTGCGGTGTCCTGATCGACCAGTTGCTCGTGGTCTGTCAGCAACAGCTCGCGGGTCAGGGCTGTGGCCTGCTCGGCGGGCATACTGGGCTTCCAGATATTACTGCTGGTGTCCGCGTAGCGGCTCTTGGCCGCGGCATACAGGCTGAGCACGCCATTGAGCCCCAGGTGGTTGGCAAACACCGAGTCCGTGGTAAAAGCATCGCCCCAGCGCAGGGGCGGCCCCTGCCGCAAGGTGCCGCGCGCCGCCACTACCGACAGCACCACGCACAGCAGCAGTACCAGCCCATGCTGGAGTAGCGTGGTTATGGGGCGCGACACGCGCACTGCGGGGCTGGCACCACGGCTGTAGCGGTCGAGCCGACCCAGCAGAACAACCAGGCCGACGCTCAGCACCGCCCAGGCCAGCAGCAGGCGCAGTACCGGAAAGCCATACCAGAGCATGCTCAGCACGGTTGCCGGGTCTTCTTGCAGGTACTGGAAGACCAGGGCGTTGAGGCGCTGGTGAAATTCCTGGTAGAAATTCAGCTCGATCAACCCGAGCAGTATCACCAGGATGGCGCATGCCCCCAGCCACACGCGCTGCCAGCCGCGCCGCATCATGGCGTAAGGCCAGGCCAGCGCCAGGGTCAGCGGCGCGCAGATAAACACCACCAGGCGCAGGTCAAAGCGCACCCCATTGGCAAAGGCATGACCCAGGCTGAACAGACTCGTGTCGCCGATCAATTCACGGTTGAACAGCAGTAACGCCAGGCGCAGCAAGGACAACAGCAGTAGCAGCAACAGAGCGCTGGTGAACACAAAGGTCAGATGTTCGCGCAACCCTATCCGGGGTGTGGCGTCTGGGGCGGGTGGACGTTGGGTCATGCAGGGGCAGCCTTATAAGGTTGGCGAAAACGACTTACAACAGGATCAGTGCCCAGGTCAGAGCGATCATCGCCAGCGCCACGAACTGCGCCGCGCTGCCCATGTCCTTGGCTTGTTTCGACAGTGGGTGCAGGCTCAGGGAAATACGGTCCACGGTAGCCTCGATGGCCGAATTGAGCAGTTCCACGACCAGTCCCAGAAGCGGCACGAGCATCAACAAGGCACGCTCGCTGCGGGTCACATCGAGCCAGCAGGCAAGTGGCAGCAGCAAGCCATTGAGCAGCAGCAGCTGACGAAACGCGGCCTCACCGCAATAGGCCGCCCGCAGCCCCGCCAGCGAATAGCCTGCGGCATGCAGAATACGCACAAGCCCGCGGCGGCCCTTGAGCGACTGGGCATCCTGATCCTTGTGCAAGGCGTGGTCACTCATGGTCGCAACACCCCAGCAGGGCCGTGCACGGCTGATTGATAAGCCTGCAGCAGCACCGCCAGGTCGGCCTCGGGCATTGCGCCGCGATGGCGGGCCAACTGGCGCAGGTCATGCCGCGCGGCAGCTTTGCTACGCCAGCGACGGCGGCTTTTTTCCAGGTCGAGCAGGGCAATTTCGACCTGCACGTCGTCCTGCCGCCCGGTCTGGGCTTTGACAAAGATATGTTTGGCATAGCAACAGCCATGCTGCCAGCCCGCCTGGTGCAACCGCGCCAGGGTCGCCGCCAGTTGCTGCAGCATCGCGTGCCTGAACTCGGCGCTCGGCGTGCTGGCGTAGCATTGTTCCAGGCTGACAAAGCCCGGCAGCGCCTCGGTCACCAGCAGCGCCTGCCAATGGCCCTGCTGCCGGCGGGCGGCGCAATAGACGAGCTTCGGTGTTTTGACCCCGATGCGGGCCAGGGCGCGGTAGGCCTGCTGCTCACGCAATATGGTCGGACGGCCGAAGGGGTGCAGCAGCGAGCGATAGAGGTGTCCACTCTGGCGCTTGCAGTACAGCGGCGCATGGCTGGGCTCGCGCGGTTGCAGCAACTGCACTCCGCTTTCGCCACCACGCCGCTGGTTGGCCGGTTCCACCCAAGTGCCGGAGCTATGCCACCAACGGTCGAAATGGGTCGCAACCGGCAGGCTGGCGGTACGCGTGGAGAGCGTGTTCATGCGCGGGCCTCCTGTTTGCGCAGCACATAGGTGCGCCACATGGCATAGCCGGGGAGAAAATCCTGATGGCCGATGACCTGAAAACCCGCCTGTTTGAATTCGGCCTCAATCACCGCCCGGTCCACCACAAAGCGATTCTGGTTCTGCGTCGCCCGGCCCTCGGCGGCGCGGCGGCGCTCCAGACGCCGGCGTTTCCAGGCCTTGTAGTTGCCATCGACCCAGAGCGAAAGAATGACCGTATCGCGACTGACCCGATGGAACTCGCGCAGCATGGCCAGGCGATGCTCGGCGGATTCGATGTGATGCAGCAGGCGGATAGAGAAGATGCAGTCCACCGCATTGGCGCTCAGATCGATGGCAAACGCCGAAGTCTGAAAGGTATTGACCCGCGCCACCACCTCAGCCGGTTGCGCGGCGCGGGCGGTGGCGAGCATAGCGGCGGAGTTGTCAGCGGCCAGAATCACCCGATTCGGCTGCTCGGCCAAAAGTGGCCAGAAGCGCCCGGCACCACAGGGCAGATCCAGCACCAGGTTGGGCTCATCGGCCATTTTCAAGGCCTGCCGCGCCACCTGTACATCACGCCAATGGGACAAACTGCGGGCCAGTCCATCCCGATGCTTGTGCAGGTATTCCCAGGCATGGCCCTGATCGTACTTGCGGGAAAACTCGAGTTCGATGGGGCTGGGCTTGAGCATGGCGAGGCGTCCGGTAGAGGGTACGCTAGCCAGACTAAAGAGCGGGGCATCAACAGCCCGTCAAAGGGATGTGAAAAACTCGTTAAGCCGGCTTGATAAATGACAGCCTGAAACAGCTGCCGCCGCCCGCCGAGCTATGCAACGAAATCGTCCAACCCTGCTTGGCACAGATGCGTTTGACCAGCGACAGGCCCAACCCCAACCCTTCGCCACGGGCCTGGGTGCCCCGCACGAATGGCTGGAAGATCCGTTCCTGCTGCTCAAGCGCTATGCCCGGGCCGCTGTCCTCGACGCGAAAACCACCGGTTTCCAGCACCAGACGGACCGTGCCCTGCTCGGTGTAATGCAATGCATTGCGCAACAGGTTGGCCATCACGGCACGTAGAAAGGTGACGTTGTACAGACCGCTATCGCCCCCCTCCTCCACGCACTGGAAATCCAGGCCCTTGTCCTTGCACAGCCGCCCCCAACGATCCGCCTGCTCGGCAGCCACCTCGGCCAGGCTGCTATTGGCGACCAAAGCACTCTCGTTGACCTTATCCCGGGCCAGTTGCAGAAAGGTCTGCACCAGCTCGCGCATTTCCTCGCAGGCCCGGCCGATGCGCTCAACCTGCTCGCGCTCGCGGGGCGACAAAGCGGCCTCGGCCAGCAGTTCACAGGAGCTGGCGATAACCATCAGCGGGGTGCGCAGCTCATGGCTGACATCGCTGGTAAACAGCCGCTCGCGCTCCAGCGACTGACGCACCTGGCCCAGGGTGCTGTCGAAAGCCGCCGCCAATTGGCCAATCTCGTCATCGGGGTAGTCCGGGGCCAGAGGCGGGGCCAGAGCATGCAATTGATCGCGATGGCGCACCTGTTGGGCCAGGCGGCTGACCTGGGCCATGACCTTGCGCGCCATCACCAGGCCGAGCGCCCAGGCCCCGATCACGGTCAGCAGAAAACCCGCCAACACTACATTGAACAACGCCTGTTCACGGGCCTCGAATTCATGTTGCGCCTGCACCAGCAGATAGGTCTGGTTGTTGAGCTCTTGCACGTAGACATAGAACGCCTGATCACCATCCACGACTTCGTTGAAGCCTTCGTCCAGGCCCGAGAACTGCGGAGGTATGGCGTATTCGGGCAGGCTGGAGGCAAAGAATCGGGTGGCCGCATCCAGGCGTGGGGTACGCCCCTGGCGGAGATCCTCGTGCAGCACGGTGTTGATTTCACGCTGCATTTCCTCGGAAACCAGATTCTCCTCAATCAGGTGCACCACCGCCACGATGCTCAGGGAAAACACCCCGCTGACCAGGATGGTCATCAGGACAAAGGCGATCAGAATACGCCGGGCAAAGGGCTGTTTAGACGGCATTGGCAGACTCCGCCAGGCGATAGCCGACGCCATGCAGGGTATGCAGCAGCGGTGTGGCGAAGGGTTTATCCAGCACCTGACGCAGTTGATGGATATGGCTGCGCAGGCTGTCGCTGTCCGGGCAGTCATCGCCCCAGAGCGCTTCTTCCAGCGCTTCGCGGCGGACTACGGCGGGGCTCTTCTGCATCAGCACAGCCAAGAGTTTCAGCCCGATGGGGTTGAGCTTGAGCGGCTGGCCGGCGCGACTGACGTGCAGGGTATCGAGGTCATAAAGTAAATCGCCCACTTGCAGCTGGCGCTTACGGCTGCCCTGGCTGCGCCGCAGGATGGCTTGGATACGCGCCACCAGTTCGGAGAGGGCAAAGGGCTTGATCAGATAATCGTCAGCACCGGCCTGCAGGCCTTGCAGGCGGTCATCCAGGGCATCGCGGGCGGTCAGCATGAGTATCGGCACGTCATTCTGGCCATCTTCGCGCAGACGCTTGCACAGCTGATAACCGTCAATGCCGGGCAGCATGATGTCCAGCACGATCAGGTCATAGTGGCCGGTACTGGCCAGGTGCAAACCGCTCAAACCATCCTGGGCACAGTCAGCGGTAAACCCCTTGAGCTGCAGGTAGTCGAGGATGTTGGCCAGGATGTCGCGGTTGTCTTCGATGACTAGGATGCGCACAGGTCTATCTCTTCTCTGGTTTTGACACTTTCTTCACATCGCGTTGACGCGCGGCTCACAGGCCCTACAACAGACTTCGGCACGTTCATCCAGCAAGGATCATACGATGCCTCAGCTCCATTACGCCCAACTTCGTTACCTGTCCATCATTGTGCTGACATGGCTAGCGGTGTTCTTCCTGACGCGCAGCTTCTTGCTGGTCACTTCCCTGGCGGACACCCATGTCGGCCTGTTGCAACTGGTCGGCGTTTACGGCATTGGCCTGGCCTACGATTTGGGCTTTCTGCTTTATGCGATCCTGCCACTGACACTCTATCTGCTCTTGTGTCCAACCAGTCTATGGCGGCGGCGCTGGCACCAGCGGCTGTTACGTGGACTTGTGGGTATAAGCTTGTTCGCAATGTTGTTTACCGCGGTAGCCGAATGGTTGTTCTGGGATGAGTTCGGCGTGCGCTTCAACTTTATTGCCGTGGATTACCTGGTTTATTCGCAAGAGGTAATCAACAACATTCTCGAGTCCTACCCGATCTACCCCCTGATTGCGCTGCTCGCGGTTATCGCCACAGCCATCAGCGTTGCACTGCATAAATACCTGGAGGCGGCATTTAATGCGCCTCCCCTGCCCCGAGTGCGCGCTTACACAAGCCTGGCGATAGTGCTTTTGCTGGCCGGGCTGGATGGTCTTGCGATTGGTCAGGATACGCCCCGCGGCTTGGGCGGCAACACCTACCTGCGGGAGTTGGCCAGTAACGGGCCCTTTCAGTTCTTCGCCGCCTTCCGCAATAACGAACTGGACTACAAGCAGTTCTTTGCCACCTTGCCCAAGGCCGAGGTGGCCAGCCTGCTGCGCCAGGAACTCAGTGAACCGAATGCGCAGTTTATTGGCAGCGACCCGCTGGATATTCGCCGACGCATCGACAACCCCGGCCAGCCCAGGCGCTTGAATGTGGTGCTGGTGACCATCGAGAGCCTGAGTGCCAAGTACCTCGGCAGTTTCGGCGATAGCCGTGGCCTGACCCCCAACCTTGATCGGCTACGCCCCCAGAGTCTGGCGTTCAGCAACTTCTACGCCACTGGTACACGCACCGACCGCGGCCTGGAGGCCATCACCCTGTCGATTCCGCCAACCCCTGGGCGCTCCATCGTCAAGCGCATTGGCCGGGAGTCCGGTTACGGCAGCCTGGGCCAGCAGTTCAGCGCGCAGGGCTATGACAGCGTGTTTATCTACGGCGGGCGGGGCTACTTCGACAACATGAATGCCTTCTTCGGCGGCAACGGTTACCGCATCGTCGACCAGAGCAGCGTAGCCGAGGCGGATATACAGTTTCAGAACGCCTGGGGCATGTCCGATGAAGACGTCTACCAGCAGACCCTGAAAGTGGCCGATGCCGACCATGCCGCCGGCACGCCATTCTTCCTGCAGTTGATGACCACCTCCAACCATCGCCCCTATACCTATCCCGAGGGCCGTATTGATATTCCCTCCGGTGACGGCCGCGAAGGCGCGGTGAAATACACCGACTATGCGATTGGCCAGTTCCTCGCCCAGGCGCGCAACAAACCCTGGTTCAAGGACACGGTGTTTGTCTTCGTCGCCGACCACACCGCAGGTAGCGCCGGCAAGGAAGACCTGCCGGTGGCCAACTACCACATCCCACTGTTTATCTATGGCCCGGCGCATATCCAGCCCGACGAACTCAGCGTATTGGCCAGCCAGATCGATCTCGCGCCGACGCTGCTGGGTTTGCTCAATATCGACTATGTGTCGACCTTCTTCGGCCGCAACCTGCTGCGTGAAGACCATGCCCCAGGCCGCGCGCTGGTGGGCAACTATCAGCACCTGGGGCTGTTCGATGGCGACAGCCTGGCGATTCTCAGCCCACGCAAAAACATGCGCCGCCACGACGACGCTCTGGGCCTCAGCCATGAGTCATCCGCCGACAGCAACGATGCCCTGCTGCGCCGCGACATCGCCTATTACCAGGGGGCCAGCCATGCCTTCAAGAAACAGCTGATTACCTGGCACCCGGACGCCTCCTCGCCAGAGGGGCCGCGCCTGAGCAAACGCTAATCCACCACCTGTCCCGGCACTGCATGACAGTGCCTTATTGGAGCCTTGTCATGACGGTTATCGCGCCGCCGGTCTCGCGGTTTTTTGATTTTCGCCTGGGCCTGGGTATACCGCTGGCCCTGATGGTTCTGCTGTTGACTCTTGAACCCAGCGGGTTGGATTTCGCCCTGGCGCGGCTGTTCTATGAGCCGGGCCAGGGGTTTATCGGCCGGCATAGTTTCTGGCTGGAAGACATCCTGCATGACCGCGCCAAACAATTGGTAATCCTGTTCGGGGTGTTGGCCATCCTCGGCTTCGGCCTTAGCCTGCTGCCCCCGTGGCGTGCATGGCGGCGACCGATGGGCTTTCTGGTGTTGGCCCTGGGGTTGTCGACCAGCATTGTCCCCCCCTTGAAAAACCTCACCGCCGTGCATTGCCCCTGGAGCCTCAGCGAGTTTGGTGGCAGCGAAACCTTTACGCCGCTGCTGAGCCCGCGCGCGCCCACCGACAACCCCGGACGTTGCTGGCCGGGTGGTCATGCCTCATCAGGCTTCTCGTTGCTGGCGCTGTTCTTTGCCTTGCGCGACCGCCGCCCACGCGCGGCGCGGGTAGCGCTGGTACTGGCCTTGGGCCTGGGGGCGGTGTTTTCCCTCGGACGCATGATGCAGGGCGCGCACTTTCTCTCACACAACCTGTGGACATTACTGTTCGACTGGCTGATCTGCCTGCTTTGTTATCGCGGGCTGCTCTACCGCGCGCCCGCGCCGCAGCCCGCCAGGCAGATCGAGGCAAAATTGCTGGGAGGCGTGGAGTGATGCGTAACTTACTGTTGGTTGGTCGTCTGCTGCTGGCCACGCTGGTATTGGCAGTTGCACTGCTGGCATTGCCCATAAGCATGGCCTGGAGCGCGGTGCAGGCAGGCACGGGGATTGATTCCGTTGCGCGTCCGCAGACCTGGGCTCAACCGCTAGACCAGGGCCTGAATCTGTATCGCATGCAGCCAGACCTGTACCGCAGCGCCCTGCCCACCGCTACGGAGCTGCCACTTATCAAGGCGCTGGGGATTGTTACGGTGATCAATTTCTACCAGCGCGAGGATAGTGCCTGGCTGCACGACCCGCAGATACGTCAGATCCATCTACCTTTGCGCACCGACCGGATCGACGACAGCGATGTACTTGAGGTGCTGCGCAACATCCGCCAGGCCCAGGTCCGTGGTCCGGTGCTGATTCACTGCAAGCATGGACAGAACCGCACTGGGCTGATCGCTGCACTGTACCGCGTGGTTTACCAAGGCTGGAGCAAGCAGCAGGCCCTGGCGGAAATGCGCGGCGGCGGTTTTGGCGGCGAGCAGCGCCTGGGCGATGCCGAGCGCTACATGGCTAATGTCGATATCACCGAGCTGCAAACAGCGCTAAGCCAGGGTGCCTGCAGCACCAGCCCCTGGAGCCTGTGCATGGTAATGACCTGGTTTACTGAGAGGCTCAAGGGGTGAACGATCAGTCGATAGGCAGCAAAGGCCGCGCACGCCCTGGCGGCTGGCGCTGCGCGGCAGTCATCGTCAGCGTGCTGCTGCTCGGCGGCTGCCAAAGTACTCGGGAATGGATGCAGGCCGAAGGCTACCCACCAGTTTTTATTGATGGTTTCGAGGCGGGCTGTAGCAGCGGCCGGCAAGCGGCGGGAGCACTCGATAGCTTTCGCAAGGATGTGCCGCGCTACCTGCAACAACCCGAGTATGCACAAGGCTGGGACGACGGATTCCGCCAATGCCAAGCCGCCCTGGAAAGTGCCATTGAATTGAAGCTACGAAACAACGATAAGCGCGATAGCGACTGGCGCGAGCATGTTGATCAGGCGATGGCTAAAGCGCTGCGGCGCAGCTGAAGCAGGGTACGGATTGGTAGCCCCAGCCCTGACAGCTTCGGCTCGGTTGGCCACGCAGCGGCCAACGTCAGGCCACTAGAGATCGCCTGCTGTCAGAGCCCAACCGTCACCTCGCGCAGCACATCCCCATCGCGAATCACAAAAATCGCGCTCAAGCCTTGGGCCCTGGCCAGCTGCGCACCACGCTGCACACCCAGCACCATCAGCGCGGTGGCCCAGGCATCGGCGTACATGCAACTGGTGCAAAGCACCGATACCGAAGCGAGCACCGAACTCAGCGGCGCGCCGGTGTGGGGATCCATGGTGTGCGAGAACACCAGGCCCTCGCGCTCACGCCATTGTCGGTAGTCGCCCGAGGTCGCAATAGCGGTGTTGCTCAGCTCCAGTGAACCGAGCACCTCACGGCGTCCCTTGACGGGTTTCTCCAGGGCAATACGCCAATCACTGCCGTCACCTTTCACGCCCTTGGCCCGCATCTCCCCGTCAATGCCCACCAGGTATGACTCCAGGCCATTGCGGTCGAGGCAACGGGCTAGCTGGTCGACGGCAAAGCCCTTGGCGATGCCATTGAGATCCAGGGTAACCGGCGCATGCTTGCGTACCCGGCAATTGCCCGGATCGATTTCCAGCACTGCGCGCGCACTGGGCTGTTTGCCGGGCAAGGCGGCGGCCGGCTGCTGGGGGCCAAAGCCGCAGGCATTGACCAGCGCACCAACGCCAATTTCAAACGCACCAGCCGAGTCTTCGCTGATACGCAGCGCGCTGATCAGCACCCACAACAACTCCTCGGGCACGCTCAGCCACTCGCCGCAGACGGCCCCATTGAGCTGCATCAGGTCAGACTCGGGCTTCCAGGTCGACATCTGCTGGTCGACCTGGTCCACCGCCAATTGCAGCTGTCCAGTCAAGGCGGCCAGGTCGAGGCCGCTGGCGCTATACAGCACCGCACTGAAGCGCGTGCCCATGGTCGCACCGCTAAGGCTGAAGCGCTGCAGCGCCTGGGGCTCAGTAGACATCTTCACGATAACGTCCTTGCAGCCTGAGCTGCTCGATAGTGGAACCCAGCTGCAGCAGCAGCGGCTCTATGACCGCGCGGACCCCGGCGGCCATCTCCCGTGACCCGCAGACCAGCACCTGCGCGCCCTGTTGCAACAGCCTCGTCAGTTCACCGGCGTCCTGTCGCAGGCGATCCTGCACATACATGGGCTCGGCAGACTCGGAGAACGCCAGCCCCAGCTTGGTCAGGCGATGGTCAGCCAGGTACTCGCTTAACTCCGCTTCATAGAGGAAGTCCGACTGGGCATTGCGACCCCCCCAGTACAGGTGCAGCGCACGCTGTTTGGCATTCTTGCGCACGAAACCAATCAAGGGGGCCAGCCCTGCTCCCACCCCGACCAGAATCAGCGGGTGCTGCCCAGCTGTCGGACGAAAATCGGCATGGGGCTGGATAAAGCCTTCGATACATTCCCCCACCTGCAGCTGATGCAGGCGCGTTGAGCAGAGCCCGCCGGCCTGTTTGCGCACGCAGATTTCCAGGGCAGCGTCTTCATCACCACTGGCAATCGAGTAATAGCGCGCGGGCAAGCCACTGCCCGGGCTGACGGCCAATAGATCGCCCGGCGCAAAACGGCTGCGGCGCGAGCGCAACCAGCCGCGCGACTGCCGCGGCATAACGGCAAAGCGCAGGATGGCAGCCGGTGACTCGCTGTTCTCGCCGTAGACCTTGCGGCTCAGCAGTTGCAGGGTTTGCGGGTTTTCATGGGCCACTTCCTGGCGAAAGCGCAGGCGAATAGCCAGTTGCTGGCCGAGCTTTTCCGCCCACTGATTGAGCGCATCCAGCGAATTACGGTCGATGCAGTGCAGGGGCAACAACGCCGGCAAACCCTGTTGCTGCAGGCCTTGCTCAACTTCACGGGCGTAACCGCAGAAAGACTGGAAGCGGGAGTCACCAAAGCCCAGCAGTGCAACCTGCAGCCCGCTGCCCAGTTGGCTCTGCTGCAAACGCGGGAGAAACTCGCGGGCCGAATCCGGTGCCTGGCCATCACCGTAGGTCGAAGTAAGCAGCAGCATCTGCCGGGCCTGGGGGTAACGCGGCTGCAGCTGATTCATGCTGGCGCAATGCACCTGCAGGCCCTGCGCGCGCATTTGCTCATAGAGCTGCCGCGCATAGCCCCAGGTGGCCCCACCCTGACTGCCAACCAGAATAATGATGTCCGCCCGGTTGGCCGGCGTATTGCCGCGCAGCGTGGCCGCCTGACGCTTGCGCCGCCACCAGGCCAGTAAACCGGTAGCGCCGAGAAACACCACACACAGGCTGGCTGCGCTCAGGATCAAGGCCCAGAGAGGCGAGTGCGCACCGGTATGCAACTCGTAGAAGGTTTCATAGAGGCGCGCGGCGAATCCGTGGGGCTGGTAACTGATCCACTGCCCGGTGCTGGCATTGACCAAGCCTGCACCTGAGGTCGTGCGCAACAAGAAGTAGTTGGCCTGCTCGGGGTCGCTGGGAAACTCCAGCTCGCGCAGGTCCTGCAGCGCGATATTGCGCAGTGCGGACAGGCTGCCCAGTTCGGCTGCCGGCGCGCTATAGCTGGCCTCTGGATAGGTCGGCTCGGCACCTTCACCGTCACCCAGCAGCCCCTGGCTGTTGGCAAAAATATAAAGCCCGCTTACGGCAACAATCGCCAGCACAGGCAAGGCCCAGCGCGACACCACCGTATGCCAATGGGCAAGCCCCTGGCCGGCGGGAATCGGCAGCAAGAGCTGAGACCAGCCCCCCAGCCGACGCGCCAGCAGCCAGCTGCCCGTTGCCACCAGCAACAGCAAGGCCAGGGCCGAAAAACCGCTCAACCAGCGGCCAAAATCACCCAGGAACAACTCACGGTGCAGCTTACGCACCCAGCTGAGGGCCGGCGAAGGCTGGTAAGGCGCGATAACCGCGCCCGTAGCCGGATCAACCAGCACGACGTCGCTCGCACCGTTATTGCTGAACGCGACCCGCAACTCGCCACTGGGTGCGCGTTCGATACGCTCGACACCCGGCACCTGTTCGGCGACAAGCCCTGCCACCGCAGCCACGCTCTGCCCGTTGCCAGGTGCCGCGCGCAGATGATCGACAAGTGTGCTGCCGGATAAAACCAGGCCCGTGGCGGCGGACAGCATAAGCAGGATGCCCAGGGCCAGACTGAGCACAACATGAGTGCGTTGCAGCATGTGCGTGCTCCGGGATCAGAACTGGTAACGGAAACTGTCGACATATCCTGTCGAACTGCCGCGGGCTTCAGTAGCCTGGCCGGTCAGCGGCACAGTGATTTCGGCACGGTTGTCACGCTTATCCTCGACGGCCGTATCGATACGAACTTGATAGCCGGCATCAATCAGCGCGTCCTCCAGTTCCACCACCACCTCCAGCGTCTCACCGCTGCCGACACTGGCCCCCGTGAGCCCGTCGTACTCGGCCGCCTTGTTGCCCGCCCGCGCCCAGTCACGCAGATGCTTGTAGTACTTGGCTTTCTTGCCAGCCACCCAGAGTGTGCGTTGATAGCTACCTTCGGCATCGGTGACATATATCGCCAGGTAAGCCTCGTTACCGCGGTACTCCTTGAGGGTGGTCTGCAGGGTGATTTCACGGGCCTGTGCCAAGGCGGGAAAAGCGGCCACACCGGCAAGGGCCAGGGCGAAAGCTGTGTTGTTCATGATCAATCTCTCCAGTAGGAATGACGCAACCCTAGCGCCCTCGCCTGAAGCCAAGCTGAAGCCAATAAAACGCCTGCTTAAGGCCCCCTTAAGCTTGTTCTGAGCGCCGCCATTGCAGCTGCGGAGGCCTCGCCTGGTATGGCTCAAAGCCCATTCAGCAGCCATTTATCCAGCGGTGCCTGGAGAACACCTTCAGCGGGCCTGCTGCCTCTCGATGGGCAGCGGCCCGAGAGGCGCGCACCGGCAGGCAATGCCACGTAGAATCACCGCCCTGGCATGTTTTGAGGTGATACCGCGGTGGACTTACAACAGGGCTTTCTGCTGACCCGGCACTGGCGTGATACGCCGGCAGGGACGCAGGTGGAGTTCTGGCTGGCCACCGATAACGGCCCACGTCTACTGCGCCTGCCCTATCAGCCCTCGGTGGCCTTTATTCCGGCAGAGCAGCGCGAGCAAGCCGAAGCGCTATTAAGCAAAGAGCGCGGCGTCGAGCTGCGCCCGCTGGGCCTCAAGGATTTTCACCAGCGCCCGGTGCTGGGCCTGTATTGCCAGCAGCATCGCCAGCTGATGGATATCGACAAGCTGCTGCGCCGTGCCGGCGTTGAGGTATTCGAGGCCGATGTGCGCCCGCCGGAGCGCTACCTGATGGAGCGCTTTATCACCGCACCACTGCTGTTTGCGGGCACGCCCGACCCGAGCGGCAATGGCCTGCTGCTGGATGCGCAGATCAAGCCCTGCAGCGACTACCGACCACGCCTCAAGCTGGCCTCGCTGGATATCGAAACCAATGCCTTCGGCGAGCTGTACTCGATTGCCATCGAAGGCTGCGGCCAGCGCAATGTGTATATGCTCGGCCGCACGCCCGAGCAGCCGCCGGCCGTGGATTTTCAGCTGGAATATTGCGCCAGCCGGGGCCAGCTGCTCGAACGCCTGAACGGCTGGATGGCGCAGCACGATCCCGACGCCATCATCGGCTGGAACCTGGTGCAGTTCGACCTGCGCGTGCTGCACCAGCACGCGCGCAGCCTGGCCATCCCTCTTCGCCTGGGCCGCGATGGCAGCGAGATGCAGTGGCGCGAGCATGGCAGCCGCAACGGCCACTTTTTCGCCGACGCCGCCGGCCGTTTGATCATCGACGGCATCGAGGCGCTGCGTTCGGCGACCTGGAGCTTCCCCTCGTTCAGCCTGGAAAACGTCGCGCAAACCCTGCTCGGCGAAGGCAAGGATATCTCCACGCCTTACCAGCGCATGGACGAAATCGACCGCATGTTCCGCGAGGACAAACCGGCTCTGGCGCGCTACAACCTGCGCGACTGTGAGCTGGTCACGCGGATCTTCGCCAAGACCGCGATCCTCGACTTCCTGCTGGAGCGCGCCACCGTCACCGGCCTGCCCGCCGACCGTAACGGCGGCTCGGTGGCGGCCTTCGAGCACCTGTATATGCCGCTGATGCACCGCCGCGGTTTTGTCGCGCCGAACCTGGGCGACAACCCGCCGCAAGCCAGCCCCGGCGGCTTCGTCATGGAGTCGCAGCCGGGGCTGTACGAGTCGGTACTGGTGCTCGACTACAAGAGCCTCTATCCGTCAATTATTCGCAGCTTTCTGATTGACCCGGTGGGGCTGATCGAAGGCCTGAGCCAACCGGACGATGCGCACTCGGTGCCGGGCTTTCGCGGCGCGCGCTTCTCCCGCACTCAGCATTGTCTGCCGAGCATCGTCGAGCGCGTATGGCAGGGCCGCGAGGCCGCCAAGCGCGAGCACAACGCGCCGCTGTCGCAGGCGCTGAAGATCATCATGAACGCCTTCTATGGGGTACTCGGTTCCAGCGGTTGCCGCTTTTTCGATACGCGCCTGGCCTCCTCCATCACCCTGCGCGGCCACGAGATCATGGCCCGCACCCGCGCGCTGATCGAGGCCGAGGGCTATGCGGTGATTTACGGCGATACCGACTCCACCTTCGTCTGGCTCAAGCGCCCGCAAGCCCAGGAGGATGCCGCGCAGATCGGTCGCGCCCTGGTGGCCAAGGTCAATGCCTGGTGGCGCGAGCATCTGCACCATGAGTACGGCCTGCAAAGCGCTCTGGAACTGCAGTTCGAAACCCACTACAGCCGCTTTCTGATGCCGACCATCCGCGGTGCAGAGGAAGGCAGCAAGAAGCGCTATGCCGGGATGGTGACGCACGCCGACGGCAGTCATGAAATGGTCTACAAGGGCCTGGAAACCGTGCGCAGCGACTGGTCGCCGCTGGCCCAGCAGTTCCAGCGCGAGCTGTACGAGCGGATCTTCCTCAACCAGCCATACCAGGCTTATGTGCGCGACTATGTCGAGCGCACCCTGAATGGCGAGCTGGATGAGCTGCTGATCTACCGCAAACGCCTGCGCCGCAAGCTGACCGACTATGAGCGCAACGTGCCGCCCCATGTGCGCGCCGCGCGCCTGGCCGATGAATACAACACCCTGCACGGCCGCCCGCTGCAGTACCAGAATGGCGGCTGGATCAGCTATGTGATCACCACCGCCGGCCCGCAACCGCTGGAAGCGCGCAGCGCCGCCATCGACTACGACCACTACCTGACCCGCCAGCTGCAGCCGGTGGCCGATGCCATATTGCCCTTTGTCGACGACGACTTCGCCACCCTGATCGGCGGGCAGCTGGGGCTGTTCTAAAGACGTTTGCGCGATGCGGGCCAAATGGTGGATGAAAAGAGCGTCATCCACCCTACGGCTCTATGTCTCGCGGGCCTCCACCTCCATCGCGCCGACAAGCGCAGCGCAACCGGGATGACGCGCCTCCCAGGCGCAACCCGGCAGTACCTGCTTGCGCTCATATTTGGCCGTTATAAGCCTGTGCTGAATAGGTCTATCCAGAGGGCCAATCTCGGCTAACGTCATCTATGTAAGCTGATCGCACAGAGTTCCCTGTGACGGCCATCTGTTTCCCTCTGTCGCGATAAGCCCTGCCCTCACGTTGTTCCAGCCGGACAAGAGGAAACCATGATGAACACTTTTAAACCCGTCGCTGTAGCCCTGGCATTGCTCGGCGGCTTATGCCTGGCCTCCACCACCCTGGCGGAGGATTCAGGATTTATTGCGGCTACCCCGTCAGACCTGCAATGGACCCCTGCGCCGTCAGTAGGCCCCGGCGCGATGATCGCCGTGATCGAAGGCGACCTGAAAGCCGCCGAGCCCTTTACCTTCCGCCTTAAGGTGCCGGCAAACTCGAATATCGGCGTGCACACCCATCCGCTCGCCGAGCGCGTGACCGTTATCTCGGGCACTTTCTATTTTGCCACCGGCGACAAGTCCGACCCGGCCATGGTCAAGGCTTACCAACCGGGCGATACCCTGATCATTCCCGCGGGGATGCCGATGTTCGCCACCACCCGGGATCAGGAAGTCATCGTTCAGGTACATGGCGTCGGCCCCTGGGGCCTCAGCTACCTCGACCCGGCGGACGACCCGAGAAATCACTAGTCCGGACTATGCCGGCTGAATAGCCTCACGCAGCGCCGGGGGCAACAACCCGGCGCTATGGGCCGGCAGAGAAAGGCGCAGCTAACCCTGTGCGCTAGCCACGGTTGCAGGTATCGCCTTGGGCTTACGAAATACCAGCACATTGCCCAGCATCACCAGTACCAGACCGAACAGCGCCGGGGCGGTCCACTGGTAGCCCTCGACAAACACCGAGATATTCAGCGCCACCACCGGGAACAGTACGGTGCAGTAGGCTGCACGTTCCGGGCCCATGCGCCCGACCAGGGTCAGGTAGGCGGTAAAGCCGATTACCGAGCCGGGAATCGCCAGGTACAGCAGAGTGCCGACGTAACGGGTATTCCACTCAAAGCCGAACGGCGTGCCACTGACCAGACAGATCGCCACCAGCATCAGCGCGCCATAGAGCATGCCCCAGGCGTTGGTGGTCAGCGGCTTGAGGCCGGCCTTCTGCTGCAGGCTAGAGAGCAGATTGCCGGCAGAAAAACACAGGGTGCCGATCAGCGCCAGGCCGATGCCCAGGAGGGTTTCATGGCTGGCCTCCTGCCCGGCCAGTTCCGGCCAGAACAGCAACGCCAGGCCGCCCAAGCCCAGCGCACCACCGGCCAGCACATTGGCAGCGATCTTCTGCTTGAAGAACAGCCGCGCGTTGATCGCATTCCACAGCGTCGCGGTGGAGAAGATCACCGCCACCAGGCCGCTGGGGATCCACTGGCTGGCGGTGTAGAAGCACATAAAGTTGATACAGAACAGGCACAGCCCCTGCGCCAGGCAGATCAGTTGGCCGCGCTTATCGAGTTTCTGCAGGCGGCCGCTGAGCAGCAGGATGGCGAACAACACGGCGGAGGCCAGGGCGAAGCGGTAGGCGATGGAGGCGGCAATCGCCACTTCGCCCAGTTGTAGCTTGAGGGCGATCCAGGTGGTGCCCCAGATCAGTACGGTCAATAGATAGAGCGACAGGTTCATCAACAGACTCCCGATAACAAGCCTGAAGTCTGCGCGCCTTAGGCCGCCACCACTTGCATAAAGTTGCGCTTTTTCTGGACGCGAGTTGCAGTGACGGACGTATTGGCTGGGCGCTATGGCCAACGCGGGCAGCGACTGCTACAACCCTAGGCAATCCACTCCAGAATCACACGGAAACCACCATGACCCAGCCGCTGCTCCCCCTCAGCGAACAAGACGCTAGCTATCTCTCTTCGGCCAGCGTCGGTGCGGCCCTGGCCGAGGTGTCGATCAAAACGCTCAACAGCCGTTGCTTCTGCATCAGCCTGGATCAGACGGCGCTGCGCGATGCCCTGGAGTCAAACCTGGGCCAACCTGGGCTGTTCGAACTGGTGCGCGAGCGCTGCCCCTACCTGTTTGCCGCCCACCCTGTATTCGTCGCCAGGGCCCAGCTCGAACGCATGGCCGAGGTGATTCGCGCCATCGAGTCGGTGGTGGCCCTGCCGGCCTATCGCGAGCGGGTATTGGCCCGCTCGCCGGCCATTGCCCGGTTTGAGCCTGGGGCCAAGGGGGTGTTTTTCGGTTATGACTTCCATATCGCCGAAGACGGCATCGGCCTGATCGAGATCAACAGCAATGCCGGCGGGGCCATGCTTAACGCCGTGCTGGCGCGGGCGCAGCGGGCGTGCTGCCCGGCCATCGAGCAACTGCTGCCGCCGGCGCTGCGGGCCGAAAGCCTGGAGGCCAATATCATTGCCATGTTCCAGCAGGAATGGGCCCTGGCGGGTCATACCCGGCCGCTGCGCAGCATCGCCATAGTCGACGAGAGGCCCGAGCAGCAGTATCTGTACCCGGAGTTTTTGCTGTTCCAACAGCTGTTCCAACGCCACGGCCTGCAGGCGGTAATCGCCGACCCCAGCGAGCTAAGCCTGCGTGACGGCCAGCTCTGGCATGGCGAACTGGCCATCGACCTGGTCTATAACCGCCTGACCGATTTCGCCCTGGACGATGCGGCCCATGCCCAGCTGCGCCAGGCCTATCTTGAGCGCGCCACCCTGCTCACCCCGCACCCGCAGGCCCATGCCCTGTATGCCGACAAACGCAACCTGGCGCTGCTGAGCGATGCCGAGCAACTGCAGGCCCTCGGCGTGCCCGAGGATATTCAGGCACTGCTGCTGGCGGCCATTCCGCATACCGAAGTAGTCGAGCCAGCCAATGCCGAACGCCTGTGGCGCACGCGCAAGCAGCTGTTCTTCAAACCCTGCGCCGGTTACGGCAGCCGCGCCGCCTACCGCGGCGACAAACTGACCCAGCGCGTATGGCAGGAAATCCTCGCCGGCGATTACGTGGCCCAGGCCCTGGTGCTGCCGGGGCAACGCGCCATGTCACCGGAAACCCCGGCACTGAAGTTCGACCTGCGCGCCTATGCCTACGACAGCCAGGTGCAGTGGCTGGCCGCGCGCCTGTACCAGGGCCAGACCACCAATTTTCGTACCCCAGGCGGCGGCTTTGCCCCCGTATACCCGGGACCTGAGGGTGGTTGTGGGGCCAGCTGCGACTGATCAGCCCGCGGGTTTCTGCTCAGCATGCCTGGGCAGGCCAATGGAAATCAGCGCGGCGAGCAGGACAAAGGCCGACGACACCCACAGGCAGGCTTGCAGGCCATAGGCCTGATACACCCAGCCCGACAGCAGCGTGCCGATCAGCCGACCAAGGGCGTTGGACATGTAGTAGAAGCCAACATCCAGCGATACGCCGTCTTCCTTGGCGTAGCTGACGATCAGGTAGCTGTGCAGCGAGGAGTTCACCGCAAACAGCGCGCCAAACGCCATCAGCCCGCCGAGCAATACCCAGTGCGCCGATAGATCAGTGCTCAAACCCAGAGCAATGGCTGCGGGCAACCCGGCCAGCACGGCAGCCCAGGCGAATGCCGCGCGACCATCCGGCAACTGGCCGCTGGCCTTGCCGGTGATGGTCGGGGCGAAGGACTGCACAATGCCGTAGCCAATCACCCAGGCAGCGAGAAAGCCGCCGACCATCCAGAAATCCCAGCCAAACACGCTGGACAGGTACACCGGCAGCGCCACCACAAACCACACATCGCGGGCACCGAAGAGAAACAGTCGCGCCGCCGACAGAATATTGATCGCCCGGCTCTTGGACAGAATGTCGCGAAACTTCGGTTTGGCCTTCGCCTTGCCCAGATCCTTTTTCAGCAGCAGCAGGCTGGCCAGCCAGATCAGCGCCAGCACAGCCGCCATGGCCAGGACCGCGCCGGTGAAACCGAGCAACGCCAGCAACGCGCCGCCCATAAAGAAGCCCACGCCCTTGAGCGCGTTTTTCGAGCCGGTAAGAATCGCCACCCACTTGTACAGCCTGCCCTGCTGGCTGTCCGGCACCAGCAACTTGATCGAGCTTTTGGCGCTCATCTTGTTCAGGTCTTTGGCAATACCGGACAGCGCCTGCGCGCCCATCACCCAGGGAATGGTCAGCCAAGCCGCTGGCACGGTGAGCATCAGCAAGGCCGCCACCTGCAGGCCCAGGCCGATATTCATGGTGCGATTCAGCCCCAGCCGCGCCCCCAGATAGCCGCCGACCAGATTGGTCACCACGCCGAAAATCTCATAGAACAGAAACAGCGCGGCGATCGCCAGCGGCGAGTAACCCAGGCTGTGAAAATGCAGCACCACCAACATGCGCAGCGCGCCGTCGGTGAGGGTAAAGGCCCAGTAGTTGCCGGTCACCAGCAGGTATTGGCGCACGTCGGGGGCTAGGCGGGATAAGGCGTGCATCGGAGAAATCCTGTTGTACCGCATGGAGTAAGTGATGGATTTCGCAACAGGCTTTTGTAGGAGCGGGCTTGCCCGCGATGGCAATACCGACGATCCATCGCGGCCAATAACTAGGCGTTCCCGCCGCCCCTACAGAGCGTAGGGTGGATGGCGCTTTATCCATCCACCAGATAACCAAGGTGGATGAAAAAGGCGTCATCCACCCTACGGATCAATCGGCCAACCCCACCATCCGCGCCAATTCCACCGCGCGGTTGGCGTAGCCCCATTCGTTGTCGTACCAGGCGTAGAGCTTCACCTGGGTGCCGTTGACCACCATGGTCGACAGCGCATCGATAATCGAGGAGCGCGGATCGGTGCGGTAGTCGATGGACACCAGCGGCCGCTCCTCATAGCCAAGAATCCCAGCGAGCGGCCCGTCAGCGGCGGCTTTAAGCAGAGCGTTGACCTCTTCCACCGTGGTGGCGCGCTCCACCTCGAATACGCAATCGGTCAGCGAGGCGTTGGCCAGGGGTACGCGCACGGCATGGCCATTCAACTTGCCGCGCAGCTCGGGGAAGATCTCGGCAATCGCCGTGGCCGAACCGGTGCTGGTGGGGATCAGGCTCATGCCGC
Organism: Pseudomonas sp. XK-1; assembly: GCF_038069885.1. Taxonomy (NCBI): domain Bacteria; kingdom Pseudomonadati; phylum Pseudomonadota; class Gammaproteobacteria; order Pseudomonadales; family Pseudomonadaceae; genus Pseudomonas; species Pseudomonas sp. XK-1. Next base: position 971,845 of record NZ_JBBPES010000001.1, on the reverse strand, counting down.
TGGCCCGTGCCCGGCGCAGGTCCTTGTGCGGCGTATCGAGAATGCTCTGGGTGTTGGTCAGGTCGTGGATGGTGGTGATCGAACCGTGGCGGATGCCGAGGTTCTCGTGGATCACCTTGACCACCGGAGCCAGGCAGTTGGTGGTGCAGGAAGCGGCGGTAACGATGCGGTGCTGCACCGGGTCGAACAGCTGCTGGTTGACGCCCATCACGATATTCAGCGCGCCCGGCTCTTTTACCGGCGCGCAGACCACCACGCGCTTTACGCCTTGGTCGAGATAGGCCTGCAGCACCGCGACGCTTTTCATCTTGCCGCTGGCTTCGATCACCAGATCACAGCCGCTCCAGTCGGTATCGTCGATGGTCTTGTTGGCCGTGATCTGGATGCGCTTGCCGTCGATCAGGATGCACTCGCCTTCGCTGCTCGCCTCATGCTGCCAGCGGCCATGCACCGAGTCGAAATTCAGCAGATGAGCGTGGGTCGCGGCGTCACCGGCCGGGTCGTTGACCTGCACAAACTCAAACTCCGGCCAGCCCCAGGCAGCACGCAGCGCCAGACGACCGATACGACCAAAACCGTTGATACCTACCTTGATAGCCATGCACAGACTCTCTCTGTTGAAGGGATTAGATATTGCGCGGTGCAAACATAATGATCGCCATACCGAGCACGGCCACAGCCGCACCCAGCAGATCCCAATGGGTCGGACGAATGCCGTCCACCAGCCACAGCCAGATGATTGCCGTCGCCACATAGACCCCGCCGTAGGCGGCATACACCCGCCCGGTAGCGGTTGGATGCAGGGTCAGCAGCCAGGCAAAAAGCGCCAGCGATACAGCAGCCGGCACTAGCAACCAGATGCTCTTGCCCTGCTTGAGCCACAGATACGGCAGGTAGCAGCCGATGATCTCGGCCAGCGCCGTCAGGGCGAATAACCCCAAGGTATTGATCATCGTTGCCTTATCCCTCGAATGGCTTAGCCGCACACCGCGGCGCGATCGGGGCGGTCACGCATACCGTGCAAACGCAAGCGATCCTCGGCCAGTTGCGGATCACCGGCCTCAAGCACCTGGGCCAGAGTCTGGCCAACCCAGGCCGGCAGTTGCGGGTGCAAACGGTAATAGACCCACTGCCCGGCGCGGCGATCCTGCAGCAGGCCGCTGCTGCGCAACTGGGCCAGGTGGCGGGAGATCTTCGGCTGGCTTTCCTCCAGGGCAGCGGTCAGCTCGCAGACGCACAGCTCGCCCTCCTGGGCGATCAACTGGGTCATGCGCGCGCGGGTGTCGTCGGCCAGGGCCTTGAACAGGGTGACAGGGGCGAGCATCTGCAGTGGGGCCCTGGTCTTGTTCTTGACCAGCACGAACATCTTGATGCGCTCATGGATCTGCTGCAGGCAGTGCTTGTAGGCATTCGGCTGGCGGCTGCTGGCCGGGTCCTCGAAGTCCCAGGCGATATATTCGCCGGCCCCGGGCAGGGTGCTGCACTCGAAGGCGGACTTGTCGCACAGGGTGATCACGTAGTCGAACTGCTGACCGTCGAAATGCTCCAGGCCTTTGCTCTGCAGCCCCTCGGTACTTACCCCCAGCTGCTCCAGCGCCAGACGCGCACGCGGGTCCACCTCGCCGGGCTGGGTGCCGGCGCTAAAGGCCTCGTAGCCTTCGGGGTCGGTATGGCGCAGCAGGGCTTCGGCCATCTGCGAGCGGGCGGCGTTGGCCACGCAGAGAAACAGCACGCGGGTCTTTTGGCTCATGGCGGTGGGCGTCACATAAATACGGTTTTGCGAATATATTGATATCCATATATCTTGTAAACCGTATATTCAGCCAAGCCCAAGCCGACCCAGATCAATACCGCGCCCGGCGGGCCTGACTAGACTCGTGACGTTGCCTCAAGGAAGCCAGCATGACCAACACCCTCGAATCCTCGGCCTCTCAGGCCGGCTCGCCACTGGGCTTTTTCGAACGTTACCTGACGCTCTGGGTATTGCTCTGCATCATCGGCGGCACCCTGCTCGGCCTGTTCGCCCCAGAGGCGGCGCAGGCCGTGGGCGCACTGGAAATCGCCCAGGTGAATATTCCGGTGGGCCTGCTGATCTGGGTGATGATCATCCCCATGCTGATAAAGATCGACTTCAGCGCCATTGGCGAGGTCTACCAGCAGCGCGCCGGCCTGGGCGTGACCCTGACCGTCAACTGGCTGATCAAGCCCTTTACCATGGCTTTTATGGCCTGGCTGTTTCTGCGTCATGCATTCGCCGGCTGGCTGCCGGCCGAGCAGATCGACAGCTATGTGGCCGGGCTGATCCTGCTCGGTGCCGCGCCCTGCACCGCCATGGTGTTCGTCTGGAGCAACCTGTGCAGGGGCAACGCCAACTTCACCCTGACCCAGGTGGCGATCAACGACCTGGTGATGGTGTTCGCCTTCGCCCCCATAGTCGCTTTGCTGCTGGGCGTGTCATCGATTCCGGTACCCTGGGACACCCTGCTGCTGTCGGTGGTGATGTATATCGTTATCCCCCTGGCCATCGCCCAATTTATCCGCGCGCGCCTGCTGCGCCATGGCGATGCGGCCTTGCAAGCGGTGCTGGCGCGTATCGGGCCGTTCTCCATCCTCGCCCTGCTCGCCACCCTGGTGCTGCTGTTCTCCTTCCAGGGCCAGACCATCGTTGCGCAGCCGCTGATCATCGCCATGCTGGCCGTGCCGATTCTGCTGCAGACGCTGTTTATCGCTGCGCTGGGTTACTGGATGTGCCGCCAACTCAAGGTGCGCCACGATATCGCCGGCCCGGCGGCGATGATCGGTGCGTCGAACTTCTTCGAGCTGGCCGTGGCGGTGGCCATCGCGCTTTACGGCTTCAACTCCGGCGCAGCATTGGCCACGGTGGTCGGCGTGCTGATCGAGGTGCCGGTGATGCTCTGGCTGGTGCGCATGGTCAATAACAGCAAGGGCTGGTACGAGCGCACTCAGGTGCAAGACTAAGGAAAACCCATGGAACTGTTCAAATGGCTGAACGACCAACTGCTGCGCATGGACTGGCTGGCCTGGCTGGTGCGTGTGCTGCTGGAGGACGGCTTCGGCCTGGACATGACCAGCCGCATTGGTGCCAGCCTGCACTTCTTTATCTATGACGTGATCAAGATTTTTATCCTGCTGGCGGTGCTGATCTTCAGCATTTCCTGGGTGCAGAGTTATTTTCCGCCCGAACGTACGCGGCGGATTCTCGGCGGCATGAGTGGCTTCAAGGCCAAACTCACCGGAGCATTGTTGGGCACCATCACGCCGTTTTGTTCCTGCTCGTCGATTCCGCTATTTATCGGGTTTACCAGCTCGGGGCTGCCGCTGGGGGTGACTTTCGCCTTTCTGATTTCCTCACCGCTGGTGGACCTGGCCTCGGTGATTCTGCTGGCGAGCATCTTCAACTGGTCGATTGCCATCGCCTATGTATTGATTGGCCTGGTGCTGGCGGTGCTGGGCGGCACGCTGATCGGCCGGGCGAAGATGGAGCGTTACGTCGAAGCCTTTGTCATGCACAACCCGGTGCTCGACATCCCCCAGGCAGAACTGATGCGGCGTGACCGGGCGGAATTCGCCTGGGCCCAGGTCAGCGATATTTTCCGCCGGGTCTGGCTCTATGTGCTGATTGGTGTCGGCATAGGCGCGGCCATCCATAACTGGATTCCAGCGGACTGGATCGAAGCGCTGCTGGGGCAGGACAACTGGTGGTCGGTGCCATTGGCGACACTGGTAGGCGTGCCGATGTATGCCGATATCTTTGGCACCCTGCCGATTGCCGAAGCGCTGGTGGCCAAAGGCATCGGCCTGGGCACGGCGCTGGCCTTTATGATGGCCGTTACCGCGCTGTCGTTGCCCTCGCTGATCATGCTCAAGAAAGTGGTCAAGGCACCGCTGCTGGCCTTGTTCTTCGGCATTGTGGCCGTTGGCATCGTGCTGATCGGCTATCTGTTTAATGCGTTTACCTATCTGTTTATCTGACTTTTGGAGCACGGCATGATCATCAAAATCCTCGGTTCCGGCTGCAAGAAATGCATCACTCTGAGCGAAAACACCCAAGCGGCACTGGCCAATCTGGGGCGCGAGGCACAAGTCATCAAGGTCACCGACTTTGCCGAAATCGCCGCCCACGGTGTGATGTCGACACCTGCCCTGGCAATTGACGACAAGGTGGTCTCGGTCGGCAAGGTGCTGACCGTCGGCGAAGTGGAAAAACTGCTCAACGCCTGAACCACGCCTTGCACAATCTTGCGCATTTCTCCAACCGGGGGCTGGCAGCCGATGCGGGCCGGCGTAGCATTGGGCGACCGGAGGTTTTATGGCGCAACTTGAGCATCTACAGGTTTTCCAGAGCATGCACAGCTCACCCAACACCCGCCTGCACCGCAGCGCCGAGTTGGGCGATGGGCTGGCCGCGGCCGTGTGGAGCAACCGTCATGACGCTCGCGACTACCAGGCCCCCAGCCATCACACCCTGTCCTGCTACCTGGCCGGCGGCACCGGCACCTTTCGCCGCGAAAGCCCGCACAGCAAGGGCGCGCCGGACAAGCTGTGCATCCTCCCCGCGGGCCATCAGTCGGCCTGGGTGATCAACGGTGAAATCCATCTGGCTCATCTGTATATCAGCCAGGAGCAGTTCGCCCTGGCGGCGGTCAATCTGCTGGATCGCGAACCCCGGGAGCTGGAGCTGCGCGAAGGCACCTTTCTCGACGATGCACAGCAGGCCCGGCGCTTTCGCCAGCTCAGCAGCCTGGACTGGAGCGAGCCGGGCGAGCGCCTGCTCAGCAGCAGCCTGGCCCACGACCTGATCAGCCATGCCCTGCTGAACCAGGTCGGTCGCCGCGAGGGCCTGCGCCTGAACGGCGGCCTGGCCCCCGGCCTGCGCCGCCGGCTGCGCGACTTTGTTCAGGCCAATCTCGCCGAGCCGCTCAGCCTGGGACAGCTGGCAGGGCTCTGCGCGCTGTCCGAATACCACTTCGCGCGGATGTTCCAGCTCAGCTTCGGCCTGCCGCCACACCGCTATGTGCTGGCCCAGCGCCTGTTGCGCGCCCAGCAGTTGTTGCGCAGCAGTCCGCTACCCCTGGGCGAGGTGGCCCTGGCCTGCGGTTTTGCCAGTGCCAGCCATTTCAGCAACCGCTTCCGCCAGGCCCTGGGGGCGACCCCGGGACAGTACCGCCAGTCATTCGCCGGGCGCTAAGCCCCAGGTGTCGTTCCCGCGGCCAAGGCCTGCACCAACTTGGCGACACACGGGGCCGCACAACAGCCTGCTAATCCGCCCGGCCTGTGCCAGAATCGTCGGCTGTCCTTCAGATATGCCTTCGCCATGCCACGCATCGCCTTTGCCACCCTGGGGTGGTGCTAATGCCCCTCGACCTGCTGCGCATTCGCCAGGAAGACTGGCGCGCGGAATTCGGCTCGGGTGACCTGCAGCGTGGCCAGGGCTATGCCGCGCAGGGCCGCAGCACCCTGCTCAGCCTCAAGGGCGACCTGCTGCTGGCCAACTGCCGCGGCTCGGGCGCGCAGACCTACCACCAACGCATCACCCTCAAGCCCTACGGCCAGGGCTGGAGCGTCAGCGGCCGCTGCAGCTGCCCGGTGGGCTTCAACTGCAAGCACGTGGCCAGCGCCCTGCTGACCCTGCAGAACCAGCAGGATCAGGGCGTCGACCTGTCGCCCCTGATCGTGCCCAGCCCGGAATCGGTCGAACAGTTGCTGCAGGACGTGCAGCCCAAGCCGGTGCTCAGCCTGGGCAGCCTGGTGCGGGTGCATTTCGATGCGCGCAAAGGCCGGATGCAGGAGCAGACCCAGCACCGCGCCGCCCTGGCCTTCGACTACCAGGGCCATCTGGCCACGGGCAAGCCGGTCAAGGATCTGCTGATTAAACAGAGTCCGCAGCAGAGCCTGCGCATCGTCCGCGACGCCGGCCAGGAGGCCGCGCTGCGCAAGCGCCTTGAGCAGACCGGCCTGCAGGTTGCGCTGCGCCAGAGCGAAGCCCTGCCGGAGAGCGCCGGCGAGGCCTATGAACAACCCAACGAGGCGGCCTGGCTGCTGTTTGTCCGCGAACAGCTGCCGCGCCTGCGCGAGGAAGGCTGGGAAATCCGTATGCAGCCGGAGTTCCAGTTCAACCTGGCGCAGGTGGACGACTGGTACGCCACGGTCGAGGAAGATCCGGAACAGAACTGGTTCGACCTGGAGCTGGGTATCGAGGTCGAAGGCCAGCGCCTGAGCCTGCTACCGATCCTGCTGCAGGCGATCCGCCGCACGCCCTGGCTGCTCAATGGCGAGGCGCTGAACAAGCGCGATGACAGTGAGGTGCTGCTGGTCAGCCTGCCGCACAACCACAAGCGCGTCGCCCTGCCCTTCGCCCGCCTCAAGCCGCTGCTGGCGACCCTTGGCGAGCTGTTCTTCCGCGAGCCGGGCGAATCCAGCCAGCGCCTACGCCTGTCGCGCCTGGATGCCGCGCGCCTGGACCTGCTGGCACAGGGCCCAGCCCTGAACTGGCACGGTGGCGCTCAGCTGCGCGACTTCGCCCAGCGCCTGCACAGCCTCAATGCCACGCAGATTCAGGCCCCGCCAGGCCTGCAGGCCGAGCTGCGTGCCTATCAGCTGCAGGGCCTGGCCTGGATGCAGGCCCTGGCCGAGCTGGAAGTCGGCGGCCTGCTGGCCGACGATATGGGTCTGGGCAAGACCCTGCAAACCCTGGCCCATATCCTCTGCGAACAGCAGGCCGGACGCCTGCGCCAGCCGGCGCTGATCGTGATGCCCACCAGCCTGATCCCCAACTGGCAGGACGAGGCCGCGCGCTTTACCCCGCAGCTCAGGGTGCTGGCCCTGCACGGGCCCAAGCGCCGGGCGCTGTTCAAGCAGATCGGCGAGCACGACATCATTCTCACCACCTACGCCCTGCTGCCCCGCGACCTCAAGGCGCTCAACGCGCACAGCTACCGCCTGCTGATTCTCGACGAGGCGCAGAACATCAAGAACCCGCGCAGCAAGGCCGCCCTGGCCGCCGCGCAGATACAGGCTGGGCAGCGCCTGTGCCTGACCGGCACGCCGCTGGAAAATCACCTCGGCGAGCTATGGTCGCTGTTCAATTTCCTCATGCCCGGCTGGCTGGGAGACAGCAAGAGCTTTGTGCGCGACTACCGCACCCCCATCGAGAAACAGGGCAACGCCCAGCGCCTGGCGCACCTGTCCGGGCGGATCAAGCCCTTCGTCCTGCGCCGCAGCAAGGAGCAGGTGGCCCGCGAGCTGCCGCCCAAGACCGAGATTACCCACTGGATCGAGCTGACCGCGGTGCAGCGCGACCGCTACGAAACCCTGCGCCTGGCCATGGACAAGAAGGTCCGCGCGGAAATCGCCCGCCAGGGCCTGGCCCGTAGCCAGATCGTGATTCTCGAAGCCCTGCTGCGCCTGCGCCAGGCCTGCTGCGACCTGCGCCTGCTCGGCGAAGACGGCGACGCGGCGCTGGGCAGCCACGACTCCGGCAAGCTGAGCGAGCTGCTGGAAATGCTCGAGGAACTGTTCGCCGAGGGCCGCCGGGTGCTGCTGTTTTCCCAGTTCACCGCGATGCTGACGCTGATCGAAAACGAATTAAAGGTGCGGCATATCCCCTACGCCAAGCTCACCGGCAGCACCCAGGACCGCCGCACCCCGGTGCAGCAGTTCCAGGCAGGCGAACTGCCGATCTTCCTGATCAGCCTCAAGGCCGGCGGCGCGGGCCTCAACCTCACCGCCGCCGACACCGTGATCCACTTCGACCCCTGGTGGAACCCGGCCGCCGAAGCCCAGGCCAGCGACCGCGCCTACCGCATCGGCCAGGACAAGCCGGTGTTCGTCTACAAGCTGATCGCCCGCGGCAGCGTCGAGGAAAAGATCCAGCAACTGCAGCAGAGCAAAGCCGACCTGGCCCGCGGCCTGCTGGAGGGCGGTAGTCAGGCCCAGTGGCAGCTCGGCGAGGAAGACCTGCAGGCGCTGTTTGCGCCGTTAAGTGACTGAAAACCTGTTCACGCGCTACGCCACGCCGATTTCGTAGAGTGCGCCGTGCGCACCACCAAGGGGGACTGCTGCTGCGCACACGGCGCACCCTACTGGGTCTATGGACTGCTCACCTACTTCGCTACAGCGAGCAACCTGGCCCTCTTTCCTTCGCGGTGCGCACGGCGCACCCTACACAGCCAAGCAATTAGCGCTGGGCAAAGTCGCGCGAGTTCTTTATGCTCGTCACCACTGTACGAATAAACAGTTAACTCCCCGTAACCCATCAGCGTGAAGGCGTAGAGGTGATGAATGGCCGTCGAAGTGGTGTACCGCAGCAGCCGAGATTTGGAGCGTTTGTTTATGGATAAAGCCGAAGCCGACCGCCATGACAAGATGCTCGAGCTGGCCGAGTTGTTGACCGATGTGCTGCAGAAGGCCGTGCCTTCGCTGAACGAGCAGCAGGGTGAGGAACTGGGGATCTTTATGGCGAAAAACCGCGAGATCTTCGCCAAGGCCTTCAAGAACCAGCCCGATGCCTTAAGCGAACTGGGCGAAGCCCAAGCCGAGTAGCCCCCAGCTATACCGGCCACCCGCCCTTTGTCCCGGATTGCAGCGTGTAGCGCGCTTTATCCGGGCTACCGGCTAGACACCGTAGCGTTTGAACAACCACCCGCCCCGTAGGAGCGGCCGGGGTGCCTGACCCATGCCCGTGATGTTTTTCAGCCTTGCAGGGTGGATGACGCCGCTCCCATCCACCATCGCGATGTGGTGGATGGACATAGCGCCGTCCACCCTACACAGCTACACCATGCCTATAGGGCTTCTCACCCCTCTCGCTGCTCCAGCGCCTGCACCAACGCCTGAAGAAAACGCGCCGCCTCGCCGCCGGTAACCGCACGGTGGTCGAAAGTCAGCGACAGCGGCAGGATCGGGTGTACTTCGACCTTGCCCTTGACCGCCACCGGCTCGTCGCGGATGCCGCCGGCCCCGATGATCGCCACCTGGGGCGGCATCACGATGGGGTTGGCGTAGCGACCGAACAGGGTGCCAAAGTTGGACAGGGTCAGGGTCGCGCCCATCATTTCCTGGGGCGGGATGGAACGCGCCTTGACGTCGGCGCGCAGGCGCGCGGCACCGGCTTTCAGGTCCTCGGCGCTGCGTGCGCCGACATTGCGCAATACCGGTACGAACAGGCCATCGGGGCTGTCCACGGCGATGCCCAGGTCGAGCCGTTCGTGCTGTTTGAGCGACAGGTTCTTGCCATCGAACCAGCTGTTGAGCAGCGGCTCCACCCGGCAGGCCGCGGCAATCGCCTGGGCCAGACGCACCAGCGGGTCGCGGGCCTCAGCCCAGAGGTGCAGGTCGGCATCACCGACTATCACCACCGGCACCACTTCGGCGTGGGCGCGGGCCATATTGATCGCCATGCTGCGCCGCACTCCGCGCAGCTTCTCGCCGCCAAACCGGTCCCGCGCCGTCTGGGTCGCCGCCTCAACATCGGCGCGGGTGATCAGGCCATCCGTGCCGCTGCCCGCCAGGTGCCCCAGGTCCACCCCCAGTTGCCGCGCCAGCTGGCGCACCGCCGGGGTGGCCCGCGGGGCCAGGTGTTCGCGGGTGGACGGCGCAGCCCCGACGAAGAAGCTGTCGGCCTGGGCGCTGCCACCCCCCTCCAGGCGGCCGACCACAGTGCCGGCATCGGCCTCGCCTTCGTAGGCCAGCAGCGGCTCACCGACATGCAGGATATCGCCTTCGGCCCCGAAGGTTTTCACCACCACCCCGTCGTAGGGCGCAGGAATATCGACGATGGCCTTGGCGGTTTCCACCGAGACCAGCAGTTGGTCGGCCTTGACCTCGTCGCCGGCCTTGACGTGCCACTCGACGATCTCGGCTTCCTGCAGGCCTTCGCCCAGATCGGGCAGTTTGAAATATTTCATGGCGCTCTCCCCACATTCTCCATCGTGGTGCGCACGGCGCACCCTACCCTGCCCGCACCAACCTCGTAGGGTGCGCCGTGCGCACCAGCCCTTGTCGTTCAGGCGTAATTCAAGACCGCCTCGCAAGCCGCGACTATGTCGGAGGCATCGGGGATATACAGCCCCTCCAGGCGGTACAGCGGTGGCGGAATATCCGGCGCGGTCACCCGCTGGATCGGTGCCTGCAGATCGAGCAAGGCCCGCTCGTAGAGGCTGGCGGCGATCTCCGCGCCAACCCCGCAGCTTTTCGGTGCCTCGTGCACGATCACGCAGCGCCCGGTCTTGCGCACCGAAGCCTCCAGGGTGTCCAGATCCAGCGGCTTGATGCAGGCCACGTCGATCAGCTCCACCGACACGCCGCGCTCGGCCAGCAGCTCGGCGGCCTGCTGGCATTCGTGGATGCTCGCGCCCCAGCTGATCAGGCTCAGGTCGCTGCCCTCGCGCAGGGTGAAGCAGCTGTCCAGGGGCAGGCGCTTGCCGTCGTCGTGCAGTTCCTGAGGGTTCATCCGATAGAGCCGGGTCGGTTCGAGAAAGATCACCGGATCGGGGTCGTCGATGGCTGCCAGCAGCAAGCCATAGGCCCGCGCCGGCGACGAGGGAATGACCACGCGCAGGCCGGGGATATGGGCGAACATCGCCTCGGTACTTTCGCTGTGATGCTCGGGGGCGCGGATGCCGGCACCCATCGGCGTGCGCAACACCATGGGGCAGCTCAAGCGGCCGCGGGTGCGGTTGCGCAGGCGGCTGGCATGGGACACCAGCTGATCCAGCGCCGGGTAGATAAAGCCCATGAACTGGATTTCCATCACCGGCTTCAGGCCCTGGGCGGCCATGCCCACCGCCAGGCCGGCGATCATGGTTTCCGCCAGGGGGGTGTCGATCACCCGCTTGATGCCGAAGGCGTCGCGCAGCCCGGCGGTGGCGCGGAAAACCCCGCCGTTGACGCCGATATCCTCACCCAGCGCGACCACGTTCTCGTCCTCGTACATGGCCCGGTGCAGGGCCAGGTTGACCGCCTCGAGCAGGCTGACTTTGTCACTGGGCATGGCCGTCCCCTCCCCGTTCAGCGGCCGCCCTGCGCCGCGCCGCCCGTTCCAGGAACATCTCGCACTGCTCGGCCAGGGCGGCCGGCCACTGCTCGTAGACATACTCCAGCGCCGCGGTGGCAGGTGGATCGCCGACCACCTCGAAGGCCTCCACCGCCTGCTGCACAAGAGCCTGGCACTCGCCGATCAATGCCTGCTCGCGGCCCTCGTCCCACAACCCCTGGGCCACCATAAAAAGCTGCAGACGCTTGATCGGCTCTTCCTGCCAGGCCTGCTTGACCTCCTCGCTGCTGCGGTAGCGGGTGGCATCGTCGGCGGTGGTGTGATCGCCTAGGCGATAGCTCAGGCATTCCAGCAGCACCGGCCCCTTGCCATGGCGGGCGCGCTCCAGGGCCGCCTGCATGCGTGCGTAAACCGCCAGTACATCGTTGCCGTCCACCTGCTCGCCGGGGAAGCCGGCACCCAGGGCCTTCTGCGCCAGAGTCGGTGCACCGCACTGAATGCGCCGCGGCACCGAGATGGCCCACTGGTTGTTGTTGACCACGAACACCACCGGCAGCTGCCAGGCCCCAGCAACATTCAGCGCCTCGAGAAAGTCGCCCTTGCTGGTCGCGCCGTCGCCACAGGTGGTCACCGCCACGCGGTGCTGGCCGCGGATCTTGAACGCGCTGGCCACCCCGCAGGCATGAAGGGCCTGAGTGGCGATCGGCACGCAGAGCGGGAAGTCCTGGGCCACGGCCGGGTCGGCATAGGCGCTGCCGCGCTCGTCGCCCCCCCAGTAGAGGAGGATTTCCTCCATCTTTACCCCGCGCATCAGCTGTACTGCGGTGTCGCGGTAATAGGGCACCAGCACGTCCTCGGCCTGCATCAGCGCGCCGATGGCCACGCCTATGGCCTCCTGGCCCAGGGTCGGCGCATAGGTGCCGATGCGGCCGGTACGCTGCAGGGCCACGGCCTTCTGGTCGAACAGGCGGGTCAGCACCATCTGCCGGTACAGGCGCACCAGCAGGGCAGGGTCATCGGCCCAGGCCGGCAGCCCGTCAAGCAGGCGGCCCTGGGGATCGAGAAGGCGGGTATAGAGCAGTTTCAGACTGTCAGGCATTGCTGTACTCCTCGACATCTTATGGATGTCCACTGAACTGCAGGCTGATGGCCCGCAGCCGTATCAGTGCGGCACTGCTCAGGGCCCGTAGAGCAGGCGCTCGGCCATGACATCGGCCACCCGCGAAGGCGGCCGCTTGTCGGCCTGGGCATGGGCGTAGATTTCGGTCAACCGCAGGCTGATCTGGCTCAGGTGGTTGGTAATGGCCAGCAGACTTTCGCCGCGATGGCGCAGGGCGACATAAATCAGTCCGCCGGCGTTGATCACATAATCCGGCGCATAGAGAATCCCTCGCGCCTGCAGGGTATCGGCCACGTCACTGCTGGCCAGCTGATTGTTGGCCGCCCCGGCGACCGCCGAGCAGCGCAGCTGGCCAGCCGTTTCGCTATTCAACACGCCGCCCAGACCGCAGGGCGCGAGAATGTCGCAGGGGGTGGTGAGCAGGGCCTCGCTGGCCACCGGATGAGCCCCCAGTTGCTCCACCGCCAGTTGCACCCGGCCCATATCCAGATCGCTGACCAGCAGTTCGGCACCGGCGGCATGCAGCTGCTCGGCCAGGGCATAGCCGACATGCCCCAGCCCCTGGATGGCCACGCGCAGCCCTTCCAGGTTGTCGCCACCGAGGCGCGCCATGGCCGTGGCACGAATCCCGGCGAACACGCCCATGGCGGTATGCGGCGAGGGGTCGCCCTCCGCCGTGGTGCTGGTGACGTGCTGGGTATGCTGAGCGATGCAGTCCATATCGGCGCTGGAGGTGCCGCTGTCCATGGCGGTGATGTAGTGGCCGTTGAGGGTTTCGACAAAGCGCCCGAAGGCCTCGAACAGTGCGCCACGGTTGTCCACATGGTCCGGGCGGATGATCACCGCCTTGCCGCCGCCATGGGCCACACCGGCCAGCGCCGCCTTGTAGCTCATGCCTTTGGCCAGACGCAGGGCATCCTCGATGGCGCTCTGCTCGTCGACGTAGCTCAGGTAGCGGCAGCCCCCCAGCGCAGGCCCCAGGCGGCTGTTGTGAATGGCAATAATGGCCTTGAGCCCGGTTTGCGGGTCCTGGGCGAAGTGCAACGACTCCAGCCGGGTGGTTTCCATCATGGCGAACATGCAGTGGCTCCCGTACTGATTTGCTTCTCAGTATAGGCAGCGGTTGGCCACACACATTCCCAGTGGTCAGCTCGGCATGCGCCAACGCAGCACTGGACGCGAGCCCTGCTCTTGGCTACAAAGCCAGAAGCCGGGGTTGTTGGCATTTCGCCACGACCGGCCCGGGGGACTGCCATGAATCCACGCGCCGCCTGCCTTGCCTGCCTGGACAAGCAACCTGCCGCCACCTTCGAGGCGGCGCTGTGGATAGCCGTCGAACACCAGCCAAGCCTGCAACCGGCCGAGGTAATGCGCGAACTCGACAGCCTGCAGCATCAGGTTCGCCAGGGTTTGTCCGCGGGCCCTGCCCCCGAGCTGGGCCAGGCACTGCTGCGGCGTCTCAGCCAGCTGGACTTTCACTCGGAGGACGAGCAACCCCTGCGTCCCCGGACGGCGCTGCTGGATCAGGTGCTGCGTCGCCGCCGCGGCCAGCCTCTGAGCCTGGCGCTGCTGGCCCTGGAGCTGGCCAGACGCCTGGAGATTGCCTTGCAGGGGGTGAACTTCCCCGGGCACTTTCTGCTGCGTGTGCCCGGGGCCGATCACCTGCTCGACCCGTGCAGCGGTCGCCGTCTGTATACCCGCGAATGCCGCGAGCTACTACTCAACCATATGGGCCCCGCCGTCGAACTCAACGCCAGCCACCTGCAGGCCTGCGATGGCCGAACCATGCTGCAGCGCCTGTCGCGCAACCTGCGGCACCTGCATCAGGAGACCGGCGACTACCTGGCCGCGCTGAAAGATGCCGAGCGGGTGCTGCAACTGGGTACGCCCAACCTGCACGACCACCTGGCCCGCGCCGAGCTCTATCAGTTGCTTGAATGCCCGCAAGGCGAGCGCTTCGACCTGCAGCACGCCATCCTGCTCTGCGACGACCCGGCCCAGCGCCTGCAACTCAGCCAGCGCCTGCGTTTGCTGCAGAGCACAGCGGCATTGCATTGATCTGGCACCAGGGCGATCAGGCAGTAGATTCTCGGTGCGCACAGCGCACCCTACGACGGCATCGTGGCTCTACACCTGCTGGGCTTCGCTGCGCTCAACACCAACCTACGATTTATCGCCTCGCGACACGTAATGAGGGCAGAACCTACAGAAAGCCCAACGCCTTGGCCTTGGCCACAGCCTGGGTGCGCCGCGCCACGCCGAGCTTGCCGTTGATGCGTCGCGCGTGGGTCTTGACCGTATGCAGGGAGATAAACAGCTGCTCGGCGACCTCCTGGTTGGACAGGCCCTGGGCGATCAGGCCGAGCACCGCCAGCTCGCGGCAGCTCAGTTGCATGTCCGCACTGCCCGGCGTGGCGGTCGGCTGAGGAGCATGTTCGGGATCGGTCACGGTAAACCACAGGCACTGGTAATCCAGGCGCAGGCGCAGAGCCTGGCCGGCCTGCCGCGCCTGTTTGGCCGTGGCCTCATCGTCCCACTGCGCACAGGCTTCGGCATAGGCCAGCCAGAGTTCGCAGGCCAGGGCCTGACGCCCCTGGGCCAGCGCCTGCTCGAGCAGGGCCTGCAGCGGCATGCGCACATCCGCGCCCTCTTCCAGATCGAGTTGTAGCAGCAACAGCTGAAAGCGCGGGATCATCTCGGGGAAATTCGGCGGCGGCAGCATGACCTTGACCCGCCGGGCGTAGCCCAGCACCCGGGTGGCCGCTTCACGGGCGCGCTGGCGGTGCCCCTGATACAGCCACAGGCGACCGCTGGCCAGCAGCAGGGTGCCGCGGTAGAGGGTTTCGCTGACCCGCTGCCGCTGCATCAGCCGTTCGGCCTGCGCCAACAGGGCGAAGGCCGCGGCCAGATCGCCCTCGCCGGCGGCCAGATCGGCCAGGCCCAGATAGCCATGAAAAGCCCCCGGGTCGCCGCAGCGCTGGGCATCGTCGAGCCCGGCCTGGAGCAGCCGCGCGGCCTCCTCACGGCGGCCCTGGCGCAGGCTCAAGCGCCCCAGGCGCAGCTGGGCGCGCCCCAGCACCGGGGTCTCGCGTAAAACGGCGAGGTCGCAGGAAGCCAGCACCCGCTGGAGCAGAGCCTCGGCCCGGGCGAACTCACCGCGGGCCTCCAGCAGCAGGGCGTGATCGAGTTCCAGCAGGGCTTCGAACACCAGGCTGCCGCACGCCCGCGCCTGCCGCAGCGCCTTGTAGCTGAGCTGCTGGGCCAGTTCCAGATCACCCTCGCCAATGGCCACCTGGGTCAGTATCGAACGGCACAGCAAGGCCTGCGCCCAGGCACTGGGCGGCAGATTCGGCAACGCCTCCAACAGCTGTTCGCGGCTGTCTATCGCGCAGCCGCGGCCGTAGGCGGCAATGCCCTGAATGGCCTGCCACTGGGCAAACAGCTCAAGGGTGCGCGGGCCATCGCCGCGCGGCTGAAAACGCGCCAACTGATCGACGCAGGCCAGCGCCTCGTCCAGCCGGCCGACCAGCAGTAACACCCAGGCATTCAGCAGAATCAGCCGCGGTGTACTGAGCAGCAGGCTGTCCGGCAGCTCGGCGCGCCAGCCGAGAATCAGCGCCAGGTCCTGGCCCTGCAACAGCTGCTCTTCGGTAAAGCGTTCGAGAAAGCTGCCGGCCACCTCCGGCTGCCCGCCGAGCAGCGCATGTTCCACCGCCGCGCGGATGTCGCCCTGGGCGGCGAACCACTGGCTGGCGTGCAGGTGCAGGCTGTGGCACGGCAGCGCCCGGGTAGACCGACGCAACAGCGTGGCCACCGGGGCGAACAGGGCGAACCAGCCCTTGTGCTGTTCCAGCTCGTGAATAAAGGCCCCGCGCTCGGCCAGCTGACGCATCCACTCGCCGCCCTCGCCGACCCCGAACAGGTGCTCGCACAGCTCGTAATTGAAGCGCGGCAGCTGCGCCAGCTGCTGCAAGGTCTGCAGCAGCTCGTGGGGCAGCTCCTGCAGCACTTCGCGGGTCAGGTAGTCGCGCAGCAGTTCGCCATGTTGCTCATCCAGCGGCGCAGCCAGCGTATCCGGCTCGCCCTGAGCCGCCAGCACGCGCAAGCGCAAGGCCGCTGGCCAGCCCTGGGTCGCCCCGTGCAGGGCCTCGGCCCAGGCACTGCGCTGCGGCTGCAACTGCCCCAGCCAGGCCGAGACCTCGGCGGCGCTGAACAGCAGATCGCTGGGCCCCAGTTCGAGCAGCTCGCCCTCCAGCAGCAGACGCGGCAGGTTGCACGCCGGCCGCCGCCGGCTGCCCAGCCACCAGCAGATGCCCGCCGCAGCGGCATTGAGCAGGAGATTCAGGTAGCCATCCAGTTCGTCCGCCGGCGCTACCGGGTAGTCGTTGAGCACCAGCCACAGGCGTCGCGGTTCCTGGGCCAGGGCCGCCAGCAGTTCGCTGCTGCTCAGGCTCGGGGCATAGCCCAGGGCCTGGCACAGCAGCTGGCAAAGCTGCGCGGGGTCCAGGCCCGGCACCGCACAGTTGAGCCAGAGCAGTTCATGGTCCGGCGGGCATTGGTGGGCGCAATCGGCCAGCAGCACGCTCTTGCCGAAACCGGCCGGGGCGACCAGCAGGCGCAGCCGGCAGTCGTAGGCCAGCAGCCGCTGCAACAGCGCCTCGCGCGGGATATGCCCGGGTGGTTGGCGCAGCAGCCGGCCCTGCACACTGGGCGGCGCAGCAATAAGCGGAGATGGCGCGTAGGCAGTCATAGGATCGGCGGCTACTGCTCAGGCTGGGAGCATTGAGGCTAGACCCATAACGGCCACCGCAGTAGTTGTATTTGCCTCGCTGATACGCGGCGATAAAAAGTGCCAGGCGCATTTGTTAACCTCACCCATGACGGCCTCAGGTTGGTGCCAGCATGAGCGCCCATAAAAAAGGCGGCCCGAGGGCCGCCCAATCACGGAGTAACAATCACGAGTTCGCGCCTGGTGTTTTAACGCACCCCCGCACTGCGCAGGGCGGCCGGGGTGTAGTCGGCAGCGCTGGCCTGGAAGCCGAAGCTGTAGGCGGACTTCTCCTCGTTCTTCATGCCCAGAGCCAGGTAGCGACCGGCGATCACGTCGTACAGCGCTTCCAGGGTGTAGCCGGTCATCTTCTGGTGGTAATAGCTCTGCGCATGCCCCTCGGCAACCCGCCACAACTGGCCACGGCCGTCGTAGTGGTCGACCAGGGCCAGCTGCCAGCTGTCCTCGTCGAAGTACATGTGGCGCTTGGCGTAGATATGCCGCTCGCCGGACTTCAGCGTGGCCTCCACTTCCCACACCCGATGCAGCTCGTAGCGGGTCAGGTCCTGATTGATATGCCCTGCCTTGATCACGTCGTCGTACTTGAGCGCGGGCGAGTCCAGCTTGTAGCTGTTGTAGGGGATATACATCTCCTTCTTGCCCACCAGCTTCCAGTCGTAACGATCTGGCGCACCGGAGAACAGGTCGAAGTTGTCGGCGGTACGCATGCCGTCGGCGGCGGTACCCGGGCCGTCATAGGCCACCTGCGGAGCGCGGCGCACGCGGCGCTGACCGGCGTTGTAGATCCACGCCAGGCGCGGCTCCTTGACCTGGTCGATGGTCTCGTGAACCAGCAGCACGTTACCGGCCAGGCGTGACGGCGCGGTCACCCGCTGCTTGAAGTAGAGCAGGATATTGGCGGCCTTGGCCGGGTCGACATCGGGCATATCCGAAGGGAAGGCGATTTCGTCCTCGAACTTGACCAGGCTGTAGGAGCCATTGGTCTGCGGTGTGGCCTGGGTGATCCAGCGCCGCACGTTGCCGCCGCGGTAGCGGGTGATATGGTTCCACACCACCTCGACCCCACTCTTGGGAATCGGGAAGGCGTAATAGCGGCTGTCGTTGAAGTTCTGCAGGCCGTTGCCGCCGTCGATGGCACCGGTATTCAGCGCGCTCTGCTTGGCCGCGGCATAGATGGCATCGGGTACCGCTGCACTGCGATGGGTCGGATAGACCGGGATCTTGTAGCTGTCGGGGTAACGCTTGAGCATCGCCAACTGCCCTACGGACAGCTTGTCCTGGTACTGGGCGGCGTTGGCGGCGGTGATGGTGAACAGCGGCTGCTCACTGGCGAACGGGTCGGCGAGGAAGCCATTGCCATCCACTGCGCCGGCATTCGTCGGCAGGCCGCCGGTCCAGGCCGGGATACTGCCGTCGGCGTTGCCGGCCATTTCCGCGCCCAGCGGTGTCAGGCTGGAACCCAGTTGCGCCGCCTCCTCCGGAGTAACGGCGGCCATCAGACTGCTGGCCAACAGGCTCAGTGTCAGCGCTCCGGTTTGCAGGATTCTTGTGCTTTTCATTCTTTACGGATCCTTTGCGCAGGTTGATCAGAAGTTCACGCCAAAACTCAGGGCGACGAAATCACGGTCGGTGACGGTGTTGTATTCACCGCCGAAGAAATCTGTATAGCTCAAGCTGGCGGTATAGGTGTTCTGGTAGTCGGCATTCAGGCCGATGCTGATGGCCTTGCTGCCTTCGTTGAAGTTCGGCCCGTAACCGTCGACGTCATGCGACCAGGCCACGCTCGGGGTCAGGTTGATACCGGCGAACACGTTGCTGTAGTCGGCGCTGGCGCGGAGGCGGTAGCCCCAGGAACTGCTGGTGTAGAAACCGTCGCCCTGGCACTCGTCGGGATTGGCGGCGTTGAACGCACCGCACACGCCCGGCACGCTGAACTCGCCGGCCCCATAGATGGGGTCGCGGCCAAAGCGCAGCTCGCCGATATCGTCACTGATGCCACTGATATGGTTATAGCCGACCTCGCCGAGCAGGGTCAGGCGGCTGGCCCCCAGCACCCGGTCGATAAAGTGCACGGCCGTGACCTGTGCCTGGGTAAAGGGCTTGCGTTCGTAGCCGTGGATATCGGCCCCGGAAACGTTCTCTGCGTGACCGGACTCGAATACCGGGTTGAAGGGCAGCCCCAGCGCGCCAAAGGACAGGTCGGTGGAGTTGATCTGCATCGGCATATTCGGCCGGTAGCTGACCTCGCCGGACAGCGCGGTGCCACCGACGTTGGTCTGGAAGCTAAGGCCGTAGAGGCGGATGTCTTCCGGGTATTCGAGGAAGTAGCCGGCATTGGGCGCACCGGGAATAAAGCTGACGAAGTTCGGCGTGGTGGTGCGGATGGTGCTGAACACCGGCGCGCGGCTATGGTAGTTCATCGCATAGAGACCGAATTCGGTGTCGTTCAACGACTCGGCGAACCAACGCAAGGCCAGGCCGTACTGGCCACTGTCGCGGGCGTCCCGATCCCCGGCGCGGGGGATATAGGCATTATCGACAAACGAGTTGGTCGACTCGCCCGGCGGCAGATCAGGCCCCAGCACTACCAGGCGATCCTCGCAGCCATCGGCCAGTACATCGGCGGTGGAGAAGAAGGTGCCGCAGTTATCGACGATAGTCTGGTCCCACTCCAACTGATAGAAGGCCTCCATGCTCACGGAGTCGGTCAGGCTCTGCGATACGTAGAGCATGTTGACCGGGATCAGGCCCTCCTTGATCTCCGCGCCGGGACGGCGGAAGGCGGCGGCGTCGATCGGGTTGATCGAGTTGATCGAGTTGCCGATAAAGGTGCTCTCGCCCCAGCTGACCACCTGCTTGCCGACCCGCACACTGCCCGGCTTATCGCCAATACTGTAGTTGTGGTAGATAAAGGCATCGAGGATCTGCGCGCCGGAGGCCTGAGCCGCTTCCTTGCGGTTGTGATCGTCGATGTCATAGAACAGACGGCTCTCGTCCTTGGTCTCGAAGTCGTACCAGTACTTGCCGCGAACAAAGACCCCGGTGTCGCCGTACTTGAGCTCCAGGTCATGAATACCCTTGAAGATCTTCGAGAAGGTCTCGCCCTTCTTGAAGTTCAGCCGGCCGTCATCCGAGGTGCGCGATGAGGCTTTGCCGCCGCTGGCGACCGAGACGAAATCAGGATCCGCGCCGCGCACCGACCAACTGGCCCCCACGGACAGTTGGGAGTCGAACTGCGCTTCGACCTCGCCGATGTTGAAAGTGACAGCCTGGACAGGCGCGACACAGCCCAGAGCAATGGCGGAAGCCAAGGCGCAGGGCTGGAAGATGGCATGTCTTGTTTTTGTTCTCATGCGGCTCTCCTGGAAAGCGGGTTACGTGTTGAGGCCCCAAGCTACCCAGCCCCCCGCCGGTGGATAAGCGCCCGAAAGAGGTATTTGCCCTATCAGCCGAAAGAGTGAACATGGCTCTACCGCGCCGGATTTCAGGCCAGCCATGGCCCCACGCAATGGTCGACCATAGCCTCGGTGAATGACCGCCACGCCAGCGCTGCCGCGACCTGCGGCAAGGTTCGCGGCGCGCCAGGGCTGGAGATCGACCCAATTGCCCGGCGGCACCGTATCGCTTTCAATACAACGTAATGAAAGCGACACGAACCTGTCAGGCCGCGACATCAGTGCCCTGCCCGCCCAGAAATGCGGTCAACCCCGATCAAGCGTATCGATTTCGCTACAACACAACTCGCCTAAAATCAGATAAAACTTATAACCTATTGTTTTCATTGAATATTTTTATAATGGCACTCGCTTTGCTATGGTCTTTAAACCTTTCCGCTCGTTGCCCGGCACGAGCACCCCCGCACATCGCCCCAGCAGAAAGGGCGAGTCACCACCCTTGAGGAGTTCACATGAGCGAATTGCGTTTTACCGTTGAGCACGAATGGCTGCGTCAGGATGCCGATGGTCTGGTTACCGTGGGCATCACCGCCTATGCCCAGGAAGCCCTGGGTGACGTGGTGTTCGTGCAGCTGCCGGAAGCCCAGAGCTATGCCGAGGGTGACGAAGTGGCGGTGCTGGAATCGGTAAAAGCAGCGAGCAATATCGCCATGCCGCTGGACGGTGAGGTGGTCGACGTCAATGGCGAGCTAGAATCCAGCCCTGAGCTGGTCAACGAAGATCCCCTGGGCAAGGGTTGGTTCTTCCGTTTCCGTCCGGCCAATGCCAGCGCGGTAGCCGACCTGCTCGACCAGGCCGCCTACGAGCGCCTGCTCAACGCCAATGCTGACGCCTGAGAGATTGCAATGACCAAGCTGACCACCCAGAACGAATTTATCGCCCGGCATATCGGCCCACGTGAGGCCGATACCGCCGCCATGCTAGAACTGCTCGGCTATGCCAGCATCGACGCGCTGACCGATAACGTTATCCCTGAAAGCATCAAGGGCACTAGCGTACTGGGCTCCCTGCCGGGCCTGTCGGAAGCCGACGCTCTGGCCAAGATCAAGGCCATTGCCGGCAAGAACCAGCAATTCAAAACCTACATCGGTCAGGGCTATCACGGCACCCACACGCCAAGCCCGATCCTGCGCAACCTGCTGGAAAACCCGGCCTGGTACACCGCCTACACCCCCTACCAGCCTGAAATTTCCCAGGGCCGTCTGGAGTCCCTGCTGAACTTCCAGACCCTGATCAGCGACCTTACCGGTATGCAGATCGCCAACGCCTCGCTGCTGGATGAAGCCACCGCCGCTGCCGAGGCCATGACCTTCTGCAAGCGCCTGTCGAAGAACAAGGCCAGCAACGCCTTCTTCGCCTCCCAGCATTGCCATCCACAAACCCTCGACGTGCTGCGCACCCGTGCCGAGCCGCTGGGTATTGAGGTCGTGGTGGGCGACGAAGCCGCCATCACCGATGCCAGCGCCTACTTCGGCGCGCTGCTGCAGTACCCGGCAAGCAATGGCGACATCTTCGACTACCGCGAGCTGGTCGAGCGTTTCCATGCGGCCAACGCCCTGGTCGCCGTCGCCGCCGACCTGCTGGCCCTGACCCTGCTCACCGCACCGGGCGAGTTCGGTGCCGACGTGGCCCTGGGCAGCGCGCAGCGTTTCGGCGTGCCGCTGGGCTTTGGTGGCCCACACGCCGCCTACTTCGCCACCCGCGATGCATTCAAGCGCGACATGCCAGGCCGCCTGGTCGGCATGTCGATCGACCGTTTCGGCAAGCCGGCCCTGCGCCTGGCCATGCAGACCCGCGAGCAGCATATCCGCCGCGAGAAGGCCACCAGTAACATCTGCACAGCTCAGGTGCTGCTGGCCAACATCGCCAGCATGTACGCCGTGTACCACGGCCCGAAAGGCCTGACCCAGATTGCCCAGCGCGTGCACCAGTTCACCGCGATCCTGGCCAAGGGCCTGCGCGCTATGGGTTACACGGTTGAGCAAGAGTTCTTCTTCGACACCCTGACCCTGGCCACCGGTGGCAAAACCGCTGCCCTGCACGCGGCGGCGCGCGCTGCCAGCATCAATCTGCGTGAAATCGATGCCGAGCGCCTGGGCCTGTCCCTCGACGAAACCACCGACCAGGCCGCCGTCGAAGCGCTGCTGGCGGTATTTGCCGAGGGCAAAACCGTTCCAGCCTTCGCTGAACTGGCGGCCGGAGTAGTCGCCCACCTGCCTAAAGGCCTGTTGCGCGAATCGGAAATCCTCAGCCACCCGGTGTTCAATCGCTACCACAGCGAAACCGAGCTGATGCGCTACCTGCGCAAGCTGGCCGACAAGGACCTGGCCCTGGACCGCAGCATGATCCCGCTGGGCTCCTGCACCATGAAGCTCAACGCCGCCAGCGAGATGATCCCGGTGACCTGGGCCGAGTTCGGCAACCTGCACCCCTTCGCCCCGGTCGAACAGAGCCAGGGTTACACCCAGCTGACCAGCGAACTGGAAGCCATGCTCTGCGCGGCCACCGGCTATGACGGCATCTCCCTGCAGCCGAACGCTGGCTCCCAGGGTGAGTACGCCGGCCTGCTGGCGATCCGCGCCTACCACCAGAGCCGCGGCGATGATCAGCGCGACATCTGCCTGATCCCGCAATCGGCCCACGGCACCAACCCGGCGACCGCCAGCATGGCCGGTATGCGCGTGGTGGTAACCGCCTGTGACAGCAGCGGTAACGTCGACATCGCCGACCTCAAGGCCAAGGCCGAAGAGCACAAGGACCGTCTGGCTGCGCTGATGATCACCTACCCGTCGACCCACGGCGTGTTCGAGGAAGGCATCCGCGAAATCTGCCAGATCATTCATGACAATGGCGGCCAGGTTTACATCGACGGTGCCAACATGAATGCCATGGTCGGCCTGTGCGCCCCGGGCAAGTTCGGCGGCGACGTCTCGCACCTGAACCTGCACAAGACCTTCTGCATCCCGCACGGCGGTGGCGGCCCAGGCGTTGGCCCGATTGGCGTCAAGGCGCACCTGATTCCGTTCCTGCCTGGCCACGGCCATATGGCCCGCAAGGAAGGTGCAGTCAGCGCCGCGCCGTTCGGCAGCGCCAGCATCCTGCCCATCACCTGGATGTACATCAGCATGATGGGCGGCGAAGGTCTCAAGCGCGCTTCGCAGATGGCCATTCTCAACGCCAACTACATCGCCCGCCGCCTGGAAGAGCACTACCCGGTGCTGTATTCGGGCAGCAACGGCCTGGTGGCGCACGAGTGCATTCTGGATATCCGTCCGATCAAGGACAGCAGCGGCATCAGCGTCGACGACGTGGCCAAGCGCCTGATCGACTTTGGCTTCCACGCCCCAACCATGTCCTTCCCGGTAGCCGGCACCCTGATGATCGAGCCGACCGAGAGCGAATCCAAGGAAGAGCTGGATCGCTTCTGCGACGCGATGATCGCCATTCGCAACGAGATTCGTGCGGTGGAAGCCGGCCAGCTGGACGCCAACGACAACCCGCTGAAAAACGCCCCGCACACCGCCCTGGAACTGGTCGGCGAGTGGACTCACGCTTACAGCCGCGAACAGGCCGTGTACCCGGTAGCCAGTCTGATCGAGGCCAAGTACTGGCCGCCGGTCGGCCGCGTGGACAACGTGTTCGGCGACCGCAACCTGATCTGCGCCTGCCCGTCCATTGAGGCGTATCAGGAAGCCTAAGGCTGCAACCTACACCCGTAGGATGGGTTAAGCGCAGCGATACCCATCACGCCACACCCATCAACGATGGGTTACGCGGCATTCAATAGCGGCGTTATCAGCCTGTTCAGGGCAATGCGCCGCTAACCCATCCTACGGTTTGTTTACCCAAGAATTTCGACTCACCTCTACCCGAGGCGGGTTAGCTGCACCTCATATAAAAACCAGAGGGCCTCACCATGTTTAGCAAGCACGACCAACTGCAAGGCTACGATGACGCCCTGCTCGCTGCGATCAACGCCGAAGAGCAGCGCCAGGAAGACCATATCGAGCTGATTGCCTCGGAAAACTATTGCAGCCAACGCGTCATGCAGGCTCAGGGCAGCGGCCTGACCAACAAGTACGCCGAAGGCTATCCGGGCAAGCGTTATTACGGCGGTTGTGAGCACGTGGATGTGGTCGAGGCGCTGGCCATCGAACGGGCCAAGCAGCTGTTCGGCGCGGACTATGCCAATGTGCAGCCGCACTCCGGTTCTTCCGCCAACAGCGCGGTGTACCTGGCGTTGATCAATGCCGGCGATACCATCCTCGGCATGAGCCTGGCCCATGGCGGCCACCTGACCCACGGTGCCAAGGTGTCGTCCTCAGGCAAGCTCTACAACGCGGTGCAGTACGGCATCGACGAACAGGGTCTGATCGATTACGCCGAAGTCGAGCGCCTGGCGCTTGAGCACAAGCCAAAGATGATCGTCGCCGGTTTCTCCGCTTATTCGCGCACCCTGGATTTCGCCCGCTTCCGCGAAATCGCCGACAAGGTCGGCGCGCTGCTGTTTGTCGACATGGCCCATGTCGCTGGCCTGGTTGCGGCCGGTCTGTACCCCAACCCGCTGCCGTTTGCCGATGTGGTCACCACCACCACGCACAAGACCCTGCGCGGCCCGCGCGGCGGCCTGATTCTGGCCAAGTCCAATCCCGACATCGAGAAAAAGCTCAACTCGGCCGTCTTCCCCGGTGCCCAGGGCGGCCCGCTGATGCATGTGATCGCAGCCAAGGCGGTGTGCTTCAAGGAGGCCCTGGAGCCTGGTTTCAAGGTCTATCAGCAACAGGTGATCGACAACGCCCAGGCCATGGCCGATGTGTTCGTTGCACGCGGCTATGACGTGGTCTCCGGCGGCACCGACAACCACCTGATGCTAGTCAGCCTGATCAAGCAGGGCCTCACCGGCAAGGCTGCCGACGCCGCCCTGGGCGCGGCGCATATCACGGTGAACAAGAACGCCGTGCCGAACGATCCGCAGTCGCCGTTTGTCACCTCCGGCATCCGCATCGGCACCCCGGCGGTGACCACCCGTGGCTTCAAGCAGAGCGAGTGCCGCACCCTGGCCGGCTGGATCTGCGACATCCTCGACGACTTGGAAAACCCGGCTGTAATTGAGCGCGTTCGTGGTCAGGTTGCGGACCTATGCGCCAGCTTCCCGGTCTACGCTGACTAGGACGGCACGCAGTTTTTGCCACTATCGGCGCGATTATCCCGCGCGCCGCATCATCGCCGCCCCACAAGGGCGGCAGCAAAACACGCAGTCGGAGCAAGCATGTCACTAAGCGTTTTTGACCTTTTCAAGATCGGCATCGGCCCGTCCAGCTCGCACACGGTAGGGCCCATGCTGGCCGCCCTGCGCTTTGCCGAAGGCCTGCGCCGCGATGACTTACTGGCCACCACCGACGCAGTGAAGGTGGAGCTGTACGGCTCTCTCGGTGCCACCGGCAAGGGCCATGGCAGCGACAAAGCCGTGCTGCTGGGCCTCGAAGGTGAACAGCCGGACAGCGTCGACACCAGCAGCGTCGACGCCCGCCTGGCGGCGATTCGCGCCAGCGGCGAACTCAATCTGCTCGGCGAAAAGCCCATTCGCTTCGTCGAGAAGCAGCACCTGGCGATGATCCGCAAACCCCTGACCTTTCACCCCAACGGCATGATCTTTCGCGCCTTCGACGCCGCCGGTTTGCAGATCCGTTCGCGCGAGTACTACTCGGTGGGTGGCGGTTTCGTGGTCGATGAACAGGCCGCTGGGGCCGACCGCATCGTCGAAGACAGCACCGTCCTGCAATACCCCTTTACCACCGGCAAGCAGCTGCTGGCGCACTGCGCCGAACACAAGCTGTCGATCAGCCAGGTGATGCTGGCCAACGAAGCCGCCTGGCGGCCGGAGGCCGAGACCCGCGCACGCCTGCTGCACATCTGGCAGGTGATGCAGGATTGCGTCGAAGCCGGTTGCCGCAACGAGGGCATCATGCCCGGCGGGCTCAAGGTCAAGCGCCGCGCCGCCGATCTGCACCGCCAGCTGTGCAAGCACCCGGAAGCCAGCCTGCGCGATGCCTTGAGCGTACTCGACTGGGTCAACCTCTACGCCCTGGCGGTGAACGAGGAAAATGCCAGCGGCGGCCGCGTGGTCACCGCCCCGACCAATGGCGCGGCCGGTATCGTGCCGGCGGTGCTGCATTACTACAGCCGCTTTATCCCCAGCTCCAACGACGACGGCGTGGTGCGCTTTCTGCTCACCGCCGCCGCCATCGGCATCCTCTACAAAGAAAACGCCTCGATCTCCGGTGCCGAAGTCGGCTGCCAGGGCGAGGTCGGCGTGGCCTGCTCGATGGCCGCCGGGGCCCTGTGTGAAGTGCTCGGCGGCAGCGTCAACCAGGTGGAGAACGCCGCCGAAATAGGCATGGAACACAACCTTGGCCTGACCTGCGACCCCATTGGCGGCCTGGTGCAAGTACCCTGCATCGAACGCAACGCCATGGGTTCGGTCAAGGCGATCAACGCCGCCCGCATGGCCCTGCGCGGCGACGGCCAGCATTTCGTCTCGCTGGATAAAGTGATCCGTACCATGCGCCAGACCGGTGCCGATATGAACAACAAGTACAAGGAAACCGCGCGCGGAGGCCTGGCCGTCAATATCATCGAGTGCTAAAGCCAACAACCATACGACCCTGTAGGCGCGAGCTTGTGACCTCCATGGATGGAGGAAATGCCGTAAGCCGCCGGGAGCAGCTTCGGCCTCGCGATGCTTTTAGCTCGCGCCTATATAAACAACCTTTACCGACATGGAGAACCGCATGACCACTGAAACCCTGGCGAAAACCCCGCTACATGCCCTGCATCTCGAACTGGGCGCGCGCATGGTGCCGTTCGCCGGCTATGACATGCCGGTGCAGTACCCGCTCGGGGTAATGAAGGAACACCTGCACACTCGCGAAGCCGCCGGCCTGTTCGACGTCTCGCACATGGGTCAGATCATTCTGCGCGGCCCGCAGGCGGCACAGGCCCTGGAGCGCCTAGTGCCAGTGGACATCATCGACCTGCCCGTAGGCATGCAGCGCTACGCCATGTTCACCGATGACCAGGGCGGCATCCTCGACGACCTGATGGTCGCCAATCTGGGCAACGACACCCTGTTCCTGGTGGTCAACGCCGCCTGCAAGCACCAGGACCTGATGCACCTGCAACTGCAGATCGCCAGCCAGTGCCAGATCGAAGCCTGTTTCGACCGAGCCCTGCTCGCCCTGCAAGGCCCGAAAGCCGTCGACGTACTGGCGCGCCTGGCACCAGAAGTGGCCAAGATGACCTTCATGCAGTTCGCCCCGGTGCGCCTGCTGGGTGCCGACTGCTACGTCAGCCGCTCTGGCTACACCGGCGAAGACGGCTTCGAAATCTCGGTGCCGGCCGCCCATGCCGAAACCCTGGCACGCAGCCTGCTGGCCGAACCGGAAGTGGCCGCCATTGGCCTCGGCGCGCGCGACTCGCTGCGCCTGGAAGCCGGTCTGTGCCTGTATGGCCACGATATGAGCACCAGCACCACGCCGATCGAGGCGAGCCTGCTGTGGGCCATCTCCAAGACCCGCCGCGCCGATGGCGCACGGGCCGGGGGCTTCCCCGGTGCCGAGCGAATCTTCGCCCAGCAGCAGCAAGGCGTGGCCAGCAAGCGCGTCGGCCTGCTGCCGCAGGAGCGAGTACCGGTGCGCGAAGGCGCGGAAATCGTCGATGCTGATGGCAATGTGATCGGCAGCGTATGCAGCGGCGGCTTCGGCCCGACCCTGGCAGCCCCGGTGGCCATGGGTTATCTGCAAAGCAGCCATATCGCCCTGGATACCGAGGTATGGGCTATGGTGCGCGGCAAGCGCGTGGCCATGAAAGTGGCCAAGACCCCGTTTGTACCGCAGCGCTACTACCGCGGTTGAAGTAGCCAGTGCAGCGCCGACCAGCCGGTTGGCGCTGCCTGACTTGCGCGGTTAAGCCGCGCGAATATCGGTAAAGATCAGGCGATTGCCAAACGGATCGGTCACCGCCATATCACGCCCCCAGGGCTGACTGGTGATGCCCGGCCGCGCATTGCCATAGCCCCGCGCCGTCAGCTAGGCATGCAAGGCATCCAGATCCTCGACACCGATACGCAGCGCCGCACCGGGGCAGCAGGCGCTTCTGCTGATCCGTACGCCCGGCCAGGATGTAGAAGATCAGGTGAACAAAATCCTCCTGGCTGCCGCCCACACTGAAGTACTCACACAGACTCAGGCGCAGCTTGACCTCCCCGGGCAGGAACAACCCGGTGGCGGCCGCCGCGTCCTCGACAACGCCGAGCAACTCGGCCGGCGCAATCAGTTGCGTCAGGCTTTGCGAGCCCTCGACAAGGCAATGCGGCATAGGTGCCTCCACATCATGCAGTGGACATAAAGCGTCCAATTTTGTCGTACGTTATCGCACAACAAATTAGGCAACAACAGCCCTGTATACACGGCAGGGCGTCTGTATCCGGCAGACCGGGGTGGCCTTGGGCAGCGCCTGAGATAATCGAAAGCTCCCATCAAAGCCCTTAAATACCTGGACTCAGTGATGACTGCAGACCGTCGCCAGCAGTTTTTCTTATTGGACTTTCGTCTAGGGACGCGTTGACAAAGCTCGGTAAGGCTGTCGATAATCCAGCCATAGTTGTATGACAACATATGACCAACCATAAAAACAAAAACAAGGCCCAACCATGACGACTGTTGCCCTCGCCGCATCGGCTCGCTTCTCGCCCCTCCCGGCCGGCTCCGCTTCGCGGCGAGCCAGCAGAACGCCTCAGCGACACACGCACACACACCCCGCATTCGCCGACGGCTAAGCCCGAAGCAGAGGCGCGTTCCGACCTCGGACACGCCTGTCGCCCTGGCATGGGGCAACTCACCCGTTCCTTTCGCTCGCCGCTGGCTACCCGAGGCAGGCAGGGAACGGCTTGTTCAAAAATGGGAGCACAACAACAATGACTGCACGCAATGCCCTCTCGCTCGCCCTGCTCACCGCAGGCAGCATGGCCCTCGCCTTGCCACTCAGCAGCCAGGCCGCCAGCTTCACCGACGACGCCAAGGTCACCCTCGGCCTGCGCAACTTCTATATCAACCGCAACTTCGTCGACCCGGCTAACAGCCAGAGCAAGGCCGAAGAGTGGACCCAGAGCATGATCCTCGACGCGCGCTCGGGCTTTACCCAGGGCACCGTCGGTTTCGGTCTGGATGCACTGGCCATGGGCGCAATCAAACTCGACGGTGGCCGCGGCACGCGCAACACCAGCCTGCTGCCGGTGCATGACGACGGCCGCCCGGCCGACAACTACGGTCGCCTGGCCGTGGCCGCCAAGGCCAAGCTGTCGAAGACCGAGCTGAAGGTCGGCGAATGGATGGCGGTGCTGCCGATCCTGCGCTCCGACGACGGCCGTTCGCTGCCGCAGACCTTCCAGGGGGCCCAACTGACCTCCAACGAGATCGACGGCCTGACCCTCTACGGCGGCCAGTTCCGCCAGAACAGCCCGCGCAACGACGCCAGTATGGAAGACATGAGCTTCGCCGGTGCCAGCTCCGACCGCTTCAACTTCGCCGGCGGCGAATACCGCTTCAACGACAACCGCACCCTGGTCGGCCTGTGGCATGCCGAACTGCAGGACATCTACAACCAGCAGTACCTGCAGCTGCAGCACAGCCAACCGGTCGGCGACTGGACCCTGGGGGCCAACCTTGGCTACTTCCAGGGCGAAGATGACGGCAGCGCCCTGGCCGGCGAGCTGGACAACAGGACCTACTCGGGGTTGTTCTCGGCCAAGATCGGCGGCAACACCTTCTACGTCGGCCTGCAGAAGGTCAGCGGCGATACCGGCTGGATGCGCGTCAACGGCACCAGCGGCGGCAGCCTGGCCAACGACAGCTACAACGCCAGCTACGACAACGCCCAGGAACGCTCCTGGCAGGTGCGCCACGACTACAACTTCGCCGCCCTCGGCATCCCCGGCCTGACCCTGATGAACCGCTATATCAGCGGCGACAACGTGCACACCGCGAGCACCAACGACGGCAAGGAGTGGGGCCGCGAAACCGAACTGGCCTACGTCATCCAGAGCGGCAGCTTGAAAAACCTGTCGATGAAATGGCGCAACAACACCATCCGTCGCGACTTCAGCAACAACGAGTTCGACGAGAACCGCCTGATCTTCAACTACCCGCTGTCGATCCTCTGATTCACCGCTGTACCCGCGTCTGTTTACTCCTTGTGTGTGTAACCTTCAGCCCGTCCTTGCGACGGGCGTTTTTATACGCGTCACATGGAACGTCTGGGGGAAGAGTGAAACGGCTAGAGAGCGCGCATAAATAGGGTGCGCTGTGCGCACCAGGAATCTGTAGCCAGCCTCGGTGCGCACAGCACACCCTACGACGTGAGGGGCCTGAACGCCGCACAGTCCGGGGCATAGCGTTTTGTCTGTTACCTCAGCGCAACCCGCCCACCATCGCCGCCACCACGCTCAGCACGTCCTGGCCCAAACGCATGGAGCGCGCGCCGTTCCAGCCAGTCTGCGGGTTGGGATTGTCGTCGTGGTCCTTGAACGGCATTTCGATGGTGAATGCCAGGCAATCGAACTCCAGACCGACGGCGTTGCAGGCCAGGCTGGTATTGGCCTCGCCGAACTGGTCGGGGGTGTAGCCGAAGGTGGTCTGGAATTCGGCACCGCTGTCGATCAGCAACTGCTTGAACTGGTTTTCCAGGCGTTGCAGGCGCGAGCTATAGCCGGGGTTGCCTTCGCAGCCGGCGACAAACACATGGGGGATTTCCTCGTCACCGTGGATATCCAGAAACAGGTCGACGCCGACCTGGCGCATTAGCTGCTGAACGAAGAACACCTCGGGGCTTTGCGCGGTGCTGGCCGACTGCCAGGCACGATTGAGGTCGCAACCGGCGACATTGGTGCGCAGATGGCCACGAAAGGCACCGTCGGGATTCATATTCGGCACCAGATACAGATCGGCCTGCGCCAGCAAGCTATTCAGCTCGGCATCGTCGCGCCGCTGCAGGCGCTCGATCAGCCCCTGGATAAACCACTCGGCCATATGCTCGCCGGGATGCTGCTGAGCGATGATCCAGATCCGCCGCTGGGCCGCGGGATTGCGGCTGACGCGCAGCACCTGGATATCGCGCCCCTCGATGCTTTTGCCGGTGGCGAACAGTTCGGCACCGGCCTGGCTCAACGCCTGCTCGATCAGCCGGCCGTGGCGCTCACGGCTGTAGGGCTCGAAATAGGCGAACCAGATCTGCCCGTGCTGCGGCTCGATGTCGAAATTCAGCGCGCCATCTTCAAACCGGCTGGGCACGCGAAACCAGTTGAGCTGGTCGTAGGAAGCCACGGCGTGATAACCGTCCCAGGCGCGGGGATAGGACGACTGCCCGGCATTGCCCAGGCTGAAGCCGTAGCGCTGGCCTGGCTGCAGGCCCTCGACCTTGAAGTGGAACCACTGGAAGTGCCCGCTGTTGAGATCGGGACGAATGGCCAGCCGCACCCGCTGCGGGTTGCTGGCGTCGATAACCTCGATATTGCCGCTGTCGAAGTCGGAACTGATCTGCATACATACCTCGGAAAGCTATTGGCGCACCGCACCTGTCCGCCAAGAATCGCAGCTCCGCGCCGCCAGGGAAACGCCCGAGGCGACAAACTGCGATGAATTCTGGTCGCCCGCGCCGCACACACCAGCGGCCGGCGACGCAACTTGCGCCCGCAGCCGAGGTATTTTGCCCGATACTGCCTGTAGCGCCGCCAGACGGCAGCCGCACGGACCTACGCCCGCCAACCCGCACAAGGAATGCCCATGACACCTGCCCTCAGGCCCATCGCCCTGTTCTGCGCCGTCCTGCTGATGGCCGGCTGTGCCAGCCAGACCACCGCCCCGCAAGCCCCCGAGACGGGAAAGGCGCAACCACCCAGCACTGTCGATACCCACGACCAGGCGCGGCTGCAGGCTCAGGCCAATCGTGGTGATCTCGATAGCCAGTTCCAGCTCGGCAGCCTGTACTTTGTCGGCAAACCGCAGAAGGACCTCAAGCAGGCCGAGTACTGGTGGAAGCTGGCCGCCGATAAGGGCCACGCCATGGCGGCGGTCAGCCTGGCCTACCTCTATACCGGCCGCGACAATCCCGACTTCGCCAACCCGGCGCAGATGCTCAAGTACCTCAACCAGTCCGCCGCCGGTGGCAACCCGATGGCCCAGCATATCCTCGGCAACCTCTACCTGCGTGGCGAACAGGGCGTTGCACACGACCCCGCTCAGGCCCGCCGGCTGTTCCAGAGCGCCTGCCAGCAGAACTACCCGGCCAGTTGCGCGGCCCTGGAGAAGCTGCCCTGAGCAACCCGCAGAAGCGGCGAGGAGGCCTCGTTATTGGCCGCGATGTTTCTCTATTCACTTCGGTTCGCGGGCAAGCTCCTGCATGAGCGGAGCATGTCGACAGCAACCTGCTCAGGCATAGCCCAAAAAAACGGCGCGCTTGTGGCGCGCCGTTACCGGGATGTCGAGAACGACTTTAGAGGGACCCGGCGCAGGCTTGTGGCCCAACCGGGTTATAGGCGAGGCGGCGACAGCCGAAACGCATATGGGTTACAGCAGCTGCTCACAGGGGCGTGAGCAGCTCACCGTGTTCGAGAAAGGCCTGCAGATTGGCCAGCACCAGCTCTTCCATCTGCAGCCGGGTTTCTTCGCTGCCGCTGCCGATATGCGGCAGCAGCACCAGGTTATCCAGCTCGCGCAGCGCCAGCGGCACCTGCGGTTCGGCCGCGTACACATCCAGCCCGGCAGCGCCGAGGGCACCACTGCGCAGGGCGGCGATCAGCGCCGGCTCATCGACCACCGAACCGCGCGCGACATTGATCAGAATGCCGTCCGGCCCCAGAGCCTCGAGCACCTCGCGGCCGATCAGCTGCTGAGTAGACGCACCGCCGGGGCATGTCAGCACAAGAAAATCCGCCCAGCGCGCCAATTCGATCAGATTGGCCTCATAAGCATGGGGGCAATCGGCCAGCGGCTTGCGGTTGTGGTAACGCACCTTCATGGCAAACCCGCTGGCGCGCTGCACCACTGCCTCGCCGATGCGGCCGAGACCGACGATCCCCAGGCGCTTGCCGCTGACCTTGCGCGCCAGTGGAAACGCACCATCGACCCAGTTACCGGCACGGACGAAGCGGTCGCTTTCCGACATGCGCCGCGCAGTGTCGATGATAAGGCCCATGGCCAGGTCGGCCACGCAATCGTTGAGCACATCCGGGGTGGTGCTGAGGGCGATGCCACGCTCGCGCAACAGCTCCAGCGGATAGGGGTCGTAGCCCACGCCAAAGCTGCAGATGGCGCGCAGGTTCGACAGACACGCCAGCTGCTCGGCGCTGCAACCAAAGCGCGCCGAAGACACCAGCAACTCGAACTGCTCGCCCTGCTCTTGCAGGAAACGCAGCGGATCAGCCTGCTGCCATAGCGCAGTCACCTGATAGTGATCAGCCAGCGTGCGGTTGAAGCGTTCGCTTAGCGGGCCGATCTGCAGTACCTGGGGTTTGTTCATGATGGCCTTTATCTCGGTGGAAATTGGTGCGCACGGCGCACCCTACAGTCCGTACGCGCCTGCTCCGTAGGGTGCGCCGCGCGCACCAGCATTCAGGTGACCGGAGCCGGGTTGAATAACACCAGATCGTTGTGCAGCCTGTGCTTCTCGGCCCAGGTCTGTTGCTTGCCGCTGGCGACGTCCAGGTACAGCTGAAAGATGTGCCAACCCATCTCGTCCAGGGTCATGCGCCCGCTGGTGATCTGCCCGGCGTCGACGTCGATCAGGTCGGGCCAGCGCTCGGCCAGCTGGGTGCGGGTGGCGACCTTGATCACCGGCACCATGGCCAGGCCGTAGGGCGTGCCGCGGCCGGTGGTGAAGATGTGCAGGTTCATCCCGGCGGCGATCTGCAGGGTGCCGCAGATAAAGTCGCTGGCCGGCGTGGCGCAGAACCACAGCCCCTTGCCACGCACCCGCTCACCCGGTGACACCACCCCAGCGATGGGGCTGGAGCCGGACTTGGCGATCGAGCCCATGGCCTTCTCGACGATGTTGTTCAACCCGCCCTTCTTGTTGCCCGGGGTGGTGTTGGCGCTGCGGTCGGCCATGCCGCGCTGCAGGTAGCGGTCATACCAATCCATCTCGCGGATCAGCGCATCGGCCACCTCGACGCTAGCGGCACGGGGGGTGAGCAGGTGGATGCCGTCACGCACCTCGGTGTTCTCGGAGAACATCACCGTGGCACCGGCGCGCACCAGCAGATCGGCGGCCACACCCAGCGCCGGGTTGGCGGTAATACCGGAGAAGGCGTCGCTGCCGCCACACTGCATGCCAACGGACAATTCAGACGCCGGCACCGTCTCGCGGCGACGCCGATCAAGCACCTGCAGGCGCGCCTCGATCATCGCCATGATCTGCTCGACCATGCCGGCGAAACCGTTGCTGGAATCCTGCAGGCGGAACAACCAGTCTTCCTCGTCCATGCCGTTGGTGAGCTGATCGCCATCCATCAACTGGCTGGCCTGCAGCTTTTCGCAGCCGAGGCTGATGACCAGCGCCTGACCGCCGAGGTTGGGGTTGCGGCTGATGTTGTATAGCGTGCGGATCGGCACCACCGCATCCGGCGCGTTGATCGCCACACCGCAGCCATAGCTGTGCGACAGGGCCACCACGTCGTCGACGTTGGGATACTTGGGCAGCAGCTCCTTGCGTACCCGCTCCACGCAGTGGTCGAGCACGCCGACCACACACTGCACGGTGGTGGTCACGCCGAGAATATTGCGCGTACCGACGCTGCCGTCCGGGTTGCGGAAACCCTCGAAGGTATAACCCGTAAGCGGCTCGACCGGCGCGGCGGCCAAGGTCGCCTTGGGCAGGTTGTCCAGGGCCGGAGGCTCGGGCATGCGCAGCTGCGCCTCGGTGACCCAGCGCCCGGCGGCGATGGGCTCCAGGGCATAACCTATGACCTCGCCGTAGCGCACCACTTCACCTTCGATGGCGATGTCCTGCAACGCCACTTTATGGCTCTGCGGAATGCCTTCGACGGCCTCCAGGCCATCGGAAAAGCGGCCGCCCTTGGCCACGCCCTGCTCATTGACCACCACACCGACGTTGTCGGCCGGGTGCAGGCGGATATAGCGCGGCGAATCCTGATGGGAAATCAACTGCATGGACATGCTCTCCTCTAGTTCGGATCAGGATTTCAAGTTGGACGCCGCCATGGCGCTTGCAGCCGCCAGGCTTGGCGGCTCGCCCAGTTCGATCCGGTGAATTCGGCCGACGATAAACAGATAACTGATCACCGCCAGCACAGCGTTGGCACCCACATAGACAAGCGCCGCATCGAACGAGCCCGTGAGACCGACTAGGTAACCGACCACTATAGGTGTGGTGATCGCCGCCAGGTTGCCGAAGGTATTGAACAGCCCGCCGGACAGGCCGACGATCTGCCGGGGCGAAGTGTCGGCCACCAGCGTCCAGCCGAGGGAGCCGAAGCCCTTGCCGAAAAACGCCAGGGCCATCAGGCCGATCACCGCCGTATCACTCTCGGCATAGACACACAGCACAATGCTGCTCGCCAGCAGCATGCCGACGACGATGGGCAGCTTGCGCGCCAGGGTCAGGGAATAGCCGCTGCGCAGCAGGCCGTCCGACACCAGGCCGCCGAGCACGCCGCCGACGAAGCCGCTGATGGCCGGCAGCGCCGCCATAAAGCCGGCGGTAAGAATGCTCATGCCGCGCGCCTGCACCAGATACACGGGAAACCAGGTGAGGAAGAAATAGGTGATGGCGTTGTTGCAGTACTGGCCCAGGTACAGGCCGATCAGCGTGCGCTGGGTCAGCAGCAGTTTGAGAGAGCGCCACTGCGAGCCGCCCGCACCGGCAGGGCGCGGGGCCATATCGATCAGCGCGCCGCCGTCTTCGATATGGGCGAACTCGGCCGCGCCCAGATGTGGATGTTCACGCGGGCCGTGCATCAGTTTGAGCCACACGCCACAGAGCAGCAGGCCCAGGCCGCCCAGCACGAAAAACACATACTGCCAGCCCAGGTCCTGCACCACCCAGCCCATCAGCGGGGCAAATACCGCAGTGGCGGCATACTGCGCCGACGTGGACATGGCGGTGGCGGTGGCCCGCTCGCGAGTCGGGAACCAGGCGGCGATGATCCGTGCATTGCCGGGAAAACACGGCGCACCGGCAAAGCCTACCGCCAGGCGCAGACCAAACAGGGTAACGATGGCCCAGGCCAGCGGCAGCATGTCGACCAGGCCCTGCAACAGGGTAAACAGCGACCAACAGAACAGAGTGATGAAATACACGCGCCTGGCACCAAAGCGATCGAACAGCCAGCCACCGGGAATCTGCCCGATCACATAGGCCCAGCCGAACGCTGAAAAGATATAGCCGAGCATTACTGCATCAATGCCCAGGTCCGCCTGCAGCGCGGCACCGGCAATCGACAGGCTGGAGCGGTCGGCAAAGGTGACCGTGGTGACGAGGAACAGCATCAGCAGGATGGAGTAACGCACCCGGCCTGGTTTGACTGCATGCATGGGGCGAGCTCAACAAGAATTCGAATAAGGCGGGGCTGCTGCGCGCTGGCAGCAGCCCCGCTGGACCGCCGGGACGCCGGCCGCCGGGACGCCGGACCGCGGATTAGCGAACGAGACAGGGCCGCTTGTTATCGAACTGCCAGCCGGAGATCAGGTACTGCATGGCCACGGCATCGTTGCGCGCGCCCAGGCCCATGCCCTGGTACAGCTCATGGGCCTTGGCCAGGGCATCCCAATCCAGCTCCACGCCCAGGCCGGGGGTCTTCGGCACTTGCACCAGGCCGCCTTCGATCTGCAGCGGATTGCGGGTCAGGTGCTGGCCGTCCTGCCAGATCCAGTGAGTGTCGATGGCGGTGACCTTGCCCGGCGCGGCGGCGGCCACATGGGTGAACATCGCCAGGGAAATGTCGAAGTGGTTGTTGGAATGCGAGCCCCAAGTCAGGCCCCATTCGTTGCACATCTGCGCCACCCGCACCGAGCCCTGCATGGTCCAGAAATGCGGGTCGGCCAACGGAATGTCCACCGACTGCAACTGGATGCAGTGACCCATCTGCCGCCAGTCGGTGGCGATCATATTGGTCGCGGTCGGCAGGCCAGTGGCGCGGCGGAATTCGGCCATCACCTCGCGCCCGGAGTAGCCGTGCTCGGCACCACAGGGGTCTTCGGCATAGGCCAGCATGCCGTGCAGGTCGCGGCACAGCTCGATGGCTTCCGCCAGGGACCAGCCGCCATTGGGGTCGAGGGTCACCCGTGCCTGCGGGAAGCGTTCGGCCAGGGCGCGGATTGCCTCAACCTCCTCGCCGCCGCGCAGCACGCCGCCCTTGAGCTTGAAGTCGTTGAAGCCATAACGCGCATGGGCCGCCTCGGCCTGACGAACGATGGTCTCGGGGCTCAGCGCCTCCTGGTTGCGCACGCGGAACCAGGCGTCATCGGCATCGGCTTCGCTGCGGTAGCCCAGATCGGTCTTCTCGCGGTCGCCGATAAAGAACAGGTAACCGAGCATCTCCACTGCGTCACGCTGCTGACCTTCACCGAGCAGGGCCGCCACCGGCACATCGAGGTGCTGACCGAGCAGGTCGAGCAGCGCCGCCTCCAGGGCGGTGACCGCGTGGATGGTGATGCGCAGGTCGAAGGTCTGCAGGCCACGGCCGCCGGAGTCGCGGTCGGCAAAGGCCTTGCGCACCTGGTTGAGCAGGCCGTTGTAGTTACCGATGGACTGGCCCACCAGCAAGCTGCGGGCATCTTCCAGGGTCTGACGGATGGCTTCGCCACCGGGAACCTCGCCGACGCCAATGCGCCCGGCGTTGTCCTTGAGAATCAGGATATTGCGGGTAAAGAATGGGCCGTGGGCACCACTCAGATTGAGCAGCATGCTGTCGTGGCCGGCAACCGGCACCACCTGCAGCTCAGTGATAATCGGCGCACCGGCGAAGGTGCCGGCAGTGTTAGCTGTACTCATGACCGTTCCCTTTTTATTGTTGGGCGGGATAAAGCTCTTGTTGCGGCCGTAGGGTGGATGACGCTTTTTCATCCACCACAACGACGCTGTGGTGGATCGGTGAAACGTGATCCACCCTACGCGGTTGAGACCGGTGCCGGACTTAACCGACGTAAGTGGTCTTCACCGTGGTATAGAACTCCTGGGCGTATTTACCCTGCTCGCGGCTGCCATAGGACGAACCCTTACGGCCGCCAAACGGCACGTGGTAATCCACCCCGGCAGTGGGCAGGTTGACCATGACCATGCCGGCCTGGGCGTGACGCTTGAAGTGGTTGGCGTACTTCAGCGAGGTGGTGCAGATACCGGCGGACAGGCCGAACTCGGTGTCGTTGGCCATGGCCAGCGCCTCGTCGTAATCGGCCACGCGGATGACATTGGCCACCGGGCCGAAGATCTCTTCGCGGCTGATGCGCATGTCCGCCGTGCAGTCGGCAAACAGGGTCGGGGCCAGGTAGTAGCCGTCCTGCGCGCAGGAGACGCGCTCACCGCCGCAGACCAGGCGTGCACCTTCCTGCTTGCCGATCTCGATATAACGCAGGTCCTGCTCCAGCTGCGCCTGGGACACCACGGGGCCGATATCGGTGCCCTTCTCCAGCGCATTGCCGACGGTGATCGACTGCATCCGCTCGGCCATGGCCGCGACGAACCGGTCGTAGATGCCGGCGGTGACGATCAGCCGGCTGGAGGCGGTGCAACGCTGGCCGGTGGAGTAGAAGGCGCTTTGCACCGACAGTTCCACAGCGGTTTTCAGGTCCGCGTCATCGAGGATGATCTGCGGGTTTTTGCCGCCCATCTCCAGCTGCACCTTGGCACCACGCGCCACACAGTTGGCGGCGATGCTGCGGCCGACGCCGACCGAACCGGTAAAGCTGACACCATCGACCTGCGGGTGCTGCACGATGGCTTCACCGACCACTCGGCCGCTGCCCATCACCAGGTTGAACACCCCGGCCGGGAAGCCGGCGCGGGAGATGATTTCGGCAATCGCCCAGGCGCAGCCCGGCACCAGATCGGCCGGTTTCAAGACCACGCAGTTGCCGTAGGCCAGGGCCGGGGCGACTTTCCAGGCCGGAATGGCGATGGGGAAGTTCCACGGGGTAATCAGGCCGATAACGCCCAGCGGCTCGCGGGTCACTTCCACCGAGACGCCGGGGCGCACCGAGGCCAGCACTTCACCGGCCTGGCGAAGGCATTCGCCGCCGTAGAACTTGAAGATATTGCCGGCGCGGGTCACCTCGCCAATCGCTTCGGGCAGGGTCTTGCCCTCTTCCCGGGCCAGCAGCGCACCAAGCTCTTCACGGCGGGCGAGGATTTCGCTGCCGACCTTGTCCAGCGCATCGCTGCGCGCCTGGATACCGGACGTCGACCAGGCCGGAAACGCGGCGCGGGCGGCGGCGATGGCCTGATCAACCTGGGAGGCGTCGGCCTGGGCGTATTCGCCGACCACATCGGAGAGGTCGGACGGGTTGATATTGCGCGAGTAGTCGCGGCCGGCGACCCATTGGCCGCCGATATAGTTGTCGTAACGCTTGTTCATGATCCCGTCCTAGCTATGTATGGCTTGCGTAGGGTGTCGCGGGGCCGCCCAGGCCGCGCGCACCAATGACGGCGAACGGCTGGTGCGCACAGCGCACCCTACGGCGGCTTGGCCCGCCACATTCAACTGTTTATTGCGCGCCCTGGGCTTCGATCAGGGCGGCGAGCATTTCGTACTCTTCCGGCAGCAGATCGGTCAGCGGGGTGCGCACGGGGCCTGCGTCATGGCCGACAATCTTCGCGCCGGCCTTGATGATGCTGACGCCATAACCGGCGCAGCGGTTGCGGATGGCCAGGTATGGCAGGAAGAAGTCATCGATGATCTTGCCAACGGTGGCGTGATCGTCACGCGCCATGGCGTGGTAGAAACTCATCGCGGTCTTGGGAATAAAGTTGAACACCGCCGAGGAGTACACCGGCACGCCCAGGGCCTTATAAGCCGCGGCGTAGACTTCGGCGGTCTGCAGGCCGCCCAGGTAGCTCAGGCGATCGCCCAGACGGCGGCGGATCGACACCATCAGCTCGATATCGCCGATGCCGTCCTTGTAGCCGATCAGGTTCGGGCAACGCTCCGCCACCTGCTCCAGCAGCGGCGCGTTCAGGCGGCAGACGCTGCGGTTGTAGACCACCACACCGATCTTCACCGATTTGCACACGGCTTCAACGTGCAGGGCCACGCCTTCCTGGCTGGCTTCAGTCAGGTAGTGCGGCAGCAGCAGCAAGCCCTTGGCCCCCAGGCGCTCGGCTTCCTGAGCCATTTCGATGGCCTGACGGGTCGGCCCACCGACGCCGGCGAGGATCGGCACGCTGCCCGCGCAGGTGTCGACCGCGGTCTTGATCACTGCCGAATACTCTTTGCCAGTCAGGGAGAAAAACTCCCCCGTACCACCGGCGGCGAACAGCGCCGAAGCACCATAGGGGGCCAGCCATTCCAGGCGGCGCGCATAGGTATCGGGGCGGAAATCGCCGGCAGCATCGAAATCGGTCACGGGAAAGGACAGCAGACCGGAAGAGAGGATGGACTTCAGTTCTTGTGGATTCATTGTGCGAACACCCTGTAAAGCGAATGGTGGAGAGGAGCAGCAGTCGAGACTGTAGAGATACGTTATCGTACAACAATGATCAATACCATCACTTTTCTCGACAGACTATCGCCCGAGTTGCCACCCCCCACCTCCGCCAGGCACTAGCGCAGCGACGCCACGGCTGCGCGCCAGGCTCGGCGCTAGAAGCCTTGCCATGGTCATTGCAGAGCCAGCAAGGATTACTACGACTTAAGTGGTAGAGGCACACCGCAGCCATAACCGATGGTCAGCGCCGGTACTTTTCGCGCAACGGCGCGTTGACAAGCTCGTCAGACGCTGTTGATAATCCAGCCAAGTCATACGACAACGTATGACATTCTAAAAACAAAAAATCAGGCCCAGCCATGATTACCACTCGCAAGACACACGTGCCTTTCATCTGCCCGGCCGCTGTCGCCAGCCAGGGCCAATTCGCCTTGTACGCCGTGCCCTCGCGCAACGCTCTGCACCTGCTGCGTAGCACCGCACCGCACCACCGCCCTCATTCCTGCTTGCGCCCCCTGCACCGCACCCTGCCTGCAACGCCGCGCCTTGGTGCGACCGGCGCACCGCTCCGCACCCCGGCTGCCCTGCCCCTGGAGAGCCCTGTCCATGCTTGAACAAGTCCATACGCACAGCCCGCGAGTGGTGGAGATGCAGGTCATCCCGGTGGCCGGCCACGACAGCATGCTGCTCAACCTGTGCGGTGCCCATGCGCCCTACTTCACCCGCAACCTGGTGCTGCTGAAAGACAGCGCCGGTCGCAGCGGCATCGGCGAAGTGCCCGGCGGAGAAGGTATTCGCCAGGCCCTGGAGCGCAGCAAAGGGCTGGTCATCGGTCAGCCGGTCGGCCGCTATAACCGCGTACTCAACAGCCTGCGCCAGGCCATCGCCGGGCGTGATGGCGGCGCGCCCCAGGCCACCGTGCATCAGGTGACGTCCGCGGCCGAGGCCGCCGTACTCAAGCAGCCGCATGAGATCAATCTGCGCATGGACAACGTGATCACCGCCGTCGAAGCCGCGCTGCTCGACCTGCTCGGCCAGCACCTTGACGTGCCGGTGGCCGAGCTGCTCGGCAACGGCCAGCAACGCGACAGCGTGCCGATGCTCGCCTACCTCTTCTATATAGGTGACCGTCAGCGCAGCGACCTGCCCTATCTGGCCGGCCAGGGCTCGGGGGAAGACTGGTACCACCTGCGCCATCAGCCCGCCGTTACCCCCGAGGCCATCGCCCGTCTGGCCCAGGCCGCCAACGCCCGCTATGGCTTTACTGACTTCAAGCTCAAGGGCGGGGTGATGCGCGGTGCCGAGGAAATGCAGGCGGTGGCCGCGATCAAGGCCTGCTTCCCCGAAGCCCGCGTGACCCTCGACCCCAACGGGGCCTGGTCGCTGAGTGAGGCCATCGAACTGTGCAAGGGCCAGGGTCATCTGCTGGCCTATGCCGAAGATCCCTGCGGTCCGGAAAACGGCTACTCCGGCCGGGAGATCATGGCCGAGTTCAAACGTGCCACCGGCATCCCCACCGCCACCAATATGGTTGCCACCGACTGGCGGCAGATGGGCCACTCGCTACGCCTGGAAGCGGTCGACATCCCCCTGGCCGACCCGCACTTCTGGACCATGCAAGGCTCGGTGCGGCTGGCGCAGATGTGCGAGGAATTCGGCCTGACCTGGGGCTCGCACTCCAACAACCATTTCGATATTTCCCTGGCCATGTTCACCCATGCGGCCGCCGCCGCACCGGGGCGCATCACCGCTATCGACACCCACTGGATCTGGCAGGAAGGCCAGGAACGCCTGACCCGCGAACCGCTGCAGATCATCGGCGGTCAGGTGCAGGTGCCACAGAAACCGGGACTGGGCATCGAGCCGGACATGGACCGCATCATGCTCGCCCACGAACTCTATCAACAGGTCGCCGGTGCTGCCCGCGACGACGCCATGGCCATGCAGTACCTGGTGCCAGGCTGGCAGTACCACCCCAAGCAACCGAGCCTCGGCCGCACACCGGCCTAATTAATCGCTTCGCCGCAAGCCCACTCACCGGAGAACTCCAATGAAAAAAACAATCCGCGCCTCCCTCCTCTCTGCCCTGGTCGGTATGGGTGCCCTCGCCGCCCAATCGACCGCCTTCGCCGCCGACGAGGTCAACTGGCCGACCCGCCCAGTGCAGGTGGTGGTGATCGCCAACCCCGGCGGCGATACCGACTTCAATGCGCGCATGATGGCCAAGTACTTCAACAAGATCACCGGCAAGAACATGGTGGTCACCAACGTCGCCGGCGGTGGCGGCACCCTGGCGGCCGAGCAGGTCAAGGGCGCGGCGGCGGACGGCAACACCCTCCTCTTTACCCACACCGGCCAGTTGATCGTCAACGAAGTGGCCGGCCTGTCGGATGACAGCTTCGAAGCCTTCGATATTGCCTGCATCGCCGGCGTGGACAAGGGCGCGATCTTCGTTTCCAGCGAGAGCGCCGGGGTCAAGACCCTGCAGGAGCTGATCGACAAGGCCAGGGCCAATCCGGACAGCGTCAGCTACGGCACCGAGATAGGCAGCTTCTCGCATATCCAGGGGCTGATGTTCGAACAGCTGGCCGGGGTGAAACTGAAGATGGTCGACGCCGGTACCGTGTCGGAGAAGGTCGTCGCCCTGCTGGGCGGTCGTATCGATCTGGGCGCGATCAGCTACGGTTCGGTGCAGGACTACGTCACTGGCGGCCAGATGTTCGCCCTCGGCCAGCCCAATAGCGAGCGCAACGCACTGCTCGGCGACGTGCCGACCTTCAAGGAGCAGGGCGTCGACTTCACCATCGACAAGCCCTATGTGGTCGCCTTCCCGAAAGGCACCGACCCAGCCATCGTGACCAAGATGGCCGGCATCATGCAGCAGATCACCGAGATGCCCGAGTACGCCGATGAGCTGAAGAAGTCCTTCAAGCAACCGGTGGCCTACCATGGCACCGAAGAAGCTATCGC
This sequence comes from Pseudomonas sp. XK-1, assembly GCF_038069885.1. Lineage (NCBI taxonomy): Bacteria > Pseudomonadati > Pseudomonadota > Gammaproteobacteria > Pseudomonadales > Pseudomonadaceae > Pseudomonas > Pseudomonas sp. XK-1. The sequence continues at coordinate 927,786 of NZ_JBBPES010000001.1, read as the reverse complement.
CGTACTGAGCAAGACCCGCGACGATTTCATGCAGTACAAGGATGCTCTGCGCAACAAGTAACAGGTGACCCGGTCGGTTTGACGACCGACCGGTTCCCGGTCCCATCCCCAGAGGTTCCCCGATGGCTACCAGCAAGAAAAAGGAGCTGCTGATCGGCGTTGCCATGCTCGGCACCGGTCTCGGCTACCTGTTAATGACCACCCAGCTGCCGCGCCACGATGGTATCGACGCGGCCTTCGTGCCCAGCCTGCTGTCGGCCATGCTCTGCCTGCTCGGCGTGCTGCAACTGCTGAGTGTGCGCGGCCTCGCCACGGCCGTGGCTGAGGGCGAGGTCGAGGTCGAGGTCGAGGGCGAGGGCGAGGGCGAGGGCGAGGGCGAGGGCGAAACCCCGGCCAGCAGCGATATCAAGACGGTGGTCAAGACCCTGGCGTTGATCGTCGGCTATATCGCCCTGCTCAACCCGGTCGGCTTTCCGATCATGACCGCGATCTACCTGTACCTGCAGTTCATCGTCCTGACCCCACTCGATCATCGGGTCAACCACCTCGTCTATGCCCTGATCGCCTTGGTCACGTCGGCCATCACCTATCTACTGTTCCGCGAGGCCTTCGATCTGATGCTGCCTTCCGGGCTGCTGCCGTTCTAAGGAGGATCGACCATGCTCGAATTACTGCAGCAAGGCTTCGGTGCCGTCTTCACTGTCCATATCATGGTGCTGATGGTGGTCGGCGTTGCCGTCGGCATCGTCTTCGGCGCGGTGCCCGGCCTGTCGGCGACCATGGCGGTGGCCCTGTGCCTGCCGCTGACCTTCACCATGGGCCCGCAAGCCGGCCTGTCGCTGCTGGTCGCGCTGTTTATCGGGGCCACCTCGGGCGGGCTGATCTCGGCCATCCTGTTGAAGATCCCCGGCACGCCCTCCTCCATCGCCACGGTGTTCGACGGCGGCCCGTTGATGGAACAGGGCCATGGGGTCAAGGCCCTCGGCATCGGTATCGTGTTTTCCTTTCTCGGCACCATTTTCAGCATCGCGGCGCTGATGCTTATCGCCCCACAGCTGGCCAAGGTCGCCCTGCGTTTCGGTCCCCACGAGTACTTCGCCATCGCGGTGTTCTCCCTGACCCTGATCGCCACCCTGTCCGCCGGTTCCATGGTCAAGGGCCTGTTCGCCGGGGCCCTGGGCTTTGCCGTATCCACCGTGGGCATCGCCCCGGTGGAGGCGCTCCGCCGCTTCACCTTCGGCGTCGCCGAGCTCAATGGCGGCTTCGCCATGCTCACGGTGATGGTCGGCATGTTCGCCGTGGCCGAAATCATCAAACTGGCCGAGACCGGCCGCCGTGCTCATCAGGACAAGGCCAAGTCGGTCAGTCTCAAGCACATCAAGGGCTTCGGCTTCTCGCTCAAGGAGTTTCGGGAGCAGCTGCCCAACGCCGGACGCTCCGGCCTGATCGGCCTGGGTATCGGCATCCTCCCGGGCATCGGTGCCGGCACCTCCAACCTGGTCGCCTACATCATCTCGAAGAAGCGCGCGAAGAATCCCGAAACCTACGGCAAGGGCAATATCGGCGGCATCGTCGCCAGTGAGACGGCCAACAACGCCGGCATCGGCGGGGCCATGCTGCCGCTGATGACCCTGGGTATTCCGGGCGACACCGTCACCGCGATCCTGCTCGGCGGCTTCCTGATCCATGGCATCCAGCCCGGCCCGCTGCTGTTTATCAGCCAGGGGCCGCTGGTGTACACCATCTTCGCCGCGCTGATCGTCGCCACCGTGCTGATGCTGTTTATGGAGTTCTACGGCCTGCGCCTGTTTATCAAGCTGCTCGACGTGCCCAAGCACATTCTCCTGCCGATTATCCTGGTGCTCTGCGTGGTCGGTGCCTTCGGTCTGAGCAGCCGGCTGTTCGACGTCTGGTCGATCCTGCTGTTCGGCCTGCTCGGTTACCTCTTCGTCAAAGCCGGGATGCCCGCGGCCCCCTTTATCATCGGCTTTATCCTCGGGCCCATGGCGGAAACCAACCTGCGCCGCGGCCTGATGCTCTCCGACGGCAACTTCGGCGCGTTTCTCAGCAACCCCATCGCCGCGGTATTCCTCTGCCTGGCCCTGGTCTTTATCCTCTGGCAGGTGGTCAGCTCACTGCGCAGCAAGAAAAGCCTGGTGAACGAGATACTGCGTACCTGAGCCCGCCCCCAGGGCACGCTTAAGCCAGCATCTCGCTGATCCAGCGGGCGTGCTGGGCAACCTCCCGCACCTTCGCCTCGGGCACGGCCTGCCGTGCCTGGGCGAAGTCGGCCAGGGTGCGTTGCTTCAAGCGCAAGATTCGCTGCCACTTGGTCAGAAATGCCGGGCTGCGTTGCTGCAGCTGCCGCGGTCCGAAGTACAGCTCCTCAGCGCTGTACAGCACCGGCCTTATGCGCTCGGCGACTATGACTTCGTAATAGAAGCGGTTTTCCCGCAGCACGTCCTCGCAGAGGATGCAGTAGCCGTTGTCCATCAGCCATTGGCGCAGGGGCTGCTCACCACCGTTGGGCTGCAGAATCAGGCGCTCAGCACCGCTCAGGCGGGCCTTGCCGCTGTCGAGAATGTCGCGGATTCTCTCGCCGCCCATGCCACAAAGGCTGATCGCCGTGATCCCGTCACCCGGCTCGATTGCCGCCAGGCCATTGGCCAGGCGCACGCTGATGCACTGGCTCAGTCCGTTCTCGCGCACGGTACGTTCAGCCGCGTGAAACGGCGTCAACGCCACCTCGCCGGCCACCGCCGCCGTGATCACGCCACGCCGCAGCAACGCCACGGGCAGGTAGCAATGATCCGATCCAATATCGGCCAGGCGCGCACCCACCGGTACATGAGCCGCTACGCGCTCCAGGCGCATGGACAATGCCCGTTCGTTCAACTTCAACCCCTTTCACCACACACGTCCGGCACGGACGGCTGGATCGGCGGGCGATTCTGCCGGGCAGCGTGGGGGATGGCAAATGCTTGCGGGCTGCGCTCGCGGTTCGGCCGATGCCTGGCTCCGGGGTACGCGCATGGCGGACCTTGGTGAGGGGTTGCTTGCGCACCGAAAAGCTACGGCGCGTGACAGACAGCTAACGGCCAGAAGCGGACATTAGACATGTGTCTAGGAAAGAGGGAACGACTCAATCACTCAGATAAATCTATCGGGAAAAACAGCACTAAATCCGTGCCTAAATGGCTACTGGTGACACTGACTTTTCCCCCATGGGCTTGCATGATTGAGCGCACTATTGCCAACCCAAGCCCACCCGAATCATCGGGCTGGTTGCGCGAAGGGTCACAGCGATAAAACCGCTCGAAAAGATGCGGCAGGTGTTCGGCAGCAATCACATCACCCTGGTTATGCACACTGACCTCAAGCCCATTAGTGGTGTGTAAGGAACGGATTGTCACCGGTGTATCAGGCGCGCCATAACGCAGCGCATTTGCTAGCAGATTAGCCAGCGCCCGCCGCAGTAACTCCGGGTCAGCGTTCAGCGTGTCGCTGGCCATATTGATCAGCTCAATGCCACGCTCCTGCGCCATTCCTTCGAAATATTCGCAGAGCTGCCCAACCAGGCTCTGCAGATCAACAGATTCGCGTTTGATCGACGATCCGGGCTGCTCCGTTCGTGCCAGAAACAACATGCTGTCGATCATCCGGGCCAGGCGCTCGTACTCCTCCTGATTGGAGGCCAGCAGATTCTGGTATTCCTCAGTCGAGCGACTGCGATCAAGCGTCTGCTGGGTTTGCCCCATCAGGTTGCTCAGTGGCGTGCGCATCTCGTGCGCGAGGTCTTCAGAGAAGCGCGAAAGCTGGGCAAAACCCTGTTCCAGTCGGCCAAGCATCTGATTGAGTGCATGGCTTAGCGCACTCAATTCGCGGACATCCTTGAACGGCTCCAGGCGTACATGCAGGTGCCGCGCATCAATAGTGGCGGCGCGTGTCGCCAGCTGACGCACAGGCTTAAGGCCACGCTGGCTTACCAGCCAGCCGAGCAAAAACGCCAACAACGCCCCCACCGTCACTGCCAGCACAACTTTCAAACGATAGGCACTGAGCATCTGCTCACGCTCGCCAAGGTACTTACCCGCGATCAAGGTAAGGCGGCTGTTTGCAGTCGATATATCGACCCAGGCAAGACGCAGCGCTGGACTATCCGAGCTATCGGCAAGCCTCGCCGCAGGCGCTGGCGAGAGACTCGGTAATGGCAGGGCAAGTGGGTTGATTTCGATCAGACGCTGCCCATTCTTGTCGATAACCCATAGCAAGTTATCGCGATTGCCCAGCATGTTTTCGTACAACTGAGGGCGGCTGCGCAGTAAGTCGACACTCTCACTGTCACCGATAAGCGTCTGCATGCGCAGCAGACGACCGAGCAGTGCCTGATCATCACGCCAGGCGATTTCGCGCTGCAACGACTGGTACAGGTAAAGCCCCACTGCGCCCAGCAGCACCGCGCTGACCAGGGCAAACATCAGTGCCAGTCGCAGGCTCAGTGTGCGCGGCAAAAGACTCATGCCTGGGCATCCAGCATGTAGCCCATGCCACGCACGGTGTGGATCAGCTTGATCGGATACGGATCATCAACCTTGGCCCGCAAACGTCGAATAGCGACGTCCACGACATTGGTATCGCTATCAAAATTCATCTGCCAGACATGCGAGGCAATCAGCGCTCGTGACAGCACCTCACCCTCGCGGCTGAGCAACAGGTGCAGCAGCGCGAACTCCTTGTTGGTCAGGATCAGGCGCTCACCATTGCGGGTGACCCTGCGTTTGAGCAAGTCCAGATGCAGATCGGCAACCTGAAACTGCTCCACCTCTCGGGGTGGCCCGCGGCGCAGCAGGGTGCGCACGCGAGCCAGCAACTCTGCATAGGAGAAGGGTTTGATCAGGTAATCATCGGCACCCAGTTCAAGCCCTTTGACGCGGTCTTCGATGGCATCTCGCGCCGTCAGGAAGAGCACAGGCGTTTGCGATTTTCGCCGGATGATCTGCAGCAATTGCCAGCCGTCCAAACCGGGCAGCATGACGTCGAGGATGATCAGATCAAACTCGCTTTCCTGCACCAGGTGCTGGCCATCCAGGCCATTCAAGGCGACTTCAACCATATAGCCGGACTCACCCAGGCCCTTGCGCAGGTAATCCGCCGTCTTTACTTCGTCTTCAACCACCAGGATACGCATCAAGTCCTCCAGCACAGGCGCATAGCCTAGGCCGATAAGCCGCTTCGTCCCATTACAAATTGGTAATGCGCAGGCAATCAGTCTGAGCGCAACGCTTGTGCAGTATGGCCGGCAACTGCTCAGCCGAGCTTGGAACGGGAGGACTTATGCAAATCGGAAAACGCTTCACCACGTCATGCCTGGCGCTGGCCATAGCTTCAAGTGCCGTGTGGGCCGAGACTCCAAAGGTTGCCCAGCGTGCGGATGTCACCCTGGCCATGGCCAATCAACTTCTGGACGCCACCTTGGCAGCCTGTCATGCAGACGGCCGAACCGGCGTAGCGGCGGTCGTCGACCGCGGCGGCAACCTGGTCGCCGTGCAGCGCGATGACAATGTCGGGCCACACAACACCCTGGCCGCGCAGCGCAAGGCTTTTACCGCCCTGTCAACGAAGACAGCTACCGGCCTGCTGGCAGAGCGTGCGCGCAGCAATCCAGAAGCTGAAAACCTCAACACCCTCGATGAGCTGCTGCTGTTAGGCGGTGGCGTACCGCTGAAGGTGGGTGACGAAGTTATCGGTGCCATCGGCGTTGCCGGAGCCGGTGGTGGCCAGATCGATGAAGGCTGCGCGCTGAAAGCCATTGCACAAGTTTTACCCACCCTCAAGTAATCAGGAGATCACCATGAATACACTGAAAACCCTTTTCGCAGGTGCCGTACTGAGCGCACTTTCCTCCGCAGTTTTTGCGGCAGGTAACCCACTGAGCGTCCATGTGCTGAATCTGCAGGACGGCCTTCCCTCACCAGGCGTGAGTGTGACCCTGGAAAAGCAGGACGGTGAGGACTGGAGCAAGCTGAACACCGGCACCACCAATGAGCAGGGTCGCATCACTGCACTGTATCCGGAAGGCAAAGCGCTGGAGAAAGGGACTTATCGCGTCACCTTCAAAACCGGTGAATGGTTCAAGAGTCATCAGGCGGCAACTTTCTTTCCCGAGGTGCCGGTGATTTTCGCAGCGGATGGCAGTGTGCCTCACTACCATATTCCGCTGCTGCTCAGCCCGTATGGCTTCTCAACGTACCGCGGTAACTAAATCATTGCTTTGGCTTTACCCCGTTTCGCGGGGTAAAGCATTAGCTTCGAGCAGAACTGTTGGAGAGTACCTATCGATGTAAACATTGGATGACCGCTAATGGCCGATAGCAGCCGACTACTGGTGACGGCATTCCCCTTTCCAGCGAAGGCTTCACCATCGCCTCAATCACCGCACCATATAAAACCGGGGTCACAGAAAGCACCATCAGCAACAATCGGGAACAGACCACGGTATTGATGCTGCTGCACCAGCAGCTTCTGGCCGGCTCATCCCTGTTGCGAGCATCCACGTTCCCAGAGGTTTACTCTCCGCCTTCGGCTTCAAACATAAGCGAACTCAAAGATCCCGCAGCATCAACCACTGCTCCTTGCCCCAGGCCTGAAAACACTCCTGCACCTGCCATCCACGTTTGGCGTAGTAGTCGCTGCGATCATGGGTGTGCAGGTACAGCCGTGTGGTGCCGTTGGCCTTTGCGGCGGCGCAAATGCCTTCTATCAGCTGTTCCGCCAGGCCTCGTTTGCGGGCCTGCGGGGCGATAAAGACGCAGGCGAGCCAAGGGCTCAGCTCCGGGCGTTCGGGCAAGTCGTTGGCGGCGAGTGCAGCACCGCCAAGTAGCTGGTCATTCTCCAGGGCGATCAGGCATTGCCAGTCGCCATTATCCTGGCCTTCGGCGAACTCGCGCTGCCAGTCGGCCAATGGCTGCTCGATAAACTCGTATGCGAACTGCTGATGCAGCCACTGCGCCAGGGTGTCGCTGTGTTGCATGTGGTCGCGCAGCCAAACCAGGCGGGGCATGTGGGGTTCTTCCTTGTTCATTTTTGATCAGTACGCGCATGTGGCCGGAAGGAGGGAATAGGGTCAAGCGCAACGGTGCAAAGGGGACAGGTTTATTTTTATTCCGGAATGACCGCTCCAGGCCGACTTCTGCCCTTCATGACCGACAGCTGCCGGCCCGCAACAGACCGGCTAATGGGCGTCCCCTTTTTTGCTCAGCCATCAACATCCCGGCCTCAACTTTGGTCGAACCTGGCACTGGGCGTAAGATGCCCCCATGACTACCCACATCCAACGCTTCTCCCTCGACCACCCGCGCTTGCTCGATTCCCTTCTCGCGACCGACAAACTGCTGATCATCCAGGACCTGGATGGCGTCTGCATGGGCCTGGTGCGCGACCCGCTGACCCGCACCCTCGAACGCCGCTACGTGCAGGCCGCGGCGCTTCTGGCCGGGTGTTTCCAGGTACTGACCAACGGCGAACATATCGGCAGCCGCGGGGTGAACAGCATAGTCGACAAGGCCTTCGACGACCCCAACCATGCCCGCGAACAGGGCCTCTACCTGCCGGGGTTGGCCGCCGGTGGCGTGCAGTTGCAGGACCGCTTCGCCAGGGTCAGCCACCCAGGCGTCAGTGAGGCGGAGCTGGCGTTCCTGCGAGGCGTGCCGGACAAGGCCACGCGCTTTCTCGCCGAACTGCTGGCCGCCCCGCCCTACGCCCTCGCCGCCACCGAGATCACCGCCCTGGTGAGTGCCAGCGTGCTGGATAACCTCGCCTCGCCGACCCTCAACCTCAACAGCCTCTACCAACACTTCAGCGCCCAACCGATGCTGTACCGGCAATTGCAGCAGGCGGTCGCCGACTTTATGAGCGCCTTGCAACAGCAAGCCAGCCAGGCCGGCCTGGGAGACGCCTTCTTCGTCCACTACGCACCGAATCTCGGGCAAGACACCCAGGGCCACGAACGGCTCAAATACAGCGACGGCGACGATGCCGGCAGCACCGATTTCCAGTTCATGCTCAAGGGCGCGATCAAGGAAGTCGGCGTGCTGCTGATCCTCAACCACTATTACCAGCAACGCACCGGGCACTACCCGCTGGGCGAACACTTCAACGCCCGCCAGGCCCCGCGCGACCAGGACGCGCTACTGCAACTGGCCCGCGAGCATTTCGACCCGGCGCTGATGCCGCGCATCCTCGGCGTCGGCGACACCGTCACCTCCAACACCCGCACCCTCGACGGCAGGCCGCAACAACTGCGCGGCGGCAGCGACCGCGGCTTTCTCAGCCTGGTGCAGCGACTCGGCGAAGCCTTCGACAGCAATAACACCCTGGCCTATATCGATAGCAGCAACGGCGAAGTCGCCCGCCCCGGCATCGATATCGCGCACCTGCAACGCAGCGCAACCGCCCCCAACCTGCCGCCCTGGCCAGCCTTCGCCGGCATCAGCGACAGCGCAGACCCGCTCAGGCTGGATGTGGTTTTTTGCGGCGGGCATAGGCAATACGTGGAGTTTTTCTGTGCGTTGGCTGAGGGGGATGCGGGGCGATAGGACGCGGACTGCTGTTGATGGTGACGCCCGAGGGTGATCGTGGTCTGTTCCCGATTACCTCAACAGCCCTCACGGAATAGCGATGGGCACGATTTCCATCCGGCCCGAATCGCGGGTCAGCTGCCCTTCTCGCCCCCAGAAAGCCATGGCGTTTCAATGTCGGCGGTTTAGCCCTTGCGCACGCCAGCCCGGAAACAGCCCGGCGCGATGTCGAAGAACTCACGGAAGCAGCGGCGGAAATGCGAGATGCTGACGAAGCCACAGGCAACGGCAATATCGGCAAGGGATTTATTGGTCTGCTGCAATAACTGACGCGCGCGAGTCAGGCGCAACTCCAGGTAGTAGCGTGAAGGCGTGGCGTTGACGTGACGGCAGAATTGCCGCTCGAGCTGGCGCACGGAAATCTCTGCGCAGGCAGCGATCTCATCCATCTTCAGCGGCTCGTCGATATTGTTGTGCATCAGCTCCAGGGCCAGCTTCAGCGGCTGCGGCAAGGTCGGGTCGCGATCTACGGCCACCACCGACACGTCCATCACCTCCTGCAGCTTGTCGCAGCTAAGCACTTCTTCCACGGCTTGAACCAGACTGTCACCACAGTCGCGCTTGACCACCGCAAGCATCATGTCCAGGGAACTGCTGGCACCGGCGCAGGCTATTCGCTCGCGATCCAACACAAAGGAATGTCTGGACAGTCGCACCCGGGGAAACAGCTCAGTCATCATTGACCGGCCATCGGGGTGAAAAGCACAGTCGTAGCCATCCAGCAGCCCGGCTTCAGCCAGAAAATAGGCACCGTTCCACAGCCCGCCGAGCATGGTCCCGGCATGGTCGGCCGAGCGCAGCTTGGCCCTGAGCAACGGGTGCGGCTGCAACGGCACCCGCAAGCCACCACAGACCACGATCAGCTGTTGCTGGCGCTCCTGCAACTCGGCTAGACGACAGTCCGCCGAGATGACGATACCCAGGTCACTGACCACCACATCCTCGACACCGACCACCAGCACCTCGTACAACGGCAACGCGCTCATCAGGTTGGCCGTGACCAACGCATCCACGGCACCGGTAAAGGCCATCATCGAGAAGTGATCCAACAATACGAAGGCAACCCGGCGCTTGGCCACCACCGGCTCGTCACGCCGTACTCGCTCGAGATGCAGCCGGTTCTTGTCCTTCAGGACACTTTCGAATGACGATCTCATCAAAATGACACCTTGTGCTGGCGAGTGCTGAGCAACGCTTTCTAGCCGCTAAACAATCTGGAAAATAACGCATCGCAACTGGCGCAGCCAGGCGGTTCGGCAACCGCTTGTTCGATGCTCCGGCGCGGCCGCGAGCAAGACCACCTCCTGTCGCGGGGCGGGGACGGCCCAGAATGCGGGATAGGGTGATGGGGGAACGCTCACCACCCTGGCCACGTCGATCAGGGTCGGCGCGGCAGCGGCGCGCAAGTCGGGTGATTTTCTGCTCATGCCATGGCCCTCGAAAGCCGACGCACTTTAGCCAGCGCCTCCACTCGAATCGCACGAGATACGTTGTCATACAACTTTAGTCGATAGTGCAGGAACGCACATTTGCCGAACAACCGACCGGAGCCTGGAGAGAGCCGCTCAGGCGCTTGCCAAACCGCCCTGAAGATGGCGTTATAGAGGCCTTTAACCCGAACAAAACCACACAACACAAGGGGTTTAGCGCCTGACAAATCGCGGTATCGAGCAGACGAATAACCGCATGTGGTTCCTCTTGCGCGTTGACATCTGCCCACTGGCCTGATGATAATCGGTGCAAGTCATACGACAACAGATGACACACCCAATAACAACAAAGCAGAGCCCTGCCATGACCCCAACAGCCAACGCTCCAGCTCCCTTCAATCGTCTGCTGCTCACCGGTGCCGCTGGCGGTCTGGGTAAGGTACTGCGGGAAAGCCTGCGGCCTTACGCTGCCATCCTGCGGGTCTCCGATATCGCCGAGATGGCTCCCGCCGCTGGCACCTATGAAGAAGTCCGGGTCTGCGACCTGGCCGACAAGGCCGCGGTGCATCAGCTGGTCGAGGGCGTGGACGCGATCCTGCACTTCGGCGGGGTGTCGGTCGAGCGCTCGTTCGAGGAAATCCTCGGGGCCAATATCTGCGGCGTGTTCCACATCTATGAAGCGGCGCGCCGGCATGGCGTCAAGCGAGTGATCTTCGCCAGCTCCAACCACGTGATCGGCTTCTACAAGCAGAACGAATTCATCGACGCCAACGCGCCGCGCCGGCCGGACAGCTACTACGGCCTGTCCAAGTCCTACGGCGAAGACATGGCCAGCTTCTACTTCGACCGCTACGGCATCGAGACCGTGAGCATCCGCATCGGCTCCTCCTTCCCCGAGCCGCACAACCGCCGAATGATGAGCACCTGGCTGAGCTACAGCGACCTGACCCAGCTGCTCGAACGTGCCCTGTACACCCCCGACGTCGGCCACACCGTGGTCTATGGCATGTCGGATAACCACAACGTCTGGTGGGACAACCACCTGGCCACGCACCTGGGCTACCAGCCCAAGGACAGTTCGGAGCAGTTCCGCGCCCAGATCGAAGCCCAGCCCATGCCCGCCGCCGATGATCCGGCGATGGTCTACCAGGGCGGTGCCTTTGTTGCCGCCGGCCCATTCGGCGACGCCTGAAACACCCCAGCGCTGCAGAACCACCAAGGGAAACCAGCTGCCATGCAAGCCGAACTGATTGTCGACGCACGCAATGCCACCGGTGAAAGCCCGGTGTGGAGTACCGAGGAACAGGCCCTGTACTGGGTCGATATCCCGGCCGGCCAGTTGTACCGCTGGAGCCCCGCGGATAATCGCACCCAGCAATGGACGGCTTCGGAAATGCTCGCCTGTATTGCCCGCTGCCGTGACGGCGGCTGGATCGCGGGCATGCAAAGCGGCCTGTTTCACCTGCAGCCCGGCGCGGACGGTAGCCTGCACAGCAGCCCACTGAGCAGCGTGGCGCACGCCCGCCCGGCTATGCGCTTCAACGATGGCCGCTGCGACCGCCAGGGCCGCTTCTGGGCCGGCAGCATGCTGCTCGATATGAGCGCCGCCGCGCCGGTCGGGGCCCTGTACCGCTACAACGGCGGGCAAAGCGAGCCGCTTGCCGCACAAATAAGCGACCTTATTGTGCCCAACGGCCTGGCCTTCAGCCCGGATGGGCGGACCATGTACCTGTCCGACTCGCACCCGTCGGTACAGGCCATCTGGGCCTTCGATTACGACATCGACAGCGGCACGCCGCATAACCGCCGCTTGTTCGTCGACATGCGCCAGCACCCCGGCCGCCCCGATGGCGCGGCGGTGGACAGCGACGGCGGCTACTGGATCTGTGCCAACGACGCCGGGCTGATCCACCGTTTCAGCCCCGACGGCCGCCTGGATCGCTCCCTCGCCGTGCCGGTGAAGAAGCCAACCATGTGCGCCTTTGGCGGGCGCAATCTGGACACCCTGTTTGTCACCTCGATCCGCCCGGCCGGCGACCTCAGCGACCAGCCACTGGCTGGCGCTGTGTTCGCCCTGCAACCCGGTGCCAAGGGCCTGGAGGAAACCTGCTTCAACAACTGAGCGGCGACTCGCGATTGGTCGCGCGCTCGGTTTTCGCAACGCTGCACTCCCAACAACAACAAGACTGGAGCTTCACCATGACCTTCAAACGCAAGTTGCTTGTCGCCGCCCTGCCCTTTGCCTTCTGCCTGTCAGGCCTGGCGCAAGCCACCACCATGAAGATGGCCGAGATTCATCCGGCCGGCTACCCGACCGTTGTCGCCCAGGAAGCCATGGGCAAGAAGATCGAAGCGGCCACCCATGGTGAGCTGAGCTTCAAGATGTTCGCCGGCGGCGTGCTCGGTTCGGAAAAGGAAGTGGTCGAACAGGTGCAGATCGGTGCCGTGCAGATGACCCGCGTCAGCCTGGGTACCGTTGGCCCGGTGGTACCGGACGTCAACGTGTTCAACATGCCATTTATCTTCCGCGACACGGCGCACATGCGCGCGATCATCGACGGTGAAATCGGCCAGGAAATCCTCGACAAGATCACCAACTCCGAATTCAACATGGTCGGCCTGGCGTGGATGGATGGCGGCACCCGCAACATCTATTCGAAGACGCCGGTACGCAACCTTGAAGACCTCAAGGGCATGAAGATCCGCGTGATGGGCAACCCGCTGTTTATCGAAACCTTCAACGCCATGGGTGCCAATGGCGTGGCCATGGACACCGGCGAAATCTTCAGCGCCTTGCAGACCGGCGTTGTCGACGGCGCGGAAAACAACCCGCCGACCATGCTTGAGCACAACCACTACCGCACGGCCAAGTACTACAGCCTGACCGGCCACCTGATCCTGCCGGAGCCACTGGTGATGTCCAAGGCCAGCTGGAACAAGCTCACCCCCGAGCAGCAGGAGATCGTCAAGAAGTACGCCAAGGAAGCGCAGTTCGAAGAGCGCAAGCTGTGGGATGAGAAGTCCGCCAGCAGCGAAGCCAAGCTGAAAGAAGCCGGCGTCGAATTTATCGAAGTCGACAAGAAGCCCTTCTTCGACGCCACCGCGCCGATTCGCGCGAAATACGGCGCGCCCTACGCTGAGCTGATCAAGCGTATCGAAGCGGTCCAGTAACTCGCTCTCTCTGAACAACCCCGTGGCGGCGGCTCAGGCCGTCGCCACGCGCGTGGTGAAGTCTCATGAAAAACTTGCTGTTACGCATCAACGACGTGATTTACCAGGCTTGCATCTGGGTCGCTGGCAGCGCCATCGTCGTGATGGCGCTGATCATTCCGTGGGGCATTTTCGCCCGTTACGTGCTGGGCAGTGGTGCCGGCTGGCCGGAGCCCATTGCGATCATGCTGATGGTGCTGTTCACCTTTATCGGTGCCGCCGCCAGCTATAGGGCCGGCGCACACATGGCCGTGACCACCTTTACCGACCGCCTCTCGCCCGCATGGCAACCCTGCATCAACCTGCTGGTGCAGCTGCTGATGGCGGCCATCGCCCTGTTTATGACCATCTGGGGCATCAAGCTGTGCGCAGCCACCTGGAACCAGTTCATGAGTACGCTACCGACACTGCGGGTAGGTATCAGCTACTCACCCATTCCGATTGGCGGTTTTATCACCCTGATCTTCGTTCTTGAGCGCCTGTTCCTCGGCGACCAGAGCCACCGCCGCGTGGTCAACTTCGAGTTGGTTGAAGACAGCAAGGAGGCCTTGTAAATGGATGCGCTAATCCTGCTTGGCAGCTTTCTCGTGCTGATTCTGCTGCGCGTACCCGTGGCCTACTCCCTGGGCATATCGGCCTTGCTCGGTGCCTGGTACATCGATATTCCGCTCCACGCGATCATGATTCAGATCAGCGGCGGCGTGAGCAAATTCTCCCTGCTGGCCATCCCGTTCTTCGTCCTGGCTGGCGCGATCATGGCCGAAGGCGGCATGTCGCGGCGTCTGGTGAACTTCGCCAACGTGCTGGTGGGTTTCGTCCGCGGCGGTCTGTCGCTGGTCAACATTCTGGCCTCGACCTTCTTCGGCGCGATCTCCGGCTCGTCCCTGGCCGATACCGCCTCGGTCGGCTCGGTGCTGATTCCGGAAATGGAAAAGAAGGGCTACCCGCGTGAATACTCCACCGCCGTCACCGTCAGCGGCTCGGTACAAGCGCTGCTGACCCCGCCCAGCCACAACTCGGTGCTGTATTCGCTGGCCGCTGGCGGCACGGTGTCGATCGCCTCGCTGTTTATCGCCGGTATCGGCCCGGGGCTGCTGCTCAGCGCAGTGATGATGGGCTTGTGCCTGTTCTTTGCGCGCAAACGCAACTACCCCAAGGGCGAGGTCATCCCACTCAAGCAGGCGCTGAAAATCTGCGTGGATGCGTTGTGGGGCCTGTTCACCATGGTGATCATCCTCGGCGGCATCCTCTCCGGTATTTTTACCGCCACCGAGTCAGCCTCCATCGCCGTGGTCTGGGCATTCTTCGTGACCATGTTTATCTACCGCGACTACAAGTGGCACGAGCTGCCCAAGCTGTTGCACCGCACCGTGCGTACGCTGTCGATCGTGATGATCCTGATCGCCTTCGCCGCCAGCTTCGGCTACATCATGACCCTGATGCAGATTCCGTCGAAGATCACCGCGCTGTTTCTGACCCTGTCGGATAACCGCTACGTGATCCTGATGTGCATCAACTTTATGCTGCTGGTACTCGGCACGCTGATGGACATGGCCCCGCTGATCCTGATCCTCACGCCGATCCTGCTGCCGGTGGTGGTGGATATTGGCGTCGACCCGGTGCACTTCGGCATGATCATGCTGGTCAACCTGGGCATCGGCCTGATCACCCCGCCGGTGGGTGCGGTGCTGTTTGTCGGCGCGGCCATCGGCAAGGTGACCATCGAGAACACCATCAAGGCGCTGCTGCCGTTCTATGCCGCGCTGTTTATGGTGCTGCTGGCGGTGACCTATATTCCGGCTATCTCGCTGTGGCTGCCGAGCGTGGTGCTGTAACACTCAACAATGGGTCACGATCACCTGGAGCCGCCGACCTGGCGGCTCCTTGCTTTGTAAGGACATAACCCCCGCCATGCCAGCCGCCACACCCTTCCCCCGGCATATCGCCGCACTGATCCTGGCTACCCTGGCCTGCTCCTTCGCCGGCAACCATATTGCCGCGCGGATCGCCTTCGACCACGACACCGGCCTGTTGCTGGCGATGCTCTGCCGCTCAGGGGTAACCCTGCTGGCGCTCGCCGCCCTGGTGCTGTGGCGCAGGGAATCGCTGAAGATGCGCCGCCAGACCTGGGGCTGGCAGCTGATGCTGGGCCTGCTGATTGCCGTGCAGAGTTTCTGCATCTACTCGGCGGTGGCGCGGATTCCGGTGGCGCTGGCGTTGCTGGTGGTCAACCTCGCGCCGATCCTGCTGGCGCTGCTGACCTGGGCCCTCGGCGGGCCGCGACCGACTCGCCGCGCGGCCTGGCTGATGGGGCTGATCCTGCTGGGCCTGGTGTTTGTGCTCGACCTGCCGCAGCAGCTGTCCGGCCCGGCCGAGATCGATCAACGCTGGATCGAAGGGGTGCTGTTCGGCCTTACCGGCGCGGCGGCATTCGCCTGCGCCCTGTGGATCACCGAACACCGGCTCAGCGGCATGCCGGGCGCGGTGCGTAGCATGCTGACCATGCTGGTGGTGTTCGCCGCCTCGGCCCTGGCCGGGGGCGGCGGCCTGTTGCCGGGCGGGATGGATCTGCCCAGCGCCACGGCCGGCTGGCTCGCCCTGGGCTGCCTGGTGTTGCTGTATGGGGTGGCGTTTTCCGCGCTGTTTATCCTGGTCACCCGCCTGGATATCGCGCGCAATGCCCCGGTGATGAATATCGAACCGGTGGCCGGTCTGCTGTTCGGCTGGCTGATTCTCGGCCAGTTGCTCAACGGCCTGCAGATTTTCGGCGGGGTGCTGGTGGTCAGCGGTATCGTCCTGCTGGCATACAAACGCCAGGCCTAGGGCATGGCGGACTTAATCACGATGGACGCTAAAGCCGAGCAGGATGCCTCACCATCAACCGTGCAGGGCCTGCGCTTCCGCCGCTTCATGGGCCTGACGCAGGCGCTCGCGGCTGTTGGTCAGGTGCAGGCGCATGGCCGCGCGGGCCGCATCGGAATCCTGACGGGCGATGGCCTCGAAGATCTGCTCATGCTCGCGACTCAGGCGCGCCATGTAATGCTCCTGATCGTCCTGGGCGATGCGCGCCGAATTCAGCCGGGTGCGCGGGATGATGCTGGTGCCCAGGTGGCTCATGATGTCGGTGAAGTAGCGGTTGCCGGTGGCCTCGGCGATCAGCAGATGGAACTGGAAGTCCGACGCCACCGCGTCACCGGAGTGGGTGACATTCTGGCTCAGGGCATCCAGGGCCTCGCGCATGGCCGTCAGCTGCTCGGCGCTGCGCCGTTGCGCGGCCAGCCCCGCCGACTCGACCTCGAGACTGATGCGCAACTCGAGAATCGCCAACACATCGCGCAGGGTGACGATGGTCGCCGGGTCGATGCGAAAACCGCTGGGGCTCGGTGTGTCCAGCACGAAGGTGCCGATGCCGTGACGGGTCTCCACCAGGCCAGCCGCCTGCAAGCGCGACAGCGCCTCGCGCACCACGGTGCGGCTGACGCCCTGCTCTTCCATGATCGCCGACTCAGTCGGCAACTTGTCACCGCGCTTGATCACACCGTCGCGAATCCGCTGGGACAGCTCGGTCACCAGTTCCTGGGCCAGGCTGCGATGCTTTCTGCGTACGCGCGGTGGGCTGTTCTGAGTGTCCATATCGGAGATCTTTCTCGGCTGACGGCTAGGCTGCCATCATATCCCAGCAGTTGTACGATGACACCCCCGGTCACGCATCGGCCGTGTGCGGCAACGACATCACCCACTTTCAAGGCCGCTACTGGCCAAGGTGGAACCCGATGACAACGACACTCCTCAGCCTCGACGACGGCATCACCTGCCTGAGCCTGGCCCCCGAGCTGGGCGGCAGCATCGTCAATTGGTCGGTCATCGCCACCGGTCAGGCGCTGCTGCGCCACAGCGACCAACAGGCGCTCGACGCCGCCACGCCACGGCGGCTGGCCTGCTACCCGCTGGTGCCCTGGTCCAATCGCATCGCTGGCGGCGGCTTTGCCGGCCCCGATGGCTGGTTCGACCTGACCGCCAACAGCCCCAGCGACCCCTTGCCGATCCACGGCAGCGCCTGGCAACAGCCCTGGCAGGTGAGCGCACAGAGCGCGACGGAAATCGTCCTGCAACTCGACAGCCAGCTGCCCTTTGCCTATCGCGCGGTGCAGCGCTTTCGCCTGCACGGCGGGCGGCTCGACATCGAGCTGCAGGTCACTCATCTGGACGAACGCGCCGCCTGGCATGGCCTGGGCTGGCACCCCTATTTTCCGCGCAGCCCCCACACCCGCCTGCGCGTCGCTGCAGAGCAACTCTGGCAGTGCGACCCCAGCCGCCTGTCCACAGCACTCGCGGCGCTGCCGGCCGGCTGGGACTTCGCCGAACCCCGGGAGCTGCCCGCCGAGCAGATCGACAACGCCTTCAGCGGCTGGAACGGCTACTGCGAGATCATCCAGGCCGATGCCGGCTACCGCCTGCTGTGCCACAGCCAGGGAGCCGATTACTTTATCCTCTACACCCCGACCGGCCAGGATTTCTTCTGTTTCGAGCCCGTCACGCATCCGGTCAATGCCCATCACCTGCCCGGCCAGCCAGGCCTGCGGCTATTGCGCCAGGGACAATCCAGCCAACTGGCCTTCAGCCTGCACTATCAGCTATTGGCAGCGCCCCTGTAACGGCGCTAATAATGTCGGACAAAATGTCGTATCGAGTTTGCCAGCCTTATTACTAGAAAAAACGCTGCACGAACTTAGGGCAGCCAAGGAAACAAGCCGTGCTGTGCGCATAACGCTATTCATAATCGCGCGGCAATAACTCCGGCGGCGCATTGCTGGATGTGGTTAATCAGGTCTGTCGGGTTTTGAACTACCTCTGCAGTATCGAAGTCCTACTATGACGTAGAGCATTGCAGCTGGCGGAAGACCGCGAGGTCGACGGTATTTTCACCGCATCCAAAGGAACTGCGCGGCCGACAGATAGGCGTATACGGGCCATCGGGCACCTCGTTCGTATTGAGCGGGGTTCTCAAGCAAGGCGGGCTGGACATTTAATTTGGCTTCGCCATAATTACCTGGCTGATAAAAAGCCACCGGTTCGAACCGCCTGACAATTGCGCCAAACAGTTGTTTTGGCATGGCAAACATACTTTCAGCAGGCTTTGGTTAAACGCTTTGTAGCGCTAACGCAACAGCCAACTGATTCAAGCATTGGACGATACATCCCGACGGGTTTATATCGTAACCAATAACCTCCAGATCACCATGGGTACACACGTGACGAAAGACGAACTGCGCGCCGAACTCGAGCGCCAGGCGCAGCGTTACAAGGAAGTATACGGCGGGGAAGTTATTACCTACGCCGCTCAGCCGGACCCCGAGCGCAAGCCTTGGCGCAAAAAATCCAACCTGCTTGATCAGGCCTTCGAGAAAGAAATCGAGAAGATCGAGAAAGATCTGCAGGCTAAAAGCACCCAAGCCCCCGACTGAGCCCAGGCAACGCCTGCGACCCAGCTCCGGACTTAGCAGGCCGTTGAAAAATGTAGGCGAGGCCGCCGAGACAAGGCAAAAACAGGCGAAAAAGCGGAGTGTACGAGTTGTACATGAGCATTTTGAGACGCCGCGTCCCGGCCTGTTTTTAACGCCGTATCGGCAACGTAGGTAGTTTTTCAACGGCCTGCTAGCGGCCCTTGCCACCTAGCAAGGACCCCAGCAAGCCACGCACCAGCTGCCGACCGATCTGATTGGCGGCCTGGCGCATCGTCGATTTCAGCACCTGGCCAGCCAGGCCGCCGAGCAGGTCGCCCGCGGCACTGCCGATACCGGCGGTCTTACCAGCAGCCGCCGGCTTGGCCTGCTCGGCCTTCTCCCGGGCGGCCTGCTCGGCGCGGGCGCTAAGCAGCTCGTAGGCGGATTCGCGGTCGATGGGTTTGTCGTAACGCCCGAGCAGTGGCGACTGACGGACCAGCGCGACCCGCTCGCTGTCGCTGAGCGGACCGATGCGCGACTGCGGCGGGGCAATGGCCACCCGCTGGACCATGGCCGGCGTGCCCTTCTCCTCCAGCGTGCCGACCAGAGCCTCACCGATACCCAGTTCGGTAAGGGTGGCCAGGGTATCGATCGCGGGATTGGGGCGGAAACCCTCGGCCACCGCGCGCAGGGACTTCTGCTCCTTGGCGGTAAAGGCGCGCAGGCCGTGCTGGATGCGCAGGCCAAGCTGAGCCAGCACCTCATCGGGCAAGTCGCTGGGCGACTGGGTGACGAAATACACCCCGACACCTTTCGAACGGATCAGTCGCACCACCTGTTCCAGGCGTTCCTGCAGGGCTTTCGGGGTGTCGGCGAAGAGCAGATGAGCCTCATCGAAGAACAGCGCCAGCACCGGCTTGTCGGCATCGCCGCGCTCGGGCAGCTGCTCGAACAGTTCGGCCAGCAGCCACAATAGGAAGGTCGCGTAAACCTTGGGCGCTTCGTGTACCAGGCGGCTGGCATCAAGCAGATGAATCCGCCCGCGGCCGTCACGATCCGGGTGCAGGAGGTCTTCCAGCTGCAGCGCGGGCTCGCCGAACAGGGCCTCGGCCCCCTGCTGCTCCAGCCCCGCCAGCTTGCGCAGCAGGGCCTGGGAAGAGGTGGAGGTAAACAGCGCGCTGTCCTCGCCCAGTACCTCGGGGTGGCTTTTCAGATGCGCCAGCAGGGCCTTGAGGTCTTTCAGGTCGAGCAGCAGCAGGCCTTCGCGATCGGCCACCTTGAACGCGGCATAGAGCGCCGCCTGCTGACTGTCGGTCAGCTCCAGCAACGCGCCGATCAGCAGGGGGCCCATTTCGCTCAGGGTGGTGCGTAACGGATGGCCGCTCTGACCGTGCACATCCCACAGACTCAGCGGGTAGGCCGTCGGCCGATGCCCGAGCCAGGGCATGCTGGCAATCCGCTCGGCCACCTTGCCCTGGGGGCTGCCGACCGCACCCAGGCCGCACAGATCGCCCTTCACATCCGCGGCGAATACCGCCACGCCGGCATCGCTGAAGCCTTCGATCAGCCGCTGCAGGGTCACGGTCTTGCCCGTGCCGGTGGCACCCGCGATCAGGCCATGGCGATTGGCCAGGCGCAACGACTGACTGACCGGCTGCCCATCGACGCCCGCGCCCAGCACAAACTGATTGTTCTCGGCCATATTGCCATCCTCCCGGTTAAAGCTTTACTGCTGGTATGCCGACACAGTTCTTAGCGCCGCATCCCGGCGTAGCGACTGCCTTACATCGGCCAAAGACTGATGCCTGACCTCACTGGACGCAAGAAGCCATGACCAATAACCTGAAGTTCAGCCACAAAATTCTACTCGCGGCCTCCCTGGTGGTGCTCTGCGCTTTTGCCCTGTTTACCCTCTACAACGACTACCTGCAACGCAATGCCATCCGCGCGAATCTGGAAAGCTACCTGCATGAGATGGGCAACGTCACCGCCGGCACCATCCAGAACTGGCTGTCGGGCCGCATTCTACTGGTCGAAAGTACCGCCCAGTCGATTGCCCGCGACGCCTCGACCGACAGCCTGGTCGGCCTGCTCGAACAGAAAGCCCTGACCTCGACCTTTGCCTTCACCTACCTGGGCAGTGCCGAGGGTGCCTTCACCATGCGCCCGGACGAGAAGATGCCGGCGGACTACGACCCCCGCGTGCGCCCCTGGTACAAGGATGCCATGACCGCCGGCGGCACCACCCTGACCGAACCCTATGTGGATGCGGCCACCAGCGAGCTGATCATCACCATCGCCACGCCCGCCAAGGCGGCGGGTGTGGTCGGTGGCGACCTGAGCCTCAACACCCTGGTCGAGATCATCAACTCCCTGGACTTCAATGGCATCGGTTATGCCTTCCTGGTCAGCGCCGACGGCAAGGTCCTGGTGCACCCGGACAAGAATCTGGTGATGAAGAACCTCAGCGAGATCTTTCCGCAGAACACCCCGCACATCGGCAGTGATTTCAGCGAAGCCCAGGTCAACGGCGAAACCCGCATCCTCACCTTCGCCCCGGTAAAAGGCCTGCCTTCGGTCAACTGGTATGTCGGCCTGTCCGTTGACAAGACCAAAGCCTATGCGATGCTCAGCGAATTCCGCGCCTCGGCGATCATCGCCACCCTGATTGCCGTGGTGCTGATCATCCTGCTGCTGAGCATGCTGATCCGGGTGCTGATGCAGCCCCTGCTGGTGATGGGCAAGGCCATGGAAGACATCGCCCAGGGCGAGGGGGACCTGACCAAACGCCTGCATATCCAGTCCAATGACGAGTTCGGCCGCCTGGCCACCGCCTTCAACCGTTTCGTCGAGCGGATTCACAGCTCGATTCGTGAAGTTTCCTCGGCCACCAGCCAAGTCAACGAAGTGGCCAAACTGGTGGTCAACGCCTCCAACTCCTCGATGATCAATTCCGACGAACAGGCCAGCCGTACCAACAGCGTGGCCGCCGCCATCAATGAGCTGGGTGCGGCTGCTCAGGAAATCGCCCGCAACGCCGCCGACGCCTCGACCCAGGCCTCGGATGCCCGCGGCCTGGCCGAAGACGGCCGCCAGGTGGTGGAAAAAACCATCGTGGCGATGAACGAGCTGTCGTCCAAGATCAGCGCCTCCTGCAGCAATATCGAGACCCTGAACAGCAAGACGGTGAATATCGGGCAGATTCTCGAGGTGATCAAAAGCATCTCCCAGCAGACCAACCTGCTCGCCCTTAACGCCGCTATCGAGGCCGCCCGCGCAGGCGAAGCCGGCCGCGGCTTTGCCGTGGTCGCCGACGAGGTACGCAACCTGGCCCACCGTACCCAGGAGTCGGCGCAGGAAATCGAGAAGATGATCGAAGAGCTGCAGGTCGGCTCCCGCGAGTCGGTCACCACCATGACCGAGAGCCAGCGTTACAGCGAGGAGAGCGTGGTGATCGCCAACCAGGCCGGCGAACGCCTGGGCAGCGTTACCGCGCGTATCGGTGAGATCGACGGCATGAACCAGTCGGTAGCCACCGCCACCGAAGAACAGACCTCGGTGATCGAGTCGCTCAACGTCGACATAACCGAGATCAACACCCTCAACCAGGAAGGCGTGGAAAACCTCAACGCCACCCTGCGCGCCTGCGGCGACCTGGAACAACAGGCCTCCAGGCTCAAGCAGCTGGTCGACAGTTTCCGCATTTAACGGACCGCGCAATGCAAACGGGGCACTCCATGAGTGCCCCGTTTTTATTTCGGCTTATCGCTGTCGACCGCCGCCTGTTTATCCCGCTGCAGCTGCCGCCACAACTCGGCGGCCTCGGCAAACTCGGTACCATCCTCCGGGCCCAGGGCCTGCGGATCGTAACGCTGGGTGCAACCCTCGCCCACCACGGGCGGAGCGGTGGCGGTGGCTCGCGTCAGTGGATCATTCATCGCATCGCCCTCCGGCTCAGTGCCTGGCCGCACAGCTCAGACACCTCAGTCCACCAGCAAGCGCCCTTCATCATGCTGGGCGAACTCCTTGACCGCGCGCAGCACATCGCTACGACTGACCTGGCCAACCAGACGGCCATCCTCGACCACCGGCAGACGCCGCCGGCGACCGCGCAGAAAACACTCGGACACCTCGATGATATCGGCCTCGGGGGAAATGATTTCCACCTCGGTGGTCATATAGGCACTGACGTCGCCCCCCGCGGACTCGTAATAAGCCCCGGAAAGAATGCCACGCAGACAGTCACCCTCGGACAACAGGCCCACCAGATGCCCCTGCCCGTCGACCACCGGCGCGCCGGAGATACGGTGATCCAGTAACCGGTTGATCGCCGTAAACAGATTCATTTCAGGGCGAAAGGTCACCAGATTGCGGGTCATGTAATCGCGCACCTTGATTGACTTGAGCATCAGCGAACTCCTTTGTATGCACTAAACCGGCCCACGACCTACAACTCAGTCAAACACCACAGTCTTGTTATCGTGCACCAGTACTCTGTCTTCTAAGTGATAGCGTAATCCACGGGACAGCACCATTTTTTCCACATCCTTGCCCAGGCGCACCATCTCTTCAATGCTGTCGCGGTGGCTGACCCGTACCACGTCCTGCTCGATGATCGGCCCGGCATCCAACTCTTCGGTGACATAGTGCGAAGTGGCCCCGATCAGTTTGACCCCACGCAGCGAAGCCTGGTGATAAGGCTTGGCCCCGACGAAGGACGGCAGAAAGCTGTGATGGATATTGATCACCCGCTGGGAAAAATCGGCGCACAGCTGCGCGGGAAGAATTTGCATATAACGGGCCAGCACGATGACATCGGCCCGATGCACCTTGACCAGGCGCTCCACTTCATCGAAGGCCGCCTGCTTATTCTGGGCATCGACCGGCACATGGAAGTAGGGAATGTTGTGCCACTCGACCATGCTGCGCAGATCGTCATGATTGGAAATCACACAGGGGATTTCACAATCCAGCTCGTCGCTGTGCCAGCGGTGCAGCAAGTCGGCCAGGCAATGGGACTCGCGGCTGGCCATCAGGACCACACGTTTCTGCTGGGCCGAGTCGGTGACCCGCCACTCCATGGAAAACTCGCGACCAATAGGCGCAAAGGCCTGACGAAAACCGTCCAGATCGAATGGCAGCGAATCGGCGCGAATCTCGTGGCGCATAAAGAACCAGCCACTCTGATTATCCGAGTGGTGACTGGCCTCGGTAATCCAGCCGTTATAGGTGGCCAGAAAGTTACTGACCTTGGCCACGATACCGACCCGATCCGGGCAGGCGATGACCAGTCGAAAAGTGCGCATCTAACACTCCGCCGATTGCATAAAGGCGGCCATTCTAGCTACAGCGCCGGAAAACTGCAGTACTCCTGCACACTGCAGCACGATCGTCCCAGTGAACCGCGACATTTATCGGCCGCGTCACCCTCGATCCGTCCTGCACTATTTAAATGCTGCGGATAACCGCGAATATCCAGCGCCGCGGAAATCCCGGACAACTGCAAGGGATTAATTGCCGATCAATTAGGGCTAATTGAAAAGACCCACTCTGGAAAATTTCGACAAAGCGGTTTACTTGTGAAAAGTGCCTGACTATTATCAACTCACTTAGTCATACTTTTTCGAATATTAAGGTAAGCCACATGTCACTGATCAACGAATACCGCGCCACAGAAGAAGCCATCAAAGAACTGCAAGAGCGCCTGAAAAACCTGTCGCAAGATGACAAGCTGAAAAAAGAACTCGAGTTCGAAGGCAAACTGCGCACCCTGATGGGCGAATATCAGAAGTCCCTGCGCGACATCATTGCCATGCTCGACCCGGATGCCAAGAGCAGCAAAGCGACCCGCGCAGCCAAGCCCGCAGGCACCAAGCGCGCGCGCAAGGTCAAGCAGTACAAGAACCCGAACAGCGGTGAAGTGATCGAAACCAAAGGCGGCAACCACAAGACCCTGAAAGAGTGGAAAGCCAAGTGGGGCAGCGACGTGGTAGAAGGCTGGGCAACCCTGCTGGACTAAGCAGCGGCCCAAGCAGCCAATAAAAAACGCCAGCATTGCTGGCGTTTTTTATTGGCTGGAGCACAGCGATTGGCTACCGTCTTTTACCCGCTACAGGGCATAACGCTGACGCAACTGTTCGGCATAGTTACGCCACTCGCTTAACACCGCCTGCTGCTCGCTCGGTACTCCATCGAATACGGCGTCCAGGGCCTGGGTAAAATCCGCCAGGGTATTGGGCGCGCCATATTCCGCCTGACTTAAACGTTGCCGGCAGAATACCTGCCACTGCTGCCGCTCGGCCTCACTCAAACTCGCGGGAAAGTTGCGCGCCCGGTAGCGAAACAGCAACGCCGGCAAACGTCCATCGTCAAATGGCCAGGCCTGCTGACCGAGGCGCTGTGGGTCGGCCAGCCGCACCTGTTCACATAAGCGCCGGTCACGATCGCCGATAAAGCCCTCATACAACTGTTGTTCCGGGTCCGGGTTCGGCGCGAATTGCTCCTCGCCATACACCTGGGCGAGTTTGTCCTGCCACTGCGCCGCCTGCGTGCGCAATTGCTCGGCGCGGGCCTGATAGCCGGGCATATCCAATTGCAGGCGCTGAATATCGGCATCACGCAATACCGACAAAGGGGCCAATACCGGACAACGGTTGATATGCAGCAACTTCAGCGGTACCGGCAACTCGCCTTCGGCCAATTGCTCGCGGCGGGTATACAAACGCTGCTTCAGGGTGGCCGCTGATTCATCGAGCAGGGGCGAAATATCGCCATGCAGGTCGCACACGATCAGCGCATTGCGATTGCGCGGGTGCCAGGCCAGGGGCAAGACCAGGGCCAGATAATGCCGGGCACCGGCAAAGCGCCCGGAGACATGCACCAAGGGCTGCAACAGGCGCACCTGATCGAGCACCCGCTGTTTGCTGCGCAACTGGTACAGGTAGTCATACAGTCTGGGTTGCTTGCTGCGCAGTAGTCGAGCCAGGGCGATGGTCGCGCGCACATCGGACAGGGCATCGTGGGCCTGGCCATGGGCAATGCCGTTGGCTGCGGTCAGGCGCTCCAGCTTGAGCGTCACGCGGCCGTCCTCTTCGGGCCAGACAATGCCTTCGGGGCGCAGTGCATAGGCACTGCGCACCAGGTCGATCAGGTCCCAGCGGCTGTTACCGCCTTGCCATTCGCGGGCATAGGGATCGAAAAAGTTGCGATACAGGCTGTAGCGCGTCACCTCATCGTCGAAACGCAGGCTGTTGTACCCCACCCCACAGGTGCCTGGCTGCGCCAGCTCGGCATGTATCCGGGTCATGAATTCGGCCTCACTCAAGCCCTGCTCGGCCAGCCGACTCGGAGTGATGCCGGTGACCAGGCACGCCGCCGGATGGGGCAGGATGTCCTCGCTGGGCTGGCAGTAGATATTCAGCGGCTCGCCGATTTCGTTGAGGTTTTCGTCGGTGCGAATCCCGGCCACCTGCAGCGGGCGGTCGCGACGCGGGTCGATGCCAGTGGTTTCGTAGTCGTACCAAAAAAGACTGGAGCTCACGGTTTTGTCCTGAGTGGGAGGCAAGGGCAGTCTAACAGGCCCATCGAGCCAAGGCCCTCCAAGGCCGGCACGCCGTGTCGGGGCCGGGCGCTTGTAGACGGGCCAAGCCGCGGCTAGAGTAGCCCCCTTACAGCCTCACTCTTGAACAATGCTACCCGCACCACAATAAAGCCCTCTCGCACCGGGTCGGCTGACTGACCCGGTTGCTTCCCTGTCCGCTGCTGGCTAGCATCGGGCTTTCCTCGACGCAGTCTGCCGATGCCGCTCAGTTCAATCACTTATCCAGCCGCCGCCCAACGCCCGTTGCTGGATACCCGCTATCAAGTGGAAACCCCGGAAGGCATCGACCTGATCCTACGCCCAGCCGGCCTGGTAGCGCGTGCCCTGGCCTTCGCCATCGACCTGCTGATTCGCGGTGCGCTGCTGGCCGTGCTGTTTGCCGTACTGGCCCTGCTCGGCCAATTCGGCATGGGCCTGGGTACCATCCTGCTGTTTCTGGTGACCTGGTGGTACATGGTGCTGTTCGAGGTGCTCAACCAGGGCCGCTCGCCAGGTAAGCAGCTGATGGGGCTGCGGGTGATCCATGACGACGGCACGCCCGTCGGCTGGTCGGCGTCGCTGATCCGCAACCTGCTGCGCTTCGTCGACATGCTGCCGTTTGCCTATACCCTGGGCATTCTCAGCTGCCTCAATCATCCGGCCTTCAAGCGCCTGGGCGATATCGCCGCCGGCACCCTGGTGGTGTACCGCGACAACGCCCCGAGCGTGCCCAAACTGCCGGCGGCCGAGCCCCTGCGTGCGCCCTTCAGCATGGACCTGAGCGAACAACGCGCCCTGCTCGGCTTCGCCGAACGCGCCGAAGCCCTCTCCAGCGCGCGCCGCCTGGAATTGGCGGGGATACTGGCCGAACCGCTGCAGGTGCCGCCCGAACAGGCCGAGCAACGGATCAATGGCATCGCCCGCGGCCTGCTGGGGCCGACATGAAGCAGAGTCTTTTCGAAAGCCAGCACCAAAGCGCCTGGCAGGCCTTCAGCGGGCAACTCGACGCCCTCGAACGCGGCAAGGCCGACAACCAGCAGTGCCAGAGTTTCGCCGCCGACTACCGCCGCCTGTGCCAGCACCTGGCCCTGGCCCAGAGCCGCGGCTACAGCAGCCACCTGATCGAGCATCTGCAGCAACTGGCCATGCGCGGCCACCAGCAGTTCTATCGCCACCGCAGCCCGCTGGGTGGGCAGCTGCTCGGCTTTATCCTGGCCGGTTTCCCGCGCCTGGTGCGCGCCGAATGGCGTTTCGTGGTGGCCGCCAGCCTGCTGTTCTTCGGCAGCCTGCTGGCCATGGGCCTGCTGGTCTACCTGGTACCCGAGCTGGTCTACAGCCTGATCGGCACCGAGCAGGTGGCCGAGATGGAGCAGATGTACGACCCCGACGCCCGGCGTATCGGCCGCTTCGGCGAGCGCGACTCCGGCGACGACTGGATGATGTTCGGCTACTACATCATGAACAATATCGGCATCGCCTTTCAGACCTTTGCCAGCGGTCTGCTGCTGGGTCTGGGCAGCCTGTTCTTCCTGCTGTTCAACGGCCTGATGATTGGCGCGGTGGCCGGCCACCTGACGCAGATCGGCTACGGCGAAACCTTCTGGTCCTTCGTGATCGGCCACGGTGCCTTCGAACTGACCGCCATCGCCCTGGCCGGTGCCGCCGGCCTGAAACTGGGCTGGGCGCTGCTGGCACCCGGCCGCCTGCCCCGCGGCGAGGCTCTGCGCCTGGCGGCCGGGCACAGTGTGCGGTTGATCGGCGGAGTGATCCTGTTCCTGCTGCTGGCCGCCTTTATCGAGGCCTACTGGTCGTCCATGAGCCTGGCCAGCCCAGTGATTAAATACTGGGTGGGGGCCGGCCTCTGGTTGCTGGTGCTGAGCTATCTGCTGCTGGCCGGCCGAGGTGCCCATGCGCCTGACTGATGCCAGCGTGGCCATTCGCCCGCGCAGCGCCTGGGAAGCCATGGACCTCGGAATCCTGCTGGCCAAGCAGCATGCCGGCCTGCTGATGGCCAGCTGGGCGCTGGTCACCCTGCCGATTTTCGCCCTGTTGTGCGCGCTGCTGTGGCAGTACCCCAGCTGGGCAGTGCTGCTGTTCTGGTGGCTGAAACCGGCCTTTGAACGCCTGCCGCTGTATATCCTCTCCCACGCCCTGTTCGGGGCCACTCCCAGCCTGAAGCAGGCGCTCCGAGCCCTGCCCGGGTTGCTCAGGCCACAACTGCTGGCCAGCCTGACCTGGCGACGCCTGAGCCTGACACGCAGCTTCGACCTGCCGGTGATGCAGCTCGAAGGTCTGGCCGGCAAGGAGCGCAACCAGCGCCTGATCGTCCTCGGCCAACGCGACGCCGGCGGTGCCAGCTGGCTGACCCTGGTCGGCATCCACCTGGAAATGGCGCTGTGGTTCGGCCTGATCGGCCTGTTCTATATGCTCCTGCCGGCACAGGTCGAACTCGACTGGAGCTGGCAAAGCCTGATCGATGCCGGCAGCGGCGACTGGCTCTGGCTGGAGCACCTGTCCAACCTGCTCTATGTGCTGATCCTGATCATCTGGGAGCCCGTCTACGTCGCCTGCGGTTTCACCCTCTACCTGAACCGTCGCACCGCGCTGGAAGCCTGGGACATCGAACTGGTGTTCCGCCGCCTGCGCCAGCGCCTGAGCGGCATCGCCTCGGCCCTGCTGCTGGCTGCCGGCCTGTTGCTGCTGCAACTGCCCAATAGCGCCATGGCGGCCGCCAGCAGCTGCCCGCTGCCGGTTGAAGACCCCATGGGCCCGCAGGCACCGCGCCTACTCAAGCAACCCCTGAACAGCCAGGCGGCGCAGCAGAGCATCGCCCAACTGCTCGACCAGCCACCCTTCGAACACCACGAGAGCGTGACCCGCTGGCGTTTGGGCGACGCCGCCGAGGAGCCCGACGAAGCGGATGCCGAAGCCCTGCGCGAGTGGCTGGAAAGGTTCTTCAAACTCAGCGAAATGTGGAAAAGCGTCGAGGCCGTGGCACTGTTCTTCGAAGTGCTGCTGTGGGCCGCCCTGTTCAGCCTGATCGCCTGGCTGCTGTGGCGTTATCGCGAATGGCTGCGCACCTTTGCCGGCCGCCTCAACCTGCCCCGCCTCCACCAACCTGCGCCACCCGAGCAGTTGTTCGGCCTGGAAGTAACCCCCCAGAGCCTGCCAGCGGATATCGCTGGCGAGGTTGAACGGCTCTGGGACGAACAGCCCCGCGCCGCCCTGGGCCTGCTCTACCGCGCCCTGCTCAGCCGCATGTTGCATGAGCAGCGGCTGCCGCTGAAAAGCTCGCACACCGAAGCAGAAGTGCTGCGTCTGGTACAGGGTCTCGAGCAGGCGCAGCTAAGCCGCTTCAGCCAGGCGCTGACCCAGCACTGGCAGAACCTCGCCTACGGCCATCGCCTGCCCCCGGCGGCGCTCAAACAGAGCCTGTGCACTGCCTGGCGCAAGCTGTTCGAACAAGGGGTGCAGGCATGACCCGGCGCACCCAGTTGCTGCTCGGCATCGCCCTGCTGCTGGCCCTTGGCTGGCTCGGCAGCTACCTGCTGGGCCGCCTCGAACCCTACGAGGAAACCATCAGCCACGGCCCCGATCCAGAAGCCCAGGCCACCCCCTACCTGGCCGCCGAACACTTCCTGCGTCTACAGGGCCTGCAGGTGCAACGCGCCGATGGCCTGGAGGTATTGCACGACCTGCCGAGCGTCGGGCAGACCCTACTGCTGCTCGCCGATCGCACCCGCATGACGCCGAAACAGGCCGAACGCCTGCTGGCCTGGACGGCCAAGGGCGGGCATCTGCTGTTTGTCGCCGAGCGGCTGTGGGACGAGGAAGACGGCAAAAGCGGCGACCTGCTGCTCGACAGCCTGGGTATCCAGCAATACGAGAGCGAAGAACTCGACAAAGACGAGGCCGACACAGAGGCCAATGACGCCAATCCTGTCGAACAAGCCCCAGCAGAGGCAGACAAGCCGGCCGAAGACGACAACCCCTACCCGGAGCTGACCCAGCTCTATCTGGAAAACGAAGAGGCTCCGGCCTACTTCGGCTTCGACACCGACTTCCACCTCTACGATGCCGAGAACCGCGCACATGCCTGGGCCAACAGCGATGCCGCCACCCACCTGCTGCAGCTCTACCACGGCGACGGCCTGATCAGCGTGGTCAGCGACAGCTGGATCTGGCAGAACCAGGCGATCGGCGAATACGACAACGCCTGGCTGCTCTGGTACATGAGCCAGGACAGCCAGGTGACCCTGCTCTACCGCGCCGAACGGGACGACCTGTTCAGCCTGCTGCTGCGCCATTTCCCCCTGGCGCTGACGGCCCTGGCACTACTCCTGGCGTTCGCCCTGTGGCACCTGGGCATGCGCCAGGGGCCGCTGCAACAGCCTGCCAGCCGCAACCGTCGACAACTGCAGGAACACCTGCGCGGCAGCGCCGACTTCCTCCTCCGTCACGGCGGCCAGCGCAGCCTGCTGCAAGGCCTGCAACAGGACATCCTGCGCCGTGCACGGCATCGTCATCCCGGCTTCGAACGCCTCGGCGTCGCCGAACAATGGCAGGCCCTCAGCCGTCTGAGCCGCAAGCCGTCCAGCTTTATCAGCCACGCCATGCGGCCGTTGCCCACGCAACGGCTGAGCGCCGCCGACTTCACCCGCCAGGTCGCCAACCTGCAAACCCTCAGGAATGCCCTATGACGAGCGAATACACACCCGAACAGCCGGTCAGCGAACTCGACCCCGCTGCCGTAGCCGCCGAGCCAGCCGCGCCTGAAGCAGCGGTCCCCGCTGCGCCGGCAGCCGCGGCCAATCCGAACCTGCAGCGCCAGCGCGCCAGCCAGCTGGCCCAGGCGCTGCGCGCCGAACTGCAGAAGGCCCTGATCGGCCAGACGGCGGTGATCGACGATGTGCTCAGCGCCCTGATCGCCGGCGGCCATGTGCTGATCGAAGGTGTGCCCGGCCTCGGCAAGACCCTGCTGGTACGCGCCCTGGCGCGCTGCTTCGGCGGCGAGTTTGCGCGCATCCAGTTCACCCCGGACCTGATGCCCAGCGATGTCACCGGCCACGCCGTGTACGACATGCAGAGCGAGCAGTTCAAGCTGCGCAAGGGCCCGGTGTTCACCAACCTGCTGCTGGCCGACGAAATCAACCGCGCCCCGGCCAAGACCCAGGCCGCCCTGCTGGAAGTCATGCAGGAGCGTCAGGTCACCCTGGAAGGCCGCGCCCTCGGCGTGCCGCTGCCCTTTATGGTGCTGGCCACGCAGAACCCGATCGAGCAGGAAGGTACCTACCCGCTGCCGGAAGCCGAGCTGGACCGCTTTATGCTCAAGCTGCGCATGGACTATCCCGAGCAGGGCGAAGAGCTGAACATGGTGCGCCAGGTGGCCCGTTCGAGCAAAGCCGACATGCTCGAAGTCACCCCGCTGCGCACCCTGCTGCAGGCCCGCGACGTGCAGGCCCTGCAGAAGATCGCCAGCGACCTGCCGATCGACGAGCAGGTACTCGACTACGCCGTGCGCATCGCCCGCGCCACCCGCAGCTGGCCGGGCCTGAGCATCGGGGCCGGGCCACGCGCCTCGATCGCCCTGGTGCGTTGCGGCCGTGCCCGCGCCCTGCTGCGCGGCGGCGACTTCTTACTCCCCGACGATATCAAGGGCTGCGCCCTGGCCGTGCTGCGCCACCGTGTACGGCTGTCGCCGGAGCTGGATATCGAAGGCCTGGCGGTGGATCAGGTACTGCAACAACTGCTCGACCAGGTACCGGCACCGCGCCTATGAATCCGGCCGGGATAAAGCCATCGCCGCTGCTGCTGGCCCTGCTGGCCGGCCTGCTCGTCCTGGGCATCGTCCTCGGGGTGTGCAGCGCCCTGGCCGTGACACTGCCGGCCAGCTTCGCCACGCTGAGCTGGGGCCTGCTGCTGGCGTTGCTCGGCCTGGCCCTGGTCGACGCCCTGCGCCTGCGCCGGTTGCCCTCGCCGCGCCTCGAACGCCAGCTGCCCGGCAACCTGCCCCTGGGCCGCTGGAGCGAAGTACAACTGTGCCTGCATCACGACTATGGCAACGCCCTGCAGGTGCAGCTGTTCGACCACCTGCCCGGGGAGATGGCCTTCGAGCACCTGCCGCTCAGGATCGATCTGCATCCGGGGGAAATGACCCGCACCAGCTACCGGGTGCGGCCGCTGCAACGCGGGCATTTCCACTTCCCCCAGTGTGAAGTCAGCCTGCCGAGCCCCATGGGCCTGTGGCGTGCCCGGCGTTACCTGCCGGTCAGCGGCGAAACCCGCGTCTACCCGGATTTCGCCCGCCTGTATGGCGCGCAACTGATGGCGGTGGACGACTGGATCAGCCAGCTCGGCGTGCGCCAGCAACCGCGTCGCGGCCTGGGCCTGGAGTTTCACCAGCTGCGCGAATTTCGCGACGGCGACACCCTGCGGCAGATCGACTGGAAGGCCACCGCGCGCAAGCGCACGCCGATTGCCCGCGAATACCAGGACGAGCGCGACCAGCAGATCATCTTCCTGCTCGACTGCGGGCGACGCATGCGTAGCCAGGACGGCGAGCTGTCGCACTTCGACCACGCCCTCAATGCCTGCCTGCTGCTCAGCTACGTGGCCCTGCGCCAAGGCGATGCGGTGGGCCTGGCGACCTTTGCCGGCGAGCACAACCGCTTCCTGGCCCCGGTCAAGGGTCAGGCCCAGCTCAATGTGCTGCTCAACGCCCTGTACGACCTGCACTGCACCCAGCAGCCGGCGGACTTCGCGGCCGCCGTCGACAACCTGCTCAGCCGTCAGCGTCGCCGCGCCCTGGTGGTGCTGGTAACCAACCTGCGCGATGAGGACGATCAGGCGCTGCTCGGCGCGGTCAAGCGCCTCAGCCGCCAGCACCGGGTACTGGTCGCCAGCCTGCGCGAAGAAGTGCTCGACAGTCTGCGACAGCGGCCGGTGGAGGATTTTTCCGCGGCCCTGGACTACTGCGGCACCCTGGATTACCTCAACGCCCGCGCCGGCCTGCATGAACGCCTGAGCGCCCACAAGGTGCCCGTACTGGATGCCCGCCCCAGTGAACTGGGCCCGCAGCTGGTGAGCAGCTACCTGGCCTGGAAAAAAGCCGGGGTACTGTAAGAACCAGCCTCGCCTCCGGGTAGGGTGCGCCGTGCGCACCGACGCTGGCCACGAGTTGTTGCTGCGCACGACGGCAGGCTAAAGCGCTGCATCTGCACGCAGCGCCTCTTCAGCCCCGCTATAGCCAGGTCACCTGCTGCTCCAGGGGAAAGCGCAGGCGCGGGTTATACACGCCCTTGTCACCCTGTTTGCCCACCGCCAGCAGCATGATCGGCAGGGCCTGACGCGGAATCTTCAGGGTCTTGCGCAAGCGCACTTCATCGAAGCCTTCCATGGGGCAG
Organism: Pseudomonas sp. XK-1; assembly: GCF_038069885.1. Classification (NCBI taxonomy): domain Bacteria; kingdom Pseudomonadati; phylum Pseudomonadota; class Gammaproteobacteria; order Pseudomonadales; family Pseudomonadaceae; genus Pseudomonas; species Pseudomonas sp. XK-1. Next base: position 894,084 of record NZ_JBBPES010000001.1, on the reverse strand, counting down.
GTGGCATAGCCATGGCTCTGGAACGCCAGCATCAGGTTCTGCGCCGCCAATGCCGTGGATTTGACCGCCCAGATACGCATCTGCGCACGGCTGTTGGGCGTGCGCATCAACGGCTTGCGTAACGCGGCCACCCGCAGCAACAGGCGCTTGCACAGGCCGAGCAAACCGAAGGGGCCCTGGTTGTACTGAAAGGGTGCGGTCTTGCGGTAGAAATGGCGGATACGCGCCGGCACCTCGGGCTCAGGCCAATAGTCGATGATGTTCTGACAGGCCTGTTTCCAGGTATCGGGGCGGGCCAGCACGGCAATCAGCAGCGGAGCCTTGGCGGCGTTCTGGCTCATGCACACGGGGTGCAGTTTCGCCAGCAGGGCCGGCTCGCGGATCACCTGAAAACTCCAGGGCTGCAGATTGCAGGAGTTGGGCGCAAGCACCGCCAGTTCCAGACAATCACGCACCACCTGATCGGGTACCGCCTCGACGCTAAAACGGCGCACCGCACGACGGCTCTCGATCAGCGCACGCAGGGCGGCAGGAGTGGTGGGCGCAATTGCAGGGTCAGCGGGAAACAGGCTCATCGGGGCATCCTCGGCAGGTCACCCGATTAAGCCGGCAGACCTGGCGGCGAACAAGCGGCAAGTACCGCTAGTGCGCAGCCTTGGCGCAAATGGCCTGTCAGCCCAGGGCTTTTTCGATCGCCAGAATCAGCGCCGGATCGTCAGGCGTGGTGCGCGGGGAGAAACGCGCCAGCACGCGGCCGTCGTGGCCGACCAGGAATTTCTCGAAATTCCAGGTGATATCGCCAGGAAACTCGGCCCCCTCGCCCGCCAGCAGGCGGTACAGCGGATGACGCTCGGGGCCGTTGACCTCCAGCTTGCTGCCCAGCGGGAAGCTCACGCCATAGTTGAGGCTGCAGAACTCGCGAATCGCTTCCTCGCTGTCCGGCTCCTGCCCGGCAAACTGGTTGCACGGCAGGCCCAGCACACTGAAACCCTGGGCCTTGTACTGCTGATAGAGCTTTTCCAGGCCGGCATATTGCGGCGTCAGACCGCACTTGGAGGCGACATTGACTACCAGCACCACCTGCCCCTTGAAGGGGGCCAGCGGCAGCTCCTGACCATCCAGCGTACGCAGATTGAGGTCGTGAAAGGCACTCATGGCTAACTCCTCGATAACACTGAAATCGCGCGTAGCGGACAAAAAAGGCGCCTATCTGAAGGCGCCTTTCTTCTGTTGCAGCTTAGCAGTCGCTCGTTGGGATGAAACGACCGCAAGTCGTTTCATCGAACAGGCAACTCTAATTTATGGCCTCGCGAGCTAGAGTCAGGCAAGGCAAAGTTGGCGAGGACGCGGAGTTTACTGCTGTAAATGAGCAGGCCGAGCCCAACTTTAACGCTGCCTGGCCGACGCGCAGCAGGCCAGGATTGCTGCTTAGTGGTGATGACCACCTTCGCCATGGATATGCCCATGGGCAACTTCTTCTTCGCTGGCATCGCGCACGCTGATGACCTTGACCTTGAAGTTCAGGCGCTGGCCAGCCAGGGGGTGGTTGCCGTCGACAATCACGTCGTCGCCTTCCAGCTCGCGGATGGTGACGATCTGCATGCCGCCGTCCGGACCGGAGGCGTGGAACTGCATGCCGATTTCCAGCTCGTCGACGCCTTCGAACATCGAACGGTTGAGGGTGGCCACCAGCTCGGCGCTGTACTCGCCATAGGCGTCTTCCGGCTCGACGGAAACGTCCAGCTCGTCGCCAACCTGCTTGCCCAGCAGGGCTTTTTCCAGGCCGCCGATGATGTTGCCGGCACCGTGCAGATAAACCAGCGGCGCGCCGCCTGCGGAACTATCGATCACCTCACCGGCATCGTTAGTCAGGGTATAGTCGATGGAGACGGCCTTATTGGCGGCGATCAGCATGGGGCAGGACCTTTTGCTTGGAAATAAAGAGCGGCCAAGTTTACCCAAGGGCAAGCGCGAAAGCGAACCGCACGCAGACGGACGGCCCAGTGCGCCTGCTTGATTTCCGTCAGGACGAGCACGGCGATTGGCTGGCAGTCTTGTCCTGTGGCCATACTCAGCACCTGCGCCACCAGCCGCCCTGGCAGAATCGCGCCTGGGTTCTGAACGCCGAACAGCGCCTGGCGCGGCGCGGCGAACGCTTTAACTGCGGCTGGTGCGCCGCCGACCATCAGGGTGCCGAAACCGGCACCGAGCAAACGCACAGCCCCTCGAACAAGGAACCGTAAATGCCGGCCCGCAATATTCTGGTGATCAACTGCGGCAGTTCATCAATCAAGTTTGCCCTGATCAACGAAGCCCACAGTGACTTCGTCCTCAGCGGCCTCGCCGAGCGCCTCGGCAGCCCGGATGCGCAGCTGCATTGGCAGCGTGGCGGGGAGAAAGATAGCCTGATCCTGCCCAATGCCGATCACCGCGTCGCCCTGGCCCAGGTCCTGCCACTGGTGCAGAGCGCCGCTGGCGGCCAGTTGCACGGTATCGGCCACCGGGTGGTGCATGGCGGCGAACATTTCACCGCTGCCTGCCGCCTGGATGCCCTGAGCCTGAGCGCCATTCGCGCCACCGCGCCGCTGGCCCCGCTGCATAATCCGGCCAACCTGCTGGGCATCGAAGCGGCGATCAAACTGTTTCCCAACCTGACCCAGGTGGCGGTGTTCGATACCGCCTTCCACCAGACCCTGCCCGAACACGCCTATCGCTACGCCCTGCCGGAGTACCTGTACCGCGAGCACGGCGTGCGCCGCTACGGTTTCCATGGCACCAGCCACCGTTATGTCAGCCAGCGCGCCGCCGAACTGGCCGGCCTGCCCATCGGCAACAGCAGCTGGCTGGTGGCCCATCTGGGCAACGGCTGCTCGACCTGCGCCATAGTCGATGGTCAGAGCCGCGACACCAGCATGGGCCTGACCCCGCTGGAGGGCCTGGTCATGGGCACCCGCAGCGGCGATGTCGACCCCAACCTGCACAGCCATCTGGCCCGCACCCTGGGCTGGAGCCTGGAGCAGATCGACACCCTGCTGAACAAGGACAGCGGCCTGCTTGGCCTGTCCGGCCTGTCCAACGACATGCGCAGCCTGGAGCAGGCCCGCGAGCAGGGCCATGCCGGCGCGACCCTGGCCATCGAGGTGTTCTGCTACCGCCTGGCCAAGTCCCTGGCGGCCATGAGCTGTGCCCTGCCGCAGCTCGACGGGCTGATCTTTACCGGCGGCATCGGCGAAAACTCGCCGCTGATCCGCAGCAAGACCGTCGCCCACCTCCAACTGCTGGGCCTGGCCCTCGACGAGCAGGCCAACGTCAGCCCCGTGCGCGGCGCGTCCGGGGCGATCCACGCCCCGGGCCATCCACGGGTGCTGGTGGTGCCGACCAACGAAGAACACCAGATTGCCCTCGATACCCTGGAACTGCTTGAAGCCTGAGCGATTAGCATCCCGTTGGGATTCGCTGCGCTCAGCGCCAACCTACATATGGAGACAGCATGCACACCTTCTTTGTCGCCCCCACCGGTTTCGGTGTCGGCCTTACCTCGATCAGCCTGGGCCTGGTCGGTGCCCTGGAGCGCTCCGGCCTCAAGGTCGGCTTCTTCAAGCCCATTGCCCAGCCCCATCAGGGCGACCTCGGCCCGGAGCGCTCCAGCGAGCTGATCACCCGCACCCACGGCCTGCACTCGCCCAAGCCCCTGGCTCTGGCCCATGTCGAGCGCATGCTCGGCGATGGCCAGCTGGATGAGCTGCTCGAAGAAATCATCAGCCTTTACCACCAGGCCGCCGCCGGCAAGGACGTGGTGATAGTCGAGGGCATGGTGCCCACGCGCCAGGCCAGCTACGCGGCGCGGGTCAACTTCCATCTGGCCAAGAGCCTGGATGCCGAGGTGATCCTGGTCTCGGCCCCGGAACAGGAAAGTCTCGGTGAGCTGAGCGACCGGGTAGAGATCCAGGCTCAGCTGTTCGGTGGGCCAAAGGACCCCAAGGTGCTCGGCCTGATCCTCAACAAGGTGCGCAGCGAGGACGGCCTGGAGGCCTACGCCAACCGCCTGAAGGAACTTTCGCCGCTGCTCAAGAGCGATGACTTCCGCCTGCTCGGCTGCATTCCCTGGCAGGACGAACTGAACGCCCCGCGCACCCGCGACATCGCCGATCTGCTCGGCGCGCGGATACTCAATGCCGGCGACTACGAACAGCGCCGTATGCTCAAGATCGTGCTCTGCGCCCGCGCCGTGGCCAACACCGTGCAATTGCTCAAGCCCGGCACCCTGGTGGTGACGCCAGGCGATCGCGACGACATCATTCTCGCCGCCAGCCTGGCGGCCATGAACGGCATGCCCCTGGCCGGCCTGCTGCTGTGCAGCGACTTCGCCCCCGATCCGCGGATCATGGAGCTGTGCCGCGGCGCACTGCAGAGCGGTTTGCCGGTGATGACCGTGAGCACCGGCTCCTACGACACCGCCACCAGCCTCAACCTCCTGAACAAGGAAATTCCGGTGGACGACAAGGAGCGTGCGGAAAAAGTCGCCGACTTCGTCGCCAGCCATATCGATCACGAATGGCTGTTCACCCGCTGCGGCACCCCGCGCGAGTTGCGCATGTCGCCGCCGGCGTTTCGCTACCAGCTGGTGCAACGGGCCAAGGCGGCGAACCGGCGCATTGTCCTGCCGGAAGGCAGCGAGCCACGCACCGTCCAGGCCGCGGCCATCTGCCAGGCCCGCGGCATCGCCCGTTGCGTGCTGCTGGCCAAGCCGGATGAGGTGTACGCAGTGGCACGGGCGCAAGGTATCGAGCTGCCGGAAGGGCTGGAGATTCTCGACCCGGACCTGATCCGCGAGCGCTATGTCGGGCCCATGGTCGAGCTGCGCAAGGGCAAGGGGCTGAATGCACCGATGGCCGCCGCCCAGCTGGAAGACACCGTGGTCCTGGGCACCATGATGCTGGCCCTGGACGAGGTCGACGGCCTGGTTTCGGGTGCCATCCACACCACCGCCAACACCATCCGCCCTGCCCTGCAGCTGATCAAGACCGCTCCGGGCTACAAGCTGGTGTCCTCGGTGTTCTTTATGCTGCTGCCGGACCAGGTGGTGGTGTACGGCGATTGCGCGGTCAACCCCGACCCAACCGCTGTGGAGCTGGCGGAAATCGCCCTGCAGAGCGCCGCCTCGGCGAGCGCCTTCGGCATCCCGCCGCGGGTGGCGATGCTCAGCTACTCCACCGGAGACTCGGGCACCGGCGAAGAAGTGGAGAAAGTTCGCGAGGCTACCCGCCTAGCCAGGCAACAGGCCCCCGAACTGCTGCTCGACGGCCCGCTACAGTACGACGCCGCCGCCATCGAAAGCGTCGGCCGGCAAAAGGCCCCGGGCAGTCCGGTGGCCGGACGCGCCACGGTATTTGTCTTCCCCGATCTGAACACCGGCAACACCACCTACAAGGCGGTACAACGCAGCGCCGACTGCGTCAGCGTCGGGCCCATGCTGCAAGGGCTGCGCAAACCGGTCAACGACCTGTCCCGTGGTGCCCTGGTCGACGATATCGTCTACACCATCGCCCTGACTGCGATCCAGGCCGCCAACCTGCCGCAGTAACGCTCTGGCGCGGGGATGTTCCCCGCCAGGGGCGGCGAATGACGGGAACAGGCAGCGATCGGCGGCGATCGTCAGTCTTTCGAAAGGCTTGCAGTTCGGTGCACAGACGTTAACCTGTGCGCCGACCGATCCGTGGTGGAAAACCACGGGCATAGATAAGCCGGGCATACCCGGGCTGCGCAAACCCCTGATACGCAGCCCGCGCCCATTTTCGGAGGCACCTGCCCCCATGTTGCACGCTCTCCCTGCCCCCCTGCGCGGCCTGCTCGCAAGCCTGCTGCTGGCCATCAACACCCTGATCTGCTGCTGGCCGCTGTTTATCATGGCCCTGCTCAAACTGCTGCTACCCATCCCGGCAGTGCAGCGCCTGTGCCGCTTCCTGATGCACGCGATTGCCGAGTTCTGGATCTCCAGCAACAAGTTCTGGATGAACCTGGTGGGCCGGATCGAGTGGGACGTGGCCGGACTTGAGAGCTTCGACAAGCAGCACTCCTACCTGGTGACCAGCAACCACCAGAGCTGGGTGGACATTCTGGTGCTGCAGTACCAGCTCAACCGGCGCATGCCGTTGCTCAAATTCTTCCTCAAGCAGGAGCTGATCTGGGTGCCAGTAATCGGCCTGTGCTGGTGGGCCCTGGAATTCCCCTTTATGAAGCGCTTCAGCAAGGAATACCTGGCCAAGCACCCGGAAAAGCGCGGCCAGGACCTGGCCACCACGCGCAAGGCCTGCGCACGCTACAAAACCAACCCGGTCTCGGTGTTCAACTTCCTCGAAGGCACCCGCCTGTCGCCCGCCAAGCACGCCGAGCAACAGTCACCGTTCAAGCACCTGCTCAAGCCCAAGGCCGGCGGCATCGCCTTCGTCCTTGATGCCATGGGCGAGCAGCTGCACAGCATCGTCAACGTCACCATCCACTACCCGCAAGGCAACCCGGGCTTCTGGGATCTGCTCTGTGGGCGCATCGACAAGGTGGTGGTGCGCCTGCAGCAACTGCCGATTCCCGCGGAGTTTATCGGCGGCAACTACGATCAGGACGAGGCCTATCGCCTGCACTTCCAGCAGTGGGTCAACCAGCTGTGGCTGGACAAGGACGCGGAACTGGAAGCACTCAGGCAGCGTTTTGGCCCGAAATAGAGGCTACTGCAGTGGTTTTAGCCCGGATAAGCCTGGGCGCAATCCGGCATGCCAGCGCCCCGGATTGCATCCGGGCTGCAGGCACAACCTCGCCACGTAACCGAGCCGCCTGCCAGCCTACTCCTCGGGTTCGCTCGGGTACGACGGCAGGTTGTGCCAGTCCAGTTGCGCGGGGAAATTCCGGGCCTGCTCGGCACTCAGGCCTGGGGCGACCAGAAAGCCCTGCATGATGGCGCAGTTGTGCTGCACCAGCCAATCACGCTGGGCCTCGGTTTCCACCCCTTCGGCGATCACTTCCAGGCCGAGGTGGCGGCCCAGGTCGATAATGGTGCTGACCACCGCAGCATCGCGCGGCGAGTCGAGCATATTGGCGATAAACAGCCGGTCGATCTTCAGGGTATCCAGCTCGAAATGGCGCAGGTAGGCCAGCGACGAGTAACCGGTGCCGAAGTCGTCGATGGCGATTTTCACCCCCAGCGCGCGCAGCTGACGCAACTGCTCCTGGCTGGTATTAAGGTCCTGCATCAGCGCGCTCTCGGTGACCTCGACCTCCAGCTGCGCGGGTTGCAGGCCGAACTCCTCGAGCACCAGGCGCAATTCCTCGACCAGCTGCGCTCTGCCGAACTGCACGGGGCTGACGTTCAGGCTCAGCACCGAACCTGCGCCGAACTGGGCGTTCAGCCGCTGGCACTGCTCGGCCCCGGCGCGGAAGATCCAGTCGCCCAGCCGGTTGATCAGTCGGGTTTCCTCCAGCAAGGGGATAAACACCCCGGGGGCGATCGTCCCGGCGGCCCGGTGCTGCCAGCGCAACAGCGCCTCGAACCCGCGCAGGCGACCGCTGGCGAGGTAGATCTGCGGCTGGTAGACCAGCACGAAGTCGTTGTTCTCGATGGCACTGCGCAGGCTTTCCTCGAGCATCAGGCGCGAGCGCGCGCGGCCGTTCATCTCGGGTGAGAAAAAGCGGTATTGCTGGCGACCGGTGCGCTTGGCCTCGTACATGGCCATGTCCGCGGCGCGCAGCAAACCCTCCACGGTCTGCCCGCATTCAGGGAAGCAGGCAATGCCGACACTGGCCCCCAGGGTCACGTCCACGCCGTCCAGGGTGTAGCGAATCGACACCTGTTCGATCAGTTTCTCGGCAATCCGCGCCGCATCCTCGGGGTGCTCCAGGCTGTCGAGCAGGGCGGTGAACTCATCGCCGCCCATGCGCGCCAGCCGGTCGTAGGGGCGCAGGCTGGCCTTGAGTTGCTCGCCGACGCGCTTGAGCAGTTCATCGCCGGCGGCATGCCCCAGGGAATCGTTGATCCGCTTGAAGCCATCCAGATCGAGATAGAGCACCGCCATGCGCTGGCCGCTGCGCTGAATCCGCGACAGCGCGGCCTCCAGAGCCTGGTAGAAGCCGCGGCGGTTGAGCAAGCCGGTCAGGGCATCGGTGATGGCCTGCGACTCCAGCTGCTGATGCAGGTGGCGCACCACCGACATATCCAGGGCCATAACCACCATGGCGTGCTGCAGGCGCGGCAAGGGCGAACAGGACAGCGCCACGGGCACCAGGCTGCCGTTCAGGGTGCGCAGGCTGGCCTCATGCAAGCGGTAGGCCTCGTGGCGACGCCAGTGCCGATAAAATTCCGACATGCGCCACTCGCAGGTCACCTCGGGGCTGACCAGGTAGGACAGCATGTCGCTGCCCACCAGGTCGCTGACCGCGCCCTGGAGCATCTGCGCCATGGCCGGGTTGGCAAAGCTGATGCGACCATCCTCGCCGACCACCATGATGCCCTCGGCGGCATTGTCCAGCACCGAGGCGTTGAAGGCCCGCGCCGAGTCCAGTTGCTGGCTGAGGTGCAACAGTTCGCTGCGGCTGCGCTCGTGTTCGAGCAAGGCGTGGATCTTGTGGCGCAAGACGCCAGGGTCAAAGGGCTTGAGGATAAAGTCCACCGCGCCGGTGGCGTAACCGCGCAGCACCGCATCCTGGGTCTGGGCGATGGCGGAGACGAAAATGATCGGGGTATGCCGGGTGCGCGGGTTGCCGCGCATCAACCGGGCCACCTCGAAGCCGTCCATATGCGGCATCTGCACATCCAGCAGCACCAGCCCGACATCTTCCTCCAGCAGGCATTGCAGGGCCGCTTCGCCGCCATCGACGCAACGCAGCTGCCAGTCGCCATGCTCAAGTAGGGCCTGCATTGCCTCGAGATTCTCCGGGCGATCGTCCACCACCAGCAGAATCTGTGTCGCCTGCTCCATCCGCTCCAGCAGCTGTACCATTCCTTTCACCCTCGTCCCTGGCGGCCGCCTTACGGACTACCGCTGTACTTCAGGTTAGATCATCTGGCGCAGATGACACCGGCAAACCGTCGCGGCTCGCCAGCCAGCGCCCCAGCATGCCCAGCAGCGCATCGCGGCTGACAGGCTTGGCCAGGTAGTCGTCAGACCCGGCGGCGATGCATTTTTCTCGATCGCCCTTCATCGCATGGGCGGTCAGGGCGATGATCGGGATGCCACAGCCATGCTCGCTCTTGAGCAGACGGGTCGCGGTATAGCCGTCCATATTGGGCATGGCCATGTCCATCAGAATCAGGTCGCAGGGTTCGCGCTGGTAGCTGGCGATGGCCTCCAGACCATCCCGTGCGGCGATAACCCGCAACCCCACCTCGTCCAGCAGGGCCGTTAACGCGTAGACATTGCGCACATCGTCATCCACCAGCAGGACGCGCCGCCCCTGCAACGCCTGCTCGCTCAACTGCGGCGCGGGACTTTGCGGCGCGCGCACACCGCCGAGAAAGCCTTGCACCGCCTGACTCAGGGCCTGCATGTCCTCGCCGTGCTTGTGCACCACCACCGCACTGTAGCGGCGTAAGCGCTGCAGGGCCTGATGGGTGACATCCACCCCGGTATTGATCACCACCCGCGTGCCGTTCAGCGGGCGCTGGCGGTCGAGACTCTGCAGCAGCTCGAAACCATCCTGGTCGGGCATATCGAGGTCGACGACCAGGGCGCTGAACGCGCCAGCGCTATAGGCCTGCAACGCTTCGTCAGCCCTGGCGCAGGCGTGCACGGCGAAACCCAGGCGCTGCAAGTGCTCGCGGTAATGCTCCCGCTCGACCTGCACATCCTCCACCAGCAGCAGGCGCTGCGCCGGGCTCTGATCGAGGTGCTGCAGGTCGACGAAGACCTGCTCCAGATCTTCACGCTGGATCGGCTTGACCAGGTAGCGCGTGCCATCGTCGTTCCAGTCGGCCGGCTGCGGCACACAGGAGATGATGTGCACCGGGGTGTGGCGATGCCTGGCCTGCCCGCGCAAGCGGCGGAACAGCTGCCAGCCGCTGACATCCGGCAGCAGGATGTCGAGGATCACCGCGCTGAACTGCTCGCGGTGCAGCAGGTTGAGCGCCTGCATCCCGGTGCGGCAGTGCACGCTGGTAAAGCCATGGGCCTGGGCCTGTTCGGCGAGTACCGCAGCAAAATTGTCATCGTCCTCGACGATCAGCACCGCCGGCCCCTGCCCGCCGCGCTGGGGCCCTGCGGCTGCGGGCAGCGCCTCGCTCACGGGCAGCATCTGCACCGGCAGCCGCACGGTAAAGCAGGAACCCTGCCCCGGCGCGCTTTGCAGGCTGATCTCGCCATCCATGGCCAGGACCAGCTGGCGGGTGATGGCCAGCCCCAGCCCGGTGCCACCAAAACGCCGGCTGGTGGAGCCGTCGATCTGCTGGAAGGCCTGGAATATCTGCTCGTGCTGCTCGGCGGCGATGCCGATACCGCTGTCGCGCACGCTGAAACTCAGCCATTCGACGCCATCGCCGGCCTCGCCGGGGGTGCAGGCGACCACCAGGCTGACTTCGCCCCGCTCGGTGAATTTCAGGGCATTGGACAGCAGGTTGCGCAGGATCTGCTGCAGGCGCACCCGGTCACTGCGGATTAGCCGCGGTACCCCGGGCTCCTGCCGGGTGTGCAGATGCAGGCCCTTGAGTTCGGCCATCGGGCGCATGCTGGCATCCAGCTCAACCAGAATATCCTGCATGTTCAGCGCTTCGAGCTTGAGCTGCATGCGCCCGGATTCGACCTTGGCCAGGTCGAGCACATCATTGATCAACTGCAGCAGGTCGCTGCCGGCGCGATGGACGATATCGGCGTGACGGGTCTGCTTCTCGGTCAGGTTGCCGGCACTGTTCAGACGCAGTTGATCGCTGAGTATCAGGATGCTGTTGAGCGGCGTGCGCAGCTCATGGGACATGTTGGCGAGGAATTCGGATTTGTAGCGGTTGGCCAGGATCAGCTGTTCGGCCTGATCGCGCAGGCGCTGCTCGGCCGCCTTGCGCTCGCTGATATCGATGATCACCGCCTGCACCCAGGCTTGCTCGCCGCCGTGAATCGGCGAGAGCCCCACCTCCAGCGGAATCAGGCGGCCGTCACGGTGCTGGCCGAACAGCTCGCGGTTGTTGCCCATGCGCCGGGGTTCGGGGTTTTCCTGGTAGCCGCTGCGCAGGCCTACATGGCTGCCGCGCTTGGCCTCGGGCAGGAGTTTTTCCACCGCCTGGCCGACCAGTGCCTCGCGCTCGTAACCGAACATCTGCTCGGTCTGCTGGTTGACCATGGCGATCTTGCCATCGCTGTCGACCAGCACGATGGCGTTGGGCGAGGCCTCGACCACCAGGCGGAAACGCTGCTCGGCGGCCTTGCGTTCGCTGATGTCGATGATCACCGCCTGCACCCAGCTTTCCTGGCCGCTGCGCATCGGCGACAGGCCCACCTCAAGAGGGATCAGGCGACCATCACGGTGCTGGCCGAACAGCTCGCGGTTATTGCCCATGCGTCGCGGCTCGGGGCGCTCCTGGTAGCCGCTGCGCAGGCCGACATGACCGCCGCGCTGCGCCTCGGGCAGGAGTTTCTCCACCGGTTGACCGACCAGCTCCTGACGCTCGTAGCCGAACATCTGTTCGGTCTGCCGGTTGACCATGGCGATCCTGCCGCTGCTGTCGACCAGCACAATGGCATTGGGCGAAGCCTCGACCACCAGGCGAAACCGCTCTTCAGCCCCCTTGCGGGCGCGCAGATCGACCAGGTTGAGCAGGTAATTGACCCCCGCCGAGTCCCCCAGCATGCTCAGACTCAAGGTCACCGGCACCTCGCCGCCGCTGTCGCGATGGGCCTGGTATTCGTCGCTCAACTCGGCCGTGCCCTGGTCGTTGACCAGCCGGCTGAGCTGCTCGATCGCCGGCAGAAAGCGCCTTACCCGCTCCCCCAGCAACTGCTGCGCAGTGCAGCCGAGCAGTTCGGCAGCACTGTGGTTGGCCATCTCGATACGCCCATCGGCGCTGCACAGCAGGGTTGCCACCGGCAGCCGCTCGACCAGCAGACGAAAACGTTCCTCGCGCTCCCCCAGCTGCGCAGTGGCCTGCTGACTGGCATGCAGCTCGCGCTCGCGCAGGTGCAGGTAGCCGCCGACCAGCAAGGCCAGGAGCACCGTGGCCACCAGGCCGGCCCAGAGGCTGAAGTGGCTGCCGGGGTTGAGTAATGCCGCTTCATAAACCGCCGTGCTGCTCACCTCCAGCACCCAGTTGCGGCCATACAGCGGCAGCTCCAGGGTCTGGCGAAAAGTCGGCTGCCAGCCGGGCACCTGGTCCGGGTCGCTTAGCAGCAGAGTTTCCGGGGCCTGCAGATCCTTGATCGAGACATCGAAACGGCGGCTCAGCGCCCCCAGGATGCCTTCCATCAGATCCTGGCTGCGAAAGGCCCCGTGGACCATGCCCAGCAGGGCGGCGCGACGCTCCTCGAGCGTGGCCAGGGGCATCCCCACCCGGTAGACCGGCAGATAGAGCAGCACCCCACCCTGCACATTGTCCTGGGTTTCCTGGCGCAGGGTGACCGGGGCGCTGAGGGTGGCTTCACCCCTGACAATCGCCTGCTCGATCGCGGCCAGGCGCACCGGTTCGCTGAGCATGTCAAAACCCAGGACGCGGCGATTGCGCCAATCCAGCGGGCTGATGTAATCGATCAGCAGGTAGTGTTCCCGCGGCCCCGGGGGAAAGGCCCGATAATCCTCACGGCCCTGCCCATGCACCTCGGCCAGCAGCCCATCGAGCTGCTCCTGACGCACATAACGCGACCAGGCCAGCGCCTGGATGCCGGGGTAGCGCTCCTGCAGCTGCAATTGCTCCAGCGCCCGCTCCCACTCCCCGGGGGAAACGTTGTCGCTGCCCGTCATCAGCCCCGACACGCCGCGCAGGACCATCTCGTAGGCCAGCATGCGGCTTTTCACCCGCTGGCCTATATCCTCGGCCTCCAGCTCGAAGCGCTGCTGCCGCTCAAGCAGTTTGCGCTGTTCGAGTGCCTGCCACTGCCAGAGAATCAACGCTCCCAGGCCAATCAACAACGCCAGGGTGACCCCGAACGGCAACCAGGGCTTGCGTGAGCTGGCGCTATGCCTGACGTCCATATGACCTCCAGTGTCATTCCCGCCCGGCGGCCGGTCGCACCTGCAAACCACGGGTCTTACAGATACATGCAAAGGATTCTAGTCACAAATCGGATTAGCGCAGGTCGGCACACGCAGATTCGAAAGTCGTTAAACGGTTTCGTATGGTCACAGCGGCGGCGACCACTGACGGGAAGCCGAGCAGCCCGATCGAAGCGCTGGATTGGCTTCGACCAGGCAAAAAAATGCCGCGCCCCTCAGGGTGCGCGGCATCTTCCGCAGCTGTTGCGCTTACAGCGGACGCAGGTTGATCTCAACCCGACGGTTCTGCGCGCGGCCGGCTTCGCTCGCATTGCTGGCAATCGGCTGGCTCGGACCGGCACCGTAAGCGGAGATCCGCGAGGCCGCCACGCCGTTGGCGCTGAGGTAGGACGCTACGCTCTGGGCACGACGATTCGACAGGTTCTGGTTCAGCTCAAGGGAGCCGGTGCTGTCGGTGTGGCCAACGATGTCGATGCCGTTCTTGTCGAACTCCTTGAACACCAGGAGCAGGGAGTTCAGGGTCGGGTAGAAACCGCTGGAGATGTCCGACGAATTGCTGGCGAAGGTGATATTGCCTGGCATGATCAGCTTCAGTTCATCGCCGTTGCGTTGCACCTGAACGCCAGTGCCCTGCAGGGTCTGGCGCAGCTTGGCTTCCTGGGTGTCGACATAGTAGCCATAACCGCCACCGGCAGCGCCGCCCACGGCCGCGCCGATCAATGCACCCTTGGCACGGTCCTTCTTGCTTGAGGTGGCCGCCCCGATTACCGCGCCGGTCACTGCTCCAACACCACCATAGATGCCGGCCTTGCCGGCCTCCCGCTCACCGGTATATGGGTTGGTGGTACAGCCTGCCAAAAGGCTCAGGCCCACCGCTGCAAATGCCATATTTCGCAAGTTCATCATCGATACATCCTTTTCTTTCGTATTGTTAGAGCAGTCTCTGCCTGCGTCTTAGACGCTAGGTCAGGGCATTAAGTTCATTCCGATGCCGATGATGGTACAGGGTTATGACAGCCGGCCGGTCTTGTCTTTGGTCTGGCGCAGCCATTAGCGGCAAAACAGCCAGAAACCATCTCTCGATTACGCGCGGACAAAGGGATTATCGCGCATCTCATCGCCCAGCCGGGTGTCGTCGCCGTGGCCGGTGACCACGGTGGCATCCTCATCCAGGCTGTACAGCCGCTGCTTGATCGAGCGCTCGATGGTCTTGTAGTCCCCACCCCACAGATCGGTACGGCCAATGCCGCGACGAAACAGGGTGTCGCCGGCGATCAGCAGCTTGTCCTGAGGGAACCAGAAACTCATGGAACCCGGCGTATGCCCAGGTGTATGCAGCGCCACACCGCAGCCGCAGGCCAGCTCCTCATCATCGGCCAACCATTGATCCGGAGCCGGCACCGGAGTGTAGGGCACGCCGAACATGCGGCACTGCATCTCCAGGTTGTCCCAGAGGAACTGATCGTCCTTGTGCAGATGCAGGGTCGCGCCGGTCTTCTCCTTCATCTGCCCGGAGGCGAGGAAGTGATCCAGATGGGCGTGGGTGTGGATGATGCTCACCACCTTGAGGCCATGGGCCTCCAGGCGAGCCATGATCAACTCGGGATTGCCACCCGGGTCGACCACAATGGCCTTCTTGGTCACGGGGTCACCGATTATCGTGCAGTTGCACTGCAAAGGCCCGACGGGGAAGGTTTCGCGGATCAGGGCGGGGGCGGCGGCAGAACTCATGGTCAATCCTCACTGCGGTAATCGCTGGGCAGTTTACCCGTCCACTTCTTGAAGGCGCGGCGAAAGTTGCTCGGGTCGCTAAAACCTAGCAGGTAGGCGATTTCGTACAGTGGTAGGTGGGTGGTGGTGAGGTACTGCAGGGCCAGGCTCCTGCGCACCTCGTCCAGCACCTGCTGATAACTGATGCCCATACTCGACAGGTGCCGGCGCAGGCTGCGGCCGCTGGTATGCAGGGCCTCGGCGGCGCTGGCCAGGTCGGGGAAATCGCCGGGACGCGTCAGCAGCAGGCGGCGTACCCGGGTCAGCAGGCCGTCCTGCACGTCCAGGCTGGCCAGCAGCGCTTCGCACTGCTGCTCGCACATCTGCACCGTGGCCGGGTTGGCCAGGGCCATGGGCCGGTCCAGATAGGCAATGGGCATACTCAGGCGGTGGTAAGGCTGGTCAAACGCCACCGGCACGCCAAACAGGCGCTCGTAGCGCTCGGCATAGTGCGGCGCGGCATGGGCAAAGCCCACTGCCACCTGCTGCAGGCCCTCACCCACGAGAAAACGCGTGATGGTGTACAGGCTGGCGAGTAGTCCTTCGGCGGCGAAACGGCTGAGCGGGCCAAGGGGCATGGTCTCGCAAGCGCGCAACTCGACCCGCTCGCCCTCCTCGACAATTTCCAGCTCGTAGGTCAAACCCAACACCCGGTAATACCTGAGGGCGAATTGCATGGCCTTGCCCAGGTTGGCGCTGGACAGCACGGCATAACCGAGAATGCCGTGGGTCGAGACGTTCAGTCGCTGGCCGAGCAGCAACCCTAGGGCCGGCTCGTCGCACAGACGTAGAGCGCAGCCGCTCAACTGGGTGAAGTCGCTGAAGGAAAGACGCCCCTGGGGATTGCCCAGCACCTCGGGTCGCACCCGGGCCGCGGCAAACAGTTGGTCACGGGCGACGCCCAATTCTTCGACCAGATCGAGCAAGGCGGCGGCGTAGGCGACAGGTACCAGTTCGGCCGAGAAATTCAGGGATGGCTTCATGGGCTTTCTGGGGGCATTGGCCATATATGGCTCATTTTTTTATTGAAGATACCCTCGTTCGACAAAAATCGACAAGCCCATAAAGGCACCATAGTGCCAATTTGACCGCAGCTGTTCGCCTGCCCGACCAAAGTACGGCCACCTTCCACGACTGCCTTATTGGCTCGCCATAACCTAATACCCGGTAAATCCACGCGGCCCAACACCGCAATTCGCTATCGGCACTGGCATTGAGCAAATCATGACCTCGGCGTTTTTGGCCATAAATGACCGACATATTGGCTGTTGTTAACCTTTGCCCGGCCTGCGGATCGACCCATAGTGCTTGCATGCTTCAGTCACCGACTCAGGGAGTCAGCATGGTCAGCACTACCCCGGAAGGTTTGCAGATTCGTCCGCGGCATATGGATTTCGATTTTCCCAATCCACTGCCGCGCCACTGGCACAGCGGCGATGCCTTCAAGAGCCACCTGTTCGATGCCATGTCGGTGCTGTTCCCCGATGGTGAACGGTTCTTTATCGACTCGGTGCGGCATTTCCGCGAGCAGATCGAAGACCCGGTACTGAAGGAACAGATCCGTGGCTTTATCGGCCAGGAAGGTCATCACAGCCGCGAGCACCTGGAATACAGCAATCGCCTGCGTGACCTGGGTTATGACATCAGCCGCATCGAGAAACGCGCCCAGGCGCGCATCCGCTACACCCAGAAGAAATTCTCGCCCCAGCGCCAGCTGGCGGCCACTGCCGCGCTGGAACATATCACCGCGATCATGGCCGACGGCCTGCTCAAGGACCCGCGCCATATGGCCGGCGCGCACCCGACCATGATCCGCCTGTGGCGCTGGCACGCCCTGGAGGAAACCGAGCACAAGGCGGTGGCCTTTGATGTCTACAACCAGGTCTGCGGCAGCCGCAAGCTGCTGCGTCGGGCGATGCTGATGGGCACCTTCTTCTTTATCCTCGACACCAGTCGCGGCATGACCCACATGCTCAAGCAGGACGGCCTGCTGTGGAACTGGCGGGTCTGGCGCGACGGACTGCAGTGGATGTGGGGCAAAAACGGTGTGTTCCGCCCCCTACTCAGCACTTACCGGGACTTCTTCAGGGCCGACTTCCACCCCTGGCAGCACAACAACCTGGACCTGCTCTACCAGACCCGCCGCGAGTTCGATGCGCAGCCGGACAGCCAGGTGGCCTAAACGACCAAGGGAGCCGAAGGGCTCCCTTTTTTGTAACTATGCCATGCGCACTCAGGGGGCGCGGCTTGAATGGTAGGGTGCACCCGGCGGCCTGGGTTGGTGCGCCCGGCGCACCCTACAATGCTTAACCCTGAAGAAAACGCAGGGCGTCCGCCGCGCTCTGCTGGGGGATTTCTTCCATGGGGATATGGCCAACCCCTGGATAAGTCTTGACCTGGATACCCGGCAGATCGCGCTGCCACAGCGGCACATGCCTGGGGGAAATCCAGCGGTCGCGCTCGCCCCACAGCAGCAGGGTCGGGGCCTGAATCTGCGCTACCCGCGCCGGGGTGCCCTGCAGTTCCTGCTTGTTGACCTTGAGCAGGATGCGGAAGATTTCCATCATCGCCCGCCGGTTGCCGGGGCGACGACTCAGGTCGTTGTAGCGCTCGACCACCCCGGGCTTGATCCGCCCCGGCTCGCCGTAGACCTCCTTGATGCCCTGGGCGATCAGGGCACGCGGCATCCACAGCGGCATGGCCAGCGTGGCCCCCGGTAACGCCGCGGAGGCGATCATCCAGGGCACCGTGTGCATGTGATAGCCGGCCGGATCGATCAGCACCAGCTTGTGAACCCGCTGCGGCTGGGCCAGGGCGAAGTTCCAGGCGATATAGCCGCCCAGGGAGTTGCCGGCGATCGAGGCCTTGTCCACCCCGAGATGATCAAGCAGCAGGCCGAACACCTTGATCATCCGCTCGGCCGAGTACTGGCCGTCCCGCGCCGGGCCGGTCAGGCCGAAACCCGGTACATCGAAGCGGATAATCCGATAGTGCGCGGCGAAGGCCGGCACCCAGTCATCCCAGGTATGCAGGGAAGCCACCACGCCATGGATCAGCACCAGCACCGGTTTGTCCCGGCTGCCCTCGTCGCGGTAGTGCAGATGGAAGCCATCCAGCTCGACATAACGTGAACCGCTGGCGGCATTGCCGTAGCGCGACTTGAGACTGGCCAGGGGCAAGGCCCCGAACCCCAGGCGGGCGAAACCAGCCGCCAATGGTGGCGTCAGCGAAAGGCTGGAAGCGGACATGCAGGCACCTCGACAGTGTTGTTATAGGAATAGTCAGCGGCCTATCAGAGCATGGCCGAACCCGGCTGACGCCTAACCTAGGTTGAGGTTGAGCCCGGGCACAGCGTGGCGATCAGCAGCTGGCCGAGCACCTGTTTAGCCCGCTCGATCTCGTCACGGCTGGCAGCGCGACCGAGCAGATCCAACGAGGCTGCTTCCAAGGCCCAGATCAACGCGCGATAGGTCAGCGGATCGGCCTGAGGGCCGTCGCCGTGCAAGCGCTCGGCAAGCAGGCGAGCCATCTCGACATGGGCGTTCAGCCGTTGCGCCGCCAGGGGCGAGTCGGCACGCAGGGCTTCTTCCTGCATCAGGCGGATGATCGGCCCGACCGCCAGGTGATAGTCGAAATAACGCTCGACCATGGCCTGCAGCCAGGCCTGCGGGCTGCCGGCGATGCTCTGCATTTCCCTGAAACGCGACAGCAGCAGGGCGACCGCTGTCTGGTAGATGCCTTCAAGCACCTGCATCTTGTTCTCGAAGTATTTGTAGAAGGTGCGCCGTGAGACATTGGCCGCCGCCAGCAGGTCATTGACCGTGGTCTCGGCCAGGCCCTTGCGGGCAAACACGGCAATGGCCGCCAGCTGGATATGGGTACGCTGCAAATGCCCAACCAGCGGGCCCTCGCCGCCCTGTTCCTGCTGCTGGGCCAGCGCGCCGTAACCGCCGAGGTCCTCGAAGACCGCCTGCACCGCGCCCAGCTCGGCCAACTCCTGCTGCATGACAGTTTCCCCAACCAAGGCGCGGGTGACGCACAGGGCCAAGCTGGTTACTCTGGGCCACGCCATATCCGCAGGATTATCGATGTGCTGAACACGCTAACACGCCCCCTCGCAGCACCGCTGGCCATCCTTTTGCTGGTTCTGCTGACCGCCCTGCCCGTGCAGGCCGCCGAGCTGTTCTACCTCGGCCAGAAGATTCCCGATATCCACAAACCCTGGAACAGCGCCGACTATCAGCTGCTGCTCGAGGCGCTGGAAAAGGTCGACAAGACCCAGGCCAATGCCCTGCCCAGACGCAGCGGCGAATTCACCGGGCCGATCTATGCGCGGATGGTCAGCGAGGAGAACTTCCGCCCGCAACTGAATATCTACGCACCGCTGGAACTGCGCCAGAACGAAGCCCGCGACGCGCTGTTCCGCCTCAAAGAGTTGATGCGCCTGTACTTCGATTTCCGCGCCGCGCAACAACCCTACGCCGCCGAAGCCCTGGGCCTGATGAGCTACTCGCTGCGCCAGCAGGCGGTGCTGTTCACCCTCACCACCGAGTTCTGGATGACCCTGGCGCAGAGCGAGCAAAGCAACCCCGTGCGCCTGCAGGGCCTGCATGAAACCAAGGCCGCCGCCGCCATGCTGACCTCCAGCGCCCTGGATTACCTGGGCCTGACCAAGCAGTTTGGCCGCGAAGAACTGGTGCTCTACAGCGCCGAACTGAGCAAGCAGCTACCGGAACTGTTTATCCATTTGAATGGCGAGGTACGCGAGCAGTTGTTGCTGCGCTGCGAGCAGCTGGCGCAGCAACATGCCTATGCCGAAGTGCGGCGCAACATGCAGGAACTGCTGCCGGTGCTGCTGAGCATTCAGCAGGACGTACAGGGCAAACTGGCCAACGCCAAGCCGGCACCGACCGCGCCACCGGCGCTTGATCTGTCGGTGCCCGCGCCAGCCGACTCAGCGCAATAAGCCCAGGCCCTTGGCCCGCGCCACCGCCTGGGTGCGCCGTTCGACGCCCAGCTTGCTGTTGATATGGCGCGCGTGGGTTTTCACCGTGTGTAGGGAGATAAACAGCCGCTCGCTGATCTGCTGGTTGGAACAGCCCTGGGCGATCAACTGCAGCACCGCCAGTTCTCGCGTACTCAGGGCCTCGACCACGGCCTGCTCGGTGGCTCCCGGGTTACCCTGGGGTTCCGGCAGAGCGGCCAGCAAGGCATCGACGAGGGGGCAGCGAGCCTGCGCCAGCAGCTGCTGGCGCAGCCAGCCCGGCTGTTGCAGCAGCAGTTCCTGAAAGGCCAGCAAGCCACCGCCAGAAGCCACCTGCAAGGCACTGCGCAGTTGCTGTTGAGCCTCGCGCTCGCGCCCCGTGTCGAGTAACAGCACGCACAGCTGCACCTGAGCGATGCTCGCCAGCAATTGCCCGCCCGCCCCCTGGGCACGCTGGCTAAGGGCGCGTAGACGCCGCTCGGCTTCGCCCGGCAAGCCGCGCAACCGTTCGAGCGTGGCCAGGTGCAGGTCGATATACAGCGGCAGCTGCGGATGCAGTTCTGGGGCCGCCGCCGCGTTCTCGCCGCTATAGGTCTGGGCCAGCCGGTTGAGCCAGAACCCGGCCAGTTCGCTCTGCCCCTGGAGCAACCACAGCTCGCACTTGCACAGGGTGATCATCGCCAGGTAGTAGACCGCCGGGATATCCCAGATATGCATCAGCCGCTCGGCCTCGGCTAGCTGGGCAAAGCCTTCGGCAAGATTGCCGCAACGCCCCTCCAGCCTTGCCAAGGCACAATGCCCGATCAGCAGGCTGACATCACGGCAGCCGCGGGCCTCGGCGATTCCGGCCAGCAGACGTTGGCGCGCCTGCTGCGGCTGCAGACGCAGGCTGAGCAGGTAACCCTCATACAGGGTCAGACGTCCACGCACCGCGTACTGACGCTGCGCCGGCAACCCGTGCAAACACTGCAAGCCCTGGCGTACTTCCTCCAGCGCCCGCAACACCTCACCGCGAGCCTGCAGCACCCGTGCCCGGTCGTAATGGGTCAGCGCCTCGAACAGCGGGTTGCCGACTCGCTGTGCCAACTCCAGGGCCTCGCGGTTGAGGCCGCGAGCCCGCCACATATCGCCCTGCACTATCGCCAGATTGGCCAGGCTGGACAGGCACATCAGGCGCTGCCCATAACGCTCCAGCGGCAGGCAGGTCAGGGCCTCGGCGCAGAACTGCCGGGCCCGCTCGCTCTCGCCGCGGCCCCGGGCTATCACCCCGCTCAAGGCCATCCATTGCGCCAGCAGTCCTTGCTGCTCGGCCGCGCTGGGGGCCGGGAGGAAGCGCTCCAGCTGGTTGACCAGTTCGTCGGCGGCATCCAGCTGACAGGCCAGGGCCAGGGCCCAGCCGTACAGCACCACCAGCCGAGGAGTACTGGCCAGCAGGCTGTCCGGCAGGTCCATTTTCCAGCGCAACAGCGTCGCTACATTCTGCTCGGCCAGCAGCTGCTCCTCGGACAGGCTCTGCACCAGATTGGCCGCCACATCCGGCTGCCCGGCGCGCAGGGCCTGCTCGATGGCCTCATCCAGCAAACCCTGGGCACTGAACCAGCGACAGGCGCGCAGGTGCAGACCAGAGGCCGACAGGAGCAGGTCGCCGGCCGGGCGGCTGCGCAGCAGGTCGGAGAACAGATGGTGATAGCGAAACCACTTGCCGTGCTCGTCCAGGGGTACCAGAAACACCTGATGCGCCTGCAGATGACGCAGCATGGCCGCACTGTCATGGGCATCGCGCAGAGCATCGCAGAGTTCGGCGCAGAAGCGCTCCTGGCTGGCGGTTTCGTACAGAAAAGTCTGCACCTCGCCCGGCAGCCCCTCGATCACCTCCTCCAGCAAATAGTCGCGGATCAGGCCTTCGGCCCCATGGGCCAGCGACGTCCGCCCCTCGACCTCCTGGACCTCGCTGCTGGCCAGCGACCAAAGGCGCAACCCGGCCACCCAGCCTTCGCTGCGCAGCAGCAGGCTGACCAGGGAGTCGGCCGACAGTTGCGCACCCTGGCGGGCCAGCAACTCGATACTTTCCTCGTCAGTCAGGCGCAGGTCCTGCTCGTGCAACTCCAGTAACTGGCGCGACAGGCGCAGACGTGCCAGGTGCCAATCCGGACGCTGGCGGCTGGTTACCAGCAACACCAGGCCTGCAGGCAGATGGTTGAGGAAGAACTGCAGGCAGCGGTCCAGTACCGCCCCCTGGGCCAGATGGTAGTCATCCAGCACCAGCAGCAGCGGCTGCTGCGGATCGAGGCGCAGGGCCAGATCGTCGAGCAGCCCGTCTAGCCACTCCTCGAAGGCAAACGGCTGATGCCGCTGCCTGAGCCTGAGCAGGCCGAGCGCATCCTGGCCGAGCCCCGGAAAGAACTGCTGCAGGCCGGCCAGCAGCCGCTCGAGAAAACGCCCGGGATCGCTGTCACGCGGGTTCAGGCCCAGCCACAAGCTCTGCCAGCGCTCGGGCAGCGCTTCGCAAAACTCGATCGCCAAGGAGCTTTTGCCAAAGCCTGCCGGCGCACTGATCAGCAACAGGCGGCCGGGCAAACCAGCCATCAGCCGTTCACACAGACGCGGACGCGGTACGTAACGGGAGGGCAAGGGCGGGCGGTAAAAATGCCCCCCTACCATCGCGCCGGGAGCAACAAAGCCAGAAATTCGGAACAGATCAGTCATCGGCCGGTTCTTGTAGCAGTCAGGCAGCAGCGCTACCAATGCTCGGCAGCCTAGCCTCTTAAGCCGGGCATTTGAAGCCCCGCCAGCCAGCGGCGGCCTGCGCTGACGTCCCCATCCGCCAACGTGAAAAGTCCCCACAAGCCTTGCCGCCTGACGCCTGCAGCCTCTTTTTGCGATGCCGGCGCGCCCCATGTCCTGACGCAAATTGAGGCATAAAAAAACCGGCCACTAGGGCCGGTTTCTTATGCAGCAGCGACGCAGATCAGCGTACGCCCGCCTGGCGCAGGGCCGCCGGGGTGTAATCGCTTTCTTTTGCCGGGTAGTCGAACTCGTAAGCACTCTTCTCTTCGTTCTTCATACCCAGAGCCAGGTAACGACCGGACAGCAGGTCGTACAGGGTCTCTACGCTGTACCACGGCACTTGCTTGTCGTAGTAGTACTGGGCATGGGCCTCGGCTACGCGCCACAGGGTACCGCGACCGTCGTAGTGGTCGATCTGCGCGGCCTGCCAGGTATCTTCGTCGATGAAGAAGTCACGCTTGGCATAGATATGACGCTCGCCCGATTTCAGGGTCGCGGTCACATGCCAGACGCGGTGCAGCTCATAACGGGTCAGGTCCTGGTTGATATGGCCAGCCTTGATGATCTCGTCATACTTCAGCTTCGGCGAGTCCAGACGGTAGCTGTTGTAAGGAATGTAGATTTCCTTCTTGCCGTTCAACTTCCACTCGTAACGGTCAGGTGCACCGTTGTACATGTCGAAGTTGTCGGAAGTACGCAGACCATCGGCGGCGGTACCCGGACCATCATAGGACACCTGCGGCGCACGACGTACGCGACGCTGACCGGCGTTGTACAGCCACGCCAGACGCGGCTCCTTCACCTGGTTGAGGGTTTCGTGCACCAGCAGCACGTTACCGGCCAGACGCGACGGGGCGGTTACCCGCTGCTTGAAGTAGAACAGCACGTTGCTTGGCTTGCTGGTATCGGCATCCTTGAGCGCACCGCGGAAGGTGAACTCATCCTGGAAGTAAACCATGCTGTAGGAACCATTGGGCTGCGGAGTCGCCTGGGTGACCAGACGCTTGACGCTGCCGCCGCGATAGCGGGTGATATGGTTCCAGATCGCTTCCAGGCCGTCCTTGGGAATCGGGAACGGAATGGCCTGTTCGAAGTTTTCCAGACCGTTACCGCCCTCGACCATCTTGGTGTTGGAGGCGTTGCGCATGGCCGCTTCCAGCACGAAATCAGGCATGCTGGCCGAACGATGAGTCGGGAACACCGGCATCTTGTAGCTTTCCGGATAACGCTTGAACAGCGCCAGCTGACCCGGGGTCAACTTGTCCTTGTACTGTTCCGCGTTGGCGGCAGTGATGGTGAACAGCGGTTGCTCGCTGGCGAACGGGTCCGACAGGAAGCCAGCCGCATCGGCAGTGCCGGCAGTTTTTGGCAGGCCACCGGTCCAGGCCGGGATCGAACCATCGGCGTTGCCGCCCATTTCCGCACCAACCGGCGTCAGGCTTTTGCCCAGCTTGGCGGCTTCGTCCGAAGACACCGCAGCCATTACGCTGCAGGCCATCAGCGACAGTGCCAAGACACCGGTTTGCAGCAGGTTTTTTGTTGTTTTCATCTGCATATTCTTCCTCAAAATTCCTGTCTGCTTAGAAGTTCACGCCAAAGCTGAGCGCAACGAAGTCGCGATCGATGTTGGTGTTGTATTCGCCACCGAAGAAATCGGTGTAGGAAAGGCTGGCGGTATAGGTGTTCTGGTATTCGGCATCCAGACCCAGGCTTATGGCCTTGTTGCCTTCGTTGAAGGTCGGACCGTAGCCATCGACGTCATGCGACCAGGACACGTTCGGCTTGAGGTTTACGCCGGCAAACACATCGTTGTAGTCGAGGATTGCGCGAGCGCGGTAGCCCCAGGACGTGGTGGTGTAGAAGCCATTGCTGTTGCACTCGTCCGGATTGGCCGGGTTGGCAATAGCAGTACACAGACTGTTGACCGGGAACTCACCGGCACCGAATTCAGGTGCACGACCGAAGCGCAGTTCGTTCTTGCCCAGATTGCTGACATGGGAATAACCGACCTCGCCCACCAGGGTCAGACGCGAAGCCCCCATGACCTGATCGACGAACTGGGTAACGGTAACCTGCGCCTGGGTCAGCGGCTTGCGCACATAACCCTTCAGCTCTTCGCCCGGGCCAAAGGCCGCATGGCCGCTGGTATAGACCGGCAGGTTGGTCGGAACACCCAAAATCTGCGCCAGACCACCCTGGGCAACAGCCGCGAGGGTCAGGTCAGTGGTATTGATCTGCATCGGCATATTCGGCCGATAGCTCAGTTCACCGGCAACCGAGGCGGAGCCCACGGTAGTGGAGAAGCTGACGCCGTGCAGGCGAATATCTTCCGGATATTCCAGGTAGTACTTGGCGAACATTTCGCCCGTGCTCGGATCTTCTACCGAGTCAGGCAGCAGGAATACGCTTTGACCGGCGGTATAGGACAGGCTCGGCGTACGGCTGTGGTAGTTCATGGTGTAGAAGCCAAACTCGGTGTCCAGTTCCTGCGAGAACCAGCGCAGGGCGATACCGTACTGGCCGCTGTCGCGAGCATCGCGGTCGCCGGAACGACCTACATAACGATAGCCGGGGCTGCCAGGGCCACCTGCGTCGCTACCGGAAACGGCCAGGCGGTCGTTACAGCCGTCGGCCAGCACGTCGAGGGCGAAGAAGGTACCGCAGTTATCGACGATGGTCTGGTCCCACTCGAGCTGGTAGAACACCTCGGCGGAGAGGTTGTCGGTCAGGCTCTGGGCCACATAGAACATGTTGACCGGGATCAGACCTTCCTTAATCTCGGCACCCGGACGGCGGAAGGAAGCCACATCGACAGGGTTGATCGAGTTGATCGAGTTCAGAATAAAGGTGCTTTCACCCCAGCTGACAACCTGACGGCCAGCGCGGACCGAGCCCGGCAGATCGCCAATCGAATAGTTGTGATAGATAAAGGCATCGAGAATTTGTGCACCGGAAGACTGCGCGCCTTCCTTGCGGTTGCTGTCGCTGATGTCATACAGCTGACGGCTTTCGTCCTTCAGCTCGAAGTCGTACCAGTACTTGCCACGGACGAAGACGCCGGTATCGCCATACTTCAGTTCGAGGTCATGGATACCCTTGAAGATCTTCGAGAAGGTCTCGCCGCGCTTGAAATTCTGACGGCCATCGTCACCGGTTTGCGAGGAGGCTTGGCCACCATTACGGGTGCCGATCAGATCCGGGTCAGCGCTACGCACCGACCAGCTGGCACCAACCGACATGGACGAGTCGAGTTGGCCTTCGATTTCGCCGATATTGAAAGTAACGCCGAACGCTGGTGCGGCGAGGGTGGATGCTAGGCTGACGGCCAGTGGCAATTTTGCCAGGCGCCAGGTTTGCTTTGTCTTTGTCATCGACGCTACTCCATGTGTTTTTTGTTATGGATGGTGCGAACTATAGCCAGCGGGTGGTACTGCTTGATCCCTCGAAAGTGTGATTTGCAGCCCCAAGGCACTCTGGCTCGCAGGTTTCGGCCGGTTGGCCGCTCTCTGCAGCAGCAAGAATGGCCTGAGTACAGCAATTAGCAAGCCAAACGCTTGTTTGACTGCAGGGTCACTAAAATACGCTTCGGTTCTCGCCGAACAGCGCCCCGCCAAAGTGCCAGATCAAGCGACAAGTTACAGACGCCGGTTACTCGGCAGCCCAGTTAAAACGCCCGTTTCAGATTCCACCGCTGGCCGGACAGGGCAATTGCCCCGCCCGACACGCCCATCTTAAAGAGTGGATAAAAAAGCACTGCCGGCGGCCTGCCACTGGACGATATCCAGGCGAATGCGTTTCTTGTCCAGCTTGCCGACGCTGGTTTTGGGAATTTCGGTAACAAGAGCGATCTGAGTCGGTATCGCCCACTTGTTGATACTGCCCTGCTCGACAAAAGGCTTGAGGTGATCCTTCAGGCCCTTGGCATCCAGGCTCTGACCGTCGCGCAGCACCAGCAAGGCAAAGGGCCGCTCGCCCCACTGCGGATCGACCACACCCACCACCGCGACTTCGCGCACGGCCGGGTGACGACTGATCAGGTCCTCCAGCTCCAGGGAGGAAATCCACTCGCCGCCAGTCTTGATCACATCCTTGATGCGGTCGCGGATATCGATAAAGCTGAAATCGTCGATGGTGGCGACATCGCCGGTATGCAGCCAGCCGTGTTGCCACAGCTCCGCACCCTTCTCCGGTTCGCGGAAATAGCCCTGGGTCAGCCAGGGCGCACGCAGCACCAGCTCGCCCTGGCTTTCGCCATCGGCCGGCAACAGACTGCCGTCGGGGGCCATGATCGCCGCTTCCACCAGCGGCACCGGCACCCCGGCCTTGATCCGGTAAGTGGTGCGCTCGTCTTCGCTACCGGCCAGCATCTCGTCATTGATATGGGCGCAGGAAATCAGCGGGCAGGTTTCCGACATGCCATAGGCCGCGGTCAGCTGGATACCGCGAGCCTTGGCCGCCTCGTATAACGTGCGATTCAGCGCACTGCCGCCGATGATCAGCTTGAGGCCGCCAAAGTCATGGCCCTGAGCGCTGGGCGCACCCATTACCATCTGCAGAATGGTCGGCACGCAGTGGGAGAAGGTGACTTTCTCTTCCTTGATCAGCCGACAGAGCATGTCCGGCTCGTAGCGCCCCGGGTAGACCTGCTTGACCCCGAGCATGGTGGCCACATAGGGGATACCCCAGGCATGCACGTGGAACATCGGGGTGATCGGCATGTACACATCGTTGGTGCCGAGCAGGCGAATGCTGTCCAGGCTGCCGAGCACGCTGGCTTCGGCCAGGGTGTGCAGCACCAGCTGGCGATGGCTGAAATACACACCCTTGGGGTTGCCGGTGGTGCCGGTGGTGTAGAAGGTGGTGGCTACCGAGTTCTCATCGAAATCCTGGAAGTCGTAGCTTGGGCTGGCGGCGGCCAGCAGACTCTCGTACTCGCCGACCAGATTGGGCAGCTCGGCGGTTTTGTCGGCCGCATCGGTGAGCAGGATGGTCTTCTCCACCGTGGTCAGCTGCCCTTCGATACCCTTGTACAGCGGCACGAACTCGCTGTTGACCAGCACGAACTTATCTTCGGCATGGTTCATGGTGTAGAGAATCTGGTCGGCCGAGAGACGGATGTTGATGGTGTGCAGCACCGCGCCGAGCATCGGGATGGCGAACATGCACTCCAGGTAACGGTGGCTGTCCCAATCCATCACCGCGACGGTATCGCCAGCCTTGACCCCGGCCTCGCTCAGGACATTGGCCAGGCGGGCGATGCGCTCGTTGAGGGTGGCGTAGCTGTAACGCAGCTGATCGCGGTAGACGATCTCGCGGGTCTTCTCGTAGCGACTGCCGGACAGCAGCAGGCGCTTGATCAGCAAGGGGGCTTGGTGAGCATTCTCAGCGGGCGCAATCACGCGGGTCTGCAGCATGGCGGTACCTTTTATGGTTTTTTTCAGTGCCGCCAATCTAGAGCCCTGACGACCCGACCAAATCAGCCCAAAGAATGATTTTTGGCGTGACTTTTCGGGTGCCATCGGTCACGGCATAAGCTCGACAGTGCCGTGCGCAGTAATGACGGACGCTAGATACCAATAAGGTCCAGCGACTTGCCAACCTTGCGCCAGAAGCTGCGCTGCATGCGCTCGGTTTCGCCGCTGGCGGCAATCCGCTCGAAGGGCTGCACTTCGCGGGTCGTCGCGATCTCCGCGGCGGCCGCCGCGGCGTACACCAGCTGCAGCGGACCATTACCCTGACCTGGGGCCTGCTGGCTCACCGCCGGCGGATTGAGTTCGTCGTAACGCAGGTAGTAGGTACCGCCCGCCTCGGCGTCCAGGGCAAAACTGGCGATCAGGGTAAAGTCCAGCGGACCATCGGCCAGCAGGGTCCAGTAGCTGCCGAACAGCGGCCGGCGCATCTCCAGCTTGTAACTGGCAACGTCGAACTCCAGCACCAGGTGGCCATTGCTCGGCAGGCTGCCGATCAGCTGGTTGTTGATAAACAGCGCCGGGGCCTCCAGCTCCTGATCGGCCCAATCGCTTTGCGGGCGGTAAAGGTAAACCAGGGCGTGCTTGTCGTCGCTCAGTCGGTGCTCACGAAAGGACTCGCCCTGGGTTTTGCCAAAGAACGCACCGGGCGTCGAGCAGCCACTCAGCGCAACCGTTAACAGCAAGGCAAAAAGACTAAGACCGCGCATCGCCAGCACCCTTATTAGATTTGTTGACCGAGCATAGCCGCGAGATCAACCGACCACACCCGACAAAAGTGCGGGTCAGCGCCAGCGGTCGAGCAGGTTCACCGCCAGCCTGTCCAACCAGCCCCACAGGCGTTGCTGCACGCGTCGCCATAAGGGCCGCGCGCGCCAATCCTCCAGGGTGACCTGCTGGCTATCGGCGAAATCCGCCTGAAAACTCGCCGCCACGCTGGCCGTCAGGCCGGGCTCGATGGCTTCGAGATTGGCGTCGAGGTTAAAGCGCAGGTTCCAGTGATCGAAGTTGCAGGAGCCGAGGCTGACCCAGTCGTCCACCAGCACCATCTTCAGGTGCAGAAAGCGCGGCTGGTACTCGAAGATCTGCACGCCGGCCTTGAGCAGGCCCGGATAATAGCGCTGGCCGGCAAACCGAACCGGCGGATGGTCGGTATGCCGGCCGCTGAGCAGCAGGCGCACCTCGACGCCCCGCGAGGCGGCCTTGCGCAAGGCTCGACGGACTTTCCAGGTCGGCAGAAAATAGGGCGTCGCCAGCCAGATACGCTGCTTGGCCCCATGCAGCGCACGCACCAGCGACAGCAGAATATCGCGGTGCTGAAGGGCGTCGGCAAAGGCGACCCGCCCCAGCCCCTGCCCCGCCGGCGGCATGGGCACCAGCGGCTTGACGCCCAGGGGCACACGCGGTCGCCAGGCGACTCGGCGGGCCTGGCAGGCCAGCCACTGGCGCTCGAACAGCTGCAGCCAGTCGGCCACCAGCGGGCCGCTGATTTCCACCATCGCCTCGTGCCAGCGGCTGGCCTGCTCACCCGGCGTCCAGAACTCGTCGGTGGCCCCGGTACCACCGACAAAGACGAATTGCCCATCGACCAGCAACAGCTTGCGGTGATCGCGGTGGAAGTTGCGCAACCCCTGCTTCCAGCGCACCGGGTTGTACCAGTGCAGCTGCACCCCGGCCTCGAGCAAACGACGGCGCTCGACCTGGTGCAACCCCTGCGCCCCAAAGGCATCGAACAGACAGCGCACGGCCACCCCACGCTGCGCCGCGGCACACAGTGCGTCGAGCAGCGCCGCGGCGCAGGCACCACTTTCGACCAGATACAACTCCAGCGCCACCTGCCGCTGCGCCCCCGCGATCAGCTCCAGCATGCGCGGAAAGAACCGTTCACCATCGAGCAGCAACGCAAAGCGATTACCCTGCCGCCAGGGAAAGACGTTATGGGGCATGGACACAGACGCACAAGCAAGCAGGGCTGGGCATTACGCCTCCGGCAGCGAATTCTGCTGCCACCATAGCCATCTGGCCGCACCTTGCAAACCCTGACAGCGAGGGCGATGCGCTCAGGGCAGCGGCTCGGCCAGCGGCAGCAACTGGCACCCCTGACGCGCGCCCAACCACTGGGCGCTCTGGCGGCTGCCCAGGCCGCGGGCGGTAACCCGTTTATGCGCCGCGTCATCGAACAGCTCACTGAGCGGCACATACTGCTCGACATAGCCCAGGCAGTAGTCGGCCGGCTGCTGGCTGACATAGCGGCATGAGCAGTATTCCTTGGCCGAGTAGGCCGCGATGATGCCGGGGAAGGCCTGCAGGTGCACACGGTTCTGCCAGGCCCAGGCCACGAGCAGGAGCATGCCCAGCACCAGCAAAATGCGCAGTGGACGGCGACGGATCATGGCTGCACCTCACGGGCAAAGGCCGCCTGCACCAGTTTGAGCAACTGGTTGTGCTGGAAGCTCGCATCGCGGTCATCGGCGTAGCGCACGATCACCAGTTTTTCCCGCGGCAATATATACAGGCCCTGCCCCCAGTGCCCGAGGGCGGCGAAGGTCTCGCCCGGCGCATCCGGCCAGGGCTTGCGCGCTCCGGCCACGGCGGCGTTGAGCCACCAGTGGCCGCCCGGCACGGCATCGTCGGGCTTGCTCGCCTCGGGCCGGTAGTTGGCAAAGGGCGTGCGGTTGAATTCGACCCAGGCCTTGGGCAGCAACTGCTGCTCCCGCCAACGGCCGTCGCGCTGCATCAGCAGGCCGACGCGGGCCAGGTCGCGGGCGTTCATATAGAGGTAAGAGGAACCGACAAAGGTGCCGGCGGCGTCGCGCTCCCACACCGCCGACTGGATGCCCAGGGGCTCGAACAGCGCGCTCCAGGGATAGTCGGCATAGGCCTCAGCGCCGACCATACCGCGCAGCGCCGCCGCCAGCACATTGCTATCGCCGCTGGAGTAGCGAAAACGCGCGCCAGGCTCGGCGTC
This sequence comes from Pseudomonas sp. XK-1, assembly GCF_038069885.1. Lineage (NCBI taxonomy): Bacteria > Pseudomonadati > Pseudomonadota > Gammaproteobacteria > Pseudomonadales > Pseudomonadaceae > Pseudomonas > Pseudomonas sp. XK-1. The sequence continues at coordinate 862,931 of NZ_JBBPES010000001.1, read as the reverse complement.
CGCGGCATGGGCGGCGGTAAAGGCGGCCATATCGCCGCGCCCACGGGTGTAGAGCATGGCCACCACCGAGGACTTCAGCGGCGCGTACTCGTAGTCTTCCTGCCAGGCCAGGCCCGAGGCCCAGTTGAGCAAATGGCCGACTTTGACCTGCGGGTGCGCGGCAAATGGCGGGTAGTAGTCGGCCACCGGCGCATCCAGGCGAAACAGCCCCCGTCCATAGGCCACGCCCAGGGTGCTGGCCAGCAGGCTCTTGGCCATGGACCAGGTCAGGTGCGGCGTGGCGGCTGTGGTCGGTGCGGCGTAACGCTCATACACCAGCACCCCGTCGCGGATCACCAGCAGGGCATCGCTGCGCACGCCACTGCGGGTGGTGTCATCACGGGCTGGGAAGGCATAGCTTTCCAGGGCACTGAGAGCCGCGCTGCGCGGTGCTGGCTCGCTCGGCCATTGCGCGTCAGGCCAGCTTTGCGCCCAGGCCATGCTGCCGGGAAAAGCGAAGCTGCAAGCCAGGGCCCAGCGCGCACAGCCATGGAAAAAGGACATAGAGCCGCCTGCTGAATCGTCATCGATGGCACCCTAGCACGCCATCGATGACGCTAAAAAGCACCAGCAGCGTCTGGCCTACTTCGGCAGGCGGTAATGCTCCGGCCCCATCAGGTCCATGCCGCACTCGAGGTTCTCGATCCAGTAGAGGAAGGCATTGATCATCTCCGCGCCGACAAAGGGCCGGCCGTGCTGCGGCACTATCATCGCCACATCCATCTCGCGAACCATGGCCGCCCAAAGTCGGCAGACCTTGTTACCGCCCATATAGCGACGGTGAAAACCGAGCATATTCGGCACATGGTTGATGAAGTCGTTCACCGGGCTGGCGTCATCCACCAGGGAGGCCCCCATATCGCCGGAAAACAGGATCTTGCTCACCGGGTCATACAGCTGGAAGTTGCCCACCGAGTGGAGAAAGTGCGCCGGCACGGCTTTCAGCGTGCACTTGCCGAGGGCAAAGGACTGACCACCGTCCGGCAGGGCAATGATCCGGTCGAAGGTGTTGATGCCACGACTCAGCGCCAGGTAGTTGGCCGTCAGGTGCGGCAGAAAGCGCGCCCACAGCTTGGAGCAGATGACCTTGGCGCGGGTGTGCAGCAGCCACTTGTCCAGGGAGGCGATGATGTCCGGGTCCTGGTGCGAGGCGAAAATATAGGTCAGGTCCTGCACCGGAATGTGCTTGGACAGTTCCAGCGACAACGGCGTATAGGTCAGGTCGCCGCCTGGATCGAGCAGCAGGTATTGCTCGTGGTCGGTGATCAGGAACTGGTTGGACTGCACCCCTTCGCCGCTGACCAGGTCATCGAACATCATGCATTGGTGGTGGCCGTTGTCGAACAGAATGATGGGTTCGCGTCGCATGGCAAGTTCCCCTTGAAAAGCCCGCGAGCCTACCAGCGCAGGGGCCTGAGCTTACTGATCTGGGTCAAACCAGCAAGGCATGCGCACGATCCGTGGCCGCCTTACAGGGTTATACCGAGCAGCGCCTGGGCCTTCTGCAGACGTTTCTTGCGCGCACTTCCGGCAATCGTCAGCAGGCCTTGGTCGCGTTGCCAGAGCTGCGCCCAGTGCCCATCGCCGGCGCTAAAGGCGCTGTCCAGATCACTGCGCAGGCTGTCGAACTGGGCAAACAGCCCGGCCAGCATCAGGTGACCGTCGGCAGAACTTGGGCATTGCCGCGCCACCTCCGCGCAGCCGGCCAACAGACAGACCAGGCGCAACTGCAGGGCCTGTGGCCAGGCCGACTCCTGCCCCACACCAAACAGCCAGGCCGTCAGCGCCGCCAGCACGTGGGTGTCTTCCAGGGTGCGGAAGGGTTTTACATAGTCGTCCCAGCCATCGCCGGGCAAACGCTCGCAGTGCGCGCCTTGCAGATGCAGGCGGCCATGGCTGATATCCGGCATCAGCGGCAACGCCGGCAGCGTCTCGATCTGCACACCGGGCGCGCCATTGCGCACCACGCCCAGGGCCAGCTGTACCGGTGCCCCCGAACCTTCCTCGCGGGCGGCGACCAGCAGCCAGTCGGCAGCCTCGGCGGCGGTGACAAAATCCTTGCGACCATCGAGGGTCAGCGCGTGTATCCGCGTGCCCATATCGGCCGGCCGGGTGCTGCGGTTCTCGGTCACGCACAGCGCCCCCAGGGTCCAGGGCGCGGCCGGCCAGAGTGCGCGCAACCCGCCCTGGTAACCGGCGAGAAACGCCAGTCCCGGGGTCGCCGCCAGCCGTCCGCCAAGCAGGGCCAGTTGCAAAGGTGCCGGATGGCCGATGCGTTCCAGCAGGCTGGCGTACCAGGCCTCCAGATCCGCCACAGGCAGACGTGCTTGCGGACTCAACAGCTGTTGCCAGGGCATGCATTGCTCCTTGTTGGGGGGGTGTCACACAAGCATCACCAAAGATTCACGGAGGTGACACCGCTGCTACCTAGCCTGAGCTTGCCCAACAAGATCGACCGGCTGCAAGGCAAAAAGCCGGCTAATGGAGATGAAGGCATGACCCAGATGGCAATCACCCGCGACCGCACTACCTCCGCTCGTCGCCTGCAGGCCGAGCGCTTACAGGGCGCTGCCGCCCTGCGCGAAGCCCAGGCGCTGCGCTTTCGCGTATTCAGCGCCGAATTCGATGCCAAGCTCAAGGGTGCCGAACTGGGCCTGGACATGGATGACTACGACATTCACTGCCAGCACATCGGCGTGCGTGACCTCAACAGCGGTGAGCTGGTGGCCACTACCCGTCTGCTCGACCACCGCGCGGCCGCCAGCCTGGGCCGCTTCTACAGCGAAGAAGAATTCAGCCTGCACGGCCTGCCGCACCTCGAAGGGCCGGTGCTGGAAATCGGCCGCACCTGCGTCGACGCCGCCTACCGCAACGGCGCGACCATCGCCGTGCTCTGGGGCGAGTTGGCCGAAGTGCTCAACGAAGGCGGTTACCGCTACCTGATGGGCTGCGCCAGCATCTCCATGCAGGACGGCGGCATCCAGGCCCAGGCGATCATGCAGCGCCTGCGTGAACGCTACCTGTGCACCGAGCACCTGCGCGCCGAACCGAAAACCCCGCTGCCGGCGCTGGATGTGCCAAGCAACGTGATCGCCGAAATGCCGCCGCTACTCAAGGCCTATATGCGCCTGGGCGCGAAGATCTGTGGCGAGCCTTGCTGGGACCAGGATTTCCAGGTCGCCGACGTGTTTATCCTGCTCAAGCGCGATGAGCTCTGCCCGCGCTATGCACGGCATTTCAAGGCCGCCGTGTAGTTTGGGCTGAGTTTGACGAAGCCCAACGAGATCGTGACGTCGAATATTGTCCGTTGGACTTCGGCACCGCGCACCTCAACCCAACCTACGTGATCCATACGTTGCACAAGTTGCCGGCAGCCTGTAGACAGTGCCGGCGTTTGGGTCTTTGCATGCGGAAGTGGTCGATGAAGAAATTGCGTTTATACCTGCGCCTGGCTCGTCTGCTGGCGGTAATCAGCCTCGGCACCCTGTTGGCGGCGGGTATCACCCTGCTCGAACGCCTTGTCCGCCATGATCTGATGCCGACCCGTCAGCGCCTGACCCGCTGGTTCCTCGCGCGCCTGGCGGCGGCATTGCCGTTCCGCTTGCAGGTCAGGGGCGAGCTGCCGCGTCAGCCGATGCTGTGGGTCAGCAATCATGTGTCCTGGACCGATATTCCGCTGCTCGGCATGCTCACCCCGCTGTCCTTTCTGTCCAAGGCCGAGGTGCGCACCTGGCCGGTGGCCGGCTGGCTGGCACACAAGGCCGGCACCCTGTTTATCCGTCGCGGTTCGGGCGACAGCAACCTGCTTAACCAGCAACTGGGCCGGCATCTGCAGCGCGGGCGTCACTTGCTGATCTTCCCCGAAGGCACCACCACCGACGGCCTCGGTCTGCGCACCTTTCACGGCCGCTTGCTGAGTAGCGCGATCGACAGCGGCGTATCTGTGCAGCCGGTGGCCATCCGTTACCTGCGCGACGGCAAGCCCTGCAACGTGGCCCCCTTTATCGGTGACGACGACATGCTCTCGCATCTGCTGCGCCTGCTGAGCAGCGAGCTGAGCGAGGTGCAGATCCAGTTGCTGACGCCGATTGCCAGCAGCGAGCTGAACCGCAACGCCCTGGCCCGCACGGCGCAGCAGGCGATCAGCCAGGCGCTGTTTGGTGCAGCAGCCGCAACTGAAACAGCAAGGACGGAAACAGAGAGCCAGGCGGCCTAACCGGCAAGCCCACGCTCGCGGGCAACATAAGCCTGCAACTCAGGATAGAACTGGCGAAAATCCTCCAGCAGCGACTGATACAGCCGCTCCAGCTCAGCCAGGCCGCCTATCAGCAAGCCGGGCCGCGACAAGCGCCGATCGATCCCCGCGACCACCTGCTCCAGCACGGCAAATTCCCGGTAACTGCCTAGCCAGTCCTGCGCCGCCATGCGCGGTGCGATCAGCGCCAGGCGCTCGGGCAAGCGCGGCTCGGCGGCCAGCACCTGATAGACACGCCCGGTAAAGCGCGGCAGGGGCTCGGCGGCATAGTCGGCCCAGTGCAGCGCCAGGCAATGGTCGAAAAACACATCCAGCAAGATCCCGCTGTAGCGCCGCCGCTCAACGGCAAAGCGCGCCCGCGCCTGCAATTGCAGCGGGTGGCTGTCGGTGAATACATCGATACGTCGGTGCAGGCGGATCGCCGCCTCGATATCCGCCGGCCACCGCCCAGCCAGCGGCCCTTTGACGAAATCGCCATACAGGCTGCCCAGCAGTTGCGCCGGGGCGTCGCCGCCAAGGTGTAGATGCGCGAGGTAGTTCATGGCCACAGCTTACACATCAGCAGGCGTGATGAAGACTATCGCCAGGAACGATCTGTATATCGCCAACAACCGATATAAGGTTCGCCCCATCGCGATATGACGTTGCAGCACACAGAGAACGCCCCATGCCACTCGACATCGATGAAGTGATCAAGGCCCTGGCCCACCCGGTGCGGCGCGACATTCTGCACTGGCTGAAAGACCCCCAGGCCTATTTCGCCGACCAGGAGCACTCGCTGGAAAACGGCGTGTGCGCCGGCAAGATCGACCAGCGCACCGGACTGTCGCAATCGACGGTCTCCGCGCACCTGGCGACTCTGCAGCGCGCGGGCCTGATCAGCAGCAAGAAAGTCGGCCAGTGGCACTTCTTCAAGCGCAATGAAGAGACCATCCAGGCGTTTCTCAACCATATCAGCCAGGCGCTCTAGCCTTTTTTATTCAGCCTCACCATACAGGAAGCTCCCCCATGACCACGCTTTTCGACCCTATTCAGATCGGCGACCTGCAACTCAACAACCGCATCATCATGGCCCCGCTGACCCGCTGCCGCGCCGATGAAGGTCGCGTGCCCAACGCGCTGATGGCCGAGTACTACGTACAACGCGCCAGCGCCGGGCTGATCATCAGTGAAGCCACTGCCGTGACCCCGATGGGCGTCGGCTACCCGGACACCCCCGGCATCTGGTCGGATGCGCAGGTGCGCGGCTGGAGCAATATCACCAAGGCGGTGCACGCGGCCGGCGGCAAGATCGTCCTGCAGCTGTGGCACGTCGGGCGTATCTCCGACCCGCTGTACCTGAACGGCGAACTGCCGGTGGCCCCTAGCGCCATCAAGCCGGCTGGCCATGTCAGCCTGGTGCGGCCGGTCAAGGACTTCGTCACCCCGCGCGCCCTGGCCACCGAGGAAGCCGCCGATATCGTCGAGGCCTATCGCCAGGGCGCGGAAAACGCCAAGGCCGCCGGTTTTGACGGCGTGGAAATCCACGGGGCCAATGGCTACCTGCTCGACCAGTTCCTGCAGAGCAGCACCAACCAGCGCACTGACCGCTACGGCGGCAGCCTGGAAAACCGCGCACGCCTGCTGCTGGAAGTCACCGATGCGGCAATCGAGGTCTGGGGCGCTGGCCGCGTTGGCGTACACCTGGCACCACGTGCCGACGCCCACGACATGGGCGACGCCAACCGCGCCGAGACCTTCACCTATGTTGCTCGCGAGCTGGGCAAGCGCGGCATTGCCTTTATCTGCGCCCGCGAGCAGGAAGCCGACGACAGCCTGTCGCCAAGCTTGAAAGAAGCCTTCGGCGGCGTATTTATCGCCAACGAGCGCTTCACCAAGGAGCAGGCCAATGCCTGGCTGGCAGAAGGCAAAGCCGATGCCGTGGCCTTCGGCATTCCCTTTATCGCCAACCCGGACCTGCCCGCGCGCCTGGCGCAGGACGCTGAACTGAACGCGCCACACCCGGAAACCTTCTACGGCAAAGGTCCGGTCGGCTATCTCGACTACCCGGCGCTGTAAGGCTGACACGGCATGCCCCTTGTAGGAGGGGCTTTAGCCGCGATGGCGTCAGCAAAAAATCGCCGCTGAAGCGCCTCCCACGGCGTTTATCAGCGTCTATGCGGGGGGTTACCGCCTCAAACAAAGAAACCCGCCAACTGGCGGGTTTCTTCTTTCCTGCGGCTAACTCAGCGCGCGTCGATCTGCTGCTGCAGATTCTGCACCTGCGCCTGCAGGGCACTGATATTGCGGGTCATCTGCGCGCGGAAGGCATCGAACTCGGCGGTATTGCTGCTGGCCGCCGGGCGGGTTTCCAGGTCACTCTTGAGCACCAGAATGTCCTGCTCCAGACGGGAGATGGCCTGGTTGGGGTTGCCGATCTTCTTCAAGGCCTCGATCTCGCCGCTCAGGCTCTTGAACTGAGCGTCGAACTTGCCGGTATCGGCCAGCGCCGTCTGCAATTTCGCCTGCTGGCCTTTCAGTGTGGCCTGCTCACTGCCCAGGGTTTTCAGGCTGCTCTCGAATTTACCGGTGACACCCTGCTGGCTTTTCAGCTCGGCCGCCAACCGCTCGATCTGCTTGCCCTGGCCGCTCTGCTGGCCAGCCACGGCCTGCTGCTGCTTGCTCAGTTCGGCCAGTTTGCTTTCCAGTTGCTTGACCTGCAGCTTGAGCGCTTCGCTGCCGCTGGTGACGCTGGATTCGGTGGCCACCACCTTGCCGGAAATATCCTGAATACGCCCGGCCGCTTCCTCGCTGATACGGGCGAAGCTTTCCTGAGTAGCAACCAGCTGCTGCTCCATCAGCTTGATCTGCTGGAAGCTCCACCAGCCCAAACCGCCGAGGGCGATCATCAGGGCACCGACCAGGGCCCAGAGTGGCCCGGTGCTGGCGCTTTTGACCTGTGCCGTCCGGCCATAGGCCGCAGGCGCTACGGCCGGCTCATGGTGATCGGCGGCGAAATCGTCGTGATCGCGCACGCCGGCCCTCAGGCTGGGCACATGATCGAGTTCGTCGTGGGCATCGTTACGCATGGGTCAACCTTCAGGAAAGTGCTAATGGCGCGCAGTATAACGATTCGCAGGCCCCGCTTCAGCGTTGCGCAACACAGGTGCAATACGCACCGACGAAGGGCGCAATAGCTCGCGGCTCCGGCCTGTAGACCTCGAAAAATCGCATTTTTGTGAACTGGTACAGGCTTTGCATTTACCCCATTGCGACATTTACCCGCGGTTTCGCGACAAGACGAACCCGGAGCAGGCACAACCACCAGGGGAAGGCATATGGAACTGAACAAAGCAGTTTTGGATTGCATGCAGGCTTTACGCCGCAGGTTGCGCGAAGAACAGGCCGTGGATATTCGCCTGAGCCAGCCGGACGCGATCAACGCCATGCTCAGCGCCTGCCTCGGCTCCAGCGACGAGCAGACCCGGCAACTCGGCCAGCGTCTGGCAGAGCTCAGCGACAGCCCCTACACCAGTGCCCCGCAGCCACGCATGCAGGCCGGTCACCCGCTGCTGCTGGAGGCTACCCATGTGGCCAACAGCGGTTCGGTACGCATCTACCGCGGCCAGCGCGTCTACGCCTGAGGCCAGGCCTCAGCCGGGCTGACGTCCCTGCCACCAGTGGCAGAACTCATCCAGCGCGGTCCACAGGTCGACCCTGGGTTGGTAGTCCAGATAATGCCGCGCGCGGCTGATATCCAGAGAGAAATCCTTGGCCATCACCGCCACCCCGAGGCGAAACAGGCTGGGCTCCGGACGCCCGGGCAGCAGCCGGCACAGCCCCTCATTGAGCGCGGCAGCGCCATAGGCCATGGGGTAAGGCAGATGACGGCGAACCGGCGGCAGGTCGAGGCGCTGTAAGACGTAATTGACCGCCTCCCATAGCAGCACCGGCTCACCATTGCTGATGTTGTAAACCTGCCCCAGCGCCGGCCCGCTCGCTTGCAGTGCGCTCAGCAAGGCGGCATTGAGGTTGTCCACGCTGGTGAAATCGACCCGGTTGCGACCATTGCCGATGATCGCCAGTCGGCCCTTGCGCTGCATATTAATCAGGCGCGGAAAGATGCTGGTATCGCCAGCGCCAGTGACGAAGCGCGGGCGCAGGGCCAACACCTCCAGGCCACGGGCCTGAGCGGCGAACACGCGCTGCTCGGCCAGGTACTTGGTCTGGCCATAGTGGTCGGAGAACCGCCGGGGCAGCTGTTCTTCCTTAAGCCCGACATGGGCCTGGCCATCGAAATACACCGAAGGCGAAGACAGGTGCACCAGACGGCGCACGCCCTGTTCGACACAGGCGTCGATCAGATTCTCGGTGACGGTCACATTGGCCTGATGGAAATGCGCGTAGCTGCCCCACACCCCCACCGCACCCGCGCAATGCACCACCGCCTCGACATCGCGGCACAGCTGCCGCGCCAGCGCCGGATCGGCCAGGTCGCCCTGGATAAAATCGCCGCCACGCGCACGCAGCGCCTGCATAGCTTCGGCGCGCCGTCCATTGACCCGCACCTCCAGGCCCTGCGTCAGGGCAAAATCGGCAAAACGCCCGCCGATAAAGCCGCTGGCCCCGGTTACCAGAATCTTCATTGCCGCCCCCTGTGCTCATGCCCTTGCCCACTCTAGCAGCGTCCGCTGCGGCCGCTCGTGGCCCTGCCGGCCAGAACAGCGACCCCAGGCACCCGCGTCAAACCAACGGCAACGGTCGTAGCGGCTAAGCTGTCAGCGCAAACAACCTACCAAGGAGTACGGGATGGCCAGCAACTGGATGATTTACGGAGCCAACGGTTACACCGGCCACCTGCTGGCCAGCGAAGCCAAGCGCCAGGGCCTCACGCCAATTCTGGCTGGGCGCAACCCGGCGGCGGTGCATGCCCTGGGCAGCCTGCTCGGCCTGGAGTGCCGCATCTTCGATATTCACGAACAGCAGCGCGCCCGCGAGGCCCTGGTCGATATCGCCGTGGTGGCCCACTGCGCCGGGCCGTTCTCCGCCACCAGCGCGCCGATGCTAGACGCCTGCCTGGCCAGCAACACCCATTATGTGGACATCACCGGCGAAATCAGCGTGTTCGAGGCGGCTCACCGCCGCGATGCCCAGGCCCGCGAACTGGGCCTGGTAGTGTGCCCCGGCGTAGGTTTCGATGTGATCCCCAGCGACTGCCTGGCCGCCTGCCTGCATCAGGCCCTGCCCGATGCCACGCACCTGGCGCTGGGCTTCGACAGCGGTAGCGGGCTTTCGCCCGGCACCGCAAAAACCTCGGTGGAAGGCTTGAAGTTCGGCGGCAAGGTGCGCCGCGCGGGCGTTATCACCGACGTACCCTTGGGCTACAAGCGCCGCACCATAAACTTCGGCCGTGGAGAGAAACCCGCGGTAACCATCCCCTGGGGCGATGTCTCCACCGCCTATCACTCCACCGGCATCGACAATATCGAGGTGTACCTGCCGACGCCGCCGGCGGCTGCGATTGTCATGCGCCTGATCGACCCGCTGCGCGCCCTGCTGGGCCTGGATGCGGTACAGAACTGGCTAAAGCGGCTGATCGAAAAACGTGTCAGCGGCCCCGATGAAGCCAGCCGCACGCGCCAACGCACCTGGTTGTGGGGCGAGGCGCGCAATGCTGCAGGCGTGGTGAAAACCGCACGACTGGAAACCGCCAACGGCTATGACGTCACCGTGCACGGCACCTTGCTGGCCGTGCGGCACTTGCTCGATCACAGCGGCCCGGGCGGTTATTTCACCCCCACCCAGCTGCTCGGAGAGCGTTGCGTGGAACGGCTGCCGGGCTCGGGCAAGGTGGTGATTAGCTGAGCGCCACCAGGCTATGGATTGCGGCCTGGGTGAGGTGGTGCGTCAGCTGATTAAGCAACTCGCCGCCATTGCGCCAATGGTGCCAGTAAAGCGGCACATCGATCGGCCGGTCGCTGATCAATTCGACCAGCTCGCCACGAGCCGACTCCCCTAGCACCTGCAGCTCAGGAATAAGTCCCCAGCCAAACCCGGCCTGCGCCAAGCGGATAAAGCCCTCGGATGACGGGCACAGGTGGTGGGCAAAACCACCTTCGACGCCCAGGCCGGAGAGATAACGGTGCTGCAGCAGGTCATCCGGACCGAACACGATAGCCGGCGCATGGGCCAACGCCTGCGCCGTGACTCCACCTGGGAAATGCCGGGCGATAAACGCCGGGCTGGCCATGGCGCGATAACGCATCGCCCCCAACAGCAAGGCGCGCGCACCGGCCACCGGACGCTCGCTGGCGCACACGCAGGCCGCCACCTCTCCGGCGCGCATGCGTTTAAGGCCGACCTCCTGATCTTCCACCACCAGATCCAGCAGCAAGCGCTGCTCGGTGCAGAACGCACCCACGGCCCCGGCCCACCAGGTGGCCAGGCTGTCGGCGTTCAGCGCGATACGCAGCCGCTCGGGCAGCCCACCCTCATCCAGCGCCGGCACCTGCGCCTGAATGTCCCGCTCCAGCAGCCGCACCTGCTGTACATGGTTAAGTAGACGCCGGCCGATTTCCGTCGGCGCAGGCGGCATCGCGCGCACCAGCACCGGCTGGCCAACCCGCGCCTCGAGCAGCTTGATCCGCTGCGACACCGCCGACTGGGACAAACCCAGCACCTGCGCTGCGCGCTCGAACCCGGCCTGTTCCACAACGGCAGCCAGGGCGGCGAGTAGTTTGTAATCGAGCAAATCAGTTTTCCTAATGAGCAATCAGCACTATTGGTTTCTCTTATATACCCAGCCACAGCAGACTGACCAGCATCGAGACAGGAGAACACCTATGTGGCAAAGCTACAGCAATGGATTACTGATCGCCGCCGGGCTGATCATCGCCCTCGGCGCGCAGAATGCCTTCGTCCTGGCGCAAAGCCTGCGCCGCGAACATCACCTGCCGGTGGCGCTGCTCTGTGTGGTCTGCGATGCCCTACTGGTCACCGCCGGGGTGTTCGGCCTGGCTGCCGTCCTGGCGCAGAGCCCGATTCTGCTGGGCGTGGCGCGCTGGGGTGGCGCGGCCTTTCTGCTCTGGTATGGCACCCAGGCGCTGCTGCGCGCCAGTCGCCCGCAGGCACTGAACGAGCTGACCCAGACCGGCCCCCGCTCGCGCCGCGCGGTGCTGCTGGCGGCCCTGGCCGTCACCCTGCTCAACCCCCACGTCTACCTGGACACCGTGCTGCTGATCGGCTCGCTCGGTGCGCAGCAGCCGGTGCCCGGTGCCTATGCTCTGGGGGCGGCCAGTGCTTCATTGATGTGGTTCTTCTGCCTGGCACTCGGCGCGGCCTGGCTCGCGCCCTGGTTGGCGCGACCAAGCACCTGGCGCTTTATCGATCTGGGCGTGGCCTTGATGATGTTCAGCATTGCCTGGCAGCTGCTGAACAACCCCGGCATGCTCTAAAACGGCCCTGCTGCAACATGCCGAGGAGGTTTTCCACACAGTTGCCGCGTGTTTAAGGTGCAGTGCCGGTGCTATGATCCGGGGCTTGCGGCGCAAAGAGATAACTCACGCCGCTTGGATAGCCGCCCGTGATCGGCTTCGCGCACACCGCACCTGACCTGATTAGGAGATAAACCATGGCTTTCGAATTGCCGCCGCTGCCCTACGCTCATGACGCCCTGCAGCCGCATATTTCCAAGGAAACCTTGGAATACCACCACGACAAGCACCACAACACCTACGTCGTGAACCTGAACAACCTGGTCCCAGGCACCGAGTTCGAAGGCAAAACCCTGGAAGAGATCGTCAAGACCTCCTCGGGCGGCATCTTCAACAACGCTGCCCAGGTCTGGAATCACACCTTCTACTGGAACTGCCTGGCCCCCAACGCCGGTGGCCAGCCGACCGGTGCCCTGGCTGACGCGATCAACGCCGCCTTCGGTTCCTTCGACAAGTTCAAGGAAGAGTTCAGCAAGGTTTCCATCGGCACCTTCGGTTCCGGCTGGGGCTGGCTGGTGAAAAAGGCCGACGGTTCCCTGGCTCTGGCCAGCACCATCGGTGCCGGCTGCCCGCTGACCAGCGGCGACACCCCGCTGCTGACCTGCGACGTATGGGAACACGCCTACTACATCGACTACCGCAACATGCGTCCAAAGTATGTTGAGGCTTTCTGGAACCTGGTCAACTGGGACTTCGTAGCGAAAAACTACGCCGCCTAAGCACCACGTTGCAGCCTGAAAACCCGGCCATCTGGCCGGGTTTTCACGTATCAGGCTGTGCGTTTCTGCCCCCTCCGCTACCTCGCTCGCCCCTGGGCAAATAAACCTCACGACTCAAGTCCCACGACAGGGCTGCCGATACGATTCCGAGTCCTTGTCGCTTCGGCACAACACGGCTCCAGCTGCGGCTGCAGAGTGCGCAACAAACTTTGCTAATGGCCCTTTGACTGCAAGCGCGACTTTGCCAATACTCAGTAGCGTCTGACGCCTAAGGCCTCGAACAAGGAACCACCACTTGAAGCTGGAACTCAAGAACAGCTTGTCCCTGAAACTGCTGCGCGTGGTACTGCTCTCGGCGCTGATCGTTGGGGTAGTTCTGAGCTGCGCGCAGATCATCTTCGACGCCTACAAGACACGCCAGGCCGTGGCCAACGATGCCCAGCGCATTCTCGGCATGTTCCGCGACCCCTCGACACAGGCGGTGTACAGCCTGGACCGTGAGATGGGTATGCAGGTCATCGAAGGGCTGTTCCAGCACGAGTCGGTGCGCGTTGCCGCCATCGGCCACCCGAACGAACCCATGCTGGCGGAAAAATCCCGCGACCAGGTCGACATACCGACCCGCTGGCTGACCGACCCGATCCTTGGCAAGGAACAGAACTTCACCACCCAGCTGGTCGGCCGCGGTCCCTACAGCGAGTACTACGGCGACCTCAGCATCACCCTCGACACCGCCCCCTACGGCGAGAGCTTTGTCACCAACTCGGTGATCATCTTTATCTCCGGCGTGCTGCGCGCCCTGGCCATGGGCCTGGTGCTCTATCTGGTCTATCACTGGCTGCTGACCAAGCCGCTGTCGAAAATCATCGAGCACCTGACCAGCATCAACCCCGACCGGCCCAGCGAACACAAACTGCCGATGCTCAAGGGCAACGAGAAGAACGAACTGGGCTTGTGGATCAACACCGCCAACCAGCTGCTTTCCTCCATCGAGCGCAACACCCATCTGCGCCGCGAAGCGGAAAACAGCCTGCTGCGCATGGCTCAGTACGACTTCCTCACCGGTCTGCCGAACCGCCAGCAGCTGCAGCAACAGCTCGACCAGATTCTCGAAGACGCCGGCCGCCTGCAACGCCGGGTCGCGGTGCTGTGCGTCGGCCTGGACGACTTCAAGGGCATCAACGAGCAGTTCAGCTACCAGACCGGCGACCAGTTGCTGCTGGCCCTGTCCGACCGCCTGCGCGGTCACAGCGGCCGCCTCGGGGCCCTGGCCCGACTGGGCGGCGACCAGTTCGCCCTGGTCCAGGCTGACATCGAACAACCCTACGAGGCCGCCGAACTGGCCCAGAGCGTGCTCGACGACCTCGATACGCCCTTTATGCTGGACAACCAGGAAGTACGCCTGCGCGCCACCATCGGCATCACCCTGTTCCCGGAAGACGGCGACAGCACCGAGAAGCTGCTGCAGAAAGCCGAACAGACCATGACCCTGGCCAAAAGCCGTTCGCGCAACCGCTACCAGTTCTATATCGCCAGCGTCGACAGCGAGATGCGCCGCCGCCGTGAACTGGAAAAGGACCTGCGTGAGGCCCTGGCACTCGACCAGCTGCATCTGGTCTACCAGCCCCAGGTGGATTACCGCGACCACAGCGTGGTCGGCGTCGAAGCGCTGTTGCGCTGGCAGCACCCTCAGCACGGCATGGTCCCACCCGACCTGTTTATCCCTCTGGCCGAGCAGAACGGCACCATTATTGCCATCGGCGAATGGATTCTCGACCAGACCTGCCGCCAGCTGCGCGAATGGCACGATCAGGGTTTCAGCGAACTGCGCATGGCGGTCAACCTGTCCACCGTGCAACTGCACCACTCGGAGCTGCCGCGGGTGGTCAACAACCTGATGCAGATCTACCGCCTGCCGCCGCGCAGCCTGGAACTGGAAGTCACCGAAACCGGCCTGATGGAAGACATCAACACCGCCGCCCAGCATCTACTCAGCCTGCGCCGCTCCGGGGCACTGATCGCCATCGACGACTTCGGCACCGGCTACTCCTCGCTGAGCTACCTCAAGAGCCTGCCGCTGGACAAGATCAAGATCGACAAGAGCTTCGTCCAGGACCTGCTGGACGACGAAGACGACGCCACCATCGTGCGCGCCATCATCCAGCTGGGTAAGAGCCTGGGCATGCAGGTGATCGCCGAAGGGGTGGAGACCCTCGAGCAGGAGGCCTACATCATTGCTCAGGGCTGCAACGAAGGTCAGGGCTACCTCTACAGCAAGCCCTTGCCGGCCCGCGAGCTGACCGGCTACCTCAAGCAGGCCCGCCGCCTCAGCATCGCGGCCAACCCCGCCACGCTGTAGAAGCATCAAACAGGTAGGGTGCGCACAGCGCCCCCTGCTGGGCAAGCTCAGCAGGCAACGGCGTTAAACCTGCTGCACCCCCAGCAACCAGGCCATGGCCAGCGCCCCCAGGATGCACAACACGGCCCCGCCAGCGGCCTGCCAGTAAAACTGGCGCACCAGTTCATCCTCCCCCGCACAGGACAGCACGAAAGGCTGGGCTTCGCCGGGTTTGGCCAGATGGTGCTGCGCGGGCCGGGCGCTTTGGCGGCGATGTCGGTCTTCGGCCTCCAGGCTCGCCGCCAGACGCACCCGCTGCCATTCCCGCTCATCCAGCTGACCATTACCGTCGCTGTCGAAACGCTGCAGCAAGCCGGCAAAGTCGCCCTTCCACTCACGAATCACCGCCCCCTTGGCCGCCGCCAGATCCAGACCCTGACGGCCACCGCCGTCACTGCGGAAAGCGCCGATGGCATACAGCGGCTGGCCGGCCTGCAGGCGCTCTTCGCTGTAACGATAGCGCTTGCCGCTGGAGAACAGCGCACTCCAGCCAGTTTTCGGCGGACCCAGGGGGTGACGCAGATGCCCCTGCCAGACCACCCGGGTGGCCGGGCGCACCTCGGCCCCGCGGGGATCGATCAGGCAACTGCCCGTGCCGTCAGTCAGGCCCAGCCAGGCTTCGCTGCTGCCGCTTTCCAGAGTGCGCCAACTGCGGTTTTTGCCGCTGGAGCGGTATTCCTCGATCCGGTAGCGCCACCACAGGCAGGGCGTACCGGTCAGCGGGGCGCTCAGCTGCGCCTCTGCCGTCTCCTGAAGAATGCCGTAGAACTCGACGTAGCCCTGGGCCGCCGAACGGATCTTCGAGGTCGGGGTATCGAGCAGGTGCCTGGCCTGGGAGAAACGCCGGACAAACCACCAGCCGCCGCCCGCTGTTGCCGCGACGCTGCATGCCAGGCCGATAACCTGGGCCTGAATCTCCACGACCTAGCCGAACAGGGTCTTGAGGTCGACATCGGCCTTTTCCGCGTCGCTGAACTCCAGCAACACCGCCTCCTTGAAGGCGAATAGCCGGGCGATCAGCACATCGGGGAATTGCTCGATACGCACGTTGTTGAGATTGACCGCCTCGTTGTACAGCTCGCGACGGTCGGCAATGCCGTTTTCCAGACCACTGATGCGCTGCTGCAGGTGCTGAAAGCTCTGATTGGCCTTCAGCTCCGGATAGTTCTCCGCCAGGGCGAACAACTGGCCGAGGCCGGCGCGCAAACCGCTTTCGGCCTTGCCCAGCGCGCCCATATCGGTCTTTTCCCGGGCACTGGCCACCGCCTGCCGGGCGGCGACCACCCGCTCCAGGGTGGTGCGTTCATGCTGCATATATTGCTTGCAGGTCTCGACCAGCTTGGGCAGCTCCTCATGGCGCTGCTTGAGCAGTACATCGATATTCGCCCAGGCCTTGCTGACTCCGTGCTTCAGGCGCACCAGGGCGTTGTAGAGCACCACCGCGTAAGCAGCCGCGAGGATCAGAATAACGACAATGGCGACGCTGGTAAGGCTCATGCAGGACTCCCCTGGGGCTGTGGATGGCATCTGTGCTGGCATTTTAGCCTCATCCCTGACGAGCAAAGCGGAGCCGGCTCACGGCTTTGGATAAAACTCGGCGCAGCAACCCTTTGCACAAAATGCAAATCTTTCGCATTATGTTTCGGTTTCTAGCGCTCGCGATCCGAGCGCGCTTCATTTATCTCGTAAAGGACTCCGTCATGCTTCGTATGCCCCTGGCTACCGCCAGCCTGCTTGCTATCGCCATTTCCCTCGCCGGCTGCGGCGAAGACAAAGCCCCGGCCAGCCAGGCCGCCGCTCCAGCAGCCCCTGCCGCCAGCAGCGCTCCGGTCGCGGCCGCCAGCCAGGTCGATGAAGCTGCCGCCAAGGCCGTGGTCAGCCACTATGCCGACCTGGCCCTGGCCGTGTTCAGCGACGCCGCCAGCACCGGTAAAACCCTGCAAGGCGCAATCGATGCCCTGCTCGTCAACCCGAATGAGGACACCCTGAAAGGTGCCCGCGAAGCCTGGCTGGCGGCCCGCGTGCCCTATATGCAGAGCGAAGTATTCCGCTTCGGCAACGCCGTGGTCGACGATTGGGAAGGCCAGCTCAACGCCTGGCCGCTGGACGAAGGCCTGATCGACTACGTCGCCCAGGACTACCAGCACGCCCTGGGCAACCCGGGAGCGCAGGCCAATATCGTCGCCAACAGCGAACTGCAGGTCGGCGAAGACAAGCTCGACGTCAGCACCATCACCCCGGAACTGCTGGCCAGCCTGAACGAACTGGGCGGCTCCGAAGCCAACGTCGCCACCGGCTACCACGCCATCGAATTCCTCCTCTGGGGCCAGGACCTGAACGGCAGCGGCCCGGGTGCCGGCGAGCGTCCAGCCAGCGACTTCGTCGTGGGCGAAGGTGCCACCGGCGGCAACAACGAGCGCCGTCGCGCCTTCCTCCAGGCCGCCGCCCAGTTGCTGGTCAGCGACCTCGATGCAATGGTCGTGCAGTGGCAAGCCGGCAATGCCGACAACTACCGCGCCAAACTGGAAGCCGAATCGGGCGAAAACGGCCTGCGCAAGATGCTGTTCGGCATGGGCAGCCTGTCCCTCGGCGAACTGGCCGGCGAGCGCATGAAGGTCGCGCTGGAAGCCAACTCCACCGAAGACGAGCACGACTGCTTCAGCGACAACACCCACAACTCGCACTTCTACAACGGCAAGGGTATTCGCAACGTCTACCTGGGCGAGTACAAGAAGGTCGACGGCAGCACCCTGAGCGGCCCGAGCCTGTCGTCGCTGGTGGCCAAGGTTGACGCCGCCGCTGACAGTACCCTGAAGGCCGACCTCGAAGCCACTGAAGGCAAACTGCAGGCTCTGGTCGACAGCGCGGGCAACGGCAAGCACTTCGATCAGCTGATCGCTGCCGAAAACGCCGAAGGCCAGCAGATCGTCCGTGACGCCATCGCCGCCCTGGTCAAGCAGACCGGTGCAATCGAGCAGGCCGCCGGCAAGCTGGGTATCAGTGATCTCAATCCGGATACCGCTGACCACAGCTTCTAAGCACGACGCTGCGCAACAGCAGCGAAACGCCCAGGCCGCGACTCTCCAGTAGAGCCGCGGCTTTTTTGTGGCTAAGCAGGATGCGCCGTGCGCACCGAGGCTGGCTGCAGATTCTTGATGCGCACCAGCGCCAACACCGGTGCCGCAATAGACGCCTGGTGCGCATAGCGCACCCTACCGATTGCGGTCGCGGCAAACTTCCCCAGCCCCCATGCAACACGCAATAAATACATAGCCCGCTTCCAGCCACGGCTTCGGGACCGTCGCTACGCTGATGCCAGCAATCGTTCCCGGCGACTCTTATAACCTGCGACCTTTAGCCACCGCTGGTAATACAAATCCGTCTTATTTAAATTCACTTACACTGTTAAGATCCCGGCCTGACTGTTCTGCCCGGATTCCCGTTCATGCCCGCCCCGCTCCATCGTCTGCTGCTGTTATGCCTCGCTCTGGGCGTAAGTGCCTGTGATCAGGCCCCGCGCTTTACCCAGGCAGAGCCCGGCGAAGCCCTGTCCGCCGGCAGCGCCACGGTGTTCAAGCACGACCAAAATGCCTTCTCCCTGCCCTCAGCCAATCTGTCGCCCTCACGCCGCCTGGATTTCAGCGTCGGCAACAGTTTCTTTCGCAACCCCTGGGTCACCGCACCCGCCACCACCACTGCGCGTGACGGTCTCGGTCCGCTGTTCAACACCAACGGCTGCCAGAACTGCCATATCAAGGACGGCCGCGGCCATCCTCCGCAGCCCGACGCCCTGAGTTCGGTGTCGATGCTGGTGCGTCTGTCGATCCCGGCCGGCAGTGAACACGCGCAGATCATCGAGCGCCTCGGCGTGCTCGCCGAACCCATCTACGGCGGCCAGCTGCAGGATATGGCCAACCCGGGCGTAGCGCCCGAGGGCAAGGTACGGGTCAGCTACAGCACGCAGCAGGTCAGCCTTGCCGATGGCACACAGGTCGATCTGCGCAAGCCCAGCCTGGAAATCAGCCAGCTCGGCTATGGCGACCTGCATCCCGACACGCTGTTTTCCGCCCGTATTGCCCCGCCGATGATCGGCCTGGGCCTGCTCGAAGCCATTCCCGAAGCCACCATCCTGGCCAATGCCGACCCCGAAGACAGCAATGGCGATGGCATCTCCGGGCGCGCCAACCAGGTCTGGGACCGCGCCGGGCAGCGCACAATGCTTGGCCGCTTCGGCTGGAAGGCCGGCCAACCCAGCCTCAACCAGCAGAACGCCGAAGCCTTTGCCAACGACATGGGCCTGACCAGCACGCTGGTGGCCCATGACAACTGCACAACGGCGCAGACCGACTGCCGCGGCGCGCCCCACGGCGGCGAGCCCGAGGTCAGCGACAACATCCTCGCCAGCGTGCTGTTCTACAGTCGCAACCTGGGCGTACCGGCGCGCCGCGAGGTCGCCGCGCCGCAGGTGCTCAAGGGCAAGGGCCTGTTCCTCCAGGCTGGCTGTCAGGGCTGTCATACCCCGCAGTTCACCACCGCCGCCGACGCTGCCGAGCCGGAATTGGCCAACCAGTTGATTCGCCCCTATAGCGATCTGCTGCTGCATGACATGGGCGCAGGCCTGGCCGACAACCGTCCGGAGTTTCTCGCCAGTGGCCGCGAATGGCGCACCCCGCCGTTGTGGGGCATCGGTCTGACCGAGACCGTCAGCGGCCACACCCAGTTCCTGCACGACGGCCGCGCGCGCAACCTGCTGGAGGCCATTCTCTGGCACGGCGGCGAAGCCGAAGCGGCCAAGCAACAGGTGCTGACATTCAATGCCGAGGAGCGCGCCGCGCTGCTGGCTTTTCTGAATTCGTTGTAAGGAGCCGCAGATGATTCGCTCACCCCTCACGCTCGCCCTGCTCGGTCTGACCTTGGTCGGCTGTACCCCAGCCGACCCGCAGCAAGCCGTCAGCAGCGCCCTCGTCGACGGCGTACTGCTGCCGATCTACAGCACCTGGAGCGAGGCTGACCGCCAACTGGCCGCCAGCGGCCAGGCCTTCTGCGCCGGCCAGCAGAACCTGGCGGACGCGCGCCTGGCCTTTGCCAGCGCGCAAAGCACCTGGGCCGCCCTGCAACCAGCCCTGCTCGGCCCGCTGGCAGAGGGCAATCGCGCCTGGCAGGTGCAGTTCTGGCCGGACAAGAAGAACCTGGTGGCGCGCCAGGTCGAAGCCCTGCTCAACAGCAAGCCCGAGCTGACCCCTGCCGACCTGGATAAATCCAGCGTGGTGGTGCAAGGCCTGACCGCCTATGAATACCTGCTGTTCGACCCGGCCATCGACCTCAATGTCGCCGAGCAGAAGGCCCGCTACTGTCCGCTGATCGTCGCCATCGGCGAGCATCAGCGGGTGCTCGCCGCCGATGTGCTGAGCCAGTGGCAAGCCGAGGACGGCATGGCCGCGCAACTGACCAGCGTCCCCAACGCGCGCTACGCCGAAGCCGCCGAGGCCGTGGCCGATATCCTGCGCACCCAGGTCAGCGCCATCGACGGCCTGAAGAAGAAACTCGGTACCCCGCTCGGCCGCCAGAGCAAAGGCCAGCCTCAGCCCTATCAGGCCGAAGCCTGGCGCAGCAAGGCCAGCCTGGCCAACCTCGCCGCCAGCCTGGCCAGCGCCGAACGCATCTGGCTGGGTGCCGAGCAGGATGGCATCCAGGCGCTGCTCGGCAGTGATCAAGCCGGGCTGCAACAGCGCATCAACGCCGCTTACAGCGACACCCGCCAGCGCCTGACTGCGATCCAGCGCCCGCTCGGCGAACTGCTTAGCGACGAAGCCGGTCGCGCCGAGCTCAACGCGCTGTATGACAGCCTCGACGCCCTGCACCGCCTGCACGAAGCCGAGCTGGCGAAGGTGCTGGGGATTCAGCTGGGCTTTAACTCCCATGACGGCGACTGAACCATGCAGATAAATCGTCGCGCCTTTCTCGGCCTGAGCGCCGCCGTGGCCACTACGGCACTGGCCGCCGGCGCATACGCTGGCTGGACGCTGCTGCACAACGGCCCGCAGCCGCTGCTGCTGTCGGCGCGCAACGACAGCGCCGGCAAGCACTTCGCGGTGGGCTACCGACTGGATGGCAGCCAGGTCTTTGCCACCCAGGTCAGCGAACGCTGCCACGATGTTATCGGCCATCCGTTTCTACCGATGGCGCTGTTCGTCGGCCGCCGCCCCAGCACCCAGAGCTACCTGATCGACACCCGCGCCGGCCGCCTGCTGCAAACAGTCAACTCACCCAAACAGCGCCACTTCTACGGCCATGCCGTGTTCCACAAGGACGGCGAATGGCTGTACGCCACCGAGAATGACACCTCCGATCCCGGGCGCGGCGTACTCGGCGTCTATAGCCTGCAAGGTGAACAACTGCTGCGCAGCAGCGAACTGTCGACCCACGGTATCGGGCCGCACCAGCTGCTCTGGCTGCCAGACGGCGAAACCCTGGCAGTGGCCAACGGCGGCATCCGCACCGAAGCCGACAGCCGGGTGGAAATGAACCTCGACGCAATGGAGTCCAGCCTGGTGCTGCTGCGCCGCGACGGCAGCCTGATCAGCAAAGAGCAGCTGCCCGAACGGATGAACAGCGTGCGGCATATGGCCGTGGCCGGCGACGGCACTATCGTCAGTGGTCAGCAATATATGGGCGAGCTCAGCGATGCGGTGCCGCTGCTGGCGATCAAGCGCCCTGGCCAGCCCTTCCAGCATTTCCCGGTAGCGGACGCGCAGCGCCAGCTGATGAACCAGTACACCGCCAGCGTGGCGATCCACAGCGAGCTGCGCCTGCTCGCCTTGACCGCGCCGCGCGGCAACCGGGTGTTTATCTGGGACCTGGACAGCGCCGAGCTGCGCCTGGATGCCCCCCTGGCCGACTGCGCCGGAGTGGGCGCGGTGGCCGAAGGCTTTGTGGTCAGCAGCGGCATGGGCCGTTGCCGCCTGTACGACTGCCGCAGCGCCCAGATCAGCAGCCAGCCGCTGCAACTGCCTGCGGGCCTGTGGGACAACCACTTGCGCCTGGTCTAAACGCCCGCCTCCAAGCCTGTAACACCCCTGCGGCAGGCTAAAGAACGCCGCCGCAGAGCCGATCTATACTCCCGTCTAGCCACTGCTTTCGGGCAGCCCGCTGCCAGCCGATAGGGATATTCGCAGACACGCCATGCGCGTCGCTGGCGTTCGCCATCTATCCACTCAGGGGCACCCACCCATGTTTCTGCAAAAATCCTTGCGCGCACAAATTCTCGCCCTGCTCGGTGGCAGCCTGGCACTGTTGCTGATCACCGCCCTGGCCTGCTTCAGCTTCCTCTCCGGCGGCATGCAGGCCTACCGCAGCCTGCTCGACGGCCCACTGGAGGCCTCACGCCTGGTCGATCAGGCCAATCTGGAATTCAAGATCCAGGTGCAGGAGTGGAAAAACGTATTGCTGCGCGGTGGCGACAAGGCGCAACTGGACAAGTACTGGAGCCAGTTCGAGGCCCAGGAACGCAAGGTGCAGGATGTGCTCGCGCACCTGACCACCCTGGCCGCCGACGATAACGCGCTCAGAGCCCAGGTCGAAGGTCTGCGCCAGGAGCACCAGAGCCTGGGCAGCAACTACCGCAAGGGCCGCGACGCCTTTCTCGCCGCCGGTGGCGATGCCAAGGTCGGCGATCAGGCGGTGTCCGGCATCGACCGCGGCACCAGCCAGCAGATGAACGAGTTGGTCGAGCAACTGCGCAACCAGAGCCAGCAGCAGGCCAGCCAGATCAATGCCGCGGCGGACCGCACCATCCTCTTCGGCACCCTGATCATGCTCGGGGCCAGCCTGATCGTCGCCCTGTTCAGCCTATGGCTGGTCAACCGCAACCTGATCAACCCGATCCGCGAGCTGATCACCCATATCGCCCAGCTCAGCCAGGGCAACTTTGGCAAACAAGTGGATGCCAGCCGCCAGGACGAACTGGGTCACCTGGCGGTGGCCGCGAATATCCTGCGCGACTTTCTGGCCGACACCTTTAGCCGCCTGAAACGCAGCACCACCGACCTCGACAGCGCCAGCAGCGAACTCAACGCCATCGCCAACCTGATGGCCCAGGGCACCCGCGAGCAGTTCTCGCGCACCGACCAGGCGGCCACCGCCATGCATGAAATGTCCGCCACCGCCCAGGAAGTCGCGCGCCACGCCGCCGAGGCGGCGAATGCCGCAGACGATGCCGACAACGCCGCACGCCAGGGCGAAACGGTCATGCAGGCGACCATCAAGACCATCACCGATATTCGCGGTGAGATCAGCAACACCTCGGAGGTGATTCGCCGCCTGGAAGCCGACAGTGGGCGCATCGGCAAGGTGCTGGAAGTGATCCGCGGCATCGCCGAACAGACCAACCTGCTAGCCCTCAACGCCGCCATCGAGGCCGCCCGGGCCGGCGAGCAGGGCCGCGGCTTTGCCGTGGTGGCCGACGAAGTGCGCACCCTGGCCCAGCGCACCGCCGAGTCCACCGCAGAGATCCACCAGATCATCGACACCGTGCAAACCGGTGCGGTGAATGCGGTACGTGCCATCGAGAGCGGCCAGCAGCGTAGCGAGGAAGGCGTGACCCAGGTCAACGAAGCCGGTGCCACCCTGCAGCTGATCACAGGGGCAGTGGAGGCGATCCGCGATATGAACCGGCAGATCGCCACCGCCGCCGAGGAGCAGACCTCGGTAGCCGAAGACATCTCGCGCAACCTCACCGAGATCACCGCCATCGCCACCGCCAACCAGGAGCACGTAGAGCGCACCGCGGTCGCCGGGCAGAACCTGCACCTGCTTTCCGTCCAGCTCAGCGATGTGACCCAGCGCCTGAGTGCCTGAAGCCACACCGGCACCACAATAAAAATGCCAGCAAATGCTGGCATTTTGCTTAAAAAACACTTGATCAATCAGGCAACTTTTGCACCACATTGTGCTGTAAATGCGAATCTTTGACAGGCTTCTGCACGAGGATTAAGGTGCCCTTCTTGCCTATTCCCAGGCCCCATTTGCCCTGCCAAGGAACCGGAATATGTTGCTCCGCCGCATGCTGATCATGCTGGGCGTCGTGCTCCTCGTGGTACTCGCCCTCGCCGCCTACAAAGGCTTCTCCATCTACCAAGAAATCCAGATGTTCTCGGCCCCGCAGCCGGCCATCAACGTCGATGCCGCGACGGCCGAAGAACGCCCGTGGCAGGGTCGCCTGCCGGCCATCGGCACCCTGAAAGCCTTCCAGGGCGTCGACCTGACCGTGGAAGTCGGCGGTACCGTGCAACAGGTGCTGTTCCGCTCCGGCGAGCAGGTCACCCTGCAGCAGCCGCTGATCCAGATGGACAGCGATGTCGAGCAGGCCAGCCTGGCCACCGCCCAGGCCGAACTGGGCCTGGCACGGGTCGAGTTCGAGCGCGGGCGCAGCCTGATCAAGCGCCAGAGCATCTCGAAAAGCGAGTTCGACCGCCTCTCCGCCAGCCTGCAGAAGGCCAACGCCAGCGTTGCCCAGCTGCAGGCGCAACTGGCGAAGAAACGTATCCTCGCGCCATTTGCCGGCACCATCGGCATCCGCCAGGTCGATGTTGGTGACTACCTGTCCTCGGGCACCACCATCGCCACCCTGCAGGATCTGAGCAAGCTCTACGTCGACTTCTTCCTGCCGGAACAGGCGGTGCCCAAACTGGCTGTCGGCGTGCGCGTGCGCTTCAGCGTGGCGGCTTACCCGGACGAGGTGTTCGAGGGCGAAATCGCCGCGATCAACCCCAAGGTCGAAGACGCCACCCGCAACGTGCAGGTGCGCGCCATGCTGGTCAACCCGGAGAGCAAACTGCTGCCCGGCATGTTCGCCAACCTGGAAGTGCTGCTGCCCGGCGAGCAGAACCTGATCGTCGTACCGGAAACCGCCATCACCTACACCCTGTATGGCAACTCGGTGTACGTGATTGACGAGAAGAAAGGTGAAGACGGCCAGGTGGTCAAAGACGCCAAAGGCCAGGCCGAACTGGTGGTCGAGCGCCGCTTCGTCGACACCGGCGAGCGCCGCGAAGGCCAGGTAGTGATCAGCAAAGGCCTGCAGGCCGGTGAGCAGGTAGTGTCCGCCGGCCAGCTGAAGCTGGATAACGGTGCCCATGTCAGCATCGCCAACGCCCAGGCCAAGCCGAGCGCCGAGTAAGCGCGCTGGCGTAAAGGAACTTATTTATGGCTTTTACTGATCCCTTTATCCGTCGCCCGGTACTGGCGACCGTGGTCAGTCTGTTGATCATCCTGCTTGGCTTCCAGGCATTCAGCAAACTGACCATCCGCCAGTACCCGCAGATGGAAAACGCCCTGATCACGGTGACCACGGCTTACCCCGGGGCCAATGCCGAGACCATCCAGGGCTATATCACCCAGCCACTGCAGCAGAGTCTGGCCAGCGCCGACGGCATCGACTACATGACCTCGGTGAGCCGGCAGAATGTGTCGATCATCTCGATCTACGCGCGCATCGGTGCCAACAGCGACCGTCTTTTCACCGAACTGCTGGCCAAGGCCAACGAGGTGAAGAACCAGCTGCCGCAGGACGCCGAAGACCCGGTGCTGAGCAAGGAAGCCGCCGACTCCACGGCGCTGATGTACATCAGCTTCTACAGCGACGAGCTGTCCAACCCGCAGATCACCGACTACCTGTCGCGGGTGATCCAGCCCAAGCTGGCCACCCTGCCCGGCATGGCCGAGGCCGAGATCCTCGGCAATCAGGTGTTTGCCATGCGCCTGTGGCTCGACCCGGTGAAGATGGGTGCCTACGGCGTGACCGCCAGCGATGTGAATGAGGCGGTGCGCAAGTACAACTTCCTCGCTGCTGCGGGTGAAGTAAAAGGCGAGTACGTGGTCACCAGCATCAACGCCGAAACCGACCTCAAATCGGCCGAGGCCTTTGCTGCCATCCCGTTGAAGACAGTCGGCGACAGCCGCGTGCTGATCCGCGATGTGGCGCGGGTGGAAATGGGCGCGGAAAGCTACGACTCGATCAGCTCCTTCGATGGCACCCCCTCGGTGTACATCGCCATCAAGGGCACGCCGGGGGCCAACCCGCTGGACGTGATCAAGGAAGTGCGCAAGGTCATGCCGGACCTGGAAGCGCAGCTGCCACCCAACCTGAAAGTGTCCATCGCCTATGACGCCACGCTGTTTATTCAGGCCTCCATTGATGAGGTGGTGAAGACCCTGTTCGAAGCGGTGCTGATCGTCATCGTGGTGGTGTTCCTGTTCCTCGGCGCGTTCCGCTCGGTGCTGATCCCGGTAATCACCATCCCGCTGTCGATGATCGGCGTGCTGTTCTTTATGCAGCTGATGGGCTACTCGATCAACCTGCTGACCCTGCTGGCCATGGTCCTGGCCATCGGCCTGGTGGTGGACGACGCCATCGTCGTGGTGGAGAACATTCACCGGCATATCGAGGAAGGCAAAACGCCGTTCGATGCCGCCATCGAGGGTGCGCGGGAGATTGCCGTACCGGTGGTGTCGATGACCATCACCCTGGCGGCGGTCTACGCCCCTATCGGCTTCCTCGAAGGCCTCACGGGCGCGCTGTTCAAGGAGTTCGCCCTGACCCTGGCCGGCGCGGTGATCATCTCCGGCATCGTCGCCCTGACCCTGTCGCCGATGATGTGCGCCAAGCTGCTGCGTCATGACGAGAACCCATCGGGCCTGGCGCACAAGCTCGACCAGATCTTCGACAACCTCAAGCAGCGCTATCAGCGCGCCCTGCACGGCACCCTGGATACCCGCCCGGTGGTGCTGGTGTTTGCGCTGATCGTCATGTGCCTGATCCCGGTGCTGCTCAAGTTCACTAAAAGCGAACTGGCCCCGGAAGAAGACCAGGGCATCATCTTTATGATGGCCAGCGCGCCCCAGCCGACCAACCTGGAGTACCTGAACAAGTACACCGACGAGTTCGTGACCATCTTCAAGGAGTTCCCCGAGTACTACTCCTCGTTCCAGATCAACGGCTTCAACGGTGTGCAGTCGGGTATCGGCGGCTTTCTGATGACGCCGTGGGACCAACGCGAGCGCACTCAGATGGAGATTCTGCCGGAGGTGCAGGGTCGCCTGTCGCAGATCGCCGGGCTGCAGATATTCGGCTTCAACCTGCCGTCCTTGCCGGGTACCGGCGAGGGGCTGCCGTTCCAGTTCGTGATCAACACGCCCAACGACTACCAGTCGCTGCTGCAGGTGACCGAGCGGGTCAAGCAACGCGCGGTGGAATCCGGCAAGTTCGCCTTCCTCGACGTCGACCTGGCCTTCGACAAGCCGGAAGTGGTGGTGGAAATCGACCGCGAAAAAGCCGCGCAGATGGGTGTGTCGATGGAAGACCTCGGTCTGACCCTGGCCAGCCTGCTGGGTGAAGGCGAGATCAACCGTTTCACCATCGACGGGCGCAGCTACAAGGTGATTGCCCAGGTCGAGCGCGCGTATCGCGACAACCCGGAGTGGCTGGGCAGCTACTACGTGAAGAGCGAAAGCGGCGCGATGCTGGCCCTGTCGACGCTGGTCAAGGTCAGCGACCGCGCGCGGCCGACCCAGCTCAACCAGTTTCAGCAGCTCAACTCGGCAATCATCCAGGGCGTGCCCATCGTCAGCATGGGTGAAGCCGTCGATACCGTTACGCAGATCATGCTGGAGGAAGCACCGGCCGGTTACGCCTACGACTTCGCCGGTGCGTCACGCCAGCTGGTGCAGGAAGGCAACGCGCTGTACATCACCTTCGGCCTGGCCCTGGCGCTGATCTTCCTGGTGCTGGCGGCGCAGTTCGAGAGTTTCCGCGACCCGCTGGTGATCATGGTCACGGTGCCGTTGTCGATCTGTGGTGCGCTGATTCCGCTGTTCCTCGGCTTCTCCAGCATGAACATCTACACCCAGGTGGGCCTGGTGACGCTGATCGGACTGATCACCAAGCACGGCATCCTGATCGTCGAGTTCGCCAACCAGCTGCGCCGCGAGAAAGGCCTGTCGCGCCGTGAGGCAGTCGAAGAAGCGGCGGCGATTCGCCTGCGCCCGGTGCTGATGACCACCGCGGCGATGGTCTTCGGCATGGTGCCGTTGATCCTGGCAACCGGTGCCGGGGCGGTCAGCCGCTTCGACATCGGCCTGGTGATCGCCACCGGCATGTCGATCGGCACGCTGTTTACCCTGTTCGTGCTGCCGTGTGTGTACAGCCTGCTGGCGCAACCCGATGCGCAACCCACACCAGCCGAGGCGCACTGACAACAACGCCAGAAGCATTTTGCGGCAAGCCCGAAAGGGCGAAGTGCCCAACACGAAAAAGCCCTGCAATGCAGGGCTTTTTTACCACTGGCGCAGGCGGGTCAGCCTTGCGGGCCCTTGCCCTGCAACAGGCCGAACATAAACAGCAGCAGATCCTGATCCGGGCGCATAACCTTGTCCGTTTGTACTTTGGCCACTACAGGGCTGTAGCCCTGCTCGTCCGGGCTGATCACCTGGGTGCCCGGCTCATGCCAGGCCGCCGCTGCCAGCGACGCCACACTGAGTGCGCCGGCGAGAAACAAACCTCGTGCGATTTCTAACTTCATCACTGCAACCTCTTGATAGCGCTGCCAAACGCTGTTTGTTTAACCTAGATCACCGATGACCATTGCGTCGCACTTGGCGATAAACGGTCGTTACTGCCGGGACTCCGACAAATGCAGCCCGGATCATCCTGATCGGCAAGCAAACACCCTAACTAGATTTCGAGCACGCCCCGGACAAATGGTTCAATCCTCAGGCGGATTAACCCGACGGGCCCACAACTCGTGCACGAGTAACAGTACGGAGTCACTTAATTGCCCATCCGTATCAGCGCCGAGCGTGATGGAACCACCGGTTTTAAATGGCGTGCCACGCGCAAAAACCGCGACAGCAACATCCCTGGGTACGGGGATAACCGCATACCAGAGCACATCCAGGTGAAATCAACACAGGATGGGGTCACGCTGTTGGCCAGCATCCCCCCGAATTGACAGGCTCCAGTCCGCTAAGCCCGAAAGATATGAAGCAATTGGCGTACCGCTTTTCCGCGAGGACTGTTTATAGCCGAGAAAAATGAAAACCCCGTGACAGGCACGGGGTTTTCTTTACAGCGTGCAGGCCATCTGGCGATGGCCTGTGGGAGCCGGGCTGGCTTACATCATGCCGCCCATGCCACCCATGCCGCCCATGTCCGGCATACCGCCAGCGGCCGGCTTGTCTTCAACCACTTCGGCGATCATCGCTTCGGTGGTGATCATCAGGCTGCCGATCGAAGCTGCAGCTTGCAGCGCCGAACGGGTGACCTTGGCCGGATCGAGAATACCCATCTCGATCATGTCGCCGTAGGTGTCGGTAGCGGCGTTGAAGCCGTAGTTGCCCGAACCCTGCTTGACCTTGTCGACCACTACGCTCGGCTCGCCGCCGGCGTTGGCCACGATCTGACGCAGCGGTGCTTCGACCGCACGACGCAGCAGCGCGATACCCACGTCCTGATCGGCGTTGTCGCCTTTCAGCTCGCTGATGGACTGCAGAGCACGTACCAGGGCCACACCACCGCCAGGTACCACGCCTTCTTCAACGGCTGCGCGGGTCGCGTGCAGGGCGTCGTCAACACGGGCTTTCTTCTCTTTCATTTCAACTTCGGTACCGGCACCGACTTTGATCACCGCAACACCGCCAGCCAGTTTGGCCAGACGCTCTTGCAGTTTTTCTTTGTCGTAGTCGGACGAGGTGTCTTCAACCTGCTTACGGATCTGCGCAACGCGCGATTCGATATCAGTCTGCTGACCAGCACCGTCGATGATAGTGGTGTTTTCTTTGCTCAGGATCACGCGCTTGGCGTTACCCAGGTGCTCCAGGGTGGCGCTTTCCAGGCTCAGGCCGATCTCTTCGGAGATAACGGTACCGCCAGTCAGCACGGCGATGTCCTGCAGCATGGCCTTGCGACGATCGCCGAAGCCCGGTGCCTTGACGGCAGCGACTTTAACGATGCCACGCATGTTGTTCACAACCAGAGTCGCCAGGGCTTCGCCTTCAACGTCTTCAGCCACGATCAGCAGCGGACGGCCGGACTTGGCCACAGCTTCGAGAACTGGCAGCAGTTCGCGAATGTTGGAGATCTTCTTGTCGACCAGCAGGATCAGCGGGCCGTCGAGCTCGGCCACCATGGTGTCCGGCTTGTTGATGAAGTACGGGGACAGGTAGCCACGGTCGAACTGCATGCCTTCAACAACCGACAGTTCGTTTTCCAGGCCCGAGCCTTCTTCAACGGTGATCACGCCTTCTTTACCGACTTTTTCCATGGCTTCGGCAATGATTTCACCGATGGAGCTGTCGGAGTTGGCGGAGATCGAACCTACCTGAGCGATGGCTTTAGTGTCAGCGCAAGGCTTGGACAGCTTCTTCAGCTCAGCAACGATGGCGATGGTCGCCTTGTCGATGCCGCGCTTGAGGTCCATCGGGTTCATGCCGGCAGCCACGGCCTTCAGGCCTTCGCTGACGATGGCCTGAGCCAGTACGGTGGCGGTGGTGGTGCCGTCGCCCGCTTCGTCGTTGGCCTTGGAAGCCACGTCCTTGACCAGCTGTGCGCCCATGTTCTCGAAGCGGTCTTTCAGCTCGATTTCTTTGGCAACGGAAACGCCGTCCTTGGTAATGGTCGGTGCGCCGTAGCTCTTCTCGATAACTACGTTACGGCCTTTCGGGCCGAGGGTCGCTTTTACCGCGTCAGCCAGGACGTTGACGCCAACGAGCATTTTCTTGCGGGCGGAATCGCCGAATTTAACTTCTTTAGCAGCCATGATGGTTATTCCTTGATTCGTTCAAATAGAGCGGAATTCGTAGCGACGGGGCGCTGAAATCAACCTTCAACTACAGCGAGAATTTCGTTCTCGCTCATTACCAGCAGGTCTTCGCCGTCAACTTTGACAGTGTTGCTGCCGGAGTAAGGGCCAAACACCACTTTGTCGCCGACTTTAACGGCCAGGGCACGTACTTCACCGTTGTCCAGCACGCGGCCGGTACCGACAGCGAGGATTTCACCGCTGTTGGCTTTCTCGGCAGCGGAACCTGGCAGCACGATGCCGCCTGCGGTTTTCTTTTCTTCTTCGCTGCGACGGATTACGACGCGGTCATGCAGAGGACGAAGCTTCATTGTCGATCTCTCCCAATAGATGGTTTACAGCGGCCGGTGCTTTCACCGGCGGGTTAGCAAAATCCGGCGGAGCCGGTAGCGCCGTGCCAGGCACAACGCTGAAGTCTGATCTGCCGATACGACAGAAAACCTTGCGGTGACCGCTACATAAGGGCGATACGAGTGATTTCAAGGGCAGCCGCTGATTTTTTTTGCCGCGCAGCGGCCCGCCAACAGGCTCGAACGCGCCTAGGGACGACTAGTCGCGCCGCTCATACTCGCCTTCCAGCACCCGGGCCCGGGCGTGGCCGGAGTGGGCGGCCTGGTCGTCGAAAAAGGCGCGCTGACGCATGGCCTGCTCGGCGGCACGCAGGCGCAGCTTGTTGACCAGCAGACGGCGGGTGAAGGGAATCAGGCAGAACACGCCGAAGATGTCGCTGATAAAGCCCGGCAGCAGCAACAGACCGCCGCCGACGGCAATCAGCAGGCCTTCGAGCATTTCCTGCTCGGGCAACTCGCCGCGGGCCAGTCGCTCGCGGGCGCGCCAGGCGGTGGCAACACCGGCTACACGCAGCAAAATGCTGCCAAGAATGGCGGTACCGATCACCAGCAGCAGAGTTGGCAGCACGCCGATGGCGCTACCGACCTGAATCAACAGCGCCAGCTCGATAACGGGAAACAGCAGAAACAAAAACAAAAAAGCACGCATCAAAGGTTCCTTAGCGGAAAAAGACTTCCAGTAAGAGGGAAGTATGGGGTGTTGCGCTGAATTCAAGCTGAAGCCTGACCGCCGGTCGGCCAGACTTCGGCGCGAGCCAGCGCCACCAGGGCCTGACGCACTTCCAGCGGCGTCTGACAGACCGTCGCAAACCCCAGCCAGTGCAGGCCCTGACCGATGCGCAGATGAAAGCCCTCGCTGTCGATGCCGACCAGCTCGGCCGGGGTATGCCGGGGCAGCCCCGCCAGCTCGACATAATGAGCGATGGCGGCGGCATGGTCGCGGTTCATGTGCGTGAGCATATCGACTTCGCTATCACCGGCAAAGGGATTGGCCAGCGCCACCTGGTCTAGCCAGTGAATCGCGCCAAAACCGCCGATATAGCGCCAACGAACCGGTTCCAGATGCCAGAAGTCGAAGTCATGCACGCGATGATGATTCTGCGAATCCGGGAAATAGCGGTAATAGCGCGCCGCAGCGGCGTCGATCTGCGCCTCGTCATGCAATTGTCGCGCATGTGCGAGCACAGTAAGACGGCCGACCGCCTGCACGTCCTCGGCTCCGCGCTCGCCCACCAGCAGCGAGCATTTGCCGTCCTGCTTGAGGTTGTGGGTGTGCTGGGCGATGCGGCTGATGAGGATCAGCGGCCAGCCCTGGGCATCCAGGCAATAGGGCACCACTGATCCGAAAGGGAATCCCGGCATGGCCTTGGAATGGGTGCTGAGCACGCCACGGTATTCCTTGAGCAGCAATTCTCGGGCATGCTTGCCGGCTTTCACGCTCACAATCTGACTCCTTGCAAAGAATCCGTCATTAACGGACAGGCTACTACCAGGCCAGCGAGGTTACACGACACCACTTGAGGGGATAAGCGATGCAACTCAAAGATAAAGTCATCATCATCACCGGCGGCTGCCAGGGTCTTGGCCGCGCCATGGCCGAATACCTGGCGAGCAAAGGCACCAAGCTGGCCCTGGTCGACCTGAACCAGGAAAAACTCGATGAAGCCGTGGCCGCCTGCAAGGCCCTGGGCGTGGAAGCGCGCTCCTACCTGTGCAACGTCGCCAACGAAGAGCAGGTCACCCAGACCGTGGCACAGATCGCCGAAGACTTCGGCGCAATCAATGGCCTGGTCAACAACGCCGGGATCCTGCGTGATGGCCTGACCATCAAGGTCAAGGACGGCGAAATCACCAAGCTGAGCCTGGCCCAGTGGCAGTCGGTAATCGACGTCAACCTGACCGGCGTGTTCCTCTGCACCCGCGAAGTGGCAGCGAAGATGATCGAGCTGAAGAGCGAAGGCGCGATCATCAACATCTCCTCCATCTCCCGCGCCGGCAATATCGGCCAGGCCAACTACTCCGCGGCCAAGGCCGGGGTGGCGGCTGATACCGTGGTCTGGGCCAAGGAACTGGCGCGCTACGGCATCCGTGTCGCCGGCGTTGCACCGGGCTTTATCGAAACTGAAATGGTTGCCAGCATGAAGCCCGAAGCGCTGGAGCGCATGACCTCGGTCATCCCGCTGCGCCGCATGGGCAAGCCTGCCGAGATCGCCCACTCGGTGGCCTATATCCTGGAAAACGACTATTACACCGGTCGGATCCTGGAGCTCGACGGCGGCCTGCGTCTCTGATCGGCTAGATCGACACGCGGCAAACAAAAAGCCCCGCAATGCGGGGCTTTTTTTGCTTCTAATTTTTCAAGATCTAGCGAGCTAGAGACCTGAAAGGCGCTACGTTAGTAACAGCCTCCGGCTGGTCAAAGCGGCGAGGAAGCGGACTGGGCTCGCACCCGAGCCTGTCTTTAACGCAGCAGGGCCGACGCGCAGCAGATCGACGGCCAAATACTTACCAGCCGACGCCAAAGCCCAAGCTATAACGGGTTTCATCCAGCTCGCCTTCTGCACCGCTGACCAGATCCTTCTCGGCCTTCATATTCAGCGAGGCCCAGTCGGTCAGCTTGTAACGCAGCCCCAAGGCTGCATCCAGGGTGTAGTCCGCTACGTTGTCCAATGGCTTACCCACCTCGCCATCGCTGAACAGCTCGACACTCTTGCCGACCAGGTAACGGTTGTAATCCCACTTCAGGCTCGCGGCGTAGAAGTTGTCGCTTTCGCCATTGCTGTATTCGTAGTCGGTGCGGTTGAGCAGACTGACTACGGAGAAGGCACCCAGCTCGTTATCCCAGAACTGGTAACCCGGACCGGTACCCACGGTACGCTGACGCTCAAGCTCCTCGACCATGTCGCGCTTGTACTCGAAGCGCCCCTGCCAGAACCACTTCTCAGTCAGGAAGCGGTCAAGTGCGTATTCGGCACCCCAGTTGTCGGTGGTGACCACGTCATCCTGAAACTCGCGGTTGTAATCGGCTTGTGCATTGTGCCGCCACAGACCGTGACGCGCCTGGGTCTTGAGGTCGATATCGTAGTCGTCGGTATCGCGCTCGGCGCGCTTGTAATCCAGGGAAGCGTCGAGGTTGCCCTTGATGACCAGGTCTTCAACCAGCGGCTTGGGCTTGAGGATCTGCTTGATGCTCGCCAGCTCGATGGTCTTGGGCTCGCCGCCATTGGCCAACACCACCCTGCCAGGCTCGGCGGGGTGCAGGGACTTGGTGCGCTCGCCGGCCACGGCATTTTCCTTGATCAACAGCTCCTGATCACTTTCCAGGGTGGCGATCTTGCTCCAGTCCAGGGCGATGGCACCGCCGTATTCGGTTTGCAGCAACAGCTTGCCACCGTCGTAGAACTTGATCTTGCCGGTTAGGCGGTCGCCGTTCTTCAGCCAGACGGTATCCGCCAGGGCGGAAGTGGCAGCCACAGAAAGGGCCAGGCATAGCAGGGTCTTGGAAAACATAGGGGGTAATTTGCAATATCTAGGGTGAACGGAGGCCGGCATTATCCTCAAGCGCGGCGGCAGAACAAGTACTGACCGACAGGATCACGCCGAGTTCATCCTAATGTTCTTACCAGCCGACACCGACGCCGAGCAGGTAATGCCGCTTACTGCTGGTACGCCCCAGACCGCGCACCTGATCGAGTTCGTAAAGCAGGGATAGCCGCGCCCAGCTATTGAGGCGATAACGCAGGCCCACTTCGCTGTCGAGCACATAGTCGATCTGCTCGATGGCGGGGACCTGCAGCTCGGCATTGCTGAAGAACTCCAGCCGCGTGCCCCACAGCAGGCGCTTGTAATCCCACTCAAGGGAATAGGTCGAAAAGCTCAGCTCGCCCTCGCTGGTCTGCAGCTGCATGCGGTTGAACTGGCCGATCATGTCGAAACGCCCCAGTTCGTTATCCCAGAAGCGGTAGCCCGGCCCGGTGCCGAGCGAGCGCTGCCGGGTCACGAAGGAGAACTCGTCCTCGTTCTGCTCGGCACCGGTCCGCCAGAACCAGTTATCCGTGATAAAGCGGTCGAGGTCGTACTCCAGCTGCCAGTTGTCTGCGGTTTTCACCTCATTCTTGACCTTGCGTTCCAGCTCGCCCCGCAGCCCATGCCGCCAGCGGCCATGCTCCATGCGCGTATTGCCCTTGAGCTTCCACTCGTCGGTTATATTGTCGTCGCGCTTCATATCCAGCTTGGCGTCCAGATTGCCCTCCCATACCCGGTCCTGCAGCACCAGGCGCGGCGGGATCAGGCGCTTGATACTGGCCAGCGCCACGGTCTGGCTGGTCGCATTGACCACCCGCACCATGCCCTTGCCGGCTGCCTCCAGTTGCTGACTGTGCTCGTTGTCGAAGCCATTGCGGCGGATCAGCAGGGGTTTTTCCGAACTCAGGGTGTCGATATTCTTCCAGTCGATCAGCACCTGGCCGGCGTAACGGGTCTTCAAGGCCAGCTTGCCGCCGTCCAGCAACAGAATCTCGCCGCTCAGGCGGTCACCATTGTTCAGCCAGACCGTATCGGCCCAAAGGGGCATGGCCCAGCCGAGAAGAACCGAGAGCAGCAGGATGCGTAGCGACATGGCGAAAGTACCGAGCAGATCAGCGAAAAATACGCCGCAGCATGACGCGCCGAAGCCGTTGCCAGCAAGCCAGGCCGAACGCCGCGAAGCGCTCTATCTGGTGCTGGCGCAGGTGCCCGCTGGCCGTGTGGTGAGCTACGGCCAGCTGGCCGAGCTGGCCGGCCTGGGCCGCGCGGCGCGCTGGGTGGGGCGCACCCTGAGCCAGTTGCCGGAAGGTACGACGCTGCCCTGGCATCGGGTCGTAGCCGCAGGTGGCCGGCTCAGCCTGGCGGCAGGCACCCCCTCGGGTAACGAGCAGCGGGGCCGGCTCAAGGCCGAAGGCATATTTAGCCATAACGATAGAGTGGATATCCGACAGTACGGCTGGCGCCCAATGGAGAACAGCGGTTAGAGTGCGCCCTTTATTAGGTCAACCTCAGGCTGATACCCGCTCAATGCCCCGTAAAAGCTGGCGCGATGCCATTGCCGCCTACTCCAGCCCCTCGACATTGGTGCTGCTCCTTCTAGGGTTCGCCGCCGGCCTGCCTTATATGCTGGTGTTCTCCACCCTATCTGTGTGGTTGCGCGAAGCCGGCGTGGCCCGCGACACCATTGGTTTTGCCAGCCTGATCGGCCTTGCTTACGCCTTCAAATGGGTCTGGTCGCCGCTGCTCGACCAGTGGCGCTTGCCGCTGCTGGGCAAGCTGGGTCGGCGCCGCTCCTGGCTGGTGCTGTCGCAGATCCTGATCGCCATCGGCCTGGCCGGCATGGCCCTGTGCGACCCGCAAACCCACCTAACCTGGCTGATCTCACTGGCCGTGCTGGTGGCGTTCGCCTCGGCCACCCAGGACATCGCCGTCGATGCCTATCGCCTGGAAATCGTCGACGACACCCGTCAGGCTGCCCTGGCCGCCAGCTATATGGCCGGTTATCGGGTCGCCGCCCTGCTGGCTACTGCCGGCGCGCTGTATTTCGCCGAAGGCTTTGGCTCCACCGCCCTGCTCTATCAGCACGGGGCCTGGGCCGGCACCTACCTGCTGTTTGCCCTGATGATGCTGCCCGGCCTGCTCACCAGCCTGTGGATGCGCGAGCCGGATGTGCCGCTGCGCACCCAGTTGGCTGCCGCCCGTTATGGCTTCAGCCATCAGATCGCCTCGGTACTGGTGCTGATCGTCCTGCTGATCTCGGTGCCGGCGATGTTCACCCAGCTCTACCACACCGATTTCGTCAGCGTGATCAACGGCGAAGCGAGCCTGCTCGACCTGCTGCTGGAAGACCGCGCCTTCCTCCGAGCCCTGCTCTACACCATTCTCACCAGCCTGTGTCTGTCCAGCATGGGCCGCCGCGGCCTCGCACCGGTGCTGACCCCGGTCAACGACTTTATCCTGCGCTACCGCTGGCAGGCTTTCCTGCTGCTGGGGCTGATCGCCACCTACCGGATGTCGGACACGGTGATGGGGGTCATGGCCAACGTCTTCTATATCGACCAGGGCTTTACCAAGGACCAGATCGCCAGCGTCAGCAAGCTGTTCGGCCTGGTGATGACCCTGCTCGGCGCGGGCATCGGCGGCCTGCTGATCGTGCGCTTCGGCATACTGCCGATCCTGTTTATCGGCGGTGCCTCCTCGGCGGCGACCAACCTGCTGTTTATGCTGCTGGTCAGCATGGGCGCGGACCTGCAGATGCTGATCCTCACCATTTCTGCCGATAACTTCAGCGCCGGCCTGGCCACTGCGGCGTTCGTCGCCTACCTGTCGAGCCTGACCAACCTGAAGTTCTCCGCCACCCAGTACGCGCTGCTCAGCTCGATCATGTTGCTGCTGCCGCGTATGATCGGTGGCTATTCGGGGGTCATGGTGGAAAAGT
This sequence comes from Pseudomonas sp. XK-1, assembly GCF_038069885.1. NCBI lineage: Bacteria > Pseudomonadati > Pseudomonadota > Gammaproteobacteria > Pseudomonadales > Pseudomonadaceae > Pseudomonas > Pseudomonas sp. XK-1. The sequence goes on along the minus strand of NZ_JBBPES010000001.1, from coordinate 825,381 downwards.
TCGGCTATGAGCAGTTCTTTATCGTCACCGCCCTGCTGGGCGTGCCGACCCTGATCCTGATTGTCCTGCAATGGCGTCGCGAACGCCCTCAGGCCAACGGCGATGCGCCGTCTACGACCGCGGAACAGATAACAACCAACAATAATTGAAGCGCAGCGCCTCATATCGGCCACGGGCATGCCGAAGCTGACGCTTCTACAGAGCGGAGCGGAACATGACAGCAGACGCAGTCTCAATGCCTGCCCCAGGCAGCCTCGAAACCTGGTGGCAGCTACAGGGCGAATGGGTGGAAGAGCCCAATATCCGGCGCGGCGGCCAGAGCGGCGTGCAACGCATCCTTCAGGCCGACCGCCTGCTCTACGCCAAACGCCAGACCGGACATACCTACCGCAGCCTGCTGCACCCCTTCGGTCGCCCTACGGTGCTGCGTGAGCGCGATGCCCTTCTCGGCGCACGCCAGGCCGGGGTATGCGTGCCCGAAATCGTCTACTGCGCCACCGAGCACAGCCGCCAGGGCTGGCGTGGCCTGCTGGTAACCGCAGCCCTGGAAGGCTACCAGCCGATCAGTGACTGGTACCTCACCCAGGGCCGCGAGCGCCATGGCGAACCTGCCCACCAGCACCTGCTGCAACTGATCGCGGAAAACCTCGCACGCCTGCACAAGGCGCGCTGGCAGCACGGCTGCCTGTATGCCAAGCACATCTTCGTCAAGATCAGCGACAGCGGGCAGGCCGAAGTCGCCCTGCTGGACCTGGAAAAGTCCCGCAAACGCCTGCTCCCGGACCAGGCGGCCCGCCACGACCTGCAGCAACTGCGCCGCCACTCGCCCTGGAACCAGGCGGACTGGGAATCTTTACTGAACCACTACCGGGCCAGCTTCGGCCGCGCAGTCAAAGGCCTCCCAGCCTAACGGCGGCACCACGAACTGGTCGCGGCACCGCCAGAGGCCGGTTAGCTGGGCTGCACCAGGTGCACCACGCGCTGCGGGAAGGGGATGCCGATACCGGCCTCGGTCAGGCGCTCCTTGGCCAGCTCGGTAAAGCCGAAGGTCACCGGCCAGAAATCCGGAGTCGCCACCCAGACCCGCAGCGACAGGTTGACCGCGCTGTCACCCAGCCCGGTGACGAACACCACAGGCTCGGGGTCGCGGAGCACCCGCGGGTCTTCGGCAATCTTCAGCAGCACTTCACGGGCCAGCCTGATATCGCTGGAGTAGTCGATTCCCAGGTTGATATCGGCACGGCGCGTGGACTCGCGGGAGTAGTTGGTGATATGGCCGTTGGACAGGCTGCCGTTGGGCACAATCACCACCTTGTTGTCCGCGGTTTTCAGGGTGGTGTGGAAGATCTGGATACTGTCGACACTGCCCGATACGCCCTGAGCCTCGATCCAGTCGCCAGCGCGAAAGGGACGGAACAACATGATCAGCACCCCGCCGGCGAAATTCCCCAGGCTGCCCTGTAACGCCAGGCCGATGGCCAGGCCGGCGGCACCGATCACGGCGATAAAGGAGGTGGTCTCCACACCGATCATCGACGCCACGCTGACCAACAGCAGCACCTTGAGGATGATCCCCGCCAGGCTGGCGATAAAGCTCTGCAGGGCGCGGTCGACATTGCGCCGCTGCATCAGCGTGCCGACCTTGCCGATCAGGCCATTGATCAGCCACCAGCCGATCAGCAAGGTGATGATTGCCAGGGTCAACTGCCCGGCGTACTGCATCATGACCGGCAACCAGGTCTCGGACATCTTCACCAGTTGTTCGACGTTCATTTCCATCTGCTACTCCTTTTCTGCACTGCTGAAAACAAACCGCCACGGCAAGCCGTGGCGGTTCTATTGCGACTACAGGCCGTGCGACGCCTGCAACGCCATGAGGTTCAACTCCGCGCCCTAGTCACGGAAGTTGTTGTACTGCAGCGGCATGCCGAAATCCTTGGCGCGCAGGGCGGCAATCGCCTCCTGCAGATCATCGCGCTTCTTGCCGGTGATGCGCACCTGCTCGCCCTGGATCGCGGCCTGGACCTTGAGCTTGCTGTCCTTGATATGAGCCACGATCTTCTTTGCCAGCTCCTTTTCGATGCCTTCACGCAGAATCACTTCCTGCTTGACGCTCTTGCCCGAAGGGTAGGCATCCTTGAACTCCAGGCATTGCACATCGATCTTGCGCTTTACCAGGCTGAGCTTGAGAATCTCGACCATCTGCTCCAACTGGAAATCCGCATCGGCTGTCAGGTTGACAGTCAGCTCTTTCAGTTCAAAGCTTCCTTTACCGCGCAGGTCGTAACGGCGCTCCAGTTCCTTGATGGCATTGTCGACCGCGTTGGTAACTTCATGTTTGTCCAGCTCGGACACCACGTCGAATGAGGGCATGGATTCTCTCCTGATAAACAGCGCATTCCGCATCACAGAAGGAATGCGCCTTGCTTGACGGTTAAAAAACCGCGCCATTATATAGCGGTAGCGACAAACACTGCCCGGCGATGTACCGGGTCTATGCGATTCTCCCCAGCGAGCCTGCCAATGCCCAACCCCCATCTCAGCATTCTGGTCGTGGACGATGCCAAGTTTTCCAGCGCAGTGATTGGTCGCGCCCTGACCCAGGCGGGCTATCAGGACCTGCGTTTCGCCAGCAGCGCCGCCGAAGCCATTCGGCTTCTGGAGCAGCGCCCCGCCAGCGTGTTGCTGGCCGACTGGCTGATGCCGGAGATGAATGGCCTGGAACTGACCGAACAGGTGCGCCAGTTCGATGAAATGACCCACCACTACACCTACATCATCCTGCTTACCGGAAAGGAGGGAGAAAACGTCCTGGGTGAAGCCTTCGACAGTGGCGTGGATGACTTTATCAACAAGGCAGCCATGAGCGAGCAGCTGGTGCCACGGGTGTATGCCGCCGACCGCCTGTGCAACACCCTGCAACGCCTGCTCCAGGAAAACCGCCTGCTCACGGACAATATCGCCAGCCTGGAGCAGCGCAACCTGGTCGACCCGCTGACCGGCCTGGGCAATAACCGCTACCTGCAGCAGAGGATGCTCGACAGCCTGCGCCAGGTGGAATCGCGCGGCGGTGCCCTGTGTTATCTGATGATCGGCCTGCAGGATGTCCACGACCTGCACCAGCAATACGGCGAGCGCTTCTATAACGAACTGCTCAGCGGCGTCGCCCGGCGCCTGCAGCAGCTGGTGCGACCCCTGGACATCCTGGTGCGCCTGGACGAAATGCATTTCGGCCTGATCGCCATGCTCGAAGACCTTCACGAGTGCTCGCCCAGCAGCTTCAAGCGCCTGCACGAAGGCATCAACCTCAAGGCCTTCAAGACCAGCGAAGGCTTTATCAGCCTCAAGGCCGGCATCAGCCTGATCGGCCTCGACAGCAAAGGCCTGCCCTGCACGCCCCAGGCCCTGCAGGAGCATGCCGCCAAGCTGCTGCCGGACTCTTACAGCAGTGGCCTGGTTACCGCCCTGCGCCTGCCCCTGCCGCGCTAGACGCCAGGATGAGCTGGCATATTCTCGGCGCAGGCAGCCTGGGCAGCCTGTGGGCCGCGCGGCTGGCCCGAGCGGGCGTGCCGGTGCAACTGATCCTGCGCGACCCACAGCGCCTGCAGGCCTACCACCAGGCGGGCGGCCTGACCCTGGTCGAACAGGATCAGGCGCGACTCTATCCGGTAGCCGCGCAAACGCCCGACAACACGCAACCCATTCAACGCCTGCTGCTGGCCTGCAAGGCCTATGATGCCGAAGCGGCTGCGGCCCAATTGGCACCGCGCCTGGTGCCCGGGGCCGAGCTGATCCTGCTGCAGAACGGCCTGGGCAGCCAGGATCGGGTGGCCCTGCAGGTGCCCCAGGCGCGCTGCATTCTGGCCTCGAGCACCGAAGGGGCCTTTCGTGAGCGCGACTTTCGCGTGGTCTTCGCCGGCCACGGCCATACCTGGCTCGGCGACCCACGCGAGCCAACGCCCCCGGCCTGGCTCAACGAGCTCGAACAGAGCGGCATCGTGCATGACTGGAGCCTGGATATTCTCGGCCGCCTGTGGCGCAAGCTGGCGTTGAACTGCGCGATCAACCCGTTGACCGTGCTGCATGACTGCCGCAACGGCGGCTTGCGTGAACACCCGGCCGAAATCGCCAGCCTGTGCGCCGAACTCGGCGAGCTGTTGCAGCGTTGCGGACAGGCTGCGGCCGCCCAAGACCTGCACGAAGAAGTCCTGCGGGTGATCCAGGGCACCGCCGCCAACTACTCCTCCATGCATCAGGATGTCAGCCAGGGCCGGCGCACCGAGATCGCCTACCTGCTCGGCTACGCCTGCGCAGCCGCGCAGCGTCACGCGCTTACCCTGCCCCATCTGCAGGCCCTGCACGAACGCCTGCGGGCTCACCTCAATGCACGTGGATTGCCCAGCCATTAAGCCACGCGTTAACCTGCCTGCACCTACACCACCGCGACCCACCCCGCCATGACCCTGCGTCAGCACCTCGAAAACCTTCCGGTCGGGCGCAAACTGCTCGCCGCCCTGCTGGCCTTGCTGGCCACCGTATTACTGGTGGCCAACCTGGCCTTTATCAGCGCGGCCTACTGGATATCCCAACAAAGCGTGGCCCCCCAGGCGCTGCACACCCTCGGCCGGCTGATTGCCAGCCCGGCCCTGAGCAATGAAGCCCTGGGCTCGGCGCAGGCGGCCGAAACCCTGCTCAAGCGCCTGGATGACTACGTACCACTGCGGGCGGCGGTGATCTACGACAGCAATGGCGTCAGCCTGGCGCAGCTGCAGCGCGGCGAAAAACTGCAACTGCCGCTGCGCGTGGAACAGGTCGAGTCCTGGCGCCACAGCGAATTTCGCATCAACCAGCTGGTCGAACTGCCACAGCCCGACGGAGCCCCGGGCTTCCTCCTGCTGGTCGCCTCCAGCGAGCTGCCGGGGGCCTTCTATACCGGCACGCTGACCGCCAGCCTGGTGATTCTGGCGCTCAGCGTGCTGCTCTGGCTGGTGGTCTCGCGCCAGGTCAAACGCCTGATCACGCGGCCGATCCGCCGCCTCGAGGAACTGTCACGCCAGGTCACCCGCGAGGAGAATTACGCCCTGCGCGCACGGCGCGGCAATGCCGACGAAATCGGCAGCCTGGCCGAGGCCTTCAATACCATGCTGTCGCGCATGGAGGCCCGCGAACAGCAGCTCAAGCGCGCCCGCGACGACACCCAGCAGGCCTTCGACCAGGCCCAGCTGCTGGCCGAGGAAACCCGTCACTCCAACCGCAAGCTGGAGCTGGAAGTGCAGGTGCGCAGCAAGATCGAGAAAAAGCTCACCGGGTTCCAGAAGTACCTCAACAGCATCATCGACTCCATGCCCTCGGCGCTGATCGCCCTCGACGAGCAGCTCTATGTCACCCAGTGGAACCAGGAGGCCAGCAGCCTCTCCGGCACGCGCCTGGACGAGGCGCTGAACCAGCCGATCTTTCTCGCCTTCCCGCCGCTCAAGCCCTTTCTGCCCCAGCTCAAGCGCACAGTGGAACAACATCAGGTGGAAAAGGTCGAGCGAGTCGCCTGGGGTGCCCCCGACGCCCCGCGCTATTACGCCCTGACCTTCTACCCCCTGAGCGGCAGTGCCGGGCGCGGCGTGGTGATCCGGATCGACGACATTACCCAGCGCCTGAGCCTGGAAGAAATGATGGTGCAGTCGGAAAAGATGCTCTCGGTCGGCAGCCTGGCCGCCGGCATGGCGCATGAGATCAACAACCCCCTGGGGGCCATTCTGCATAACGTGCAGAACATCCGCCGGCGGCTGTCGCCGGAACTGGAAAAGAACCGCGAGCAAGCCGAGCAGGCTGGCATCTGCCTGGAAGCCATCGACCGCTACCTCAATGCTCGCGAGATTCCGCGCCTGCTCGACGGCATCCAGCAGGCCGGCAGCCGGGCGGCGAAAATCGTCAGCCACATGCTCAACTTCAGCCGCCTCAGCGACCGCCAACTGGCCCCCTGCCAGCTGCCCAGCCTGATCGACCAGGCCCTGGAAATCGCCAGCAACGACTTCGATCTAACCGAAAGCTTCGACTTCAAGAGCCTGACCATCGTGCGCGAGTATGACCCGGCCCTGGGCCCGGTACCCGGCACCGCCAACGAACTGGAACAGGTGCTGCTCAACCTGCTGAAAAACGCCGCCCAGGCCATCCACCAACGCCAGGACAGCAAGGTACCGGGCAAGATCATTCTGCGCGCCCGGCTCGCCGGCCCCTGGGCGGAAATCCAGGTGGAGGACAACGGTGTCGGCATGCCCGAGGCGGTGCGCAAGCGCATCTTCGAGCCCTTCTTTACCACCAAGGAAATCGGCCAGGGCACCGGCCTGGGGCTCTCCGTGTCCTATTTCATCATCACCAACAACCACAAGGGGCAGATGGAGGTGCAGTGCAAGCCCGGTCAGGGCACCTGCTTCACCCTGCGCCTGCCCTTGGCCGCCCCACCTGCCGATACGGAACAGTAACCATGGCTTATCGACTGTCGAAGATTTACACCCGCACCGGCGATGCCGGCGAAACCGGCCTGGCCGACGGCCGCCGGGTCACCAAGGATCATCCCCGAGTGGACGCCATGGGCGAGGTGGATACGCTGAACAGCCAACTCGGCCTGCTGCTGGCCGACCTCGCCGAACAGCAAGCCCAATGGCCGGGGCTCGGCGAAATCATCGAGGTGTTAGCACCCTGCCAGCACCGCCTGTTCGATCTCGGCGGGGAACTGGCGATGCCCGTTTACCAGGCGCTGCAGGCCGCGGAGATAGAGCGACTGGAGGCGGCTATCGACCGCTGGAACGAAGAAGTCGGCCCGCTGGAGAACTTTATTCTGCCCGGTGGTTCGCGCCTGATCGCCCAGGCCCACGTGTGCCGCAGCCTGGCCCGCAGCGCCGAGCGCCGCTGCCAGCACCTGAACGCCGTGGAGCCGCTACGCGGCGTCGGCCTGGCCTACGTCAACCGCCTGTCCGACCTGCTGTTCGTCGCCGCACGACTGATCGCCAAGCGTCAGGGGATCGATGAAGTGCTCTGGCAGGCGGCAGAGAAGCAAGCGGATTAACCCGCAGCCCGGATGTAATCCGGGAGTCCGCTTCCCCGGATTGCATCCAGGCTACAACCTCACAACAAACTAAGTTGGCTTTCGAAACTGCGCCGCACACCGGTCAGCGGGTCGATAAAGCTCAGGCCCTTGGCCAGCAATTTAAGCGGTTTGCTGTAGTCATCCGGTGCATCCGGGGTATCGGTGACCTCGGGGTAGAAGGGGTCATTGAGAATCGGCGCGCCCAAGGCGGCCAGGTGAACGCGCAGCTGATGCTTCTTGCCCGTCACCGGATACAGCCGATACAACCAGTGCTCACCCAGGCGCTGGGCGACCTCGATACGGGTCTCGCTATTGGCTTCACCGGCGACTTCCTGCATGCGGAAGAAGGGCTCGCCCCCCTCCAGCCGCGTCGCCCGCAGCAGCGGGAACTCCAACTGCGGCAAGGCTGGGGCCAGCGCTTCGTAGCACTTGTCCATCTGCCGCAGACGAAACAACGCCTGGTACTGACCACGACTCTGCCGATTGGTGGAAAACAGCACCAGGCCTGCGGTGTGCCGATCGATGCGGTGCAGCGGCACCAGGTCGGCATTGCCCAGGCGCTTGGCCAGGCGCGCCTGCAGGGTCTGCTCGACGTATTCGCCAGCGGGCATCACCGGCAGAAAATGCGGCTTGTCGGCCACCAGCAAATGCTCATCGACATGCAGCAGGGTTTCCTCGAAAGGAATCGGCGTCTCTGCCGGCACCTCACGAAAGTAATGCACCTTGAGCCCTTCGCGATAAGCCGCCTCCAGCCCCAGCGGCTGGCCTTGGGCGTCCAGCACCCGGCCACGGGCGATCCGCTCCTGCCACACCGCCGGCGCAATCGCCGGAAAATGCGCGCACAGACACTCGAACACCGTCGCCCAGTTGCCACGGGGCAGATGCAGGGTGCTGGGGCGCATATTCGAGGGGGAACGGGCATCGACAGACATGGGCAGACTCAACAACCGGGCAACGGGAAGCACACAGGATAACCCAGACCCACGCCTAGCCAGCGCGCGCCGCAGGCGCAGTACCCAGCAGCGACATGCGAAACAGCGCCGCCAAAAGATCGGACTGGGTGACGACCCCCAACAGCTGACGGCCTTCATCCAGCACCGGCAGACGATGCACATCGCTGTCCGTAAGCATCTGCAGCAGGTAGGTCACCGGCCAGTCGGCGCGGCAGGTCGGAGCCTGCCGGCGCATGCACTGGCTGACGGTCTGCGTAGCAGCGTCGACCAGCAGCAGATCATGCAGACTGAGCATGCCCTGCAACTCGCCCTGTGCGTTGACCACCGGCATGGCGCTAAGCCGATGCTGATGCAGGCGAATGCGTGCCTCGGCAAGGCTGACATGCTCGGTCAGGGTCTGCACATCGCGGGACATGATGTCGCCACAGCGCACCTCACCAAAGCGGCGCTGATAAACCCGCGCCTCGGTTTGCAGAAGAATCTCTTCCAGGTCTTCGCGGGAAATATCGAGCAACTCGCCGCGGGCCTTGAGCACGGCATCCAGATCCGCCGGAGTGAAGCCCAGGCGGTCACGGGGGATCGGATCACGGGTCTTGTGCACGTTGCCATGTTCAAGCGGGCGGTGCGGGTACTGCCGGCGCAAGGCGTTGTTGAACAGCAGCGCAATCAGCAGCAGGCCAATGGTGTTCAGCCCCACCGGATAGAGGGCGAAGTGATAACCCAGCTGTGCCACTTCCGGGCCGGCCAGTACCGCGGTCAGGGCCACCGCGCCACCCGGCGGATGCAGACAGCGCAGGGCAAACATCCCGGCAATCGCCAGGCCGCCAGCCAGCGCCGCCACCAGCGCGTCGTGGCCGAGCCAGGTGGCGCAACTGACGCCGACAATTGCGGAGACCAGGTTGCCACCGAGAATCGACCAGGGTTGCGCCAGTGGGCTGGCCGGCACGGCAAACAGCAGCAGCGCGGACGCGCCCATGGGCGCGATCAGCCAGGGGCTGGCACTGCCCAGCACCTCGCGGCATAGCCAGCCACTGAACAGCAGCGCCAGCGTCGCACCCACACAGCTGAGCACACGCTCGCTCAGGCTGACCGTCATGGGGGCCGGCCAGAAGCCTTTCAACCACGTCTTGATGCTTTGCACCCTTAACCGCTCACCTGTCGCGCACCATTTGAGGGCGCGACTATAACGCCCTTTGCCCGCCGGCCGCCAACAACCGCCGCTACTGCGGCCAGAACCCGCGAATACCCGCCACGCCCTGGGCCCCGACCTGCCAGGCCCGCTCAACATCCACAGGCGAGACGCCGCCCAGCAGGTAGGCCGGCTGATTAAAGCCCTGCAGCAACTCGGCAGCCTGCGCCCAACCCAGCGGCTGGGTATCGGGGTGGCTCTGGGTAGCCTGCACAGGCGAAAGGGTGACGAAATCCACGCCCATCTGCGCAGCCAGCGTCAGCTCCTGCGCCGAGTGGCAGGACGCCGCCAGCCAGCGCTGTGGCACCACCGGCCGGCCGCCCGAACTCAACTCGCGCAACTGCTGCGCCGTCAGGTGCCAGCCGGCGTCAGGAAAGTCGCCCAGCCACTCCAGCGGGCCCTTGAGCATCAGCTGCGCCTTGCCCGCGCAAAGACCGAGGGCATCGGCGGCAATATCGCGGTACTGCGCAGCCGGCATCGCCGGCGCGCGCAGCTGCAGCAGAGCAATACCGTTCTTCAGGGCCGCCTGGATGCCCGCCAGCAGCTCAGTGCCGCTCACACCGTCCGGAGTGATCAGGTAACGCCCGGGCAAACGAGCCGCCGCGACAATCGCTCGATTGGCCGCGGGAAATTCATAGTCGCCTAACTGCCGTGGGCTAACCCAGGCCAGAGGCTGGCCTTCGGCACCGTGGGGCTCACCGGTAAAGGCCGAGACCTCCCAGACATCCAGCAGCACCTGTTTGTCCGGGTAATCGTGCCGCACCTGAATCAGCGGGCGCGCGGCCGCGGGGCGAATACCCAGTTCTTCCTCCAGCTCGCGGGCCAGGGCTGCCTGTACCGTCTCGCCAGACTCGACCTTGCCGCCGGGGAACTCCCAAAGACCGCCCTGATGCTTATCCTCGGGACGCTTGGCGAGCAGGATCTGCCCGTCTGCACCACGAATCACCGCGGCGGCCACATGAATACGTTTCACCCCAGCTGTTCCTCCTGAGCCGCCTGGTACCAGCGTTGAAAGGCCGGCCAGCGATAGATCGTCTCCACATAGGCCGCCGCCACCTCGGGCAACGCCACCCGGTAGCTGCGCAGCCGCGCTGCAACAGGGGCAAAGAAGGCATCCGCCAGGCTGGCGTGACCGAACAGGAAGGGGCCAACCTCGCCGAACGCGCCACGGCACTCGGCCCAGAGCGCACAGATGCGACGGATATCGGCCTCGACCTCGGCCGGTACCGCGTCCAGCGCCTGATCGCGCTTGAGGTCCATGGGCATATGCGTGCGCAGGGCGACAAAACCGCTGTGCATCTCGGCGCAGGCACTGCGCGCCACTGCCCGGGCATATTCGCCACGGGGCCACAGATGGGCCTCGGGAAAGCGCTCGGCGAGGTATTCGGCAATCGCCAGGCTGTCCCATACCGGCCCGTCTTCGGTCTTCAGCAACGGCACCTTGCCGGTTGGCGAATGTTCGAGGATACGCGCCCGGCTATCGGGGCGATCGAGCGGGACCAGCACTTCGCCATAGCTGGCCTCGGCCAGTTCCATGGCCAGGGCGGCGCGCAGCGACCAGGACGAATAGGTTTTGTTGCCGATAACCAGAACCAGGGACATGGGGCACTCCGTGCGTGATGCGCTTGCTCAAGGGGTCAACGGACATTAAGACGCCGCGCCGCCCAATAGCAAATTCCCGTTGTTTATGGGGCCATAAGCAACGGGAATAGGAGGCGTCAAACAGTCGAGGTACGGAGGATCAGGTGCGGTACTCGGCGTTGATCTTGACGTACTCGTGGGACAGGTCGGTGGTCCAGATGGTCTCGCTGCAGCCACCGCGACCCAGCTCGATGCGGATGGTGATTTCTTCCTTGGCCATCACCGCCGCGCCCTGCTCCTCGGTGTAGCTGGCCGCGCGGCAGCCCTTGCTGGCAATGCACACCTCGCCTAGGAACACGTCGATCAGGCTGACATCCAGCTGCGCCACACCGGCGCGGCCCACGGCCGCGAGGATGCGCCCCCAGTTCGGGTCGGAGGCAAACAGCGCGGTTTTGATCAGCGGCGAATGGGCCACGGCGTAACCCACATCCAGGCATTCCTGATGGGTTGCACCGCCGTTGACCTGCACGGTGACGAACTTGGTCGCGCCTTCACCGTCGCGCACGATGGCCTGAGCCACTTCCATGCACACGCTGAACACCGCTTCCTTGAGCTTGGCGAACAGGTCGCCGCTGGCCTGGGTGATCTCCGCCAAGGCGGCCTGGCCGGTGGCGATCAGCATGCAGCAGTCGTTGGTCGAGGTGTCGCCGTCAATGGTGATGCGGTTGAACGACTTGTTCGCCGCATCGCGCAGCAGGTCCTGCAGCACGGCCTGGGCGACCTTGGCGTCGGTGGCGATATAGCCGAGCATGGTGGCCATGTTCGGCTTGATCATGCCGGCACCCTTGCTGATGCCGGTCACGGTCACAGTCACGCCGTCATGCACGAACTGACGGCTCGCGCCCTTGGGCAGGGTGTCGGTGGTCATGATGCCGGTGGCGGCTTCGGCCCAGTTGTTCTCGGAAAGATTATCCAGAGCGGCCTGCAGAGCCCCCTCGATCTTCTCCACCGGCAGCGGCTCGCCGATCACCCCGGTGGAGAACGGCAGCACCGCAGCCTCATCGACACCGGTCAGCCTGGCCAGTGCGGCGCAAGTACGGGCGGCATTCTGCAGGCCCGGCTCGCCGGTCCCTGCGTTGGCATTGCCGGTGTTGGTCAGCAGGTAGCGCACCTGCCCCAGCACGCGCTTCTTGGCCAGGATTACCGGAGCCGCGCAGAAAGCGTTGAGGGTAAACACCCCAGCCACCGTGGACTCTTCGGCACAGCGCATCACCACCACATCCTTGCGCCCCGGTCGCTTGATTCCCGCCGAAGCGATGCCCAACTCGAAACCTGGAACCGGGTGCAGGGTAGACAGCGGGCCAAGACCAACAGCCATAGAGAACGCTCCTTGAGTGGTAAGAGAGATGCGATGGTAAAACGCCGCGAACGGTCAACCCGTTCGCGGCGTTCTTCTAGACGACTCAAGCATAGCCAAGTTCGGCCTGGGCTCAACTCGCCTTTTAGTCGTTAACGGCAGGGCCAAAAGCCGGCCCTGCCGTTATTGCATCACAGCCGGTCTAGTTGACCTGACCGTGGCAGTGCTTGTACTTCTTGCCCGAGCCGCAGGGGCACGGCTCATTGCGGCCAATCTTCTGCTCGGTGCGCACAGGGGCGGCGGCTACTGCCACATCGCCTTCCTCAGCGGCTTCCGGTTGTGCCAGGGCCGAGGCCTCGGCGTGCTGGAACTGCATGCGCTCGGCCAGGGCCTCGGCTTCGCGGCGCAGACGCGCCTCTTCCTCGGCCGGGTCTTCGCGGCGTACCTGCACATGGGAGAGCACACGGATGGTGTCGCGCTTGATCGACTCCAGCAGCTCCTGGAACAGGGTGAAGGACTCGCGCTTGTATTCCTGCTTGGGGTTCTTCTGCGCATAGCCGCGCAGGTGAATGCCGTGACGCAGGTGATCCATGGTCGACAGGTGGTCTTTCCACAGGTCGTCGAGTACGCGCAGCAGAATCTGCTTCTCGAAGGTGCGCAGGGCTTCGGCGCTGGCCTCGTTTTCCTTCTCGTTGTAAGCGTTGACCAGCTCTTCGAGAATGCGCGCACGCAGGGTCTCTTCGTAGAGCTTGTGGTCGTCGTCGAGCCACTGCTGGATCGGCAGGCGCAGGTTGAAGCTGGTGTACAGCGCTTCTTCCAGGCCGGCGATATCCCACTGTTCGGGAAGCGACTGCGGGGCAATGTATTCGTTGATGGTGTTGTCCACCACTTCACGACGGAAGTCGGCGATGGTCTCGCCGATATCGCTGGCGCTGAGCAGGTTGTTGCGCATGTGATAGATCACCTTGCGCTGCTCGTTGGCCACGTCGTCGAATTCCAGCAGCTGCTTACGCATGTCGAAGTTACGCCCTTCGACCTTGCGCTGAGCCTTCTCGATGGCGTTGCTGACCATGCGGTGCTCAATGGCTTCGCCGGGCTGCATGCCCAGGGCCTTCATAAAGTTCTTCACCCGGTCCGAGGCGAAGATGCGCATCAGGCTGTCTTCCAGCGACAGGTAGAAGCGGCTGGAACCCGGATCACCCTGACGGCCGGAACGACCGCGCAGCTGGTTGTCGATACGCCGCGACTCGTGACGCTCGGAGGCGATCACATGCAGGCCGCCGGCCTCGATCACCTGCTGATGACGCTTCTGCCAGTCGGCCTTGATCTGCGCGATCTGCTCGGGCGAAGGGTTTTCCAGCGCCGCCACTTCCACTTCCCAGTTACCGCCCAGGAGGATGTCGGTACCGCGACCGGCCATGTTGGTGGCGATGGTCAACGCGCCCGGGCGACCGGCCTGGGCAATGATCTCGGCTTCCTTCTCGTGGAACTTGGCGTTGAGCACCTTGTGCTCGATACCTTCTTTTTCCAACAGTTTGGAAACGTATTCGGAGCTTTCAATGGTCGCGGTGCCGACCAGGATAGGACGGCCCAGGGCCATGCATTCCTTGATGTCGGTGATGATGGCGGCGTACTTCTCTTCCTGGGTCAGGTACACCAGGTCGTTGAAATCCTTGCGCGCCATAACCCGGTTGGTCGGGATCACGATCACCGCCAGCCCGTAGATCTGATGGAACTCGAAGGCCTCGGTATCGGCGGTACCGGTCATGCCGGACAGCTTGTTGTAAAGGCGGAAGTAGTTCTGGAAGGTGGTCGAGGCCAGGGTCTGGCTCTCGGCCTGGATCGGCAGGCCTTCTTTGGCCTCGATCGCCTGATGCAGGCCTTCGGACAGACGACGGCCCGGCATGGTGCGGCCGGTGTGTTCGTCGATCAGCAACACCTGATTGTTCTGCACGATGTATTCAACGTTGCGGTTGAACAGCTTGTGCGCGCGCAGACCCGAGTAGACGTGGGTCAGCAGACCCAGGTTGTGCGCCGAATACAGGCTCTCGCCTTCGGCCAGCAGGCCGACTTCGGTCAGCATTTCCTCGACGAACTGGTGGCCGGCTTCGTTCAGCTCAACCTGGCGGGCTTTCTCGTCCAGCTTGTAGTGACCTTCCTGGGTCACCACACCTTCCTCTTCCTCAACATGCAGCTTGAGGCGCGGAATCAGCTTGTTGATCTCGGTGTAGAGACGCGAGCTGTCTTCGGTCTGGCCGGAGATGATCAGCGGGGTACGGGCTTCGTCGATCAGGATGGAGTCGACTTCGTCGATCACGGCGAAATTCAGCTCGCGCTGGAACTTGTCTTCCAGGCTGAAGGCCATGTTGTCGCGCAGGTAGTCGAAACCGAATTCGTTGTTGGTGCCGTAGGTGATATCGGCCGCATAGGCTTCGCGTTTCTCTTCCGGCGGCATAAAGGGCGTGACGATGCCCACGCTCATGCCGAGGAATTCATACAGCGGGCGCATCCAGTTGGCGTCACGGCGGGCCAGGTAGTCGTTGACCGTGACCACGTGCACACCCTTGCCTTCCAGGGCGTTGAGGTACACCGCCAGGGTCGCCACCAGGGTCTTGCCCTCACCGGTGCGCATCTCGGCGATCTTGCCTTCGTGCAGGGTCATGCCGCCGATCAACTGGACGTCGAAGTGGCGCATGCCCATCACCCGCTTGCCCGCCTCACGGGCAACGGCAAAGGCTTCTGGCAGTAACTGGTCGAGGGTTTCACCTTTGGCCAGACGGGCTTTGAATTCATCGGTCTTGGCACGCAGTTGCTCATCGGAGAGCGCGAGCATCTGCTCCTCGAAGGCATTGACGGCTTGTACCGTCTTGAGCATGCGCTTGACTTCACGCTCGTTCTTGCTTCCAAAGAGTTTCTTCAACAAAGGCGCAAACATATCGACAGGATCTTCCAGGCGTATGGATTGAGGGGCACTGGCAAAGCACCCCATGCAGCCTGCATGGCTGCGTGCGAAGGGGGCATTCTACCCGGAAACGCAGATGAGGAAAGCGACGTTATTCGACGTCGGCCACTCGCGCTATATAGCTGGCGGGATTGACCACGCGGCCATTCTGGCTAACTTCGAAATGCACATGGTAACCACTGGCGCGACCGGTGCGACCGACCGTGGCAATGGTCTGGCCGCGCTGCACCAGATCGCCGATCTGTACCAGGTTGCTCTGGTTATGGGCATAGAGGGTGACATAGCCATCGGCATGACTGATTTTGACGGTATTGCCGTACCCCGACTTGCGGCCGGAGAAGGTCACCACACCGGCGGCCACGGACACCACGTCGCTACCGGGCTTGGCGGCAAAATCGACGCCCTTGTGCAGGGCATTGCGACCGCTCAGGGGATGGACGCGCCGACCGAACGGCGAGGACATATAGCCCTGGCGCACCGGCATGCCGGAGAGGTATTCGGCCTCGCTCAGACGACGCTCGCCGATCAGCTGCTCGAGCACCTCGAGCAATTGTTCGCGACTATCCAGGCGCAGGCTCAGGCGGTCCAGCTCATCCATAAAGGGCGGCGGCGAATAGGCCGCATCACCCATGCTGTCTTCGGCACCGCCCTGCCCCACATTAAGAGAGAAGTCGAACTCGCTGGCATCCAGCTCCGCCAGCTCGGTAAGACGTTCGCCCAGGGCATCCAGGCGGGTCAGGCGAGCCTGAAGCTCGGCGACATGGGCGGCGAAGGCATCCAGTTGGCGCTGCGCATCGCGGCGTACCACGCTGACCTCGGCCCGCTGCTGATCCAGGGCCTGGCTGATCTGGGCTTCGCCCGCCGGATCGACGATGGTCGGTGCCCACCAGGCACCGACTGCGGCACCGCTGACGCCGGCCACGCCGACCAACAGCAGCACGGCCATCAGCAACCAGCGCATATCCAGGCTCAAGGTGCGTGCGGCACCCTGGTGCCGACTTAATAAAATGATCTGCAAGGCTTCCCCCTAGTGGTGGAGCCCAAGTCGGCAGCAGGGATTCTGCTACCATGGCGGCTCCACTCTCACAGGCGTCCTGCCATGACTTTTCGTCCTTTGCCGGCTAAGGCGACCGCCGCGCTTATGCGCGATGTGAAGCCTCTGAAGGCGCTGTTCAGTCAGGCGCAACGCCTCGACCATCTACAGCACCTGCTTGCAAGCCAGCTGCAACCCGCTGCCCGCGAACACTGTCATGTCGCGTCCTGGCGTGAGGGTTGCCTGCTACTGATAATCACCGATGGCCACTGGGCCACGCGCCTGCGCTATCAACAAAAACGCTTGTTGAAACAGCTGCAGGCACTCGAAGAGTTCGCGACCTTAACGAAGATACTGTTCAAGGTGCAACCTCCGACTGCCGAAAGGCGTGTACCCGGTCGCACTATTAGCCTGTCCAGCAGCGCTGCGGAAAATATCCAGGCCACCGCCGACGGCATCAGCGACCCCAAGCTGCGCGCCGCTCTGGAACGTCTGGCCAAGCACGGCAAACCCAGCGAATAAGCCATTTTCACCCGCTAAAAAGCAGGCAAGAAATGATCGGGACGCATTTTTAACGTCGCGCAGCGACGGCCCGAAGGGTGGCCCCCAGGGATGGCAGACCACAAGAACGCCCGGAGCGTTCTTGTGCGGAGCCCCGAAGGGGTGAAGCACATGGATGTGCTGAACATAAAAAAGAGGCCACCCTAGGGTGGCCTCGAAAAGCAAAGTAAAGAGGGTACTGGGTTACACGGCCGCAACCGGGCGCATGTACGAGATCGGTGCCGTGCTGGGGTCGTCAAAGGTGACCACTTCCCAGGCATCGGTTTGCTCAACCAGGGCACGCAGCAGGCGGTTGTTCAACGCATGCCCCGACTTGAAGCCCTTGAACTCGCCAATCAGGCTATTGCCCAGCAGGTAGAGATCGCCGATGGCATCGAGAATCTTGTGTTTGACGAACTCGTCCTCGTAACGCAGGCCGTCTTCGTTCAACACACGGAACTCGTCCACCACGATGGCGTTGTCCACGCTGCCACCGAGTGCCAGGTTCTGCGAACGGAGGAACTCGATGTCGCGCATAAAGCCGAAGGTACGCGCGCGGCTGACTTCTTTCACAAAGGAGGTGCTGGAGAAGTCAACGCTGGCCGACTGGGTGCGATTGCGGAACACCGGATGATCGAAATCGATCTCGAAGGTCACCTTGAAGCCCTCGAAGGGCACGAAGGTGGCGCGCTTGTCGCCCTCTTCGACCGTCACTTCGCGAAGGATACGGATGAACTTCTTGTGGGCGTCCTGCTCTTGCAGACCAGCGGATTGAATCAGGAATACAAAGGGCCCGGCGCTGCCATCCATGATCGGCACTTCGGATGCGGAGAGCTCGACGTAGGCGTTATCGATGCCCAGGCCTGCCATGGCCGAAAGCAGGTGCTCTACCGTATCCACCTTGACATCACCATTGACCAAAGTGGTCGACATGGTGGTTTCACCAACATTGCCTGCACGCGCGGGAATTTCCACGACAGGATCCAGGTCGGTACGACGGAACACGATACCGGTGTCCACAGGGGCCGGCTTCAGGGTCAGGTAAACCTTCTCCCCGGAATGCAGGCCAACGCCAGTGGCGCGGATGATGTTCTTCAGGGTGCGTTGTTTGATCATGGCTTGGCCGCTATAGCACTAGTTGCGAATTGTTTTCAACAATGGCCGGCGATAATAGCAGAACCGGCCTTTGCTGAACACCAATCAGCCCAATGCTCCTGATACATTCCATCAATCAGCCTGACGACGCAGAAAGGCCGGGATGTCCAGGTAATCCAGGTCATCCTGCGCATTCAGCTTGGCCGCAGTGGCCGCGCCGCCATGGCTTTGACGCTGCACGGTTGGGCGCTCGTAGTCCTTGTAGTTGACGCTCTGCTCGCCACGAGCCTGAGCTGGGGCCTGCTGGGTATGGGCAGCGTTGCTGGTCGTCACCTGCACGGTGTTGTCGATCACCTTGACCGGCTTCTCGATACGCGCGCCCAGGCCGGTAGCGACCACGGTCACGTGCAGCTCATCGCGCATGTCCGGATCGATCACGGTGCCGACCTTGACGGTGGCGTGCTCGGAAGCGAACTGCTCGATGATGTTACCCACATCGGAGTACTCACCCAGAGACAGGTCAGGACCGGCGGTGATGTTGACCAGGATGCCGCGTGCGCCCTGCAGGTTGACGTCTTCCAGCAGCGGGTTGCGGATTGCTGCTTCGGTGGCTTCGCGAGCACGGTTCGGACCGCTGGCGCAGCCAGTGCCCATCATCGCCATGCCCATTTCGCTCATCACGGTTTTCACGTCGGCGAAGTCGACGTTGATCATGCCCGGACGCTTGATGATGTCGGAGATACCGCGCACGGCACCGGCCAGTACATCGTCCGCCTTGGCGAAAGCCGACAGCAGACTGGCGTCCTTACCGAGGATGGTCAGCAGTTTTTCGTTGGGGATGGTGATCAGCGAGTCGACGCTTTCCGACAGAGCGCGGATACCTTCTTCGGCGATCAGCATGCGCTTCTTGCCTTCGAACGGGAACGGACGGGTCACCACCGCAACGGTGAGAATGCCCATTTCCTTGGCCACCTGAGCGATTACCGGGGCTGCACCGGTACCGGTACCGCCACCCATGCCGGTGGTGATAAAGACCATATCGGTGCCTTGCAGCACTTCAGCGATACGCTCGCGATCTTCCATGGCCGCCTGACGGCCGACTTCCGGGTTGGCACCTGCGCCCAGGCCCTTGGTCACGCCAGTGCCCAGTTGCAGCACGGTGCGTGCGCCGATGTTTTTCAGTGCCTGCGCATCGGTGTTGGCGCAGATGAACTCAACGCCTTCGATGTTGTTTTTCGCCATGTGGTTGACTGCGTTACCGCCGCCGCCGCCCACGCCGATGACCTTGATGACTGCACTTTGTGGTGCGCTGTCTACGAGTTCAAACATTTTCCCTCTCCTTTACTTTCTAGTTGTAACGCCTACTGCAAAATCAGAAATTGCCCTGGACCCAGCGTTTCAGCCGTTCCAGCACAGGTTGTTTGGGTTCGTCGCTGTAACTGCCGATGGCCGACATGGAAATGCCATCGGTCTGTTTCTGCAGGCCATACATCAGGAGGCCCACACCAGTGGAATAAATCGGGTTGCGCACTACATCGGCCAGGCCCCTGACGCCCTGGGGCATACCCAGACGTACCGGCATATGGAAGATCTCTTCGGCCAGCTCGACCGCACCTTCCATCTTCGCCGTACCGCCGGTAAGGACGATGCCGGCCGGAATCAGATCTTCGTAACCGCTGCGACGCAGCTCGGCCTGGATCAGGGTGAACAGCTCGTCATAACGCGGCTCGACCACTTCGGCCAAAGACTGACGCGACAGGTCGCGCGGCGGCCGATCGCCGACGCTCGGCACCTTGATGGTTTCGCCGGCACCGGCCAGCTTGGCCAGGGCGCAGGCATAACGGATCTTGATTTCCTCGGCGTACTGGGTCGGCGTGCGCAGGGCCATGGCGATGTCGTTGGTGACCTGGTCACCGGCAATCGGGATCACCGCGGTGTGGCGAATCGCGCCTTCGGTGAAGATGCAGATGTCGGTGGTGCCGCCGCCGATATCCACCAGGCATACGCCCAGTTCCTTCTCGTCATCGGTCAGCACCGCATAGGCGGAGGCCAGCTGCTCGAGGATGATGTCGTCGACTTCCAGGCCGCAGCGACGCACGCATTTCTCGATGTTCTGCGCGGCATTTACGGCGCAGGTCACCACGTGCACCTTGGCTTCCAGACGCACGCCGGACATGCCCAAGGGTTCACGCACGCCTTCCTGGTTATCGATCACGTAATCCTGCGGCAGGGTGTGCAGCACCCGCTGATCAGCCGGGATGGCCACGGCCTGGGCGGCGTCGAGCACACGCTCCAGATCGGCCGGGCTGACTTCGCGGTCGCGGATGGCGACGATGCCGTGGCTGTTGAGGCTGCGGATATGGTTGCCGGCCACGCCGACGAAGGCCGAGTGGATACGGCAGCCGGCCATCAGCTGGGCCTCTTCGACGGCGCGCTGGATCGACTGCACGGTGGACTCGATATTCACCACCACGCCCTTCTTCAGGCCGCGGGACGGATGGGTGCCGATACCGACGATTTCCAGTTGGCCATCGGCATTCACCTCGCCCACCAGCGCCACCACCTTGGAGGTGCCGATATCCAGGCCCACTATCATCTTGCCGCTCTGCACATTTGCCATGAGTCTTGCCTTCTCCTGATTCACTGCACGACAGCGGTTTGCGCCGCCGTGGGCGCGACCGGCTCGTGCCACGCCACGGCCAGGCCGTTGGCATAGCGCAGATCGATCCGCGCGATATTCGCTTGCTGCTCTTTCAGCGTCTTGTCGTAAATGGCGCTGAAACGGCGCATTTTTTCCACCAGATGGTCACGCCCCAGCAGCAGTTCGATGCCCTGCCCGGTGGAGAGGAACCAGCTGCCGCGCTCGCGCAATTCCAGGCGCGTCACGGTAAAGCCCATGGGCCGCAGCATCTGGCTGAGCACCTGGTATTGCTGCATGACTTTCTGCTGTGCACGCTTGGGGCCGTACAGCTGCGGCAGGTTCTGGTAATGGGCCAGCTCGCTGGGCGCAAAGGCCTGGCCCTGGTTGTTGAGCAGCGCCTCGTCGCCCCAACGGGCAATCGGCAACTGTTCCTCCAGACGCACCAGCACCTGATCGGGCCAGATCCGCCGCACCTGGGCGCTGGCGATCCAGGGCATCTGCTCCAGCTCGCGGCGCATGCCGAGCAGGTCGACGCTGAAGAAGCTGGCCGAAACGAACGGCGCGATACGCTGCTGCACCGCCTCCTGGCTGATATAGCTGAGGTCGCCCTCAACGCTGATGCGGGCGATCGGCCGGTCGGCATAGGGCAGCAGGCGCAGCGACAGGTCGTACGCGCCATAGCCCAGGGCCAACAGCAACAGCGGCCAGCTGACGCGCTTGAGCCAGGCGAAGTTCGGCTTGGGTAGGCGCACCCGTAAACTGATCGGCTCCCGAGCCACCATACGGCTGGCACCACGCGGCACAGGCTTGCCGCGCAAAGGCGCGCGGGCAGATCCTGACGGGTGGCGCAAGCTGGCGACCATGATTTAACCCCTTGCCTCAAGGCTGTCGGCGAGAATCGCCAACACCAGTTGCTGGAAATCCAGACCAGCGGCCGCGGCGGCCATCGGCACCAGGCTGTGGTCGGTCATCCCCGGTACGGTGTTGACCTCCAGCAGCCAGAACTGGCCGGCGGCGTCCTGCATCACGTCGACCCGGGCCCAGCCCTGGGTGCCGACCGCTTCGCAGGCGCGGGCGCTGAGTTCTTTCAGCTCCTCTTCCTTGGCTGCATCCAGGCCGCAGGGAATGCGGTACTGAGTGTCATTGGCCAGGTACTTGGCGTCGTAGTCGTAGAAGCTGTGCGGGGTGCCCAGGGCAATCGGCGGCAGCACCTGGCCGCGCAGCAGCGCGATGGTGTACTCCGGACCGTGGATCCACTGCTCGACCAGCACTTGCGAGTCATAGCTGCTGGCGTCCTGCCAGGCGGCGATCAGCTCATCCAGGCTGGCGACCTTGGCCATGCCGATGCTCGAACCTTCATGGGCCGGCTTGACGATCAGCGGGAAGCCCAGCTCGCTCGCCGCGGCTTCGCAGTCGGTCACCGAGGCCAGCACGGCGTGACGCGGGGTCGGCAGGCCCAGGCTTTGCCACACCTGCTTGGTGCGCAGTTTGTCCATGGCCAGGGCCGAGGCGAGAATGCCGCTGCCGGTGTAAGGGATGCCGGCGCACTCGAGCAGACCCTGCATGCTGCCGTCTTCGCCGCCGCGGCCGTGCAGGACGATAAAGGCGCGATCGATCTTCTCGGCCAGCAGGCGCTGCAGGAAATCCTCGCCAACATCGATGCCAAAGGCATCCACTCCGGCGCTCTGCAGGGCTTTAAGCACGGCATTGCCGGACTTCAACGAGACTTCGCGTTCGGCACTCTTGCCGCCGAACAACACGCCAACACGACCGAAGGCCGTGACCGGGAGCTGGGATTTCACGCTATCTGTACTCATTTCGTCTTACCTGCAGCCGCCGCGAACAGCTTGCTTTGCAACAGTTGTGGAGCCAGGCCGCCGATATCGCCGGCACCCTGGCACAGGAGGATGTCGCCGGCGCGCAGCAGCGGTTTGATCAGCGGGGCCAGATCGACGCCGCGTTCGATATAGATGGGGTCCAGCTGACCGCGCTGGCGAATGCTGTGACACAGGTGCTTGCTGTCGGCACCCGGGATCGGCTCTTCGCCTGCCGGATAGACCTCCATCAGCAGCAGCACGTTGGTGTCGGCCAGGACCTGAACGAAGTCTTCGTAGAGGTCGCGGGTGCGGCTAAAGCGGTGCGGCTGGTAGACCATCACCAGACGGCGCTCCGGCCAGCCGCCGCGCACGGCCTTGATCACCGCCGCCACTTCGCGCGGGTGATGGCCGTAGTCGTCGACCAGCATCACGTTGCCACCATCCACCGGCAGCTCGCCGTAGACCTGGAAGCGTCGCCCAACACCCTGAAAACCGGACAACCCCTGAACGATGGCTTCATCGCTGATGCCTTCGTCGCTGGCAATCGCAATGGTGGCCAGGGCGTTCAAGACGTTGTGGTTACCCGGCATGTTGACCGATACATCCAGCGGCTCGCGGCCCGTACGCAGCACGGTAAAGAAGGTCTGCATGCCCTCTTGGCGTACGTTGATGGCGCGCACATCGGCCCCTTCATCGAAGCCGTAGGTGACGGTCGGCCGGGCGATCTGTGGAAGAATCTCGCGCACCACCGGATCGTCCACACAGACCACGGCCAGGCCGTAGAAAGGCAGGTTATGCAGGAACTCGACGAAGGTTTTCTTCAACTTGCTGAAGTCGCCCTCGTAGGTGCTCATGTGGTCCATGTCGATATTGGTGACCACCGAAACCATCGGTTGCAGATGCAGGAAGCTGGCATCGCTTTCGTCGGCTTCGGCAATCAGGTAACGGCTGGTGCCAAGCTGGGCATTGGTGCCGGCGGCATTCAGCCGGCCGCCAATCACGAAGGTCGGGTCCAGGCCGCCAGCGGCGAACACCGAAGCCAGCAGGCTGGTGGTGGTGGTCTTGCCGTGGGTGCCGGCGACCGCGATACCGTGGCGATAGCGCATCAGCTCGGCCAGCATCTCGGCCCGCGGCACCACCGGAATACGCCGCTCCAGGGCCGTGGCCACTTCCGGGTTGGCGGTATTGATGGCGCTGGACACCACCAGCACGTCGGCCTCCTCGACGTTTTCGGCGCGGTGGCCGATAAATATCTGCGCGCCAAAGCTTTCCAGGCGCGCGGTCACGGCCGAGGCCTTGAGGTCGGAACCGGAGACTTCGTAGCCGAGGTTGAGCAGTACCTCGGCGATGCCGCACATACCGGCACCACCGATACCGACGAAATGGATGCGGCGAATGCGGCGCATACGGCGGATTTCCGAACGAGCAGCGGCGGGAGACTTAGCCACGGGCCACCTCCAGGCAGATATCGACAACGGTGCGGGTTGCATCGGGCTTGGCCAGGCGACGCGCGGTGCTGGCCATTTCTTTTAATCGTTCGGGGTGCATCAAAACCTCGGTCAGCTGCGCGGCCAGCTTGGCGGCGTCAGTGGAGCCTTGCGGCAGAAGGACGGCGGCACCCTCCCTGGCCAGATAGCCGGCGTTATACGTCTGGTGATCGTCGATGGCATGGGGCAGCGGCACCAGGAACGACGGCAAACCCGCGGCGGCCAACTCGCTGACGGTCAAGGCACCGGCGCGGCACACCACCAGATCGGCCCAGGCATAAGCCCGCGCCATGTCCTTGATAAAGGGTACGACCTGCGCTTCGACGCCAACTGCGCCGTAGCGTTCAGCGGTAATTTCGGCGTGCTGCTTGCCAGCCTGATGAAACACTTCAGGGCGCAGCTCGCCAGCCACCCGCGCCAGGGCTTCGGGCAGCAGTTTATTCAGCGGCTCGGCACCCAGGCTGCCACCCAGCACCAGCAGACGCGGCTGGCGATTGCGCAACGAATCACGCGGGGTTTCCAGAAACAGCTCTTCGCGCACCGGGTTGCCGGTGGTGCGGCGCTTGTCGCTGGCAGCGAAGGTATCCGGGAAGGCCTCGCAAACGCGGCTGGCGAATGGCACCAGGCTGCGGTTGGCGGTGCCGGCCACGGCGTTCTGCTCATGGATGATCAGCGGCGCGCCACACATGCGCGCAGCCAGGCCGCCGGGGCCCGTGACATAGCCGCCCATGCCGAGCACGCACACAGGCTCAAGCTCGCGCATGATCTTGCGCGCCTGGAACAGCGCCCTGAGCAGCTGGAACGGTGCCTTGAGCAGGGACAGCTTGCCCTTGCCGCGCAGGCCGCTGACGCTGATCAGGTGCAGCGGCAGATCGGCCGCCGGCACCAGCTCGTTCTCGATACCGCGCGGGGTGCCCAGCCAATGCACGCTGTAGCCGCGGGCCTTGAACTCCTTGGCGCAGGCCAGGGCCGGGAACACGTGGCCGCCGGTGCCGCCGGCCATGATCAAGACATTACCGCGCATGGCGAACCTCCCCGGCGGCCTGGTCTTCGACAAAATCGGACTCGGTGAAATCGGCGTCTTCGCTGCCCAGCTGGGTACGCCGTTCCCACTCGATGCGCAGCAGCATGGCCAGGCTGATGCAGCAGATCACCAGGGAGCTGCCGCCATAGCTGAGGAACGGCAGGGTCAGGCCCTTGGTCGGCAGCAGACCGACATTCACGCCGATATTGATCAGCACCTGGCCGATCCACAGAAAGGACAGGCCGTAGGCCACATAGGCGGCGAAGAACTGCTTGGCCTTCTCCGCCCACAGGCCGATATACAGCGCGCGTACGCTGACGAAGACAAACAGGCCGACGGTAATCAGCGCGCCGACCATGCCCAGCTCCTCGGCCAGCACAGCAAACACGAAGTCGGTATGGGCTTCCGGCAGGTAGAACTGCTTCTGGATGCTGTTGCCTAGGCCGACGCCGAACCACTCGCCACGGCCGAAGGCGATCAACGCCTGGCTCAGCTGGTAGCCGGCACCGTACTGGTCGGCCCAGGGGTCGATAAAGTTGGTCAGGCGCTGCATGCGGTAGGACTGGCTGGTCATCACCAATATCCCCGCCGCCAGCACGCCGGCCGCCAGGGGAATAAAGCGCAGCAGGTTGACCCCGCCGAGAAACAGCATGGCAATCGACGCGCCGACCAGAACCACGGTGGCCCCGAAGTCCGGCTCGGCCAGCAGCAACCCGGCGATGGGCCCGAGTACTGCCAGCGGCTTGAGAAAACCGATCAGCTTCTCGCGCACTTCAGCCTGGCGGCGCACCAGATAACCAGCGAGGAACAGCACGGTAAACAGCTTGGCCAGCTCGGAGGGCTGCAGGTTGATGATGCCCAGACCGATCCAGCGCTTGGCCCCGTTGACTTCACGGCCGATGCCCGGCACCAGCACCAGCACCAGCAACACCACTGCCACCAGCAGCAGCCTGCCGCTGTAGCGCTGCCACATGGCCATTGGCACCAACAGGGTGACCAGGGCCGCACCGAGGCCGAGGCCCAGGTAAATCAGGTGGCGGATCATGTGATAGAAGGGATTGCCAGACTGCGCCGCCGCCACTTCGGAGGACGCCGAGGCGATCATCACCAGGCCCAGGCCGAGCAGCGCCAGGCAACCCACCAGCAGCGGGAAGTCCAGGTCGATACCGCGACGGGTATGCAGCGGCGAGGGCGCGGCGAGCAGGTGCGCGAGCATCAGTGCAACCCCTCCACGGCCTGGGCGAACAGACGTCCGCGCTCCTCGAAATTCTTGAACATGTCCAGGCTGGCGCAGGCCGGCGACAGCAGCACGGCATCGCCCGCCTCGGCCAACTCTGCGGCGCGCTGTACGGCCTCTTCCAGGGTCTTGACCCGAATCAGCGGCGCGGCATCGCCCAGTGCGGTAGCCAGCAGCTCGGCATCACGGCCGAGCAGAATCACCGCGCGACAGAACTGGCCGACCGGCTTTTTCAACGCGGAGAAATCGGCACCCTTGCCATCGCCACCGGCGATCAGCACCAGCTTGCCGCCGATATCCGCGCCCAGACCTTCGATGGCAGCCAGGGCGGCACCTACGTTGGTGGCCTTGGAGTCGTCGTAGTAGCTCACTGCATTGCGCTCGCCCACCCACTGGCAGCGATGCGCCAGGCCGGCGAAGCTACGCAGGGTCTGCAACATGGCCTCGAACGGCAGGCCCACGGCGTGACCCAGGGCCAAGGCCGCGAGGGCGTTGGACTGATTATGCGCACCACGAATCTTCAATTCGCGTACCGGCAGCAGCGCATCGAACTGATAGGCCAGATACTTCTCGCCGTTCTCCTCAAGCAGACCGAAGCGCTTGAAGTCCGGCTTGCCCAGACCGAAGGTCCAGCACGGCAGCTGATCGGCTACCAGCGGACGCGACAGCGCGTCGTCGCGATTGACCACCACCTGGCGCGCGCCACGGAAGATACGGTGCTTGGCCAGATGATAGGCGGCCAGCGAAGCGTAGCGATCCATATGGTCTTCGCTGATATTCAGGCAGGTCGCCACCTCGGCGTTGAGCTGGTCGGTGGTTTCCAGCTGGAAGCTCGACAGCTCCAGCACATACAGCTCGACTGCATCATCAAGCAGATCCAGTGCCGGGGTGCCGAGGTTGCCACCGACTGCGACCCTTTTGCCCGCCGCCGCGGCCATCTCGCCGACCAGGGTGGTCACCGTGCTCTTGGCGTTGGAGCCGGTGATGGCAATGATCGGGGCCTTGGCATAACGGGCGAACAGATCGATATCGCCGGACAGCTTGACTCCACGCGCGGCGGCAGCCTGCAGCGCTGGCGTGGCGATGGCCAGGCCCGGGCTGACCAGCAGCTCACTGGCGCGGCAGAGGAACTCCACATCCAGCTCGCCACAACGCACTTCAACCTGCGGAAACTGTTCGCGCAAGGTGGCGAGCTCCGGCGGATTGGCACGGGTGTCGACCACGGCAAAGGGCAAGCCCTGGCGCGCGAGGAAGCGCACCAGGGACATGCCGCTCTTGCCGAGGCCGACAACGATGCGGAAGTGGTCAGAAGCGATCAGGCTCATTGTTTCCTCAACGCAGTTTCAAGGTGGCAAGGCCGATCAGCACCAGAATCACGGTGATGATCCAGAAGCGCACAATGACGCGCGGCTCGGGCCAGCCTTTGAGTTCGAAATGGTGATGAATCGGTGCCATGCGGAACACCCGCTTGCCGGTCAGCTTGAAGCTGGCGACCTGGATGATCACCGACAGGGTTTCCATCACGAACACCCCGCCCATGATGAACAGCACCACTTCCTGACGGACGATCACCGCGATGGTGCCCAGGGCCGCGCCCAGCGCCAGCGCGCCGACGTCGCCCATAAACACCTGGGCCGGGTAGGTGTTGAACCAGAGAAACCCCAGGCCCGCACCAACCAGCGCGGCGCAGAAAATGATCAGCTCGCCGGCCCCCGGCACATAGGGAATCAGCAGGTATTCAGAGAAATTCACGTTGCCCGACAGGTAGCAGAAGATCCCCAACGCGCCGCCAACCATGACGGTGGGCAGAATGGCCAGGCCGTCGAGGCCGTCGGTGAGGTTTACCGCATTGCTCGAACCGACGATCACGAAGTAGGTCAGCACCACGAAGCCCAGACCCAGCTCGACGCTGAAGTCCTTGAGTATTGGCAGGATCAGGGTGGTTTCCACCGGGCTCTGTGCGGTCATAAAAAGGAACAGCGCCGCGCCGAGACCAAACACCGATTGCCAGAAGTACTTCCAGCGACTCGGCAGGCCCTTGGAGTTCTTCTCGATCACCTTGCGGTAGTCGTCGACCCAGCCCACGGCCCCGAACAGCAGGGTCACGGCCAGCACCACCCAGACGTAGCGATTGCTCAGGTCCGCCCAGAGCAGGGTGCTGACGGTAATCGCGGAGAGGATCAGCGCGCCGCCCATGGTCGGCGTGCCCTTTTTCGACAGGTGCGACTGCGGGCCGTCGTTGCGCACCGACTGGCCGATCTGGCGGATCTGCAGGGTGCGGATCATCCAGGGCCCCAGCCACAACGACAGCGCCAGCGCGGTGAGCACACCGAGAATGCCGCGCAGGGTCAGGTACTGAAAGACCGCGAAGCCTTTGTGGAACTGTTGCAGGTATTCGGCCAGCAGCAGCAGCATTAGTGACTCTCCCCGGATGTGCCACAGAGCGCCGCCACGACATTTTCCATCGCGGCACTGCGTGAACCTTTGATTAGAAGGGTGGTGTCGCCCGACTCGCCGGCAAGGGCGGCGATCAGACTGGCCTGGTCGGCGAAGTGCCGGCCCTGGGCCCCGAATTCGGCAACGGCATGGGCCATAAGCGGGCCCACTGCATAGAGTGCGGAGACCTTGCCGGCGGCATAACGGCCCACTTCCCGGTGGCCCTGTTCGGCCCAGTCACCCAGCTCGCCCATATCGCCGAGGACCAGCACGGTGCGCCCGGAAAAACCGGCGAGGATATCCACCGCGGCGCAGATCGACGCGGGGTTGGCGTTGTAGCTGTCGTCGATCACCCGCATGCCGTTGGGTGCGAGTTGCGCCACCGCGCGGCCCTTGACCGGCTGCAGGTTTTCCAGACCGGTCTTGATATCCACCAGCGGCACGCTCAGGGCCGCGGCAGCCGCAGCAGCAGCCAGGGCGTTGGCCACATTGTGTTCGCCGAGCAGATTGAGCTGAACCACCGCCTGGCCCTGACGGCAATGCAGGGTAAAGGCCGAGCAGCCGCGGGCATCGCGCTGCAGATCGCTGGCGTGAAAATCCGCCGCCGACTTGTGCAGGGAAAAACTGCTAACGGCACGCCCCTTGGCGCGCTGCTGCCAGGTGGCAAAGGCCGGATCGTCCAGGTTGAGCACGGCCACACCGCTGTCGCTCAGGCCTTCGAGAATCTCGCCCTTGGCCTGGACGATCTTCTCCGGGCCGCCGAACTCGCCGACATGGGCACTGCCGGCATTGGTGATAATGACCACCTGAGGCTGGGTCAGGCCGACGGTGTAGGCGATCTCGCCGACATGGTTAGCGCCCAGCTCGATCACCGCCGCGACATGCTCGGCAGCCAGTTCCAGCAGGGTCAGAGGCACCCCAAGTTCATTGTTGAGATTGCCACGGGTGGCCAACACCGGCCCGCGCTGGCCAACCCGCAGGATGCTGGCGAGCATTTCCTTGACCGTGGTCTTGCCACTGGAACCGGTAATCGCCACCACCGGGCCACCGAAGGCGCGACGCTTGAGTGCGCCCAGCTGGCCCAGGGCCAGGCGGGTATCGCCCACCAGCAGTTGCGGCAAGGGCGAGCCGGCGACTTCGCGCTCGACCAGTGCAGCCACCGCACCCTTGGCGGCGACCTCGGCCAGGTAATCATGACCGTCGAAGCGCGGCCCGCTCAGGGCGACAAACAACTGCCCGGGGCGAATCGCCCGGCTGTCACTGCTGACGGCATCGAAAGCACAATCGCGGCCGATCAGGCGCGCACTCAGGGCCGCGGCCACTTCGCTCAAACGCAGAGCCTTAAGCATGGGCCACCTCCCAAACGGCCAGGGCCTTGCCGGCTTCGATCAGATCGGAGAACGGCTGACGCTCGCCGTTAATTTCCTGGTAGTCCTCATGCCCCTTGCCGGCCAGCACCAGCACGTCGTCGGCACTGGCAGCCGCGACCAGCTGGGCGATGGCCTGGCCACGACCATGAACAAACTGCACCGCCTCGGGGTTAGCAAAGCCGGCACGAATATCGTTGAAGATCTGCTCGGGAGCCTCGCTGCGCGGGTTGTCGTCGGTCACCAGCACGCCATCGGCCAGGCGCTCGACCACGGCAGCCATCAGCGGACGCTTGCCACGGTCACGGTCGCCGCCGCAGCCGAACAGGCACAGCAGGCGGCCTTTGACATGCGGGCGAAGGGCTTCGAGGACCTTCTCCAGGGCATCCGGGGTGTGGGCATAATCGACCACCAATAATGGCTGCTTGACCCCACCCAAACGCTGCATGCGACCAACCGGTCCCTGCAACTGCGGCAGCAGCTTGAGAATTTCGTCCAGCGCGTAATCCATGCCGAGCAGCGCACCGACCACCGCCAGCAGGTTGCTCAGGTTGAAACGACCGAGTAGGGAGCTGCGCAGGTGGCCTTCGCCGCGCGGGGTGACCAGGGTGGCGCGCACGCCCTGCTCATCGAAACGAATATCGCGGCAATACAGGTAGGCCGCAGGATTTTCCAGGCTGTAGCCGATCAGGCGCGAGGGATGCTCGGCCTCTGCCAGCTCGCGGCCAAAGGCATCATCCAGGTTGAGCACCCGGCAGCGCAGCCCCGACCAGGCGAACAGGGCAGCCTTGGCCTCGCCATAGGCGTCCATCGAACCGTGATAATCCAGATGGTCGCGGGACAGGTTGGTAAACACCGCCACATCGAAGGCCAGGGCCGCGACCCGGCCCTGGTGCAGACCATGGGAAGACACTTCCATGGCCACGGCGCGCGCGCCGGCATTCTTCATATCGGCCAGGGTCGCCTGCACCCCGATCGGGTCCGGAGTGGTGTGGCGACCCAGAGCCAGGGCGTTATAGAAGCCGTTACCTAGGGTGCCAACGATGCCGCAACGCTCGCCGAGCAGATCCAGGGCCTGGGCCAACAACTGGCTGACACTGGTTTTGCCGTTGGTGCCGGTGATACCGATCAGATGCAGACCACGGCTCGGCTCACCATAAAAGCGCCCGGCGATGGCCGACAGCTGCCCCGCCAGGCCCTTGAGCGCCACCAGCTCGGCGCTATGGGCGGTCATCGGCAACGCGCCCTCGGCCTCATAGGCCACCGCGGCGGCCCCACGGGCGATGGCGTCGGCGATATGCACGCGGCCATCCTGCTGGGTGCCGGGCACGGCAAGAAACAGATCGCCCGGACGCACCTTGCGGCTGTCCAGGGTCAATTCGCGGATCAGCGCCGAACTGGCGGCTTCCGGCAACAACTGATTGAGGGGCATGGGCATCAGATACGCCCTCCTTTAAGGGGATCAACGGCCGCGGTTTCAACTTTTGCCGGCTCGGCTGGCGGCAGGTTATCCGGGGCGACGTTCATCAGACGCAGCGCACCGGCCATGACCTTGCCAAACACCGGGGCAGAGACCAGGCCACCGTAATAACCACCCTGACTTGGCTCATCGATCACAATGGCCACCGCAATACGCGGGTCACTGACCGGACCAAAACCGGCAAAGAGCGAGCGATACGCATTGTCTCGGTAGCCACGACTACCCACTGAAACCTTGCGCGCAGTGCCACTCTTGCCAGCGACGTGGTAGCCCGGCACCTTGGCGCGATAAACGCCACCCGGCGCTTCAATGACCTGCTGCAACATGCCCTGGATGACCACCGCAATGTCTTCAGGAATCACCTGAACGGAGTCCGGCTTACGGTCAATACGCGCCAGTGAAAGATTTGTGCTGCGGCCATTATTGGCGAGTACCGAATAGGCATGGGCAAGCTGTACAGCGGTGACTGACAAGCCATAGCCATACGACAACGTAGCCGTTTCGGCCTTGCGCCATTCGCGGTAGTTCGGCAGGTTGCCAACGCGCTCACCTGGGAAACCGAGCCCGGTATCCTGACCCAGGCCAACCTGCTGCATGACTTCGTAAATCGACTGGCCACCGATATCAAATGCAATTTTACTCATGCCGACGTTGCTCGACTTGATCAAAATATCGGTGAGGCTAAGCGGGCCACTGCTGCGCGACACGTCGCGAATGGTGTACTTACCGATCTGCAAGGTGCCCGGGTAGACATCGACCGTGTCCGACGACTTCCAACGGCCACTTTCCAGCGCGGCGCTCATGGAGAACGGCTTCATGGTCGAGCCGGGCTCGAACACATCAATCATCGCCCTGTTACGCATCGCTGCGGGCTGCAAATTACGGCGATTATTCGGGTTGTAGGTCGGCTGATTGACCATTGCCAGGACTTCACCGGTGCGCACATCAACCATGACCAGGCTACCGGCCTTAGCGCCAAACTCGAGCAGCGCATTACGCAGTTCACGGTGCGCGAGGTATTGCAGGCGCAGGTCAATCGACAATGCCAAGGCCTTACCGGCCTTGGCATTCTGTGCCACCTGGACGTCTTTGATCAGCCGGCCGCGCCTGTCCTTGAGCACTTGCCGCTTGCCGGGAACACCGGCCAGCCAATCATCAAAAGCCAACTCCATCCCTTCACGGCCGCGGTCATCAATATCGGTAAACCCCACCACATGAGCGGCGACCTCGCCTGCCGGGTAGAAACGACGAAACTCTTCAATGCCATATACGCCCGGCACTTTCATATCGAGAATGCGCCGACCCTGCTCAGGCGTCAGCCCGCGCACCAGGTACATAAATTCGCGCTCGGCATTGGCCTGCAAACGCGCACTGAAAGCCTTGGTCTCCTGACCCAGAGCTGCCGCCAGGATCGGCCACTGGGCCTTGCCATTCTGCAGCTCCTTGCCGTTGGCCCACAGGGTGGTCACCGGGGTGCTGACGGCCAGGGGCTCGCCATTGCGGTCGGTGATCAGGCCGCGGTGCGCCGGAATCGGTATATGGCGCACGCTGCGAGCATCGCCATGGGCCTGCAGGAAGCTCTGGTCGAACACCTGCAGATCGACGATGCGCCAGGCAATGGCACCCACCATCAAGGCCAGCACCAGCAGTACCAGGCGGAAGCGCCAAGGGTAGAGAGCGCCTTCGAGCCTGATCATGGGGCCACCATGCGCACTTCGGCGGCATCCGGGATGCGCATGCCGAGGCGTTCGGAGGCCAGGGCCTCGATCCGATTGTGGGCAGTCCAGGTGCTCTGTTCGAGGATCAACCGCCCCCACTCCGCCTGCGCCTTGTCGCGCACGCTGAGTTCGGCATACAGGTCGTTGAGCAGCTGGCGATTCCAGTGGGCGCTGTAGGACACCGCCACGGCCGAAACCAGTACGCAGAGGAACAGCACCAGCATCAGCAGACTGCCGCCGGGCAATGGCTTGGCGAAGATCGCGCTCATCGCATTTTCTCCGCAACGCGCATAACGGCACTGCGCGAACGCGGATTGGCTTTCTGCTCGGCTTCCGAGGCGAACTGCGCCTTGCCGATCAGTTTCAGACGTGGCTCGAAGGCCTTCGGAATGATCGGCAGGTCGCGCGGCAACTTGTCCTGTTCGCCCTTGGCATGCTTGCGCATAAAGAGTTTGACGATGCGATCTTCCAGGGAATGAAAGCTGATCACCACCAGCCGCCCACCCACTTCGAGGGCTTCCAGGGCGGCATCCAGGCCGACTTCAAGGTCGCCGAGCTCGTTATTGACAAAGATGCGCAGGCCCTGGAAGGCACGGGTGGCCGGATTCTTGCCTTTTTCCCAGGCCGGATTGGCCACGGTCAGTACCTGGGCCAGGTCAGCGGTACGCTCGAACGGCTGCTCGGCGCGGCGCAGCACCACCGCACGGGCCATGCGTTTGGCGAAGCGCTCTTCACCGTATTCCTTGAAGACCCGAGCAATTTCCTCTTCGGTCGCGCTGGCAATAAACTGCGCGGCACTGACACCCGCATCCGGGTTCATGCGCATATCCAGCGGGCCATCGTTCATGAAGCTGAAGCCGCGTTCGGCATCATCGAGCTGCGGCGAGGACACGCCGAGGTCGAGCAGGATGCCGCTGACCTTGCCGGCCAGGCCGCGGACAGCAACCTCTTCACCGAGTTCCGCAAAACTGCGCTGCACAACGACAAAGCGGCCGTCTTCGGCCGCCAGCGCATTCCCCGTCGCAATCGCCAGGGGATCCTTGTCGAACCCCAGCAGGCGGCCGTCAGGGCCCAGCCTCTCGAGAATCAGCCGACTGTGCCCGCCGCGGCCGAAGGTGCCATCCAGGTAGCAGCCGTCCGCACGCACAGCCAGCCCCTCGACCGCCTCGTCGAGTAGCACTGTTATATGGCGAAAGCTGCTGGACATAGTCACAGGATCAGGTCCCGTAGTTCGTCGGACAGAGCACCCGGTTGCTTGATGGCGGCCAGATCGGCATCCGCCACGGCATTCCAGGCATCCTCATCCCACAATTGAAATTTATTGAGCTGACCCACCAGCATTGCGCGCTTATCCAGCTTGGCGTACTCGCGCAGCCGCGGCGGCACCAGGAAACGACCACTGGCATCCAGCTCCAGGTCAACCGCATTACCGATCAGCAGACGCTGCAAACGACGATTCTCCTCGCGAAAGGACGCCAGCTCACGCAGTTTGGCTTCGATCAGTTCCCACTCGGCCAGGGGGTAGACACACAGACAGGGGTCGATGGCATCGATGGTGACGATAAGCTGGCCGGCACAACGCGAGACGAGCTCATCCCGATACCGACTTGGCATCGCGAGGCGCCCTTTGGCGTCGAGACTGATGGCGTTAGCTCCGCGAAACACGACCGCGCTTCCCCTTTAATTAGCTGTCCATGCCCAAAAAAACCCACTTCATGCCACTTCTTGCCACTCGCGCACACTATAGGAACGCACGCCCCCCACCGTCAAGGCGCGCCCAGCGGGAAAAACCCTTATAGAACGGAGATTTAGCGAAACAAAGAGAGAAAGAAACAGCAGAGGGTCAGACAATCGACACACTAAAACGAGCCCGCGCAGGAAGCTGCACTTCAAACTTAAAGTGATTTGTTAAGAGTAAGATTTTTTCGGTCTTAGAAAGCGGGGAATGAAAGTGAAGCGGATCAATGGAGAAAGGTGGAGAGTCGATCTGTAAGCCGGGTTCTGTCGAGGACAGTCATTCCTCTACGACGTACATCACTGCACGCCTTTAGCAACCTACCCGGTTCCAGCGCGGGCCACGCCAATGGAACCCTATTTGGTCTTGCTCCGAGTGGGGTTTGCCTAGCCACGAACTGTTACCAGTCGTGCGGTGCGCTCTTACCGCACCTTTTCACCCTTACCGGCACCGAAGCGCTTAGGCGGTTATTTTCTGTGGCACTTTCCGTAGGCTCACGCCTCCCAGGCGTTACCTGGCACTCCGCCCTATGGAGCCCGGACTTTCCTCCCCCGCATTACGCAGAACGCAACACGGCAGCGACTGTCCGATCGACTCTCCGCCGCCAAGGTTACCGACACCAGCCCGATAGAACAAGGCTCAAGCGCCTTTCTGCCGCTCCAGCGCAGCCTGATAGAGCAAGTTCTTGCGCACTCCGGTGATCTCCGCCGCCAACGCCGCGGCGCGCTTGAGCGGCATTTCCTCCAGCAAAAGATCGAGCACCCGCAGCGCTTCGCCGCTCACCGCCTCATCACCCTCAGGAGCCTGCCAGCCGGCGACCAGCACCACGCATTCGCCGCGCTGCTGATTGCTATCGGCCGCCACCCAGGCCGCCAGCTCCGCCAGCGGCAGCCCCTTGAGGGTCTCGAAGGTCTTGGTGATCTCCCGCGCCAGCAATGCCGGGCGCTCATCGCCGAACACCGTCTGCATATCCTGCAGGCATTCGAGAATACGGTGAGGGGCTTCGTAGAAGATCAGGGTGCGCGGCTCTTCCTTTACCTGCTCCAGGCGTGCGCGCCGACCGGCAGTCTTGGCCGGCAGAAAGCCCTCGAAGATAAAACGGTCAGAGGGCAAGCCGGCCGCCGACAAGGCCGCGATCAATGCGCAGGCCCCTGGCACCGGCACAACCGCCACGCCCGCCGCACGCGCCTGACGCACCAGGTGATAACCCGGATCGGAGATCAGCGGAGTGCCGGCGTCGGAAATCAACGCCACATCCTCCCCCGCCTGCAGACGCGCGAGAAAGCGCCCGCCTTGATCACGCTCGTTGTGCTCATGACAGGCCGCCAGGGGCGTCGCGATACCGAAGTGCTGCATCAGCCGCGCCGAATGGCGGGTGTCCTCGGCCGCGATCAGGGCGACGCTACGCAGAATGGTCAGCGCCCGGGCACTGATGTCGTCCAGGTTACCGATGGGCGTGGCCACCACATAAAGCGTGCCGCAGATGGGATTCGGAGCAGCGGATGGGGTCACAACACAGGCCTCGTCAATCAGCAAAGCGCGCATTGTAGCCCGTTTCCAACCTTCGACATCGCGTCACCCGGCGGGCTTGGGTACAATTCACCGCTCATTTGATCAAGTATCAGGAACGCCCTACATGCCCACCAGCCTGATCGCCCGCCTGCGCCCACTCTCCATCTTCTGCCTCGCCGCCCTCCTCGCCGCCTGCGCCAGCTCCCCCACGTCCAACCTGGGCGAACTGCCACGCACCCCGCAAGCCAGCATCGAGCAACTGCTGCAACAGGCCGGCGACAGCACCTCCGAACAGGCCGAACTGCTGCGCCTGTCCGCCGCCGACCTGGCCTACCGGCAGAAAAACATTGCCCGCGCGGCCAGCATCCTCGAGAAGGTCCAGCTGGAAAGTCTGAAACCGGCCCAGCAGATCTATGCCAGCACCCTGCGTGCCGAACTGGAGATGGCCCGCGAGCAGCCCAAGGCAGCCCTGCGCGCCCTGAGCCACCCGAGCATGGAGCGCCTCGGCGAACTACCGGTTGAACAGCAAGTACGCAGCCAGCTGGTCCGCGCCAGCGCCCTGCAGGCCAGCGGACAGACCCTGGCCGCAGCCCGCGAACGCGCCTTTATCGCCCCCCTGCTCAGCGGTGAAGCCGCCGCACGCAACCATCAGGAAATCTGGACCCTGGTCTCCAGCCTGCCTCTGGAGCAGCTGCAGGCCAGCGGCGACGCCGACCTCAATGGCTGGGTAGACCTGGCCCGCGCCACCAAGAGCGCCGGCACCCTGGAACAGCAGCAGCAAGCCATCGACAACTGGCTGCTGCAGAACCCCGGCCACCCCGCCGCCCAGCAACTACCCGAGACCCTGGTCGAACTGAAGAAGCTTTCCAGCCAACCGCTGAGCGAAATAGCCCTGCTGCTGCCCCAGGATGGCCAACTGGCCAATGTCGCCCGGGCGCTGCGCGACGGTTTTCTCGCCGCTCATTACCAGGCCCAGCAGGCCGGGCAGAACCCGCCCAACATTCAGATTTTCGACAGCTCGCGCATCGGCTCCCTGGATGAGTTCTACCGCCAGGCCCAGGCCTCCGGCGTGCAACTGGTCGTGGGGCCGCTGGAAAAACCGCTGGTCACCCAGCTCAGCGCCCGCGAGCAACTGCCCATCACCACCCTGGCCTTGAACTACAGCGAAACCGCCCAGGAAGGCCCCGCTCAGCTCTTCCAGTTCGGTCTGGCCGCAGAAGATGAAGCCCGCGAAGTGGCACGCCGCGCCTGGGCCGACGGCCACCGCCGGGCAGTGGCACTGGTGCCAAGCGGCGACTGGGGCGACCGCGTACTCGACGCCTTTCGCCAGAGCTGGCAGGCGCAAGGCGGCACCCTGATCGCCGCCGAACATGTCGACCAGCCGGTAGAACTGGCCAAGCAGATCGCCGAGCTGTTCCAGCTGCGCGAGAGCGAAGCCCGCGGCAAACGCCTGCAGAGCACCCTGGGCGACGCCGTTGCCGCAGCCCCGTCGCGCCGCCGCGATATCGACTTTATCTTCCTCGCCGCTACCCCGCAGCAGGCCCAGCAGATCAAACCGACCCTGGCCTTCCAGTACGCCGGCGACGTGCCCGTGTACGCCACCTCGCACCTGTTCACCGGCAGCCACAGCCAGGCCCAGTACCTCGACCTGAACGGCATCATGTTCTGCGAAACGCCCTGGCTGCTGAACGTCAACGACCCATTGCGCCAGCAGGCCAGCAGCCAGTGGCCCCAGGCCGGCGGCAGCCTTGGCCGGCTGTATGCCATGGGGGCCGACGCCTATCAGCTGGCCCCGCGCCTGACCCAGCTCAAGGCCCTGCCCGAGACCCGCCTGGACGGCCTGTCCGGCAGCCTCAGCCTGAACCCGGCGCAACGCATCGAACGCCAGCTGCCCTGGGCCGAATTCCGCGACGGCCAGGTCCAGCGCCTGCCCGACAGCGCCCTTTGACCGAGCGCAACAACCCACAACAAAGTGGCCAGGCGGCTGAGGCTCTGGCGCGCCAGTTCCTCGAACAGCGCGGCCTGCGCCTGCTGGCACAGAACTGGCGCTGCCGCCTCGGCGAGCTCGATCTGGTCATGCTCGACAGCGATACAGTAGTATTCGTGGAAGTTCGCTATCGGCGCTATAGCGCCTGGGGTGGCGCAGCTGAAAGCGTCGATGCACGCAAACGTGAGAAACTCAGCCGCGCCGCCCAGCACTTTCTGCAGCAGGAGTCACGCTGGGCCAAGCACCCATGCCGCTTTGATGTGATTGCCATAACTGCCGACAGCCCAGCCCCCGCGCCACTGAACTGGATTCAAAACGCCTTTGATACCTAAGCAGACGCCCCACTGAAGGTTATATCTCCATGGATATGCAAGCCCGTATTCGCCACCTGTTCCAAGCCAGCATCGACACCAAGCAGCAGGCCATGGAAGTGCTCATCCCCCTTATCGAACAAGGCAGCCTGGCCATGGTTCAGGCCCTGCTCAGCGAGGGCAAGATCCTTACCTGCGGCAATGGCGGCTCTGCTGGCGACGCCCAGCACTTCTCCTCCGAGCTGCTCAACCGCTTCGAGCGCGAGCGCCCGAGCCTGCCGGCCATCGCCCTGACTACCGACAGTTCGACCATCACCTCGATTGCCAATGACTACAGCTACAACGAGATCTTCTCCAAGCAGATCCGCGCCCTTGGTCAACCGGGCGACGTACTGCTGGCGATCTCCACCAGCGGCAATTCGGCCAACGTGATCCAGGCCATCCAGGCTGCCCACGACCGCGAAATGACCGTGGTCGCCCTCACCGGCCGCGACGGCGGCGGCATGGCCTCACTGCTGCTACCGGAAGACGTGGAAATCCGCGTTCCTTCGAAAGTCACCGCACGCATCCAGGAAGTCCACCTGCTGGCCATCCACTGCCTGTGCGACCTGATCGACAGCCAACTGTTTGGGAGTGAAGAATGACCCGTTCACCACTGATCCTCGCCACCCTGGCACTGACCCTTGCCCTGGCCGGCTGTGGCAACCGTAGCGTCGGCAACAAGATCGACGACCAGTTTATCGCCCCGGAGGTCAGCTCCAACGTCGCCCGCGCCCATATCGACCTGACCAGCCCCACATCGCGCATCGTGGTCACCAGCTATAACGGCGTGGTTCTGCTCGCTGGCCAGACTCCGCGCAGCGACCTGAAAGCCATGGCAGAACAGGCGGCACGCAAGGTCAACAACGTCAGCAAGGTGCACAACGAGCTGCAGGTGCAACAACCCACCTCGCTGCTGGTACGCAGCAACGACTCGCTGCTGACCACCCGGATCAAGGCCCAGATGCTCGCTGACGCCACGGTCCCGGGCTCGCGCATCAAGGTGATTACCGAGAACGGCATCGTCTACATGCTCGGGCTGGTCTCGCGCGCCGAGGCAGCCCAGGCCACCAACCTGGTGCAGAGCGTGTCCGGGGTGCAGAAGATCGTGCGGCTGTTCCAGTACACCAACTGAGTTCACCACGCCCATAAAAAAGGCGACCCGAGGGTCGCCTTTTTTTGTGAGTCATGTCCTGACAACCCCCTCGGCCGCCGCTACACAAGCCCAGAAATGGCTCCCTGCCATTTCTTCTTACTTGACCACCTTCAGACTGGGTCGACCACTTGGTCGCGGCGGCTCGCCATCCGGCGGGCTCCCATCATCGGGCTCTTCCAGCTCGCCCTCCTCGGCCAACGACGCTTCCACCTCGAAGACCATGCCCTGGCCATTCTCCCGGGCATAGATCGCCAGCACCGCCGCGGAAGGGATATACAGGCTCTGAGGCACGCCACCGAAGCGACCCTCGAAGCTCACTGCATCGTTATCCATATGCAGATGGCGCACGGCACTGGGCGAGACATTCAGCACGATCTGCCCATCACTGGCAAAACCCGCAGGCACCTGCACCCCGGCAAACTCGGCATTGACCAGCAAGTGCGGGGTGCAGTCGTTATCAACAATCCACTCGTACAGAGCACGAACCAGATAGGGACGACTCGACTTCATCACTACCTCCTCAGTTAACGCATATCCCGCTCGACAGGCGACAAACTGGTCTGGAACGCCTCACGGGCAAACTGGCGGTCCATATAGTCAAGCAAAGGCTTGGCCGGCTTTGGCAACTCTATCCCCAGAATTGGCAAACGCCAAAGAATCGGCAGCAGACAACAATCCACCAGGCTCAATTCCTCACTGAGGAAATACGCCTTGTCGGCAAACAGCGGCGAGACACCGGTCAGGCTCTCGCGCAGCTCCTTGCGCGCCAGGGCGCGGGCTGGCTCCTTGCTACGCGGGTCGAGAATTAGATCGACCTGGGCGCACCAATCACGCTGGATACGGTGGATCAGCAAACGGCTATTGGCCCTGGCCACCGGATAAACCGGCAACAGCGGCGGGTGCGGGTAACGCTCGTCCAGATACTCCATCACCACGGTCGACTCATAGAGTGCCAGGTCGCGATCGACCAGGGTCGGCAGGCTGGCATAGGGGTTGACCTCCAGCAGCTTCGCCGGATAACGACCCTTTTCGACACTGATGATTTCGGCGCTGACACCCTTCTCGGCGAGCACGATGCGTACGCGGTGGGAATAGTGGTCGGCGGGGTCGGAGTAACAGGCCAACCGATTGGTCACGCCCATGGCGGTCCTCCTCGCTTATAAAGTTATGTGAAGCAGAAAAAATTGCCGGAGCAATTTTTGACGT
Organism: Pseudomonas sp. XK-1; assembly: GCF_038069885.1. Classification (NCBI taxonomy): domain Bacteria; kingdom Pseudomonadati; phylum Pseudomonadota; class Gammaproteobacteria; order Pseudomonadales; family Pseudomonadaceae; genus Pseudomonas; species Pseudomonas sp. XK-1. The sequence goes on along the minus strand of NZ_JBBPES010000001.1, from coordinate 784,437 downwards.
CGCTTGCGACGGCACCGCAGGGGTGACCGCCAGGGATGGCAGGGCGCAAAACCTGCGCGCCCAGAGGGGCGCACAGGTCAACAGCGGAGACACTAGGTATTAATGCACGTCCTTCCAGTATTCGCGCTTGAGCAGATAGGCGAACACGAAGAAGAAGGCAAGATACAGCAGAACGTAGGTACCGATACGCTGACTTTGCAATTTGACCGGATTGGCCGAGTACGCCAGGAAGGTCACCAGGTTCTTGATCTTCTCGTCGAACTCTTCTTCGCTCAGCTTGCCCGTCTTCGGCTCGATGGCCAACTGGTCGCAGGCCTCGTGGGTGATCGGCGTGCCGGACAGCGGATCGAACAGCTTCTTGCCGTCCTCAACCACCTGTACCTGCTTGCAACCAATCACCTGCTTGCCCTGCAAGGCCACCAGCACGTTCGGCATGCCGACGTTGGGGAAAACCTTGTTATTGGCACCCAGCGGACGAGTTGGATCGTCGTAGAAGGTACGCAGGTAGGTGTACAGCCAGTCGTTACCACGTACACGTGCGACCAGGGTCAGGTCAGGCGGCGCAGCACCGAACCAGGCCTTAGCATCGGCGGGCTTCATGCCGATCTTCATGTGATCGCCGATATTGGCACCACTGAACACCACATTCTCCAGCATCAACTCATGAGGAATACCGAGGTCATCGGCCACCCGCTCATAGCGCTGGTACTGGGTCGAGTGGCAACCCATGCAGTAGTTGGCGAAGGTACGCGCACCATCCTGCATGGCCGCCTTGTCGGACAGATCGATATCCACCTTGTCCAGCGGATACTCGGCAACAGCAGCCCCCAGGGCAAGCGCGGGTGCAGCAGCAATAACAAGTGCAGCAAAGAACTTTTTCATCAGCCAGTCACCCTTTCCGGAACCGGTTTGGTCTTCTCGAGCTTGGTATAGAACGGCATCAGGATGAAGTACGCGAAGTACAGGAAGGTACACACCTGCGACAGCAACGTACGACCCGGAGTCGGCGACAACACACCCAGCACACCCAGAATCACGAAGGACACGCAGAACACCAGCAGCCAGATTTTGCTCATCCAGCCCTTGTAGCGCATCGATTTGACCGGACTACGGTCCAGCCACGGCAGCACAAACAGCACGGCAATGGCTGCGCCCATGGCGATAACACCCATGAGCTTGTCAGGGATTGCCCGCAGAATCGCGTAGAACGGCGTGAAGTACCAAACCGGTGCGATGTGTGCAGGCGTCTTGAACGGGTTGGCCGCTTCGAAGTTCGGCTTCTCGAGGAAATAACCGCCCATTTCCGGGAAGAAGAAGATCACGAAGCAGAAGACGAAGAGGAACACCACGACACCGACGATATCTTTCACGGTGTAGTACGGATGGAACGCAATGCCGTCGAGCGGAATGCCGTTCTCATCTTTCTTCTTCTTGATGTCGACGCCGTCGGGGTTGTTCGAACCGACTTCGTGCAGCGCCAGGATGTGCAGCACCACCAGACCGAGAATCACGATCGGCAGGGCCACAACGTGCAGGGCGAAGAAGCGGTTCAGGGTAATCCCGGAAATCAGGTAGTCACCACGAATCCACTGAGTCAGGTCAGCCCCGATCACCGGGATGGCACCGAACAGCGAGATGATCACCTGGGCACCCCAGTAGGACATCTGACCCCACGGCAGCAGATAACCCATAAAGGCTTCGGCCATCAGCATCAGGTAGATCAGCATGCCGAAGATCCACACCAGCTCACGTGGCTTCTGGTAGGAGCCGTAGAGCAGACCGCGGAACATGTGCAGGTAGACCACCACGAAGAACGCCGAGGCACCGGTGGAGTGCAGGTAGCGCAGGATCCAGCCGTACTCGACATCACGCATGATGTATTCGACCGAGGCGAACGCCTCTTCGGCCGAAGGCGTGTAGCTCATGGTCAGCCAGACGCCGGTGACGATCTGATTGACCAGCACCAGCAGAGCCAGGGAGCCAAAAAAGTAGAAGAAGTTGAAGTTCTTTGGCGCGTAGTACTTGGACAGATGGTCTTCCCACATCTTGGTCGCGGGGAAGCGTGCATCGACCCATTCCATGAATTTACTCATCATGCTTGCTCCTGATCCACACCGATGATGATCACATCATCCGACTCGTATGTGTGCGGCGGCACCGGCAGGTTCAAGGGCGCAGGCTGGGCCTTGTACACGCGGCCAGCGAGGTCATAGCGCGAACCGTGGCACGGGCAGAAATAGCCACCCACCCACTCGGCCCCCAAGTCCGCAGGTGCCACTTCCGGACGGAAGGACGGCGCGCAACCCAGGTGGGTACACAGGCCTACCAGCAACAGCAGCTCCGGCTTGATCGAACGGGTTTTCGGATCGACATAGCTCGGCTGCTCGGACGCCTTGGACTCAAAGTCAGCCAGTTGCGGCTCGAGCTTGACCAAATTACCGAGAATCTCCTCGGTACGGCGCACGATAAACACCGGCTGCCCCCGCCACTCGGCAACCATCTGCTGGCCTGGCTCGATCTTGCTGACATTCACCTTCACAGGTGCACCGGCAGCCTTAGCCTTGGCGCTTGGGAACCAGGACCCTACGAACGGGACCGCGGCACCCACCGCTCCTGCAGCGCCCACCACAGAGGTGGCCGCTACCAGAAAGCGACGCCGGCCTGCATTCACGCCGTCATTGCTCATTCAGTCGTCTCCCATCAGCTTTATGGCCTTTTAAGCAGGCCTATACTCGGTAAGTTTCAGATCGCACAAAAAGTTGCCGAATGGTAAAGAAAAGCCCCTTTACTGACAAGGTAATTACCCAGTCATAACCGACGCAACGCCTTGCAAATCACGGCATTCACCGCTGCGGCATGATGCCGCAGACTAAATCATCGCCCATAAAAAACGCCCAGCTCCGAAAGGAAACTGGGCGTTTTTGAACGCAGATCGCGAATTAACGCTTGGAGTACTGCGGACGCTTACGCGCCTTACGCAGACCAACCTTCTTACGCTCAACTTCACGGGCGTCGCGAGTCACGAAGCCAGCTTTGCGCAGCGCAGGACGCAGCGCTTCGTCATAGTCCATCAGGGCGCGAGTGATGCCGTGGCGGATTGCGCCAGCCTGACCACTTACACCGCCACCGATAACGGTAACGAAAACATCAAACTTCTCGGTCATCTCAACCAGTTCCAGCGGCTGACGAACTACCATGCGGGCAGTTTCGCGACCGAAGAAGCCGTCGAGAGTACGGTTGTTGATGGAGATCTTGCCAGTACCAGCACGCAGGAAAACGCGAGCGGTAGCGGTCTTGCGACGGCCAGTGCCGTAATTTTGAGTCGCCGACATAATGAACTATTCCGTTAAAACTTCAGTTCTTGGGGCTGCTGAGCAGTGTGGGGGTGAGCAGCGCCCGCATACACTTTCAGCTTACGATACATGTCGCGACCCAGCGGGTTCTTCGGCAGCATGCCTTTAACCGCGGTCTCGATCACGCGCTCAGGGGCCTTGGCGATCAGCTTCTCGAAGTTGATCGACTTGATGCCGCCCGGGAAACCGGAGTGGGAGTAGTACATCTTGTCGGTGGTCTTGGCACCAGTTACACGGATCTGCTCAGCATTGATTACGACGATGTAGTCGCCGGTATCAACGTGCGGAGTGTACTCTGGCTTGTGCTTGCCACGCAGACGGCTCGCGATTTCGGTGGCCAGACGACCCAGGGTCTGACCAGCAGCGTCGACGACAAACCAGTCGCGCTTTACTGTTTCCGGTTTAGCAGTAAAAGTTTTCATTCTTTATAGCCTCAGGGGCCGCCCTGATAAATAAGACGGCGGATCTTACTGAATAGTGCGTACTTTGACAAGTCAAAGGCAGCCGAAAACAGGCGCTATCGGGGGCTCGGGTCAGCGCGTCCGTAATACGGCAAGATTCTTCGGCAGGCGGCGCATCACTTCCACTGCAGAAAGAGGTGCGCAATTATGCAGATTGCCCAGATAATTTCAACCAGATTATGCCAATGAGTTTTTAAGGAGTACGCCATGGATTACCGCCAACTCGGCCGAACGGATCTCAAGGTCAGCAGCCTGTGCCTGGGCACGATGACCTGGGGCGAGCAGAACAGCGCCGACGAAGCCCACGCCCAAATCGAGCGGGCCAAGGCCTACGGGGTGAATTTTCTCGACACGGCAGAGATGTATCCGGTACCGCCGCGGGCCGAAACCTACAGCAAGACCGAGCAGATCATCGGCGACTACTTCAAACAGCGCGGCGATCGCGCCGACTGGGTACTGGCCAGCAAGATCGCTGGCCCCGGCAATGGCATCGACTATATCCGCGGCGGCCAGCTCAAGCACAACCGCGCCCATATCGTCGCGGCACTGGATGCCAGCCTGAAACGCCTGCAGACCGACTGGATCGACCTCTACCAGCTGCACTGGCCGGAGCGCCCGACCAATTTCTTCGGCCAGCTCGGCTACCGTCACCAGGACAGAGCGTTCACCCCGCTGGAGGACACCCTGGAAGTGCTCGACGAACAGGTCAAGGCCGGCAAGATCCGCCATATCGGCCTGTCCAACGAGACACCCTGGGGCACCATGAAATTTCTCCAGCTGGCCGAACAGCGCGGCTGGCCGCGCATGGTCTCGATCCAGAATCCCTATAACCTGCTCAACCGCAGCTTCGAAGTGGGCCTGGCCGAAATCGCCATCCGCGAAGACTGTGGTCTGCTGGCCTATTCGCCCCTGGCCTTCGGCATGCTCAGCGGCAAATACGAGAACGGTGCGCGCCCTGCCGGGGCCCGTATCAGCCTGTTCAGCCGCTTCGCGCGCTACACCAACCCGGAGTCGGAGGGTGCCTGCGCACGCTACGTCGCCCTGGCCCGCGAGCATGGCCTGGATCCAGCGCAGATGGCCCTGGCCTTCGTCACAGCGCAACCCTTCGTCACCAGCAATATCATCGGTGCCACCAGCCTGAAACAGCTGGACAGCAACCTGGCCAGCAGCGAGCTAAGACTCTCCGCCGAAGTGCTGGCTGGCATCGAGGCGATTCACAAGGCCCAGCCCAACCCGGCCCCCTGATTGCCACAGCCGCATGAAAAAGCCCGGCAATTGCCGGGCTTCTTATTCAGCACGTGATTACAGCGAGCGGGCGATGATCTCCTTCATGATCTCGTTGGTGCCGGCGTAGATACGCTGCACCCGCGCATCGGCCCAGGCGCGTGCCACCGGGTATTCCCACATATAACCGTAGCCGCCGTGCAGCTGCACACACTCATCGAGCACCTTGCATTGCAGATCGGTGCCCCAGTACTTGAGCATGGCCGCTGTCGGCACATCCAGTTTGCCCTGCAGATGCAGCTCCAGGCAGCGGTCGAGAAAGACCCGACCGATCTGAATCTCGGTGGCCATTTCCGCCAGCTTGAAGCGGGTGTTCTGGAAGTCCGCCACCGCCTTGCCGAACGCCTTGCGCTCACGGGTGTAATCCAGTGTCCACTTGAGCGCCGCCTCGGCCGAGGCCAACGCACCTATACCGACGGTCAGACGCTCCTGCGGCAGCTCCTGCATCAGATAGGCGAAGCCCATGCCGGCCTGGCCTAGCAGGTTTTCCTTGGGTACGCGCACATCCTGGAAGAACAGCTCGGATGTGTCCTGAGCTTTCATGCCGACCTTTTCCAGGCGCTTGCCCTTGGCGAAGCCCGGTGTACCCGCCTCCACCAGAAACAGACTGGTGCCCTTGGCCCCGGCTTTCGGGTCGGTCTTGGCCACCACGATCACCAGATCGGCGAGAAAGCCATTGGTGATAAAGGTCTTCGAGCCGTTGATCACGTACTCGTCGCCATCCAGCACCGCGGTAGTTTTCACCCCCTGCAGGTCGGAGCCTGCTCCCGGCTCGGTCATGGCGATGGCGGTGACCATCTCGCCGCTCACCAGCTTGGGCAGGTAATGCTGTTTCTGCGCTTCGCTGCCGTAATGCAGGATATAGGGGGCGACGATATCGGAATGCAGGGAGAAACCGATGCCGGTCAGGCCCAGGCGGCCGACTTCCTCGATCACTACGGTGCTATAGAGGAAGTCTGCCGCCATGCCGCCGTATTCTTCCGGGAGATGCGAACAGAGCATGCCGGCCTCCCCCGCCTTGTTCCACAGGGCGCGATCGATATGACCATCCTTTTCCCACTGGGCATGGAAAGGCACAGCCTCCTGCTCAAGAAACCGGCGCACGCTGTCGCGGAACTGTTCGTGTTCGGAGCTGAAAATCGTTCTGGGGATCATGACAACACCTACTTGATAGGGCGGTTTTAACGTGGCCTCGACTTTAGCCAAGCAAACGCTTGGTCACACTGGACACAAGCGCCAATAAATAAGACGATCCAGCCAGCCCATGACCACTTAGCCTTTATAAGAACAATAACCATGCCTATTCAGTCGACTACAGCCCTGCGCCGCGTCAGCATTCTCGCCACCGATGGCGTATTCGCCTCTACCCTGATGCAGGCCAAGGACTTCTTCCATATGGCCAGCCTGCGCTATGGCAAACAGCAGGGCATGGGCCTGACGCCGACCTTCGAGATCCACCTGGTCAGCCCGGACGGTCTGCCAGTTAACAGCTTCAGCAATGTGCGCATGCCGGTGGATGGCCCCCTGGACAGCGCCGATATCATCATCCTGCCGGCCTTCTGGGACGACTTCGACGCCCTCTGCCAGCGCCACCCTCAGGTACTCAGCTGGCTGCGCGAACGCCACGCTGCCGGCAGCGCGATTTGCGGCGAAGCCACCGGGGTGTTCTGGATGGCCCAGGCCGGCCTGCTCGACGGCAAGGAAGCGACCACCTACTGGCGCTTCTTCAACGAATTTGCCGAACGCTTCCCCAAGGTGCTGCTCAACCAGGAAAAACACCTGTCGGATGCCGACAACCTGTATTGCGCCGGCGGCACCACCTCGGCCTGCGACCTGTATATCTACCTGATCGAGCGTTTCTGCGGGGCCAGCGTGGCCCAGGGCGTGGCCCGCGACATCCTCTATGAAGTGCAGCGCAACTATGCCCCAGGCCGCATCGGTTTTGGCGGGCAGAAACTGCACCACGACATGACCATCCTGCAGATTCAGCAATGGCTGGAGGATCACTTCGCCGACAAGTTCCGCTTCGAGGACGTGGCCCGCGAACACGGCATGAGCATCCGCAACTTTATGCGCCGCTTCCAGACCGCCACCGGCGACAAACCGCTGCACTACCTGCAGCGTCTGCGCATCGAAACCGCCAAGGGCCTGCTCAGCGCCACCCGCAAGAGCATCAAGACCATCAGCTACGAAGTGGGTTACGACGACGCCAGCTTCTTCGCAAGGCTGTTCCGTCAGCACACGGAACTGTCACCCAACCAGTACCGCCGCCAGTTCCAGCACAAGGACGGCCACGCCTGAGCACAGACACTGTTACCGCCACTGGTCCGGCACTGATCCTTGGATGGGTAGGTAGGCACAGAACACCACCCTATGATCGGTGCACTGATAACAACAACAGGTTGACCGCCATGCGCCGCACTCTTATTGCTCTACTCGCCGCTTGCAGCTTCAGCGCTGTAGCCGCCGATAACTGGAAACCCTACCCTTACGATCAGAGCGCCTACGACTACTCGGGCGACAAGCTACGCCAGGCCTGGCCGCAGCTGACCCGCGGTTTCGGTAACGACTATCCCTTCCCCGACGCCGACTGGGTAACCACTATGGCCACCCGCTACCCAGAGGTCCTGGAGAAAACCGCTACGGCCAACACCGGCTTTACCGGCAAGCCGGAAGAGGCGCAGCGCTATGCCGACAAGCTGCAGGACGTCTGGCGACTGGTGTTTCGCGGCGACTTCGCCCAGGCCAAGCAACAGGGCCTGGCCCTGGGGAACAGTGGACAGGTTCCGGCAATGTTCGCCCAGGTGATCTATGCCATGTTCCTGGTCCCCGAACAGGAAGAGAAACACCGCCTGCTGGAAGAGGTCATCGCCTACACCGACCAGGCCGGTGACCTGGCCAATGCCGACGTAGCCGCCCAGTTCGGCCGCATCTACGCCAAGGCGCGCCTGGGTGAAGAACTCTCGGTACCCGTGGTACTCAAGCGCGGCTACACCACGCAGATCCCCAACGAACTGAAAGCCCTCCTGGCCAAGCAACCACAGCTGCCTTTCGCCCTGGCCCTGTATGGCGGCTACGAAGCCGGGGTGATCCGCAAGGTCGGCAAGCTGGTCGGGCGCATGACTTACGGGGTCAGTGCCGACAATATGGAGAAGTATTTCAGCCGTAGCTTCAAAGCCCAGGACGATCTACCCATCGGCCACTACGAGTACGCCAATGCCCTGACCTACGTGTACGGCGACGACGAACAAGACAAGGCCCTGCAGCACCTCAAGCGTGCCGTGGCGATCAAGCCGATCAGCGCCATGGAGGCCCTGGAAGTGCTCCACGCGCAGAAGATGCTCGCCCAGTACCAGCAGAAACTGGCGCAGAACTGAGTCGCACTGCAACGCAAAAGGCTGCCTGCGGGCAGCCTTTTTTGTTCAACCACGCATCAGGGTTTGTGTGGACGCGAGAGGAACTCGTGGGACTGCATCTCCAGCAGGCGACTGAGGGTGCGCTGGAACTCGAAGGTCAGGCGGCCGCCGGTGTAGAGGTCTTTCAGCTCCACTTCGGCGGAGATGATCAGCTTGACGTTGCGGTCGTAGAACTCGTCCACCAGGTTGATAAAGCGTCGCGCCATATCTTCCTTGGCCGTGCTCATCTGCTCAACGTTGGCCAGCAGTACGGCGTGGAAGATCTTGCCCAGCTCGATATAGTCGTTCTGGCTACGCGGGCCGTCGCATAGCTCGCGAAACTCGAACCAGGCCACATCGTCCCCCACCTTGCGCGCGGTGATGGCGCGGTTCTCGATCATCAGCGCCTCGTTTTCCTGCACCTCGCAGTGCTCCGGCAGCAGGCTGCTGAAGCTCTTCTGCAGGCTTTCCTCGGCTGCCGCATCCAGCGGCCAGTGGAACAGCTCGGCCTGCTCCAGGGCGCGCAGGCGGTAGTCGATACCGCTGTCGACGTTGACGATCTCGGTGTGCGCCTTGAGCAGGGCAATCGCCGGCAGAAAGCGCGCACGCTGCAGGCCGTCCCTGTACAGACCATCGGGCACGATATTGGAGGTCGCCACCAGGCTGACGCCATTTTTGAACAGCTCTTCGAGCAGGGTGGCGAGGATCATCGCGTCTGTAATGTCGCTGACGAAGAATTCGTCAAAGCAGATGACCCGCGCCTCATCGGCGAAACGCTTGCCAATAATGGTCAACGGGTTCTTCTCGCCCTTGAGGGTGCGCATTTCTTCATGCACGCGCTTCATAAAGCGGTGGAAGTGCGTACGCACCTTGCGCTCAAACGGCAGCGAATCGAAGAAAGTGTCCACCAGGTAGGTCTTGCCGCGCCCTACCCCGCCCCAGAAGTACAACCCCTTGACCGGCCCCTGGGGCTTTCTGGCAAACAGCTTGCCGAACACGCCGATGGTGCCCTTGTCCGCGGCAACCAGATCGTCGTACAGACGCTGCAGATGGCGCACCGCAGTTTCCTGGGCGGCATCGTGGAAGAATTCGGGACGTTTGAGGTCAGCCTGGTAGCGTTCTAGGGGAGTCATAATTCGTTAGCCGGGCAAGTAAAACGGGGGCGTCACTTTAGCGACGCCCCCGCGGCTTGGCAATCGGCCAGAACGGCTGGCGGGCGGAAATCCGATTAATGCGCAGAGTCGTCGCCCGGATGCAATCCGGAAAGCCTCAGCCAAACCACCCCGGTTCTCATCCGCGTCACATCACTCCTGCGGAGCCAGCGCCTCACGCAGGCGCTGGATCGCCGCCTGACAGGCACCGCTGTCGGCGAATGCCGGGCTTTGCGCCACACGCTCGTCATCCAGCCAGACGCCGAAACCGCCGTCCTGCTCGCGTATATCCAGCGCTTCGCCGGATTGCAGGCGCTTGTTGACCATGCCGGCCGCCTTGCCATCGGCAAACGACTTGGACAGCAGCAGCTGCTCGCCGGCGGCATCCAGCAGGCGGAAGCGGAAGCTGCCGTCGTCGTCGCGGAAGCTGACAAAGCGTGCGCTCTTGCCGGCTTTCTTCTTCTCACCCGCCGTATTGACGGCCTGACTGCGGAAAGAGCGCAGGCCCACGGCCTCACGCAGCTCACCGAGAAACGGCGTGGCAATCTTGCGCGCCTTGGCGGCACCGGCCAGCAGGATATCTTCCAGGTCGGCCGGTTTTTCGATCAGCGCGTGGTAACGCTCACGGGCCTCGCCCAGCTCGGCTTCCAGCAGGTTGCACAGCGCCTGCTTGGCTTCGCCCCAGGCCATACCGCCCTCCAGCGCAGCGCGGAAGTCCGCTTGCTGAGTCGGCGCGGCAAAGGCCTGATAGAGGGTAAACAGGTGCGAGCTGTCCGGATCTTTCGCCTCGCCCGGCAGTTTGGAGTCGGTGACGATACGCGCAACCGCATCCTTGAGCTGCTTGGCGCTGCCGAACAACGGGATGGTGTTGTCGTAGCTCTTGCTCATCTTGCGCCCGTCGAGGCCTGGCAGGGTCGCCACGTCCTCTTCGATCACCGCTTCGGGCAGGGTGAACAGCTCCTTGCCGTTACCGAACAGATGGTTAAAGCGCTGAGCGATATCGCGGGCCATTTCCACGTGCTGAATCTGGTCGCGGCCAACCGGCACCTTGTGCGCGTTGAACATCAGGATGTCCGCCGCCATCAGCACCGGGTAGCTGAACAGCCCCATGGTGATGCCGGCATCCGGGTCTTCACCCTGCTCGACGTTCTTCTCCACCGAGGCCTTGTAGGCGTGGGCACGGTTAAGCAGGCCCTTGCCGGCCACGCAGGTGAGCAGCCAGCACAGCTCGGGGATCTCGGGGATATCCGACTGGCGGTAGAAGGTTGCCTTGTCCACATCCAGGCCGCAGGCCAGCCAGGTGGCGGCGATTTCCAGGCGCGAACGCTGAATGCGCGCCGGCTCGTCGCACTTGATCAGCGCGTGGTAGTCGGCCAGAAAGTAGAACGAATCCGCATCGGCCGCGCGGCTGGCAACGATGGCCGGGCGAATCGCGCCCGCGTAGTTGCCCAGGTGCGGGGTGCCGGTGGTGGTGATGCCGGTAAGGATACGAGTGGTCATGGCTATCGCTTAAATCAGTTCGAAAGGCGCGGCAGCAGCAGATCCTTGAGATCGGTGAGCTTGCCGTGAAAAAAGTGCCCGCATTCTGCCACTTTCAGCAGCTCATGGGCACGCCCGAGGCCCGCGGACCAGGCATAAACCGCCTGCGGGTCGATTACTTCGTCATCTTCGGGCTGAATCAGGACCAGCGGGCAATTGCTGGCCGGGGGATTTTCTTCATTCAGGCGATGCACCGCCGGAGCCAGCATAAACAGCTTGTGGAGCGTCACGCCCCCAGCTTCCAGACGCCCGCCCAGGGCTGCGGCAACGAAGCCGCCAAAGGAGAAGCCCAGCAGGGTCAGCGGCAATTCGGGGTACTGCACACGCAGCCAGCGAGCCACGGCTTCAGCATCATCCACCTCGCCGCTGGCCATATCATGGCTGCCAGCGCTGGTGCCGACACCGCGGTAATTAAAGCGCAACGTGGCCAAGCCACTGTCACGGGCAGTACGCTGCACGGTGGAGACCACCTTGTTGAGCATGGTGCCGCCCTGTACCGGATTGGGGTGGCAGATCAGTGCCACGCCACGGGCGTCGGGGGTGTCCAGCCGGAGGGCTTCCAGTTGGCCGCAGGGGCCATCGATAAATAGAGGGGTTTCGCGGGTGAGCAACAGTGAACTCCGTGACCTCGCAGTGGGTCGACTCGTCTAGCTGACAGCCTGCGCCGCATACATCCGCCGCATCGCCACACACATCTCGGCATTGCATTGCGGTATACAGCGCAGGTTCGAGCCGTTAACGTAAAGCAAAGCCGTTTAGAGAGGAAGGACTCGTGGAACAGACGCTCACCGCCTGGTTGCTACCCGCCATTACCCTGGTAGCCGGGATTGCCATTGGCTTCCTGATCGCTCGCCTTGCGCCCAATGCGGCTCCAGGCCGCACCCAGCGTCAACTGGATGAAATCCAGGAACGCTTCGATGCCTACCAAAGCGAAGTGGTTACCCATTTCAACACCACGGCCAACCTGGTGAAGAAGCTCACCCAGAGCCATCAGGACGTGCAGGCCCACCTCTCCGAAGGTGCCAACAAGCTCGCCCTCGACGAACTGACCCGCCAGCGCCTGCTCGCCTCCCTGCACGCAGAAGAAGGCGGCGAACGCCGCGAACGCCTGAAGCCACCCGCCCATCAGGAAATGCCCAAGGACTACGCGCCAAAAAGCGCCGATGTACCGGGCATGCTCGATGAGAGCTACGGTTTGAAGAACAAGTAACAGCGCCGCGTTCGACTGCTCAGCTCCGCCGAGCGCATAACAAAAGCCCCGCCTAGTGCGGGGCTTTTGTTATTTACGGCCGCAGGCGATATATGCCGACTGCATGAGCGGCGGGGGCACCTAGCTCATGCCCGCGAAGCTGCCATCGCAGCCATGGGCCGCTCCTACGAACGATAATCTACGCTCAATAAAAAGCCCCGCACATGACAAGCATGGCGGGGCTTTCTAGTGTGCAGCGGCTTTAGATCGCGCCGCGCTCGCGCAGCATGGCCAACACCTGCTTGACGCCCTCTTCCACTGACAGGCTCTGGGTGTCGATCACCAGATCGGCATTCAGCGGCACGTCGTAGGGGAAGGACTCACCCGGGATATTGTCGCCACCGGCCGCGTACAGGCCCTGCGGGTCACGCTCGGCGCAGACCTGCGGGGACGCCTGGACATACACGGTGAACAGACGCTCGGCACCGATCAGCGCCTTGGCCTGTTCGCGGCCTTCGGCATCCGGCGCAACGAAAGCAGCCAGGGTCAGCAGACCGGCTTCGTTGAACTGCCGCGCGACATGGGCGGCGCGACGCCAGTTCTCGGTACGCCCGGCACGATCCTGCGGCAGCCCCTTGTTCAGGTCATGACGCAGGTTCTGCCCATCCAGCACATAGACCGCACGGCCCATATCGAACAGCTTGCGCTCCACGGCGTAGGCCAGGGTGCTCTTGCCTGCGCCGGACAGGCCGCTGAACAGCACGGTGGCCGGCTGCTGGCCGAAGCGCGCGGCACGCTCCTCGGTGGACACATGGGCCAGCTTGCCGTGATGGCCGTCGCCGCCCTGCGCACCTACTGGCTCGGCGATGATCATGCCGGCACCGACGGTGCCGTTGGTCAGGCGGTCGATGACGATAAAGGAACCGGTGGTGCGGTTATGCGCATAACCGTCCAGGGCAATCGGTGCATCCAGGGCGATGCGCACCTGGCCGATTTCGTTGAGCTGCAGGCTGCTCGCAGAGCCATGCTCCAGGGTGTTCACATCGACCCGGTGGGTGATGCTGGCAATCGAGCCCGGTACATAGCTGGTGGCGCGCTTGATGTCGTATTTCTTGCCCGGCAGCATCGGCTCTTCGGCCATCCACACCAGCATGGCGTCGAAGCTGTCGCTGATCTGCGGACGGTTATCGGCGTGTACCAGCATGTCGCCACGGGACACGTCGATCTCGTCTTCCAGGGTCAGGGTGATCGCCTGGCCCGGGCCGGCATGTTCCAGTTCACCTTCGAAGGTGACGATGGACTTGACCTTGCTGCCCTTGCCCGACGGCAGGGCGATGACTTCGTCGCCCTTGCGCACGATGCCGCTGGCCAGGGTGCCGGCGAAGCCGCGGAAGTTCAGGTTGGGACGGTTGACGTACTGCACCGGGAAACGCAGGTCGGTGAAGTTGCGATCGCCGGCCACTTCCACGGTCTCGAGGATTTCCATCAGCGACTGCCCGGTGTACCAGGGCGAGCGCTCGCTGTGGTTGACCACGTTGTCGCCCTTGAGCGCCGACATCGGCACGAAGTGCAGCGAGCTCGGCTTGAGCGCAATACCTTCGGCGAACTTCAGGTAATCGGCCTTGATCTGCTCGAATACGCCCTGATCGAAGTCCTTGAGGTCCATCTTGTTGATGGCCACCACGATATGTTTGATGCCCAGCAGGCTGGCGATAAAGCTGTGGCGTTTGGTCTGGGTCTGCACACCGTAGCGCGCGTCGATCAGGATGATCGCCAGGTCGCAGGTGGAAGCACCGGTGGCCATATTGCGGGTGTACTGCTCATGGCCGGGGGTGTCGGCGATGATGAACTTGCGCTTGGCGGTGCTGAAATAACGGTAGGCCACATCGATAGTGATGCCCTGCTCGCGCTCGGCCTGCAGGCCGTCGACCAGCAGCGCCAGATCCACTTCCTCACCGGTGGTGCCGGACTTCTTCGAGTCACGGGTAATGGCTTCCAGATGGTCCTCGTAGATCATCTTGGAGTCGTGCAGCAGGCGACCGATCAGGGTGCTCTTGCCGTCATCGACGTTGCCGCACGTCAGAAAGCGCAGCAGTTCCTTGCGCTCATGCTGGGCCAGGTAAGCGAGGATGTCTTCGCTGATCAGATCGGATTGGTGCGACATCTTAAAAGTACCCCTGACGTTTTTTCTCTTCCATCGAACCGGCAGCATCATGGTCGATGACCCGGCCCTGACGCTCGGACGTTCGAGTCAGGAGCATTTCCTGAATGATGTCGGTCAGGCTAGTGGCCGTGGATTCCACAGCACCGGTCAGCGGGTAGCAGCCGAGGGTACGGAAACGCACCATCTTCTTGGTGATACGGGCTTTTTCTTCGTCGGAGAGGTGCTCGAGGATGCGATCGTCGTCGATCATGATCAGCGTGCCATTCTTCTCGATCACTTCGCGCTCGGCGGCGAAGTACAGCGGCACGATCGGGATCTGCTCCAGGTAGATGTACTGCCAGATGTCCAGCTCGGTCCAGTTGGACAGCGGGAACACGCGGATCGACTCGCCCTTCTTGACCTTGCCGTTGTACACGTTCCACAGCTCGGGACGCTGGTTCTTCGGGTCCCAGCGGTGCTTGCTGTCACGGAACGAGTACACGCGCTCCTTGGCGCGGGATTTCTCTTCGTCGCGGCGCGCGCCACCGAAGGCGGCGTCGAAGCCGTACTTGTCCAGCGCCTGCTTGAGACCCTCGGTCTTCATCACGTCGGTGTGCTTGGCACTGCCGTAGGTGAAGGGGTTCATGTCCTGCGCCACGCCATCGGGGTTGATATGGGTGATCAGATCCAGGCCGTACTCTTTGACCATCTTCTCGCGGAAGCTGTACATCTCCTGAAACTTCCAGCGCGTGTCGACGTGCATCACCGGGAACGGCAGCTTGCCGGGAAAGAACGCCTTGCGTGCCAGATGCAGCATCACGGCGGAGTCTTTACCGATGGAATAGAGCATTACCGGGTTGTCGAATTCGGCGGCCACTTCACGAATGATGTGGATACTTTCCGCCTCCAGCTGTTTCAGGTGGGTCAGTTTATCGAGCATGGTTACTCACGGTTTGCAGTGTAATTGGGCCGGCAGGCCGTGGACGATGGCGCACTCTAGCACAGCGCTCCCTTCTATTCAGGAGCCTAGTTAGACCGAAAAGATCTAGCTTTATACCGGCAGAACAGACGTCAGCGCCGCCTCAGATGGGGTTGTCGCAGTCGATAAAGTGGTGCTCCAGGGCGAAGTGGCGCGCCAGATATTCCCCCAGCGCCTGCACCCCATAACGCTCGGTGGCGTGGTGGCCGGCGGCGATAAAGCTGATGCCGTTCTCGCGGGCGCTGTGAAAGGTCTGCTCGGAGGCCTCGCCGGTCAGGTACAGATCGACGCCAGCGGCGACGGCCTGATCGATATAG
This sequence comes from Pseudomonas sp. XK-1, assembly GCF_038069885.1. NCBI lineage: Bacteria > Pseudomonadati > Pseudomonadota > Gammaproteobacteria > Pseudomonadales > Pseudomonadaceae > Pseudomonas > Pseudomonas sp. XK-1. The sequence continues at coordinate 768,626 of NZ_JBBPES010000001.1, read as the reverse complement.
CCCTGACCGCCTCCGGTGCACCAGCCGACCCGGCGAATCAGCTCTTCACCGGCGACCAGCAACGGCTCGCGGCCCAGCATCTGCTGCACGCGGCCAGCAAAATCCTCGGCACTGACGGCCTCATCGAGGGAGCCGATCAGGCCGACGGTGCGCGGGTTTTCCGGCTCCAGCGGACCTTCGACGGTGATACCGAGCTGGCGCGCCAGCTGCACGTTGTTACCCACCTCCGGGTGCACATCGAGCGGCAGGTGATAGGCCAACAGGCTGATGTCGTTGGCCAGCAGAGCCTGTAGACGACGGCGTTTCATCCCGGTGACGCAGGGATTTTCGCCTTTCCAGAAGTAACCGTGATGCACCAGCAGCACATCGGCCTCGGCCTCGACGGCCGCATCGACCAGCGCCTGGCTGGCAGTCACGCCGCTGACGATACGCCGCACCTGCGGCCGACCCTCGACCTGCAGGCCATTGGGGCAGTAATCGCTGATACGTGCTGCATTCAGATAACGGTCGGCTTCTGCCACCAGGGTTGCCAGAGCAATGGCCATAGGAATTCCTTCTTGCGCGGATTAGGGGATCGCTGCTTTATTACCGGCCACCCCCCTATAATGGCGCACCTTAAGGGGCCGGCCCGGCCCTCGCAACCCTCAGGATTTGATAGATGTTCAAGGCCCTGCGTTTTCTTGGCTGGCCCCTGCTGGCTGGCGTGCTTCTGGCGCTGCTGATCATGCAGTACTACCCGCAATGGGTAGGCCTGCCGAGCCAGGATGTGCACGTGCGCCAGGCCCCGATCTATAGCCGCATGCAGGAAGGCCCGGTGTCCTATGCCGAAGCGGTGGATGTTGCCTCCCCCGCAGTGGCCAACCTCTACAGCACCAAATTCACTAACAAACCAGCCCTGCCACTGTTCGACGACCCACAGTTTCGCAAGTTCTTCGGCGACAACCTGCCCAAGCAGCGACGCATGGAGTCCAGCCTGGGTTCGGCGGTGATCATGAGCCCGGAAGGCTACCTGCTGACCAACAACCATGTGGTGGCCGATGCCGACCAGATCGTGGTGGCGCTCAAGGATGGCCGCGAGACCCTGGCCCGGGTGATCGGCAACGACCCGGAAACCGACCTCGCGGTGCTCAAGATTGACCTGCCGCGGCTGCCGTCCATGACCCTTGGGCGCTCGGATAGCGTCCGGATCGGTGATGTCACCCTGGCCATCGGCAACCCCTTCGGCGTCGGCCAGACCGTGACCATGGGCATTATCAGCGCCACCGGGCGCAACCAGCTGGGCCTCAATACCTACGAAGACTTTATCCAGACCGACGCGGCGATCAACCCCGGCAACTCCGGCGGTGCCCTGGTGGATGCCTACGGCAACCTGGTCGGCATCAATACCGCGATCTTTTCCAAATCCGGCGGTTCGCAAGGTATCGGCTTTGCCATTCCGGTAAAGCTGGCGATGGATGTGATGCAGGCGATTATCGAGCACGGCCAGGTGATTCGCGGCTGGCTGGGCATCGAAGTACAACCGCTGACCCCGGAACTGGCTGAATCCTTTGGCCTGGAAGGCCGCCCCGGTATCGTCGTGGCCGGTATCTACCGCGATGGCCCGGCGCAGAAATCCGGCCTGCAGCCGGGCGACCTGATCCTCAATATCGATGGCCAGCCTGCCGGCGACGGCCGCCGTTCAATGAACCAGGTGGCCCGGACCAAGCCCGGCGAGAAGATCCGCATCGAGATCATGCGCAACGGCAAGCTGATGGAACTCACCGCCGAGATCGGCGTGCGCCCACCACCCGCCAACGGTAACTAATTCCTCCACACAGCTGCTTAACGATAACTCTTCTCAATTTTAATGTTATGTTATTACATTAAAATCACTCGAGAGGAGCTCCGTCTTGCGCTCAGCACTTGCCCTCGCCGCCAGCCTGCTAGCCCCCAGCGCGCTGGCCGACACCCTGGTTCAGCTCACCGACAGCCTTATCACCGCACCGACCGAGGTCGCCGATGGCCCGGTACAGGGCTACCGCGCCACCCGCTCGGCCAGTGCCAGCAAGACCGACACAGCGACTCGTGAAATCCCCCAGGCCATCAGCGTGGTACCCGCCGCGGTGCTGGCGGACCTCGGCAGCAGCGATGTCGAGCGCGCACTGGACTTTGCCGGCGGGATCTCCAAGCAGAACGACTTCGGCGGTCTGACCCTCTACGAGTAAAGCGTGCGCGGTTTCACCACCTCGGAGTTCTACAAGGACGGCTTCAGCGCCAACCGCGGCTACCCGAGCACCCCGGACGCCGCCAGTATCGAGCGCATTGAAGTGCTCAAAGGCCCCGCTGCCAGCCTCTATGGTCGCGGCGACCCGGGCGGCACGGTGAATATCGTCACCAAGAAGCCCCAGGCCGACAGCTTCGCCCGCCTGCAAACCAGCGCCGGCAGCTGGGACCGCTACCGCACCAGCCTGTACCTCAACAGCCCACTGAGCGAACAAGGCGACCTGCTCGCCCACTACGCCTTCAGCCCGCGGGTAAAGGTCGGGGCCCACCTCAACAACCTGTTCGACGAGAAGTACTGCGAGCGCTCCTACAGCAACCTCTGGGTCATGCCCGGCGAGCCGCGCAATCTGAGCTTCAACCTGACCCTCGACCTCTGACCTCCCCCAACCCAAGGCCCCGTCATGAACAAAGTCTTTCCGTTACTCGCCGCCGCCCTGTTTATCGGCCAGGTCGATGCCCACGGCCTGTGGACCGAACAACGTCGCGGCAATATCGAAACCATCTACGGCCATGGTGCCGAGGACAACGCCTTCAAGTCCGAGAAAATCAGCGGTGCCTGGGCCTACGACAGCCACGCCAGGATGATCCCGGTCACGGTCAAACGCCTGGGTGATCACGCCCGCCTGGAGCCCCTGAAGCCACCAGCGATTGTGGCCGTAGCCCTGGATAACGGCCCCTGGTCATTGACCCCGGACAAGCAGTGGATCAACCAGGGCCGCAGCAAGGTGCCGAACTCGACCCAGTCGCTGCACACCTTCAAGTACAGCCTGGCGATTTACCGGGAAGGCGCGGAGCTGCCAAAGCTGGAGCATCTGAAGATGGTTATCCTGCCGGAAATCGACCCACTCAAGGTCGGCCCCGGCAAGCCACTACCGGTGCGCGTGCTGATCGACGGCAAGCCGGCGGCGGGCATCGAGCTGATTGGCGACTACCGCGGCGCACCGCACCAGATCAGCGCCACCACCGATAGCGACGGTCGCGCTCAGGTGCTGGTGCGCAACGAAGGCCTGAATATCATCGCCGCCGAAGCCAGCCTGCCGGTGGCCAACGATGCGGATATCGAGATCCGCGGGCTGTTTACTTCGCTGACCTTTCTCGGCGAAGCGCACCGCGAATAGCCGGCAGCGCAGCCATAAAAAAGCCGGAGCACTGCTCCGGCTTTTTCATATCCCAACGCTTACAAGCCGCTCAAGGCATCCAGCAACGCCTGGTTCTGCTCCGGCGTGCCGATGGTGATACGCAGGAACTGGGCAATGCGTTGCTGCTTGAAGTGGCGCACGATCACGCCCTGCTCACGCAAGCCGGCCGCCAGGGTCGCCGCGTCCTTGCCCGGATGGCGGGCGAAGACGAAGTTCGCCTTTGATGGCAGCACCTCAAAACCGAGTTTTTCCAGCCCAGCCACCACGGCCTCACGGCTGTCGATCACCCGCAGGCAGGTCTGTTCGAAGTAGGCCTTGTCCTCGAACGCCGCCGCCGCGCCGGCAATCGCCATGCGATCCAGCGGGTAGGAGTTGAAGCTGTTCTTGATCCGCTCCAGGGCTTCGATCAGATCCGGATGGCCAACCGCGATACCGACCCGCAGCCCGGCAAGCGAACGCGATTTGGACAGGGTCTGGGTCACCAGCAGATTGGGGTATTGATCCACCAGGCTGATCGCCGTCTCGCCGCCGAAATCGATATAGGCTTCGTCGACCAGCACCACGGTATCCGGGTTGGCCTTGAGCAAACACTCGATAGCGTCCAACGCCAGGGCGCAGCCAGTGGGCGCGTTGGGATTGGGAAAGACGATGCCGCCGTTAGGCCGCGCATAGTCCTCGACACGAATCTGAAACTGCTCGTCCAGGGCGATCTGCTCGCTGGCGATACCATAGAGGCCGCAGTACACCGGGTAGAAGCTGTAGCTGATATCCGGGAACAGCAGCGGTTGGCCGTGCTGGAACAGGCCATGGAAGGCGTGCGCCAGCACCTCGTCGGAGCCATTGCCGACAAACACCTGGGCGGTCTGCACACCGTAGTAATCGGCCACCGCTTGTTTCAGGCGGTCGCTGTTCGGGTCCGGGTACAGGCGCAGATCGTCGCCTAGCTCGGCCTGCATGGCGGCGATCGCCTTGGGCGAGGGGCCATAGGGGTTTTCATTGGTGTTGAGCTTGACCAGCTTGGCCAGCTTCGGCTGCTCACCCGGCACATAGGGCACCAGGTCTTTGACGAAGGGGCTCCAGAATTTGCTCATCTGCCCTTCTCTCCTCGAATTCGTTGCGTTTGCGATGGGTTACGCCTGCGGCTAACCCATCCTACGGTTTGATGCGGTATTCGGCGCTACGGGCATGAGCGGTCAGCGATTCGCCGCGGGCCAGCACGCTGGCGCTCTTACCCAGCTCCGACGCGCCTTCGGCCGAGCAATGGATGATCGACGAGCGCTTCTGGAAGTCATACACCCCCAGCGGCGAGGAATAGCGCGCGGTGCCGGAGGTCGGCAACACATGGTTGGGACCTGCGCAGTAGTCGCCCAACGCCTCGGCGGTGTAGCGCCCCATAAAGATCGCCCCGGCGTGACGGATCAGCGGCAGGTACTGCTCGGGGTTTTCCACCGACAGTTCCAGGTGTTCCGGGGCAATACGGTTGGCCACTTCGATGGCCTGGGCCATATCGGCGACCTGAATCAGCGCACCACGGGCTTCCAGGGAGGCGCGGATGATCTCGGCGCGCTCCATGGTCGGCAGCAGCTTGGCAATGCTCTCGGCCACGCGATCGAGGAAGGCGGCATCCGGGCTAAGCAGAATCGACTGGGCGTCCTCGTCGTGCTCGGCCTGGGAGAACAGGTCCATGGCGATCCAGTCCGGGTCGGTCTGGCCGTCACATACCACCAGAATCTCCGAAGGACCGGCGATCATGTCGATGCCGACCTTGCCGAACACATGGCGCTTGGCGGTGGCAACATAGATATTGCCGGGGCCGACGATCTTGTCCACCGGCGGCACGCTTTCGGTGCCATAGGCCAGCGCAGCCACGGCCTGGGCACCACCGATGGTGAACACCCGGTCGACGCCGGCGATGCAGGCAGCGGCCAGCACCAGCTCGTTGATTTCGCCACGCGGGGTCGGCACCACCATCACCACTTCGGGCACGCCGGCAACCTTGGCCGGGATGGCGTTCATCAGCACCGAAGACGGATAGGACGCCTTGCCGCCCGGCACGTACAGGCCGGCGCGGTCCAGGGGGGTGACCTTCTGCCCCAGCACCGTGCCGTCGGCCTCGGTGTAGGTCCAGGAATCCTGCTTCTGCTTCTCGTGGTAGCTGCGCACGCGCTCAGCCGCCACTTCCAGGGCCTGGCGCTGCTCGAGGGTGATGCGGGACAGGGCCAGTTCCAGGCGCTCGCGCGGCAGGATCAGGTCCGCCATGCAGGCGACATCCAGGCCATCAAACTGCTTGGTGTATTCGACCAGGGCGGCATCGCCCCGCTCGCGCACAGCCTTGATGATCTCCAGCACGCGATGGTTGACCGCATCGTCCGAGACACTTTCCCAGCTCAGCAGATGATCCAGATGACGGGCAAAGTCCTGGTCGGCGGCGTCGAGTCGGCGGATAGCGATGGGAGCGGTCATAGCGGGCCTCTTAAATTGGCAAATGCTCAAGCGCCCGTAGAGTAACAACCACTCCGCGCGGGCACCTGAGAATTTTGGCTATAACGCGGATAGGCTAGGCCGCACAGAGGCGGCCATCAGACTCAGAGTGGGTGTCGCGACTCGACCGCTTCGCGCAGGGTGTCGATCAGGGCCTGGATGCGTGCGTGCTGCATCTTCATCGAGGCCTTGTTGACGATCAGCCGCGAACTGATATGGGCGATCAGCTCCTGGGCTTCCAGGCCGTTGGCGCGCAGGGTATTGCCGGTGTCGACCACATCGATGATCTTGTCGGACAGACCCACCAATGGCCCCAGCTCCATAGAGCCGTACAGCTTGATGATGTCGACCTGACGGCCCTGCTCGGCGTAGTAACGCTTGGCCACGTTGACAAACTTGGTAGCCACGCGCAGCCGGCCTTTCGGCTCGGGCGCACCAACGGCACCGGCGGTCATCAGCTTGCAGCGGGCGATGCGCAGATCCAGCGGCTCATACAGGCCCTGGCCGCCGTACTCCATCAGCACATCCTTGCCAGCCACGCCAAGGTCGGCCGCGCCGTGCTCGACATAGGTCGGCACGTCGGTGGCGCGCACTATCAGCAGACGAACATCGTCCAGCGTCGTCGGGATGATCAGTTTGCGGCTTTTATCCGGATTCTCGGTCGGCACTATGCCTGCCTCGGCGAGCAGAGGCAGGGTGTCGTCGAGAATGCGGCCTTTGGACAGCGCGATAGTCAGCATGGCATCAACCCGGCACACGGCGAATTTTGGCACCCAGCATCTGCAGCTTTTCCTCGATGCACTCGTAACCACGGTCGATGTGGTAGATGCGGTCGATCAGGGTATCGCCGTCAGCAACCAGGGCGGCGATGACCAGGCTGGCCGAAGCACGCAGGTCGGTGGCCATCACCGGCGCGCCCTTGAGCTTCTCGACACCGGTGACGATCGCGGTATTGCCTTCAACCTGGATCTGCGCGCCCATGCGGCTCATTTCATAGACATGCATAAAGCGGTTTTCGAACACGGTTTCGATCACCGTGCCGGTGCCCTCGGCAATCGCGTTGAGGGCGATAAACTGCGCCTGCATATCGGTGGGGAACGCCGGATAGGGGGCGGTACGCAGGTTCACGGCCTTCGGCCGCTTGCCCTTCATGTCCAGCTCGATCCAGTCGTTGCCGCAGGTGATTTCCGCACCGGCTTCCTGCAGCTTGGCCAGCACCGCTTCCAGGGTGGTCGGATCGGTGTCCTTGACCTTGATTCGGCCGCCGGTCGCGGCAGCCGCCACCAAGTAGGTGCCGGTTTCGATACGGTCGGGCATCACATTGAAGCGCGCACCGTGCAGGCGCTCGACGCCATCGATGGTGATGGTGTCGGTACCGGCACCGCTGATTTTTGCGCCCATGGCGATCAGGCAGTTGGCCAGGTCGACCACTTCCGGCTCGCGCGCGGCGTTTTCCAGCACGCTGCGGCCCTTGGCCAGGCTCGCGGCCATCATGATGTTCTCGGTACCGGTGACGCTCACGGTGTCGAAGAAGAAATGCGCACCGCGCAGACCGCCCTCGGGGGCCTTGGCCTTGATATAGCCGCCTTCCACATCGATGACCGCGCCCATGGCTTCCAGGCCACGGATGTGCAGATCGACCGGCCGCGAACCAATGGCGCAACCGCCCGGCAGAGCCACTTCGGCATAACCGAAGCGTGCCACCATGGGGCCGAGCACCAGGATCGAGGCGCGCATGGTTTTCACCAGCTCATAGGGCGCAATCAGGGTCTTGATCGCGCGTGCATCGACTTCCACGCTGAGCTTTTCGTCGATCACGGGCTCAATGCCCATGCGCCCGAACAGCTCGATCATGGTGGTGATGTCGTGCAGGTGCGGCAGGTTGCAGATGGTGACGGGCGCATCACCCAGCAGGGTGGCGGCGAGAATCGGCAGGGCGGAGTTCTTCGCCCCGGAAATGCGGATTTCGCCGTCGAGGCGCACACCGCCGGTAATAATCAGTTTGTCCATGATTCTCTCGGTTTAGGAGCGCGCGGCCCAATCGGCACGGCTGAAAAATTTCATGCTCACGGCATGGATACTGCCATCGGCAATCCAGGCGTTGAGGTGAGCGTAGATCTGCTGTTGACGTTTGACCGGGCTAAGGCCGGCCAACTCGTCGCTGATCAGGTTCAATTGGAAGTTGCAGCCTTCGCCTTCAACTTCCACCTGGGTATTCGGCAATTTAGCCTCCAGGAGGCTCTTCACTTCTAAGGCCTGCATGCTCAACCTCGATCAACGCTTGGATTAACGACAGCAAAGCATGGGGCAGCCTGTCGAACAAATGACGAGTACCGGGCAAAAGCCGGACTTTACCTCGCTCACAGCGATCAAGTCCGACAGCAGCCAGGGCTCGCGGGTCGAGCATCATACAAAAAAGCCCATCCACTGCGAACCCCGAGCCGACCGAAACCCGCTCGCGCAGCATCAGGACTCCAGCGGCAACACCTCGAGCAGGCCGCAGACACCGGCAATCTGCCGCATATCCTCGGACAGACCGCGCACCATCAGGCTTTTGCCCGCGGCCTCGGCGTCGCGCATAAAGGCCAGCAACAGGGACAGGCCGACGCTGCTGGATTTGCTCACCGAGGCGCAGTCGATCACGCAGCTTGCGCCCTGGCTCGCCCCAATCAGGCGCGCGCCCTGCTCACGCAGCGCCGGGGCGCTCTGGTAATCGAGCACGCCATCGAGCCGCAGCACGCCAGGGCTCGACTCGCCAATAGCCGCCTGACTCACGACTCACCCGTGCCCTGACGAGCCTTGGCGACGGTGTCGCTCCAGGTGTCGATGACCTTGTTCAGGTCATTGCCATTGTTCTGCATGGACTGGGCGAACTGATCGCGGAACAGCTTGCCGACGTTGATGCCGTTGATGATCACGTTACGCATCTTCCAGGTGCCATTCTGGCTGACCATGGTGTAGGACAGCGGGTAAATCGCGCCATTGCCATCCTTGATTTCCATATTCACCGCGGTGCGCTGCGAATCCTGCTTACCGCTGACCGGCAGCACACGGATGTCCTGGTTGTTGTATTCGAGCAAGGCATTGCCATAGAACTGCATCAGACTGCGCTTGAAGTTTTCCTCGAAACGCTGCATCTGCTCGGGGCTGGCCTGGCGCGAGAAACGCACGGTCATCACGCCGCGGGAAATGCCTTCGACATCCACCACCGGGCCGAGAATGTTGTTCAGGGCGTCGTAGAAGGCCGCCGGATCGGTGCGGTATTGCTCCTTGTTTTCCTTGAGGTCGGCAAGCAGCTTGGTGGTGGTTTGCTGCACCACCTCATGGGCCGCCGGGGCTGCCCAGACGGACAGCGACATAAGGGCCAGACACAGGAACAGGCTGTTACGCAGTAACTTGATCATATTCACTACCTTTCTCAATTGGCCTGGTCTTTATTGACCGAGTTGAGCAGAAACTTGCCAATCAGGTCTTCCAATACAAGGGACGACTGGGTGTCGTGAATGGTTCCGCCATCGCGCAACAACTCCTCCTCGCCCCCCACGCTGATGCCGATGTACTTCTCGCCGAGCAGGCCGGCGGTAAGGATCGAGGCCGTGGAGTCCAGCGGCAGATTGTCCACATCCTCATCGAGCACCATGGTCACGCGCCCGGTGTAGCTCTCGCGATCCAGGTCGATGGCCGTTACCTTGCCAATGGTCACCCCGGCCATGGTCACTTTCGACCTGACCGTAAGACCGGCGATATTCTCGAAGTGCGCATAGACCTTATAGGTGCCATCGCTGCTACCCACGGTCAGGCCGCTGACGCGCAGTGCCAACAACAGCAAGGCCAACATCCCGGCCAAGAGGAACATGCCGACACCAATTTCCAGCGTGCGGTTCTGCATCAGAAATCTCCAAACATCAAAGCGGTCAGAATAAAGTCCAGCCCCAATACGGCCAGCGAGGCATATACAACGGTACGGGTGGTCGCCTTGCTGATGCCCTCGGATGTGGGCTCGCAGTCATAACCCTGAAACACGGCAATCCAGGTCACCACGAAGGCGAACACGACGCTCTTGATCACCCCGTTGAGCACGTCTTCGCGAAACGACACGCTGCTTTGCATATTGGCCCAGAACGAACCTTCGTAAACCCCGAGCCAGTCGATGGCGACCATGGCCCCACCCCAGATGCCGACCACGCTGAAAATCATCGCCAGCAAGGGCATCGAGATAAAACCGGCCCACAAGCGCGGCGCAACTATGTATTTGAGCGGGTCGACCCCGATCATGGCCAGGCTGGAGAGCTGCTCGGTGGACTTCATATTGCCGATTTCCGCGGTCAGGGCCGAACCGGCGCGGCCAGCGAACAGCAGGGCAGTAACCACCGGCCCCAGCTCCCGCAGCAGAGTCAGGGCAACCATCTGCCCCACCGCCTGCTCCGAACCATATTTGGTCAGAATGCTGAAGCCCTGCAGCGATAGCACCATGCCGATGAACAGCCCCGAGACGACGATGATCGCCAGGGACATCACCCCCACCGAATAGAGCTGCTTGACCAGCAACTGGAAGCCGTTGCGCGAACCGCCACCGAACAGCGCCCGCAGCAGGAACAGGGTGGAACGGCCCAGCGTGGCCACCACATCGATACCGGCCCGGCCGAACAGGCGAACCCGCTCGAGCACAGATGTCTTGCGCATCAGCGCCCCCCCAGAAGATCGTCGCGGTAATTGGCCGCAGGAAAGTGAAACGGCACCGGGCCATCGGGAATGCCCTGCATAAATTGACGTACGCGGGGGTCCTCTGATGCTTTCAACTCGTCAGGCGTGCCCTGCCCCAATACCTGGGTGTCGCCCACGACATAGATGTAGTCGGCGATGCTCGCGGTTTCCGCCAGATCGTGGGACACCACGATGCTGGTAATCCCCAGGGCATCGCTGAGCAGGCGAATAAGTCGCACCAGCACGCCCATGGCGATGGGGTCCTGGCCGACGAAGGGCTCGTCGTACATCAGAATCTGCGGATCCAGAGCGATGGCGCGGGCCAAGGCCACGCGGCGCTTCATGCCGCCCGACAGCTCGTCCGGCATCAGATCGAGGGCACCGCGCAGGCCGACCGCCTGCAGCTTCATCAGGACGATGTCACGGATCATTTCTTCCGGCAGCTGGGTGTGCACCCGCAGCGGAAAGGCCACGTTCTCGAACACATCCAGATCGGTGAACAGCGCACCGCTCTGGAACAGCACGCCCATCTGCTTGCGCATATCGAACAATTCGCTGCGCGACAGCGTGGGCAGGTTCACCCCGTTGACCCAGACCTCGCCCGCGCTGGGCCGCAGTTCGGCGGCAATCAGGCGCAGCAGAGTGGTCTTGCCGCAGCCGGAAGGCCCCATGATGCCGACGACCTTGCCGCGCGGAATGCGAATATCGATATTGGTAAAAATATCCCGCTCGCCGCGCTTGAAGCTCAGGCTCTTCAGCTCTACAGCGTATGGGTTCTCGGCGCTCATCTGGACTCCTTGCTAAACGCTTGCCTGACAGACGCAGCACCTCGAGAAAAGGGCACTACATCCGCCGAACGGACCGAAAATGGGCGCGAACTATACCACTAGGCTTTTCACCGCCCAAGATTGAACATGCGACGCTAGATAACAGTTTGAGCAACCGATTGAGCGGCGAGTCGCGCTGGAAGTGCTGGGCAGACGCACCTTTCCCGCTATAATCCTCGACTTTTACTCAGCCGCCCTAGAGACGCCATGAGCCAGCCCAACGAATTGATCCAATCCGCACAGCGCACCATTCGCCTCGAACTCGAAGCGATCGAGGACCTGCTGCAGCGCATCAACGGCGATTTCGTCCGCGCCTGCGAGCTGATTCTGGGCAGCAAGGGCCGCGTGGTCGTGGTTGGTATGGGCAAATCCGGGCATGTCGGCAACAAGATCGCCGCCACCCTGGCCAGCACCGGTACTACCGCCTTCTTTGTCCATCCGGCCGAGGCCAGCCACGGCGACATGGGCATGATCACCCGCGACGACGTGGTGCTGGCCCTCTCCAACTCGGGCTCCACCGCGGAAATCGTCACCCTTCTGCCGCTGATCAAGCGCCTCGGCATCCGCCTGATCAGCATGACCGGCAACCCCAACTCCCCCCTGGCCAAGGCCGCCGAAGTCAACCTGGACGCCCGCGTATCCCAGGAAGCCTGCCCGCTGAACCTGGCCCCGACGTCTTCCACCACAGTTTCGCTGGTCTTGGGCGACGCCCTGGCCATCGCCCTGCTGGAAGCCCGCGGCTTTACCGCCGAAGACTTTGCCTTTTCCCACCCCGGCGGTGCCCTGGGTCGCCGTCTGCTGCTGAAAGTGGAAAACGTGATGCACGCCGGCAACGCCCTGCCCCGCGTGCAACGCGGCACCTCGCTGCGCGACGCCCTGCTGGAAATGACCCAGAAGGGCCTGGGCATGACCGTGGTGGTGGAAAGCGACGGCCGCCTGGCCGGGGTCTTCACCGACGGCGACCTGCGCCGCACCCTGGATCGCGGCATCGACGTCCGCCAGGCCCTGATCGACGAGGTAATGACCGCCCACGGCAAGACCGCCCGCGCCGAGATGCTCGCCGCCGAGGCCTTGAAAATCATGGAAGACCACAAGATCAGCGGCCTGGTGGTGGTCGACAGCAACGACCAGCCCGTCGGTGCACTGAATATGCACGACCTGCTGCGCGCCGGAGTAATGTGATGACCGCCGAAACGATCAACCCTGACCTGCAGCAACGCGCCCAGGGCGTGAAACTGGCAATTTTCGATGTCGACGGTGTGCTCACCGACGGCAAACTGTATTTCCTGGTCGACGGCAGCGAATTCAAGACCTTCAACACCCTCGACGGCCACGGCATCAAGATGCTGATCAACTCCGGCGTGCGCACCGCCATCATCAGCGGGCGCAAGACCCCGGTGGTCGAGCGCCGCGCGCAGAATCTGGGCATCCAGCATCTGTACCAGGGCCGCGAAGACAAGCTGGTGGTACTCGACGAGCTGCTCGGCGAACTCGGCCTGAGCTATGAACAGGTGGCCTACCTGGGCGACGACCTGCCAGACCTGCCGGTGATCCGCCGGGTCGGCCTGGGCATGGCGGTGGCCAGCGCCGACGCCTTCGTCCGCCAGCATGCCCATGGCGTAACCCAGGCCCGGGGCGGCGAAGGTGCCGCCCGCGAGTTCTGCGAACTGATCATGCGCGCCCAGGGCAGCCTCGAAGCCGCCCAAGCCGCCTACCTATAGAGCCCACCATGTCGCGTAAACTGCTCAACATTGCCCTGCTCGCCTGCGCCGCCGCGCTGCTGGCGGCGCTCGGCTACTGGAATATCAACCCCGCAAGCTTCTCCGACGGGGACAAACCGGGCACCGCGCAGAACACCATCGATTTCTACGCGACCAATATCACCACCGTGCAGTACATGCCCGACGGCTCGCTGCATTACGAGGTCACCGCGGATAAGACCGAGCATATCCAGAGTACCGACATCACCCTGCTCGACAACCCGAACATGCAGCTGTACCGCGGCGAAGAGCTACCATGGAACATCAGCAGCGAGCGCGGCGAAGTCGCCCCCGCCGGCAAGGAAGTCGAGCTGATCGACAAGGTGCGCATCGCCCGCACCGACGCCAAGGGCCGCCCGACCATTCTCACCACCAGCCGCCTGACCGTATTCCCCGAGAAGGAATATGCGCAGACCGAGCAAGCCGTTAGAATCGACGCCGCCAATGGGGTGACCACGGCACAAGGAATGAAAGCGTACTTGAATGACGGCAGGATGCTCCTGCTGTCCAATGTAAGAGGTCAGCATGAGGCTCGTTAAAACCCTCCCCCTTCTTTTCGGTCTCAGCGCCGCGCTCGGAAGCATCAGCGCCTGGGCCCTGCCATCGGATCGCGAACAACCGATCCGGATTCAGGCCGACAGCGCCGAACTTGACGACAAGCAAGGTGTGGCCGTGTACCGCGGCACCGTGGTTATCACCCAGGGCACGCTGAAGATCACGGGCGACACCGTGACCATCACCCAGACCCCGGCGGGCGATATCGACGTGTTTACCGCCGTCGGCAAGCCGGCTTATTACGAGCAGCTGCCGGCCACCGACAAGCAGATCGTCAAGGCCTACGGCCTGACCATCCAGTACTTCGCCGCCAACGAGCGCATCGTGCTGATCGACCAGGCCAAGGTGATCCAGGAAGGCAACACCTTCGAAGGCGAGAAGATCGTCTATGACACCCAGCGCCAGATCGTCAACGCCGGCCGTGCTACAGGCAGCAATGTCAGCGTGCCGCGACCGCGCATCGACATGGTGATCCAGCCCAAGAACAAACCAGCCGACCAGCAGGCGCAGTAACCATGGCCACATTGAAAGCCCAGCACCTGGCCAAGAGCTACAAAGGCCGCCAAGTCGTGCGCGACGTCAGCCTGAGCATCGACAGCGGGCAGATCGTCGGCCTGCTTGGCCCCAATGGCGCGGGCAAGACCACCTGCTTCTACATGATCGTTGGCCTGGTCCAGGCCGACCAGGGTCGCATCCTGATCGACGACCTCGATGTCAGCCACCAACCGATGCACGGCCGCGCCCGTGCCGGCATCGGCTACCTGCCGCAGGAAGCCTCGATCTTCCGCAAGCTCAGCGTGGCCGACAACATCATGGCCATTCTGGAAACCCGCAAGGACCTGGACCGCAGCGAGCGGCGCAAGGAGCTGGAAAGCCTGCTGCAGGAATTCCATATCAGCCATATTCGTGACAACCTCGGCATGAGCCTGTCCGGCGGCGAACGCCGGCGCGTAGAAATTGCCCGCGCCCTGGCGACCTCGCCCAAGTTCATCCTGCTCGACGAACCCTTTGCCGGGGTTGACCCGATCTCGGTCGGCGATATCAAACAGATCATCTACCACCTCAAGGCCAAGGGCATTGGCGTGCTGATCACCGATCACAACGTGCGCGAGACCCTGGACATCTGCGAAACCGCCTACATTGTCAGTGACGGCCAACTGATCGCCGAAGGCGACTCCGCCGCCATCCTGGCCAACCAGACGGTCAAAGAGGTGTACCTGGGGCATGAGTTCCGCCTGTAACAGGGGCTTTTCTCACGCAAACAAGCACCACCCCTAGGCAAACCCCTTAGAGTCAGGCATATAATTTGCTTCCTTGTGGCGCTTCCGCGCCCTGTAGTGGATTGCGCACAGACGCCGGTAAATAAGGTCTGCAATGAAACCATCGCTAGTCCTGAAGATGGGCCAGCAGCTGACGATGACACCGCAGCTGCAACAGGCCATTCGCCTACTCCAACTGTCGACCCTGGATCTGCAACAAGAGATCCAGGAGGCACTGGAATCCAATCCGATGCTCGAACGCCAGGAAGACGGCGAAGATTTCGACAACTCGGACCCCATGGCCGATGGCGCAGAAAGCGCCACTTCCAGCGAACAGCAAGAGTCCAGCTTCCAGGAGCCCAACTACCAGGAAACCACGCAGACCGTGGACAACCTGGAAGAAGGCGACTGGGGCGAGCGCATTCCCAATGAACTGCCGGTCGACACCGCCTGGGAAGACATCTACCAGACCAGCGCCAGCAGCCTGCCGAGCAGCAGCAACGACGATGACGAGTGGGACTTCACCACCCGCACGTCCAGCGGCGAGAGCCTGCAGAGCCATATGCTCTGGCAACTCAACCTTTCGCCCATGTCCGATAAGGATCGCCTGATCGCGGTCACCCTGATCGACTGCATCAACGAGCAGGGCTATCTGGAAGAAACCCTGGAAGAAGTGGTTGAAGCCTTCGACCCGGAACTGGATATCGAACTGGACGAAGTCGAGGCCGTGCTGCACCGCATCCAGCAGTTCGAGCCCGCTGGCATTGCCGCGCGCAACCTCGGCGAATGCCTGCTCCTGCAACTGCGCCAGCTGCCCGCCAAAACCCCCTGGCTGAGCGAGGCCCAGCGCCTGGCCAACGACTACCTCGACCTGCTCGGCAGCCGCGACTACAGCCAGCTGATGCGCCGCATGAAGCTCAAGGAAGACGAGCTGCGCCAGGTTATCGAGCTGATCCAGAGCCTCAACCCGCGCCCCGGCTCGCAGATCGAATCGAGCGAGCCGGAATACGTGGTGCCCGACGTGATCGTACGCAAGCACAACGAGCGCTGGCTGGTGGAGCTGAACCAGGAAGCCATGCCGCGCCTGCGGGTCAACGCGCAGTACGCCGGTTTTGTGAAGCGCGCCGACTCCAGCGCCGACAACACCTTTATGCGCAACCAGCTGCAGGAAGCGCGCTGGTTTATCAAGAGCCTGCAAAGCCGCAACGAAACCCTAATGAAGGTCGCCACGCAGATCGTCGAACACCAGCGCGGCTTCCTCGACTACGGTGACGAGGCGATGAAACCTCTCGTATTGCACGATATCGCCGAGGCGGTGGGCATGCACGAGTCAACCATCTCGCGGGTCACCACGCAGAAATTCATGCACACCCCGCGTGGCATTTACGAACTGAAATACTTCTTCTCCAGCCACGTCAGCACCTCCGAGGGCGGCGAATGCTCGTCCACCGCGATCCGCGCCATCATCAAAAAACTGGTCGCCGCGGAAAATGCAAAAAAGCCGTTGAGTGACAGCAAGATCGCTGGTTTACTGGAAGCACAGGGCATTCAAGTAGCCCGCCGTACAGTCGCAAAGTACCGTGAATCCCTCGGGATAGCGCCATCCAGCGAGCGCAAGCGATTGATCTAGGCGGTACAAGAAGGAAGACGGTTCACACTGCACGCAACAACACCCGGCCTCGCCTTTTCGCGCAAGCAACTTCGCTGCCAATGCGCGGGCGGCGACAGTGCCAGACTCGTTCTGCCAGGGTCTTCCACGCCACAGTGTTCCGGCGGCAGGCCTATTGCCTGCCTCTTACACACGGCAACAAGGAGAATGCGGTATGCAAGTCAACATCAGTGGACACCAGCTGGATGTGACCGACGCCATGCGCGCCTACATCGAGGAAAAACTCGGTCGATTGGAGCGCCACTTCGACAAAATCACCAATGTGCAAGTCATCATGGAGGTCGAGAAGCTCAAGCAGAAAATCGAAGCGACCCTGCACATTGCCGGCGGCGAGGTTGTCGCCAATGCGGTACACGAAGACATGTATGCAGCAATCGATTTACTCACCGACAAACTCGATCGCCAACTCATCAAGCACAAGGAAAAACAGCTCGACCGTCAACAGGGCGCACTGGCCCGCTGACCTCGTCTATCTCCTATGATCCGACTTGAAACTATCCTGACCCCCGGCCGTTCCCTGGTGAACGTGCCGGGCGGCAGCAAAAAACGTGTTCTCGAACAGATTGCCAACCTGGTGGCGCGCGAGCTGCCTGACCTGGACGGCCAAGACATCTTCGAAAGCCTGATCGCCCGCGAAAAACTCGGCTCGACCGGTTTCGGCAATGGCATCGCCATTCCGCACTGTCGCCTGCCCGGTTGCAACGCACCGATCAGCGCCTTGCTGAGACTCAATGCCGCGGTGGACTTCGATGCCATCGACGGTGCCCCGGTCGATCTGCTGTTTGTTCTGCTGGTTCCCGAAGCCGCGACCGACGCCCACCTGGAACTGCTCCGGCAGATCGCCAGCATGCTCGACCGCAGCGACGTGCGTGACCGCCTGCGCCAGGCTCAGAGCAATGAGGCCCTGTACCAGGTGGTGGTCGACGTGCAAAGCCAACTCAATCGAGACTGAGCATGCGCCTGATCATCGTCAGCGGTCGCTCCGGCTCCGGCAAAAGCACCGCCCTCGATGTACTTGAGGACAACGGCTTCTATTGCATCGACAACCTGCCCGCCGGCCTACTCCCAGAGCTGGCCGAGCGCGCCCTGCTGCATACCGAGCTGCTCCACCCGCAGGTGGCCGTGTCGATCGATGCGCGCAACCTGCCCAGCCACCTCAAGCGCTTCCCCGAGCTGCTCGAAGAGGTACGCGCGCGGCATATCAAGTGCGATGTGATCTACCTCGACGCCGATGAAGAGACCCTGCTCAAGCGTTTCTCCGAAACCCGCCGGCGCCATCCGCTGACCAACGAAAGCCGCTCGCTGGCCGAAGCCATCGCCGACGAAAGCCTGCTGCTGGGCCCGATCATCGACCTGGCCGACCTGAAGATCGACACCACCCACCTCAATCTCTACCAGTTGCGCGACAGCCTCAAACTGCGCCTGCTCAACCAGCCTGAGCCGGGTACCGCCTTTCTTATCGAGTCCTTCGGCTTCAAGCGCGGCATGCCGGTGGATGCCGATCTGGTGTTTGACGTGCGCTGCCTGCCCAACCCCTATTGGAAGCCGGACCTGCGCGAATTCTCCGGCCTGGATCAGCCGGTGTCCGACTACCTCTCGGCCCAGGCCGATGTCGAAGACATGTTTCAGGACATCCTCGCCTACCTGGTCAAGTGGCTGCCACGCTTTGCCGCCAGCAACCGCGCCTATGTCACGGTAGCGATCGGCTGCACCGGCGGCCATCACCGCTCGGTATACCTGGCCAATCGCCTCGGCGAAACCCTCAAACCCATCCTGAAGAACGTCCAGATTCGCCACCGCGACCTCAGTTAAGGAATTGCCGCGATGCCCGCCTGCGAAATCACCATCATCAACAAGCTTGGCCTGCATGCCCGTGCGGCGGCCAAGTTCGTTGGCGTCGCCGGCCGCTTCCCCTGCCAGGTCAAGATCGGCCGCGCGCCGGACAGCCTGGTGGACGGCAAGAGCATCATGGCCGTGATGATGCTCGCCGCCGGCAAGGGCACGTCCGTGCACCTGCATACCGAGGGCGAACAGGACGGCGAAGCGCTCAACGCCCTGAGCGAGCTGATCAACAACTACTTCGACGAAGGCGAATAGCTGATCGAAGCAATAAAAAAGGGGCTGAGCGCTTAAGCGACAGCCCCTTTTTCATACAGCCCGAATCAACTACCGGCCACCGTCATCCGCTCGATCAGCACCGAGCCGGTGCGGATGTTACTGCGCAGTTCCAGATCATTGCCCACCGCGACAATCTGCCGGAACATATCCCGCAGGTTGCCGGCGATAGTGACTTCCTGCACCGGAAACTGGATCTCGCCGTTCTCCACCCAGTAGCCGCCCGCGCCGCGGGAATAGTCGCCGGTGACCATATTCAGGCCCTGGCCCATCAGCTCGGTGACCAGCAGACCGCGGCCCATACGCTTAAGCAGGGCCTTCTGATCTTCGTCACCATGGCTGACAAACAGGTTGTGCACGCCGCCGGCATTGGCCGTACTGGGCATGCCCAGCTTGCGCCCGGAGTAGGTGCCGAGCACATAGGACAGCAACTCGCCGCGCTCAACAAAGGACTTGGCATAGGTGGCCAGGCCATCACCATCGAAAGCGGCGCTACCCAGGGCGCGGGGGATATGCGGACGCTCGTCGAGCTTCAGCCACTCGGGAAACAGCTGCTGCCCCAGGCTGTTTTCGAGGAAGGACGACTTGCGGTACAGGTTGCCGCCGGAAATCGCCGCGAGAAAGCTGCCAAACAGGCCGGTGGCCAGCTCGGCGGCGAACAGCACCGGTACTTCGCAGGTGGGTACCGGGCGCGCGCCCAGGCGACTGACCGCGCGCTCGGCGGCACGCCGGCCGATGCTGGCGGCGTCGGCCAGCAGTTCGCCCTGGCGGTTGACGTCATACCAGTAGTCGCGCTGCATCTGCCCGCCGTCTTCGGCGATCATCACGCAACTCAGGCTGTGCCGGGTGCTGGCATAACCACTGACAAAACCATGGCTGTTGCCATAGACCCGGCAACCTTGATGGGTATTGAGGGTGGTGCCGTCGGCATTCTTGATCCGCCCATCCGCGGCGAAGGCCGCCGCTTCGCAGCTCAGGGCCTGCTCGATGGCCTGCTCCGGGGTGATCGACCAGGCGTGGTACAGGTCCAGCTGCGGCAGTTCGCGAGCCATCAGCCCGGCATCGGCCAGACCGGCGCATTCGTCTTCGGAGGCATGCTTGGCAATCGCCAGGGCCGCCGCGACGGTTTCCCGGATCGCCGCCTCACCACTGGCCGAGGTACTGGCCGAGCCCTTGCGCTGACCGACATAGAGGGTGATGCCGAAACCCTGATCGCGGTTGAACTCGACGGTTTCCACCTCGCGCTGACGCACCGTGGTGGACAGCCCCTGCTCCACCGACACGGCCACTTCGCAGGCGCTGGCTCCCTGCTTGCGGGCCTCGGCAATAATCTGCTCGACCTGGGCCTGCAATTGCGGCACGGCCTCGGGGCCGACGATATCTACTGCACTCATAAACACTCCTGAACGATAAGCTGCAGGCGCGGCCAGACAAGCCAGACGCTTACAGCTGGAAACTTGCTGCTATCATGTCGGCGTTATCCACTGGACCGCCACCATGTCTGAATACCTTGACGACTTCTCCGGCGAGAAGAGCAAAACCCAGGTCAAGCGCGAGTTGCATGCGCTACAGGATCTGGGGCAACGCCTGACCACCCTGAAACTCGATCTGCTGAACAAGCTGCCGCTGACCGACGAGCTGCGTCGCGCACTGGCCGAAGCGCCGAAACACACCGCCAATGCCGCGAAAAAACGCCATGTGCAGTTTATCGGCCGGCTGATGCGCGATCAGGACATCGAATCCATTCTCACTCTGCTCGACCAGCTGGATGCCTCCACCCGCCAGTACAACGAACGCTTTCATAACCTAGAGCGTTGGCGCGACCGCTTGCTCAACGGCGACGACGACACCCTGGAAAAATTTGTCGGCGAATACCCCGAAGCCGACCGCCAGCACCTGCGCCAGCTGATCCGCCAGGGCCAGCACGAACTGGCGCAGAACAAGCCGCCAGCCGCGTCACGCAAAATCTTCAAATACATCCGCGAACTGGATGAAACCCAGCGCGGCTTGCGCTAGGCCTCTCAGCCCTGATGGGTTACGCCTTCGGCTAACCCATCCTACGCCTGCGGGTTACCCGTCAGCCAAAGCAACAAAGGCACGCACCAGGCCAGGGTAACCGCCAAACCGATCGCACTCACCAGTCCGTCATTCCAGTCACTCGGCTCGATCCTACCCAGCGATAGCAGCCGTAATGACCAGTAACCTTTGCCATACAACAACACCTCCACCAGGAAATGGAACAGCGCCTCGATCAAGCCCCCGTCCCACCCACCGTAATCGAATCGATTTTCAGGGTCGGCTGACCGACACCGACCGGCACCGACTGGCCGTCCTTGCCGCAGGTACCGACGCCGCTGTCCAGCGCAAGGTCGTTACCGACCATCGACACCCTGCTCATGGCTTCCGGGCCGTTGCCAATCAGGGTTGCGCCCTTGACCGGGGCGGTGATCTTGCCGTCCTCGATCAGGTAGGCCTCGCTGGTGGAGAAGACGAACTTGCCGCTGGTGATATCCACCTGACCGCCGCCGAGGTTGGCGCAGTAGATGCCCTTCTTCACCGAACGGATGATTTCTTCCGGATCGCTTTCGCCAGCCCGCATGTAGGTGTTGGTCATACGCGGCATCGGCAGGTGCGCATAGGACTCACGGCGACCGTTGCCGGTGCAGGCCACGCCCATCAGACGGGCATTCAGCTTGTCCTGCATATAGCCCTTGAGCACGCCGTTCTCGATCAGTGTGGTGCACTGGGTCTGGGTGCCCTCATCGTCCATGCTCAGGGAGCCGCGACGCTCGGCCAGGGTGCCGTCATCAACGATGGTGCACAGGCTGGAGGCCACCTGCTCGCCCATGCGCCCGCTGTAAGCCGAGCTGCCCTTGCGGTTGAAGTCGCCTTCCAGGCCGTGGCCGACCGCTTCGTGCAGCAGCACGCCGGACCAGCCCGCGCCCATCACCACCGGCATGCTGCCGGCCGGAGCCGGAATCGCTTCCAGGTTGACCAGCGCCTGGCGCAGGGCCTCACGGGCATAGCCCATGGCGCGCTCTTCGTTATTGCTGGTCTGCTCGAGGAAGTAGCGGTAGTCGGTACGCCCGCCGCCGCCATGGCTGCCGCGCTCGCGGCGGCCGTTCTGCTCGACGATCACGCTGACATTGAAACGCACCAGCGGGCGGATATCCGCGCCCAGGCTGCCGTCAGTGGCGGCGACCAGCACCCGGTCCCATACGCCAGCCAGGCTGACCGACACCTGCTTGATCCGCGGATCGAGGGCGCGGGTGGCGACGTCGATGCGTTTGAGCAACTCGACCTTTTCCGCGCGGCCCAGTACATCCAGCGGGTTATCCGGCGCATAGAGCGCCGTCATCTGCAGGCTGCTGAAGGCCTGTACGCGGCCATGCTGCCCCGCCCGGGCAATCGAACGGGCGGCCTGCGCCGCCTGGCTCAGGGCCGTGGCGGTAATCGCATTGCTGTAGGCAAAACCGGTTTTCTCCCCGGACTGGGCACGCACGCCGACGCCCTGGTCGAGGTTGAAGCTGCCTTCCTTGACGATGCCATCCTCCAGCGCCCAGGTTTCCGAGACCTGGCTCTGGAAATACAGGTCGGCGGCATCGATACCCGGGCCGGCCAGTTCGGCCAATACCTCGGGTAGCTGCTCAAGGGTCAAACCGCCCGGACCCAACAGATGTTCACTGACGGACATCAACATCTCGCTCATAACGGCTTTATCTCGTTCATGACTGCTCCACGCCAGGCAGCCGGGGTTCGGCTGTGGCAAAAAATCGTTTGTGCCGGGCCACCGGCATGCGCTGGCGGATGGCGGCCTGTTCCGCGGCATCGCGCGCGGCCACGAGCACCGCCTGGCCCGCGGCCTGCTCGGCCAGTACCCGGCCCCAGGGGTCGATGATCGCAGAATGGCCAAAGGTTTCACGGCCGCCCGGATGACTGCCACCCTGCCCGGCTGCCAGCACATAGCACTGGGTTTCGATGGCGCGGGCGCGGGTCAGCACCTGCCAGTGCGCCGCGCCGGTCACCGCAGTAAAGGCCGCCGGCAGGCTGATCAGCTCGGCCCCCGCCTCGCGCAGGGCGCTAAAGAGTTCGGGAAAGCGCAGGTCGTAACACACTGTCAGCCCCAGACGCCCCAGCGGCGTATCCGCCACCACCACCTGTTCACCGTAGGCGAAGTCATCCGACTCACGGTAACAGCCATGGCTGTCGCCGACCTCCACATCGAACAGGTGCAGTTTGTCGTAACGCGCCACCCGCTGGCCGTATTCGTCGATCAGCAGCGAACAGGCGCGGGGCTTGGCCCCAGGCTGGGCGTCCGGCGGCAGCGGCAGGGTACCGGCGACAATCCACAGGCCCAGATCGCGGGCGGTCTGATACAGCCAGGGCAGTATCGGCCCCTCGCCCACCGCTTCACAACGGCCGAGCTCGGCCAGGTCACTGCGTCCCATGGCGGCGAAGTTTTCCGGCAACACCGCCAGCCGCGCCCCTCTGCCCGCGGCCTGTTCCAATAACAGCCGGGCCTGGGCCAGGTTGGCCAGCACATCGGCCTGACTGACCATTTGAATGACGGCGAGACTCATAACGCACGGCTTCCGAAAACGGCTCGAACCATCAGCTTACAAGCCATGGCCGCAGACTGCACAGCCGCACGTCCAAAGACGCCCACTCACTGCGGTTTCTCAAAGGGTTTGTCGAAGCTGATCTGCGGGTCCTGCCAGGGGCCCTTGACGTCGTACTGCACGCTGGCGAAGCGCGCTACCCGGTCGCCCAGCAGCTTGTCGGCGATAAACAGCGCACCGCCAATCGCCGGGGCTCCTACGATCAGGGCGGCCAGGGGCAGGTTATTGCTCACTGGCAGGGTCACCAGCAACTTGGCATCGACCCGTTCCTGGTGCATATCCAGGGTACCGTCCAGCTCCAGATTGCTCGAAGGCCCGGTCAGAGTCAGCGGCTCGCGGGTGACAAACACTCCCTCGCTGGCGACCAGCAGCCCCTTGACCCGGTCATAGCTCAGGCCCTTGCCCAGCAGGTCGGAGAAATCCAGGCGCAGGCGGCGGCCAATCGAGTTGAAGTTGAGCAGGCCGAATACCCGCAGCGCCGAGGCCGGACCCTGCACTTCGGAAAACTGCCCCTTGCGCATGGCCACATCCATGCTGCCGGAGAAACGTTTCAGGCCGAACCAGGCCGGCGAGCCGGGCCAGTTGCCGTCGACCTCCAGGCGAAAACTGTCGCTGCTGGCGGTCGGGGCATAGCCCCAGGCGATCAGCACATCGGCCAGATCCGCGCCGCCCAGACGGCCGTTGTACCAGCTCCGGCTGGCCCCCGGCGCGCCCTGCCAGCCGCCCTGGCCGGTGAGCTGCAGCCCCTTGAGATTGAGATTGAGGTCGCTGAATTTCACCCCCTCCTCGCTTGGACGCATCTTCAGCGACCAGGCCCCCAGGGCCTCGATCCCCTGATAAACCGTGGCGATACGCAGGTCGATCGGCGGGATCTGACGCGGATCGACGCCGGCCAGCGGGTCGGGCTTGTCCACCACCACGCCGGTTTCGGGTTTGGGTTCGGCGGCGGGCAGACGCAGGTAGTCGAGGTTGAGGGCCATCGGCACCGCGGCATCATCTGCCACATCGATCCGCCCCTTGACCCGCTCGCTGTCCAGGTCCACCGCCCAGCTCTGGCCGACTCGTTGCAGGCGCAACGCCAGGGTATCCAGCTCGGTGCCGAAACCGCTGAAACGGCCAATCTGCAGTTGCGCATCGTTGAACAGCTGCTGCGCCTCATCGGTCGGCAGACGCTTGTAGGGCTGCAACACCGCCTGCCAGGCGTCCCAGTCCAGCTCCGCGACGCGGCCACGCAAACGCACGCCCTTGCCCCCCGGCAGGCTCGCCGGGCCGTCCGCCAGACGCAATTCGCCGCGCCCTTCAGCGAATTGCCCGAGCGGTGCGGCGAACGACAGACTGGCCAGCTCGGCATAGTCCAGCCAGTAGCGCCGCTCGGCACCACTGAGGGTCATCCGCCAGTCGGCGTAGCTGGCCGCCCCAGCGGCCTTGCCGAAGGGCGCAGGCAGCTCGATGGCCAGGCCCTGCAGATTGGAGTCGACTCGCAGCTGGCTGTCGGCCCCATCCAGGGACAGGCGCAAGCGATAAGGCAGGCTGCCGCTCAGCGGCACCGGCTGGGTCACGCCCAGCCAGCCGCTCAGCTCAGTGACGCCGACCCGGCCAGCGGCCTCGATGCGCGTCAGTGCACGGCCACCAAGGCCGTCGGCCAGGGCCTTGCCACGCACCGCATGGCCCAGCACCTGGGCACGAATATCCGGCGCACTGAGGCCGCGGGCCGTGTCGTAACGGAAAGCTCCCTGCACCTGGCTCAGCTGCAGCTGCGGGTTGCTCAGGTTGAGCTCGGCGTTGCTGCTGGCGAAGTCGACCACCACTTCGGGCTTGAGCCCTTTGCGCAACGGCAGATCGAGCTTGAGCTTGCCGCTCAGCGCCCCCGCGCCGCTCCAGCCGGCGAAGATCTCGGCAGTGCCCAGCGGCGCATCCTGAAGAATTTTCAGGGCGTCCTCGACATTACTGCTCAGCTCGCTGTTAAGCAGCAAACGTATCGGCTGCCCGGGCAAGGCCGTGGCAATCAGGGCCTGGGCATTGCTCACCCGGCTATTGAGAATACGCCCCTCGGCCAGCTCGACGCGCACTCCGCTGCTCTCGATATAGACCTCCCCGCGCCCTTCGCGCAGTGCCGGCCAGCCGGGCTGATAGGCCAGTTCGGCGTCACGCACGGCAAAGAACAGGCTGAGGCTGCGCGCGGCACGTTCCGCACCCTTGTTCAGCGAGCCCTGATATTGGAAATAACCCTCATCCACACGACCGCTGCGAATCGCGCTTTTCAGCCAGGTATTCAGCTCGGGGCTCAGGCCCGGGGACCGGCTCGGCAGGTATTTCTCGGTAAAGCGCGCATCACCATCACGTAGACCGACGCGCAGGTCCATATAGTCTTCGGCCAAAGGATCGCGTATCAGGCGAATCAGGAAGTCGCCGGCAATCGCCCCCTCTTCGCCCACCACCTGCAGATAGGGGCTGCGCAGGGTGAACGCCTGCTCATCGAGCTGCCAGGTCAGCCGCGCATTGGCCGTGCTGTAGCGCCAGGGCTGGGGGAACAGGGTGTCCAGGTGCAGGGAGAAGTTCTCGCTGGCCATGCGCAGCTCGCCCTGGGCGAGATCGCCGCTGATGCTGCCACTGACGTTTTCCGCCGCCGGCGACGCCAGGTAGGCGGCAAAGCCGACACGCTCGAGATTGGCCGAGAACTGCAGGCGGCTTGGTCCCTCGACCTGCGGCCGGTAATCGAGCTGCAGGTTGCGCACCGCGCCCTTGGGGCTGAGTTGCGCCAGCACGGCCAGGGCCTTGTCCGGCATAGGGGCCAGCGCCGCCACCAGCGGCTGCAGGGGAGCCAGGTCGAGGTAATCGGCACTGAGCAACCATTGCTCTTGCAGCTCCGCACTGCCCGCCTGCTGACGCAGGGCCACGCGCGCCTCGCCCCAGCGCTGCTCGCCCTGGCTGAAGGCCAGGTCATCGAACAGCACTTCGGAGCCCTCGGCGGTGCGAGTGAAGTAGGCGTTCAGGCTCAGGTTGCTCAACGCCACCGACTTACGGGAACCATGGCCCCCCTGCAAATGCGGCGCGTGCAGGCGGCTGACGGCACGCTGTACCGCCCCCTCGGCCCAGGACAACCAGACCTCGCCGCCGGCCTGCAGGCGTTCGAGCCGCCACTGCGCCAGCAGGCTGGCCGGCACCCAGGCCGCCCAGTCACTCTGCGGCAGGCTCAGGTACAGCTCGGCCCGGGCCTCGCGCCAGCGTTCGGGCTGCATCCGGGTGCGCAGCTGCAGAGCCAGCGGCTGGCCATCGGGCAGCAGCAGACGGCCGTCCAGGCGCTGGCTGGCGCTACCATTGCGCAGCGTCAGGTTGACGTAAGTAAGGGTGCGCGCCGGCTGCTCGAACGCCTGCAGGGTCACCTGGCTGTTGAGCAGCGACAGCCGTTTGACCGACTGCAGCTGACGCAACAGCTGGGCCATGTCCAAGGGTGCAGCCGTCTCGCGCGGGGCCAGGCCCTTTAGCGCCCAGCCACCCTCGGCATCCTGCTCGACCAGCAGTTGCAGGCCTTCCAGCTCCAGACGCGCCACCCGCAGTTGCCGCGCCGCCAGGCTGGCCAACACATCGGGGACCACCCGCACCTGATCGAGCTGCAGGGCTCCCGGGCCTTCGCCGACCTGCAGATCATGGCCGATCAGCACCGGCGCAAAGCCCTGCCAGCGCCCCTCCAGGGTGCCGATGCGCACCGGCATGGCCAGTGCCGCAGCGGCCTTGTCTTCGACCTCCAGACGATATTCGGCGGCCAGGGGCAACAGCTCCCGACCGAGGCTGACATACAGCGCCGCCAGTACCAGGCCGAGCGCACAGAGCCCCAGCGTCCAGCGCAGCAGGGTCATGGTCCAGCGGGCCAGTGCCTCCATTCAGCTTATACCCGGCAAATCAGAAGAGGTTTCAGAGCAACACCACATCGTATTGCTCCTGGGAATACATGGTCTCGACCTGAAACTTGATGGTGCGGCCGATAAAGGCCTCCAGATCGGCGACATTGCCCGACTCCTCGTCGAGCAGACGGTCGACCACCTTCTGGTTGGCCAGCACCCGGTAGCCCTCGGCCTGGTAGGCCCGGGCTTCACGCAGGATCTCGCGGAAGATTTCGTAGCAGATGGTTTCTGCGGTCTTCAGCTTGCCGCGGCCCTGACAGGCGCTGCAGGGCTCGCAGAGCACCTGTTCGATGCTTTCGCGGGTGCGCTTGCGGGTCATCTGCACCAGGCCCAGCTCGGTGATGCCGATGATATTGGTCTTGGCGTGGTCGCGCTCCAGCTGCTTTTCCAGGGTACGCAGCACCTGGCGCTGATGCTCCTCATCTTCCATGTCGATAAAGTCGATGATGATGATCCCGCCCAGGTTGCGCAGGCGCAGTTGGCGGGCAATGGCAGTGGCCGCCTCCAGGTTGGTCTTGAAGATGGTTTCTTCCAGCGTGCGATGGCCGACGAAGGCCCCGGTATTGACGTCGATGGTGCTCATCGCCTCGGCCGGGTCGATGATCAGGTAGCCGCCGGACTTGAGCGGCACCTTGCGCTCCAGGGCGCGCTGAATCTCGTCTTCGACGCCATAGAGGTCGAAGATCGGCCGCTCGCCGGGGTAATGCTCGAGGCGATCGGCGATTTCCGGCATCAGCTCAGCGACGAACTGGGTGATTTTCTGGAAGGTTTCCCGGGAGTCTACGCGGATCTTCTCGATCTTCGGGTTGACCAGGTCGCGCAGGGTGCGCAACGCCAGGGACAGGTCCTCGTAGATCACCAGCGGCGTGGGGCCGACCTTCATCTGCGTGGCGATCTGCTCCCACAGGCGGCGCAGGTAGCGAATATCGGCAAGAATCTCTTCGGCCCGGGCCCCATCGGCGGCGGTGCGCAGGATAAAGCCGCCGGCTTCCTCGATGCCTTCGGCGGCCACACAGTCGGCCACCACCTGCTTGAGGCGCTCGCGCTCGGCTTCGTCCTCGATCTTCAGCGAGATGCCGACATGAGCGGTGCGCGGCATATACACCAGGTACCGCGAGGGAATCGACAGCTGGGTGGTCAGACGCGCGCCCTTGGTGCCGATCGGGTCCTTGGTCACCTGCACCACCAGGCTCTGGCCTTCGTGGACCAGGGCGCTGATGCTTTCCACCGCGCTGCCTTCACGGCTGGAGATTTCCGCGGCATGGATAAAGGCCGCGCGCTCCAGGCCGATATCGACGAAGGCCGCCTGCATCCCCGGCAGCACGCGCACCACCTTGCCCTTGTAGATATTGCCGACGATGCCGCGCTTCTGCGTACGCTCGACGTGCACTTCCTGCAGCACGCCGTTTTCCACCAGCGCCACACGCGATTCCATCGGCGTGATATTGATCAGAATCTCTTCGCTCATGGCTCTATCTCTTGTCCGGCGAAGCGGCAAGCCGG
This sequence comes from Pseudomonas sp. XK-1, assembly GCF_038069885.1. NCBI lineage: Bacteria > Pseudomonadati > Pseudomonadota > Gammaproteobacteria > Pseudomonadales > Pseudomonadaceae > Pseudomonas > Pseudomonas sp. XK-1. Next base: position 739,831 of record NZ_JBBPES010000001.1, on the reverse strand, counting down.
GGAGCGCATACTTTCAGCACTCACCCGCGACCCGCAACCTCTTGACTGTGAACCGGCAACGACTGCCAGCACGAAATGGCAAATTCTTCGAGCAGCTCGGCGGTTTCGCAGAGGGGCAAGCCCACCACCGCCGAATAACTGCCCTGCAACTGGCTGACGAACACCGCCGCCAACCCCTGAATCGCGTAACTGCCAGCCTTGTCCTGGGGCTCGCCGCTGGCCCAGTAGGCGGCGATTTCCTCGGCGCGCAACGGCCGAAAACTCACCTGGCTGCTGACCACCCGCACGGCCACCCGCGTCGGGCTGGCCAGGGCCACGGCCGTCAGCACCTGATGGCTGCGCCCGGACAGGGCCGTCAGGGTCGCCTGGGCCTCGGCCGCATCGGCGGGCTTGCCCAGAATACGCCCATCCAGCACCACGGCCGTATCGGCACCGAGTACCACGGCATCCAGTGGCTGGCTCAGCGCAGCCAGGCCGGCCTGCGCTTTCGCCCGGGCCAGACGCTCTACATAGTCGACTGGCGGCTCATCTGGCAATGGATTTTCATCAATGGGGACGACTTGGCTAAGAAAGGGCACGCCAATCTGCGTCAACAATTCACGTCGACGCGGCGAACCGGATGCCAGATAGAGCGTGGCCATGCAGACTTCTCCCTGTCGGATAAGCGCAAGGCCCGCAGGCCCTGCTCAATTGACGCCAATGCGTTGCTGCAACCCACGCAGGATTGCGCAGACCCAGGGCCAGAGCAACGCACTGACCAGTGCGGGGAATACGAATTCGAGGGTCGGCTGACGGTTGCCGGTCAGGGCATGCAGCCACAGCTGCACCAGCTGCGCCAGGCCGAATACCACCAGCAGCACCATGCTTTGCTGCCACATGGGGAACATGCGCAGGCGCTGATGCAGGGTCAGTACCAGAAAGGTGATCAGGGTCAGCACCAGGGCATTCTGCCCGAGCAGCGAACCATTCAGCACATCGGCCAGCAACCCCAGACACCAGGCCGTGGTCATCCCCACGCGATGGGGCAAGGCCAGCACCCAGAAGGTCAGAAACAGCGCCAGCCACAGCGGCCGGCCCATTTCCATAAAGCGCGGCATAGTCGAAACGCTGAGCAGTAGCGCAAAGCCCAGAGTCAGCCAGACCACCCACAGATTGCTCGCGCGCGCCGACCTCATTGCTCAGCCTCCACATCAGGTGCCGGTTCAGAGGCCGGGGCCGCGGCTGGCGGCGTACCCGCCTGCTGGAGAATTTCACGGTCCAGGGCTTCCTGGGCCTGCGCCGACTCGGTGGCGCGCTGCTCCGGCGAGCGCGGGTCGGTAAACACCAGCAGCATATAGCGGCTGCGATTGAGGCTGGCGGTGGGCATGGCGCGCACGATGGCGAAAGGCTGACCGGAATCGTGGATCACCTCGGTCACGGTGGCCACCGGATACCCCGCAGGGAAGCGCTGACCCAGGCCCGAGCTGACCAGCAGGTCGCCTTCCTTGATATCCGCGGTATCGGCCACGTGGCGCAGTTCCAGGCGCTCCGGGTTGCCGGTGCCGCTGGCAATGGCGCGCAGGCCGTTGCGGTTGACCTGCACCGGAATGCTGTGGGTGGTGTCGGTGAGCAGCAGCACCCGCGAACTGTAGGGCAGCACTTCCACCACCTGGCCCATCAGGCCGCGGGCATCCAGCACAGGCTGGCCGAGCAGCACGCCGTCCTGCGCCCCCTTGTCGATCAGGATGCGGTGGGTGAAGGGATTGGGGTCGATACCGATCAATTCGGTGGCCAGCACTTCGTCGTCGACCAGGGCGGAGGAGTTGAGCAGCTCGCGCAGGCGCACATTCTGCTCGGTCAGCGCGGCAAGCTTCTGCAGGCGACGCTGCATCATCAGCTGCTCGGCTTTGAGCCGCTCGTTCTCGGCGGTCAGTTCGCTACGCGAACTCAGGCCCTGGGTAGCACTTTCCCACAGGGTTACCGGTAGACGGCCGAGCCAGTACACCGGCTCGACAATAAGGCCGAGCTGGGTACGCAGGGGTTTGAGCACGGCGAAACGGGCATCCACCACCATCAGCGCAACCGCTAACACGGTGAACACCAGCAGGCGAACGCCGAGCGAAGGACCTTTGGTGAATAGCGGTTTGATGGCGAGTTCCTCGTAGCCACAAGCTTCAAGTTGCTGGCGACAAACCAAAGCCGAGCCGGGGTGTATTCAGCTTGCAGATTGTCGCCCGGGGCTTACTCGCTGGACAGCAGGTCCATGGTGTGGCGATCCATCATTTCCAGGGCCTTGCCGCCGCCACGGGCCACACAGGTCAGTGGATCTTCGGCGACGATCACCGGCAGACCGGTTTCCTGGGCCAGCAGCTTGTCCAGGTCACGCAGCAGCGCGCCACCACCGGTCAGCACCAGGCCACGCTCGGCGATATCCGAGGCCAGTTCCGGCGGCGATTGCTCAAGGGCGCTTTTCACCGCCTGAACGATGGTCGCCAGGGATTCCTGCAGCGCTTCGAGCACTTCGTTGGAATTCAGGGTAAAGCTGCGCGGTACGCCTTCGGCCAGATTGCGGCCACGCACGTCGACTTCACGCAGTTCGCCACCGGCGTAGGCGGTGCCGATTTCCTGCTTGATCCGCTCGGCGGTGGATTCACCGATCAGCGAGCCGTAGTTGCGGCGCACGTAGGTGATGATGGCTTCGTCGAAACGGTCGCCGCCAACCCGTACGGATTCGGCGTAAACCACGCCGTTCAGGGAGATCAGTGCAATTTCGGTGGTACCGCCGCCGATATCGACGACCATCGAACCGCGGGCCTCTTCAACCGGCAGGCCGGCACCGATGGCAGCGGCCATCGGCTCTTCGATCAGGAACACTTCACGGGCACCGGCACCCAGGGCCGATTCGCGGATGGCGCGGCGCTCTACCTGGGTGGACTTGCACGGCACACAGATCAGCACGCGCGGCGAAGGCTGCAGGAAGCTGTTTTCGTGAACCTTGTTGATAAAGTATTGGAGCATTTTCTCGCAGACGCTGAAGTCGGCGATCACGCCGTCTTTCATCGGGCGGATAGCAGCGATATTACCCGGGGTACGACCGAGCATGCGCTTGGCCTCGGTACCGACCGCCACCACGCTCTTCTGGTTGCCGTGGGTACGGATAGCGACGACCGACGGCTCGTTCAGCACGATGCCGCGTTCGCGAACATAAATCAGGGTATTGGCAGTGCCCAGATCGATCGAAAGATCACTGGAAAACATGCCACGCAGTTTTTTGAACATGGGATAGGGACCCTAGGCAACGCGTGGGTAAAAAAGTGCGGCAAACTCTAACAACGACAGGGATTTTGAGCAAGGCACCAATATGTTAGATTGGCTGTTTTTCCGGGCTTTAAGGCCCATCATCGCGGCCTTTGACCGCCAGCTTCCAATATCCGTTCCCTGCACCTGCATGCAGGTCAACTCGTGCAAATTTCCATAGGCGGCCAAGCCATTGCGCTGCCTTTAGAGGGAGAAACCTGATGGCGCTTGAACGCTCCGAAGTGGAAAAGATCGCCCATCTGGCCCGACTGGGTCTGAATGAGGCCGATATTCCAGGTACCACCGAAACGCTCAATAACATTCTCGGCCTGATCGACCAGATGCAGGCGGTCAATACCGACGGCATCGAACCCTTGGCCCACCCGCTGGAAGCCACCCAGCGCCTGCGCGCCGACCTGGTCACCGAATTCAATCAGCGCGAGGCTTATCAGGCCATCGCCCCGGCCGTCGAGAACGGCCTGTATCTGGTTCCGAAAGTCATCGAGTAAGGGAAACCGCCTAGCCATGTATCAATTGACCCTGGCCGAGATCGCCCGCGGACTCGCCGACAAGCAATTTTCCGCCGAAGAACTGACCCGCAGCCTGCTGGCCCGTATCCAGCAGCTCGACCCGCAGCTCAACAGCTTTATCACCATCACCGAGGAGCTTGCGCTGGAGCAGGCCAAGGCCGCCGACGCCCGCCGCGCCAGTGGCGAGAGCGGTGCCCTGCTCGGCGCGCCCATCGGCCACAAGGACCTGTTCTGCACCCAGAATGTGCTGACCAGCTGCGGCTCGAAGATCCTTACCGGCTTCAAGGCTCCCTATAACGCCACCGTGGTGGAGAAACTCGCCAGCGCCGGTACCGTGACCCTGGGCAAGCTGAACATGGACGAGTTCGCCATGGGCTCGGCCAACGAATCCAGCCACTACGGCGCGGTGAAAAACCCCTGGGACCTGACCCGCGTACCCGGCGGCTCTTCCGGCGGCTCGGCCGCAGCCGTAGCGGCGCGCCTGCTGCCGGCCGCCACCGGCACCGACACCGGCGGCTCGATTCGCCAGCCGGCGGCGCTGACCAACCTTACCGGGATCAAGCCGACCTATGGCCGCGTCTCCCGTTGGGGCATGATCGCCTACGCCTCCAGCCTCGACCAGGGCGGTCCACTGGCCCGCACCGCCGAGGACTGCGCGCTGATGCTGCAGGCCATGGCCGGTTTCGATGCCAAGGATTCCACCAGCGTCGAACAGCCGGTCGACGACTACCTGGCCGCCCTTAGCCAGCCGTTGAATGGCCTGCGTATCGGCCTGCCCAAGGAATACTTCGGCACGGGCCTGGATGCACGCATCGGCGAGAAGGTGATGGCTGTTGTCGAAGAGCTGAAAAAGCTCGGCGCCACCGTCAAGGAAATCTCCCTGCCAAATATGCAGCACGCGATTCCCGCCTACTACGTGATCGCCCCGGCTGAAGCCAGCAGCAACCTGTCGCGCTTCGACGGCGTGCGCTTTGGCTACCGCTGCGAGAACCCAGTGAATCTGGAAGACCTGTACAAGCGCTCCCGCGGCGAGGGCTTCGGGGCAGAAGTGAAACGGCGCATCATGGTCGGCACCTACGCGCTGTCCGCCGGTTACTACGACGCCTACTACCTCAAGGCGCAGAAGATCCGCCGGCTGATCAAGAACGACTTCGTTGCAGCTTTCAATGACGTCGACGTCATCCTCGGCCCTACCACGCCCAACCTGGCCTGGAAGCTCGGCGAGAAGAACAACGATCCGGTCGCTGCCTACCTGGAAGACATCTACACCATCACCGCCAACCTCGCCGGCATCCCCGGCCTGTCGATGCCTGCCGGCTTCGTCGATGGTTTGCCGGTGGGTGTGCAACTGCTCGCCCCTTACTTCCAGGAAGGCCGCCTGCTCAACGTCGCCCACCAGTACCAACAGGTTACTGACTGGCACACACAAGCTCCGGCTGGATTCTGAGGACGACTGACATGCAATGGGAAACCGTAATCGGGCTGGAAATTCACGCCCAGCTCAGCACCCAATCGAAGATTTTCTCCGCCAGCGCCATCGCCTTCGGTGCCGAGCCCAACACCCAGGCCAGCCTGATCGACCTCGGCATGCCCGGCACCCTGCCGGTACTGAATGCCGAAGCGGTGCGCATGGCCTGCAAGTTCGGCCTGGCCATTGACGCCGAGATCGCCTCGCAGAACGTCTTTGCGCGCAAGAACTACTTCTACCCGGACTTGCCCAAGGGCTACCAGACCAGCCAGATGGATCACCCCATCGTCGGCAAGGGCTTCCTCGACATTACCCTGGAGGACGGCACCCAGAAGCGCATCGGCATCACCCGCGCGCACCTGGAAGAAGACGCCGGCAAGAGCCTGCACGAAGACTTCCACGGCATGAGCGGCATCGACCTCAACCGTGCCGGCACCCCGCTGCTGGAGATCGTTTCCGAGCCGGACATCCGCTCGGCCAAGGAAGCGGTGGCCTACGTCAAAGCCATTCACGCCCTGGTGCGCTACCTCGGCATCTGCGACGGCAATATGGCCGAAGGCTCGCTGCGCTGCGACTGCAACGTCTCGGTACGGCCAAAAGGCCAGGCCGAGTTCGGCACCCGCGCCGAGATCAAGAACGTCAACTCGTTCCGCTTTATCGAAAAAGCCATCAACCACGAAGTGCAGCGCCAGATCGAGCTGATCGAGGACGGCGGCAAGGTGGTGCAGGAAACCCGCCTGTACGACCCGAACAAGGACCAGACCCGCTCCATGCGCAGCAAGGAAGAAGCCAACGATTACCGTTACTTCCCCTGCCCGGATCTGCTGCCGGTGGTGATCGAGCAGAGCTTCCTCGATGAAATCCGCGCCAGCCTGCCGGAGCTGCCGGTCGAGAAGCGCGCGCGCTTCGAGCGCGAATTCGGCCTGTCCGCCTACGATGCCGACGTACTGGCCGCCAGCCGCGAGATGGCCAACTACTTCGAGGCAGTCAACGCCGTGTGTGGCGACGCCAAGCTGGCCGCCAACTGGGTGATGGGCGAGCTGTCCAGCCTGCTCAATAAGGACAACCTGGAAATCGACCAGTCGCCGGTTAGCGCCGAGCAATTGGGCGGGATGATCCTGCGCATCAAGGACAACACCATCAGCGGCAAGATCGCCAAGATGGTCTTCGAGGCCCTGGCCGCCGGCGAAGGCGCAAGCGCCGATGAAGTGATCGAGAAGAAGGGCCTGAAGCAGGTCACCGACTCCGGAGCCATCGAGGCCATGCTGGACGAAGTGCTGGCGGCCAACGCCGAGCAGGTCGAACAGTACCGCGCGGCGGACGAAGCCAAACGCGGCAAGATGTTCGGCTTTTTCGTCGGCCAGGCCATGAAGGCCTCGAAAGGCAAGGCCAACCCCGGCCAGGTGAACCAACTACTGAAGAAAAAGCTCGAAGCCTGAGCCTTGCCGTAACACACAACGCCGGGTAAGCCCGGCGTTGTTTTGTCCGCTGCAACCTGCCCAGGAGCCGCCATGCGCCTGTTATTGATCGCCCTAACCAGCCTGCTGCTCAGCGCCTGCGCCAGCCAGAGCCTCTCCCCCGGCGGCTACAGCGCCGAGGGCAAGGCCTCCTATTACGGCGCGCGCCACCATGGCAACAAGACCGCCAGCGGTGAACGCTTCGACCAGCATGCCCTGACCGCCGCCCATCGCAGCCTGCCCTTCGGCACCCGGGTACGGGTGACCAACCTGCGCAACGACAAGCAGGTGGTGGTGCGCATCAACGACCGCGGTCCCTATGCCAGGGGGCGAATTATCGACCTGTCGTACAAGGCCGCCGAGCAGCTCGACATGCTGCGCGCCGGCGTGGTGCCTGTAAGGGTTCAGCAACTGGCGGACTGACCCGGCCCTGCCCCACGGCAACCGCCTGCACAAATAAAGATACAACCCCCACTGGCAGCCCAACCGGGGATGATTAAACTAGCGCCACTTTTATGGAGCCCCCTGCAATGACCCTGATGACCTTTGTTTATCTGATCGCCGGCCTGGTGCTGCTGGTCGCCGGTGCCGAGGTGCTGGTACGCGGTGCCGCCAAACTGGCCGCCCAGTTTGGCATCCCGCCACTGGTGATCGGCCTGACCGTGGTGGCCTTCGGCACCAGCGCGCCGGAAACCGCCGTCAGCGTACAGGCCGCCTTCAACAACAGCGGCGATCTGGCCATCGGCAACGTGATCGGCAGCAATATCGCCAACGTGCTGCTGATTCTCGGCCTGACCGCTGTGGTGGCACCACTGATCGTCTCGCGCCAGCTGATCCGTCTGGATGTGCCGATCATGATCGGTGCCAGCCTGGTGGTGTACGCCCTGGCCTGGGACGGCAGCCTCAGCCGCCTCGACGGTGCCCTGCTGTTTGCCGGTGTGGTTGCCTACACCAGCTTCCTGATCATCAGCTCGCGTCGCGACAAGAGCGCCAGCGAGGACGACGAGTTTGCCAAGGAGTTCGGCCTCAATGAGCCAGCCAAACCCTACGCCTGGGCGATCAATCTGGGGCTGATCATTGCCGGCCTGGTGCTGCTGGTCAGCGGCTCCAACTTCCTCGTCGAAGGTGCCGTCACCATGGCCCGCGCGCTGGGCATCTCGGAACTGGTGATCGGCCTGACCGTAGTGGCCATCGGCACCTCGCTGCCGGAACTGGCCACCTCGATCATGGCCGCCATCAAGGGCGAGCGCGATATCGCCGTGGGCAATATCGTCGGCAGCAATATCTTCAACCTGCTCTGCGTACTGGGCCTGGCTTCGCTGGTGTCGCCACAGGCGATCAATGTGGCGGCCAACGCCCTGGCCTTCGACTTCCCGGTGATGATCGCCGTGGCCGTGGCCTGCCTGCCGATCTTCTTCGCCGGCTACCGCATCAACCGCTGGGAAGGCCTGCTGTTCCTCGCCTACTACGTGGCCTACACGGTGTACCTGGTGCTGTCGTCGACCGGCCGGCCGTTCGCCGAAGTCTTCGGTGACGCCATGCTCGGCTACGCCCTGCCGCTGACCGCCGTGACCCTGGTGATCATCGCCGGCCGCGCCTGGCACAAGCAGCGTGGCGAGGAGGTTTAGCCATGAGTGACAGCCACGAGCAGGGCCTGAAAGTCCGCCGCGAGGTGATGGGCGACGCCTTTGTCGACCGCGCCCTGGGTAACGCCACGGACTTTACCCAGCCGCTGCAGGATTTCGTCAACGAGCACGCCTGGGGCGGCGTGTGGACCCGCGAGGGGCTGGATCGCAAGACCCGCAGCCTGATCACGCTGTCGGCGCTGACGGCGCTGAAATGCCCGCAGGAGCTCAAGGGTCACGTGCGCGGCGCGCTGAACAATGGCTGTACGGTCGCGGAAATCCGCGAAACCCTGCTGCACTGCGCGGTGTACGCCGGCGTGCCGGCGGCCATCGACGCCTTTCGCGCGGCGCAGGAAGTGATCGACGACTTCCAGCAGGCCTGATCGCCGCAAAACAAAAGCCGGGCACTGCCCGGCTTTTTTATGCGCGCACGCTGGCTAAATCCAGCCGCCCCACTGCAACAGCAGCAAGCCGAGGTTGGTGGTGATCACCGCCACCAGAGTGGTGATCACGATGATCGCCGCCGCCAACTCGTGATTGGCACCCACCGCGCGGGCCATGACGAAGCTGGCCGCCGCCGTGGGGCTGGCGAAATACAGAAAGAGGATCGCCAGATCCGCCTCGCGAAAGCCATACAGCCAGGCACCCAAGGTGGCCAACAACGGCAACCAGACCATCTTCATCAGGCTCGCACTAAGCGCCGTGCCGCTGCTCTGGCGCAGCGAGGCCAGGCTGAGGGTGCCGCCGATGCAGATCAGCGCCAGCGGCAGGGTCATCTGCGCGAAGTACTCGGCCGAGGTCATCAGCCAGCCCGGCAACGGAATCCGCCAGTAGGCGAAGGGAATCGCCAGCAGCACGCCGATGATCAGCGGATTGACCAGAATGCTCTTGCCGATGGCCAGCGGCCCGGTCTTGGCTCCCGGGCTGTAGATGGCCAGGACAATGGCCGAGAGCACGTTGTAACAGAGGATCACCACCCCGCCGAGCACCGCCCCCAGAGACAGGCCGTAATCGCCGTAGAGGCTGGTGGCCAACGCCAGGCCGATGATGCCGTTGTTACCGCGGAACGCGCCCTGGGTATAGATGCCGCGATCTTCATGGGGGATGCGCCAGATCGCCCAGCCCCAGGCCAGGGCAAAGCAGACCAGGGTGGCAACGACAAAGAACAGCAGCAGCGCCGGCTGCAACGCCGTGCTCAGGTCGGCTTTGACGATGCCGAGAAACAGCAGGGTCGGCATGGTGCCGCGAAAAACCAGGCTCGAGGCCGTGTTGATAAAGGCGGTGTCGATCCAGTGCAGGCGCTTGAGCACCACGCCGAGAAACAGCATGGCGAACACCGGCGCAGTGATGGCGAGGGTTTGCTGGACGACGGCAAGCATGGAAGCACCAGAGGGGTTGTCTGACAACCTATGTTAGCTGGCTAACCATTGCCTTGCTACCGTCGCCTGTACAAGCACGCAGCCCTCTTCAGCGGCGTACCGGACGCTTCTGCAGCTTGCGCTGCAGGGTGCGCCGGTGCATGCCCAGGGCGCGGGCCGTGGCGGAGATATTGCCTTCATGCTCGGCCAGCACGCGCTGGATATGCTCCCATTGCAGGCGATCCACCGACATCGGGTTTTCCGGCACCAGGGTATCCAGGTCGGCATGCTGGGTCAGCAGCGCGGCCAGCACATCGTCGGCATCGGCCGGCTTGCACAGGTAGTTGCAGGCCCCGCGCTTGATCGCCTCCACCGCGGTGGCGATGCTCGAATAACCGGTGAGAATCACCACCCGCATCTCGGCATCCAGCTCCAGCAACTTGGGCAGCAGCACCAGACCGGAGTCGCCTTCCATCTTCAGGTCCAGTACGGCGTAGTCCGGCAGGTCCTGCTCGGCCAGGGCCAGGCCTTCCTCGGCGGAACCGGCAGTGGACACCCGCAGCCCGCGACGGCTCATGGCGCGAGCCATGACACGGGTAAAGGTCGGGTCGTCATCGACCAGCAGCAAATGCGGTTGTTCTTCGCCTTCGAACAGCACTTCATCGCTCATTCGGGTATTTCCTTACGCTCGGCCATAGGCACGCGGCAACTTCAGCTCGGTGAGCGTGCCGCCTTCTTCATGGTTATACAGTTTAACCGTGCCGCCGGCACGGGTGACGCTGGCCTGGCTGAGAAACAGGCCCAGGCCGAAACCCTTGCCCTTGGTGGTGAAAAACGGCCGCCCCAGCTGCTCGGCGATCGCCAGCGGCACGCCCGCGCCAAAGTCGCGGATGCTCAGGCGCAGCCACTGGTGATCCCAGTCCAGGCGGATATCCAGCTTGTCCGGGCAGGCATCGGCGGCATTGTTCAGCAAGTTGAGCAGCGCTTGGCTCAGATCGGCCGGCGGCATCATCCGTGGCGGCGTACCGCGGCCCAGGCATTGATAACGATAGCTGGCCTCGGGACGCATCAGGTGCCAGCGATTGAGGGTGGTTTCCAGCCACTCCACAGAAGACATGTCAACCACCGCCTGACGACGATCCGCCTCGGCGGCGCGTACCAGGTGCTGCAGGGTCTCCTTGCACAGTTTGACCTGCTCCTGCAGCACCGCCAGGTCCTCCTGCAGGGTCGGTTCCTGATGCTCGCGGCGCAGCTCCTTGATCAGCACGCTCATGGTCGCCAGCGGCGTGCCCAGTTCATGGGCGGCACCGGCGGCCTGGGTCGCCACCGCGAGCAGCTGCTGGTCGCGCAGACCTTCCTCGCGGCGCTCGGCGCGCAGCTCTTCCTGATGGCGCAACTCCTCGGCCATCTTGGCGACGAAGAAGGTGATCAAGCCGGCGGCCAGGGCAAAGCTCAGCCACATGCCGTAGATCAGCAGAATTTCCCGCGGCCCCGCGGGCAACTCCAGCGGGTGCGACCAGACCAGCAGAAAGGTGTAGCCGCCCAGCGCCAGTCCGGACAGGGTGATGGTGTAAAGCCAGGGCAGGGTCGCCGCAGCAATGGTCAGCGGCACCAGGTAATAGGACACGAAGGGGTTGGTCGAGCCGCCCGAGTAGTACAACAGCAGGCTATGAATAATCAGGTCACAGGCCAGTTGCCCAGCGTACTCCAGCTCCGTAACCGGCCAGGGGCCACGCAGACGCACCGCCGTAAGCAGGCACACCACCAGGGAAATACCGAGGGTGACGCTCAGCTCCAGCCAGGGTAACGGCAACGCCCCGGACTTGTAGGCCAGGCCCACGGAGCCGGCCTGGGCGGCCAGCACCAGAATACGGATCAGGGTCAGACGCCAGAGATTTTGCCGACTGGCCGACAGCAACTGCACGGGTGCGAGCATGGGCTCTCCAAAAAATGCTCGGTCAACGAGCGGCAGGAGTATAACCAAGCCACTGCGCGCCCAACTGCGGCAACACGCCGCAGCTGGGCAACCTGAAAAATAGTGGAACCGGCTTTAACCCGTTTAATCAGATAGTACCGTCTACCCTCTGGAAAGCCGCGCATACCCCATGCGCCCAACATATAAAGGAATCCTCATGCTGCCATTGTCCCGCCTCGCCACCGCCCTGCTGCTCAGCGCCACCAGCCTGTTGAGCGCCACGGCCATGGCCGAAGAAGCCCGCTACAACCAGGTTTCCCTGCGCGCCGAGGTCAATCAGGAAATCGCCCACGACCTGATGCACGTCACCCTCTACAGCGAAGCCCAGGACAGCGACCCGGCCGCCCTCGCCGCGCAGATCAGCAAGACCCTCAACGCCGGCATCGCCCAGGCGCGCAAGGTCAAAGGCGTCAGCGTTACCTCCGGCAGCCGCAACAGCTACCCGGTCTACGACCACAAGGGCCAGAAAATTACTGCCTGGCGCGAGCGCGCCGAGCTGCGCCTGGAAAGCGCCGACTTCAGCGCCCTGTCCAAGCTCACCGGTGAAATGCTGCAGACCCTGAAGATGGGAGGGATGAGTTTCAGCATCGCCTCGGACACCCGCAAGACCCACGAAGACGCCCTGCTCAAGGACGCCGTGGCGGCCTTCAAGGCTCGCGCCCAGCTTGCGACTGAAGCCCTCGGCGGCAGCGGCTACAAGCTGGTCAGCCTGAGCCTGAATAGCGGCGGTTTCCAGCCGCCAATGCCGATGCGCATGGAAGCCATGAAAGGCGCGGCGATGATGGATGCGGCGGTGACCCCGGAGATCGAAGCCGGCACCAGCCAGGTCAATATCAACGCCGATGGTGTGATCGAAGTGCAGATGCCGTAGAAACTGCTACAAACAGAAGCAGCGCCGTTATCCGACGATAGCGGCGTCTTGCCATGTTTTTCTCGAACTTTTATAGATATGCGACACCAACATACCGCTGCATCGTCATTCCTGTTCTCTCTGCGACATGCCCCTTGCCTCCGGCATACGCCCTGCATAGTTTCTCCCAAGGTCTCCAAAAGAGGCCCCTCAGGATCACAACCACAATAACCATGAGGTCACTATGCGTAAGAACGCCGTCATCCAGGCTTTACTCGCCGCTGGGCTGATCGCCAGCACCCCGTTTGCCAGCGCCGCCGGCAACCTGGTGTTCTGCTCCGAAGGCAGCCCCGCCGGGTTCGACCCTGGCCTGTACACCACCGGCACCGATTTCGATGCCGCTGCGGAAACCGTATTCAACCGCCTGAGCCAGTTCGAACGTGGCGGCACCAAAGTGATCCCCGGCCTGGCCGAGAAGTGGGACATCAGTGAAGACGGCCTGAGCTACACCTTTCATCTGCGCCCCAAGGTGAAATTCCACACCACCGCATACTTCACGCCGAGCCGCGACTTCAACGCAGATGACGTGCTGTTCACCTTCCAGCGCATGCTCGACAAGGAGCACCCGTTCCGCAAAGCCTACCCCTCGGAGTTCCCCTACTTCACCGACATGGGCATGGACGCGAACATCGCCAAGATCGAAAAACTCGACGACATGACCGTCAAGTTCACCCTCAACGAAGTCGACGCCGCCTTTATCCAGAACCTGGCGATGAGCTTCGCTTCGATCCAGTCCGCCGAATACGCCGATAGCCTGCTCAAGGCCGGCAAGGCCGCCGATATCAACCAGAAGCCCATCGGTACCGGCCCATTCGTGTTCAGCCGCTACCAGAAGGACGCGGTGATCCGCTTCAAGGGCAACAAGGAATACTGGCAACCCGATGAGGTGAAGATCGACAACCTGATCTTCGCCATCAACACCGACGCCTCGGTGCGCATGCAGAAGCTCAAGGCCGGCGAATGCCAGGTCACCCTGTTCCCGCGCCCGGCGGATCTGGACTCGCTGAAAAAAGACCCGAATCTGGACATGCCCGAGCAGGCTGGATTCAACGTCGGCTATATCGCCTACAACGTCACCCACCCGCCGTTCGACAAACTCGAAGTGCGCCAGGCGCTGGACATGGCGGTGAACAAGCAGGGCATCATCGACGCGGTGTACCAGAGCGCCGGCCAGCTGGCGGTCAACGGCATGCCGCCGACCCAGTGGTCCTATGACGACAGCATCAAGGACCCCGCCTACGACCCGGAAAAAGCCAAGGAGCTGCTCAAGGCTGCCGGCATCAAGGAAGGCACCGAGATCACCCTGTGGGCCATGCCGGTGCAGCGCCCCTACAACCCCAACGCCAAGCTGATGGCTGAAATGCTGCAAAGCGACTGGGCCAAGGTCGGCATCAAGGCCAAGATCGTCAGCTACGAGTGGGGCGAATACCTCAAGCGTGCCAAGGCCGGCGAACACGACGCCATGCTGATCGGCTGGAGCGGCGACAACGGTGACCCGGACAACTGGCTGGGCACCCTCTACGGCTGCGACGCGGTGGACGGCAACAACTTCTCCAAGTGGTGCGATGCCGACTACGACAAGCTGGTGAAGGCTGCCAAGCGGGTGACCGATACCGCAGAACGCACCAAGCTGTACAAGCAGGCTCAGGTGATTCTCAAGCGCGAAGTGCCGATTACCCCGATCGCCCACTCCACGGTCTATCAGCCCATGAGCAAGAAGGTCGTGGACTTCCGCATCAGCCCCTTCGCGCTGAACTCCTTCTACGGCGTCGGCGTCAAGTAACCACGCGCTGCACTCCGCTTGGCGGCCACCTTCATGGCCCGCCAAGCGGACACCACCCGCATAACAGCGCCCGGCCATTGCAGTTAGCAGGCCGTAGAAAAACGTAGCCGAGGCAGGCAAGACAAGGCAAAAACAGGCGAGGAAGCGGAGTTTACTGCTGTAAATGAGCATTCCGAGCCTGTTTCTAACGCAGTATTGCCAACGCAGGTAGTTTTTCAACGGCCTGCCGGGCGCACACGGAGCACCCATTACTATGCTGTCCTTTATCGCCCGCCGTTTGGGGCTACTGATCCCCACCTTTTTCGGCGTCACCCTGTTGACCTTTGCGCTGATCCGCATGATCCCCGGCGACCCGGTGGAAGTGATGATGGGTGAGCGCCGCGTCGACCCGGTGATGCATGCCGAGGCCATGGAGCGCCTGGGCCTGAACAAACCGCTGTATGCCCAGTATTTCGACTATATCGGCCAGCTGGCCCAGGGTGATCTGGGGCAATCGCTACGCACCCGGGAAAGCGTGTGGAGCGAGTTTCTCACCCTGTTTCCCGCCACGGTCGAACTGGCCCTGGCCGCCCTGCTGTTCGCCGGAAGCCTGGGTCTGATCGCCGGCGTCATCGCCGCCCTCAAGCGTGGCTCGCTGTTCGACCATGGGGTGATGGGCATCTCGCTGGCCGGCTACTCCATGCCGATTTTCTGGTGGGGTCTGCTGCTGATCATGTTCTTCTCGGTATGGCTGGGCTGGACGCCGGTGTCCGGGCGCATCGACCTGCTCTACGACATCCCGCCGGTCACCGGTTTTATGCTGATCGACACCCTGCTGGCGGACGAGCCCGGGGCCTTTGTCGACGCCCTGCGTCACCTGATCCTGCCGGCCATCGTGCTCGGCACCATCCCACTCGCGGTCATCGCGCGGATGACCCGCTCGGCGATGCTCGAAGTACTGCGCGAGGACTATGTACGTACCGCCCGCGCCAAGGGCCTGTCGCCGGCCCGCGTGGTGTTCGTCCATGGCCTGCGCAATGCGCTGATCCCGGTGCTCACGGTATTCGGCCTGCAGGTCGGCGCGCTGCTGGCGGGCGCGGTGCTGACCGAAACCATCTTCTCCTGGCCGGGTATCGGCAAATGGCTGATCGAGTCGATCGGCGCGCGTGACTACCCGGTGGTGCAGAACGGCATTTTGCTGATCGCCTGCCTGGTGATCCTGGTCAACTTCGTGGTGGACATCCTCTACGGACTGGCCAACCCACGCATTCGCCATCAGCCCTAAGGAAAACATCATGCATAGCCGCAATCTTTCCGTAGGGTGGATGACGCTTCATCCATCCACCATCGTAACGCCCAAGCGGTGGATGAAAAGAGCGTCATCCACCCTACGCAGGCCCGTTTTGGAGGCTCGCCCATGACGACCACCACTATCGACCAGAGCCTGTTCTACCCCTCACCACTCAAGGAATTCTGGCAGGCCTTTGCCCACAACAAGGGCGCAGTCGCCGGGCTGGCGTTTATGATCCTGCTGGTGATCTGCGCGCTGTTTGCGCCCTGGATCGCCCCGCATGACCCCAGCGAGCAATACCGCGAGTTTCTGCTCACGCCACCGGCCTGGCTGGAAGGCGGTCAGCTGCAATTTCTGCTGGGCACCGATGAAGTCGGTCGTGATCTGCTGTCGCGGCTGATCCATGGCGCGCGGCTGTCGCTGCTGATCGGCCTGGCCTCGGTATTGATGTCGCTGATCCCCGGCATCCTGCTGGGCCTGGTCGCCGGTTTCTTTCCGCGCCTGCTCGGCCCGTCGATCATGCGCCTGATGGACATCATGCTGGCCCTGCCCTCGCTGCTGCTGGCGGTGGCCATCGTCGCCATCCTCGGCCCAGGGCTGATCAACACCATCTTCGCCATCGCCATCGTCTCGCTGCCGTCCTATGTGCGCCTGACCCGCGCCGCCGTCATGGGCGAGTTGAACCGCGATTACGTCACCGCTGCACGCCTGGCCGGTGCCAGCCTGCCACGGCTGATGTTTATCACCGTGCTGCCCAACTGCATGGCACCGCTGATCGTTCAGGCCACCCTGAGCTTTTCCTCGGCGATTCTCGACGCCGCCGCCCTGGGCTTTCTCGGTCTCGGCGTACAACCGCCAACGCCTGAGTGGGGCACCATGCTGGCCTCGGCGCGCGACTATATCGAGCGCGCCTGGTGGGTGGTCAGCCTGCCGGGCCTGACCATTCTGCTCAGCGTGCTGGCGATCAATCTGATGGGCGACGGGCTGCGCGATGCACTCGACCCGAAACTCAAGAATGCGCAGTGAGGAGGCGAGCATGAGCCACCCTGCAGAACATTTCGTAGGATGGGTAGAGCACAGCGATACCCATCATCGCTGCTCGACCAACAGCATGGGTATCGCACGACTCAACCCATCCTACCGGCGTCCGAATGCACGCCCGGAGACCGCCGCATGAGCTTACTGGATATCAAGAACCTGTCCGTGCGCTTCGGCGACGCCACGGCCATTCCGGTGGTCGACGGCCTCGACCTGTGCGTGGAAAAGGGCGAAGTACTGGCGATTGTCGGCGAATCCGGCTCCGGCAAATCGGTGACCATGATGGCGTTGATGGGCCTGATCGACGCGCCCGGCATCGTCACCGCCGACAGCCTGCAGTTCGACGGCACCGACATGCTGCGCCTCAAGGGCCGCCAGCGGCGGCATATCGTCGGCAAGGACCTGTCGATGGTCTTTCAGGACCCGATGACCGCACTCAACCCCAGCTTTACTGTGGGTTTCCAGATTGAAGAAGTACTGCGCCAGCACCTGAATCTCAAAGGCCAGTCCGCCCGCCAGCGCGCGCTGCAACTGCTCGACCGGGTGGAGATCCCTGCCGCCGCCAGCCGCCTGAATGCCTACCCGCACCAACTGTCCGGCGGCATGAGCCAACGGGTGGCGATTGCCATGGCGATTGCCGCCGAGCCCAAACTGCTGATCGCCGACGAACCGACCACGGCGCTGGATGTGACCATTCAGGCGCAGATCATGGACCTGCTGGTGGGCCTGCAACGCGAACAGAACATGGGCCTGGTGCTGATCACCCATGACCTGGCCGTGGTCGCGGAAACCGCGCAACGGGTCTGCGTGATGTATGCCGGGCAGGCGGTGGAGATCGGCAGCGTGCCGCAGCTGTTCAGCGCGCCCAGCCACCCCTACACCGAAGCGCTGCTCAAGGCGATTCCCGAGCACAGTCAGGGCCAGCGCCGCCTGACCACCCTGCCCGGAATCGTCCCGGGTCGCTACGACCGGCCAGTGGGCTGCCTGCTGTCGCCACGCTGCCCCTACGCCCAGCCCCATTGCCGTGAACAACGGCCGAGTCTGGACGCCCATGAACGTGGCGCAGCGCGCTGCTTCTACCCGCTCAACCTGACTGCGGAGGTGGCCTGATGAGCGCCGTCCTGACTGCTCGCGACCTCACCCGTCACTACGAAATCTCCCGCGGCCTGTTTCAACCCAATGCCCAGGTGCAGGCGCTGAATGGCGTGTCCTTTGAATTACAGGCGGGCAAGACCCTGGCGGTGGTCGGCGAGTCCGGCTGCGGCAAGTCCACCCTGGCCCGCGCCCTGACGCTGATCGAGGAGCCCAGCTCGGGCTCGCTGCAGATTGCCGGACAGGAGGTGACGGGTGCCAACAAGGCCCAGCGCAAGCAGCTGCGCCGTGATGTGCAGATGGTCTTTCAGAACCCCTACGCCTCGCTCAATCCGCGGCAGAAGGTCGGCGACCAATTGGGCGAGCCGCTGCTGATCAACACCGGCCTGTCGCGCCTGGAACGGCGCGAGCGGGTGCAGGCGATGATGCAACAGGTCGGCCTGCGCCCCGAGCATTACCAGCGCTACCCGCATATGTTCTCCGGCGGCCAGCGCCAGCGCATCGCCCTGGCCCGGGCGATGATGCTGCAACCCAAGGTGCTGGTGGCGGATGAGCCGACCTCGGCGCTGGACGTATCGATCCAGGCCCAGGTGCTCAACCTGTTTATGGACCTGCAGGAAGAGTTCAACACCGGCTACGTGTTTATCTCGCACAACCTCTCGGTGGTACGCCATGTGGCCGACGATGTGCTGGTGATGTACCTCGGCCGCCCAGTGGAAATGGGCTCCAGCGAGCTGATCTACAACCGTCCGCTGCACCCTTACACTCAGGCGCTGCTGTCGGCGACACCGACCATCCATCCCGACCCGAGCAAACCGAAGATCAAGCTCAGCGGCGAGCTGCCCAACCCGCTGTCGCCACCCAGCGGTTGCGCCTTCCACCAACGCTGCCCCCATGCCAGCGAACGCTGCCAGGTTGAACAGCCTGCGCTGCGCCTGCTCGATGCAAGGCAGGTGGCTTGTCACCATGCGGAGACGATCAACGGCTAAGCCAAAAAATCGCGGGCATGGCCCGCTCCTACAAGAGCGCCACTGAGCTGTAGGAGCGGGCCATGCCCGCGATGGGAACAGCACGGTATCAACGCCGAAAAAACCGATAAAACTCACGCAGCTCGGCCTGGGCATCGCTGACGCTGACCGGGGTAAAGCGCACCTCCTGGTGCGCCGGGCATTGCGCCAGGCGGCTCTGGTCCAGCGGGTGCAACCAGCCCAGCAGCGGGTAGCCGCCCATGGTCTGGTGATCGGCCTGGAGAATGATCGGCTGGCCGTCCGGCGGCACCTGAATGGCCCCGCGGCCGACGCCCAGGGACCACTGCCGCGCCGGCACCTGCAGCGGCTCGCCCAGTAGCCGCGCGCCCATCCGGTCGGAATGCGGGCTGAGCTGCCAGGCCTGGGCGAAAAAGCCCTGCAACTGATCTTCATCGAAACTCGCCGCATCGCCGCCGGTAATCACCCGCAACAGGGGCTTGCCGCGGTAGTCCGGGCGATAGGGCCAGGGCACGCTGGCCGGGTGACTGAATACACGGCGGTTGCCGCACAGCAACCGATCCCCCGCCTGCAGCGGCGAACCCTGGCCGTCCAGGCCGCCGAGGCCCTCGCGTTGCTGGGCGCTGACGCTGCCCAGTACCGGCACGGCGCGAAAGCCGCCGGCCACCGCCAGGTAGGCGCGCTGACCGCTGCGGGCAAAGCCCAGCTGCAGGCACGCCCCGGCGCGCACGGGAAACCGCGACCAGAGCGGCAGCGCCCGGCCATCCAGGCTTAGCGGCATCTCCGCGCCACAGACCGCCAGCCAGGTGTCGCGCTCGGCCTGCAGTTCGACATCGCCCAGGGCGATTTCCAGCAGCGGTGTGCCCCAGGGATTGTCCAGCAGGCGGTTGGCCCAGGCCGCCGCATGCAGATCCTGCGGCCCGGCCGGCGATACGCCGAGGTGCTGCCAGCCGTGGCGACCGCCATCCTGCAGCAGGCTCAGCGCCCCCGGCTTCAATACTCGCAGGCCTTTCACGGCTGGCCGCCCTCGCTGATAAAGTCGCGCTCGTCGATTGCGCGGAAACGCACCCGGTCGCCCAGAGCCAGAGGACATGGCGGCTCGCGTGTGGCATCGAACAGGGTCCAGGGGCAACGCCCGAGCAGGTGCCAGCCGCCGGGCGAACGCTGCGGGTAGATGGCCGTCAGCCGCTCGGCGATGGCCAGGCTGCCGGCCGGCACCGCCAGCCGCGGGGTGGCGCGGCGCGGCAAGAGCAGACGCGGATGCAGCTCGCCCAGATAGGCGAAGCCGGGGGCAAAGCCGATGGCTCCGACGCGGTACTCGGGCGCGCCATGCAGCTCGATCACCTGCTGGGTATCCAGGCGACACAGGCGCGCCACCTCGGCCAGGTCTTCACCGTTGTAACAGATGGGGATTTCATGCAAACGCCCCGCCCGCTCGCTCAAGGGCTGGTCGATCCAACGCTCCAGCAGCGGCTTGAGCTTCTCGGCCAGTTGCAGGTGATCGGTGCGGGTCAGGTCGTAGTGCAGCAACAGGCTGGTCCAGCCGGGCACCAGATCGGTGAGCAAGGGGCCGAGTTCGCCACGGATACGTTCGGCCAGCAGGGCCATACGCTGCGCCAGGTGCGCGTCCGGCTGCTCGGCCAGCACCAGCAGCAGCGCTTCGGCACCGGCCGGTTCGATGCGGATCACGAGGCGTCCAGCATGGCCCGCAAACGCCGCAGCACGGCCAGTGAGTCGGCGTTGTCGCCATGCACGCAGAGGCTGTCGGCGCGCAGCTGCAAGGGCTTGCCGTCGATATCGGCGAAGGGCTCGCCGCGGGCAATCGCCAGGCCCTGTTCGAGAATCCGCTGCGGATCGCGATGCACCGCCCCGGACAGCCGTCGCGGGGCCAGCTGCCCATCGGCCAGATAGGCGCGGTCGGCGAAGGCCTCGAACAGCAGCGGCACATCGGCTTCATCGGCCAGATGCAGCTCGCGGGCGTTGTCGGTCAGGGCCAGGGTCATCAGCGGCAGGCCCTGGCGATAGCTGGCGCAGGCCTCCAGCACCGCCGAGAACAGGGCATCGTCGCGCACCAGGTCGTTGTACAGCGCACCATGGGGTTTGACGTAGGCCAGGCGGGTACCGGCGGCGCGGCAGAAGGCATCCAGCGCGCCGACCTGGTAGAGCACCAGAGCGGTCACCTCGTAGGGTGAGCAGGCCATATGCCGACGACCGAAACCGACCATATCGGGATAGGCCGGATGCGCGCCAATGCTCACCCCATGTTGCACCGCCAGCTCGACGGTGCGCAGCATGGTCATGGGGTCGGAGGCATGAAAGCCGCAAGCCAGGTTGGCCTGATCGATCAACGGCATGGCATGGGCATCGTCACCCATGCTCCAGACGCCGAAGCTTTCGCCCATATCGCAGTTCAGCAGGATTCTTTTCATGGCCCCAAGCTTAGAGCCACAGGCGCAACGGCACCAGTCGCAACCGCGCACTTTGCGACCTTGGCCCAGGCCGCGGGGTGGTCGGCGCAGGGTTCAATACACGTCGCGGCGATAGCGGCCCTCTTCGCGCAGCGCATTGACTGCGGCTTCGCCCAGCAATTCGCGCAGCACCTGGTCCACCCCGCTGGCCATGCCTTCGAGGCTGCCGCACACATAGATCGCCGCCCCCTCGGCCAGCCATTCGCGCAGTGGCTCGGCGGCTTCACGCAGGCGGTCCTGCACATAGACCCTGGCGGCCTGATCGCGGGAAAAGGCCAGGTCCAGCCGCGCCAGATCACCAGCGGCCAGCCAGCCCTGCAGCTGCGCCTGGCAATAGAAGTCATGGGCCGCGTTGCGCTCACCGAACAGCAGCCAGTTAGCCCCATGCCCGGCAACGATCCGCGCCTTGAGCAGGCTGCGCAGCCCGGCCAGGCCGGTGCCATTGCCGATCAGGATCAGCGGCCGCGCATCCTCCTGTGCATGGAAGGCGCTATTACGCCGCACCCGCGCCAGCAACGGGCCGTGCAGTGCCGCACCGTCCGTTAACCAGCCGGAACCGAGGCCCAGCGAGCCGTCGGCATGCCTTTCCTGACGCACGATCAGCTCCAGCTCGCCGTCGGCGGGCAAGGAGGCGATGGAGTATTCGCGTGCGGCCAGCGGCACCAGCGCATCGAGCAGCGCCTGTGCATGCAGGCCGACCAAATGGCTGAACTGCTCGGGCAACTGCTTGCCGCGCAGCGCCTGCTGCAGTGACTGGCTCAGGCCATCGAGGCTGACCCTTTGCCTGCCGTCCACTGCATGGGCCTGCAACCAGGCCTGTACGGTGGCGTCGCTGTGGCGCGGCGGCACTTCGAGAATATCGCCGGCACTCCAGTCAGTCGGCTGTGCGGCACGCAATGCCAGCAGGTAGGTTGGCGCACCCTGGCTGCCGGGGTTGAGCAGCTCGCGACGCGTCAGGGTCCACAAGCCATAGGGCGTTTCGCCCTGATGCAGCGGCTGGGCACCGGTCAGTTCGCCGAGCTGACGCTGCCAGCTGGCCAGCGCCGCGGTATCGGCGGCGTCGACCTGCACCGCATCGAACAGGCTGCGCGCGCCCTGCCGTGCCAACCAATCCTGAACCCGCAAGGCAAAGCCGCAGAAGTGCTGATACTGACGGTCACCGAGGGCGAGCATGGCGTAACGCAGCTGCGGCAGGTCCAGGGCCTGCCCCAGCAGCTTGCGCTCGAAGCCGCGGGCGCTGTCCGGGGCCTCGCCATCGCCAAAGGTGCTCAGCACAAATAGCGCGTTGTGCGCCTGGCGCAGCATCTGCGCGTTGAGGTTGGCCAAGGGCTGCACGCTGACGGCCAGGCCGGCGGCCTGCAGCTGCCCGGCGGTTTGCCAGGCCAGCTGTTCGGCAAAACCGCTCTGGCTGGCAAAGCCTATCAGCCAGCCATTGCCCGGTTCTGTATGCGGCCGCAACGCGCCACGGGCCTGCAGCAGCGCGCGCTTCTTGCGCCGGCGATCGAGGTACAGCAACCAGCCGGTGATGGCGAACAGCGGCATGCTCAGGCTGGCCAGGAACATCAGGATGCGCCCGGGCAGACCGAAGTAGCTGCCCACATGCAGGGCATAGTTGCTGGTCAGCAGTTGATCGCCAAAGGCCTGCTCGCGGTAGCGCTTGTGCTGTTTCACCGCGCCGCTTTGCCCATCCAGGCTGAGCTGGTTGAAGGCGCGCTCGTGGGGCGCGTCGTCACGCATATAGAACACCGTGGCCGGCTGACCGGGCGCAGCCGGCAGGCGCAGGCTGTAACCGCTCAGCTGCGGCCCGGCGGCCTGCTGCAGACCGGCCCAGAGCGCAGGGTAATTCACCACGGGTACGGCCCCGGCAGGCGGCCGGCCGCCGCGCTTGCGCGGCTCGCCAGCAGGCTCGCTGCTGAGCAGCGCGATCAGCCCTTCGCGGTACCAGTCGTAGGACCAGTACAGCCCGGTCAGCGCCGCGCACAGATAGAACGCCAGGCACCAGGTACCGGCCACCGCATGCAGATCCCAGTTGAAGGCGCGACCGCGCTTGGCCCAGTCCAGAGCCAGCCAGGCGCGCCAGTTCAAGGCCTGGCGCGGCCAGCGCAGGTAGAGGCCAGAGAGGCAGAAGAAGATCAGCGCCAGGGTGCTGGCGGCGGTGATCTGCTTGCCGTACTCGCCCATGGCAAGAAAGCGGTGCAGCTCCAGCATCAGGTCGAAAAAGCCCTGGCCACGCGCCTCACCGAGCAGCTCGCCGCTATAAGGATCGAAATAGCGCGCCTCGCCGCGGCGCTCGCCCGCCGGCGGGGCGAACATCGCCCGCCCGGCGCGGTCGGCCGCCGCCTCGATGTTCAGACGCACCACCCGCTGCTGGCTGGCCGCCTCGATACGCGGCACCAGCACGTCAGGCGACAGCACGCCGCCGTCCTGCACGGCGACCTGCAACACCTCGGGATTGAGCGCGCGCAACAATTCGTCCTGAAACGAATAAGCCGCGCCGGTCAGGCCCATCAGCGCCAGCACCATACCCGCGCTGATACCGAGCAGCCAGTGCAGTTGGAAGAGGACTTTCTTCAGCATTTTTCCGACTCAGTCACTGCCCGACCTGGGCTCGCGATGGTTTTAAAGCGGATGTTTAGAAACTGACCCGATAGCCCAGGGTCACGGTGCGCCCGCGACCCATAAACATCTGATCGTCACGCTTGCTGGCAGCCTGGGCGTAATAGGTCAGGTATTCCTTGTTCAGCAGGTTCTCGATACCCAGGCTGGCCTCCCCCACAGGCAGGCGGTAGCCGAGCGAGGCGTCGACCAGGCTATAGCCGTCGAACTCCAGGGCCGGATCGTCGAAGCCACGACTGGCGTAGTGGTTGGCCTGCAGGCGGGTATTCAGCTTGTCGGTCCAGTTGGCCTGCCAGCTGACGCCGTAACGGTCCGGGGAGATGTTGGCACCGTCCAGATCGGTATCGACCTTGCCGTCGCCGTCGGTGTCGGACTGACCATTGACCTGGGCATAGGTGGCCTGCATGCGATGCACGGGGTTGATCTGCCAGCCGGCCGTGGCCTCGATACCGTCGATTTCGCTGCGCTCGCGGCGAATCTGATAGACCCCGCCGACATTTTCCAGGCGCGCGCCCAGGTCGGCATTGGATTCGAAGTAACCGATTTCCGCATCGAACGGACCATGGTTGAAACGCAGGCCGACCTCGCGGTTGTCGGTGACGATCGGCTGCAGGTCGAGAAAGCTGTCGACGCTCATGCCCGGCTGGCTGATGCCACGCAGCACGCGACCGACATCCGGCATGCCAAAACCTTCGGAGTAGTTGGCGTAGAGCTGCGCCCAGTCGGTGAGTTCAAACACCAGGCCGGTGTTGAACAGGGTTTCCTCGAACGTCGGGCTACCGCCCTCGACACTGACACCGCCGGCCGGTTTGGTGGTCGAGGCGATGGTGTGGAAGCTGCCCACCTCCAGCTCGGCATACTCGTGGCGTACCCCGGCGTGCAGGGTGAGGCGCTCGTGGGCGCGGATTTCCGCCTGGATAAAGGGCGCGAAGTTGCGGAACCGGGTTTCCGGCACCCACTCGCGGTCGGTGGCGATGAGCATCTGGCTGGTGGTGTCCTGCAGCACATCGAGGCCGCCGGTGAGCATCAGATGGTTATCGAACAGGCCGTCGCGGCTCAGGGTGAACTTGCCGCCGTATTTGTCCGACTCGTTCTGCGACTGGTCGAACAGGGTGCCAACCGGCGCAATCGAGGCATCCTGGAAGGACGCCAGGCTGTTGCCGCCAAACCGCGCGCGGAAGCGCTGACTGTAGAGCTGTGCGCTCAGGCGATTGCCACTCAGGTCGTCATGCTTGTAGCTCAGGCTGGTGGCCAGCACCTCGTTCTGCGGCGCTTCGCCCGGCGGGCTGCCCTTGCGCGAGGTGGCCGGAGTACCAGCAGCGCGGTTGCCCGGCACATTGACGTACTCGTGCTCGCCCTCGATCTGGAAGCGATTGACCATCAGTTCGAGGTTCTGATCGGCGTCGAACCAGTAGCCGAGCTTGAGCAGCAGGTCGCTGCTGTCCGAGTTCATGATGTCGCCCTGGGTGTCGTCGACGCCGATCAGGGTGCCATTGGCATCGTAGGACATGCCGCGGGTCTGCCAGCTGGCGGCGGCCAGGTAGTCCCAACTGCCCTCGTTGCCTTCAACCCGGTAATCCAGCTTGTAGCCCAGGCCGGCGGACTCATAGTCAGTCGGCGCTTCCAGGCTGACCCCGGCATGCTGGCGGAGGGTGCCGCCCTTAGGCCTGCGGGTGACGTAGTTGATGATCCCGCCGGTAGCGCCAAGCCCGTGCTCGGCGCTGGCCCCGTGGATCACCTCGATGCGCTCGACCATGGCCATATCGATGGTGTAGCCGTCCCGGGCGCTGTTGCGCAGCGGCGTGGACTGCGGCACGCCATCGATCAGCACCAGCGCCGAGCGGCCGCGGAAAGTCTCGCCGGCGCTGCTCATCTTCTGCCGGCTCGGCGAATAGGACGGAATCAGGTTGCTGAGGATCTGGCCGTGATCGGAGGTGATCGCCAGCTGCTGCTCGATCTGCTCGCGAGTGATCACCGTGATCTTCTGCGGCGTCTTGCCCGCCTCGCTCTTGGCGCGGGTGGCACTGATGGTGACGGCTTCCAGTTCGACCGCCTCTTCGGCGTAAACGGGGGCACCCGCAAGGGCCGTACAGACCAGGGAAATGCTTAGACAAAGACGGGAACGGCAGAACACAGGGGCGGCCTCCAGGGGAATTACGCAGTGAAAGCGTCAGGGCCGCGCACCATACACGGGTTACGAATCACTTGCATTAGCATCCGCACCAAAGTATCAGCGCGTCCCCGCGTGACTGCCGGCCACCTGCCCCCTGTTTTTCCGCCTCACCACCGCGTCGAGCGCAAGCAAAGCACCCCGCTTACATAATTTACATCTTGCCGAAAGCCGCAGCGGCACAGGCTTTCAGCGCACCCGAACGGCGCGGGAAGCGGTGCCGGCGACATTAGGATTGAACCCTATTTGCAATTCATTATCATCCGCATCACTTTTCTCCACCCCCACCCCTGGAGTCATCGATGCCTTTCGCCCGCAACCGCACCGTTCTGGCCAGCGCCATCACCCTCGCCAGCGCCGTTATGGCCAGCGCACATGCCAACGAGCCCATTGCCCTGAAAGATGTGGTGGTCAGCGCCTCCGGTTTCGAGCAGAAAGTCACCGACGCCCCGGCCAGCATCAGCGTGTTGAGCCAGCAAGATCTGCAGCAGAAGCGCTACAGCAACCTGGCCCAGGCTCTGGAAGATGTTGAAGGCATCGATGTGCGTCAGGGCACCGGCAAGACCGGCGGCCTGAATATCAGCATTCGCGGCCTGCCCAGCGAGTACACCCTGATCCTCATCGATGGCCGTCGGCAGAACAGCGCGGGCAACGTCACTCCCAACGGTTTCAACGAAACCGCCACCAGCTTTATGCCGCCGATGTCGGCCATCGAGCGTATCGAGGTGATTCGCGGGCCGATGTCGACCCTCTACGGTTCCGACGCCATGGGCGGCGTGGTCAATATCATCACCAAGAAAGTCGCCAAGGAATGGGGCGCGGCGATCAGCCTGGATCACACCTTCCAGGAAAATCGCGACTACGGCGAAACCAGCAGCACCAGCCTGTATGCCAGCGGCCCGCTGATCGACAACCTGCTCGGTCTGGCCGTGCGCGGCAGCCTGTTTGACCGGGGCGCATCCGATCTGAGCTTCGACGACGACTCGACCGTCAGCAAGCGCGGTGCCTCACCGGTGGAGGGTCGCAACTACAGCGCCGGGGCGCGGCTGACCCTGACCCCCCATGAAAATCACGACTTCTCCCTGGACCTCGAGCAAGGCCGCCAGGTCTACAACAACGATGACTGCCAGCTCGGCACCCTGGATGGCAAAAACGGCGGCAGCGCGGTCAACGGCTGCAATGTCGAGCGGCCCACGCAGATCAACGGCTACGACGACGAACTGCTCTTCGAGCGTGACCAGCTCGCCCTCAGCCACACCGCCCGCCTCGGCTTCGGCACGCTGGACAGCAGCCTGACCCACAACACCACCGAGACCATCGGCCGCACCATCCCCGGCACCCGCGGCGTGGCCTATAGCGGCTACCCGGCCATCGTTGCCGGCGATGACCGCGAGCTGAAATCCACCGACCTGATCTTCGACAGCAAATTGGTCAGCCCGCTGGGCGACTCGCATACCGCCACCCTCGGCGGTCAGTACTGGGACGCCGAAGTCAGCGACGGCATCGCTTCGGAAGACTTCCAGCAAACCTCCTGGGCCCTG
Organism: Pseudomonas sp. XK-1; assembly: GCF_038069885.1. NCBI lineage: Bacteria > Pseudomonadati > Pseudomonadota > Gammaproteobacteria > Pseudomonadales > Pseudomonadaceae > Pseudomonas > Pseudomonas sp. XK-1. The sequence goes on along the minus strand of NZ_JBBPES010000001.1, from coordinate 712,268 downwards.
TTCGTCGAGGACGAATGGCGACTGCGCGACGACCTGGCCCTGACCCTGGGCGCGCGTTATGAAGACCACGAGGCCTTTGGCGGCCATGTCAGCCCGCGCGCTTATCTGGTGTGGAACACCACTGACAACTGGACCCTGAAAGGCGGCGTCAGCCGCGGCTACAAGACCCCGACCCTGAACCAGCTGCATGACGGCATCAGCGGCGTGACCGGCCAGGGTCGCACCATCACCATCGGCAGCCCGGACCTGGAACCGGAAATCACCACCAACACCGAGTTCGGGGTGTACTTCGACAACCTGGCCGGCTTCGATGCCAACGCCACGCTGTTCCACAACAAGTTCAAGGACAAGATCGACGACGGCACGCCGTTGGCCAACTGCAACTTCACCGCCAATCCGAACCAGCCGGGCTGCGTCAGCCTGGGCAGCGGCTTCACCCAGGAGAGCTTCTCCCAGAGCGTCAATATCGGCGAAGCCGAAACCCAGGGCCTGGAACTGGCAGGCGGCTGGCAGTTCGCTCCAGCCTGGAAGCTGGCGCTGAATTACACCTACACCGACAGCGAACAGAAGAGCGGCATCAACGCAGGTGCGCCGCTGACCAACACCCCGGAGCACATGGCCCACGCCCGCCTGAACTGGACCACCAGCGACCGCCTGACCCTGTGGTTTAAAGGTGAATACCGCGGCGAACGTGCGCGCTTCACCGACAAATACGAGAACCTCACGGCGGCCAACCAGGCGCTGCAGGATCAGGTCGGCGACCTGAAGGCCTACGAGGTATTCCACCTGGGCGGCTCGTACAGGGCGTCTGAGAACCTGACGCTGAACGCCACCCTGTACAACGTCTTCGACAAGGACTTCACCAAGGGCAAGACCTACACCACCAATACCGGCAGCACCGGCTGGGCTTCCAGCTATATCCAGGCAGCACAATCCACCACCGGCACCCTGGAAGAAGGTCGCCGCCTGTGGCTGTCGGCCAACCTCAGCTTCTAAGCCCGCCTATGGCGGGCCTTGGTGCGCCCCGGTAGAAACACAAAACCCCGCCGAAGCGGGGTTTATGTGGCAACAGCGGGCGGCCTAGAGGAAGAACGACTTCAGCGGCGGGAAGCCATTGAACTCCACCGCGCTGTAGCTGGTGGTGTAGGCACCGGTGGACAGCCAGTAGAGGCGGTCGCCGATGGCCAGGTTGAGCGGCAGGCCGTACTTGTAGTTCTCGTACATGATGTCGGCGCTGTCGCAGGTCGGGCCTGCGATCACCACCTCTTCCATCTCGCCCTTCTTCTCGGTCCAGATCGGGAACTTGATGGCTTCGTCCATGGTTTCGATCAGGCCGCTGAACTTGCCCACGTCCACATACACCCAGCGCTCCACGGCGGTACGCGACTTGCGTGCGACCAGCACCACTTCACTGACCAGGATACCGGCGTTGGAGATCAACGAACGGCCCGGTTCGAGGATGATTTCCGGCAGGTCGTCGCCGAAGTCGTCCTTGAGGAAGCGGATGATTTCCTCGGCGTAGGTTTCCAGGCTGTTGGTGCGGGTGATGTAGTTGGCCGGGAAGCCGCCGCCCATATTGATCAGCTTGAGGTGGATACCGTCTTCTTCCTTCAGACGCTCGAAGATCACCTTGACCTTGGCAATCGCCGCATCCCACACGGAGATGTCGCGCTGCTGCGAGCCGACGTGGAAGGAGATGCCGTACGGCACCAGGCCCAGGTCGCGAGCGAGGATCAGCAGGTCCATGGCCATATCGGTCTGGCAGCCGAACTTGCGCGACAGGGGCCAGTCAGCCGTGGTCGAGCCTTCGGTAAGGATGCGCACATAGATTTTCGAGCCCGGCGCGGCCTTGGCGATATTGCGCAGGTCGGCTTCGGAGTCGGTAGAGAACAGACGCACGCCCTTCTCGTAGAAGTAGCGGATGTCCTTGGATTTCTTGATGGTGTTGCCGTAGCTGATACGGTCGGCAGTGACGCCGCGGCTCATCACCTTGTCCAGCTCGTAGATCGAGGCGATATCGAAGCTCGAACCCTTGTCCTTGAGCAGGTCGATGATCTCGACTGCAGGGTTGGCCTTGACCGCGTAGTAGATCTTGGCGAATTCGAAACCGGCGCGCAGGTCGTCATACGCCTGGCTGATGATCGAGGTGTCGATCACCACGAACGGGGTTTCGTGCTGATCGGCGAACGCTTTCATGCGTTGAAAAGTGGCGGGTGCGTAATAGTCTTCGACCTTGATCGGCATGCTAGGACTCCAGTTGGCAGAACCAGTTAAAACATTTCAGTTAAGTAACCCTAGCACTCGCTAGCCATTACTCAGCCTTGAGGGATGCCCGACGGCTTAGCCGCACAAGCAGAACGTCTGATCAGTATCCCCACTTTGGTTCGCCTACTTCCCAAGGCATGTCGCCGAGTACCCTGCGGGGTCTCTCGTCGTCAGTACTTGAGCCGGATGGATCGTTGCCAGCATGGACGTTCGGGCGCGAACTTTAGGGCCATGGGGGGCTGAGATCAATCAATAATTAGCGCAGTTTCGTCACCAGCCTTGTCTTGTCGATTGCTCGTTTTATATTCAAAACAAAACGTCAGGAATGCTGCACAAAGCGCAGAGAATCCGTGGTTTTCTCCTCTGATCATAGGTCGCCGCGCTGGGCGACGTTTACCGTTATAATCGCCGCCTTTTTTGACAGACCGACTATCAGTCGACGGGTTCCCGCAAAATGACCATCCAGGCCGCCGAAGTCGCCAAACGCCGCACGTTCGCGATCATCTCCCACCCCGACGCCGGTAAGACCACCATTACCGAGAAGCTGCTGCTGATGGGCAAGGCCATTGCCGTGGCCGGTACGGTGAAGTCGCGCAAATCCGACCGCCACGCCACGTCCGACTGGATGGAAATGGAAAAGCAGCGCGGCATCTCCATCACCACCTCGGTGATGCAGTTCCCCTACCGCGATCACATGATCAACCTGCTCGACACGCCCGGCCACGAAGACTTCTCGGAAGACACCTACCGCACCCTGACCGCGGTGGACAGCGCGCTGATGGTGCTCGACGGCGGCAAGGGCGTTGAGCCACGCACCATCGCCTTGATGGATGTATGTCGGTTGCGCGACACGCCTATCGTCAGCTTCGTCAACAAACTCGACCGCGATATCCGTGACCCGATCGAGCTGCTCGATGAGATCGAAGCGGTGCTGAAGATCAAGGCCGCGCCCATCACCTGGCCGATTGGCTGCTACCGCGACTTCAAGGGCGTCTACCACCTGGCTGACGACTACATCATCGTCTACACCGCCGGCCACGGCCACGAGCGCACCGAAACCAAGATCATCCAACACCTGGACTCGGATGAAGCTCGCGCCCACCTGGGTGACGAATACGAGCGTTTTATCGAACAGCTGGAACTGGTCCAGGGTGCCTGCCATGAGTTCGACCAGCAGGAGTTTCTCGACGGCAAGCTGACCCCGGTGTTCTTCGGTACCGCCCTGGGCAACTTCGGCGTCGACCATGTACTGGATGCGGTGGTCGACTGGGCACCCAAGCCGCTGGCGCGCGTCGCCAACGAGCGTACCGTGGAACCGGTGGAAGAGAAATTCAGCGGCTTCGTGTTCAAGATCCAGGCGAACATGGACCCCAAGCACCGCGACCGCATCGCCTTTATGCGTATCTGCTCGGGCAAATACAGCCAGGGTATGAAGATGCGCCACGTGCGCCTGGGCAAGGACGTGCGCATCGGCGACGCCCTGACCTTCTTCTCCAGCGAGCGTGAAATGCTGGTCGAGGCCTACGCCGGCGACATCATCGGCCTGCACAACCACGGCACCATCCAGATCGGCGACACCTTTACCGAAGGCGAGGCTCTGGGCTTTACCGGTATCCCGCACTTCGCCCCGGAACTGTTCCGCCGCGTACGCCTGAAAGACCCGCTGAAATCCAAGCAACTGCGCCAGGGCCTGCAACAGCTGGCCGAGGAAGGCGCGACCCAGGTGTTCTTCCCCGAGCGCAGCAACGACATCATCCTCGGCGCGGTCGGAGTGCTGCAGTTCGACGTGGTCGCCAGCCGCCTGAAGGAGGAATACAAGGTCGAGTGCGCCTACGAGCCGATCACCGTGTGGTCGGCGCGCTGGATCGAGTGCGCCGACAAGAAGAAGCTTGAGGAATTCTCCAACAAGGCGGTGGAAAACCTCGCCCTGGACGGCGGCGGCCACCTCACCTACCTGGCCCCGACCCGGGTAAACCTGAGCCTGATGGAAGAGCGCTGGCCGGATGTGAAATTCAGGGCGACGCGCGAGCATCATTGATCTTTGATCGCAGGTAAAAGCCAACCCTCTCCATAAAAAGGAGAGGGGGCCGTTCGGCGGAGACAGAAATATCACGGTTAGCAGGCCCTACGCGGTCGACGCGCTTACCCCTGCAGTGATGGAGTCAGGTAGACAGCAATCATCGACTTCACACTGTCGGCCCCCTCGCCCCTCCGGGGAGAGGGTTGGGGTGAGGGGCAGCTATCTGCGCCTGTCGCAAAATCTCCGCCAGCACCTCCCGCATCTGCGCCAATATCTCCCGGTTGCTAAAGCGAACCACCCGAATCCCACGGTTTCCCAGATAGCGGCTGCGCTCAGCATCCCGACGCAAGGCCTCATCACTAAAATGCTGCCCACCATCCAACTCGACCGCCAACCCCAGCTCTGCACAGTAAAAATCCAGCACATAAGGCGGTAACGGATATTGCCGACGAAACTTGAAGCCGCCGAGCTGACGATTGCGTAAATGCCGCCACAACAACTGCTCGCAATCGGTCAGCTCATGGCGCAGTTGCTTGGCAAATTCACGTTGCTCGGCTGTAGGCCTTTGAATGCCTTTGGGCATGCTTCACCTCCGTGTGAACTTCGCCCCTCACCCTAGCCCTCTCCCCAAGGGGGAGAGGGAACTGATCGCAGGAACCGAGAAGATCTTAGCCAGGCACAAATGGCGAGCAATTAATTGCCCCTACGCCTTCTCCCCCGCCGCCACCAGCTCCACCACCTCGCCTTTTTTGATCAAGGCATACACCACCCCGGTCAGCAGGCTGCCGGCGACTATCGCCAGCAGGTAGAGCAGCGCGTGATTGATCGCGTTGGGGATCAGCAGCACGAACAGGCCGCCGTGGGGGGCCATCAGTTTGCAGCCGAAGTACATCGACAGCGCGCCGGTCAGGGCACCGCCGGCGATACTGGCCGGAATCACCCGCAGTGGGTCCTTGGCGGCGAAGGGGATCGCCCCTTCGGAGATAAAGCACAGCCCCAGCACACCGGCGGCCTTGCCGGCTTCGCGCTCGCTCTGGGCGAACTTGTGGCGGGCGATCAGGGTGGCGATGGCCATGCCGATCGGCGGCACCATGCCAGCGGCCATCACCGCGGCCATGGGCGCGTAGCTCTGCGACGCCAGCAGGCCGACCGAGAAGGCGTAGGCGGCCTTGTTGATCGGCCCGCCGAGGTCGACGCACATCATGCCGCCCAGCAGCAGGCCGAGCAGGATCGCGTTGGTGCTGCCCATGCTGTCGAGAAAGGTGGTTAGCCCGGCGAGCATACCCGCCACCGGTTTGCCGACCACATAGATCATCACCAGGCCGGTGAACAGGCTGGCCAGCAGCGGGATGATCAGGATCGGCTTGAGTGCCTCGACACTCGCCGGCAACTGCACCCAGCGGGCGATGGCCTTGGCCGCATAACCGGCGAGGAATCCGGCGATGATGCCGCCGATAAAGCCCGCGCCCAGCGAACTGGCGAGCAGGCCGCCGATCATCCCCGGGGCCAGACCGGGACGGTCGGCGATCGAATAGGCGATATAACCGGCCAGCAACGGCACCATCAGCTTGAATGCGCTCTCGCCACCGATCTGCATCAGTGCGGCGGCCAGGCTGCCCTCCTGCTTGAATGCCTCGATGCCGAAGACGAACGACAGGGCGATCAGCAGGCCGCCGGCCACCACCATCGGCAGCATATAGGACACGCCGGTGAGCAGGTGCTTGTAGGGCCCGGCCTGGGCCGGTACGGCCGTCTCGCCGCGGCTCGCGGCGGCCAGCGGCGCGGCTTCGGTCAGGGCGCGCTGCAGGGTCTGGGCCGGTTGTTTGAGGGCCACCCCGGTGCCGCAGCGAAAGACTTTCTTGCCGGCGAAGCGAGCGGTGTCCACCTCGATATCGGCGGCCAGCAGCACCACGTCGGCGGCGGCGATGGCGGCCTCGTCGAGCACGTTGCGCGCACCCACCGAGCCGCGAGTTTCCACCTGCAGCTCATAGCCCAGTTGCGCGGCGGCCTGCTGCAGAGCCTCGGCGGCCATAAAGGTGTGCGCCACCCCGGTCGGGCAGGCGGTGATCGCCACCAGCCGCGGCCGGGCGCTGACGGACGCGTCTGCCGCGTCGGACGCCTGCAGCGGTAAGGCGTCGGCCGCCGCCGCGCGGAGAAAGCCCTCGGGGTCGGCCAGGGCCTCGGCCGGGGTGGATTGCACCAGGCGTTTGCCGACAAAGCGCTGCAGGGGCAGCTCGCCAGTCTTGACCACCACCACCAGCTCGGCGGCGGCAATCTGCGCCTCGCTCAGCGGCGAGCCGATGGCCTTGGGGTCATGCACTTCGACCTGGCTCGACCAGCCCAGGCGCTGGGCAGCGGCTTGCAGCAGACGTGAACAGAGCACGCTGGTGACCATGCCATTGGGGCAGGCGGTGACGATCAGCAGATTCATGATGACAACCTCTTTTATTATTCTTTAATTCAGGGAGGCAACGGTCACGCCGGCTTCCAGGCGCGCCAGTTGTTCCCTGTCGTGAATACCAAAACCGATCTGGGTCACCGCCTGGGCGGCAATGGCCGTGGCCAGGCGCAGGCTGCGTTCGGCCGACCAACCGGCCAGCAGGCCGTGCAGGGTGGCGGCGAGCAGCGAGTCGCCCGCGCCAACCGTGCTGACCACCTCGACCCGCGGCGGCTGCGCCTGCAGTGCGATGTCCGGGCCGAACCAGCTGACACCCTCGGCCCCGCGTGACAGCAACACATGCTCGACGCCCTGCTGACGCAGGCGCAGCGCCGCGGCATGCAATTCGGCCCCGGTCTCGGACGGCAACGCACAGGCCTCGGCCAGCTCCTCCGCATTCGGCTTGATCAGCCAGGGCCCCACCGCCAGGCCGGCGCGCAACGCCGCGCCACTGCTGTCCAGCACCAGCGGCAAGCCCAGGGCCTTGAGCCGGCGCAGCAGGCCAGCGAACCATTCTGGGCTCACCCCCTGGGGCAGACTACCGGCCACCACCACGGCGTCGTGGCCCGCGGCGATCTGCTCCAAGCGTTCGAGCAACTCGGCCTGATGCCGCGCCTCGACCTGCGGGCCCGGGCCGTTGAGGTCGGTTATACGCCCGTCCTGCTCGGCCAGCTTGATATTGCTGCGGGTCTCCCCGGGCACACGGACAAAGGCATCGATAAAGCCGCGCCGGGCGAACAGGGCCTCGAAGGGGCCGGCATTGGCCGCACCGAGAAAGCCGCCAACCGTGACCTTGTGGCCCAGGTCGGCCAGCACCTGGGCCACATTCAGGCCCTTGCCGGCGGCGTGGCTGCTCTGCCCCAGGCTGCGGTTGAGCGCGCCGGGCTGCAGGCTTTGCAGGCGCACGGTCAGGTCCAGCGCAGGGTTCAGGGTCAGGGTCAGGATGCGTGCCATCAGTCGCTCTCCTCCATCAGTGCGCGCACCGCCGCCGCGCTCTCCAGGCCCAGGGCCTGCTGCGCCAATGCCTGGCTGTGGCGGTAATCGAGCTCGCGCACCCGCGCCTTGACCAGGGCGATGCTGCGCGTCGAAACGCTCAGCTCGTCGACCCCCAGGCCCACCAGCAGGGGCACCGCGAGCATGTCGCCGGCCAGTTCGCCGCACACCCCGACCCACTTGCCATGGGCGTGGGCGGCGTCCACCGTCATGCCGATCAGGCGCAGCACCGCCGGGTGCAGACCATCGGCCTGGGCCGACAGGGTCGGATGATCGCGGTCGATGGCCAGGGTGTACTGGGTCAGGTCGTTGGTGCCGATGCTGAAGAAGTCCACCTCGCGGGCCAGCACCGGGGCCAGCAGCGCAGCCGAAGGCACCTCGACCATGATCCCCAGTTGCAGGTCGGCCAGGGGGATTTCCTCGCGCAGACGCAGGGCCATATCCCGCGCCATACGCCACTCCTCGACGCCGTAGACCATGGGAAACATGATCCGCAACGGCCGCCCGGCGGCCGCGCTCAACAGCGCACGCAGCTGGGTTTCGAGCATATCCGGGCGCTGCAGGCTGAGGCGAATGCCGCGCACACCGAGAAAGGGGTTGGTCTCCGCCGGCATCGGCAAGTAGGGCAAGGGTTTGTCGCCGCCGACATCCAGGGTCCGCACCACCAGCGGCCGGCCATCGAGGGCATCGAGCACGCGGCGGTATTCGAGTTCCTGGGCGGCCTGGTCCGGGGCCTGGCTGTGGTCCATAAACACCAGTTCGGTGCGCAGCAGGCCGACACCTTCGCCGCCCGCCTCCACTGCCGCCGCGGCCTCGGCGCTGGCCCCGATATTGGCCGCTACTTCCAGGCGCTGGCCGTCGCGGGTGATCGCCGGCTGCAGGCGTTCGGCATGGGCGCGCTGACGGCGCAGTTCGCCCTGCTCGCGTTGCTGTCGAGCCAGCTCCAGGGTCTGCCCGTCGGGGGCCACGCGCAGCAGACCGTGCTCGCCATCCAGCAGCAGCGGCGTGCCCTGGGCCAGGCTCAGCACCGCCTCGCCTGCCCCCACTACCGCCGGAATGCCCAGGGCCCGGGCGATGATCGCGCTATGGGCGGTGGCACCGCCGCGAGCGGTGAGGATGCCCGCCACGCGCTCGCGGTTGAGGCTGGCGACATCCGAGGGAGCCACCTCGTCCATCACCAGAATATAGGGCTCATCCGGCTCGCGCGGAGCCTCGACGCCGCACAGGCGGGCCAGCACACGCCGACCGATATCGCGCAGGTCGGCGGCACGCTCGGCCAGCAGGGCATCGTGCAGGGCTTCCTGCTGCGCCGCCGCGGCCTCGATCTCGGCATGCCAGGCCGCCTCGGCACTGGCCCCCTGGAGCAGGCGCGCCGCAACATCCTCGGCCAGAGCCGGGTCGCGCAGCATAGCCTGATGGGTGATAAAGATTTCGCGGATATTGGCCTCTGCGCGGGTCTCGACCAGGCGCTGGATATCCTCGTCGACCTGCCCCAGCGCTGCAGTCAGGCGCTCGCGCTCAGCCGCAGCGCCCTGCCCTTGCGCCGGATAGTCGAAACACAGCGGCACTCGCACCAGCGCAGGCCCCATGGCGATCCCCGGCGCGGCGGCAACGCCCTGGATACGCGCCCCGGCAACCGGCGCGAGCAGCTTGGCCACGGCGTTTGCCGGTGGTGCGGCAGCTGCTGCGGCCTGCGCCGGCAAGGGCTCGACACTTTCGCCCAAGCCGGCCTGCACCGCGACCTCAATCGCCGCCAGGGCGTCGCCCGCAATAGCTGGTTCAGCGCTGAACTCCAGGGCCTGGCCGCGGCGGGCCCCGAGGCTCAGCAACTTGCTCAGACTCTTGGCCGAAACCCCGGGGCCGGGCTCGCCGGCCAGGCGCACGCGCACCTCGCCGGTAAAGGCCTGGGCCACCTCGCAGAGAATCTTCGCCGGGCGCGCATGCAGACCATGGGCGTTGGCCAAGGTGATATTCAGCACAGGCCAGTCGGCCGGCACCTCGCCGCCCAGGGCTTCGAGCACGCTGCGGCTCGAGGTCGCCTGGCTGAAGGCCGCGGCGCGCCCCTCGATCAACAGATCGCACAGACGCTCAAGCAACTGACGATGGGCCTCGCCCAGGCTGGCCAGGCAGAACAGACCGCGCAACGGCTGGCCCTGGTACTCGATCGCCTGCGCCGGGGTGACGAAGGCCAGGCCCGGACGCAGCACCGCCTGGTCGCTGTGCAGCCACCACAGGCCATTGCCCAGCGGCAGCGGCTCGCCCTGGGCCAGTTGATTGGCGAACGTCGGTTCGGCGCAGCCGGCTTTTTTCAACAGCCGCGCACCCTGCCAGAGCAGCTCGTCGAAATCCTCGACCGCCAGGCCCAGGCCGATCAGCTGGCTATCCAGCGCCAGCTCCTGGGGTGCGCCCTGCAACAGCGCGACGATCGCATCGGGCTCGCGCGCCTCGCGCAGGGCCTGACTGAGATCGCCCTCGCCCAGGGCTCGGGTCAGCAGTTGCAGCAGATGCAGGTGCTCGTCGGAACGGGCGGCGATGGCAATCGCCAGGTAGACCAGCTGGCCATTGCCCCAGTCCACCCCGTCGGGGAACTGGATCAGGCGCACGCCGGTGCAGTGCACCTGGTCACGGGTTTGTGGCGTGCCATGGGGAATCGCGATGCCCTGGCCCAGGTAGGTCGAACCCTGCGCCTCGCGAGCCTGCATGCCGGCCAGATAGCCGGGGGCGACCAGCCCGCCACTACTCAGCGCCTCGGCCAGCAGCGCCAGCGCCGCCTGTTTGTTCGGGGCGCTATGGCCCATCTGGATTTGAGCGGCATTCAGTTCGAGCATCTTATTGTTCTCCTCTGGCAGGTGAGGCTGGCTGTCGCGGGCGCGTCGTGGATAGTCAGACGCTCCGCCTGCTGAATCGTTTCACCTAATGACTGGCACGTTAACCCATAATCGGCGATCCTTGAAGCCCGGCTGTCAGCGGCAGCCACCACCAGCTCAAGAGTGCCCCTTGAAACTCAGCGATATCGCCCGCCTGGCCCAGGTCTCGGTCACCACCGCCAGCTATGTGATCAACGGTCAGGCCGACAAGCGGCGGATCAGCGCCGCCACCGTGGCGCGGGTGCTGGAAGTGGTCGAGCGTCACGGCTATCGTCCCGACCAGCAGGCCGCCGGGCTGCGCCGCGGACAGAGCCGCTGCCTGGGCTTTATCCTGCCGGACCTGGAAAACCCCAGCTACGCGCGCCTGGCCAAGCTGCTCGAACAGCGCGCCCGCGCCACCGGCTACCAGTTGCTGATTGCCAGCTCCGACGACGACCCGGAGTGCGAGCGCCAGTTGCTCGAACTGTTCCGCTCGCGCCGCTGCGATGCCCTGATAGTCGCCAGCTGCCTGCCCCAGGACGACCCGATCTACCCGCGCCTGGTGGCCGGCGGCGTGCCGGTGATCGCGGTCGACCGCGCCCTCGATCCCGCGCGCATCTGCTCGGTGGTCAGCGACGACCAGCAGGCCGGCAGCCTGCTCACCGCCACGCTGCTCAGCCCACCACCTCGGCATATCGCCCTGATCGGCGCGCGCGGCGAACTGCCGATCAGCCAGGCCCGCGAACGCGGTTTCCGTCAGGCCCTGGACGGCTTCGCCGGACGCATCAGCGTCTGCCATGCCGAGCAGTTCAGCCGCGCCAGCGGTTGCCAGCAGATGCACAGCCTGCTGGGACACCCGGCCGGAGCACCGGATGCCCTGATCACCACAGCCTACGTACTGCTCGAAGGGGTGCTGGATGCCCTGCAGGCGCACAACGCAAAAGACTTCGCCGAGCTGCGCCTGGCCACCTTCGGCGACACCCAACTGCTGGATTTTCTGCCGCTGCGGGTCAACGCCATCTCCCAGCAGCACGAGCGGATTGCCGAACGGGTGCTGACGCTGGCCATCGCCGCCATCGAGCAGAACCACTACCAGCCCGGTATCGAGGCCATCGCGCGCCGGCTCAAGATCCGCCGCACGTTGTAGGAACGGCCGGGCGGCGTATGATTCGCCCATGCGCCTGATCGATACCCATACCCACCTGGATTTCCCCGACTTCGACGCCGACCGCGGCGAACTGCTGGCCCGCAGCCGGGCCCTGGGCGTGGAGCGGCTGGTGGTACTCGGCGTGTATCAGGCCAACTGGCAGCGGCTGTGGGACCTGGTGCAGGGCGATGCCGGCCTGTACGCGGCCTTTGGCCTGCACCCGGTCTATCTGGACAGCCACCAGCCCGCCCACCTCAGCGAACTACGTGATTGGTTGGCAAACTACGCCGGCCATCCGCAGCTGTGCGCCGTGGGCGAGTTCGGCCTGGACTATTTTCTTGAGCAGCTGGACCGCGAGCGCCAGCAGGCTCTGTTCGAAGCCCAGCTCAGGCTGGCCCTGGAATTCGAGCTGCCCGCCCTGCTGCATGTGCGCCGCGCCCATGCGGCGACCATCGCCACCCTGAAGCGCCTAAGGCCCAAGCGCGGCGGCATTATCCACGCCTTCGCCGGCAGCTATGAGGAAGCCCGCGAATACCTCAAGCTCGGTTTCAAACTCGGCCTCGGCGGCGCGCCCACCTGGCCGCAGGCGCTGCGCCTGCGCAAGGTGGTGGCGCAACTGCCGCTGGAAGCCATCGTGCTGGAAACCGACGCCCCTGACATGGCCCCGGCCATGCACCCCAACCAGCGCAACAGCCCGGAATTTCTGCCGGATATCTGTACAGCCCTGGCCGAACTGCGCGGCATCAGCGCAGACGAGTTGGCCAGCGCCAGCAGCCGCAATGCGGCCGAGCTGTTTGGCTGGGAAGACTGAAACCATATCCGAGCTAGCCACAATCCGCAGGGTGTCACTCGCCGCAGGCAGTGCACCGTGCTTCGGCGACGCGGGGTCTAAATCGGCGGATTGTCGCTACGCGCCGATGCCGCCCTACCCTAAGGCGCTACTGGTTTTCGCGGGCACGGCACGCTCCTACAAATGCTGTAGCACAGGCACCGCCAACCGCCGCAAACAACAAGGCCCGCCAAATGGCGGGCCTTGTCGATACTGCGTCAACCCTCAGACGCGGAACGCTCCGATCAACTGTTTCAGGCGCGCAACCAGCCCGGACAGCTCGCGGCTGGCCTGCTCGGTCTGGCTGGCACCCTCGGCGGTGCGTTCGCCGGCCTGGCTGATTTCGACGATATTCTGGTCGATATCCTGCGCCACCGCGGTCTGCTCTTCGGCGGCCGTGGCGATCTGCTGGTTCTGGTCGACGATCATGCCCACCGCGCCGAGGATATTCTCCAGGGCCTGCTGCACCTTACCCGACTCGCTGACGGTGGTGTCGGCCATCTGGTGACTGGCCCCCATCGCCTTCACCGCCGCGCCAACGCCGCCCTGCAGCTTGCTGATCATCGCCTCGATCTGCTCGGTGGATTGCTGGGTGCGTTTGGCCAGGTTGCGCACCTCGTCAGCCACCACGGCAAAACCACGGCCCTGCTCGCCGGCACGCGCCGCCTCGATGGCGGCATTGAGCGCCAGCAGGTTGGTCTGCTCGGCGATGCCCTTGATCACGTCCAGCACCTGGCTGATCGAGGCGCTGTCGCTGGCCAGCTGATTGATCACCGCCACCGACTGGTCGATCTCACCGGCCAGGCGCTGGATGCTGCCGACCTGGGATTCGACCAGGGCGCGGCCGCTAACCGTTTCATCATTCACACTCTGCGCGCTGCCCACCGCTGCGGCGGCGCTGCGCGCCACCTCCTGGGCGGTGGCCGACATCTGATTCATCGCCGTGGCGACCTGCTCGATCTGGCTGCGCTGCCCAGCCACGGCGTGATTGCTCTCGCCCGAGACCTGCTGCACGCGATCAGCCTGGCGCTCGACCTCGACCACGGTCTGGCCGACACGCTCGATCAGCTGATGGATCTTGGCCACGGTTTCATTGAAGACCTGACCCAACTCACCCAGCTCGTCCTGACTCTGGGACTTGAAGCTCACGGTCATATCGCCGGCGGCCACCTGGTCCATCACCAGGCCCAGACTCTTGAGGGTGGCGCGAATCGACACGTAGAAACCGCCATAGAGGTAGACGATCAGCAGGAACACCACGACCAGAGCCGCCACCAGGAAGATCATCTGGCTGCGGTTATCCTGCAGGCGCGCCTGCAACTGTCCGTCGAGGAAAACCAGCACGGCGTCGTTAAGGGCATAGGTCTTGCCCATGGCGCTGCTGATTTCTTCGTAGAACTGCAGCCAGGGGGTGTCGAGGGAATCGGCAATAACCACCTGGTCCTCGAACACCACCGCGCTGCTTTTGAGGCTTTCCAGGCTCTCGGCGGCCAGGCTGGCCAGCGCCGCCCGGGCCTCGGGGCTGCTATTGAGGGATTCCTGCAGGTTCAGGTCATACTCGCCGTGCAGTTTTTCCAGCTCAAGGAGCAGTTCATCGAACTGGGTACTGGCGGATGAATTGAGAAAGCCCTGGCCCAGGGAGTATGCCCCCAGGGCACGCCCCTCGCTCAGGGCACCGCTAACTCTGGGGGTTACCACGGCCACCAGCTCGACCATCTGCCGCACCGCACCTTCGCGGTCCTGACTCAGGCCCGCCTGGCTGGCGACCAGCTTGATAAAGACCTGGGAGCTGCCCAGCAGCTTCTCGGCCAGAGCGATCTTGCCCTGCAGCGAGGTCTCCCGCTGAATCGCCTCCAGCTCGGCGTTCAATTCGTCGCGCTTGGCGTTGAATTCCTCGATCTGCTCGGCGTCATGGGCGACCGGGGCCAGCGCCTGCAAAGTCTGCGTAATCTGGCTCTGCTGCTTGCTCAGGCGACTTTCCAGATCGCCCGCCTGCCCGGACTGGCCGATCATCGCGTTGATTTCGATCAGGTCGACATAGTCTTCCAGGCTGCGGCGCAGGACCATGGCCTCGCCGAGCAGGTCGATGCTTTCCAGTGCCGCCTGGGTGCTGATGAACTGGCGATAGGAATCGCGCACCAGATAGAAGTTGGTGACCAGCATGGGCAGAAAGAACAGGACACTGATCAAACTGAACTTCATGCCGAAGCTGAGGCGATTCATTAGCGCGATGGCCGGATACAGCACGGTCTTCACAGGACGTCTCCAGTTCTAATTATTGTCATGGTGATGGCAAGATCAGCCGCCCCGAATTCCATATGGCGGCCTGTGCGTCCCTTGCAGCTCGGGCTGTAACACTGGGATCAACCGGCAAACACGGGCAGGTCAACGGTGATCCGCATCACAAAATACGCCTGAGCATGCCGCCATATATACCTCTTATCGACTTCAACCTCTGTAACTTAAGGTTAATGCTGCGCGAATCGCTAAAGCCAGGTATTGACCTGAGCGGCACCAAGGCCAAGATCATTACCAACGGAGGATCGTGGCAAGTCACTGGCCTTGATAGCCATCCTAGACGACTCCCGCAAACAGCGGCTGGCGCACGAACCAATCTATTGGTTGTTTGTACGATCAGAACGATAGCCCGGACGGGCTATGCGCGGCAGGACGCCGCACCGCGGCATGCGTCCCGGATTGCGCCGGAGCCTATCCGGGCTACCGAGAGCGGCGCAGGGTGGATGAGGCCCTTCTCATCCACCGCCGCAATCTGGTGGATGGATAAAGCGTCATCCACTCTACGAGATAGCAGGCCCTGTAGATAAATAGAGGGCCACGCTTGAGCTGTAGCCCGAACAAGCGCAGCGCAGTCCGGGATCGCGGTGGATGCTGGCCCCGCTATGCGCGCCAGGTAATGGGCATATTGGCGGCTAGATAAGCAGCGTCCACACGGCAAACAGGGCATACCAGAGCACCGCAGCGCGCACCAGCAGCTGCCATAGCCCGTCCAGACTACTGACCCCCACCTCGCCGATAACCGGCTCGGGGGTTTCGCTGGCGGCTCGCCCGGTGTTGATCACCAGCTGCGCCGCACTGATGTCCCAGCTGAGCAACTCATGCAGCAAGGCGCGGGTCACCGCGGCAAAGTTGCCCACCAGGGCGAAGCTGGCTGCCAATACCCTCACCGGCAGCCAATCGAAGCCATGGCGCACCTGCACCGCACGCTCGCGCAGGGCCGGTTGCTCGGCATGCTCGGCGCTCAGGGCGAGCAACCGATAGGCCAGTGCGGCCAGCGGGCCGAGCAGCGCGTACCAGAAGATCACGGCAAAGAAACTCTGGTAGGCCTGCCACACCAGATAGCCCTGCACACTCTTGAGCAGCGCTCCTTCCTCTTCGACTTCCAGCCCCAGGTCGCGGCGCGCCACCAGATAAGCCGCCTCGGCATCGCCGCGCCGCCAGCTATCGCGGAATGGCCCCAAAGCAGCCTGCAGATCGCCGCGACCCAGGCTGTAAATCACCACCAGCAGGTGCACCGGCAGCGCCAGCCAGCCATAGGCCAGGGGTTTGAGCGCGATCAGAATCAGGGCCAGCACCGCCAGCGGCAGCAGGACCAAAATCGCCAGGGCCAGCCAGGGGCGCGAAGCCCACTCGGCCTTGTGCTCAACCAGGGCCAGCAGCCGCAGCCAGGGGCCGTCCTGTTGAATATTGCTGCGCCAGGCCGAGAACTTCTCGACCCAGAGCACCAGCAGCAGCACCAGAAAACTCATGACCTCTCCTTATTTAGTCAGCAGTGCAGCGCGCAGGCGCGGCCAGTCGAACGCCGGCCCCGGGTCGGTCTTGCGCGCTGGCGCGATATCACTGTGGCCGCAGATACGCTCCACACTGAGCCTCGGATAGCCCTGTTGCAATACACCGATCAGCTCGACCAGAGCCGCATACTGCGCCTCGGCATAGGGCAACTCGTCGGTGCCCTCCAGCTCGATACCGAGGGAAAAGTCGTTACAGTTTTCCCGCCCGGCATAACACGACTGGCCGGCATGCCACGCACGATCATTGCAGGAGACAAACTGGGTGATCGCGCCGTCACGCTCGATAAAGAAATGCGCGGACACCTGCAGAGCAGCGATGGTGGCGAAATAGGGATGTTCGGCCACCGGCAGACGGTTCTGGAAAAACGCCTGGACCATGCCGGTACCGAACTGGCCTGGAGGCAGGCTGATGTTATGCAGCACCAGCAGCGACACTTCGGCCTGCGGGCGCGTATTGAAATTGGGGGACGGGCAGTGACGAATGCCGTGACACCAGCCACTGGCGGAATCCAGTTGCATAAGGGCTCCTTGAACGAGCCACCACTTTAGCAGCCTGCCGAGCCAAACGCTGCCCGCAAGACGCGGCGCAGTCCATTACTCGCCAGAGCAGGCTAGGAGCGCACGGCATCAGGCCATAACCCCGTAGGTGCGCCGTGCGCACCAGCCCTCCCACGCCGCAAGCGCTGTACACGGCGCATTCCCGTCTGCCCCTGCAAACTAGCGCCTCAGGTGTTCTTCAATCGGCGCAGATTGCCGATCACCGATTCCAGGGCCCGGTCGAATAGCAAGGCATCGTCGAGCAAGCGGATCGCGCCGCGGCGGAATTCGACCGCCAGGCCCATACGGGTCTTTTCCAGTACCTTCATGCCGGTGCGGTTGACGAACACATACTTGCCGGTCGGCTTGATCACCGCTGCCAGCTTGCAGCGCAACTTGTGTTCTTCGTCTTCCTGAAACTCGACCCAACTGCCAACCCGCAGACTATCCACCTGCAGCAGCGTCTCATCGTCGTCCGGCAGGCTCACCTCCGGCTCGGTCAAACGACTCTCACCCGGGACCAGCAGTACTATTTCCTCAACCACAGCGACCATTGCCGGCTCGTCGCCGGCCGCTTCCGGCGGCAACTCCAGCAGCGGCATGTCCTGCTCGGCCAGGGCGTCATCGACGGCCGGCGCTTCGACCTGCACGTCGGCCGGCAGTGCCCGCTTGAAACGCTGAAAGGCCTGCACATGCAGGGCCTCCAGCTGGTTGAAGAAGTCCCCGGTGGAGAACGGGTCGAAGGCCGCGCTGGCCATGCCCTCACGCAGCGCCTTGAGCAGGCCCGGCACCACTTCCAGCAGGCGCATGCGCGCCTCCGGGTCATCGTGCGGCTCAACGCTCCAGACCAGCTCATCCATGGTCGCCAGGGCCGCCTGCCATTCGGCGGACGCGACGCCATGCTTGAGGCAGGTGAGCATCAGCACCTTGCTCCAGGCCTCTTGCAGCAAACGCACCACCACCTCGGGCAGGGTCTTGCCGAGCAGCCGCTCATTCAGCGCCTGCTCCACCTCGCGGCGAGCCAGCGCTGCCTTGGCACTGCCCTCCTCGGCGTCGCGGGTACGTTGCTCCAGCAGCTGGCTGCGGCGGCGCTCATCACCGGTAAAGGCCAGGAAGTCAGAGAGCAGCTCGGAGAAGATCGCCGGGTCGTCGACGAAGTCATTCAACAGACGCTGCACCACCTGCTCGATCTTCTGATACAGGCTATCGCGCTGGGTATCGTCCTGATCACCCCAGCCCAGGGCGGCGGAGGCGATCTCGTTGAGCAGCCGCCGCGCCGGGTGGCTACCACGGCTGAAGAAGGTCTTGTCGATCACCGCGACTTTCAGCATGGGGATCTGCAAACGCGCGATCAGGGCCTTGAGCGAATCCGGCAGGGTGCGGTCATCGAGAATAAATTCGAAGAGCATCGACACCAGGTTGATGACATCCTCATCCACCTCGCCTACCACACGGGTCTTGCCGGTCTTGACGCTGGCTCGCACCAGCAGGCTTTCAAGCTGCTCGCGCAGGTCGAAGTCGTCACTCGCCTGCGTCGGTACGCCTTGCTGCATATGCGACAGCAAGCGCATCAGGTCATTGCTGGAAATCGGCCGGGCATCGGCAGGCCGGTTGCGCGAAGGCACCACGGTACCCCGGGCTTGCGACAGCAACTCCTGCAGCGCACCGAAGACCTCCTTGACCCCCTCGTCCGCATAACCGTCGCTGGCCCGCCCGTAAGACTCGTCCACCGCGCTACCGGCCGCAGCAGTGGACCGCGAAGGATTGCGCTGTTGCGCCGCCGGAGCCGACTTCAACTCAGGCAACACGCCCGCCGCGACCAGGGCCTGGTTGGCCTCGGCATACAGCTGATCGAGGTCCGCCAGAACGTACTTTTCGAACAGTTTGAGAATGATCAGCTTGACCTTGATCTCCACCCCGAGACTGCTGCAGGCATCGAGGAAGAACTCGCAGAGCAGTTTGGGTCCGACGGGGTTGGTCTTGTCGTCCAGCTTCTTGCTGACCATCGCATTCAGGCGCGTGGTCAGATGGCTCAAGGCAACGCCATCCTGATTCATGACCTTGCCCACCATGGCCTCCAGCGCCACGGCCTCTTCCAGCTCGTCGTTCTGCACCAGGGACAGGCTGTCGAACGAAACGGCCTCCAGCGGGGCCGCTCGGCCGACTTCGTACTGATTGAGGGTGGCGAAGGCATCCAAGACCTTGTGCAGAAAGCCGCGCTCGATATTTTTGCGCTTCAGGCGCAAGTCCCGCATGGTCTCGAAAAACGCGTTCTGCTCGGTATTGCTGGTGGCGCGATCGGCCATTTCGAACAGCGTATCGTCGGCATTGTCGAAGAGCGACTGCAGCGCCTTGCGCAGCTGCTGCGCTGCTTTGTCACGCACATTGGTTAGCGCCACGGGCAGTCTTCCTACCGGCGAGGTGGACGATTGCTCAGCGGCCACTTTATTAAGGTGCACCACTTTCGCGTCAGTTTTCATTGCGAGTCTCCTGCAGGCGACCCCTCTTGGGTGAACATGCCTGCACAGCGATCAACTGAGCGTCATCCTTAACGTCAAAGCCCTGGCGTCAATATTTACGTCAACAAGTAAAGGCATTATAGGGATGCGCCCACGCATACCAAGCCAACATTTCCTCCAGACATGACCCAAGTCACAGATGCAACGCCGCAGCCTCCCAACGGTCACCTACGCACGACCACCACCCGGTTGACGCCACCCAGCCGGCCACCCAAGGCAACACTCATCCAGATAGCATAGCCCCATAAAAATTGACGACCATTACCGCTGGTAGGGACAAAATCGGCAATCGCACTGCACGGGCGCGCCCCAATCCCTATAATCGGCGCACTCAGCCAATGGAGCCCGCCATGCCCAACCTCACTCTCGACGACCTCAGCAGCGAAATCGAGGCCAATGCGCGCCGCGCCCTGGCAGAAGACATCGGCAGCGGCGACATAACCGCACAACTGATTCCCGCCGAGCGCCTGGCTCAGGCCACCATCATCACCCGTGAAGCCGCCGTGATTGCCGGCACCGCCTGGGTCGACGCGGTATTCCGCCAGCTCGACCCGCGCGTCGCCGTGCACTGGCAGGTACGCGACGGCGAACGGGTCAGCGCCAATCAAGCCCTGTTTCACCTGGAAGGCCCGGCCCGCGCCCTGCTCAGTGGCGAACGCAGCGCCCTGAACTTCCTCCAGACCCTCTCCGCCGTGGCCACCCGCTGCCAGCATCATGCCGACCTGGTGCAAGGCACCGCCGTCAAGTTGCTCGACACCCGCAAAACCCTGCCCGGCCTGCGCCTGGCGCAGAAATACGCAGTGACCTGCGGCGGCTGCCACAACCACCGCATCGGCCTGTTTGATGCCTTCCTTATAAAGGAAAACCACATCGCCGCCTGCGGAGGCATCGCCGCCGCCGTACAAGCCGCCCACAGCATCGCCCCCGGCAAGCCGGTAGAAGTCGAAGTGGAAAGCCTGACGGAACTGCAGGAAGCGCTTGAAGCAGGGGCCGATATCATCATGCTCGATGAGCTGAGCCTGGACGAGATGCGCCAGGCCGTAGCCATAACCGCCGGCCGTGCCAAACTGGAAGCCTCCGGCGGCATCAACGACAGCACCCTGCGCGCAGTGGCCGAAACCGGCGTGGACTATATCTCCATCGGCACCCTGACCAAGGACATCAAGGCGGTGGACTTGTCGATGCGATTGAGCCTGTAAACTGCGCTGGGCCAGCGCACTGCGCCCTACCCCCTCCCACTTAAGGGAGAGGGCTGAGGATTGGGTGAGCCCCCACACAAATAAGGTCAGCCCAAAAGGCACCTGCACAGGCACTCAGATAGCAAGCACCGGATGAACCCGAAGGCACAAAACACAAAGCCCTGTCTCGTGCGGTAATGCTGTTCACTTAAGCATTTGAGCCCAGGCGGTGCTTCACCGAAAATCCGATGCCAGATCTCCTGGCATCGGATTTTTTATGTCTCTCTGATAGAAATTGCTCGATTTAGGCGAACTGCTCAACTTCTCCGATCTGAGCACCTTCACCCAAAACATTCCGATCGAGTGGGCGGCATCCGCGCTGGACCTGTCTGCCCAGGCCACCATAAGTCCTCGGCGGCTACCCTGCGACCAGATACTCCGGCTGGTGCTTGGCATGGCTTTGTTCCGGGGCGAGCCGATCCATGAGGCCGCTCGGCACCTGAACATCTGCGCCCAGGGCCTGGCCCCTCACGATCTATTGGCTAGGAACGGAGTAACTGAGGCCCGCAAACGGCAGGGTGCCGATCCGGTTGAATGGCTGTTCCGCAAGACAGGTAACCAATGGGACCGCGAGCGCTATGACGACGATACTTGGCAAGGCTTGCAGGTAATGGCTGCGGATGGTGCGTTCCTGCACACCCCAGCCCCCCCCCTGAACTCCGAGAGCATTTCGGCTCAGGCAATACCTCCACAGACAACCAGAGACCGTTTCCTATGCTACGACTGGTGGCCTTGATGAACGTGCGCCCACATCTGATTCTGGATGCCTAGCTGAGCCCATACCGACGCAGTGAAATGCGCCTGGCCGATGAATTTTTGCAGCAGATTCCCAACCATTCGGTGACGCTGTTCGATAAGAACTTTTGGAGTGCCGATTTACTGCTGAGCCTAGCCACAGGAGGGAAAAACCCACCGGCACTGGCTGATACCAGCCCGCAAGGCACTGGTCAGCGAAGAGGTCGCTCGCTACGGCAATGGGGGTGATCGAGTGCTGCATATGAAGGTGTCGGCTCAGGCCAGAAAGCGTAATCCCAGTCAGCCAACGCACTGGGACGGGCGCGAAGGTAAAGGGCAAGGTCAAAATAGTAATCACCTCGCCGTCAGCAGATACTTACAGCGCCAAAGTCATCGCCAAGCTGTATCGGAACGTGGGTAGTCCAGAGCTTACTCGAAAGTGTCCACGCTAACGGGGTAGAACCCAATCGAACTACGACCTTCGCGTTACAAGTGCGCTGTTCTACCGACTGAGCCACAGCGGCTTAACATTGATATTTCAACAAAGCCTGTCAAACAAGACAAGCAAGTCAAAGCTGCAAGGCATAGTGATGTCGCCGCTGACGGGCATAGCGCTCGATGCTATGGTACGAGATCCAAGCCAACAGATAAGACAGCGTCGCACCAAACAGAAAAACGCCATACCAAGGCATATCCTGCTCAAGCAAGCATTTCATTATCGGATAATGAAACAAGTACAAGCCGTAGGACAACTTGCCCAGATGTACCGCCAATGGATGCCCGAGAGCCTGAGCCGCCCCCTGCATAACAGAGGCAATCAGGAGTACGGCAGCCAACTCCGCCAATGGAATGAAAAAAATCAGATGCGTCTCACTGGATCTAGGCAAGAAGACCGCGAAAACTAACGCCATGAGCGCAAGCGCTGCAACCCAGCGCCCTACCGAAAGCCCCCCTACAGCAAGAGCAGCACCCAAAATAAGTCCTGTGCTGTGCATGTCTGGGCGGTAATAAGCCACCCCTGACGTATCCCCCAACTGCACATACAGGAACCGCCAAGCGGTCATCAGCATAAATAGAATCAACAGCACAACACCGAGGTGCCCTTGGCAGCGCCGCCAAAGCACAATCATGAAAAGCGGCCAAATCAGATAAAACTGCTCCTCCAGCCCCAGCGACCAGCCATGCATCAACTTTTCAGGAAAAGAGCCGGCAATCGCAGCAATATTGCCTATATAAAGAAGCAAGGCCACGACATCTCGAACGTGAAATGGGTACTCAGGCCAAGCATAAGGTGCGAACACGCAATAAAGCGCCAACATCAACAGCAATGGCGGCATCAACCTCCACAAACGGCGCAAATAGAACACTCGCAAGCGAACTCCGCCTGACAGCTGAATTTCAGCCAACAACAACCGAGTAATCAAGTAGCCACTTAACACCAGAAAGAGATCGACCCCAACATTGCCACCCGGCAACCCCGGCATGTCTGCATGAAAAAGCATGACCAGAACAATTGCCAGCGCCCGCAACCCATCCAGCCCCGGAGTATAAGGTATAGAACTCACTCGTTTACCGACTCGCCAACCACGGTATCGAACAGCTCTTCGAGTGAGCTTTGCGGATGCACATTGAGCACCACTCCGGGCAACGCATCAATGCGCTGCAACACCTGAGATAATTCGCCGCGCGGCAGGACTGCCTTCCAAACCTGACCAGCATCCGGCTCAAATCCCGGCAAGCCCTGCGGCCCCAAATATCGCACAACCATCCCCCCTTGGCTGGCAAGCAATTCCGCCACCCCCTGCCTAGCACGCACACGCCCTCGATCAATCATCACAAAATGATCAGCCAATCGCTCTACGTCATGCAGGATATGTGTGCAGAAAAATAAGGTTCCGCCGCCCTGCCGATACTCTTGCATCAAATCAGCCACTTGGCGTCGCCCCACAGGGTCCAAGCCAGACATAGGCTCATCGAGCACCAACAACTGCGGTTCTATGGCAAAGGCATGCGCCAATGCCGTGCGCTGAGTCATGCCCTTGGAAAGGTTGCGAATACGTTTGTCAGCCGCATAGGCGATCCCCAGCTTCTCCAGCCAACGCTCAGTGCGCAGGCTATTCTCGGCACCATGCACACCATGCAGGCGCAAGCCACTACTCACGACCTCGCGCGGCGTCAACTGCTCATAGAGATAAGGATTTTCCGGGACATAACCAACCCCCTGACGCGACCTCGGATCCTCAGCACTGCGCCCCATCAGCAGCGCCTGGCCAGTGTCTGCACGTAGTGCGCCGAAAAGAACCTTGATCGTGGTGCTCTTCCCCGCGCCATTCTGACCGATGAAACCGACCGACTGCCCAAGCGCCACATCAAAGCTGACGTCGTCGAGCGCCTTGATCGCCTTACCCTTGATCTTGAATGCCTTTTGCAGGCCCTTAACTTCTATTGCCTTCATTGAGATTTCCGACTCGCAACATGATCGACCAGCTGCGGCACGCCAGCCGCATCCAGTACGTAACCGAGCATCAGAGGATCCTGCGGCAGCTGTGCAAGACCGGCATAACCAACCACGTCCCCTAAGCTAGCAGGCGGTTTTCCTTGCTCAGCCTGATAGGCCTGCTGAGCCTTGCGCAGCGCACGCAAGCCCTCAAGGCGCTGCATGCGCGCCTCTAGCAGGTACCGAAAATTATCATCCCTACTCTGCTCGTGCATGGCTTTGAGAATACTGAGCGCGAACACGGGATCATCACCGCGCTCATACCACTTGGCCGCCATGTCGCGAAGAGCCGCTGCATTGGAGGGATGGCGCTGGGCGGCGAGCTCCGCCCACTCTCCCGCCTGAATCATGTCATGCTCAAAATACATGGCATTGAAGGCATAGAAGAACGGCGGCCACATATCCCAGTCGCGGGCAAATGTGGCCTGCTTTAGCACATACTGAGCAGCATCAACCTGTCCGTTCCACGGCAGAATCGCCGCACCAACATAGTAATTATCTTCATGCCAGGGATTAAGCCATGCCGCGTCGGCCTGCAATTGTGCCTGGACCCGATAGGTTTCCGGCTCCGTCACCCTGGCATCCACCATCAGCCCACGAAAGACATTGATGTTTGCCGCCAGAAAAGCATCCCCACCGGAGTAAGCGATCTGAATCGGCAGCGGCAACCGCACCCGGAGCAACTCGGTCTGCCGCCCCATCCGCTCGGCGTCGCGCAACGCCTGGTTGGCACCTGAAAAAACCAACCACGCCAACAGCGCAAAAGTCAATGATCGCCAGATCATGTGAAGTCACGCCGACCAAAAATGGCACTGGCCAAGCCCAGCAACAGGCCGATATAGCCGAGCGCACTAAGCGTCGCCAGGCCAGAAGTACCCCAATCAACCGGCAGGTCATACAACGCTATCGGCCGCCAATCCAAACGGGAAAGGTCAGGCAGCCAGAGAAAAGCGTATTCGAGCACAGGACCGAACAGAGAGCTATGGAGCGCACTGGACCGCTCACCGCGCATCAGGTAATCAAGCGTCGGCCCCAAGCCCCGCGCAGCCATGCCAAAACAAAGCCCCAGAATCAATGGCAGGAAGGGCGTGGTGGACAAGCTGGCAATACAGAGGGCAAACGCCGTCACCACCAGGGCATCCAGCCAGATACCCAGCAGCACCAAAAGGTACTTGTGCCCCATGGCCACCGGCGTGACCTGCACATAACCACTGCTGACCTGCATGCTTAACCAAAGTAGCCCTCCGGTCAGCGCCAACGCCACCAGAGCCAACAGCGCGACGCTAAGGAAGCGCGAGAGCAGGTAGTGGGTACGCGTCACCGGATAGGCGAGCATGAAGTACACCGTCTTGCGTTCAATATCGCGTGCAAACAAGTCCTGCACCCACAGCAGCGCCACCACCAACAACACCAGCCGCAGACCGGTCAACCCCACATCCAGAGCCACACTGCTGGGCTGCCGGCCGGAAAAGCCAGAGCCCAGCATACTCGCCACCAGCACCAGCAACGCCAGCGGCAACAGCACCCGCAGGCCCACTCCGCGCCAGCCCACTTGCAGCCCAAGTCGTATCAACTCAAACATACATACCTACTTTCACGAAAAAAAAAGGCAGGCCCGCAGGCCTGCCTTTATCAGCCGGAGCCAATTACAATGCGCGGTTACAAGCATTGTCAGTGGTCAGGCTTACTGAGCCAGTCACAACCAGCGAAGCACCAAGATTTGTGACGGTCTTAGCTACTGGCTGGCCGCACTGAGCAACGCTACCCCCCACCGAAGAGCCGGTGAACACGTTATAACCCTTATTCGAACCGGCGATCACCGACATGCGGTTGGTACTGCCGCTATCGACCAGACCGGCGATTACGTTGGCCGACAACACCGCCTCAAATGCACTCTTAACAAAACCGGCGCGAGCAGCAACCGGCGCAAGGGCATAGGCACGAGGCACGTTAAGGGTAGTATCGGTTGCAGCACCGATTGCGTTGTAACCATCAGCCAACTGAACAGCCACTGCAGTAGTGGTGGTCCCTGCAAAGGCGCTGGATGCGAAGGCAAAACTGGAAAGCAGAATAGCCGCAGAAAGCTTTTTCATATCGAAGCTCCTTTCAATTAGTTAGAGTTGGCGATGCCGCCAGTCAGAAGATTGCGCGCATCCGACTGCGCGGACTTGTCATAGCCCTTGGCCTGATATTCCTGAAACTGCGGAATGGCAATGGCAGCGAGAATGCCGATAATCGCTACCACGATCATCAGTTCGATCAGGGTAAAACCCTTTTGATTTTTCTTGGACATACGGATGGTCTCCTGTTTGCGCGTTTGACGTGGCTTCTGCCTCGTGTGCATTACAGCTAACAAAAGCCATGCCAACACTTGAAAGCGCTGCTCTAAAGGGCCCGCACCGGGCCGCACCCGACAGACCAGTACCCAACCTGCCTGAAAGCGACAATTTTCGTCACCTGCAACAGGCACAGTGGCAGCTGCTACGCTTCTCGGTTATAAGTTGCCCCACTTCCCATATAACTATTCGCGTGGCATTCGATGACTGACGCCCCCATTTTGACCGGCCTGGCACGCCAACTGGTGCTCGCCGAACTTATCGACGAAAAAACCGCAGCCAAGGCCGCCCAACAGGCGCAGCGCAATCAGATTCCGCTGGTTACCTATCTGGTGCAGAACAAGCTGGTTAACAGCCGCACCCTGGCAGCCCAGGCGGCCGAGCAATTCGGCGTACCGCACCTGGACCTCGCCGCACTGGACCGCGAACAGCAGCCCAAGGACATCATCAGCGAGAAACTGGCCCGCCAGCATCGCGCCATCCCACTCTGGCGACGCGGCAACAAGCTGTTTCTCGGCATCTCCGATCCGACCCTGCAGCAAGCGGTCACGGATATCCAGTTCAGCACCGGCCTGAACACCGAAATGGTCATAGTCGAAGACGACAAGCTCGACGCCGCCATCGACCAGTACTTCGACAATGGCAGCAAAGCCATGGCTGGCCTCGGTGATATCGATCTGGAAGGCGGCCTGGAGTTTGAGAGCGAGGGCGACAGCAAGGACGATGGTGCCCCCGGCAATGATGCCGACGATGCTCCGGTGGTGCGCTTCGTCAACAAGATGCTGCTGGATGCGATCAAGGGCGGCTCCTCGGACCTGCACTTCGAACCCTACGAGAAGACCTACCGGGTGCGTTTCCGTACCGACGGCATCCTACTGGAAATCGCCCGCCCGCCCATCCAGTTGGCACCACGCATCTCCGCACGCCTGAAGGTGATGGCCGGGCTGGATATTTCCGAGCGGCGCAAGCCGCAGGATGGCCGCATCAAAATGCGCATTTCCAAGACCAAGTCCATTGACTTCCGGGTCAGCACCTGCCCCACCTTGTGGGGCGAGAAGATCGTGATGCGGATTCTCGACGCCACCAGCGCGCAGATGGGCATCGACGCCCTGGGCTATGAGCCCGCGCAGAAAGACTTGTATATGGCCGCCCTCAAGCAACCCCAGGGCATGATTCTGGTGACCGGCCCGACCGGCTCGGGCAAGACCGTTTCCCTATATACCGGCCTGAATATCCTCAACACCGTGGACGTGAATATCTCCACGGCCGAAGACCCGGTAGAGATCAACCTAGAAGGCATCAACCAGGTCAACGTCAACCCCAAACAGGGCATGGACTTTACCGCCGCGCTTAAAGCCTTCCTGCGCCAGGACCCGGACATCATCATGGTCGGTGAAATCCGCGACCTGGACACAGCCTCCATCGCGGTCAAGGCCGCGCAAACCGGGCATATGGTGATGTCCACCCTGCACACCAACAGCGCAGCGGAAACCCTGACCCGCCTACGCAATATGGGCGTGCCATCGTTCAACATCGCCACCTCGGTCAACCTGATTATTGCCCAGCGCCTTGCCCGCAAGCTGTGCAACAGCTGCAAGAAAGAAGTGAAGATTCCGCGCGAGGCCCTAATCGAGGAAGGCTTCCCGGAAGATCAGATCGGTCACTTCAAGATTTATGGCCCCGTGGGCTGTGAAAACTGCAATGGTGGCTATAAAGGCCGTGTCGGTATTTATGAAGTGGTTAAAAACACGCCGGCCCTGCAACGGATTATCATGGAAGAAGGCAACTCCATTGATATCTCGATCCAGATGCGCAAAGACGGCTTCAATGACCTAAGGACCTCGGCACTGCTGAAGGCCATGCAAGGCGTGACCAGCCTCGAAGAAGTGAACCGAGTGACTAAGGACTAATTCATGGCGAACAAAGCGCTGCAGGCCAGTACCTTCCAGTGGGAAGGGAAAGACAAGAAAGGCAACACGCTCAAAGGCGAAGTCAGCGGCACCTCGGCCGCACTGGTCAAGGCGCAACTACGGGCGCAGGGGATCGCAGCCAACAAGGTCAAGAAAAAGCCGAAGTCATTATTCGGGGGCAGTGGCAAGAAAATCCAGCCCATGGACATTGCCTTGTTCACTCGGCAGATGGCGACCATGATGGGGGCAGGCGTGCCTCTGCTGCAGTCGTTCGACATTATCGGTGAGGGTTTTGAAAACCCTAACATGCGCACACTGATAGGCAACGTCAAACAGGAAGTGGCAGGCGGTAACAGCCTGGCCAACTCCTTGCGCAAGTTCCCCACCCATTTTGATGACCTGTACTGCAACCTGGTGGATGCCGGCGAGCAATCCGGTGCTCTGGAGCTGTTGCTGGAACGTATCGCCACCTACAAGGAAAAAACCGAAGCGCTGAAGGCCAAGATCAAGAAGGCAATGACCTACCCGATAGCAGTAATTGTCGTGGCCGTTATCGTGACCGCGATTCTGCTAATCAAGGTAGTGCCGACCTTCCAGGGTGTTTTCGCCGGTTTCGGTGCGGAGCTGCCAGCCTTTACCCAGATGGTCATCAATATGTCCGAATATCTTCAGGCATGGTGGTTTTTGATTCTCGGGGTCATGTTTGCCTTTGCTTTTGCCTTCAAGACGGCCCATAAGAAAAGCGAAAAGTTTCGTGATGCCATGGACCGTACGGTACTGAAGCTGCCGATAGTCGGGGATATTCTTTACAAGGCCACGGTAGCCCGCTTTGGCCGCACCCTGGCCACCACCTTCGCCGCCGGTGTGCCACTGGTCGAGGCGCTAGACTCCGTTGCCGGGGCGACCGGCAACGTGGTGTTCCGCAACGCAGTCAACAGAATCAAGCAAGACGTTTCCAGCGGCATGCAATTGAACTTTGCCATGCGCAATACCGCCATCTTCCCAGCCATGGCGGTGCAAATGGCGGCCATTGGCGAGGAGTCCGGTGCCTTGGATGTGATGCTAGACAAGGTGGCGTCTTACTATGAAGCGGAAGTCGATAACGCCGTCGACAACCTGACTACACTGTTGGAGCCCTTGATCATGTCAGTGCTCGGCGTCCTGGTTGGCGGTCTGATCATTGCCATGTACCTGCCTATCTTCAGTCTGGGCGGTGTGGTCGGCTAATGGAGGCATTAGACTTTCTGGCCAGCCATGTGCTGGCCTTTGTTTTATGCGCACTGCTGATCGGCTTATTGATCGGCAGTTTCCTTAACGTAGTGGTCTATCGCCTGCCGCTGATGATGCAGCGCGACTGGCGCGAGCAGGCTCGCGAAGTGCTGGAGTTGCCGGCGGAGGCTCGTGGGGCAACCTTCAATCTGGTGCTGCCCAACTCGAAATGCCCGCAGTGCGGCCACGAGATTAAGCCTTGGGAAAATATCCCGGTGCTCAGCTATCTGTTTCTGCGCGGCAAATGCTCCAGCTGCAAGACGCCGATCAGCAAGCGCTACCCCCTGGTCGAACTGACCTGCGGCCTGCTTTCGGCCTATATCGCCTGGCACTTCGGCTTTACCTGGCAGACCGGCGGCATGTTGCTGCTGACCTGGGGATTGCTGGCGATGAGCCTGATCGACGCCGATCATCAGCTGCTGCCGGATGCTCTGGTGCTGCCGCTGCTGTGGCTGGGCTTAATCCTCAACCACTTCGGCCTGTTTACCAGCCTGGAAGACGCGCTCTGGGGCGCGGTGGCCGGCTATCTGAGCCTGTGGTCGGTGTACTGGCTGTTCAAGCTGATCACCGGCAAGGAAGGCATGGGTTATGGCGACTTCAAACTGCTGGCCATGCTCGGAGCCTGGGGCGGATGGCAGGTGCTGCCGCTGACCATCCTGCTGTCCTCTCTGGTCGGTGCGGTGCTCGGGCTGATCATGCTGCGCCTGCGCAACGCAGAAACCAGCACCCCGATCCCCTTCGGCCCTTATCTGGCCATAGCCGGCTGGATCGCCCTGCTCTGGGGAGAGCAGATCACCAGTGGCTATCTGCAGATTGCCGGGTTTCGCTAGCACCGCTGGCACCGAAGGCTTGTCGTAGGGTGCGCCGTGCGCACCATCCCTCCCGTTGCCCCTAATGCAGACCATGGAGGCCGCGTGATACCGCACGGCCTGCCCGCAACAGGCAAACGGCCATGCGGTTCGCCATCCCCCGACCGGGTGCTCTACAATCCGCGTTCTTCTACGGCATAAGATGTACGGACTATGAAACCCTGGATTCTTGGCCTAACCGGCGGCATTGGCAGCGGCAAGAGCGCGGTGGCGCAACACTTTGTCGACCTGGGCGTGCACCTGGTCGACGCCGACCACGCAGCACGCTGGGTGGTCGAGCCCGGCCGACCTGCGCTGGCCAAGATAGTCGAGCACTTTGGCGGCGATGTGCTGCAAGCCGACGGCCAGCTCGATCGCAGCGCCCTGCGCGCACGGATCTTCGCCGACAGCGATGAACGGCGCTGGCTGGAAGCCTTGCTGCATCCGCTGATAGGCCAGGAAATCATAGCCTATCTGGCCCGCGCCGAATCGCCCTATGCGATCCTGGTTTCGCCCCTGCTGATCGAGTCCGGGCAACACCGGCTGACCCAGCGCGTGCTGCTGGTGGACGCCCCCGAACAACTGCAGATCCAGCGCACCATTGCCCGCGACCAGAGTTCGGCAGAACAGGTGCAGGCCATTCTAAAGGCCCAGGCCAGCCGCAGCGAACGCCTGCAGCATGCCCACGACGTGCTGGTTAACGATCGCGACCTGCACTGGCTACAGGCCGAGGTCGAGCGCCTGCACAACTTTTACCTGACCCTACGCGGAGGCCAAACATGAGCACCACCACCGTCGCCTGCCCAACCTGCGGCGCACCCGTCGAGTGGGGCCCGCAAAGCCC
Organism: Pseudomonas sp. XK-1; assembly: GCF_038069885.1. Classification (NCBI taxonomy): domain Bacteria; kingdom Pseudomonadati; phylum Pseudomonadota; class Gammaproteobacteria; order Pseudomonadales; family Pseudomonadaceae; genus Pseudomonas; species Pseudomonas sp. XK-1. Next base: position 681,189 of record NZ_JBBPES010000001.1, on the reverse strand, counting down.
TAGCCGGCCCTTCTGCTCGGAGCGCTGCAAGCTGATCGACCTTGGAGCCTGGGCGTCGGAAGACCACGCCATACCCGGCAACCCGCTGGAAGACGACCTGTTTTCCGGTGAGCTGCCACCGCGCGAGCATTGATCGCTATCCGACCGAGCAGAGTGCCTCAGACGGGCGTGGCCTTGGTGCGCGTGGCGCACCCTACAAGAGCAGCCTAACCTCGCTCTGATCGCGTCTAGGGCCGCATAAAGCCATAGTCGCGCTCATCGTCCAGGTTATCGGCCAGAAATTGCAGCTCGGCCGCCAGGTCGGCAGTGTCGCGCTGCAAACGACTGCGTTCGACCACAGCACTGAGCAGCGCACGCAGGCTCAGCGCGCTATCGAAGCCCTGCTCGCGGGCATGCTGCAGACTCTGCTCAAGCTCCTCTCGGGCCCATTTGTGTACGCCCATCTCACACCTCCTCGATTGCTCCAGCTGGCCGCTGAAAAACCACCTATGCACCTCTGCTAACCGAGCGTGCCAAAGCGGCCGGGGCGCACCTTGATCTGGATCAACCGGCCCGCCTCGATAAGCGCGCCGAAGGAGGCGTTATCACTAGGGACGGTCATCGCCCTTCCAGGGGGCCGCCAGGTAACGCGAGCGATTGAAGGTTTCCAGCCAGTCCGGGTAGAACACCACCAGCGCCGTCACCAGCATGCCGTTGATAAAGGCCTCGGGGAACATCACCAGCCACAGGTAGCCGATAAAGTCCCCCAGCCAGGGCGGCATGGGGAACAGGCCATCCATCCACAGCACCGCGAACCCCGCGCCAATGCAGAGCAATACCGCCAGGGCCGCGGCAAAGAAACCGCTGAAGAAGATATAGACGAACAGGTTGCGCGGTTGCGCGCGCTCGACCCGCAGCGCACAGATTTCGGTCACCGCCACGGGAATCGCCACCAGCAACAGGCCATTGACGCCCAGGGCCGCCAGATCCTGCCGCCCCAGCGCGACCATCCCCAGCTGCGCGACAAAACCGGCCAAGACCGCCAGGGGCCAGTCCAGCAGCAGGGTCACCGCCGTCATGCCGATAAAGTGGTAGGACAGGCCGGAATCGAAATCGCGCCGCACCAGCCATAGCAGAAAGAGCACCAGGGCCGTCCCGCCCAGCAGATGCTGCCGACGCAGATCGCTGAACAACTCCAGCCAGGGCGCACGCCACAGCGCCCAACCCAGCAGCGGCAGATAGAGCAGCCAACCGGTCAGTTGGGTGGTGGGCTGCAACAGTTCGGCAGCGATCATGGTTCCCCCGATAAGCTGACGGTAGAGCGCGCCAGCAACCCGGATCTTGCCTGCGAAAGCAGACGATGAGCAAGGCAGCCCGGCTGCGAATACTGCCCGGACCGGCACAGTCCGGGCAGCATCGGCGGGATCTATCAGCCAAATAGAGCATGGCCACGGGTTCGGCGTCGGATATCTCCCGGATTACGCCATGGCTTATCCGAGCTACCGAGCGCGCTGTAAGGTGGATGACGCCTTCCTTATCCACCTTCACGGCAGAACATCCAACCGCATCAGGGGATACCAACAACCCGGCCGCGCGGCTAAGCTGGCGACATGGACGACTCGGATTATCTGCGCCTGCTTACCCATCAGGCCGAACAAGCCAATGCCTTTCTCTCCAATGCCCGCAAATGGGAGCGTGAGCGTTGGGTATGCCAGCGCCTGCTGCAGGCACTCAACGTCAGCCATCGCCTCGACGAATTCAGCGCCGCCCGGCAGGAGCCGCCGGATGTGCTGTTTCGCGACGCCAGCTTTGAGGTGTTCTTTGTGCTGGATGAGGGTCGCCGCCTGAATGACGAATGGCGCGCCGAGCTGGAACGCCGGCGCAGTGCCTTCTCCCTCAGCCAGCTGGTGCGCCGCGAGGCCCGCCCCCGGCGCATCGGCGCGGCGGAACTGCAGCAGCGCCTGAGCCCCACCTTACGCAAAAAGGCCCACAACTATGGCGAGCGCGGCATGGACCTGGGCGAGCTGGACCTGCTCGCCTTTGTCAGCCTGAAGCGCGCCACCCCCGACTTCAACAGCCACTTCCCGCCGCCCACCGAGTTTCTGCGCCAGGGCTGGCGCTCGCTGTCGCTGGTCGGGCCGAATTTCGCCCGGGTGCTGTTTGCCCACCCGGATGCGCCGGACTTCCTGCGCAGCAACCTCGGCCGCAGCGTGATTTTCGATGTAGGGATCAGCCTGTGAGCCCCTTGCAGGAGCTGCTCGCAGCCGTGCCACAACAAGGCCGGGTGCGCTGGATCGGGGTACGCCCAGCAGCGCGGGCTGAGATGCTCGAACTACAAGCAGTGGAAGCCCGTCGTGAAGCCGGCCTGACCGGCGACCACAGCCGCCCGGGCCTGCACAATGCCCGGCAGGTCACGCTGATCCAGTGGGAGCATCTGGCAGTCATCGGCGCACTGCTCGAACGCCCGCCCGAGCAGCCGATCACCCCGCAGGAGCTGCGCCGCAATATCGCCATCAGCGGTATCAATCTGTTCAGCCTCAAGGGCCGGCGCTTTCGCCTCGGCCAGGCGATCCTGCAGACCACCGGCTGGTGCCAGCCCTGCGCGCGCCTGGAAGAGCGCCTGGGCAGCGGCACCTTTCAGGCCGTACGCGGGCATGGCGGCATCACGGCGCGGGTACTCCAGGGCGGCATTATTCGCCTGAATGACTTACTGTGCGTTGAGCCGCTGTAAGGCTCACCGCTAGAATGCCCACCATTGCTCGCAAGCCCCCACCGCTTGCCCCGAGCCAGCGAGGATCTTTATGTCCAGCCGCCTGAACCCTGATGACCAGAAGCGCGTCGAACACTATCTGAGTGCCCCGCAGCACCAGATCGAGCGTCAACCCTTCAGGGTCTGGCGTTTGCTGATGGTGATCATTGTCGTCGTGATCGGGCTGGGCCTGTTAAGCCGTCTTCTGAGTCGTCTGGTGCTATGAGCTGCATTGCGCTCGCCCATGTCGACTCGCCACGTTTTCCTAAAAGCCTTGTGAGTGTCACAAATGACTCATCGAATAGTAATTGTCGGCGGTGGTGCTGGCGGTTTGGAGCTGGCCACCCGCCTGGGTAGAACCCTGGGTAAGCGCGGCCAGGCCCAGATAACCCTGGTCGACGCCAACCTCACCCATATCTGGAAACCCCTGCTGCACGAAGTCGCCGCTGGCTCGCTGAACTCCTCGGTGGACGAGCTGAACTACGTGGCCCAGGCCAAGTGGAACCACTTCGAGTTCCAGCTCGGGCGCATGGCCGGCCTTGATCGCGGCGAACGGCGGGTGCGCCTGGCTGCCACCCTGGATGATGACGGCACCCCGCTGATGCCCGAGCGCGAACTGAGCTACGACAGCCTGGTGATCGCCGTCGGCAGCACCACCAACGACTTCGGCACCCCTGGCGCGGCCGAGCACTGCCTGTTTCTCGATACCCGCGAGCAGGCCGAACGCTTTCACCACCAGCTCCTCAGTCATTACCTGCGCGCCCATGCCAGCCAGGACAGCAATACCGAGATCGTCAACGTGGCCATCGTCGGCGCAGGGGCCACCGGCGTCGAGTTGGCCGCCGAGCTGCACCACGCGGCCCACGAACTGGCGGCCTATGGCCTGAACAGCATTCACCCGGAAAATATGCGCATCACTGTGATCGAAGCCGGCCCACGGGTACTGCCCGCCCTGCCGGAGCGCATCGGCAAGCCGGTACACAAGACCCTGGAGAAACTCGGGGTCACCGTGCTGACCGGTGCCGCGGTCAGCCAGGTTACCCGCGACGCCCTGCACACCGCAGGGGGCCAGGAGATTCCCGCCAGCCTCAAGGTCTGGGCCGCCGGCATCCGCGCCCCGAGCTTCCTCAAGGACCTTGACGGCCTGGAGAGCAACCGCATCAACCAACTCCAGGTCAAACCCAGCCTGCAGACCACCCGCGACGACAATATCTTCGCTTTCGGCGACTGTGCAGCCTGCCCGCAACCCGGCAGCGACGGCAAGAACGTGCCACCGCGCGCCCAGGCGGCGCACCAGCAAGCCTCGCTACTGGCCAAGTCGCTGAAGCTGCGCATCGAAGGCAAGGCCCTGCCGGAATATCGCTACCGCGATTATGGCTCGCTGATCTCGCTGTCGACCTTCTCTGCGGTGGGCAACCTGATGGGCAACCTGACCGGCAGCGTGATGCTCGAAGGCTGGCTGGCGCGGATGTTCTACGTGTCGCTGTACCGCATGCACCAGATCGCCCTCTACGGCACCGTACGCACCCTGCTGATGATGCTGGGCGACCGCATCGGCCGCAGCACCGAGCCGCGGCTCAAGCTGCACTGACGGTCACGAATTATCGGCTCACCGTAGGGTGGATTAGCGGCGCTAAGCGCAGAGCGACCAGGCACAGCAAGTGTGGCGCGCCGCGTAACCCACCAGGCTATCGCCCGAGTTGCGCCTGGGGTGCAATTGCGATTATCAGCTGCGGATACCGGTAGGAGCGGCCTTGGCCGCGATGCGTTTCGCGGGCATGGGACCGCCCCCGCTCCTACACCCAGTGCTGCTGACAGCACTGGTTTAACCTCGCGCAGCGACGCGCCTGAAAGGTTACCGCCATAAATCGCAGGCAATAAAAAACCCGCACTAGGCGGGTTTTTTATCATTCAAGCGAACTTGAAATGGTGGGTCGTGTGGGATTCGAACCTACGACCAATTGGTTAAAAGCCAACTGCTCTACCAACTGAGCTAACGACCCAAAAATGGTCGGGGTAGGGGGATTCGAACTCCCGACATCCTGCTCCCAAAGCAGGCGCGCTACCGGACTGCGCTATACCCCGATGAAAGATTGGCTCCGCGACCAGGACTCGAACCTGGGACCCAATGATTAACAGTCATTTGCTCTACCGACTGAGCTATCGCGGAACTACTTGCTTCCTTTCTCAGAAACTTGAACCGGTTGTTAAATCGTTTCGCGTGTCTGAGGCGCGCCATTTTACGTTTCCGCGCGCGCCTGTCAACCCCTTAAAATGCTTTTACTACAATGATTTGCAGTCGAGTGGCTGGCTGCTATATCTAACCTGGCCTGCACCTAACGCGGGGCGCACCGGCCACCCGGCATACAACAGGACAGTGCATGAGCAACCAGGGCCAACCACCACATCCTCCGAACACCCTGCATAGCCTTGCCAGCCGTGGCATCCAGCCACGTTTTGGCGAATTGGCGCAGCATTGCCGCAAGCTGATGATGAACCACCTCGCCGAACACCTGGGCGGCGTCTTCACCCAGATCGACGACACCCTGTTCACCCTCGCGGACAAGGCCGAGAGCAATCAGCTGCAAAGCCTGTTCTTCGACAACATGCGCGAAATCCGCAAACAGCGCCCGCAGATCGAGCGCAGCTATCACCAGCAGATCGCCCGCAACTTCTCCGATTTCTTTAGCGGCCAGCTCAAGCCGCCCACCAGCACCGAGGCTGTGGATGCCGAGCAGCTGGTACTGGTGCAGAACGAGGATTACGAGGAAAGCCTGCAGATCATCAATATGGTCAGCCGGATGAAAGCCCACTGCGCACAGCCCCTGTTCGCCCTGGAGCAACGCCTGGCGCAACTCAGCAACGGGCAAAAGCTCGACGAAGACAACAACCCCTTCGGCCCGCAGATGATCGCCCAGGCCTTTCGCCTTGCACTGGCCCCCTGCCCCTTTCCCCTGCGCATCAAGATCGTTCTCTATACGCTGTTCGACACCCAGGTCATGGACAGCCTGGAAGGCCTCTACGCCACCCTGAGCCAGCGCCTGATCGAAGCCGGCGTGCTGCCCGAACTCAAGTACAACGCGCAGCGCCAGGCCAGTCCCGCGCGCAAGGCCGCCCCTGCACCGCCCAGCCAAGCAGAGAGCAGCGCAATACCCCGGCCATCCAGCACCCAACCAAGCCCGCCAGCCCGCACCACAGCGCCCATGCCACCCTATCGAGGCGAGGTGCCACCTAGCGACCCAGTGGAGCTGCTGGGTAGCCTCGCAGCCCTGCTGGGCGAGTTCCGCCAGCGCGACCGCGACGCCAGCCTGCCGGACGGTACGCGCAGCATGGCCAGCCTGACGCCACGCAACGCTACGCGCACCTACAGCGCCCGCGAACTGCTCGACGCCCTGAACCGCATGCAACGCCAGTCGGCCCAGGAGCTTGCACAGCACCTGCACCAGCCGCTGCCGGTGGATGGCCTCAAGGAGACCCTGCAACAGCAGCTGCAGGCGCACAGCCTGCTTCCCGCCGAACATCGGGTTGCCGACCCGGAAGCCGACGTGATCGACCTGGTCGGCATGCTGTTCGACTTTATTCTCGACGACGACAACCTGCCCGACAGCTGCAAGACCACCCTATCCCACCTGCACACGCCCTATCTAAAAGTGGCCCTGCAGGACAAAGCCCTGTTCACCCAGCATCACCACCCGGCGCGCCGCCTGCTCAACGCCATGGCCCAGGCCGGCGTGCTCTATGGCGGCGAAAGCGAGGAAGGCGGCCTGCAGGCGAAAATGCAGTGGGTGGTGGAACGGGTGGTCCATGACTTCGCCACCGACCTGCAGCTGTTCGACAGCCTGCTCGAGGAGTTCAATGCCTATGTCGCCACCCTCAGGCACAAGGTAGAGCTACGCGAGCGGCGCGCCGTGCAGGCCGCCAAGGGTCGCGACAAGCTTCTCGGCGCACGCCAGCGCGCGCTGGCGGTGATTGCCGCCTGCCTGCACGAACGCAGCCTGCCGAGCATCATCCACAACTTCCTCGAACTGACCTGGGCCGACGCCCTGGTATTCGTGTGGCTGCGCCATGGCGAAAACAGCCATGAGTGGCGACGCGCCTGCGAGGTCGCCGAGCAGTTGGCCTGGAGCGGTACTGCGCTCGACCAAGCCGGCCGTGAACGCCTGCAGGCCCTGCGCATCGCCCTGCTGGACGACCTGCGCAAGGGCCTGGAACTGCTCGGCGGCTACCATGAGGACGGCATCCGCCGCCTGCTGCAGGACCTGGTGGCCTGTCAGCATGCGGTGCAGGGCAAACAGCCCCAGCTGGCCGAGCGTCTCAAGCCGCTACCAGTGGAAAGCCAGCTCGGCACCCTGCTCGGCGAGGATGCGCCACTGGCCATCCCGGCAGCGCGCGACGCCAACCTATCGCCACGTGCCCAGGCGCTGGTCAGAGAACTGCAACAACTCGAATTCGGCACCTGGTTCGAGTTTGGCAGCGGCGAGCAACTGCAGGCCCTCAAGCTCTCCTGGTTCAGCCCGATCACGGACAACTACATGTTCGTTGACCACAGCGGCCAGCGTGCGGCCATCAAACCCCTGCAGCAACTGGCCCGGGAAATGGAGCAGGGGCTGGCGCGCATCATCCCCGCAGAACGCGACGCGCCCCTGGTGGATCGCGCGCTGAATGCCATTTATCGCGTACTGCAGCGCTTTAGCGGACGCCCCGACGAGCCGCAGGAATAAGGAACCCGTATGGATGACGAACGCCGTCAGCACAATCGACAGCACACCGAACTGCAGCTGGAAGTTTTCGAGCAGCACACCGGCCAGCGCCTGGGGCGGGTGGTCGATCTCTCGGCCGATGGTTTTATGCTGTTCAGCGATAGGCCACAGGCCGCCGACCAACTAGTGGAGTGCCGCCTGCTGAGCGAACAGGTGATCGAGGGCGTGGGCGAGATCAACTTCGTCGCCGACTGCCTGTGGAGCCGCCCAGGGGCCGACGGCCAGCACTGCTGGGCGGGCTTTCATATCATCGAGCTGGCGCAGGACCAGGCCGCGGCCCTGGAGCTGCTGCTTAGGCAGCTCTGAATATTCAGGTATCGCGAGACGCTGCGGTGCGCACGGCCTGGGCGGCCCCGCGCCACCCTACGGAGCCCGGTCAGCGCCGCCCCCGTACCAGCACAGGTTGTGTGGGAGTAGGCGCTTGTGTAGGAGCGGGCTTGCCCGCGAGCTTTTCCCCCGAGCCACTGCGCAGATACGCAAAACCAGCGCTCGCGGCTAAAGCCCCTCCCACAGGCCAGCGCACATCCGTGGGAGGGGCTTTAGCCGCGACAAAAAAACACCCCACCCGGCTTAAGCCGGGTGGGGTGTTTTTATTGCCGGAAATGCTGCGACCGGTCAGCTGAAGACGATCTCCTCGCCCTCGACCCGACCGGTAACGCTGCTACCGGGGGCGAACTGGCCAGCCAGAATCAGCTGCGCCAGCGGGTTTTCGATCCAGCGCTGCACCGCCCGCTTGAGTGGCCGCGCACCATAGACCGGGTCGTAGCCGACGGCGATCAGCTTGTCCAAGGCCTCGTCGGTCAGCTCCAGGCTCAACTCGCGCTCGGCCAGACGCTGGCGCAGGCGGCCCAGCTGGATCTGCGCGATACCGGCGATCTGCTCGCGGGCCAGCGAGTCGAACACCACCACCTCGTCGATGCGGTTGACGAACTCGGGGCGGAAGTGGCTGCTCACCGCATCCATCACCGCCGCGCGCTGAGCCTCACGGTCGCCGGCCAACTCCTGGATCTGTGCCGAACCGAGGTTGGAGGTCATGACGATCACGGTGTTCTTGAAGTCCACGGTGCGCCCGTGGCTGTCGGTCAGGCGACCGTCTTCCAGCACCTGCAGCAGCACGTTAAACACATCCGGATGAGCCTTCTCCACCTCGTCCATCAGCACCACCGAGTAGGGCTTGCGACGCACCGCTTCGGTCAGGTAACCGCCCTCCTCGTAGCCGACATAGCCCGGCGGCGCGCCGATCAGGCGAGCCACCGAGTGCTTCTCCATAAACTCGGACATGTCGATGCGTACCAGCGCCTCTTCGGTGTCGAAGAGGAATTCGGCCAACGCCTTGCACAGCTCGGTCTTGCCGACCCCGGTCGGGCCGAGGAAGAGGAAGGAACCACTGGGCCGGTTGGGGTCGGACAGCCCGGCGCGGGAACGCCGCACGGCGTTGGCCACGGCGACTACCGCCTCGTGCTGGCCTATCACCCGCTGGTGCAGCAGGCCTTCCATCTTCAATAGCTTGTCGCGCTCGCCCTCGAGCATCTTGCTCACCGGGATGCCGGTCCACTTCGACACCACTTCGGCGATCTCTTCCTCGGTGACCTTGCTGCGCAGCAGCTGATTCTCGGTCTTGCCATGCTGGTCGACCATCTGCAGGCTGCGTTCCAGATCCGGAATGATGCCGTACTGCAGCTCGGCCATGCGCGCGAGGTCGCCCTTGCGCCGCGCCGCTTCCAGCTCCTGACGGGACTGTTCGATCTTCTGCTGGATCTGCGCCGAGCCCTGCACCTCGGCCTTTTCCGACTTCCAGATATCTTCCAAGTCGGCGTACTCGCGCTCCAGCCGGGCGATGTCTTCGTTGAGCTTGGCCAGGCGTTTGATCGCCGCCTCGTCGTCTTCCTTTTTCAGCGCCTGGGCCTCGACCTTGAGCTGGATCAGGCGACGCTCCAGGCGGTCGAGCACTTCCGGCTTGGAGTCGATTTCCATGCGGATGCGGCTGGCCGCCTCGTCGATCAGATCGATGGCCTTGTCCGGCAGCTGGCGGTCGGTGATGTAGCGGTGGCTGAGCTTGGCCGCAGCGATGATCGCGCCGTCGGTGATGGCCACCTTGTGGTGCACCTCGTAGCGTTCCTTGAGGCCGCGCAGAATGGCAATGGTGTCCTCCTCGCTCGGCTCGTCGACCAGCACCTTCTGGAAGCGCCGCTCCAGGGCCGCGTCCTTCTCGATGTACTGGCGGTATTCGTTGAGCGTGGTGGCACCGACGCAGTGCAGCTCGCCGCGGGCCAGGGACGGCTTGAGCATATTGCCGGCGTCCATGGCACCTTCGGCCTTACCGGCACCGACCATGGTGTGCAGCTCGTCGATAAACAGGATGATCCGCCCTTCCTGTTTGCTCAGTTCGTTGAGCACCGCCTTGAGGCGCTCCTCGAACTCGCCGCGGAACTTGGCCCCGGCGATCAGCGCGCCCATGTCCAGGGACAGCAGGCGCTTGTCCTTGAGGCCATCCGGCACTTCGCCATTAACGATGCGCTGGGCAAGGCCCTCGGCGATAGCGGTCTTACCCACCCCTGGTTCGCCAATCAGCACCGGGTTGTTCTTGGTGCGCCGCTGCAGCACCTGGATGGTACGGCGGATCTCGTCGTCGCGACCGATCACCGGGTCGAGCTTGCCCTCCTCGGCGCGCTTGGTCAGGTCGATGGTGTATTTATCCAGAGCCTGGCGGTTTTCCTCGACATTGGGATCATTCACCGCATCGCCGCCGCGCAGGTTGCTCACGGCGTTTTCCAGAGCCTTCTTGCTCACGCCCTGGCCGAGCAGCAATTTGCCCAGCTTGGTGTTTTCGTCCATGGCGGCGAGCAGCACCAGCTCACTGGAAATGAATTGGTCACCCTTCTGCTGCGACAGACGGTCGGCCTGGTTGAGCAGGCGCGCCAGATCCTGGGACAGATTGATGTCGCCGGTCGGGCTCTGGATCTTGCCCAGGTGATCGAGCTCCTTGGTCAACGCCTTGCGCAGGCTGTTGACGTCGAAGCCCACCTGCATCAGCAGCGGTTTGATCGACCCGCCCTGCTGGTCGAGCAGGGCCTGCATCAGGTGCAGCGGCTCGATGGCGGCGTGGTCCAGGCCCACGGCCAGCGACTGGGCGTCGGAAAGGGCAAGTTGCAGCTTGCTGGTTAAACGGTCAATACGCATGGAGTGTCATCCCTCGGAGTGAAGGCAGGCCGGCACACTGAATCGTGCCTAATGCAGAGAGCCTGCTAGATGAAGAGTAGATGAGGTCGATTGTGCGAGTTTCAAGCAGGCAGGTATTGATATGGGTCATGCGCAGGGCGGCATCGGCGCACAGCGAAAGTCCGTCAGGTCTTAAGCCACACCGATCAACAACGGCGCATTGCCTGCGGCGAATGACATCCTACGAGCCGCTTCAGTCGCCCAGCCAGATCAGGCTGGCGAAACGCCCGGTTTGCGCCGCGCGGCGGTAGGAGTAGAAGCGCGGGTCGTTATAGGTGCAAAAATCGCCGCCATATACCGCCGTCACGCCGCGCGCCGCCAGGCGGATACGCGCCAACTGGTAGATATCGGCCATAAACTTGCCGGCGTTATGGCTGGGGCTGAACGCTTCGGTGGCCTGGGGATGTTGCGCGATAAAGGCCTCGCGCACCTCAGCGCCCACCTCGAAGGCTTGCACTCCAATGGCCGGACCGAGCCAGACCAGCACCTGATCCGCCGGCAGCGCCAGGGCATCCAGGGTCGCTTCCAGCACCCCGGCCGCCAGCCCACGCCAGCCGGCGTGGGCCGCGGCGACCCGAGTGCCGGCCCGATCGCAGAACAGTGCGGGCAGGCAATCGGCGGTCATGATGGCGCACGCCACACCCGGCGTGGCCGACCAGCTGGCATCGGCTTCGACATCCCGCTCGGCTAGCGCCTCAACCACCTGGGTGCCGTGCACCTGACTCAACCAGGCCGGCCGGCAGCCAAGCAAGCTGACCAGACGCTGACGGTTCTTGGCCACCGCCACCGGGTCGTCGCCGACATGATCGCCCAGGTTGAAACTGGCAAAGGGGCCCGCGCTGACGCCACCGGCGCGAGTGGTCACGCAGCTTTTAACCCGTGCTGGGGCCGGCCATTGCGGCGTCAGCCAGTCGTGCGCCAAGTGCCCACTCACCCGATAAAGGCCTCGCGATCCTGACGCAGCAGCGTCAGCAACCAGACGAAATCATCCGGCAGCGGCGACTGCCACTTCATCCGCTCACCGGTAATCGGGTGATCCAGTTCGAGAAAACGCGCATGCAGGGCCTGGCGCGGAAACTCCTTGAGGGTTTGCACCATATTCTGGTTGGCCGCCGGCGGAATGCGGAAACGCCCACCGTAGACCGGGTCGCCCACCAGGGGGTAACCGATATGGCTCATATGCACGCGAATCTGGTGGGTGCGGCCGGTTTCCAGCTTGACCCGCGTATGGGTGTGCGAGCGAAAGCGCTCCAACACCCGGTAATGGCTGACCGCCGGCTTGCCGCCGTCGCTCACCGCCATGCGCTGGCGCTGCGAGGAGCTACGGCCGATCGGTGCGCTGATCTTGCCGCCGGAGGTGATCACACCGATCACGATGCACTCGTAGATGCGGCTGACCGTGCGTTTCTGCAACTGATCGACCAGGCGGGTCTGCGCCTCGATGGTCTTGGCCACCACCATCAGGCCGGTGGTGTCCTTGTCCAGACGATGGACGATGCCCGCACGCGGCACATTGATAATGTCCGGCACATGATGCAGCAGAGCATTGAGCAAGGTGCCATCGGCATGCCCGGCCGCCGGATGCACCACCAGGCCGGCGGGCTTGTTGATCACCAGAATCTGCTCGTCTTCGTAGACGATATCCAGCGCGATGTCCTGGGCCACCCACTCGCCCTGGGCTTCCTGCTCGGCCTTGAGCGCCAGCAGCGCGCCACCGTGAACGATGTCGCGCGGGCGCAGCACGGCACCATCGACGGTCAGCAGACCCTCTTTGATCCAGGCAGACAAACGCGAACGCGAGTGCTCGGCGAACAGTTGTGCGGCGACTTGATCGAGGCGTTGACCGCCCATTTCATAGGGCACCTCGGCGTTCAGTTCTATGGTCTGGATATTGATAGAGGGCATGCTCGGTAACAGATGGGCTGTAGCTTTTGGTTTCGGCTACACGCTTGTGGTTAAATACGGCGTCTTTGCCCCAGGGATACCGGGGGCGCTCATCATAACAGGACGGCTTTGCTCAAGACAGCCGCCGTCACAGGGACGCAAGCCGCCATGCAAGTGAAACACCTGCTGCTGATCGCAATCCTCGCCCTCACCGCCGCCTGCTCATCCAAAGAGGTGGTCGACGAAAACCTGAGCGAGGCCGAACTGTACCAGCAGGCACAGGCCGATCTGGACAACAACAGCTATAACAGCGCCGTTGCCAAGCTCAAGGCCCTGGAGTCGCGCTACCCCTTCGGCCGCTATGCCGAACAGGCCCAGCTTGAACTGATCTACGCCTACTACAAGAACGTCGAGCCGGAAGCCGCCAAATCCGCGGCGGACCGCTTTATCCGCCTGCACCCGCAGCATGCCAACGTCGACTATGCCTACTACCTCAAGGGCCTGGCCTCGTTTGACCAGGATCGAGGCCTGGTGGCCCGTTTCGTGCCGCTGGACATGACCAAGCGCGACCCCGGTGCCGCCCGCGACTCCTACAACGAGTTCGCCCAGCTCACCAGCCGCTACCCGACCAGCCGTTATGCCGCGGACGCCAAGCAGCGCATGATCTACCTGCGCAACCTGCTGGCCGCCTACGAAATCCATGTGGCGCACTACTACCTGACCCGCAGCGCCTATGTCGCCGCCGCCAACCGCGGCCGCTATGTGGTGGAAAACTTCCAGGAAACCCCGGCAGTCGGCGATGGCCTGGCGGTGATGACCGAAGCCTATCAGCGCCTGACCCTGGATGACCTGGCCGCCACCAGCCTGGAAACCCTCAAGCTCAACTACCCGGACCACCCGAGCCTGGTCGATGGCCAGTTCGTGCCGCGTGAAGAGGAAGCCGATACCCGCTCCTGGCTGGCCAAGGCCACCCTGGGCCTGATCGAGAGCGATACGCCGCTGCCACCGGGCGAGACCCGCGCCAGCCAGGACGTGATCCGCCAGTACGAAGATGCCGAACAGCAGATTCCAGCAGACCTGAAAGGCGATAGCGCCGAAGAAAGCAAGGGCCGCTCCTGGTTCAGCTATATGACCTTCGGCCTGTTCGACTAAGCCGCGCAACGCACTAAAAAAGGGAGGCCAGTGGCCTCCCTTTTTTATTGGCTATGTACCACCACCGTGTTGATTTCAAGCCAAGCCGCTTAATTGCGCAGGGGCCTGACTGCGTAGGGTGCGCCGCGCGCACCATCTCCGGCTCGAACCCCGCCCTCAAGAGCCGCATCGCCACAGAGCGTGGACATGGCTTTTGTTTAAGACACCGGCCCTGTGATGCACTGCGCGATTGCACGGCGTACGCTGATCAGCCCCCTCAGTCGCCGATACGCCAGCCCGAGGTGATGGGGTAACGGCGGTCGCGACCGAAGCCCCGCTGGGTCACCCGCACGCCCACCGCTGCTTGCCGCCGCTTGTACTCGTTGAGATCGACCAGGCGCAGCACGCGCTTGACCGTATCCTCGTCGAAACCTTCGGCGATGATCGCATTGGCCGACAGGTCATACTCGACATACAGCTTGAGGATTTCATCGAGCACCGGGTAGGGTGGCAGCGAGTCTTCGTCTTTCTGGTCCGGGGCCAATTCGGCCGATGGCGGACGGTCGATAACCCGCTGCGGGATCACCGCGCCCAGACGGTTACGGTATTCGCAGAGACGGAACACCAGGGTCTTGGGCACATCCTTGAGCACATCGAAGCCGCCGGCCATATCGCCGTAGAGGGTGGCATAGCCCACGGCCATCTCGCTCTTGTTGCCGGTGGTCAGTACCAGATAGCCCTTCTTGTTGGAAATCGCCATCAGCAGCGTGCCGCGGCAGCGTGCCTGCAGGTTTTCCTCGGTGGTGTCGCGGCCCAGGCCGGCAAACACCGGGGCCAGGGTGCCCATAAAGGCCTCGACCATGGGCGCGATAGGCAATACCCGGTAGGTCACACCCAGCGCTTTGGCTTCGGCTTCGGCATCCTCCAGGCTGATCTGGGCGGTGTAGTGGTAGGGCATCATCACCGCCTCGACCCTCTCCGCGCCCAGGGCATCGCTGGCCACCGCCAGGGTCAGGGCCGAGTCGATACCGCCCGACAACCCCAGCAGCACGCCCTTGAAACCGTTCTTCTGCACATAGTCGCGCACGCCCATCACCAGGGCCTGATAAACGCTGGCTTCAAGCTCCGGCAGCTCGGCACAACTGGCCGCGCGGGGGTGAACCTGCTCGTCGTCGAGCTGCAGGTCGACCGGATACAGCCCCTCGGTAAAGGCCACCGCCCGCTGAGTCACCTTCCCTGCGGCATCGACCACGCAACTGCCGCCATCGAACACCAGCTCGTCCTGACCGCCGACCTGGTTGACGTAGATGATTGGCATGCCGCCCTCGACCGCCCGCTCGGCCAGCACCTCTTCCCGTTCACGCTGTTTTTCCAGGTGGTAGGGCGAGGCATTCATGCTCAGCATCAGCTGTGCTCCGGCGGCCCGCGCCTGAGCCATGGGTTCGGCAAACCAGATGTCTTCGCAAATGCTCAGGGCCACGGCCACGCCCTTGATATCCAGCACGCAGGGCTGATCGCCGGACTCGAAATAACGCTTCTCGTCGAATACCCGGTAATTCGGCAGTTTCTGCTTGTAGTAGCGCGCCAACAGCTGGCCGTCGGCGATCACCGCGCAGGCGTTATAGCGCAGCTCATCCTCCAGCCAGGGATAGCCGACCACCATATAGATGCCGCGCACCTCGCCCTGCAGGCGCTGCAGGGCCTGCTCGATACGCAACTGCATGCTCGAGCGCAGCAGCAGGTCCTCGGGCGGATAGCCGCACAGGGCCAGCTCGGGAAATACGATCACATCGGCCTGCCACTGATCGCGGGCACTGCAGGCCGACTCGATAATCCGCTCGACATTGCCGTGTACGTCGCCTACACGCAAATTCAACTGGGCCATCACGACCCGCAGGGTTTGGCTCATGGCCGCCTCCGTCAAAGAAATTCGAGCCGCGACAACTGCCCAGGGCCGCGCCGCGATAAGGTGGTCATTGTCCCGCATCGCCCCCCACGGAAACAACGCACAGCTCAATGTTTCGCCGCTGTGCTGACACCGCCGGGTTAGCTAAACTGCCGTTCTATTACCGAGAAGAGCGCACCATGGGTTTGTTCCGCTTGCTGTTCTGGATCGCCATCATCCTAGCCGCCTTCTGGCTCTGGCGACGCTTTACCCGCCCGGCTCCGCGCCGGCCGAAAGACCCTGCCGACAGTGCCCAGCCGATGGTGCGCTGCGAACACTGTGGCGTGCATATCCCACGCATCCACGCATTGCCCAAAGACCAGCACTGGTATTGCAGCCAGGCGCATCTGCAGCAAGGTCCCAAGACCGGTGAGCGCTGACGCCCTGCCCCTGAGGGGGGAACAGGGCCGGCGGATTCTGCAGCTCTATCACCTGTATCGCCTGGTGATCAGCTCCGCCCTGGTGCTGCTGGTGTTCAGCGACATGGATGCCCAGTTACTGCAACTGGCCCACCCTGAACTGTTCCGTAACGGCAGCTGGCTGTATCTGGCCCTCAATTGCCTGACCCTGATCCTGGTGCGTCGCCCCACGCACCTGGCCCAGGTGTTCGGCCTGGCGCTGGTAGACGTGACGCTGCTGTCCGCCCTGTTCTACGCCGCTGGAGGTACGCCCAGCGGTATCGGCAACCTGCTGATTGTGGCGGTGGCGATTGCCAATATCCTCCTGCGCGGGCGAATTGGCCTGCTGATCGCCGCCCTCGCCGCCATCGGCATGATTTTCCTGACTTTCTACCTCAGCCTGAGTCGGCCGGCCGCCTCGGCCCAATACGTGCAGGTCGGAGCCCTGGGCACCCTGTGCTTCGCCGCCGCGCTCTTCGTCCAGGGCCTGACCCGCCGCCTTCAGGCCAGCGAAAACCTGGCCGAACAGCGCGCCGCCGACGTGGCTAACCTGGAAGCCCTCAACGCCCTGATCCTGCAGCGTATGCGTACCGGCATTCTGGTACTGGACGAACAACACCGGGTGCTGCTGGCCAATCAGGGGGCCAACCACTTGCTCGGGCATACCGAACTGACCGGCAAGATCCTCGACCCGCACTGCCCGGAACTGATCAAGCGCATGCAGGCCTGGTCGCACAACCCCAGCCTGCGCCCCGGCAGCCTGCAGGCCGCCCCCCACGGCCGCGTATTGCAGCCCAGCTTTATCGCCCTGCAGCGCGGCGAGCAGCGCCACACCCTGGTTTTTCTCGACGATATTTCGCAAATCGCCCAACAGGCCCAGCAACTCAAGCTTGCCTCACTCGGCCGCCTGACCGCCGGCATTGCCCATGAAATTCGCAACCCACTGGGGGCCATCAGCCATGCCGCGCAACTGCTACAGGAGTCGGAAGAGCTGCACGGCCCAGACCTGCGCCTGGCGCAGATCATTCAGGACCACTCGCGGCGGATGAACCTGGTAATCGAAAACGTGCTGCAACTGTCGCGTCGACGCCAGGCCGAACCCCAGCTGCTCGACCTGAAATACTGGCTGCACCGCTTCGCCAGCGAATTTCGCAGCAGCGCCAAGCCAGGCCAGACCCTGCACCTGGAGACCGCGAGCGGCAGCATCCAGACACGCATGGACCCCCACCAGCTCAACCAGGTGCTGAGCAATCTGGTGGAAAACGGGCTGCGCTACAGCGCGAAAAAGAACGCCCAGGGTCAGGTCTGGTTGAAGCTGTTCCGCGACCCGGACAGCGATCTGCCTATACTGGAAATCCTCGATGACGGCCCCGGGATCGCCGAAGAGCAATTGCATCACCTGTTCGAGCCCTTCTACACCACGGAAAACAAGGGCACCGGCCTGGGTCTGTATATTTCCCGTGAACTGTGCGAAAGCAATCAAGCCCACCTTGACTATAAACTGCGCGAAGCGGGCGGTAGCTGCCTGCGCATCACCTTCGCCCACCCGCGTAAACTGAGCTGACCATGACCCGCCAGAGAGCCCTGATTGTCGACGACGAACCGGATATCCGCGAACTCCTGGAAATCACCCTGGGGCGGATGAAGCTGGACACCCGCAGCGCGCGCAACGTCAAGGAAGCCCGGGAGTGGCTGGGCAAAGAAAGCTTCGACCTGTGCCTGACCGATATGCGCTTGCCCGACGGCACCGGCCTGGAGCTGGTGCAGCATATCCAGCAGCGCCACCCGCAAGTGCCCGTGGCGATGATTACCGCCTACGGCAGCCTGGACACTGCCATCAATGCGCTCAAGGCTGGGGCTTTTGACTTTCTGACCAAGCCGGTTGACCTCGGCCGCCTGCGCGAACTGGTCGCCACCGCCTTGCGCCTGGGCAGCAGCGCAGGCGAGGAACGGCCGGTGGACAGCCGCCTGCTCGGTGACTCGCCGCCGATGAAGGCCTTGCGCAAGCAAATTCTCAAACTGGCTCGTAGTCAGGCCCCGGTGTATATCAGCGGCGAGTCGGGCAGCGGCAAGGAACTGGTGGCGCGCCTGATCCACGAGCAGGGCCCGCGCTGCGAGCAGCCCTTTGTCCCGGTCAACTGCGGGGCCATTCCCACCGAGCTGATGGAAAGCGAATTCTTCGGCCACAAGAAAGGCAGCTTTACCGGTGCCATCGAAGACAAGCAGGGGCTGTTCCAGGCGGCCCATGGCGGCACCCTATTTCTCGACGAAGTGGCCGATCTGCCTCTGCCGATGCAGGTCAAGCTGCTGCGGGCGATCCAGGAAAAGGCCGTACGCGCCGTGGGCGGCCAACAGGAAACCGTGGTGGATGTGCGCATCCTCTGCGCCACCCACAAGGACCTGGCAGGCGAGGTCAGCGCCGAGCGCTTTCGCCAGGATCTCTACTACCGCCTCAATGTGATCGAGTTGCATGTGCCGGCTCTGCGCGAGCGCCGCGAGGACATCGCCCTGCTGGCCGAGATCATGCTCAAGCGCCTGGCCGAAGGCACAGGTCTAAGCCCAGCCAAACTCGACGACGACGCCCTGGAGAAGCTCAAGAGCTACCGCTTCCCGGGCAACGTCCGCGAGCTGGAAAACATGCTCGAGCGCGCCTACACCCTGTGCGAGGACGACCGCATTAGCGCCGGCGACCTGCGCCTGACCGACGCCTGTGGCCCCAGCGAGAACGGCGAAACCAGCCTGGCCCAGATCGACAATCTGGAAGACCACCTGGAAGACATCGAACGCAAACTGATCATGCAGGCCCTCGAAGAAACCCGCTGGAACCGCACCGCCGCCGCCCAGCGCCTGGGTCTGAGCTTCCGCTCGATGCGCTATCGATTAAAGAAACTCGGTATCGATTGAACACGCACCAACTGATGTAGAAGCCAGCTTGCTGGCGATCGACGCACCCGGATCGCCAGCAAGCTGGCTCCTACCACCGCGCAAGAGGCTAGGCGGGAGCCGGTAAGAGCCTCGCCGGCGCATAGGGCATCGGATCGAGAATCGGCTCGCGCCCCAGCAGCAGGTCCGCCAGCAACTGGCAGGACGCTGGGGCCAGCACCAGGCCATTGCGGAAATGCCCGCAGTTCAACCACAGCCCCTCGTGCCCCGGCACCGGTCCGATAAAGGGAATGCCCTCGGGCGAGCCCGGGCGCAACCCGGCCCAATGCCCCACCACTTCCGCGCCGGCCAGCGCCGGCAGGAGTTCGACGGCCGACGCCTTGAGGCTGGCCAGGGCGTCCTCGGTCGGGGTCTTGTCGAACTCGGCATGCTCGAGGGTGCTACCCACCAGGATATGGCCATCGCGCCGCGGGATCGCATAACGCCCCTTGGCCAGGACCATCGCCGGGAGAAAGTCCTCGGCGCACTTGTAGAGGATCATCTGCCCCTTTACCGGCACCACCGGCAGGGCCAAGCCCAGTGTCTTGATCAGCTCGCCGCTCCAGGCTCCCGCCGCCAGCACCACCTGATCGGCACGCATCTCACCCTGCGCGGTTTGCACCCCACAGATACGCCCGTGCTCGCGCACAAAACCGGTCACCGCGCACCGCTCATGCACGCTCACATTCGGCAACTGCTGCAAGGCCGCACGCAGGGCCTTGATCAGCCGTGGATTGCGCACATTGGCCACATCGGCCATCTGGATGGCATGGCTGAAACCCGACGCCAACGGCGGCACCGCCTGCTGCACCGCCGTCATCGCGACCTGGCGCAGCGGCCGTTGCTCGCGAGCGGCCCAGGCCAATGCCTCGGCCTCATCCTCGAGATCCAGCCAGTACAGGCCGGTGACATGCACCTCGGGATCAACCCCGGTCTGCGCCAGCAGCCGCTCGCCAAGGTGCGGGTAAAAGTCCTGCGACCAATGGGCCAGTGCCGTAACAGCCTGACCATAACGCCAGGGATACAGCGGCGAGACTATACCGCCGCCAGCCCAGGAAGACTCTCGCCCCAGCTGACCTTGCTCCAGCAGACAGACCTGCGCCCCCGCTTCGGCCAGAGCATAGGCCGAAAGCAAACCGATAGCGCCGCCGCCGACGATCAGGACCTGCATATATCCTCCATAAAAAACGGGCCGCAAAGGCGGCCCGTTATACGTCATTGCGCCCGCGCAAGGCTACCAGCACTCATCCACGGCACGCACTGCATCGTCCAGGGTTTGCGCCCCGGTATGGGAAATGCGGAAATCGCCACAGGTATCGCCCGCCATCCGGTTAGTCCGCGAAGCCTGCAGCACAAAGGATGTTGCAGTGGGGTTGCCCTCTGCGGCAATGGTGTAGTTAGCCGTGCCTGACCCAGGTGCCTGAGTGGCAAATACCGCGGCCAAGTCGCCATCTGCATCCAGGTAGGTACCCTGCAGCGAATAATAACGCTCCAGGGCCTGAGCCCCCTCCAGCAGCGCCGACTTGGCTTCGGCGCGCTTGGCCCTGTTCATATATTCCGTGTAGTTGGGGTAGGCGATCGCAGCCAGAATGCCGATCACCGCAATGACTATCATCAACTCGATCAGGGTAAAACCCTTCACCCTAATCATCGGATCTGATTCCAGGATTGGCGGCCATCCATGACATTCAAGGTATTGGCTGCAGGCACGCAATCCTCGATACCGGTGCCACGACAGAGCCAGTACTTCTTGCCGTCAAGCAGGTCGAAAGAGCCCGTCGGGATACCATTGCTCGACCCGATACCGGAAACCGGCAGTTCGTTGCCGTTGCTATCGACGACGCTGTCCGCCTCGTTGAACTTGCCGTCCTTGTTCAGATCGAACAGCACATAGTTCAGACGCCCACCCGTTGCCAGGTCGACCACCATGGTCCAACCAGAGCCGCCGGCCTGACAGGGGTCGGCCGAAGGAATAGCCGTTTCGAAGACCAGACGATCGAGCAGAATTCTTGGCGCAAACAGCACTCGCTCGCCCTCCGCGCCCACGACCGGGGACTGCAGGTCAAGGTACCAGCCACGCTTGCTGGTCCAATCGATACCGGCAGGATCCGTCGGCGCGTCCAGCGCACGCACCTCACGGTTGAAGGCCGTACCCTCGAAGATAATGGAACGCCCCTCGAGCGCCGAGCGCCCACTAAAGGCAATCGAGGCCCCGGTAGTGCTGGGTTTATCCCAGATGCCGTAAAAGGTTTGCACCTGTTTGTCACTGACATCGCCCACGGTATACATACGCCCCGTGCCGAAGTAGACGATCACCCCATTCACAGCACCGTCAGGGTGGTAGGCGATCTCCGGTTTGACCGTGATCGCCTGGCGCTTGCCCGACGCATCGGTGGCCACATACAGAGGCTGCGGCTCGCCGCCGGATTTCAGGCTGACCTGGAAGTCGTCGATCCCAGAGCCATTGCTCTTGAGATCGAACTTCCACAGGTTGCCATTGAGATCACCGGCAAACACATCCTTGACGTAGATATTGCCATCGCCATCCGTTGCATAGACGAAGGATGGGCTCGACAACCCGCCCGTTGCGCTACCTGCTCGGACCTTGTTGACTGCGCCGGTGGCCAGGTTGACGATAAACAGCACCGAGTCGTCCGTGCTGCTGCCGTGACCATTGCCGAAGATCGCCGCCCAGGTGCCGTCCTTCATTCGCCCGACCAGGGGCTCGCCAAAGTTGTAGCCAAGATCGGCATCATCCTTGATCTCCCAGAGCACCTTGCCCGCCGTAAAGCCGCCGGCAGCACTGCTATCGGTAACATCCAGGGCGAACACGCTCTTGCCACCCGCTCCCAGACTACCCAGCAGCACCGTCTTCCAGGCCCCATCGAGTATGGCGTCGCGCACATGCAGCTTGCCGTCAACGTAATAGCGGTGCTTGTAATCAGTAGATGCCAGCTCCTTGATACTAGGTAGTACACCCTGGGGCATATAAGCGAAGAGTTCATTGCCGGTATTGGCGTTGAATGCATGCAGGAAGCCGTCATTAGCTCCGACGAACAGGGTCGGTGCCTTGCTGGCTTTCGCTGCCACAAACTCGGCATAGGTCTGCCCGCTGGAGGGCAACGGCACACGGCCATTGAAGCCCCAGTCCTGCTTGTTGGCGATGACCAGGGTGGAGTTGACGATATCGCCGAGCACGGTGCTGCGTTTGCGGTACTTGAGGCCGGCCGGCGTCTCGTTGACGCGATTGCCCATCAGGTATTCGAAAAGTGCTTGGCTATTGTCGAAATGGGCCTTCATCGGCACCGACAGACTACTCCAGGTCAGCGCTACGCCGGCACTGCCATCATGGGAGAACAGGTTACGCGACGGATAGCTCAGCAGGCTGCTGGCCTCCCAGATCTGCTTGAAAACTATCCCCGTGCTGGTCTGCGTAGGCTGCTTGGCCAGGAGCTTGCCCGACCAGTCGGCAGTGGAATACAGCGCCTCATAAACCAGGGTATCGCTGTCCAGGCGGCGGGCCGTCGGCACAGCCGCGGTATTGGACCCCGTGCGCTCGGCAACCGCTGACAGGGTGTCGCCCAGAGCAGTGGCGAACTGCTGCGGGTTCTGGGCATTGAAGAACCCGCCACGGCCATTGATACCGGCATGCAAAAGATCGTCGATCTTGGCAGCACTGTTGACGGCAGGCCGTGGATCGAGCCAGTTGATCACCGCACCTGTCTTCACCGCATCGAAAGCCGTATCGGGATTAACAGCGCCCGACACCCCAAGCCCAACCCCGAATGTCACCATGTGCTGCCAGAAAGCAGGGTTCGCGGGGTCGGTGGGTACAAGATTGGCAAGTGCCGAATGCAAATCGCGATTCCAGTAATACATGGCGACATCGGCCAGCGTATCGGGATAGCTATCACTGAAAGGTGCCTTAGGTGCATAGCTGTATGACTGACCGTCAGGTCCACTGATTGTCGGCCCATTCTTGTTATCCACATTCTCCTGGGCAGCGCTGTCGGATGCCGAGTCACCATTCCAGTAACCGTCAGTGGTCAGGATGGTGTAACTCTGCCGACAGGCATACTCCGCCCCCCCGGTCTCACCGGGAGTCGAACTCCATGGGCCAAAATCATTGGTCTGGCTGTAATACTTGCCCGCGTCACCCAACGCCTTGCGCAGGGGAGTGCCGCCATCGGCGCTTGCGCCATAGAGCCACTGGAAGAAATCAGTGCGACCCGTGCCTTCGAAACGCTTGACGCCCTTGACTACAGTGCCGGACTGGTTGATTGCGCCATAACCCACACGAATCTCGCCGGTCTGGCCATCGAAGGCACTGCCGGTACCCGCTTTGGCCGCCATAAGGCGCGTGCGGTAATAGGAAAACCAGTTGGCAAAGTTCTGCTTATCCGCCTCGGCGATAGTCACCCGGGTATAGCAGGTGTTGCTCAGCACATTCGTGCAGCCGGCGCTTTGCTGGTAATAGAACGCCGCGCGTGGACTACCGACATAGAAGTAATCCTTGCGCCCATTGGTATAGGCATCACGGTGGAAAATCATCTGAAACGCCGTGGACAGATTGACCACTTCGCTGATGCTGCGATAACCGTCAACCTTGGCCGCGGTAAAACTGGCCTGAGCAAAGCTCGGTGGCGGCGCATAGGTGACCGCCGGGTCGAAGTAGACCTTGTTCACCGCAGAGGAAAACAGGTAGCGCTTGCCGCTCTCCGCGCACTGGTAGTAATAGTCGCTACCCGAGCGAGAGAGGTACGAGCAGTCACTTCGCGAGATATCCTGCTTGATTTCATCCGGCATATAGGCCCATTCCATGGAGCCGGAGTCGTCGAGCAGGAACATGATATTGGGCTCGACCTGCCCGCCCAGGCTCAAGGGCACCTGCGCTGGAGCAAAGGCGGCCACAGCGCTCTGGCTTACCGCGAAGGTCAGCAGGCCGGCAAATAGCGCGCGGGCAGCAAACAGGCGTTTTGACATATTCATCTCAGCATCCTTCTGATCAATTCTGACCGCGAATGGCAATCGCAACGGTGGAGCGCAGGCGTACTTCGATATCGCCACTGCCGTAGCCGGTGGCCTCGACATTGAACAGGTAGGTTCGGCTCAGGCAGTCGAATGCCCGATTCTCAGCTATCGAGCCATCGGTCTCGCAGACATAGGAGGTAGAGCTTCCAGAGCTGCCATAGAAGTTGCTGACTTCACAGATCGGCTGCTTCGGCTTGCCGATCAGATCGGCGGGGGGCGACCATTGCGCCGCGGTGACATCAGGGCAGGCCGTGACCGCCTGAAACAGCAGAGTCGGATCGGCACTCGCGGCCACCTGCTCGCGCACATAGGCTTCGCCGACGCGAAGTGAAGCCTCTGCCGCCTGGAAGGCCTGGTTGTAGTCGCGCGCACCGCCGGCCATACGCTCCTGCAGCGTGCTGCTGGACATTGACGAAACACCGATCATTGTCAGCACCAGTAGCATCACGAGGCACAACAACAAAACGGCACCTTTCTGTTTTTGCCTATCCATTTGTTGCCTCACTAATCGATTCGGTTACGCAGCGCCACCACGGTGCTGAACACTTGGCGCATGCGACCGTCCGCCGCAACAGCCGCCCCGTCGAACTCGACAACCTGCTCCTGAGCCCCCGGAGCATTACTGTCGCTGACCATCAGCAAATCGATTTTCACCGTACGCACATCGCCCCAGCGGTTGGCCGCCTCGACTTCCGCAGGGGTCAGGTAACTCTGCACGCCAACGCTGCTCGCCATGGCAACGCCATAGCGAGTGCGCAGGGATTCGACCCCCTCGACGACCTCCATGGTCTGCGCGGGGATGGTCGACACATCGCGCACATACAGCGCGCGAATCGACTGCCCCGTCGCCCCGGTCCGGCCGGTGTCGGCCACATAGAAAATCCTGCTGCTGAAACCGGCAACCCGCGCTGGGGCGGTGAAAGCAATATCGGAGAATTTGAAGCCACCGCAAGAAGCCGCCTTATCGTTATTACCAGCGGCATGGGTCAGCGTCACATTGCCACTGCCCGTAGCATTGGGCTTGTTGGTCACGCGAATGATCACAGCCTTTTCCAGGTCCATGATCATCACTGCTCGGTTTTGCTGCATGCTGGGGCAATAGCTGGTGACCTGGATATTCGCGTTAATAGAGGGTTTGAGCAGTTCGCCTTCGCTCAGAAAAGCACCACAATTGTCGTTGACGAACAGCGATATCTGATCAGTCCCCACCGCCCCCAGAGCACCTTCGGCAGTAATACGCTGCGCCCAGATGGGACGATTCATCGCATTCCACTCGCTGGCGGCACCATTGGTGCCGACTACGCAGATGCTCTCCTCCGCCAGGCGCACGCCCATCCCCACGCCAGCCGGGCGCATCTCGGCGGCCAGATACTGCAGCGCAAAACGACCATTCTCCTGCAGATGGCCCGTGGCATTCTGTACCAGGAAAGTGTTCTTGTTACTGATAAAGACCTGCAGCACTACGCCACTGATAATGAGCCCAATGACCATCGCCACCATAAGCTCGATCAGGCTCAAACCTCTCTGCGCTCGCATAGACACTCCGTCAGATCCGGGTCACGAAGGAAAATTGCTGGGCAGCACTGCCCTGCACCCGTTCTTCGCTCCACTGCACAATGACTGTGAATTGATCGCCATTCTGAACCACCCCGCCGTCGCCCTCGGGCAACTGCTGAGCAAGGTTGGCGCGCCACTCGGCCAGGTCACGCTGAAACGGCAGGCAGGTCTCTTGCGCCGGATCGCAAGGCAACTCGGCACCGACTGCAATAACGTAATAACCCGCCTGGGCATCGCCACGCGCGGCACGCATGCGGTCGCCCATTTCGTAGGCCAGGAAGGTGGCGTGGGAACGTACGGTCGCCGTCTGATTGGCCTTGAGCGAGTTGAGCTGCAAGGCGGCCAAGCCCAACAAACCGACAGAGAAGAGCAACACCGATACCAGCACTTCGATCAGCGAAGTGCCCTGTTGCAATCGCCTATCCATTAGCAGCCCCTCTTTCTGACGGACGCCGCGCCGGACAGCTCGACTACAACCGTACGATTATAGGTAGCGCAGTTACTGGTGCCCTCTTTGACCAGCAGATCGAAGCTGACCGCAGCCGCACCAACCAACTGCCCGCGGGAATCGAACAGGATGGTTTTCATACCTGCAGGATCCACGTCATAGGATGCAAGTGCAGGGAACATGCGGAGCTCAAGCCCATCGCCGTGCCGAAGCACCTGCCAACTGCCGTCCGCAGCCAGCGGCCCCTGTAACCGCGTGGTCTGAGCACGCTGCACCGCCTCACGGCGGGCATAGGCAAACATGCCAGCGAACGTATTGACTTCGCTTGCGGCCCGGTTGTCACGCAGCAGTTGGGTGAGATTCGGCGCAGCCAAGCCCAGCAGCACCGCCATGATCACGATCGTGATCATGAGCTCGATTAGGGTAAAACCTTTCTGCGACATAACACTCTGCCCCCATGGACCAATACGTGCACACCGGATTCACACCAAGACTAAAGATGCGAGTCCAGAGACAACCTTTCATCCATGAAAAGCAACCACTCGTCACGCCCTGCGCCGAAAGGAGTGATACTAAACAAATAAACGTTCGTTTCAAAAAACCTTTTCGCCGAATGCGACAGCGGCCGCAGTAAAACTGCGAACGACTGAGGATTTAGCGGAAAAAACAAGGCCCGCCGAAGGCGGGCCTGAACCATAACAGACGCTCGTGATTCCACAGAGGAAGCCAGCTTGAAAACCAACCTAAAGTATGGGCAGAAGGATCGACCTGCACCACAGATCACTTACCACGCCTGCTGAATGCCCCTGGCGGGGCATCACATGACTGCCTTAGCGATCGATATCGCTATTCCAGTAGGTCCGTATGCGGCTGGCCGGAGGAGCGGCTTCAATCGGCAATGGTTCAAGCCCCTTGCAGCCGATGCAAATGGTCACGTCCTTGGTCCCACTACTGCCGTCCGGGTTATCGACTGTAGCCACGACTGACCCATCCACATGATCGGGGTCATCGTAAATCAACCCACCATTTTCAGAGTCAGGGTCAGGCCTCCCTGCATTACAACCCACACATACGGTGGTGATCACTGGCGCAATCGGCATACCGCCGCCGGCAATCTCACTGCAACGCTCAAGGTCACAGGCGGACGGGTTAAACAGATCCACGGCACAACCGGCAGCCACGCCCAAAGGCCGACTACACATACCTACACTCGCACCGCCCGGCCGATAGGTATTGAAGAATACCTTGCCTCCCGCGATAGCGGCAGGGTTGACCACCTGCTCACCCTGTCCAAGCAGGGAGGTATACCAACCACGCGCCCCACGGGCATCACAGGCTGTCCCGGAGCCTGGAGTCACATTCAATAACGCATTGCTGTCCAGATCCACTGTGGCAACACTAGCCGCTGGGAAATCCACGAACACATAGAAACGGTCGTCGATATCATTCTGGTAGGGATAGTTGCTCTCCAGCGGGCGCTCTCGATTACCCGAACCTAGCGCCACATAGACGGCATTTTCCAAGGCAAGCACGGTCGGCGTATTAAAGAAGCGACGGGTGTTACCTGACATCGCTGCAACTTTGGTAATGGTCCATTCAGCGGGAACCAGGGCCACTAAGCCACCATCACCCACAGAGGAAAAGTTGAGTCGCCACAAGCCGCCCTTTGCATCAGCTACATAACCGAAATCGGATTTGCCATCCTGGTCAAAGTCCACCAGTGAAACATCACCGACAACGGGCCCATCGGTTTGTAACTGGCTAGGCCCGGCCAGTAGAGCACCCGTCTGAGCATTCAACACATAGACCCCGCGCCCCTTAGCAGAACTGTCACAGGGGTATGCCGTTTGATCCGTATCCAGGCAATTGTCGTAACCGCCACCGAAGATCAGTACGGCGGCACTGTTGCTGTAACCCGGAAGCAACGCACTGACGGGGGTCGACCAGGTCTGCCCCAGGCCACTGAAACCCGTGCTGCAATCGTCGTCGTTAGTCAACGACGAACAACCAAGACGCCACAGCAGGCTAGGGGCTGTCGGATCCGTCACATCCACGCCGTAAATCATCCGGCCACCACGACGCATAGTCGGGAAGATATAGGCCAGGTCTACGGCATCATTCTCGTCATAACTGATCACATGCCCAGTCGAACCATCAAAGAAATAATCCTTGGGCTCAGCACCGGCATCGGTCTGATTCGGAAAGTCCACAAGTGGGTTGTTGTCGTATAGCCGGCGGATATTGTCATAGTGCTCCGGCGCAATCAGCGACCAGCGCTCCGCACCGGTACTGGCACGAATCGAGCGATACAGGCCATCGTTACTACCATAGTAGATATAGGTGCCAGTCGTGCCGCCATAGTTGATGGTCAATGGGCGCGAGTGCACCACATCGCCATGAATGCTCGGCCGACCACCAGTCCCGGGAGCGACTTCACCCACACCAACCGACGTCCCCTTGAGGTAGTCGAGTACGGCATCACCTCCAACCGCAGCGGCATTAGTCATGCTCGCCAAGGTCGTACCACTCACAGTCAACAATGCACGCCCCGCAAGATCGCTCTTACGACTCACCTGGGCGGTACCACCCTTCTCCACGAAGGGACCATCGGGCAGATCAGACCACCCACTGTAGATACTGCCCAGACACTGGCTTAACGGAGGTGGGGTGATCCCCAATGTCTGCCAGTAGCCCCCCGAGTCACTGCTCCAGAAACTTTCGGCACACTCGGCGGCAAAACCGGAAAGCGGATTGACCGCCTGCTTCGCCTGGGCATCTGCCAAACCTGGCTCCCCATCGAAAATACCGACCTGATAGCGCTTGAGATTACCGAACCAGCGCGGCTTGGCCGTCTGATCCGGACGGAACATCCCGATATACACCTGGTTCTTGCTCTGCGCTCGGTTAGTGGCACTGAGCGGCAGAGTAACCGCAGCGAAAGTCGAGCTTACTGACAGAATGTCCGAAAGGGCGGTATTGATGGCATCGACGATTGCTGACTCGCTCTTGGCCTGAAAATAACGACCGCCACCGGCCTTGGAACCACTGAACATCAGAGCCGAGTGATCGGCATTCTGCTGCGCATTGAACACATCGATGGTGTAGGTAATAACCGGCACCCGCTGCTCAAAACGTTCACCCTCCTCATTGGTTACGGTAATAGGCACACCATGAACATTAAGGAATTTAGCCCAGTCATCGAAGTTCCACGGACGGCCTTTGGTCGTATCGACAGTACCTGTTTCGGTCACAGTCGTCGTACTGCTGCCGCCCGCAAAAACCCCAAAGCGCGTGGTTTGATCCGCAGGCTTACCTTTCGTTATACAGGCCGGCGTCCCGCCAACAATTGAGGTATCCGAAGCGACGCAGGCGCAGTTTTCCTGGCCCTCGCAAAGCCCACCTGGCTGGCTTTCAGCTGCGGTACAGGCCGCTACCTCACTGGTTTTGTAGCAGGCTGTGGAGTAATCGAGCTTGGTTGCAGGTACCGTTTCGGTGGTTACCGAAAAACCCGGCAGTGCGATAGGCAGCGGGTTACCCGATGAACTAGCCAACCCATCAGCCGTACCACCCGCAGCCGTATACAGTGCGGTGAGCGCGGCGCTATTGGCTGACGAGTCAGTGGTTGGGCCGCTGGCATTGGGGTTGCCGATAAAGATCAGGTAGGTCTTGCCGCAGGCGCTATCGGCGCTCAGTGGCGAACTAAATTGGCTATAGTTCTCGACATAAGCGCTCTCATCGGCATTATCCGCATTAGTCCCTGCGCCGCTATAGCTCTGTGTTCCGCCTGCCAGGTAGTTGTATACGTCATACATCAAGTTACCGTAAGCCGTATTGGAGTTCCGCTTTTCGGTGGGGCCATTGATGTCATTGAAGATCGTATCCAGCGTTGTGCCGAACGCCCCGCGACTAGAGTCCGTCAGCTCCTGCAAACGAAAACGGACAAAGCCACCGTCCTGACCAGCATTACCATCAGTGGTGTATTCAACCAGACCAACATTGACCTTGCCTTCAAGATCTGCCAGAGCAGCTTTGATCGCCCGAACCTCAGACTGCCCCTGGGCCAAACCGCCTGGCCACTGCTGATTCTGCCGCGCCCAGTTGGAAGTGTTATCCAACACAAAAATGACATTCGGCAGTCCGGTATCAACCGTGGAATTACCGATAAAAATATCGATATCTTCAGCATTCGCCTGTGTGCAACCCAACGCCAAGGCGCAGAGCAAGGCAAGGCTCTTGCCCCACCGATTCAGAAAACTCATGGCGTATTCCTCCGCTCAGTCGCACACATTACTTACTTGATTGATATCAGCCGGCGTTGCCAGCCCCTGACGTACCTGCGCTTGCGCACCGGTCTGCAAATCTGTCGCCGTAGCGACAAAGTCCCATACCACATCCGCACACTGAGACGTGCCCCCGCCAATATCGCTGGCCTGGCCACCGCCGATGCAGGTAAGCCACGGACTGGCCACTGGTAGTTGCGGGAGAGTTTCCACGCTCGGGTCTTCTACTGTTTCAGCACCACTTCCCCCATCTGCCTCGGCATCTCCCGCTTCTGCCGCCTCGGCCGCCGAGTAGGCTGCCGAGCGCGTAAGCACTTCAGCATTCGTCAGGGTCTTGGCAATGGTGCAACCTAGGGTCACTTGCACCGCAATATCGTTAGCACCATCACCATTGAGGTCGTAACACACCCTGTTGGCCTGCTCGCAGGCAACAGGAAATACCGTACCGGTCAGAAAAAGATTTGAACTCACAGCCTCTTCGAGCGCCCGAATAGCCGCCTGTTTGGCTAATGCACGACTTTCCAGATTATGCACAACCTGAAGATTGGTCTGACTCAGATTGAAGCCGCTGATCACCATCAGGGACACCAGCAACAACATGATCAGCGCCACCATCAAAACGATACCGCGCTGCCTGGCAACACCATCAAGCCGCTTCATTGAACCTCCCTCGCACCGGCCACATTACGTAAGGTAATAGTGGTGGAATAGACTTGGCGCTTGTGCCCAACAAAGGCTTGCGGCACCTGATGCTCAACACCACCCAGGCTGTAAGTACGTTCATCGGTATAACCCGGTGTAGGTGCCAGATTGCGGGCCACCAACCAGAGACGTACGGACGCAATATCGGGCTGGTCAGCCGCAGTAGGGGTATCGGTATAGGCGTCCACTCGACCGTCGCGAGTGCTATCGATGCCATAGCTGAAGTGCAAGGCCTCAACGCCTTCTACCAGCGCCCCTGAAGCCACATAGCCAAGATCGCCTGCACCGTTAATATTTAGATCCATACGCGCCAGCTCATCGTTATCGGTAATGTAATAAACACGACTGATATAGCGGTAAATGGGCGCAAGGTTCCCGGCCACACAATTAATGCGCTGCCCTAGATGGCCCGCAGTACCAATATCAAGCTGCACAACCCCCATATTGACCTGAGTGACACAGGCCGGCACCTGTATATAAGGCAGATTCTGATTAACACCCTGGCAGTTGGCAGTGCCCAATGCACAGGTGCTGGCCCGACGCAAAGCGATGGATTCACTATCGGCCTTGATAGACGCGGCGCATGTTGCCCCCCCCACCACCGCCGCCTGCAACGGGTAGCCCATTGCACTCTGTAGATCAGCCTCATTGAGTGGACACAGCGGCGGCAAGCCACCCGAGGCAGCCACAGTACTTTCACCCCAGAAGCCGGCATTACTGATGTCATCTTCCAGCATCTGCAGGGCAAAGACACCGTTCTCGATTTGTCGCCCCGTACGCTCTACTTCACCACGGGTACGACTGTTGCTGACCATCACCTCGGACGCCGCCAGCAGGATAACGATGCCAATAACCATGGCAACCAACAGCTCCACCAGGGAAAGACCGCGCTGTTGCCGAGGCGTATAGCCGATCGCACTTATCATGCTGCTCACTCTCCCAGATAGGCCAAGGCGACATCGATGGAAACCGCACGCCGCAGGTTCTCCGCCCCGTAAGCATTGGCACCACAAGCCTGATTCGGTGCGACCGTTGGCGTCATGCCCTGCCAGGCAACCGTGACACGCAGCACCACTTCACTGGTAGCCGAACCACCCAGGCGATCAATGCAGCCACGGGCACCTATCATGCTGCCAAACTGCTGCCCGTCAGCATCACTGACGCTCACTCCGCGCAACGCCTCGCTCCAACAGGCCAGGTCATTGGCTGCGGTATGTGCACTGGTGGATTCACCGCAGACTGCTTCCGCCAAGCCCAACTCCTGATTGTCATAGGCACCAGTGCGCGCAGGGCCTGGATTGGCACGAATACGATTGACCATGTCCTGAGCCAACAACATGGCCTGAGCCCGCTGATAAGCGTCGAACTGGCCATTGAGCACACGAGCATGCATGCCTGCCATGCCAAACAGCCCAACCGACAGCACCAGAACGGCCACCATGACTTCGATCAAAGTAAAGCCAGCTTGCGTGCGGGCTCTGGAATACTCAGTACGCATTCAACAGTCTCCCTTCTCCACACTCGCGCGCCCATCGACACCCAGCCTGAGGCAGCGCACAGCATTAGCATTAGTATCAGAGGTCAATTCGAACTCGACTGGTGCATTTGCGCGACCGGAGGCCCCGAAAACGACAGATACGGCAGCAGAGGTTACGACAACGTCAGAAGCAAGGCTGTGATTGAGTAAATCTGGCTGACCGGCCACAGGACTTGCAATCCGCCATCCCACCGCCCAGGTACCAACAGGGCTCAGAGTAATCTGGGCGTTGCGCTTGACCGCTTCAGAGCGCGCCAAGACCAGCGCCGAATGCAATTCATTGGCGGCCGTACGGTTACGCTGATCGGCAATGATGTCTTGGTAGGACGGCAAGGCAATGCCGACCAGAATGGCCAAAAGCACCATGGCAATCATTAGCTCGACCAGGGTGAAACCACGACTGCCCCGCCAACCCATAACCATCACCAAGTTCCTCCGTTCCAGGTCTTGGTACCTGCCTGATTGATGGTGATATCACCATCACCTGCTTGAACAGTATTGGCCCGCGGACTGGCCGTAATAGTGAACCTGGGCGGGGCAACGTCCGTCACTATGTCGATTGCATAATTTTGAGCCACGCCCTCGGGCGCGATTGCCCCTAGCCCCCCCGCGCCTTCAATACTGCTGTAAAGCCGAGCGTCCATCAGAACCTGCTGCTGACGCTGAGCCAGTTCCATCAGATAGGCCTGGGCATCAGCGCGGTTTGAGCGGATCTGGTACTGCGTATAAGACGGATAGGCAATGGCGGCCAGAATCCCGATCACCGCGACTACAATCATCAACTCGATCAGTGAAAACCCGCGCTGCGAATACCTTGCCCCCATGCTACCCCCGGCTTGCTTAACGAATGATGTCGGTCGAGCTGAAAAAACTGATAGCGCATCATGGCACCCCCATCTTCTGCATGCATGGCGCTCGCAGACGACTGGTGCATTTGCCCGCATCACCGGCAATCGCCGTCGATGCTTATGTGACCTGCCTTGCAAAATTCGCCAATCGCGCTACAGCTATAAAATCACCAGTACATGAACAACCCCGTTATACCGGCCTGCAGGATGCAGCCCCCCCAATGCAAGGAGGCATAAACGCCATGCAAACTCATGCGCACGGATTTACGCTACTCGATCTCTTAATCACGATTTCCATCTCTATTTTACTTACTGCTATCGGCATTCCCGCATTCAATTCAAACCTGCAAGAACAACGACTACGCCAAGCAAGCACGAACCTGTTCGCCAGCGCAGCGCTGGCACGCAGCGAGGCAGCCAAGCGCAACCGGCCTGTATTGTTAAGAGCGCGAAACGAGAACTGGAGCGAGGGCTGGGACGTTTTCGTCGACCTGAACAACAATGCCAATCTTGATACTGGCGAGCCACTGATCATCCATCAGGACACGCCAGACGACGTCATTATCAAGGGCAATTCACCCGTCGCATGGTATGTCCGCTATACGCCTACTGGCCGAGCTAAGCTGCTCGGCGGAGCCTTCCAGGCAGGGACATTAACCTTGTGTCATGCGCGCACGACCATCGACAACAGGAAATTGATTCTGAGCCCCTCTGGCAGAATTCGCACCGAGCGGCGCGCAACAAATGAGAGCTGCTGAGTACGGAGCAAACTCAAAGCTGCGTCACCCGCAACTCCTTGGGCATGGAGAAGGTGACGTTCTCAGGCCGCCCGTCCAGCTCGCTCTCCCCTATCGCGCCCCAGGCTTGCAGCTGGCTGACCACGCCGCGCACCAGCACTTCGGGAGCTGAGGCACCGGCGGTAATGCCGATGCCGGCAACGCCATCGAACCACTCGCGCTTGAGGTCTTCGGCACCGTCGATCAGGTAGGCGGGGGTGCCCATGCGTTCGGCCAGTTCGCGCAGGCGGTTGGAGTTGGAGCTATTGGGGCTGCCGACCACCAGCAGCACGTCGCACTCGGCGGCGAGCTGCTTGACCGCGTCCTGGCGGTTCTGGGTGGCGTAGCAGATGTCGTCCTTGCGCGGCCCGCCGATGCTGGGGAACTTATTGCGCAGGGCGTCGATAACCTTGCTGGTGTCGTCCATCGACAGAGTGGTCTGGGTGACGAAGGCCAGGGCGTCGGGGTTGCGCACCTGCAGGTGCGCAACGTCAGCCTCGTCCTCCACCAGGTAGATGGCACCGCCGTTGCTGGCGTCGTACTGGCCCATGGTGCCTTCGACTTCCGGGTGGCCTTCGTGACCGATCAGGATGCATTCGCGCCCCTCGCGGCTGTAGCGCACCACTTCCATATGCACCTTGGTTACCAGTGGGCAGGTGGCGTCGAAGATCTTCAGCCCGCGCCGCTCGGCTTCGTTGCGCACGGACTGGGACACGCCGTGGGCGCTGAAAATCACGATAACGTCATCGGGGATCTGGTCCAGCTCTTCGACAAAGACAGCACCGCGCGCACGCAGGTCTTCGACCACGAATTTGTTGTGCACCACTTCATGGCGCACATAGATCGGCGGGCCGAAGACTTCCAGGGCGCGGTTGACGATCTCGATGGCGCGGTCGACACCAGCGCAGAAGCCGCGGGGATTGGCGAGTTTGATATGCATGATGGTTATCTCGGCGCGCGTGGCACAGGGTTTGACCGATGTAACGCGAGACCGCTAGATGACCCCACGCCGTTCATAACCCGGATGCAATCCGGGGTTAGCACATTCCCGGATTGCATCCGGGCTACAGATCAGACCGCCTTGACCTCGATAATTTCCACATCGAAGCTCAGCGCCTTACCGGCCAGGGGGTGGTTGAAGTCGATGGTCACCTGGCTGTCGTCGAAGGCCTTGACCACGCCCGGCAGCTCGGCATTGGCGGCGTCGTTGAAGATCACCAGCAGGCCTTCGGACAGCTCCATATCCTGGAACTGGCTGCGCGGCATTACCTGCACGTTCTGCGGGTTGCCCTGGCCGAAGCCCTGTTCGGGGCCGATCGACAGGCTGCGCTTGTCGCCGGCCTTGAGGCCGTAGATGGCCTGCTCGAACCCCGGCAGCAGGTTGCCATCGCCCACCTTGAAGGTGGCCGGTTTCTTGTCGAAGGTACTGTCGACCACATCGCCATTTTCCAGCTTGAGGGCGAAGTGCAGGGTGACTTCCTTGTCCGGGCCAATACGTAGGTCAGTCATGGGCTTTTTCTCCGGACTTCTCGCTTTTGAACATATCCAGCGCCAGCAAAATCGCGCCGCCGGTGATCGCCATATCGGCGACATTGAACGCCGGGAAATACCAGCGGTGCTGCCAGTGCAGCAGAATAAAGTCGACCACATGGCCGAATACCACACGATCCACCAGGTTGCCGAGCGCACCGCCCAGAACCAGGGCCAGGGCCAGGGCCAGCCAGCTCTCCGCTGGATTCAGGCGCTTGAGCCAGACCACCAGCACCACGCTGACCGCCACGGCAATGGCCGCGAAGAACCAGCGCTGCCAGCCGGCCGCATCGGCCAGGAAGCTGAAGGCTGCGCCGGTGTTGTAGGCCAGGGTCCAGCTGAAGTAATCGGGAATGATCACAATCTGCTGATACATGCTCAGGTTGTTGTCGAACCAGAACTTGCTGGCCTGGTCGACGACGAACACCAGCAGGCTTAGCCAGAGCCAGGGGAGTTTGCCAAAGCGCGCACTCATGCCCGGCCCCCGGGCTGTAGGTGCATAGGGCAACCATCACGCATAGTGACGAACCTCGCCCGCGCCTTCGATATTGTCCACGCAGCGACCGCAGATTTCCGGGTGCGCCGGGTTGACCCCAACGTCTTCGCGGTGGTGCCAGCAGCGGCCGCACTTGGGGTGGGCCGACTTGACGATTTTCAGCTTCAGCCCAGGCACCTCGGTCTCCACGGCATCGGCCGGGGCATCGGCCAAGGGAGCCAGCGCTGCGGTTGAGGTAATCAGCACGAAGCGCAATTCATTGCTGAGCTTGTTCAAGTCGGCAATCAGGCTGTCTTCGGCATACAGGGTGACTTCGGCCTGCAGGTTGCCGCCGATGGCCTTGGCCGCACGCAGGGCTTCCATTTCCTTGTTGACCGCAACCTTGACCGCCATGACCCGCTCCCAGTATTCGCGGCTCAGCTCGAAATCCTGCGGCAGTTCGCTCAGGCCCTGATACCAGCCATTGAGCATCACAGACTCGTTGCGCTCGCCTGGCAGGTACTGCCACAGCTCGTCGGCGGTGAACGACAGCACCGGCGCAATCCAACGCACCAAGGCTTCGGCGATATGGAACAACGCGCTCTGGCAGGAGCGCCGCGCTACGCTGTCGGCGGCGGTGGTGTATTGGCGGTCTTTGATGATGTCGAGGTAGAAGCCGCCCAGCTCCTGCACGCAGAAGTTGTGCACCTTCTGGTAGACGTTCCAGAAGCGGTAGCTGTCGTAGGCTTCCTCGATTTCGCGCTGCAGCAGCAGGGCGCGATCCACGGCCCAACGGTCCAGCGCCAGCATGTCTTCAGCCGGCAGCAGGTGCTGCGCCGGGTCGAAACCACTGAGGTTGGAAAGCAGGAAGCGCGCGGTGTTGCGGATGCGCCGGTAAGAGTCGGCGCTGCGCTGCAGGATCACCTTGGACACGGCCATCTCGCCGGAGTAGTCGGTAGACGACACCCACAGGCGCAGGATGTCGGCACCCAGGCTGTCGTTGACTTCCTGCGGAGCCACCACGTTGCCCAGGGACTTGGACATCTTGCGGCCGTTCTCGTCGACCACGAAGCCGTGGGTCAGCAGTTCCTTATACGGCGCGTGACCGTCGATGGCCGCACCAGTGAGCAGGGAGGAATGGAACCAGCCACGGTGCTGGTCGGAGCCTTCCAGATACAGATCGGCGCGCGGTCCGCTGGCGTGACCGAGCGGGTGCGAGCCGCGCAGCACGTGCCAGTGGGTGGTGCCGGAGTCGAACCAGACGTCCAGGGTGTCGCTGATCTTGTCGTAGTCAGCGGCTTCATTACCCAGCAGTTCGGCGGCGTCCAGCTTGAACCAGGCCTCGATGCCTTCTTTCTCCACTCGCTGGGCAACGGCTTCCATCAGCTCGGCGCTACGCGGGTGCAGCTCGCCCGTGGCCTTGTGCAAGAAGAACGGAATCGGCACGCCCCAGTTGCGCTGACGCGAGATGCACCAGTCCGGACGGCCGGCGATCATGCTGTGCAGACGCGCCTGGCCCCAGGCCGGGACGAATGCAGTCTTCTCGATAGCGGCCAGCGCGCGTTCGCGCAGTGTGTCGCCTTGGTTCGGCTGCTTGTCCATGCCGACAAACCACTGCGCGGTGGCGCGGTAGATCAGCGGGGTCTTGTGCCGCCAGCAGTGCATATAGCTGTGCTGGATAGGTTCGTGCTTGAGCAGGCAGCCGACCTCGTCGAGCTTGGCGACGATATTGGGGTTGGCCTTCCAGATAAACTGGCCGCCGAAGAACGGCAGGTCGCTGACATACACGCCGTTGCTCTGCACCGGACTGAGGATGTCGTCGTTGCTCATGCCGTAGCCCTTGCAGGAACGGAAGTCGTCCTCACCGTAGGCCGGGGCCGAGTGGACA
This sequence comes from Pseudomonas sp. XK-1, assembly GCF_038069885.1. Lineage (NCBI taxonomy): Bacteria > Pseudomonadati > Pseudomonadota > Gammaproteobacteria > Pseudomonadales > Pseudomonadaceae > Pseudomonas > Pseudomonas sp. XK-1. The sequence continues at coordinate 643,130 of NZ_JBBPES010000001.1, read as the reverse complement.
ATGCCGGTACCGGCACCCAGCTCGACGTAGTCAGCCAGATACACCGGGGCGAAACGCTCGTAGAACGGGTGGCGGAAGCGGATCAGCTCCAGAGCGGCACCTTGAGCCGTGGCGATGACCTCGCCCTGCAGGCCGTAGCGCGCCAGGCTGCTCTCGACCAGTTCTTCAGCCAGCACCAGCAGTTTGTCACCGGTGTCGACCAGGGCGTAGTTGAATTCGGGGTGTACGTTCAGCGCCTGGTTGGCCGGGATGGTCCAGGGCGTGGTAGTCCAGATCACGATGGAGGCAGGCTTCGCCAGGCTAGCCAGACCAAACGCGGCGGCCAGCTTGTCGGCATCTTCCACAGGGAAGGCCACGTCGATGGCGTCTGACTTCTTGTCCTGATACTCGACCTCGGCCTCGGCCAGGGCCGAGCCGCAATCGAAGCACCAGTTGACCGGCTTCAGACCCTTGAACACAAAGCCCTGCTTGACCATCTCGGCCAGGGCGCGGATCTCCCCGGCCTCGTTGGCGAAGTCCATGGTCTTGTAGGGGTTGTCCCAGTCGCCGAGCACGCCGAGACGGATAAAATCGGCCTTCTGCCCTTCGATCTGCTCGCCGGCATAGGTGCGGCAACGCTCGCGGGTCAGGTCGGACGGCTGATTCTTGCCGAAGGTGGTCTCCACCTTGTGCTCGATCGGCAGGCCGTGGCAGTCCCAACCCGGCACATAGGGGGCGTCGAAGCCGGCCAGGGTCTTGGAGCGGGTGATGATGTCCTTGAGGATCTTGTTGACCGCATGACCGATATGAATGCTGCCGTTGGCGTAGGGCGGGCCGTCGTGCAGGACGAACTTGGGCCGGCCTTCGCCTTGCGCGCGCAGCTTCTGATACAGGCCAATCTCGTTCCAGCGCTGCAGAATCTGCGGCTCGCGCTGCGGCAGGCCGGCCTTCATCGGAAACTGGGTGTCAGGCAGATTTAGCGTGGCTTTGTAGTCGGTCATTTCAGGCTCTTCGTAAGCGATTGGCACCAAGCAGTTGAAGCCGGGTGCTTAAACGCGCCAATGGGCACGGGCGGCAGCAATATCGGCAGCAATTGCCATCTTCAATGCCTCAAGGGAGGCGAAACGCTGCTCATCGCGCAGCTTGTGGTGGAAAGCCACCGTCAAACGCCGGCCATATAGATCACCGGCAAAGTCCAGCAAATGCACTTCCAGGTGGGCACTGCCATCACCCGCAACACTCGGACGCACACCGATATTGGCCACACCGGGCCAGGTTTGGCCGTCAATTTCGGTGCTGACCAGATACACGCCCTTGAGCGGCACACGCTTGCGCTTGAGCTGCACATTGGCGGTCGGGGCATCCAGCTGGCGACCCAGCTTCTGTCCGTGCAACACCCGCCCGGCGATCTGGAAAGGCCGCCCCAACAGATGCTCGGCCAGAACGAAGTCGCCGGCGGCCAGGGCCTCGCGCACCCGCGTGCTGCTGACTCGGATGCCGTCCAGCTCGACCGTGCTGGCCGCCTCGACACTGAAGCCCTCGCGCTCGCCAGCCTCGGCCAGAAAGGCGAAGTCCCCGGCGCGATCACAGCCAAAGCGGAAGTCGTCGCCGACTTCCAGATGCTGCACCGCCAGGCCGTCGAGCAGCACCTGCTGAACAAACTCGGCCGCACTCAGCTCGCGCAGACGCGGGTTGAAGGCCAGGCACAGCACGCGGTCGACACCTTCGGCAGCCAGCAGTGCCAGCTTGTCGCGCAAGCGCGTCAGCCGCGCCGGGGCGCTGTCCGGGGCAAAAAACTCGCGGGGTTGCGGCTCGAAAATCAGCACGCAACTCGGCACCCCCAGCTCGGCGGAACGCTCACGCAGCCGCGCCAAGATGGCCTGATGACCACGATGGACGCCGTCGAAATTACCGATGGTGGCAACACAGCCCCGATGCTGGGGCCGCAGATTGTGTAGGCCTCGAACCAGCTGCATAGCGCGCTTCTTGCTCATAAAGTGGCCGATTATACGCACACAGGGCAGCGGACAACAGGCAGCAAATCAGCGGTCATCAGAGCGCACTGCGCCGCGCAAAGTCGCGCAAACGAAAACCCAGCAGCGCCAGCACGGCCAAATAGGCCAGCATACCCACACCCACCAGCCCGCCCAGGCGCAACAAACGCCAGAGCATGGTGCCGCCCGCCCAAGCCGGCAGCTGCTGCATGGCCAGCAGCAGCACCGCCGCCATCGCCAGCAACGCGAGCAGCAGCTTGCCGAGAAACAGTGCCCAGCCCGGCTGCGGCTGGAACATATCGCGCTTGCGTAGCTGCCAGAACAACAGCCCGGCATTCAGGCAGGCCGCCAGGCCGATGGCCAAGGCCAGGCCGGCGTGGGCCAGGGGAATCACGAAGATAAACAGCACATTCATCGCCTGGGTCGCCAGCAGCGTCACCAGGCCGATACGTACCGGGGTCTTGATGTTCTGCTGGGCATAGAAGGCCGGCGCGAGAATTTTCACCAGAATAATGCCGACCAGGCCCAAGGAATAGGCAATCAAGGCGCGCTGAGTCATCAGGGTATCGCTGGCAGTGAACTTACCGTACTGGAACAGCGAAGCGATCAGCGGCTCGGAGATAATCGCCAACGCCACCGCGCTGGGCAGCGCCAGCACCAGACACAGGCGCAAACCCCAGTCGAGCAGCTTGGAGTAGTCCTCGCTACTGGCTCCAGAATGGGTTTTCGACAGAGCCGGCAGCAGAATGGTGCCCAGCGCCACGCCAAGCACACCGGCCGGCAGCTCCATCAGGCGGTCGGCGTAATACATCCAGGACACGGAGCCGGCGACCAGAAAGGAGGCAAAAATCGTATTGATGATCAGCGAAATCTGGCTGACCGACACCCCGAAGATCGCCGGCCCCATCTGCTTCACCACGCGCCATACGCCGGTGTCTTTGAGATTCAGCCGCGGCAGCACCAGCATCCCGATCTTCTTCAGATGCGGCAGCTGGAACAGCAACTGCGCCAGGCCACCCACCAGCACCGCCCAGCCGAGGGCCATGATCGGCGGATCGAAATAGGGCGTCAGAAACAGGGCGAAAACGATCATGCTGACGTTGAGCAGCGTCGGCACAAAGGCTGGCACCGAGAACCTGTTCCAGGTGTTGAGCACCGCCCCCGCAAGGGACGACAGGGAGATCAGCAAGATATAAGGAAAGGTCACCCGCAGCAGATCGGTGGTCAGCTCAAAGCGCTCCGCCTCATCGGCGAAACCAGGGGCCGATACCCAGACAATCCAGGGCGCAGCGAGAATCCCGATAAAGGTCACCAGGGCCAGCACCAAAGTCAGCAGACCTGAGACGTAGGCGACAAAGGTGCGCGCCGCCTCATCGCCCTGCTGGGTTTTGTACTCGGCCAGAATCGGCACAAAGGCCTGAGAAAATGCACCCTCGGCAAAAATTCGACGCAGCAGATTGGGCAGCTTGAACGCCACCACAAAGGCGTCCGAGGCCACGCCCGCACCGAAGGCACGAGCAATAATGGTGTCACGCACGAAGCCCAATACACGCGAAAGCATGGTCATGGAGCTGACGGCGGCCAACGACTTGAGCAAATTCATGTAGTATCCCGGCTCCGCAAACAAGCACTGGCGCGCAAAGGCGACGAGTGTAGCGGTCTGCCACTGGTCAGGCCAGCACAGGGAAAAGCCGATAGGCTTGACAGCACTCCCTCATATCGGCATGATTCGCGGCCTTATTTGTTTGTAACCCCCAGAATTTTTTCGAGGAGCTTGACGGTGGCCAATACACCTTCTGCCAAAAAACGCGCAAAACAGGCTGAGAAGCGTCGTAGCCATAACGCCAGCCAGCGCTCGATGGTTCGTACTTACATCAAGAACGTCGTCAAGGCTATCGAAGCCAAAGACGTCGACCTTGCCAAGACCGCTTACACCCTGGCTGTGCCGGTAATCGACCGTATGGCCGACAAAGGCATCATCCACAAGAACAAAGCCGCTCGTCATAAAAGCCGCCTGAATGGCCATATCAAGGCCCTGGGCGAAGCTGCAGCTGCCTAAGCTGCTAGCGACACGCTGATTGTTCTTAAGAAACCGGCTTAATCGCCGGTTTTTTATTGCCCGGAAAATGACAAGCCAGAAAAAAGCCCGAATCACTTCGGGCTTTTTGGCTCAGGGCTTTTGCGGCCAGGGCAGAATCGGGATGGCCGTCACCGCATTCTGCGGACTGCCTTCGATTACCCGGTCGCTGTAGACCAGATAGACCAGGGTATTACGCTTCTGATCGAAGAAGCGCACCACCTGCATGGTCTTGAACACCAGCGAGGTGCGCTCACGGAAGACTTCCTCACCCTCCTTGAGCTTCTCCAGAAAGCTGATCGGGCCAACCTGGCGACAGGCAATCGACGCCTCGGCACGATCCTCGGCCAAACCCAGACCACCTTTGACGCCGCCAGTCTTGGCCCGTGACAGGTAACAGGTCACCCCCGCCACCTTAGGATCATCAAAGGCCTCGACGACGATCTTGTCGTTCGGGCCCATGATCTTGAACACCGTCGACACCTCACCAATCTGCTCGGCCGCCGCCAATCCAGGCAGCAGCACCAGCGCGCCCAGCAATCCCTTTACGATTCGCATCAGTTTTCCCTTAGACCAGAATCAAATTATCCCGATGCACCAACTCGGGCTCATCAACATAACCCAGCAACCTCTCGATGGCATCCGACGACTGACCGATGATCTTTTGCGCCTCAAGCGCACTGTAGTTGGCCAGCCCACGAGCAATCTCGCGACCGTCCGCCGCCACACAGACGACCATTTCACCGCGACGAAAGCTGCCCTGCACCGCCTTCACGCCAACCGGCAGCAAGCTCTTGGTACCGGTCGCCAGCGCCTTGACCGCACCATCATCCAGCACCAGGGTGCCACGGGTCTGCAGATGCCCGGCCAGCCACTGCTTGCGCGCCGCCAGCATGCCGCGCTCGGGTGCCAGCAGGGTGCCCAGGCGCTCGCCCGCCTTGAGCCGCGCCAGCACCTGCTCGATGGCACCACCGACAATCACCGTATGAGCCCCGGAACGCGCCGCCAGACGCGCCGCCCGCAGCTTGGTCTGCATGCCGCCACGCCCAAGCGCACCACCAACACCACCCGCCACAGCATCCAGCGCCGGATCATCGGCACGCGCCTCGAAAATCAGCTCGGCATCGGGGTTATGCCGCGGATCGGCGTTATACATACCGTCGCGGTCCGTGAGGATCACCAACAGATCTGCCTCGACCAGGTTGGCCACCAGCGCCGCCAGGGTGTCGTTGTCACCAAAGCGGATCTCATCGGTCACCACGGTGTCGTTCTCGTTGATCACCGGCACCACATCCAGATCCACCAGCGTGCGCAGCGTGCTGCGCGCATTCAGGTAGCGCTTGCGATCGGACAGATCGTCATGGGTCAGCAGAATCTGCGCCGTGCGTCGGCTGTGCTCGGCAAAGCTCGACTCCCAGGCCTGAATCAGCACCATCTGGCCAATCGCTGCCGCCGCCTGCAACTCATGCATGGCACTCGGTCGCGCGACCCAGCCCAGCTTGCTCATGCCCGCCGCCACCGCACCGGAGGACACCAGCACCAGTTCCACGCCCTGCTCACGCAGCGCGACCATCTGCTTGACCCACACCGCCATGGCGGCGCGATCCAGACCACGACCATCGGCGGTCAGCAGCGCACTGCCAATCTTCACTACCCAGCGCTGCGCACCGGTTACCTTGTCACGCATGATCTTCCAACCCTAGCGGCGACCTGTGATTACAAAAACGCCGCAATTAAGCGGCGTTTTGTAGTTGCTTAATCCCGGACGTAAATGATTTCCGGGCCATCCTCTTCGTCTTCCTCATCCCAGAAGCTGTCGTCTTCATCGACATCACCGACCGCTTTGACCCCGGAACGACGCAGCGCACGCTTGTCGTCCAGCGCCTGCAGCTGGGCACGCGCTTCGTCTTCGATGCGCGTATCCAGCTCCGCCAGTTCGGCCGCGTACTCTGGGTTTTCCTGAATGCGCTCAGCGCGCGCTTCAAGGAAGTCCATGATGTCATAACAGAGCTTCTCGGTACCCTGGCGCGCCAGGGCAGAAATCACATACACCGGACCTTCCCACTCGATCCGCGCGACGATTTCAGCGATACGGGCTTCCTGCTCCTCATCGAGGATCTGGTCAGCCTTGTTCAGCACCAGCCAGCGCTCGCGCTCAGCCAGCGACGGGCTGAACTTGGTCAGCTCATCAATGATGGTGGCTGCCGACTCGGCCGGATCGGTCAGATCCAGCGGTGCCATATCCACCAGGTGCAGCAGCAGACGGGTACGCGACAAGTGCTTGAGGAAGCGAATACCCAGGCCAGCACCATGAGAAGCACCCTCGATCAGCCCCGGAATATCGGCAACCACGAAGCTCTTGTAGCGATCGACACTGACCACACCCAGGTTTGGCACCAGAGTGGTGAATGGATAGTCGGCGACTTTCGGCTTGGCGGCAGAAACGGAACGAATGAAGGTGCTCTTGCCGGCATTCGGCAGGCCCAGCAGGCCAACATCGGCCAACACCTTCAACTCCAGCTTGAGGTCGCGCGCATCGCCCGGCTTGCCCGGCGTGGTCTGCCGCGGCGCACGGTTGGTGCTGGACTTGAAGCGGGTGTTACCCAGACCGTGCCAACCGCCCTGCGCCACCAGCAAACGCTGGCCGGCACGGGTCAGGTCACCAATCACTTCCTGAGTACCGGCGTCGATCACCGTGGTACCAATCGGCACCGGCAGGATCAGGTCCTCGCCTTTGGCACCAGTACAGTCGGTGCTGCCACCCTTCTCGCCATTCTGCGCCTGGAAGCGGCGGGTATAACGGTAGTCCACCAGGGTGTTGAGGTTCTCCTGGGCTTCGATATAAACCGAACCACCGTCGCCGCCATCACCACCGTTGGGGCCGCCCTTCTCGATAAACTTTTCGCGACGAAAAGCCATCATGCCGTTGCCGCCGTCGCCGGCCTTTACAAAAATCGATACTTCATCGACGAATTTCATTTTTACGCCTCCCGCAGCAAGGCGGGTTATCCAAAACTAGAAACACTAGGTTCTTGCAAAATTGACCTGCATTCAAATCGAACGCTACACCCAGGACAGTTTGGCAAGAACCCCAAGAAACAAAAAAGCCCCGTCGCATGGACGGGGCTTTCCCAGCAGTCGCGCAATTAAGCCGCTACGACGCTCACGTAACGGCGGTTGAACGCGCCTTTTACTTCGAACTTGATCACGCCTTCGATTTTCGCGAAGAGGGTGTGATCCTTACCCATGCCAACGCCGTAACCGGCATGGAACTGGGTGCCGCGCTGACGCACGATGATGTTGCCTGCTTTGATAGCCTGGCCGCCATACATCTTCACGCCAAGGCGTTTGGCTTCTGAGTCGCGACCGTTGCGGGTACTACCGCCAGCTTTTTTGTGTGCCATGAGTTCAATACTCCTATTAAGGGATTAGGCCGAAACGAATCAGGCCTGAATACCGGTGATTTTGATCTCGGTGTACCACTGACGGTGGCCCTGACGCTTCATGTGGTGCTTACGACGACGGAACTTGATGATGGTGACCTTGTCGTGACGACCTTGAGCGATCACTTCAGCAACAACCTTGGCACCTTCAACAACCGGCGCGCCGATTTGAACGTCGTCGCCATTGCCGATCAGCAGAACACGGTCAAAAGTCACAGCTTCGCCAGTGGCCAGCTCGAGTTTTTCGACCTTGAGGAATTCGCCTTCGGTGACTTTGTATTGCTTGCCACCAGTAACAATTACTGCGTACATGGTAAATCTCCGTTGATCCTGCTCACCCAGCGCTTTATAGGAATAAGTGTCGGCTGGCATGGCTGCTTGGGGCCGGAAGGACACCCTTGCAATTGCGTAAGGCAGGGAAATACCCAGGGGGAAGTTCAGGGTGCGCGATTGTACGCAAGCAATCGACGCCATGCAAGTGCGCCGAGCGCTTGCCTTGACAGCCCCCACCCTGCCCCCTAGCATGCCGCGCAACCCATGAGTAGCAGGTGCAAGCGATGCAACCCCAGGCTTTCTACCGCGTGGTGGCGGATGACTTTACCGCCGTCGACGGCATCATCCGCGCGCAACTGGTGTCGCGCGTACCTCTGGTCGAGAAGATCGGCGACTATATTATCTCCGCGGGCGGCAAACGCCTGCGCCCATTGCTGGTTCTGCTCAGCGGCAAGGCCTTGGGCATTGAAGGCGATAACCTGCGCCTGCTCGCCGCTACCATCGAATTTCTGCATACCGCCACCCTGCTGCACGACGACGTGGTCGACATGTCCGACATGCGCCGCGGCCGCAGCACCGCCAATGCCCAGTGGGGCAATGCCCCGAGCGTGCTGGTCGGCGACTTCCTTTATTCGCGCTCCTTCGAAATGATGGTCGAACTGGGCTCCATGCCGGTGATGAAGATCCTGTCCAAGGCCACCCGGGTGATTGCCGAAGGCGAAGTGCTGCAGCTGTCGAAAATCCGCGACGCCAGCACCACCGAAGAAACCTATATGGAAGTCATCCGCGGCAAGACCGCGATGCTGTTCGAGGCCTCGACCCACAGCGCCGCCGCCCTGGCCGGTGCCCCGGCCGAACAGACCGAAGCCCTGCGCACCTTTGGCGACCATCTGGGTGTGGCCTTTCAGCTGGTCGACGATCTGCTCGACTACCGCGGTGATGCCACCACCCTGGGCAAGAACGTCGGCGACGACCTGGCCGAAGGCAAGCCGACCCTGCCACTGATCTATACCATGCGCGAAGGTACTGCCGAACAAGCTGCACTGGTGCGCCAGGCAATCCAGAAAGGCGGTATCGAGGATTTGGAAAGCATCCGTAACGCCGTAGAAGCCGCCGGCGCGCTGGATTACACCGCCCAGCAGGCCCGTGACTACGCCGAACGCGCCATCGCCAGCCTGGACGCCCTGCCCGCCAGCGAGTACCGCGACGCCCTGATCGAGCTCAGCCGTTTCGCCGTAGCCCGCACGCACTAAGGCCTGCCGCGACAACAGAAGCCCATCCTTGTGACGGGCTTTTTATGGCCTGCCATCCATGGCGGCCACCCTACGGGCCGTCGCTTCGCGACGTTAAAAATTGTTCCAGACAATTTTTTATGGCCTGCCCGCCCATAGCCACCACCCCACCGGCGATCGCTGCGCGACGTTAAAAAATGTTCCAGACAATTTTTTATGGCCTGCCCGCCCATAGCCACCACCCCACCGGCGATCGCTTCGCGACGTTAAAAATTGTTCCAGACAATTTTTTATGGCCTGCCCGCCGATAGCCACCACCCCACCGGCGATCGCTGCGCGACGTTGAAAATTGCTCCAGGCAATTTTTTATGACCTACACGCCCATAGCCCCCACAGGCGATCGCTGTGCGGCGTTAAAAATCACTCTTGCCGATTTCTGCTGCGCGACGAAAGGCAGCGATTAATCCTTGCTATAAATATAATAAGAATTATTCTCATCTAACCACTTGAAAGGGAGATGAGTCATGACCTATCTGATCGATGCCTGGCTGGACCGGCCGCAACCGTACCTGCGCATTCTCAATCGCAACACCGGCGAGGTCTGCGCGGTATTGGAGGACGATGCCCTGGACGAATTGCGCGATCAGGGCGATCTGGACCTGCACGAGCTGAACTCCTGCGAGCCGCTGGTGCTCAAGGAGTTGGTGCGCAATCTGTTTCTTTATTGCTATGCACGGGCGTTGCGCCCCTGAAACGCATCGCGGGCATGACCCGCTCCTACCCCAGACTGGCTGGAACTTCGTAGGAGCGGGCCATGCCCGCGAAGGAAAGCGCCTGAGCGTTAGAGAACGTCCAGCAGCTCCACGTCAAACACCAGCACGCTGTGCGGCGGGATGCTGCCCACGCCTTGCTCGCCGTAGGCCAGCTCGCTCGGCACATACAGGCGCCATTTGCTGCCGGCGTTCATCAGCTGCAGGGCTTCGGTCCAGCCGGCGATCACGCCGCCAACCGGAAACTCGGCCGGCTGGCCACGCTCGTAGGAGCTGTCGAATACAGTGCCGTCAATCAGGGTGCCGTGGTAGTGAGTGCGCACGCTGTCTTCACGGGAAGGTTTTGCACCTTCGCCAGCGGTCAGCACTTCGTACTGCAGACCGGAAGCCAGCACGGTGATGCCGTCACGCTTGGCGTTCTCCGCCAGGAAGGCCAGGCCAGCGCCGGCAGCGGCCTCAGCCTTGGCGGCGGCTTCGGCTTGCATGATGTCGCGGATTACCTTGAAGCTGGCCGACAGATCGGCTTCGCTAACGCGGCTTGGCTGGCCGTTGAAGGCGTCAGTCAGGCCGGCCAGGATGGCGTCCAGGCTCACACCCGGCGGCGGGTTGTCGCGCAGCTGACCACCCAGTTGACGGCCGATGCCGTAGCTGACGCGGGTTTCGTCAGTCGAGAGATTGATATCGGACATAGCACTGCTCCGCTGGAGGCTAAAAAAGGTCGGTCAGCCTAGCACAAACCGCCGGCCCGCCCTACCCGCCAGCCAAGCCGGGGCGATTACGCCGACAACGCTCGGAGCAGTACTTCACCTCATCCCAGCAACGCGCCCACTTCTTGCGCCAGGTAAAGGACAACCCGCAAACCGAGCAACTCTTGACTGGCAGCTCGGCCTTTTTCACAACGCCTCGCCGGCATCCAGCCGCGCCAATAGCTGCTCGCCGCGCGCCCACAGGCCTTGCTGCTTAGCCTCGCTCATCTTGTCCAGGCCACGGTAGATCATGCCCAGCCGGTGGTTACCGGACAGCTGCTGACGGTGGCGCATCAGAAAGTGCCAATACAGCGCATTGAATGGGCAGGCCTGCTCGCCCACGCTCTCGCTGACCTTGTAGCTGCAGTCGCCGCAGTAGTTGGACATGCGCTTGATGTACTGACCACTGGCGCAGTAGGGCTTGGAGCCCAGATAGCCGCCATCGGCGTGCATAACCATGCCCAGGGTGTTGGGCAGCTCGACCCAATCGAAGGCATCCATATACACCGCCAGATACCAATCGCAGACCTGGCTGGGCTGGATGCCAGCCAGCAGGGCGAAGTTGCCGGTGACCATCAGCCGCTGGATATGGTGGGCATAGGCATGCTCCAGCGTCTGGCCAATGGCCTGGCTCATGCACTTCATACGGGTTTTGCCGGTCCAGTAGAACTCGGGTAGCGGCCGGGTATTGCCGAAGGCATTGCGCTCGGCGTACTCGGGCATGTGCATCCAGTAGATGCCGCGCACGTATTCGCGCCAACCGATCAGCTGACGAATAAAGCCCTCGGCGGCGTTCAGCGGCACCTGGCCGCGCCAGTAGGCCGCCTCCACATCCGCACACAAACGACGGACATCCAGCAGGCCGATGTTCAGCGCCGCACTGATCCGCGCATGGAACAGAAACGGCTCGCCCACCGCCATGGCGTCCTGATAATCGCCAAAGGCCGGCAGGGCGAAATCGAGAAAATGCTGCCACAGCGCCTCGGCCTCGGCGTGGGTCACCGGGTAATCGAAGGACGCCAGGCTGCCGTAGTGATGGCTGAAACGCTCGGCCACCAGCGCCAATACCTCCTGGGTAATGCCATCCGCCGGAAAGCGCGCCGTCATCGGTGCTTTGATCTGCTTGGGCAGCGCCTTGCGGTTTTCCGCATCAAAGTTCCAGGCACCGCCCACTGGCGTACCGTCACCATTGATCAATAAACCGGTCTTGCGCCGCATCTCTCGGTAGAAGAACTCCATGCGCAGCTGCTTGCGCCCTTCGGCCCAGCGGGCGAATTCGTCACGGCTGCAGATAAAGCGACTGTCGGCATGCCAGGTAATCGGTACGCCGCTGCGCTTCAACTCATCTTCCAGCCGCCACTCACCACATTCGCTGATATGCACCTCGGTGGCCTGCAACTGCGTAGCCCAGCGCTGCAACTCACCCGGCAGCGAGCCACTGTTTTGTGCATCGTCCAGCTTGACGTAATGCACGCGCCAGCCGCGCTCACGCAGGGCCTCGGCAAAGTGGCGCATGGCACTGAAGATCAACGCGATCTTCTGCGGGTGGTGCGGCACATAGTCGGTTTCAGCTGCCACCTCGGCGAGCAGCACGGCATCCTGCTGCGGGTCCAGCGCCTGCAGACTGGGCAGGTCGAAAGACAGCTGATCACCCAGTACCAGGCCAAGCCGGCGAATAGACATAGATGAAGTCGTTACCAGGAAGAGTTGAAGGAAATCGGCACCCGCAAGGTGTCCTGGGTACCGTCCTGCATACCGCACATTTCGTCATGCACCACCGCATGCACCAGATGGAAGGGCACGCGCGGCAGGTCATGCAGCAGGTCGCGGGCATGCTCGACCGAGCGCAGGTGCAGGGTTTTGCCATAGCCATCATTGAGCGGGTGGGCACGACCATCCATATGCGCCTCCAGCAGGTAGATGCCACCCTCAATAGAGATCAGGTTGAGTGCGTCGATATGCCCGGCATGGGCATGCAGCGAAAGCTCTTGCAGATTCATGGCGATGTCCTCGGGCAAGCAAAGCTATACAAAAATCTATACAAATACAATTCTTGTACAACACCATAAAAACACAAGGCAGAAAGCAAACCGCCCGTCCGTTTTGCAACGGCCGGGCGGCGGAGACGCTTGAGAGAGGCTCAGCTCGGTTCGTGCTTGGTCAGCTTATCCAGATAGCCCATGGCGAAGGCTGAGAGGACGAAGGCCATATGAATGATCACGTACCACATCAACTTGCTGTCGGGGATGTTCTGCGCATTCATAAATACTTTGAGCAGATGGATCGAGGAAATCGCCACGATGGAAGCCGCCACTTTCATCTTCAGCGAGCTGGAGTCCATCTTGCCCAGCCAACTGAGCTTCTCGGTGCCCTCTTTGATATCCAGCTGGGAAACGAAGTTCTCGTAACCGGAAATCATCACCATCACCAATAGGCCGCCCACCAGCGCCATATCGATCAGCGACAGCAGCACCAGAATCAGATCTGCTTCGGCCAGGGCAAACACATTGGGCAGGATGTGGAAGACTTCCTGAAAGAACTTCAGCGCCAGTGCCAGCAGGGCCAGCGACAGCCCAAAGTAGATAGGTGCCAGCAGCCAGCGAGAGGCATACATGGCATTTTCAATAAAGCGTTCCATAAGGGCTCACTCAGGGTTCAAGACTGGCGGCGAGTATACCCAGCGTGGCCCGCCAGACAAAGGCGTGGCGCAAGCGCAAAACCGATGCCCAGGTTATCCCCGGCTTCTGTGGATAAAACTGTGGACAGGCTCAGGATTGATCGACACAAGCGACCTGGCAGGGGCCTTTGCGCCGACTGGTCAAATGCTGTGCAATGGCCGCTCAGGTTTCCGGACGGAACATGTAGTTGCCCAGATGATGGCCCCGTTCATTGTTCAGGCGGCGCAGTTCGGCCTGGATATGCAAGCGCCAGATCGGCAGCTCGTCGCATGAATCGTAGCCCATGTCGAACAGGCTCTCGGCTATCCCGCTGAGCACGGCTTCGGCGACGAAAGCCCCTTGGAATGGGCCTTGCGCCTTGATGGTAGAGGGTTGGTTGCCGGCGATACCGGCGGCACAGATCAGTGTCCAGAGGCCCGCATTGCCCGCCAGCGGCAACACCACGCATTCGATGCGGGTGTCCAGGCCCAGACAATGGCGAGTGAGATTGAGGCTGCGCGACATGGCGGCGATCCTCTCGGGAGCAGGTCTTCAGCCTACACCCGAGCACGCGCCCGAGGGAAGTCGCCAGTTATCCCCTCTCACTGTGGATAACTCTGTGGATGAAGCGAGGAAAAGCCGCCGCGAACTGCGTCCTGTAAAGGGCCAGGGAATTCGTTCAATGACTGACCAGCCACCACCCGAACCCCCACCCCCGATCAGTCACTCGGCCGCCACCTTCTTGACCCGCGGCTTCTTCTCCTTGACTGCAGCGGCCGGTTCCTCCTTGTCGTCGTCTTCCATGCCCATGGCAGCGATATCGCGCAGACGTTCGACCACCCGCGCATTGACGCTGCCCGCAGGGAATTGCCCCTGCTCATTGGGCGAGCCGACATCCTCACCGACCAGCAGGCTCAGCGCCTCGTCGACCTGGCGTACCGCATAGATATGGAACTGGCCGGCGCGCACCGCCTGCAGCACCCGCTCATCGAGCATCAGGGTAGTGACGTTGGAATGGGGGATGATCGCGCCCTGCTCGCCGGTCAGGCCGCGGGCCTCGCACAGGCGGAAGAAGCCCTCGATCTTCTCGTTGACCCCGCCGACCGCCTGCACCTCGCCGAACTGGTTGATCGAACCGGTAATAGCGAAGCACTGCTTGAGCGGCGTACGCGACAGGGCCGAGATCAGCGTGCAGACCTCACCCAGCGAGGCGCTGTCGCCATCGACATAGCCGTAGGACTGCTCCAGGGCGATGCTCGCGGAAATCTCCAGGGGAAATTCCTGGGCATAACGGCTGCCCAGGTAACCGGTGAGGATCATCACCCCCTTGGAGTGAATCGGCTGACCGAGATTGACCTCGCGTTCGATGTCGACGATGCCGCTGCCGCCGGGGTAAACCGTGGCGGAAATCCGCGCCGGCACACCGAAGGCCGAGTCGCCGACTTCCAGCACCGTCAGGCCGTTGCACTTGCCCACGGCCGCGCCGGCAGTATCGATCAGGATGATGCCGGCCAGCATGTCATCGATGATCCGCGCCGAAACTCGCCCGGTGCGAGTGGCCTTGGCTTTCAGGGCGCGCTCGATATGGCCCACATCAGTCAACGGCTCGCTGGCCAGCTGACGGATAAAGTCAGCCTCGCTGACCAGCTGGAACAGGTCGCCGATACGCGCCGACAAACGCCCCTGATGCTCGGCCAGGCGGGCGCTGTAGGTGGCCACCCGCGCCACCGCGGCCGCCGTCATGGGGGCCATGCCCTCCTCCGAGGTGCGGGTCTTCATCAGCTGGGCGAACTGCTCCAGGCTGTCATCGCCCAGAGGAATGTCCTCGTCGAAGTCCACCAGCACACGGAACATTTCCTGGAAGTCCGGATCGTGATCCTGCAGCGCGTAGTAGAGCTGGCGCGAGCCGATGATCACCACCTTGAGCTGCAGTGGGATGACCTGCGGGTTGAGGGTCACGGTGGCGATGCGGCCGAGGTCGCCCAAGGGCGACTCCATCTTCAGCTGGCGCGAATGCAAGGCGCGCTTGAGCGCATCCCAGACGAAGGGTTCGCCGAGCATCTTCTCCGCTTCGAGGATCAGGAAGCCACCGTTGGCCCGGTGCAGCGCGCCGGGACGCAGCTGGCGGTAGCTGGTGTAGAGCGCGCCCTGATCGGTGTTGTATTCGATGCGGCCGAACAGGTTGTCGTAGGTCGGATGCGGCTCGAACACCACGGGCGCACCGCCCTGGGCATGATGGCCAACCACCAGGCTGGGGCAGTACTGCTCTTCGAGCAGCTTGCGAGTCTGGGCGTCGATGCGCTCCACCTCGACCAGCTGGTCGACCACGGTCTTCAGCAGGTTGACCTGCATGGCCTGCAGGTAGGCACAGACCCCGGCGTTTTCCGCATATTTCTGCGACAGGGGAGCCAGCAGCGGCTGCAGTGCCACGGTAATGGTTTCTTCGTTGAGCTGGCGCAGCAGGTTGCTCGACTCGCGCTTCCACTGCGGCAGGCTGGCCAACTCCTCGTTGAGGCGCTCTTCCAGGGTGGCGATATCGGCGTGGAAACGCTCGCGCTCGGCTTCCGGCAGCTGGGCGAACTCGGCCTCATCCAGGGCCTTGCCGTCGAGCATGGGGGTGAAGGCGATATTGCTGCTGTCGCGGTACAGGGCGACGTTCTTTTCCAGCGACAGCCGCTCGATCACATCCAGGGCCTGGTCGTAGCGCTTGTTGAAGGCGCGGTCGATGGCATTTTTCTTCTGCTGGAACGAGGGGTGCTCGAACACCGCCGGAAAGGTCGCCAGCAGGTTGTCGATCAGCTGATTGATATCGTCGAGAAAGGCACCAGCAGTGCCCGATGCCAACTCCAGCGCGCGCGGCTCGCGAGGTTCGTCGAAATGGTTGACGTACAGCCTGTCGGCCGGGGTTTCCAGGCGCTTGGCTTCGGCCTTGAGGTAGCGTTTGACGAAGGAGAAGCGGCCGGTGCCCGGCTCGCCCATGACGAATACGTTGTAACCGGGGCGCGGCATGGCCACGCCGAACTGCAAGGCTTCTACCGCACGTTCCTGGCCGAGTACGCCGCGGAAGGGCTCCAGGTCTTCGGTGCTGGTGAAGTTGAACTGCTCGGGAGTGAAGGGACGGGTAAGCGCTTCAGGTGCCAGCCGCAAATGGGCTGCAACGGAGTCTGGCATTGGAAATCCTTGGACGGGGTAGGGTCTGTTGCCATTTCATCACGACTGCGCCGGAGCCTGTTATAGCGCGAGGCAAGGCACGAGACGCGAAGTTTGGTGTTCCAAATGAGTGTCGAGAAACGCAGTATCGCGCTAAAACAGGCCCGGCCCTTCGGGTTGCGCGAAAAATATCGCCATGCGGTGTTGTGGGACTTGGCAAGGGAACACCATTCCCTGCGTCCCACGCCTAGCCTGGCGAGATTTTGCGCAGCAACGCGGTTCGCGCTGAAACGGCAACAGACCCTATTGGAAATCATGGCCGCATCGGCCCGCATCCACAAGCCATAAGGATGATCCCGAGCAATCGAAACCCTGCGCCCTTGCACTACAGTGCCATCAGTCTTAACAGGAAGTCTGTCCATGAGTCTTTTCCAGGAAGTCGCCGTACTGCTGGCCCTGTCGGCACTGGTCGGCGCTATGGCGGTCAAGCTGCGCCAGCCCCTGATCATCGCCTATATCCTCGTCGGCATTCTCGCCGGCCCGGCGGTGCTGGGCCTGAGCAGCGAAAACGAGCCCCTGGAACTGCTCGCCGAAATCGGCATCACCGTGCTGCTGTTCGTGGTCGGCCTCAAGCTGGATATGCGCCTGGTCCGCACCCTCGGCCCGGTGGCCCTGGCCACGGGGTTGGGCCAGTTGAGCTTTACCATCATCTTCGGCTTTATCCTCTGCTACCTGATGGGGCTGGAACTGATGACCGCCCTGTATGTGGCGGTGGCACTGACCTTCTCCAGTACCATCATCATCGTCAAGCTGCTCTCCGACAAAGGCGAAATCGACTCGCTGCATGGGCGCATCGCCATGGGTTTTCTGATCGTCCAGGACATCGCCGTGGTGCTGGCCATGCTCGGCCTCAACCTCTACCAGCCGGGCAACGGCGAGCAGCAAGGCATGCATCCACTGGCCCTGTTGGCCATCCTGCTCGGCAGCCTGGCGATGCTCTTTCTGCTGATGCGCTATGCCCTGCCACGGCTGCTGGACAGCATGGCCAGCTCGCCGGAACTGCTGATGCTGATCGCCACTGCCTGGGGCATCCTGCTGGCCGCTGGCGCGGACACCCTGGGCCTGTCCAAGGAAATCGGGGCCTTTCTCGCCGGTTTCTCCCTGGCCTCGACGCCCCTGCGCGAGGCGGTGGCCAGCCGTCTGACCAGCCTGCGCGACTTCCTCCTGCTGTTCTTCTTTCTGCACCTGGGCCTGCAGCTGGACTTCGCCCATATCCACGGGCAGATCGGCAGCGCGCTACTGTTGTCGGCCTTCGTGCTGATCGGCAACCCGCTGATCGTCATGGCCATCATGGGCTGGATGGGCTACCGCAAACGCACCGGTTTTATGGCCGGGCTGACCGTGGCGCAGATCAGCGAGTTCTCCATCATCTTCGTCGCCATGGGCATCGGCCTGGGCCATGTCGGCGCGGACGCCCTGGGCCTGACCACCCTGGTGGGACTGATCACCATCACCCTGTCGACCTATATGATTCTCTACTCCCAGGCCCTGTTCGACCGCCTGGCTCCCTGGCTGGGGATCTTCGAGCGGCATATCCCGCACCGCGAGAACGCCAACGACAGCAACCCGCAAAATACCCATGCGGCCATCATCATCTATGGCATGGGCCGCTATGGCCGCCAACTAGCTCACCAGCTTGAGGCCGGCGGGCTGCGCGTACTGGGTGTGGATTTCGACCCGGGAGCACTGGCCGAGGCGCGCAACGAAGGCATCAGCGCCTGCTATGGCGATGCCGAAGACAACGATTTTCTCGAACACCTGCCACTCAATTATGCCCAGGCGATGATTAGCACCATCCCCCAGCGCGAGGTCAACGCCATCCTCCTGCGGGCGCTCCGGGCCAGCTCCTTCAAGGGCAAAATCACCCTCAGCGCCTTTCGTAACGGCGATGCCGAGGCTCTGGAACGGGCGGGTGCCGCCAGCGTGCTGCGGCCCTATAGCGACGCAGCGGAAACCGCTGCGCGCCGTCTGCTAAGCGAGATAGGCGAGCGCTGACCAGGGTTTGACCTTAGGGCCGCGCTGCGCCAACAGACTGATTCGCGGCTACGCATACCGGGAATGGGCTTATCAGCCCTGCTCGGCCTGATCGGCGCAGGTCAGGCAGTATTCGGTGGCTGGCATGGCCGCCAGACGCGCCGGGTTGATCGCTTCGCCGCAGCGCAGACAGAGCCCGTAGCGGCCCTCGGCCAGACGCAGCTTAGCCAGCCCGACCTGGCGCATGCCTGCCTCGGCCTCCGCCAACAGGGCTTCGAGCACTTCGTCGTTCTGCCGCTGCAAGGCCTGCTCGGCGAAATCGGGCGAGTGACTGCGCGCCAGGTCCTGGCGAATCGCGTTGGCACGGGCGCTGTATTCGTTAAGCAGGGTATAGAGCGCGGTGTGGGGATCGAAAGCGAGCATGCGGGCAGTCCTCAGGAATACTGTTTCCAGTGTGGCGCGTGTATGGCTTTTGACACTGATGCCGATCAGGAATTCTGTAACTATTCTTCGCCAAGGCGAGCGCTTAAAAAAATGCCAGCCCTGGGACTGGCATGTGCAACGACCGCCGAACCGGCTAGACCACGCCCTGGGCCAGCATGGCCTCGGCGACCTTGACGAAGCCGGCGATATTGGCCCCCTTCACATAGTTGATGCGGCCATTCTCCTCGCCATAGTGCACGCAGGCGTGGTGGATGTTCTGCATAATGCCGTGCAAACGCTCGTCCACTTCGCCGGCGGTCCAGTGCAGACGCATCGCGTTCTGACTCATTTCCAGCCCGGAGGTCGCCACGCCGCCGGCGTTGGACGCCTTGCCCGGGGCGTAGCAGATGCCCGCCTCGACAAACAGATCCACTGCTTTCAGGGTCGAGGGCATGTTGGCCCCTTCGGCGACGCAGATGCAGCCGTTCTTCAGCAGGCTGCGGGCGTCCTCGCCATCCAGCTCGTTCTGCGTCGCGCAAGGCAGGGCGATATCGCAGGGCAGATTCCACGGCCGCTGCCCAGGCAGGAACTGCAGGCCAAAGTGGGCGGCCATTTCGCTGAGACGGCCACGACGGACGTTCTTCAGCTCCATCAGGTGCTGCCACTGCTCTTCGCTCAGGCCGGCCTCGGCATACAGGGTGCCTGCGGAGTCGGACAGGGAAATCACCGCACCGCCCAGCTCCATGACCTTCTGCGCCGCGTACTGGGCCACGTTGCCAGAGCCGGAAATGGCCACGCGCTTGCCCTCGAAGCCCTGGCCGATACGCTTGAGCATTTCCTCGGCAAAGTACACGCAGCCGTAGCCGGTGGCTTCCGGGCGCACCAGGCTGCCGCCGTAGCTCAAGCCCTTGCCGGTCAGCACCGAGGTGAACTGGTTGGACAGGCGCTTGTACTGGCCGAACAGGTAGCCGATTTCGCGGCCACCGACGCCGATATCGCCGGCCGGCACGTCCAGGTCGGCACCGATATGGCGATACAGTTCGGCCATAAAGGACTGACAGAAGCGCATCACTTCGCCTTCGCTCTTGCCCTTGGGGTCGAAGTCCGAACCGCCCTTGCCGCCGCCCATGGGCAGCGAGGTCAGGGCGTTCTTGAACACCTGCTCGAAGGCGAGGAACTTGAGCACGCCCAGGTTCACCGAAGGATGGAAACGCAAGCCGCCCTTGTAGGGGCCGATGGCGCTGCTCATCTGGATCCGGTAGCCGCGATTGACCCGCACCTGACCCGCATCATCGACCCAGGGCACGCGAAACAGGATGGCCCGCTCCGGCTCGACCATGCGCTCCAGAATGCCCGCCTGCAGGTAACGCGGGTTGGCCTGCAGGAAGGGCCACAGGCTGCGCACCACCTCTTCCACCGCCTGGTGGAATTCGGGCTGATCGGGGTCGCGCTGCTTCAGCGCAGCCAGGAACTGGTCGACGGATTGGGACATGAATGGAGGGCCTCAACGACAGGTAACGCCACGGGGCGTGGAAAGTGGCCGGCACTCTAGCAGCAGGGTGCGCCCCATAACAGGGCGAAATGTCGCCTTGATGAATCATTTTGGTGCAAAAGTATAAATTACCACGCCGTGCCGGCACTGAAAGCCAGTGCCACTCTCGGCAGAAGAAAATCCAGAAACACAAACGGGGCCCGCAGGCCCCGTTTGCTTACAACCGCAAAGCGCGAACTTACTGCGCCAGCTTCTTGTGCCGCACGCGGTGCGGCTGCGAGGCGGCGTCGCCGAGGCGCTTCTTGCGGTCGGCTTCGTACTCGGTGTAGTTGCCTTCGAAGAACTCGATATGCGAGTCGTCCTCGTACGCCAGGATGTGGGTGGCCACGCGATCCAGGAACCAGCGATCGTGAGAGATCACAATGGCGGCACCTGGGAAGTCGAGCAGCGCCTCTTCCAGGGAACGCAGGGTTTCCACGTCGAGGTCGTTGGACGGTTCGTCGAGCAGCAATACGTTGGCCCCCTCTTTCAGGGTCAACGCCAGGTGCAGACGGCCACGCTCACCACCGGAGAGGTCCTTGACGAACTTCTGCTGGTCGCCGCCCTTGAAGTTGAAGCGACCGACGTAGGTGCGCGACGGCACCTCATAGTTGCCGATCTTGATCATGTCGGAACCGCCGGAAACGGCTTCCCACACGGTCTTGCTGCCGTCCAGGTCTTCGCGGCTCTGGTCGACGCAGGCCAGCTGCACGGTCTCGCCGATCTCGATGCTGCCCGAGTCTGGCTGTTCCTTGCCCATCAGCATGCGGAACAGGGTCGACTTACCGGCACCGTTACCGCCGATCACGCCGACGATGGCACCCTTGGGCATGCTGAACGACAGGTTGTCGATCAGCGCGCGGTCGCCGTAACCCTTACTAACGCCGACGAAGTCGATGACCTTGTCGCCCAGACGCGGGCCGGCCGGGATATAGATCTCGTTGGTTTCGCTGCGCTTCTGGAATTCCTGCGACTGCATTTCCTCGAAGCGCTGCAGGCGCGCCTTGGACTTCGACTGGCGGGCCTTGGCACCTTTGCGCACCCACTCCAGCTCTTCCTTCATGGCCTTTTCATGGGCCGACTGCTGCTTGGATTCCTGAGCCAGACGATCCGACTTGGCTTCCAGCCAGCCGGAATAGTTGCCCTCGTAGGGAATGCCCGCGCCGCGGTCGAGTTCGAGAATCCAACCGGCGACGTTGTCCAGGAAGTAACGGTCGTGGGTAATGGCGACCACGGTGCCGGGGAAGTCGTGAAGGAAGTGCTCCAGCCAGGCCACCGAGTCGGCGTCCAGGTGGTTGGTCGGCTCGTCGAGCAGCAGCATGTCCGGGGCCGACAGCAGCAGGCGGCACAGCGCCACGCGGCGCTTCTCGCCACCGGAGAGTACGGCGACCTTGGCGTCCCAGGCTGGCAGACGCAGGGCGTCGGCGGCGACTTCCAGCTGACGCTCGAGGTTGTGGCCGTCGCTGGTCTGCAGGATGGCTTCGAGCTTGGCCTGTTCGGCGGCCAGCTTGTCGAAGTCGGCATCCGGCTCGGCGTAGGCGGCGTAGACCTGATCCAGACGCGCCTGGGCGTCCTTGATCTGGCTGACGGCCTCTTCCACCACTTCGCGCACGGTCTTGTTCGGATCGAGCTGCGGCTCCTGGGGCAGGTAGCCGACATTCAGCTCGGGCATCGGCCGGGCCTCGCCGTCGAACTCGGTATCGACCCCGGCCATGATTTTCAACAGGGTAGACTTGCCCGAGCCGTTGAGGCCGAGCACGCCGATCTTGGCACCGGGGAAGAAGGACAGGGAGATGTTCTTGAGGATTTCCCGCTTCGGCGGCACTACTTTGCTCAGCCGATGCATGGTGTAGACGTATTGGGCCATGGATAACCTGGGTTCTGGACAGAAAAACGAGATATAAGGCTGCAGGTTGTGACGGACCGCAGCCGAGCAGGCGCAACCTGCGCTTTAATCGGCCAGCAGGCTGCCCCGAATGGCAGCTAGGGCACTGATCCGCACCGCCACGCGCGTGCGGCAAAGCTACCGGAATGCGCGATGCAGGGCAAACGACGCTCGTCGGCCACGCTGGCACTTTGCCATATTTATGGCATGCTAACCGGCTGTCGCGTCCCCGGCTGGCACAGGCTTTGCCTGGCACGCTCAGGCGAGCCCGGATGACGACTGCGACACTCTAACCAGTGGTTATTTTTTACTCGAATTGGTTAACTCGCCTGGCATGCCCGCATTGCGTTATCCGCACTGAGAGCCAGGCAGCCTTCGCTACGGATGACGAAGCCGAATAATCTCCAGATACCGCTCATCCCAGGATTTAGGTCATTGCCTAGAGTCACGCCCCCACCCGCTTCACGCCTCTCCAGCGAAGCCCTGCTTGCGCCCATGAGCGGCCCGGCCAGGGGCACACTGGTGGCGCTGGTCATGCTGATGCTGGGTTTACTGCTCTGGCAACTGCAACTTGAATCGCACCAGCTGCAGGACAATCAGCGCCAGCTCAGCCATGCCTACAGCAACCAGCTGGCCAACCACCTGAGCCTGAACATGGAGCTCAAGGCCAGCGCCGGCCAGGCCCTGCTGCAGCCCCACAGCCGCCCGCCCGCATCGGGCGCAGCCAGCGAGGCCCTGCTCGGCTCGCTGCGCGGCGTGTTTCCGACACTGCGCGGGCTGATCTGGCTGAACGCCCAAGGACAGATGCTGGCCAGCGCGGGGGCCCCGCCGCCGAACGTGCTGTACCTCGGCGAACTGTTCCAGCGCGGCCAGCCACACAACTACTTCTATGCCTTCAGCGCCCAGGATGGCGGCGAAATCTACCTGATGCTGAGCCAGACGCAGGGCGAGGGTTTCTGGGTCCTGCAGCTGACCAACCAGGCGCTGCGCAGCTGGCTTAGCAAACACCATAAAAGCCCCCAGCAGTGGCTGCTGGAAGACCGCTACTCGCAGCGGGTCATCGCCAGCCAGGGCACCAACCTGTCGCCGGACAACCCGATTGCGCCGCCCGTCACCGCCGAGAACCTGGCCCAGAGCATCCTGCTCAGCCCGCTGCCGGGCAGCGACTGGCAGCTACGCGCGCTGTTCAACGAACGCAAGGTGCGCGCCCAGCAACTGCCGCAACTGGCCAGCAAGCTGCTGCTGTTTATCCTCTGCGCCCTGCTCACCCTGTTCGCCCTGTATCGCCTGCTGCACGAGCAGCGCAACCTGCACGCCCTCAACACCGCCTCGCGGCGTTCCCTGCAACAGGCCGCGACGGTGCTGGGGGCCATCGAGGAACGGGTGCTGGTGACCGACGGCAACGGCCAGCTGCAGTACCTCAACCCCCAGGCCGAAAGCCTGTTCGGCCTGAGCAACGCCGAGGTGCACAACTGGCACCTGCTGCAACTGCTGCCGCGCCTCGACCCCATGCTGCTGCACGGCAACGGCGCGGCCCATGAACTGGGCCCGGACCTGGTGGAAATCCGCCAGAACGGGGAACCGCGGCTGTACGACATCAGCCGCAGCGACCTGGGTGAGGAATCCACGCCTGGCGGCTTCGTCTGGGTGCTGCGCGACGTCACCGAAGAGCAGCATGCCAATCAGGTACTGCGCGAAACCCGCAGGCGCTATCAGGATATTTTCGAAGGCACAGGTACCGCCCTGTGCGTGCTCGACCTGGCCGACCTGCACGCCTACCTGCAGCACCAGCAGATCCGCGATGTAGCCGACCTGCAGCGCTGGCTGGCGGCCGACCCGCAGCGACACCTGGCGCTCTGCCAGCGCCTGCGTCTGACCGAAACCAACCAGGTGGCCCTGCGCCTGCTCGGCGTCGACTCCACCGAGCAGGCCTGGCAGCACCTGTTCAACAGTGGCCCGCTGCACCCCGAGGGCTTCCGCCTGCAGCTGATCAACACCCTGCTCACGGGCAACGGCCTGCTGGAGATGGAGCGCCAGATCAACACGCCTCAGGGCCACGAACGTCACCTGTGGCTGCTCCTGCGCCTGCCGGAGAACCCCCAGGAACTCAATTCGGTAACCCTGAGCATCAGCGACATCACCAGCCGCAAGCGCGTCGAAAACTCACTGATCGAGCGCGAGCGCTTCTGGTCCGATGTGGTCAGCGCCGTACCAGACACCATCTATGTGCACGACATTGCCGCCAAGCGGGTGATGTACAGCAACAACCACCTGGGCCCGCAGCTGGGCTACAACAAGGCCGAGCTGCGCGAAATGGGCGAGCGCCTGTGGGAGACGATTCTCCATCCCGACGACGTCGAACTCTACCTGCGCATGCGCAATATCCAGCAGGTGCTGGGCAAGGGCCGGCTGATGCAGTTCGAGCTGCGCTGGCGGCACCGCGATGGCAGCTGGCACTGGTTCGATATCCGCGAGCAGGCCCTGGCCTACGATGAGCGTGGCCGGGTCAGCCGGCTGATCGGCGTGGCCAAGGACATCACCGAACAGATCGTGCGCAGCGAATCCCTGCGTACCAGCGAGCAGCGTTACCGGATGCTAGCCGAAAGCATCAGCGACGTGATCTTCTCCACCGACGACACGCTGCAGCTCAACTATGTCAGCCCCTCGGTCATGCAGGTGCTCGGTTACGACAGCGAGTGGGCGCTGAACAACGGCTTCCATGGCCTGGCCACCAACCCGCGTCAACTGACCGGTTTCTACACTCTGCTGGAGCGGGTGCGCAACGCCCTGGGCGATCCGCAGCGCCTGGCCGAGCTGCGCGCGCAGTTCCTGCCACAGCTGTTCGTCTTCGACTGCCTGCGCGCCGACGGCCAGAAAATCCCGGTGGAACTGCGCCTGGTGCCCATGTGGGACGACAGCGGACGCTTCGAGGGCCTGCTCGGCGTCGGTCGCGACATCAGCCAGCAACGCCGTGCGGAGAAGGACCTGCGCATGGCCGCCACGGTGTTCGAGCACTCCACTGCGGCGATCCTGGTCACCGACCCGGCCGGCTATATCGTCCAGGTCAATAACGCCTTCAGCAGGGTCAGTGGCTACAGCTCCAGGCAGATCCTCGACCAACTGCCGAGCATGCTCACTGCCGATACCCAACAGGCCAGCCACCTCAGTTTCGTCATCCGCCAGCTCAACCAGCAGGGCAGCTGGGAGGGCGAGGTATGGCTGAAGCGGCGCAACGGCGAGAAATTCCCGGCCTGGGTCGGCATCACCGCGGTCAAGGATGACGAAGGCGATCTGGTCAGCTACGTGTGCTTCTTCAGCGATATCAGCGAGCGCAAGGCCAGCGAACAGCGCATTCACCGCCTGGCCTACTACGACGCCCTGACCCAGCTGCCCAACCGCACCCTGTTCCAGGACCGCCTGCACAATGCCCTGCAGCACGGCGAGCGGCACCAGGAGTGGGTGGCGCTGATGTTCCTCGACCTCGACCGTTTCAAGCCGATCAACGACTCCCTCGGCCACGCCGCCGGCGACCGCATGCTCAAGGAAGTGGCCGTGCGCCTGGCCGCCTGCGTCGACGGCGACGACACCGTGGCGCGCATGGGCGGCGACGAGTTCACCCTGCTGCTGCAGTCCGATGCCAGCCGCGATGGCGCATTGAAGCGGGCCATTCATGTCGGCGAACAGATCCTCGCCAGCCTGGCCCAGCCGTTTATTCTCGAAGGTCGCGAGTTCTTCGTCAGCGCCAGTATCGGCATCGCCCTCAGCCCCCAGGATGGCAGCGAACTGAGCCAGCTGATGAAGAACGCCGACACCGCCATGTACCACGCCAAGGAGCGCGGCAAGAACAACTTCCAGTTCTACCAGGCCGATATGAACGCCAGCGCTCTGGAGCGTCTGGAGCTGGAAAGCGACCTGCGCCACGCCCTGGAGCAGGGCGAATTCAGGCTCTATTACCAGCCGCAGTTCTCCGGTGACGGCAAGCGCCTGACCGGGGCCGAGGCGCTGCTGCGCTGGCAGCACCCGAGACGCGGCCTGGTACCGCCGAACGACTTTATCCCGGTGCTCGAAGAGCTGGGCCTGGTGGTCCAGGTCGGCGAGTGGGTGTTGCGCGAAGCCTGCCGCCAGCTCAGCCAGTGGCATCAGGCCAAGGTGCGGGTGCCGAAGATCTCGGTCAACCTGTCGGCCCGGCAGTTTGCCGAAGGCGATCTGGGCTCGCGCATCGCCAGCATCCTCAAGGACAGCGGTATCCCGTCGGCCTGCCTGGAACTGGAGCTGACCGAAAGCATCCTGATGGACGACGTGACCAACGCCATGCAGACCATGACCAGCCTCAAGCGCCTGGGGGTGTGCCTGGCCATCGACGATTTCGGCACCGGCTACTCGTCGCTTAACTACCTCAAGCAGTTCCCCATCGACGTGCTGAAGATCGACCGCAGCTTCGTCGACGGCCTGCCCCACGGCGAACAGGACGGTCAGATCGCCCGCGCCATTATCGCCATGGCCCATAGCCTCAACCTCACGGTGATCGCCGAGGGCGTGGAAACCCTGGCCCAGCTGGACTTCCTGCGTGGCCATGACTGCGACGAAGTACAGGGCTTCCTGCTCGGCCGGCCGATGCCGGCCAAGCAATTCACCGCGCTGTTTAGCGGCACTGCGCTGTTTATGCTCAGCTAGCGACAGCCCGCCCGATTCTCGTCGCGCCGGCGACCCCTGCTGCACGGCCTGCGGCGAGGGACACCCTGGGCACGCGCGGAGTGCTCAAGCGGCTGGATCGGGCTGCCGCCCCGTAGCCCGGATGCAATCCGGGATGCCCTTGCGAGCGAAGCTCCCGGATTGCGCGGGCGCTTATCTGGGCTACAAAACTGCAAACATGCAGCTTGGGACTGCCTTGTCCATGAGCCCCACTTATCCGCCACATGACTGCGCTGCATACCCTTGCTCGACCGAGATGGGGTAGAATTCGCCCCCTCTTTCTACCGCCCAGCTGCTTTTTCTCAGGGGAATGCCATGTTCAGCCGTGATTTGACTCTTGCCCGTTATGACGCCGAATTGTTTGCCGCGATGGAGCAGGAAGCCCAGCGCCAGGAACATCACATCGAACTGATCGCCTCGGAGAACTACACCAGCCCGGCGGTAATGGAAGCCCAGGGTTCGGTACTGACCAACAAGTATGCCGAAGGCTATCCGGGCAAGCGTTACTACGGCGGTTGCGAATACGTCGATATCGTCGAGCAGCTGGCCATCGACCGCGCCAAGGAGCTGTTCGGTGCAGACTACGCCAACGTCCAGCCGCACTCCGGTAGCCAGGCCAACTCGGCCGTGTATATGGCCCTGCTGGAAGCTGGCGACACCGTACTGGGCATGAGCCTGGCCCACGGCGGCCACCTGACCCACGGGGCCAGCGTCAGCTTCTCCGGCAAACTGTACAACGCCGTGCAGTACGGCATCACCGATGCCGGCCTGATCGACTATGACGAAGTCGAGCGTCTGGCTGTCGAGCACAAGCCGAAGATGATCATCGCCGGCTTCAGCGCCTACTCCCAGGTACTGGACTTCCCACGCTTCCGCGCCATCGCCGACAAGGTCGGTGCCTACCTGTTCGTCGACATGGCTCACGTCGCCGGTCTGGTTGCTGCGGGTGTGTACCCGAACCCGGTGCCGTTCGCCGACGTGGTTACCACCACCACCCACAAAACTCTGCGCGGCCCGCGCGGCGGCCTGATCCTGGCACGCGCCAACGAAGCCCTGGAGAAGAAATTCAACTCCGCGGTATTCCCGGGTGGCCAGGGTGGCCCGCTGGAGCACGTGATCGCGGCCAAGGCGGTGTGCTTCAAGGAAGCCCTGCAGCCTGAGTTCAAGGCGTACCAGCAGCAAGTGATCAAGAACGCCCAGGCCATGGCCAGCGTGTTTATCGACAACGGCTACGACGTGGTCTCCGGCGGCACCGAGAACCACCTGTTCCTGCTCAGCCTGATCAAGCAGGAGATCACCGGTAAGGACGCCGACGCCGCCCTGGGTCGCGCCTTTATCACCGTGAACAAGAACAGCGTGCCGAACGACCCACGCTCGCCGTTCGTTACCTCGGGCCTGCGCATCGGCACCCCGGCGGTGACCACTCGCGGCTTCAAGGAAGACGAGTGCCGCGCACTGGCTGGCTGGATCTGCGAAATCCTCGCCAACCTGGGCGATGAAGCCGTTGAAGCGCGCGTCCGCGAGCAGGTCAAAGCGGTCTGCGCCAAGTTCCCGGTTTACGGCAACTAAGCCGCACTCCGCAGCCGAAAAGCCCGCCCACCCCGGCGGGCTTTTTTGTGCCGCGCGCCAGGCAAACAAACCGTACCCTCGACACCCACCTTGGCTATAGTGGACTAAACCCCGCAGGAGTTTTTTGCATGAGCAATACAGCCAACGAGCGGCGGCGCTTTCATCGCATCGCTTTCGATGCCCCCACCGAGATCCGTCAGGGTCAACGGAGCTGGGCCGTCGAGCTGCATGACGTGTCACTGAAAGGCTTGCTGATCAAGCGCCCCGGCGGCTGGACTGGCGACCCGCACCAGCCCTTCGAAGCCAGCATCCGGCTGGCCGACGATACCTGCGTGCAGATGGAAGTGGTGCTGACCCGCACTCAGGACAATCTGCTCGGCTTCGTTTGCCGGCATATCGACCTTGACTCGATCAGCCACCTGCGCCGCCTGGTGGAACTCAACCTCGGCGACGAAAGCCTGCTGGAACGGGAACTCGCCGCCCTCGGTGAAGCGGACTGAGGCTGGACAAACAGGTAGCCCGGATAAGCCTTGGCGCAATCCGGGACTGCGGCGTTCGGCATTAGACCGCCCCCGGATTGCGCTGGCGCTTATTCGGGCTATGAAAGCTCTTCGCTACTCAAATAATGCATCCAGCGCCTGCTCCAGACGCGTCACCGCAACCACCTGCAACCCTGGCGGCGGATCTTTCGGCGCATTGCCCTTGGGCACGATGGCGCGTTTGAAGCCGTGCTTGGCCGCCTCTTTCAAACGCTCCTGACCGCTCGGTACCGGACGGATTTCGCCCGACAGCCCAACCTCACCAAACACCAGCAGATCATGGGGTAGCGGCTTGTTGCGCAGGCTGGAAATCACTGCCGCCATCAGCGCCAGATCCGATGCGGTTTCCAGCACCTTGACCCCGCCGACCACGTTGAGAAACACATCCTGATCGTAGGTCGGGATACCGCCATGCCGGTGCAGCACGGCCAGGAGCATGGCCAGGCGGTTCTGATCCAGGCCCAGGGTAACGCGGCGCGGATTGGCCATATGGCTGGTGTCGACCAGCGCCTGCACTTCCACCAGCATCGGCCGGGTGCCTTCCCAAGTGGCCATCACCACGCTGCCGGGGACTTCCTCCTGGGCGCGGGTGAGGAAGATCGCCGAAGGGTTGGTGACCTCTTTCAGGCCCTTGTCGGTCATGCCGAACACGCCCAGTTCGTTGATCGCGCCGAAGCGATTCTTTACCGCCCGCAGCAGACGCAGACGGCCATCGGACTCGCCCTCGAAATACAGCACGGTGTCGACCATATGTTCGAGCACCCGCGGCCCGGCCAGCGCACCCTCCTTGGTCACATGGCCGACCAGGAAGATCGCCGTGCCGCTCTGCTTGGCGAAGCGCACCAGCAACGCCGCGCTCTCGCGCACCTGGGATACGCCGCCGGGGGCCGAGGACAACTGTTCGGTGAAGATGGTCTGGATCGAGTCGATCACCATCACCTTGGGTTTCTCCAGACGCGCGGTGGCGATGATGCTTTCGATGCAGGTTTCGGTCATGACCTTGAGCTTGTCTTCCGGCAGGCCCAGGCGGCGCGCACGCATGGCCACCTGCTGCTGGGATTCCTCGCCGGTGACATAGAGCGCGGGAAAGCGCGTGGCGATATTGCACAGGGTCTGCAGCAGGATGGTCGATTTGCCGATGCCGGGGTCACCGCCGATCAGCACCACCGAGCCGTCCACCAGCCCACCGCCGAGCACCCGGTCGAGTTCGCCGGAGGCGGTGGAAAAGCGCGGTACTTCTTCGACGCTGACCTCGGCCAGGGTCTTGATCTGCGCCTGCTCGCCGGCCCACCCCGCGCGCCCGCTGGGGGTGGCGGCATTGGCTTCGAGCAGGGTTTCCACCAGGGTGTTCCAGGCCCCGCACTCGCCGCACTGGCCGGCCCATTTGGGAAAGGTCGAGCCGCACTCGGTGCAGCCGTACATACGTTTGGCCTTGGCCATGCCGGACTCCTCGGAAAGCTGAGCCCGGATGATACGAAATAGCTGGATATATTTACAGCTATAGGCCGTTGTTAATCCACCTGAGGCTCACACTGCCCTACCCTTTGCAGCGGCCACAGCAGGGCTTGGCAACACTATTGAGACGACGCGCCACTTCATCCTTGAGATCGACGCGAGCCACCTTGAGGGACGCCAGGGCGTCGTCGGCCAGTACTTCTACCCCGTCCTCGACGCGACAAATGCGCTTGTCCAGGGCTTCATACTCGTCGGCCAGGCGGGCGAAATGGGCATCGTTAACCCGCAGCTCATGCAAAGCCGCGTGCAGTTCAGGGAAGTCTTTGTTCAAGGGGTGGTGTTCAACGTGCATGGTGGTGCTCCTTGGGGGATATAGATTGGCAACCAGCCTATCCCCTGCGCGACCGCCACCCCTTGACCGGGATCAACAGCAGCCGCTCAAGCGCCGCCACGCAACAACTGACCGAGTTCGTCCTTGAGGCTGACCCGCTGCATCTTCAGGCCCAGCAACAGCATCTCATCCATGGCGATACGCCCGCTTTCCACCTCATAGATGCGTTTGTCGAGTTCTTCATACTCCTCGGCCATACGTGCGAAGTGGCCGTCAGCCGCCAACAGGGCCCCCAGCTGCGGCTTGAGTTCGGGAAATTCACGGCTGAGCGGATGATGTTCCAGTGGCATAGCGGCATCCTCATGGCGGGTCTGTGTTCAGACTAGACCAGCGCGGCCGCCTCTGCCGAAGCAGGCCGCAGCGCGTACTCGCCAGCGATACCTGCTATCGTTTGCCGGGTATAGGCAGTAATCACGATGAGAGCGCTCCATGGATAAGAACCCCGGCTGCACGGCATGCCGCGACGGCAAAGGCCTGGATTTCCCGATCAGCATGGCTTTTCAGCCAATCGTCAACCTCGCCACCCGCGAAATCTTCGCCCACGAAGCCTTGGTGCGCGGCAGCGCCGGCGAGTCCGCCGGCAGCGTGCTGGGTCGCCTGACCGCGGAAAACCTCTACCCCTTCGACCAGAGCTGCCGGATCAAGGCCCTGGAATGGGCTGCCAGGCTGCAGGTGCCGGCGATGGTCTCCATCAACTTTATGCCCAATGCCGTGTACAAAGCGGAAACCTGCATCCGCGCCACCCTGGAGGCGGCCAAGCGTTACAACTTCCCCCTCGAGCGGATCATCTTCGAAGTCACCGAGCAGGAGCAGGTGCTGGATATCGACCACCTCACCACTATCCTGCGCGCGTACCGCAAACAGGGTTTTATGACCGCCATCGACGACTTCGGCGCAGGCTATGCAGGCCTTAACCTGCTGGCCGATTTCCAGCCCGACCTGATCAAGCTGGACATGCAGCTGACCCGCAATATCGACCAGGACAGCGTGCGCCAGATTCTGGTCGAAGCCACCCTGCAGATGTGCCGCAAACTGCAGATCCGGGTAATCGCCGAAGGCATCGAAACCCTGGGCGAACTGCACGCCCTGCGTGACATGGGCGTCGAGCTGTTTCAGGGCTATCTGCTGGCCAAGCCCGGCTTCGAGTCGCTGCCCGAAGTGCACTTTCCTACCTGACAACTGGCTGGCAAGCGCCGCGAGCTGGATTACACTTCAGCGCAAACCACCTATCAGGGAAAGAAACATGAGCATTATCAGCGAATTCAAGGCCTTCGCCGTCAAGGGTAATGTGGTCGACATGGCCGTGGGCATCATCATCGGTGCTGCCTTCGGCAAGATCGTCTCGTCCTTCGTCGGCGATGTGGTGATGCCGCCCCTGGGCGTGCTGATCGGTGGGGTGGACTTCTCCGATCTGGCCATAGTGCTCAAGGCCGCTGAAGGCGATGTCGCCGCCGTGACCCTGTCCTATGGCAAGTTTATCCAGAGCATCATCGACTTCCTGATCGTCGCCTTCGCCATCTTTATGGGGGTCAAGGTGATCAACCGCCTCAAGCGTGAAGAGGAAGCGGCTCCTAGCGCGCCACCTGCCCCGAGCAAGGAGCAGGAGCTGCTGAGCGAGATCCGCGACCTGCTCAAGAGCCAGCAGGAAAACCGCTGACGCCCACGCGGCAGCGCAGTGTCGCGGCCGCCCTGCAACGCCCCCAGGAACTGCACCCGCCAGGCCGTGTGCAGTTTTTTTTCGCCTAGACTATTAGTGACCTGCTTGGTAACCCAGCCCGCAGCTGGTCGCCCAGAGCCCGCAGAGGCCCAGCCAAGACGCCAGCGAAGCGTCCGCCCTACCTTAACAAGGCCTGAAGATGAGCGATGTAGTAGAAGACGATCTGTTCGCTTTCGACGACGAGACCCACCCCAGTGATCGCAATCCAGCGCAACCATGCTGGCGCATCCTGATTGTTGACGACGACCTCGACGTGCATCAGTCGACCTGCTTCGCCCTGGCCAATACCGAGATCCTCGGTCGCCCCCTCGAATTCCTGCATGCCTATTCGGCTGCTCAGGCGGTCAGCGTACTGACCGAGCAACCGCAGGTCGCAGTGATTCTGCTGGATGTGGTGATGGAGTCGGAGCATGCCGGCCTGGATCTGGTCCGCCTGATCCGCGAAGACCTGCATAACAGCGAGATCCGCATCATCCTGCGCACTGGCCAGCCAGGCTATGCGCCGGAAATGGAGGCGATCCGCGACTACGACATCAACGACTACAAGACCAAGTCCGAGCTGACCCGCAACCGTCTATACACCGCACTGACCACGGCCATCCGCTGTTACGATCAGATCCATGCCATCAATGCCAGCCGCCACGGCCTGGGCATGGTGATCCGCGCCAGCAGCCAGTTACTGGCACGCCAGGGCGTCAGCGAGTTCGCCGCCGGGATCATCACCCAGATCTGCGGCCTGCTCGGCCTGCCGCCCGAAGGCGTGGTGTGCGCCTACGACCACCACGCCTCGCCGGCCCATGCCCTGATCATCGCCGCCGCCGGCAGCCTGATGGGCTGCATCGACAAGCAGCTGGAGGAGCTGCCCGACCAGCATATCGCCAGGGCGCTCAATCAGGCCCTGGCCCAGCGGCGCAACCACTACGGCAGCCACTCGACCACCCTGTTCTTCGCTGGCCAGAGCCATAACCATATGGCCGCCTACCTGGAGACCGGACGCCCGCTGAGCGAGCTGGACCGGCAACTGCTTGAGGTGTTCTGCAGCAATATCGTCATCACCCTGGACAATGTGCTGCTGCTCAGCCTGCTCAAGGACCATGCCTACAACGACCAGCTGCTGCACCTGCCCAACCGCCTGGCCCTGGTCCAGGCCCTCGACCAGGCGCTGACCGGCCCGACACCGGGCGAGACCACCCTCGCGCTGATCGATATCGACGGTTTTTCCGAACTCAACGACACCCTCGGCCAGCAGCACGGCGATGCCCTGCTGCTGGCGGTCGCCGCACGCCTGCAACAGGCACTACCGCCCTCCGCTCTACTGGCGCGGGCCGCCGGGGATGTATTCGCCATCCTGGCGGACAACCAGGTGGTCTGCGCCGACAGCCTGCGCGGCCTGTTCCAGCAACCGCTGTATTTTGCCGGGCTGAGCCGACGCATCACCGCCACCATCGGCCTGACCTGCCTGGACCAGATCGACGGCAACGGCAGCGAGGCCCTGAAGGCGGCCAATATTGCCCTCAAGCACGGCAAGCGCCAGCAACGCGGCAGTATCAGCCACTTTACCCGCGCCATGGAGCAGGACACCCGCGCCCGCGTGCAGTTGCTCCAGGAGCTGCGCAGCGCCTTCGAGCGCGAGCGGCTGTTCGTGGTCTACCAGCCGCAGATAGCCCTGGGCAGCCGCCAGCTGATCGGCGTCGAAGCCCTGCTGCGCTGGCGCACCGATGACGGCCAGTTCGTCGCCCCGGCGCAGTTTATCCCCCTGGCGGAAAGCTCCGGGCTGATTGTCAGCCTCGGCGAGTGGGTGCTGCGCAGCGCCTGCCGGGATCTGCAGCGGATCATCGAGCACAGCGGCCAGCCGCTGCGCATGGCGGTCAACGTCTCGGTGGCGCAGTTCCGCCAGACCGACTTCCTCGCCACCCTGGAGCACGCGCTCGAGGAAAGCGGCATAGACCCAGGCCTGCTGGAGCTGGAAATCACCGAGTCGGTGGCCATGCTCGACGCCAGCTTTATGATCGACCTGCTCAACCGCATCAAGGGGCTGGGCGTAAGCCTCGCGGTGGACGATTTCGGCACCGGTTTCTCCTCGCTCAGCTACCTCGAACGCCTGAATGTCGACCGTTTGAAGATCGACCTCAGCTTTGTCCGGCAGATGGAACAGAGCGATGGCAGCAAACGCATCGTGGAAACCATTATCCAGCTGGGCCGCAGCCTGCAGCTGGAACTGATCGCCGAAGGCATCGAGCAGGAAAGCCAGGCCGCCTCACTGACCCAGATGGGCTGCCACGAAGGCCAGGGCTACCTGTTTGCCAAGCCGCTCGAACTGGCAGCGCTGCTGAGCTTTATCTCGGCACCGCAGCCGTGACGGGGCGGCAGGCACTCGCCGCCCAGCGCCGCGACAACCCGCTGCGCCTGCGCGAACATGCCGGCCGCCGCGGCCCGCCCCACTTCGCGGCCTTGGCCCCGAGGCGTGACCGACCCGAGGGTTATCCGCAATGGCCCGTATGACGATGCCCGCCAGGACAAGCCTGCACGGGCTGCTGGTAGTCTGCACCGCCCTGCTGCTGGCCGCCTGCGAGGAGCAGGCCAGTGCCCCGCCGCCCATTCGTCTGGGGGTGATAGTCGATGTCTCCGGCCCCAGCGCCAGCCTCGGCCTGGCCGGGCGCAACGGCATGCAGCTGGCCGTCGAGGAAGCCAATGCCGCCGGCGGCATTCAGGGCCGGCCCGTCGAGCTGCTGTACCGCGACGACGGCTTCGACCCGCAAAGGGCCCGACAGGCGGCAGCCGAACTGATCGCGATCCCCGTCGAGGCCGCGCTCGGCCCCATGACCAGCCTGATCGCCGAGCAACTGGCTCCGCAATTTACCGAGGCCGGCATCCTGCTCATGGGCGGCACGCCACTCAGCCCGCTACTGGCCGGGCGCGACGACCAGTTTTTCCGCACCCTCAGCCACACCAACCCGGACGCCCGCGATATCGCCAACCACCTGGGCCAGTACCGCGGCCTGCAGCGGGTCAATGTGATCATCGAGCTGAGCAACAGCAGCTACACCCGCCCCTGGCTCGCCGACTTCAGCCGCTACCTGCAGGCCACCGGAGCCGAGGTCGGCCTGACCGTTGAATTCAGCCGCGATCAGCAGACCGACTTCGCCGCCCTGGCGCGCCGCGCCCTGGCAGACAGCCCCGCCGCCGTGGTGCTGATCAGCAGCGCCCTGGACACCGCCCTGCTGGCCACTCAGCTGCGCCAGCAAGCCCCGCAGTTGATTCTCGCGACCCCAGCCTGGGCTGCGGCCGACGCCCTGATCGAAATGGGCGGCCGCGCGGTCGAGGGCATGATCACCGCCCTGGCCTTCGACCTGAACGACACTTCCGCCTCCTTTTTAGCCTTCAAGCAGCGCTACCAGGCACGTTTTGCCCAGCCCATAGATACCGCCGCGCTGACCAGTTACAACGCCACCTGGGTCCTGCTCACGGCCCTGCAACAGCGCCTGCCCGGCGAACACCCCAAACAGGCGCTGCTGCGCATTCGGCGGTTCCAGGGCGTACAGCGCCTGATCTTCTTCGATGAGTTCGGCGACAGCGACAGCCTTCTCTACCCCATGGTGGTGCGCGATGGCCGCTTCAGCAGTCCTGAATAAACTGGGCGCGGCCCACCCCCTGCTGCTGACCCTGGTCAGCCGCTTTGTTCTGGTGGCCTGCATCCCGGTGCTGGCGGTCGGCCTGCTGTTTCGCCTGTATTACGAACCGCTGATGATCGAAGAGGTGGAAAACCGCCAGGGCTTCGCCGCCGAAGCCATCACCCACCAGCTGGAACGCCATTTCAGTATCGCCAACCGCGAGCTCGGGGCCCTGGCCGAACTGTTCCACGGCAACCAGACCCTGGATAACCGGCAGATCCAGACCCTGCTGGATGCCTATGCCGACAGTTCGGATTTCTACGAGGCCATCTACCTGACTGACGCAACCGGGCAGATCAATGCCATCGGCCTGCCCGCCGACCGCCGCACGCTGCGGCAGAACCTGTTCGGCCTGGATATCTCCGCCCGCGACTTCGTCCGCCAAGCGCATCTGAGCCGTCAGGGCGTCTGGTCCAACAGCTTTCTTTCCACCGTCAGCTCGCGCCTGGCGGTGGCCCTGGCGCAGCCCCTGGGCGCGCGCATCCTGGTCGGCGAAGTGGCCATCAGCCCGCTCCCCGAGCTGGTCCGCCAGCTCAGCCAGGACAGCAACCTGCAAATCCGCATGCTCGATCGCCAGCACCAGCTGATTGCCGATTCGCATAGCGCCGAGGCCGGGCAACAGCTCAACCTCGGCCACCTCCAGGTGTTGCACGACCCGTCGGTGCGCAGCTTCAGCCTCGATGGCCAGCAGCTGCTCGGCCTGGCGCGCAAGGTCAAGGGCCCAGGCTGGCAGGTACTGGTGACCCAGCCGCAGCAACAGGCCTATGCCCTGATCGAGGCCACCTGGCGGCGCATCCTCAGCGCCCTCGGCCTGGCCCTGGCCATCGCCCTGCTGATCGCCGGCAGGACCAGCTGGACCCTGGCGCGGCGTATTTCGCAGTTCACCCGGCATATCGGGGAAATCGCCAACGGTCACTATGACCTGCCCATGGAGTCCAGCCGCATTCGCGAGCTCAATACCCTGGGTGCCAGCCTGCAGCGCATGGTCGGGGCCATCCTCGAACGCGAGCAGGCGCTGCTGGACACCGCCCAGAGCCTGCGCGAAAGCGAGGAACGCCTGCTCGCCACCCTGGAATACACGCCCAACGTCGCCGTGCAGTGGTTCGATGGCAACGGCCGCATCCTGCTGTGGAACCATGCCAGCGAGCGGATCTACGAGATCCCCCGGGAAGTCGCCCTGGGCAAAACCCTCGACCAGCTGTTCCATACCCCGGCGCAGCAGGCGATGTTTCTCGCCAGCCTCGCCCAGGCGGCCAAGGGCACGCCGGTGGGCCCCTACCTGAGCGAGCTGCAGCTCAGCCCGCAGCGCAGCCTGTGTGTGCTGACCACCATCTTCAGCATCCCCGCGGCCAATGGCAGCCTGCAGTTCGTCAGCATGAACATCGACGTCACCGACCAGAAGCGTGCCGAACAAGCCTACCGGGAACTCAATGCCACCCTGGAGCAGCGCGTGACCGAGCGCACCGAGGCCCTGAGCCAGAGCAACAAGGAACTGAGCGCCGCCATGGCGACCCTGCAGCGGGCGCAGATCGACCTGGTTCAGAGCGAAAAGCTCGCCGCCCTTGGCTCCCTGGTCGCCGGCATCGCCCATGAGCTGAACACCCCGGTGGGCAACAGCCTGATGGCCGCCAGCACCCTGGAAGATCACAGCCGGGAGATCGCCGCGGCGGTCAGCGCCGGGGCGCTCAAGCGCTCGGTGCTCGACCAGTTTCTGCAGGACAACAAGACCGCCACCGACATCCTGGTGCGTAACCTGCGCCGTGCCAGCGAGCTGATCACCAGCTTCAAGCAGGTCGCGGTCGACCAGGCCAGCGCTCAGCGCCGCACCTTCCAGCTCAGCGAGGTGGTCAAGGAAATCCTTATCACCCTGGGCCCGACGCTGAAGAAGACGCCCTTCGTCATCGACAGCAATATCGACGACGAGATCGAACTGGACAGCTACCCCGGTGCCCTCGGCCAGGTGCTGGTCAACCTGATCAACAATGCCCTGACCCATGGCCTGCAGGGGCTGGAGCACGGCAAGATCGGCCTGTATGCCTTCCCCTACGAGCCGGGCTGGATCGAGTTGGCCGTGTCCGACAACGGTCACGGCATCGCCCCGGAACATCTGTCGCGGATTTTCGACCCCTTCTTCACCACCCGCCTGGGTCAGGGCGGCAGCGGCCTGGGCCTGAATATCGTGCACAACCTGGTCACCGGGGTACTCGGCGGCAAGCTGGAGGTGGCCAGCCAGCCTGGCTGGGGCGTGCGCTTCGCGATCCGTCTGCCGCTCTGCGCGCCCCGCGCCGACAGCGCCGAGCCGCCCCCCTCCAGCTCGACAGCGCCCACGCAGTAAACGGCTGGCCTACCAGTAGTTCTCCACCGCCACCTGGCCCGGCCGACGGCTCAGGCTGAGCTGCAAATCACGCTGTTTCAGCAGGGCGCGGGTGTCATTGATCATCTGCGGGTTGCCGCAAAGCATCAGGCGCGAGTGCTCGGGACTCAGCTTCAGGCCGGCGGCGCGCTCCAGTTCGCCGCTGGTCAGCAGGCTGGTGATGCGCCCGTGCAGGCAACCGGGTGCCTGCTCGCGGGTGACCAGCGGCAGGTAGACCAGCTTGTCGGCGTATTCGGCCAGGTGCGGCAGACTTTTCAGGCCGTGAATCAGCGGCTGATAGGCCAGCTCGCTGGCGGTGCGCGCGCTGTAGACCAGGACGATGCGTTCGAAGCGCTGCCACACCTCGAAGTCCTGCAGGATCGAAAGAAAGGGGGCCAGACCGGTGCCGCTGGCCAGCAGCCAGAGGTCGCGGCCATCGACGAAACGGTCGAGGGTGAGAAAGCCAAAGGCCTGTTTGTCGACCAGCAGGCTGTCGCCGGCCTTGAGGCGGCTCAGCTCACTGGTGAACTCGCCGCCCGGCACGACGATGGAGAAGAACTCGAGAAACTCGTCATGGGGGGCCGAAACCATCGAATAGGCGCGCCAGACCACACTGCCATCGGCCTTTTGCACGCCCAGGCGGGCGAACTGCCCGGCACGGAAACGAAACCCCGGATCGCGAGAACAACGCAGGCTGAACAGGCTGGGTGACCAGACCTGCACATCGCTGAGAATCTGCCGGGTGAACTTGTCTTCGCTGACGGTCATACTTCACTCCCTCTGCTGCGCCGACTATCTGCCAGGCCGTTGACCAACGTAGCGAACGCAGTGGTTTTTCAACGGCCTGTCACAGTGTCCCGCAAAGCGCCGTCCACAAACACCAGTAGTCCATATGCCTATATTCGTTACGCCCTTTGCCCAGCTCGACCTGATCCGCCAGCCCGAGCAGCAGGCCGAGCCCCTGCAAGCCTTCGATGCCGCCGACGAGTACCTGCTCAACCATCTGCATGAGCAGGGCTTACCCGCAGACGCCCGAGTGCTGGTGCTCAACGACAACTTCGGAGCCCTGGCCGCCAGCCTGGCCGGGCACGCCCAGGTCACCAGCAGCGGCGACTCGCACCTGGGCCATCTGGGCCTGCAAGCCAACCTGGCGCGCAATCACTTGCCGGCAGAGGCGGTGCGCTTCGTGCCGGCCAGCGCAACGGCCCAAGGGCCGTTCGACCGGGTGCTGATCCGCGTGCCCAAGACCCTGGCCCTGCTGGAGGAACAGCTGATCCGTCTGCACGGCCAGCTCGCGCCAGGTGCACAAGTGATTGCCGCGGCCATGGTCAAGCACCTGCCACGGGCCGCCGGCGACCTGCTGGAAAAATATATCGGCCCGGTGCAGGCCTCGCTGGCGGTGAAAAAGGCCCGCCTGTTGCTGGCCACGCCTGAAGCCAAACCCGCCGTGGTTTCGCCCTACCCCACGCGCTATCGCCTGGACAAACCGGCCATCGAGCTGCGCAACCATGCCAATGTGTTCTGTCGCGAAGACCTGGATATCGGCACCCGCGCCTTCCTGCCCCATCTGCCTAAACATCTCAGCCGCATGCGCGTGGCGGATCTCGGCTGTGGCAACGGCGTGCTCGGCATCGCCTACGCCCTGGGCAGCCCACAGGCCGAACTGTGCCTGGTGGACGAGTCCTATATGGCGGTGCAATCGGCCGCGGAAAACTGGCGCGCGGCCCTGGGCGAGCGCCCGGTAGAGATTCGCGCCGGCGATGGCCTGGCCGAACAGGCGGCGGACTCACTGGACCTGGTGCTGTGCAACCCGCCCTTCCACCAGCAGCAGGTGGTCGGCGACTTCCTCGCCTGGCGCATGTTCCAGCAGGCCCGCGCGGCGCTGGTCACCGGTGGCGAACTATGGATAGTCGGCAACCGCCACCTCGGCTACCACGCCAAGCTCAAGCGTCTGTTCCGCGGCGTCGAGCAGGTGGCGGCCACGCCGAAGTTTGTGGTGCTCAAAGCGATCAAATAAACCCGCCCCGCCGCCGATCCGTAGGGTGGGTTAGCGGCACGGAACACCTTATGCACAAGCAACAGCGCTATTCGGCTGCCGCGTAACCCACCAAGCGGCCTCACGGCGACAACCGCTGATGGGTTACGGCGCAACAAATACAGGCGCAACGCGGGACCATCACGCCATGCGCCTAACCCACCCTACGCAAACCTCACCTATCACCAGCCGATCAAGGCGTCCCCATCCCCGCCGCCTGCATAAACAGACGCAGCAGATAGGACACCGCTCCCAGGGCCAGCACGCTGCCCGTCCAGATCGCCACCAGCCAACCGAGGCGTTGCCACAGCGGCTTTTTCTCTAGTTCCTGTTGCTTGCGCATGGCGGGCATCTCAGTGGTAGCCATCTTCTTCAGTGACCTTGCCGCGAAACACGTAATAGCTCCAGGCGGTGTACATCAGGATAAAGGGGATGATGAACAGCGCCCCGACCAGGATAAAGCCCTGGCTCTGCGGCGGTGCGGCGGCTTCCCAGATGCTGATCGACGGGGGGATGATATTCGGCCACAGGCTGATGCCCAGGCCGCTGTAGCCGAGGAAGATCAGTGTCAGGGTCAGCAGGAACGGCGCATAGTTGGCATTGCGCGCCACCGCCCGCAGCAACGCCCAGGTGCACAGCAGTACCAGCAACGGCACCGGCATAAACCAGAAGATATTTGGCAGGCTGAACCAGCGCTCGGCGATTTCCGCATGAGCCAGCGGCGTCCACAGGCTGACGATGCCGGTCACGCCGAGCAGCACGAACACCAGCGGTCGCGCCATATCGTGCATCTGCTGCTGCAGACGGCCTGCGGTCTTCATGATCAGCCAGGTGCAGCCGAGCAAGGCGTAGGCGGCGATCAGCGCCAGGCCGCAGAACAGCGAGAACGGCGTCAGCCAGTCCAGCGAACCGCCGACATAGACCCGGTCGACCACCTCGAAGCCATCGATATAGGCCCCCAGCGCCACGCCCTGGAAGAAGGTCGCGGTCAGCGAGCCGCCGATAAACGCCTTGTCCCAGATATGCCGTTTGGCAGCCTTGGCCTTGAAGCGAAACTCGAACGCCACACCGCGAAAGATCAGCCCCAGCAGCATAAAGATCAGCGGCAGGTACAGCGCGCTGAGCACCACCGCATAGGCCAGCGGAAAGGCCCCGAACAGCGCCGCGCCGCCGAGTACCAGCCAGGTTTCGTTGCCGTCCCAGACCGGGGCGACAGTGTTCATCATCACATCGCGTTCGCCTTCGCTTTTGACGAAGGGGAAGAGGATGCCGATGCCCAGGTCAAAGCCGTCCATGGCCACATACATCATCACCCCGAAGGCGATGATCACGGCCCAGATCAGCGAGAGATCAATACCCATGTTCAATTCCTCCCTGCCGGCAGATCAGTCTCGCCGTCGTCGAGATCTTCCTCGGCCGCTGACAATGGCCGCGATGGTGTGCGTTTCTGG
Organism: Pseudomonas sp. XK-1; assembly: GCF_038069885.1. Classification (NCBI taxonomy): domain Bacteria; kingdom Pseudomonadati; phylum Pseudomonadota; class Gammaproteobacteria; order Pseudomonadales; family Pseudomonadaceae; genus Pseudomonas; species Pseudomonas sp. XK-1. Next base: position 601,063 of record NZ_JBBPES010000001.1, on the reverse strand, counting down.
CCTGGGCCACCCTCGGCAACTTCCTTGCCTTCACCGGTGATCGGGCCTTTGCGCACCAGGCGCATCATGTAACCGATACCGACGCCGAACAGGGCGAAATACACCACCACGAACAGGATCAGGGTCAGGCTCATCTGCGCGAAACTGTGCCCGGAGGAGGCATCGGCGGTGCGCATCAGGCCCTGGATGACCCATGGCTGACGGCCGATCTCGGTGGTGTACCAGCCAGCGAGGATGGCGATGATGCCCGAAGGCCCCATCCACACCGCCAGATGCAGAAACGCCCGCGACTGGAACAGCCGGCCGCGCGCGCGCAGCCACAGGCCCCAGAGGCCGGTGAGGATCATCAGCATGCCGATCCCGACCATGACCCTGAAGGTCCAGAACACCACGGTCGAATTGGGCCGGTCTTCCTTGGCGAACTCTTTCAGCGCCGGCACCTGCTTATCCAGGCTGTGGGTCAGGATCAGGCTGCCGAGCGCCGGAATCTCCAGCTTGAAGCGGGTTTCTTCGGCGTCCATGTCCGGCCAGCCGAACAGGATCAGCGGGGTCGGCTCGTCGCCATGGTTTTCCCAGTGGCCCTCGATGGCGGCGATCTTCGCCGGCTGGTACTTGAGGGTATTCAAACCGTGGAAGTCGCCGATCATGGCCTGGATCGGTGCCACCAGCAGTGCCATCCACATGGCCATCGACAGCATCTTGCGCAGCGCCGGGTTGTCGCGGCCGCGCAACAGGTGCCAGGCCGCCGACGCGCCGACGAAGAAGGCGGTGGCGAGGAATGCCGCCGTGGCCATATGGGCCAGGCGATAAGGGAACGAAGGGTTGAACACCACGGCGAACCAGTCCACCGGGATCACCCGCCCGTCGATGATCTCGAAGCCCTGGGGGGTGTGCATCCAGCTGTTGGAGGCGAGAATCCAGAAGGTCGAGATCAGCGTGCCGATCGCCACCATCAGCGTGGAGAAGAAGTGCAGGCCGGGTCCGACACGGTGCCAGCCGAACAGCATGACCCCGAGAAAGCCCGCCTCGAGGAAGAAGGCGGTGAGCACCTCATAGGTCAGCAGTGGCCCGGTGACCGCCCCGGCAAAATCCGAGAAGGCGCTCCAGTTGGTGCCGAACTGGTAGGCCATGACCAGACCCGAGACCACGCCCATGCCGAAGTTGACCGCGAAGATTTTCGCCCAGAAGTGATACAGGTCGCGGTACACCATCTCGCCGGTCTTCAGCCACAGGCCTTCGAGCACGGCCAGGTAGCTGGCCAGGCCGATGGTGATGGCCGGGAAGATGATATGGAAGGAAATGGTGAAGGCGAACTGGACTCGAGCCAGGTCGAGCGCCTCTATGCCGAACATGGGGCATCCTCATCAGGTTATTCGGGGCACAGCCCTGTGCGCGCCGTTGCTAATAGGCGCACTGAAAGAAGCGATTGTTCTTGTCATGGGCAGGACAGCCAGAGGTCGGGGGCCAAGGTGGCCCACATAAAAACCCAACGCGGGCTTTGACCTGGATCAAGCATGGGTAAAAGACTACCCCCTCACCCGGGCCTTGCCGCTGTGGTTATTTGTCGCGCACAGCTGAGATCAACCTGCGGTTAAACGACCTATGTAGGGTGGGTTAGGCGCATGACCGCGGGGCTATCTGCTGCTGCGTGGTCAGTTGCGCCGTAACCCACCATTGGCGCGATACGATCCAGTTTCATGGCGAGGTGCTTGGTGGGTTCGCGCCACTCAGAGAACCGACATATCAGGCTTGGAGCGGCAGTCATGCTAGGCTGGCGCACCTTTAATTAGCTCCCTATACATTCCCCATGTCAGTCCACGGCAAGTTGCTTCTGCGCCACCAGCGTCCCTTTATCGCCTTCTGGTGCGCGCGGGTGCTGACCGCCAGCGGCTTCCAGATGCTCGCCGTGGCCATCGGCTGGCAGATGTACGCCCTGACCGGCAACGTGCTCGACCTGGGCCTGGTCGGCCTGGTGGAGTTTCTGCCGCGGGTGCTGTTTATCCTGCTGACCGGGCATGTCGCCGACCGCTTCGACCGGCGCAAGGTCGCGGCCCTGTGTCAGGCGGGCCAGGGCCTGGTCGCGCTGAGTCTGTTGCTGGCCAGCAGCCAGGGCAGTCTGACCCGGGAAATGATCTTTCTGATCGCCTTCGCCCTGGGCACTGCCCGCGCCTTCGAGATGCCCACCACCCAGGCGCTGCTGCCCAATATCGTGCCGCCGGGGCTGTTTCCCGCCGCCGTGGCCGCCTCCGCCTCGGCGATGCAGACCGCCACCATAGTCGCCCCGGCGCTCGGCGGCCTGCTCTACGCAATCGACACCGGCTGGGTCTATGGGCCGGCGCTGGTGCTCTATCTCGTGGCGCTGACCCTGATGCTGAGCCTGCCGGGGCGACAGTTGCCGCTCAAGCAGAAAGTATCCCTGACCTCGCTGCTGGCCGGCTTCCGCTTTATCCGCAGCCGCCCCGAGGTCTTCGGCGCGGTGTCGATGGACATGGTCGCGGTGCTGCTCGGCGGGGCTACGGCGCTGCTGCCGGTGTTTGCCAAGGACATCCTGCTTACCGGCCCCTGGGGCCTCGGCCTGCTGCGCTCGGCCCCGGCGGTGGGCGCACTGCTGATGTCGCTGTGGCTGGCGCGCTTTCCCATCGAGCGCCGGGTCGGCCCGGTGATGTTCAGCGCGGTGGCGATCTTCGGGGTGGCGACCATAGGCTTCGGCCTGTCCACCTCGCTATGGTTCAGCCTGGCCACCCTGGTCCTGCTGGGCGCGGCGGACATGGTCAGCATGGTGATCCGCGCGGCCTTCGTGCAACTGCAGACCCCGGACGAGATGCGCGGCCGGGTCGGCGCGGTCAACGGCCTGTTCATCGGCGCGTCCAATCAACTCGGAGACTTCCGCGCCGGGGTCAGCGCCGCCTGGTTCGGCAGCGTGCCGGCGGTGCTGATCGGCGGCGTCGGGGCCATTCTGGTCTGCGGTTTGTGGATTCGCCTGTTTCCGGCGCTGGCGCGGCGCGACCACCTGCACCCGCAAGAGCCGCACCGCGCCGACTGAGTCGCGCTCAGGGCACCAGCATGGCCTCGGCCACCTGCTTGCGGGCGGCCTTGCCGAGCAGCTGCTCGACCAGAGTCAGGGCGAACTCCAGGGCAGTGCCCGGCCCCTGGCTGGTGATGCAGTTGCCGTCGACCACCACAGGCTGATCGACAAACACGCAGCCACTCAGACGGTCGCTGAAGGCCGGGTAGCAGGTCATGCGCCGCTGTTTGAGCACGCCATAATGCTGCAGGGCCACGGCCGGGGCAGCGCAGATGGCGGCGAACAGCTTGCCGGCCTTGGCCTGCTCGCGCACGCGTTCGGCCAGCGGCTCGTGCTCAGCCAGGTGCTGGGCACCGGGCATGCCGCCGGGCAGCACGATCAGGTCAAAAGCCTGAGCCAGCACATCCACCAGCATGGTGTCGGCGGTCAGCCGGGTGCCGCGGGCGCAGGTGATCATGCGCCGGCCTTCGATGCTGGCCACCACCACCTCGATCTCGGCGCGCCGCAGCACATCGATCAAGGTCACGCACTCAAGGTCTTCGACACCGTCGGCAACACTGATAAGGGCCCGTGCGGTCATAGTGCTCTCCTTGGACTCAAAACTGTCTGTTCGGTCATGAATTCACCCCTCTCGGGTGAGCTGATATGATGCGCGCCTTTTCCCGGATCGCCAGCAAAATCCTGCACCTGCGCATGGATGTGCTTTGCTTTCTTTTTGCATAAACACGGCACCGCCGCCGTTACGGAGAGTTCCGCATGCTGGAAAGACTGTTCCAACTCAAGGCCCATAACACCACGGTGCGCACCGAGGTACTCGCCGGCCTGACCACCTTCCTGACCATGGCCTATATCCTCTTCGTCAACCCGGAGATGCTGGCCAAGACCGGCATGGACCATGGCGCGGTGTTCGTCGCCACCTGCCTGGCCGCCGCCATCGGCTCGGCCATCATGGGCCTGGTCGCCAACTACCCGATCGCCCTGGCACCGGGCATGGGCCTCAACGCCTTCTTCACCTACACCGTGGTCATGACCATGGGCCATACCTGGCAGGTGGCACTGGGCGCGGTGTTTCTCTCCGGGGTGATCTTCTTCCTGCTGTCGATCTTCAAGATCCGCGAGTGGATCATCAACAGCATCCCCATGGCCCTGCGTGCAGGCATCGCCGCCGGTATCGGCCTGTTCCTGGCGATCATCGCACTGAAGAACGCAGGGATCGTGGTCGACCACCCGGCCACCCTGGTGACCCTCGGCGACTTGAGCCAGGGCGGCACGCTGCTGGCCTGCCTGGGCTTCTTCGTCATCGCTGCCCTGGCCTACCGCAAGGTCACCGGCGCGGTGATGATCGGCATTCTGCTGGTCACCGCTCTGTCGATCCTGTTCGGCCTGTCGCAACTGACCAGCGTGGTGTCGATGCCGCCGTCGCTGCTGCCGACCCTGCTGCAACTGGACATCATCGGCGCGCTGGATATCGGCCTGATCAGCGTGATCTTCGCCTTCCTCTTCGTCGACTTGTTCGATACCTCAGGCACCCTGGTGGGCGTCGCGCAGAAGGCCGATCTGCTCGACAAGGACGGCAAGATGCCGCGCCTGGGCCGCGCACTGATGGCCGACAGCACGGCCACCATGGCCGGTGCCGCGCTGGGCACCAGCACCACCACCAGCTATATCGAATCCGCCGCCGGCATCAGCGCCGGTGGGCGCACCGGCCTGACCGCCTGCGTGGTCGCCCTGCTGTTCCTCCTCAGCCTGTTCTTCGCGCCCCTGGCCGGTGCCGTGCCGGCCTTCGCCACCGCGCCGGCGCTGCTGTTCGTCGCGGTGCTGATGATGAGCAGCCTGGCCCAGATAGACTGGGACGACCTGACCGTCGCTGCCCCCGTGGTGGTCGCCGCCCTGGCCATGCCGCTGACCTTCTCCATCGCCAACGGCATCGCCTTCGGATTTATCGCCTGGACCCTGGTCAAGCTGCTGGCCGGGCGCTGGCGCGAGCTCAACCCGGCGCTGGTGGTCTTGTCGCTGCTGTTCGTGGTCAAGCTGGGTTGGTTTGCCTGATACCGCCACCTATTTACCGTAGGAGCGGGCCATGCCCGCGACCATGGTTCGCGGGCATGGGCTAGGTGCCCCCGCCGTTCCTACAAGTGTCGTTTTCATAGAGTTCCGAGTAACCCATGAGCCGTTCCCAGTTCGATCCCGCCAGCTACGCCAGCCAACTCGCCGAAAAGAAGCAGCGCCTGATCGAGCTGCTGGCCCCCTTCGCCGCGCCTGAGCCAGAAGTATTCGAATCGCCCCGCGAGCATTACCGCCTGCGCGCCGAGTTCCGTCTGTGGCGCGAAGGCGAAGACCGTCACTACGCCATGTTCGAGGCCGGCGATAAGCACACGCCGATCTTCTTCGACGACTTCCCCATCGCCAGCGCACAGATCAACGCCCTGATGCCGCGCCTGAAAGCCGCCTGGCAGGCCTCCAAGGCCCTGGGCTTCAAGCTGTTCCAGGTCGAATTCCTCACCACCCTGAGCGGCGACGGGCTGATCACCCTGTGCTACCACCGCCCACTGGACGCCGCCTGGCAGGCCGAGGCGGAGAAGCTCGCTGCGGATCTGCAGGTGAGTATCGTCGGCCGCTCCAAGGGCAAGCGCATCGTGATCGGGCGGGATTTCGTCGAGGAAAAGCTGCAGGTGGCCGGTCGCACCTTCAGCTATCGACAGCCGGAGGGGGCCTTCACCCAGCCCAATGGCGAAGTGAACCAGAAGATGCTCGGCTGGGCCTTCGATGTGCTGGGCGAACGCCAGGACGACCTGCTGGAGCTGTATTGCGGCAACGGCAACTTCACCCTGCCGCTGGCCACCCGGGTGCGCAAGGTACTGGCCACCGAGATCAGCAAATCCTCGGTCAACGCCGCCCTGGCCAACCTCGCCGACAACGGCGTGGACAACGTCAGCCTGGTGCGCCTGTCCGCCGAGGAGCTGACCGAAGCGCTCAATGAGGTGCGGCCGTTCCGCCGCCTGGCCGGCATCGACCTGAAAAGCTATGAGTTCGGCAGCGTGTTCGTCGACCCGCCGCGCGCCGGCATGGACCCGGACACCTGCGAACTGACCCGGCGCTTCGAACGCATCCTGTATATCTCCTGCAACCCGGAGACCCTGGCCGCCAATATCGCCCAGCTGAATGACACCCACAAGGTGACGCGCTGCGCGCTGTTCGACCAGTTCCCCTACACCCACCATATGGAGTCGGGGGTGCTGCTGGAGCGGCGCTAACCTACCGCCCAAGCATGGGTAGGGCACCTAAGCACAGCAGAACTAGGCCTTGTTTAAACCGCGCAAGGCCCAGAAACACAGCCCCACCGACACCACTTCCAGCAGCAGCGCGTAAAGGTTGAAGGTCTGCTGGGCACCGCCATCCAGCCACAGGCCGCCGATACGCGCCAGGGCCAGGGCGCTGTAAACCAGCACCAGCAGGGTCAGGGCGGCGCGGATCAGGTCGTGGCGCACCAGAGACAGGCCGATAAAGGCCGCCAACCCCAGTTGCAAGCCGCCGTAATAGGCGCGTACATCGGTCGCCGCCGCCGGAGCCATCAGCAGCATGCCGCTGAGGTTGGCCATTTCATGGGGCAGAATAAAATACGTCAGGCCCAAACCCGCCAGAGCCAGCACTTGAAGCAGTAGAACCACGCGCGCAAACAGCATTGCCAGTTTCCTTTGCCATCGATTGTCAGCGCAGCATACGTCATCCGCAGCGACAACCAGCAGTTACGGCGCACCCGGCAAGCGCGCTATGCTCAAACCCGCTCTCAAGAGGATCCTTACCATGCGTCTTTCCGCCCTGCTTCTCTGTTGCTTCGCCGGCCTGACCCAGGCTGCCGAGGTGCTCAGCATCGACGTGCACCGCGACCCCAACTGCGGCTGCTGCAAGGCCTGGATCAGCCACCTGGAAGACAACGGCTTCCAGGTCAACGACCATGTCGAAAGCGACATGAGTGCGCTCAAACAACGCCTGGGCGTACCGCCGCGCCTGGCCTCCTGTCATACCGCGGTGATCGACGGCCAGTTTATCGAGGGCCATGTGCCCGCCGCGGACATCCTCAAACTGCGCCAGCGCCCGGACCTGCTCGGCGCAGCCGTACCGGGCATGCCGACCGGCTCGCCGGGCATGGAATACGGCGATGTGCGCCAGGCCTACGAGGTGATAGGCCTGGACAAGCAGGGACAGGATCAGGTGCTGAGCCAGTACCCGGGCAACTGATGCCGCGAGGCCAGAGCAATACTCGACTAGCGACACACGGACAGGGATAAACAGATGCGCTGGAAACGCGGAAGACGCAGTGACAACGTGGTGGATGCACGGGGCAAGAGCGGCGGTATGCGCGGCGGCAAGGGGCTGACCCTGGGCGGCGTTGCCATCGTGGTGATCGTTGGCCTGCTCAGCGGCCAGGACCCGATGCAGATTCTCGGCCAGCTGGCCGGCCAGGCCATGCAGGGCGGTTCGGTCAGCGCGCCGCAAAGCTCCGCGCCGGCCGCCAATGACGAGCAGTCGGAGTTCGTCCGCGCCGTACTCGGCGACACCGAAGACACCTGGCGGGAAATCTTCCAGGGAGCCAGTCGGCAGTACAAGGACCCGACCCTGGTGCTGTTCCGTGACGGGGTCAATTCCGCCTGCGGCTTCGCCAACTCGGCGGTCGGGCCGTTCTATTGCCCGGGCGATCAGCGGGTGTATATCGACCTGGCGTTCTTCCGCGAGCTGGAACAGCGCTTTGGCGCGGCGGGCGACTTTGCCCAGGCCTATGTGATTGCCCATGAGGTCGGCCACCATGTGCAGACCCTGCTCGGCGTTTCGGCCAAGGTCAATGCCGCCCGCCAGCGCGGCGAGCGGGTGGAAGGTGCCACCGGCCTGCTGGTCCGCCAGGAACTGCAGGCCGACTGCCTGGCGGGCGTATGGGCCTTCCATGGCCAGCGCCGGCACGACTGGCTGGAGCCGGGGGATATCGAAGAAGCGCTGAACGCCGCCAACGCCATCGGCGATGACCGCTTGCAGAAGCAGGCGCGCGGCCAGGTGGTGCCGGACTCCTTCACCCACGGCACCTCGGAGCAACGCGTGCGCTGGTTCAAGACCGGTTTCGCCGGCGGTGATGTCGGCCGTTGCGATACGTTCAAAGCCGCGCGGCTATAGCCTTACCGTAGGGTGGATGTCGCGCCCCCCATCCAGCACCTCGCATCCGGATGGTGGATGAAAAAGGGCCATCCACCCTACAGAATGAACACGGGCTGCCATGGATCACTGACATAAAAAATGCCGCTTACCTGATCGGGTGAGCGGCATTTTTGTCGGCAACGATCTCAGCCTATTGCGCCCAGGGCGGCGGCGGTTCTGCGCCCTGGGGCTCGTCATCGGCATTGAGCAGCGCCTGGCGACGCTCCTCATCGGCCAGTGCCGCCTTGATTTCACGCATCACCGCATCGATATCGGCCGACTCTTCCGGGTCGTCGAATTCGCCGGTCAGCGGCGTGTCTGGGGTCAGCTTGCCTTCTTCGTAGAGCGCCCACATTTCCTTGGCATATTTGGTGAACTTCAACTCCGGGGCGAACTGGCCAAAATAATCGGCCATATTGCCGACATCGCGCTCCAGCATGCTGAATGCATGGTTGTTGGCCGCCGCATCCACCGCCTGGGGCAGATCGATGATTACCGGGCCTTCGGGGCCCAGCAGCACGTTGAACTCCGACAGGTCGCCATGCACCAGCCCGGCGCAGAGCATCTTCACCACCTCGTGGATCATAAAGGCGTGGAACTCGCGGGCATCGTCCGGGTGCAGGTCGACATCGTTGAGGCGCGGAGCCACCGCGCCGTCCTCGTCGGTGACCAGTTCCATCAGCAGCACGCCTTCGAGGAAGTCATAGGGCTTGGGCACCCGCACCCCGGCACCGGCCAGGTGAAACAGGGCCGCGACCTCGGCGTTCTGCCAGGCATCTTCCTGGCCCTTGCGGCCGTACTTGGAGCCTTTGGCCATGGCCCGGGTGTCGCGGCTATTGCGCACCTTGCGGCCTTCCTGATACTGCGCGGCCTGGCGGAAGCTGCGTTTATTGGCTTCCTTGTAGACCTTGGCGCAACGCAGCTCTTCGCCACAGCGCACCACATAAACCGCGGCCTCTTTACCGCTCATCAGCGGGCGTATCACTTCGTCGACCAGACCCGCTTCGACCAGGGGCTCAATACGTTTTGGCGTCTTCATCAGCTTTAATCAGGGGTCCTGTGTTGCCCAATGCGCATCTGCCGCCCGTTATACGGCAATCTTTGTGCAGCGCCCACCCTCCTGTCGGCAAGACCCGCTTTACGGAGGACCGACCCAGGCACCTGCGGCGCGGCGGGAACCGCTCAACCACGGCACCTGGCAGCACACCAGTGGCGGCCAGGCGAAGCAAACCAATCGTTACAAGCAGATCTTCGATGCAACCAAAAGGGATTAAGTACAGTCCGATAGCTACATATCAACGGCCAGTGGCCCGAAGGCGTACAACACGTGCTGGACTTTATCCTGACCCCGCGAAGGCATCTTGGCCTTGGCCTGCAGTGATTGGGGAAAAAATCATGAAATATGCCCAATCCGGCAGCCGCACCCTGACTCAGAGGCCCGCCCTCTACCCGCACAACAGGCCGCCCGTACGCGACAACCTGGCAGCCCAGCGCCATGCCCACCTGAGCCGCTGCAATGGCATCAGCGCGCCGTGCATCGCGTCCAGCCATGTCGCTACCGCGACGCCGGCGCGCTATATCAGCCGCCTGTGCGCCCAGTTCGCCCACAAACTGCCGGTCAGCTTCGATGAGCAGCAGGGCCGCATCGAATTCACCTTTGGTCTATCCCATCTGCATGCGGACAGCACAGGCCTGTGCATCACTGCCCTGAGCCATAACCCGCGGGACCTGGAAAAGCTCAAGCAGCTGATCGCCGCCCTCTTCGAGCGTTTCGCCTGGCAGGCCGAGCTAAGCCTCGACTGGCAATAGCCCCCTACCATCTATCAGAACGCCTGCAGATGCTGACGCAGCGCCTCGATGGCATAGCGCACCTTGGCCGGTTGCGCATCGCGGCGCGGCGTGACGATATACAGGCCGATGGGCTCGGGCCGCCACTCCGGCAGCAGATTGAGCAGCTCGCCGCGGGCCAGCAGCTCGCGAATTTCCGGTTCTGGCTGCAGCGACACGCCCATGCCGGCCAGGGTGAACTGCCGGGTCGCCAGAATATTGTTGCAGGCGATCCGACTCTCCAGACGCAGGCGCTCCTCGCTGGCGGACGGCCCACGCAGCAGCAGATACTGGGCGCGCTCGGTGTTGAGGCCGATCCAGTCAAGGCCGAGCAGCTGCTGCGGTGTCGTGATCCAGCCGCAACGCGCCAGGTAGGCCGGTGCCACGCACAGCAGCATGGGCCAGTCGACCACATAGCGGGCCACCAGGCTGGAATCCTCCTGATGGCCGACACGGATGGCCAGATCGATACGTTGCTCGACCAGATCGATCTTCTCGTCGTGGAAAAACAGCCGCAGGCTCAACCCCGGATGGGCACCCAGCAGCGGTGCCAGCGCCGCGCTAAGCAACTTGCCGGGCAATCCCACCGGCGCGGCGATGCGCAATTCCCCCACCGGCGCATCGCGCAGCTCGGCCAGACGCTGTTCGGCCTGCTGGGCCAGCGCCAGCACCTGGGCGCAGCTCTGGTAGAAGGTCGCGCCCGCCTCGGTCAGGGTCAGCTTGCGCGTGGTGCGGTGCAGCAGGCTGACCTGGGTGCTCTCTTCGAGCTTGCGAATCTGCTGGCTGACCGCCGAGGCCGTCATGCCCAGCACCTCGGCCGCCGCCACCATGGAGCCGCGGTCGACCACCGTGGCGAACACCGCCATGCGCTTTAACTGCTCCATTCGTAAGCCCTGCTTAATAGTTAAAGCCTTTTTAGCCTATTTTTCCGGGCGTTATCCAGCTGCGATTATCTGTCTCACTTAATCCACCTGGAGATACCCATGAAACTCGCTCTGATCGGTGCCAGCGGCTTTGTTGGCGCAGCTGTTCTGCAAGAAGCCCTGGACCGTGGCCATCAGGTCACCGGCATCGTCCGTGATCTGGCAAAACTGCCGCAGCACCCGGCGCTGAGCGCAGTGGCCGGCGATGCCTACAACGCCGACGCACTGGCCGCGCAGCTCAGGGGCCACGACGCGGTGATCCACGCCTTCAACCCGGGCTGGGGCACGGCGGATATCCGCGAACGCTTTATCCAGGGCAGCCAGGCGATCATCGCCGCCAGCAAACAGGCCGGGGTGCAACGCCTGCTGGTGGTCGGCGGCGCGGGCAGCCTGTATGTCGCCCCGGGCTTGCAGCTGATCGACACCCCGGACTTCCCCGCCGAATACAAGGAAGGAGCCGAAGGCGCGCGGCAGACCCTCAACCTGCTCCAGACTGAAACCGCGCTGGACTGGAGCTTTATCTCGCCACCGGCGCTGCTGCAGCCCGGCGCGCGCAGCGGCCAGTTCCGTCTCGGCGGCGACCAGCTGCTGATGAATGGCGATGTCCCGGCAGAGATCTCGGTAGCCGACCTGGCCGTGGCCATCCTCGATGAGCTGGAGCGCCCGCAACACCTGCGCCAGCGCTTTACCGTCGGTTATTAGGCCGCCCCCAACTCAGGAGAAACCCATGCAACTGAACGCCAGCGCCTATGTCGCCACGGATACACCGGCCCGCTATATCAGCCGGCTGTGCAAACACTTCGCCCACAAGATCCCGGTGAGTTTCGATGAGCAGCAGGGCCGTATCGAGTTCGGCAGCGGCCTGGCCCTGCTGCAGGCCGAGGCGGATGGCCTGCGCCTGAGCGTGCAAAGCGCCAGCAGCGAAGGCCTGGAAAGCCTGAAGGAGGTGGTGACCCGTCATTTCGAGCGTTTCGCCTGGCAGGCCGAACTGAGCCTCGACTGGCAGTGAGGGCGACGGGTCTTTGAAAGTCTGATTCGGATTGGCGCAGCGCCGGCAAAGGTCGACAATCGACCCATACCCCCACGGGAGCCAAGCGATGCTCGACCCTGATAGCTGCTGGCAAGCCGTCTGCAACCGCGATGGTCAGTTCGACGGCCAGTTCGTCTTCGCCGTGCACTCCACCGGCATCTACTGCCGGCCGAGCTGCCCGGCGCGCAGGCCGCTACGGCGCAATGTCAGCTTCCAGCGCAGCCCGGCCGAGGCCGAGCAGGCCGGCTTTCGCCCCTGCCGGCGCTGCTCACCCCAGGGCCTGAGCCCCGCCGAACAGCTCGACCAACTGGTGAGCGCCGCCTGCCGCCTGCTCGATAACAGCGACAAGCCACTAACCCTGACTCAATTGGCCGCCCGTATCGGCCTGTCCTCCTCGCACCTGGCCCGCGCCTTCAAGGTCCGCACCGGGCTGACGCCCAAGGCCTGGAGCGAGGCGCAACGCCGCGCGCGCCTGGAGCGGCAGTTGCCCGCGGCTGGCAGCGTGCTGGATGCCGCCCTGAGCGTCGGTTACTCCGGCACCCGCGCGCTGTATCAGCAAGCGACCGCCCTGAGCCCGGCGCAGCGGCGTAAACAGGGTGCGGGTGAGCGACTGCGTTACAGCATCGCGCCCTGCCCGCTCGGCCACCTGCTGCTGGCCAGCAGCGCCAAGGGCATCTGCGCCCTGCTGTTTGGCGACGACCCGGCCGCCCTGCTGGATGAACTGCAGCAGCGCTTTGCCGCCGCCGAATTGCAGGAGGATGATGCGGGCCAGGGCGACAGCCTGCGCCAGGTATTGGCGCAAATCAGCGAACCGCAGCGCGCCGCCCAGCTGCCACTGGATATTCGCGGTACGGCGTTTCAGCAGCAGGTATGGCGCTCCCTGCAACAGATCCCGATCGGGCAGACGCGCAACTACGCCGAGCTGGCCGCGCAACTGGGCAGCCACCCACGCGCCGTGGCCCGCGCCTGCGCCAGCAACCCGCTGGGCCTGCTGGTGCCCTGCCACCGGGTGATCGCCAGCAATGGCGGCCTCAGCGGCTACCGCTGGGGCCTGGAACGCAAGGCGGCGCTGCTGAAGAGCGAAGCCGATACCCAGGCGTAATAGCCCGCCGCAGACTGAACTGTCGGTTGGATGCAGGGCTTTGGTGGGTGGGGCTTTAGCCGCGACTTGTAGCGCTGCCAAGATCTGTCGCGGCTAAAGCGGAGTGCCGCCTAACCCCTCCCACGGAGGACGCGCGGCCATCAAATGACGCGCCATAAAAAAGAGCGGCACCACCTACGTGGGCCGCTCTAAATCAAGGAGTTGCATACATCACGCTGCCACGCAGAGGCGTAGCAGCGTCTGTTTGATTACTTTTCCAGAATCGCAGTCACACCCTGACCGCCAGCGGCGCAGATCGAGATCAGCCCGCGGCCTTCCTGTGCCACCGAGAGCAGCTTGGCCAGGTTGGCGACAATGCGCCCGCCGGTGGCGGCGAAGGGATGGCCGGCGGCCAGGGAGCTGCCCTTGACGTTCATCTTGCTGCGGTCAATGGAGCCCAGCGGCGCGTCCAGACCCAGGCGAGTCTTGCAGTAGTCGGCGTCTTCCCAGGCCTTGAGGGTGCACAGCACCTGGGCGGCGAAGGCTTCGTGGATTTCGTAGTAGTCGAAGTCCTGCAGGGTCAGTTTATTCCGCGCCAGCATGCGCGGCACCGCATAGGCCGGGGCCATCAGCAGGCCTTCCTTACCGCCGACAAAGTCCACCGCCGCCGCTTCGCCATCCTTCCAGTAAGCCAGGATCGGCAGGCCACGGGCCTTGGCCCAGTCTTCGCTGGCCAGCAGCACCAGGGACGCGCCATCGGTCAGCGGCGTCGAGTTGGCGGCGGTCATGGTGCCGCGCGGGCTGCGCTCGAAGCAGGGTTTGAGGGTGGCGAGTTTCTCCAGGCTGATATCTGCGCGCATATTCTGGTCGCGGGTCAGGCCACGGAAGGGGGTGAGCAGGTCGTCATGCCAGCCTTCGGCATAGGACGCGGCGAGTTTCTGGTGGCTGGCCACGGTCAGCAGGTCCTGCTCGTCACGCGGGATGGCCCAGGCCTGCGCCATCTGCTCGCAATGCTCGCCCATCGACAGTCCGGTGCGCGGCTCGCCGTTGCGCGGAACGGCCGGGGCCAGATGGCGTGGGCGAATCTGCAGCAGGCTCTTGATCTTGTCGCCGTTGCTCTTGCCGCGGTTGGCCTGCAGGAGAATCTTGCGCAGCCCTTCGTTGACCCCGATCGGCGCGTCGGAGGTGGTGTCGACGCCGCCGGCAATGCCGCACTCGATCTGCCCCAGGGCGATCTTGTTGGCCACCAGCAGCGCCGCCTCCAGGCCAGTGCCGCAGGCCTGCTGCAGGTCATAGGCGGGGGTTTCCGGAGCCAGGCGCGAGCCCAGCACGCATTCACGAGTCAGGTTGAAGTCGCGAGAATGCTTGAGCACCGCACCAGCCACTACCTCGCCGAGGCGCTCGCCGTGCAGATTGAAGCGCTCCACCAGACCATCCAGCGCGCTGATCAGCATTTCCTGATTGCTCGTGGTGGCATAGACGGTGTTGGAACGGGCGAACGGAATGCGGTTACCGCCAACAATGGCGACGCGGCGCGGCTGGGTCATGGAGAGGTCCTTGGCTAGTGAGGCAGATGAATGGGGGCCAAGGCTAGCCTATACCGGGCCGCCCGCATTGGCCGCCTTGCCAGCGCGGCAGGCGGTGCGGTCAATTGCGCATTGCCGTGGCCTGCGTAGAGTGGGCGCACTTTCGATCCATGCGCAGGAGCCATTCCATGTCCGACCGTTATCTCGCCTTCGCCAACACCAACGCCGGTCGCCGCCTGGTCGGCGCGCTCGGCCTGCCCGCTCCGCTGCTGCTGGAGCGCTGGATGGCGGGCCGCAGCCGGCCGGTGGACGGTGCCCTGCTGATAGGTGGCGACGGCAGCCTGGCCAGCGCCGTGCTGCCATTTGCCAACAAGCTGACCGACGCGTTGTTCGCCCCTCGCGAAGGCCAGTTCGAACTGCCGCGCTGGACCGCCGAGCACGGCCCCAAGCTCAAGGCGCTGGTTTTTGACGCAAGCGGGCTGACCCGTTTCGAGCAGCTGATCGAGCTGCGCGACTTCTTCCAACCGGCCTTCAAGGGCCTGGGCAGGTGCCCGCGGGTAGTGGTGCTGGGCCGCCCACCGGAATCCCTGAAAGACCCGATTGCCGCTAGCGTACAGCGCTCGCTGGAAGGCTTTACCCGCTCCCTGGGCAAGGAAATCCGCCGCGGCGGCAACGTGCAGCTGATCTACGTCGGCAAGGGCGGCGAGACGCAGCTGGAAGGCGCGCTGCGCTTCTTCCTATCGCCGAAAAGCGCCTATGTGTCCGGCCAGGTATTGCGCCTGAATGCCTGCAGCGAGCAGGTCAAGGACTGGACCCGCCCGCTCGCCGGCAAGAAGGCCCTGGTCACCGGGGCCTCCCGCGGCATAGGTGCGGCAATCGCCGAGACGTTGGCCCGCGACGGTGCCGAAGTGGTGCTGCTGGACGTGCCGCCCGCCAAGCAAGCGCTGGACGCCCTCGCCGCACGCCTCGGCGGCCGCGGCTTGGCCCTGGATATCTGCGCCAGCGATGCCGCTGCGCAGCTGATTGACGCACTGCCGGACGGTATCGATATCCTCGTGCACAACGCCGGCATCACCCGCGACAAGACCCTGGCGAAGATGAGCGACGAGTTCTGGAACTCGGTGATCAACGTCAACCTGAATGCCCCTCAGGTGCTGACCCAGGCCCTGCTGGACGCCGGCAAGCTGCACGACAACGGCCGCGTGGTACTGATCGCCTCGATCAGCGGCATCGCCGGCAATATGGGCCAGACCAACTATGCAGTGAGCAAGGCCGGAGTAATCGGCCTGGCCCAGGCCTGGGCACCGATGCTGGCCAAACGCGGCATCAGCATCAACGCCGTTGCCCCCGGCTTTATCGAAACCCAGATGACTGCCGCCATCCCGCTGACCATCCGCGAAGCCGGCCGGCGGATGAACTCCATGGGCCAAGGCGGCCAGCCCCAGGACGTCGCCGAAGCCGTGGCCTGGTTCGCTCAGCCTGGCGCAGGCGCGGCCACCGCGCAGGTGATGCGTGTCTGCGGACAGAGCCTGATCGGGGCCTGAGGCACGCGCACGATCTGCTGCGCGTCGGCCCCGCTGCGTTAAAAGCCGCTTGCGGCTAACGCGCTTTAGCGCGGCCCGAAGGGCGAGTGAAACGAGTAATGCTCATGTACAAAAGTACAGTCGCCCGCGACTCCGACCGTTCCTCGCCGTTTTTGACCAGCCGAAGGCTGTTACTAACGTAGCGCCTTGCAGGACTCTAGCTCGCGAGATCGTAAAATCAGGCTTTAAAAGACAAGGCCCCGCAATGCGGGGCCTTGTCTTTTGTAGGAGCGGGCTTGCCCGCGATCAGGACGACAGATAGGACGAACGGGTCAACCCCAGACGCAGCGCGTCGAGGAACTGGGTGCGTTCGCGCGGGCTGATCTTGGCGCTGGCCACCTTGTCGCGGTAGTGGGTCATCAACTCCTCGGGCGACAGGTGCACGTAGCGCAGCATGTCCTCGATGGTGTCGTGAGTCTCGATCCCGGCGTGGTACACGCTGCCGTCATTGTTCTGGTAGATATTCACCGAGTCGGTATCACCGAACAGATTGTGCATATCGCCGAGAATTTCCTGATAGGCACCGACCAGGAAGATCCCCAGCAGGTAGTCCTCGCCCTCGCGCACTTCGTGCACAGGCAGGCTGGTTTCGATGCTCTGCTCGTCGACGTACTGGCGGATCTTGCCGTCGGAGTCGCAGGTCAGGTCCTGCAGCACGGCGCGGCGAATGGGCTCTTCGTCGAGACGGTTGAGCGGCAGAATCGGCAGCACCTGACCGATGGCCCAGGTGTCCGGCAGGCTCTGGAACACCGAGAAGTTGCAGATGTATTTGTCCGCCAGCTTGTCGTTGAGCTCGTCGAGCACCTGACGGTGCGAGCGCTGACGGGCTTTGAGCGAATTGTGCAAACGCCGGCATACGGCGAAGTAGCACTGCTCGGCCAGGGCCTTTTCGGTCAGGCTGAGCTTACCGTCGGCGTACTGGCTGGCCACGTCGCTCATGTAGTGGGTGGCGCGCCAGTAGGTCTCGGTGACCATCTCGATATCGGTCGGACCGAGCAGCTCGACCAGGTAACGCACGGTTTCCGGCAGGCTGGTGACGTCCTCGATCTTGGGGATCTCGTCGTTGTGTTTTTCCACATCGGTGACCTGCACCACCAGCATGGCGTGGTGCGCGGTCA
The DNA here is from genome assembly GCF_038069885.1 of Pseudomonas sp. XK-1. Lineage (NCBI taxonomy): Bacteria > Pseudomonadati > Pseudomonadota > Gammaproteobacteria > Pseudomonadales > Pseudomonadaceae > Pseudomonas > Pseudomonas sp. XK-1. The sequence goes on along the minus strand of NZ_JBBPES010000001.1, from coordinate 583,766 downwards.
GCGAGCGGCCGCTTTCCGAGAAGATATGCGGGTGCGGCAGCTCCTGGGCGTCGCAGAACTCCTTGAGCATGCCCACCACCACACCGGCGTAGTCGTCCATGTCGTAGTTGATCGAGCTGGCGTTGCGCGAATGGGTTCCGTCGTAGTCGACCCCCAGGCCGCCGCCGACGTCGATATGGTCGACCGGCAGACCCAGGCCACGCAGCTCGCCGTAATAACGGATGGCTTCCTTGAAGCCGTGCTGGTAGTCGGACAGGTTGGCGATCTGCGAGCCCATATGGAAGTGCAGCAGGCGAATGCCCTGGTCCAGCTTGGCCGCGCGGAAGCGCTCGACCACAGACAGCAACTGCGCCGCCGACAGGCCGAACTTGGATTTCTCGCCGCCGGTGTCGGCCCATTTGCTTGAGGCCAGCGACGACAGACGCACGCGCAGACCGATCTGCGGAGCGACCTTGAGTTCGGCCGCCTCCTCGATCACCAGCTGCACCTCGGATTCCTTCTCGATCACGATAAACACGTTGTGGCCGAGCTTCTGCCCCATCAGCGCCAGCTTGATGAATTCGCGGTCCTTGTAGCCGTTGCAGACGATGGTGCCGCCCTTCGGCGCGAGCGCCAGCACTGCCATCAGCTCCGGCTTGGAGCCGGCTTCAAGGCCAATGGAGACGTTCTGCGTGGCGATGATGTTCTCCACCACCGCTTCCTGCTGGTTGACCTTGATCGGGTACAGCGCGGTATAGGGGCTCTGGTATTCCAGACGGGCGATATTGGCATCGAAGGCCCCGGTGAGCTGGCGCACGCGGTCCTGCAGGATGTCCGGGAAGCGCACCAGTAACGGCAGACTGAGACCACTGGAGCGCAGCTCTTCGACCTGCTTGAACAGGTCGATGGGCGTGCTCTCGGGCCCGTTCGGACGCACCTCGACGCGGCCCTGGTCATTGATCGCGAAATAACCCGCGCCCCAATGGCGAATGCCATAGACGCTGCGACTGTCCGCCACTGTCCATTGGCTGCCGTCATCTTTGCGTGTGCGTCGTACAGACATCGAAGTCTCCCTTGCTGGCGATAGTGGCCTTGGCACAGCCAAGACGCGTACAGATTAAAGTCTGGAAATGACGATTACCCAGCGATGGACTGGCCATGTGCCGGGAAAGTTTAGAAAAGACTGGATCAGCCGCCGGATTTCTTGGCTTTAAAGCCACGATTGATCAGCTCGGCGATCAGCAATTCGACGTGATCGCCCTGAATCTCGATCACCCCGTCCTTGAGCGAGCCGCCGCAGCCACAGCGCTTCTTCAGCGCGCTGCTCAGCTCCTGCAGCGCATCGATGGCCAGGGGCACACCGCTGATGGTGGTCACCGTCTTGCCGCCGCGACCTTTGCTTTCGCGGCGCACGCGGGCGATGCCGTCACCGTCGGGGATCAGGGTCTGTTTGCAGATGCAGGCGTCCACCGGCTGACTGCAGTCCGGGCAATGCCGGCCGCTGTCGGTGGAATACACCAGGCCGCTGAGGGCGGCAAATGAGGAAGCTTTCTTGACCACCGTATTGTCCTCGAAGGGGTCAGGATAGCGACTGGTCGACTGAGTGTTCTGAGTCGACCGCGAAGCCCCACTCTGGCAGGGGCAGCGCACCCTGGCGATACACGGCCGGGGCTTGAAGGCCGCGCAGTGTAACGGCAAAAGCCACGACTGCTAAGTGTAAAAATGCGCCATTAATCGGCGGATTGGCGACGCTGTTCGCGATGCCGAACAAAACGCCTGCATATCCTGCACAAAGCCAGGAATGGCGCGGCTCTAAACAGGTATTCAGTCGCAGGATGGATTGAGCGCAGCGACAAAACGGCAGGATGCCGTGTTGCACAGCTTTAGCTGCCAACAGGGTGAGGGACATGGATGTTCCTCATGATACCCATGCCGGCAATGCGATGGGTGACGTCTACGGCCAACCCATCCTACGCAATAGCCGCCAGATAACGCTGCAAGGCGGCCAGCGAGTCGGGGCAATAGGGCAGGTGCTGCGTCTCGGCCAGAGCCTGGTCGATGGAGATAAACCGCGCCTCCAGCACTTCCTCCGGCTGCAAGCGCAGCGGCGCATCGGACACCGCCGAATAGGCCATGCACCACAGGCGGCTTTCCGGGGCGTCGTAGAAAAAGTGCGCGTGTTCGACCAGCGGCGCATCCTCGATACCCAGTTCTTCGGCCAGCTCGCGGGCGGCCGACTCGGCGTAGCTTTCGCCTTCGAGCACCATGCCGCCCGCCGCCACATCCCAGTAACCGGGGTACAGCGCCTTGCTCAGAGTGCGCCGGTGCACGCAGAGCAGGCCGGCACTGTTGAACAGCAGGATATAGCTGCCCCGACCGATCAGCCGGCGCTCGCGCAACTCGCCGCGCAACACGCCGCCCAGGGGGCGGTCCTGCTCATCGACCCAGGCGATCAGCTCGGCGTCGGAGGCGGCGCGGTGCGCCACCTCGGCCTCGGACCAGGCCATGACTCAGCCCTGCGACAACAGCTGGCGCAGATCAATCAGGCCGGCATTGGCCCGCGAGATGTAGTTGGCCATCACCAGCGAGTGGTTGGCCAGCAGGCCGTAACCGCTGCCGTTGAGAATCATCGGGCTCCACAGGGTTTCCTGGGCGGCCTCCAGCTCACGGATGATCTGGCGCACGCTGACGGTGGCGTTCTTCTTCGCCAGCACATCGGCAAAGTCGACTTCGATGGCGCGCAGCAGATGGGCCAGAGCCCAGGCCTGACCGCGGGCTTCGTAGAACACGTTGTCGATCTGCAGCCACGGCGTCTCGTAATTCACGCCTTCGACAAAATCGGCCGGCGCATCCCCACCCAGCTGGCTAGGGTCGACCACCGAGGTATTCAGACGTACCTGGCCGACGCTGGCCGACAGGCGCTGCGACAGCGAGCCCAGACGGGTGGCGGCATCGCCCAGCCAGTTATTGAGGTTGTCGGCGCGGGTATAGAACTGCGCATTGGACTGGCTCGGATCGGCCAGACGCGCCAGGTAGCGGTCCAGGGACTTGATGCCTTCGGCGTATTCGGCCTCGGAGGCCGGCAGCGCCCAGCTCTTGTTGTCGAAGTGGAAGCGCGGTTCGGCCTTGGCCAGGTCCGGATCTTCGGTGGACTGCGACTGCGAGCGGGTGAAGTCCTTGCGCAGGGCGCGGGACATGTCGCGCACCTGTACCAGCACGCCAAACTCCCAGCTCGGCATGTTATCGAGCCACAGGCCTGGCGGGGCGAGGTCGTTGGACAGGTAGCCACCCGGCTTGTCGAGCAAGGTGTTGGCCACCTGCTTGAGGGTTTCAGCCGTGGTGTAACCATTGACCAGCTTGTGCCCACGGGCCTGGGAGGCGGCTTCGGCACGTTGCTGCACGGAGAACTGCGCCGGCTCCTGGCTCCAGTACCAGCCCACGATCACGGCCAGCAGCAGGTAGAGCCCCAGCAGACCGCCCACCACCCGTACGGCCCAGCCACCCGCGAAATAGCTGCGTACGTTATCGACGGAGTCCGCAGCACCATTGCGTGCGCCGGCAGTTCGGTTCTTCCAATCCAGCATGGCCTTATCCTTTGTTTACTCAACTCGATGATTCGACCGCAAGCCCTGCGCAGGGTTGCGAACAGATCCTAAGGTTTATTGCCGCGCCATCACGAACGCGCACCTAGCACTATAAGGGAAGCGCGACGTGCTGCGCAGCGTCACGCGGCAAACTTACTGCCGGTTGCCGCTGTCACAGACTGTGACGCTCTAGACAGAAGGCCGCCGTCAATAGATCGACGGCACCCGCAGAGGTGATTGCCAGTGGTAGCATTACTGGCAATGCGCCACCACCCGCGACCGCAAGGCCGCCTAATTAGACCAAAGGCCATGACCGAACACGAAGACCCCAGCAGCGACCGCCTCAAACAGCACTTCGCCCAGCGCGTGATCAACCAGGCACGCCAGCTGCTCGAGGTTTGGCAACGCCTGCAACGCAGCGAGTGGAATGACAGCGGCATGCGTGAACTGGACCTGGCCAACCAGTTGCTGCAGCGCTACGCCGAACGCTTCGAGCAGGCCGAGCACAGCCAGCTGGCCGGGGAAATCGGTCATTGCCTGGAACAGGTCGCGGGCAATCGCGGTCGCCTCAACAGCGAGCTGATCAGCCAGCTCAACCTGCTGATGCAGCGCCTGTCGCGCACCGGCCTGCGCCACGGCGACCGCTTCGAGCAGACCGTGCTGCCGCCTCTGCGCAAGCCGGTTTACCTGGCCCTGCAGTATATCGACCAGGCCGAGCAGCTGGCCCAGCGCCTGGAATTCTTCGGCATGACCGCCCTGCCCTTCGACAGTGCCAACGGGTTTCGCGACGCGGTGCTGGGGCGCCATCCGGCCGCCATCCTGATGGACGTCGACTTCTCCGGCCCTGGCTGCGGCCTGCAACTGGCCCAGGCGGTGCAGGAAGGCCTGGAGCACAAGATTCCCCTGCTGTTTTTCAGCCGCCAGGATACCGACACCCCCACCCGCCTGGCGGCAGTAAGGGCCGGCGGCCAGGAGTTCTTCACCGGCAATCTGGATGCCTCGAACCTGTTCGAGCGCATCGAAGTGCTGACCCATGTGGCGCAGTACGAGCCCTACAAGGTGCTGATCATTGATGACTCGCGGGCCCAGGCCACCCACACCGAACGGGTGCTCAACAGTGCCGGCATCATCACCCGCACTCTGATCGAGCCGATCGCGGCGATGACCCAGCTCGCCGAATTCCAGCCGGACCTGATCATCCTCGACATGTATATGCCCGAGTGCAACGGCCCGGAACTGGCCAAGGTGATCCGTCACAACGACCGCTATGTCAGCGTGCCGATCATCTACCTGTCGGCCGAAGACGATCTGGACAAGCAACTCGACGCCATGAGCGAAGGCGGCGATGACTTCCTGACCAAGCCGATCAAACCGCGCCACCTGATCGCCACGGTACGCAACCGCGCCGCCCGCGCGCGCAACCTCAAGGCACGCATGGTGCGCGACAGCCTGACCGGCCTGTTCAACCACACCCACACCCTGCAACTGCTCGAAGATGCGCGCTTTCGTGCCGAGCGCGACAGCCAGCCGCTGAGCTTCGCCATGATCGATATCGACTTCTTCAAGAAGGTCAACGACACCTACGGCCACCCCATGGGCGACCGAGTAATCAAGAGCCTGGCCCTATTCCTCAAACAGCGCCTGCGCAAGAGCGACCATATCGGCCGCTACGGCGGTGAGGAGTTTGCGGTGGTGATGCCCGACACCGATGCCCAATCGGCCAAGCGGGTACTCGACGAGATCCGCCAGCGCTTCGCCGAAATCCAGTACTCGGCGCAGCCCCACGAACTGTCCTGCACCTTCAGTTGCGGCATCGCTCAGCTCGCCCCCGAACTGGATGGCAAACTGCTCTCGCAGCAGGCCGACCAGGCGCTCTATGTGGCCAAACATGGCGGACGCAACCGGGTGGAGATTTATCAGGGCGACTAGAGCAGACCGCCGAGCAACCGGCAGAAAACTGTGATGCAGCCCGCACCGTCATATTACGGTCATGAAAAAGCAATAAATTCCAAGGCTTAGCGGCCACCCCGGAAAACCGGCGGTGGCCCGTACCGTCCCCCATCGGTCGAGCCCTATGCGCCTGAAATCCCTTACCAACCTCAATACCCTGTTGCTGGTAGCCGTCTGCGTGGCCCTGGCGGCGACGCTCTGGTGGTCGCAGCGCGCCCTGGAGCGCCCCTACCAGCTGATGGAGCGCTACCTGAGCCTGTCGCAACAGTTTCAAGGCGAGAGCGCACAGAACATCGCCGCCTACCTGGAGAGCGGCGATGCCCTGCGCCATAGCGCCGCCCTGCAATCGCTGGCCGCCCTGGAATTGGCGCTCGCCGAGCTGCCGACACAGCTGGCGGAGAATCTGCGCCCCAGCCTGAGCGAACTGCAACGTTTCAGCGCCAACCAGCTGCTGGCCGCTGGCAAACTGTCCGGCGACCCCCAGGGCCTGCTGCTGCAAGCCGAACGGGAAATGGAAGCAGCGCTGGAACAGCTGTCCAACTACGCCGACAGCGGCGAACCCGCCACCGCCGCTGGCTATCGCCGCCCGCTGTTCAGCGCCGCCCGCCATCTCACGCGCCTGGGCCATGCCCGGGCCAAGCTGGTGAGCAGCGGCCGCGGCGAACTGGTCAGCGAGGTCGAGCGGGAACTGGCCGCACTGCAAAAGCAGGCGCAGGCACTCAGCGATTTACCGCTGCTCGGCGTGGCCGAGACCGAGCAGTCCGCCAGCAACAGCTTTGCCGGCCTGCTGGGCCTGGACGAAAGCAGCGAAAGCAGCCAGGCAGAAGACCGCGGCATTGCCCTCAAGCGCGACCTGGCCAACCTGATCAAGCGCTACCCGGCCGAGCTGCAGCGCACCCGCGAGCTGATCGAGCAACGCGGCGTGCTGGCCAGCAGCACCCGCACCCAGATCGATCAGGTGCAGCAGGCCCTGGCCGCGCTGGAGCCGCTGGTGCGTGCCGAACACGGGCGCATCCAGGGCGAAGTGCAGCTGATTCTGGGCCTGATGATCGGCCTGATTCTGCTGATCGCCCTGATCATCGACCGCATCCAGCGCCGCCTGACAAAGATCCTCACCCACCTGGTGCCGTCACTCTCCGCCTGGGCACAGGGCGACTTCGCCACGGATATCCGCCTGGGCTCGCAGATCCGCGAACTGACGGATATCGAGGCCTCGCTCAATCGCCTGCGCGCCTACCTGGTCGATCTGGTCGGCACCATCCGCCAGCACGCCGAACAGGTGGTGGGCTCCAGTCGCACCCTGGCCGAGCTCAGCGGCGGCCTGCATGGTGGGGCAGAGCGCCAGGCCGGCGATACCGCACAGATTCACGACGCCCTCGGCGAACTGCAGGCCACTATCCAGCAGGTGGCCGGCGACGCCAGCCAGGCCGCCGATGCCAGCCGCGATGCCAACCGCGCCCTGGGCCAGGGCCAACAGGTGATTGACCAGAGCCTGAGCGGCCTGCACTCACTGGTCGGCGAGGTGCAGGGCAATGCCCAGGCCATCGAACGTCTGGCCGAGGAAACCGCCACCATCGACAAGGTGTTGACGGTGATTCGCGGCATCGCCGAACAGACCAACCTGCTGGCCCTGAATGCCGCCATCGAAGCGGCGCGGGCCGGCGAACTGGGCCGCGGCTTTGCCGTGGTGGCCGACGAGGTGCGCTCGCTGTCGCAACGCACCAGCGGCGCGACCGCAGAGATTCAGGCGCTGATCGGCCGCCTGCAACAGGCTGCCCTGCAGTCGGTACAGGCCATGCGCGCCCAGGTCGAGCATGCCGAACATACCGCCAGCCAGGCAGAGGCGGCCGATGGCGCGCTGGACGAGATAGTCGCCGCGATCCGCACCATCGCCAGCATGGCCGAACGCATCGCCGACGCCACCGCCCAGCAGAGCGGCGCAGTCAGCGAGATCCGCAGCCACAGCGAGCGCATCCACAAGCTGGGCGGCGACAACCTGTTGCGCATCGGCGAGGGGCGCAACCAGGGCGAGCAGCTGTTGCACCTGGGCGGTCAGCTGCATACCGCGGTGCAGGCCTTCAGGGTTTAACAGGCTGCTGAAAAACTACCTGCGTTGCCATCGCGGCAATCTGTCGCGTACCATCCGGCCTGCAGACAAGACCGCTTACAGGCTGAGGCATGCGCGCAGCCTTGCGCCTCCGTTATGATGCGGCGATTCCCGCATCACGAGCCTGCCATGCACCGTCTACTCAGCCTGCTTCTGCTTCTGTTCGTCCTGCCCGCCAGCGCCGGCCTGTTCGACCAGCGCCCCGTACCTGCGCAACTGGGTGCGGCACTGAACAACAGCGCGGATTTTCTGCCGGTCAGCGAGGCCTTCAAGCTCAACCTGATCGACAGTTCGAACGAGTCGATCAAACTGCGTTTCGTCGCCGCCGAGGGCTACTACCTCTACCGCCATCGCTTCAGCTTCAGTGCCGAACCGGCGAGCGTGCGCCTGGGCGAGGCCGTTCTGCCGGCCGGCCAGGCCAAGACCGACGAGTACTTCGGCGAGGTCGAGGTGTACTACGAGGTGCTGGATATCGAGGTGCCGGTGGAGAACCCGGACAATCTGCCGTTCAACCTCAGCGTCAACTACCAGGGCTGCGCCGACAAGGGTCTGTGCTACCCGCCGGAAACCACGGTGCTGGCCATCGGCGGCGGTGCTGCGTCCGCCAACACCAGCGCGGATGCAGCGACGTCCTGGAGCTGGACCGATCTGGCGCTGTTCTTCCTCGGCGGCCTGGCCCTGACCTTCACCCCCTGCGTGCTGCCGATGCTGCCGATCCTCACCGGCGTGGTGCTGCGCGGCCAACCAGGCGGCCTGCGCAGCCTGGTGCTGTCGCTGGCCTACGTGCTGCCGATGGCCCTGAGTTTTGCCATCCTCGGCGCGCTGATGGGCCTGTTCGGGGCCGAACTCAATCTGCAGGCGCGGCTACAGTCACCCTGGGTGCTGGTGCCCTTTGCGATCTTCTTCGCCCTGTTCGGCGCGGCCAGCCTGGGCTTTCTCGAACTGCGCCTGCCGGCAGCCCTCGACGGTCGCCTGCAGCGTCTGAGCCAGCGCCTGCACGGCGGCACCATTTTCAGCGCAGCGGCCCTCGGCGTGCTCTCCAGCGTGCTGGTATCGCCCTGCGTATCCGCGCCACTGGCCGGTGCCCTGCTGTATATCAGCGCCAGCGGCGACGCCCTGGGCGGCGGCCTCAAGTTGCTGGCCCTGGGCCTGGGCATGGGGGCACCGCTGGTGCTGTTCGCCGTCGGCGGCGGCGCGCTGCTGCCGAAATCCGGCCCCTGGATGCTCACCGTACGCAACCTGTTCGGTGCCCTGCTGCTGGCCGTGGCCATCTGGCTGCTCGAACGCGTCGTACCGGGGCCAGTCAGCCTGGCCCTGTGGGGCCTGCTGGCGGGCGGCGTGGCCCTCTGGCTCGGCGCGCTGGAGCTGACCCCCAAGACTCACCACCAGAAGCTCGCCCAGCTGCTCGGTCTGCCGCTGCTGATCTATGCCCTGGTGGCCTGGGTGGGCGCGCTGCAGGGCCAGGATGACCCGCTGCGCCCACTCGGGCGGATAGTCAGCAGCGCCGAGGCCATCCAGGTGCAATCGGGCCAGTGGCAAACCATCAGCACCCCGGCGCAACTGCAAGCGGCCCTCAGCGCCGCGCAGAACAGCGGCCGCCCGCTGCTGCTCGACTGGTACGCCGACTGGTGCATCAGCTGCAAGGTGATTGAGCGCGAAGTGCTCAGCGCCCCGCAGGTCGGCAGCCAGCTGGGCGACTATCAGCTGGTACGCTTCGACATCACCGAAAGCAACGCCGAGCAACGCGCCCTGCTCGACCGTTATCAGCTGTTCGGGCCACCGGCGATTCTGCTGTTCGACGCCAAGGGTAACGAATGGCGGGATTTGCGCGTCGTCGGCGAGATCGACGCCAGCGGTTTTGCCGCCCGCCTGAGCCAGGCCCGCGAACGCTTTTAAGCCAAGCGGTCACATTAATGGCGCAAACTACGGTCATCGTGCAGGCTATTGCACAGAACTGGACAGTCGCAAGGCGACTCCGGCATAGTCCGGCGAGTGTAAAAACAAGGACTCAGGATCATGGCTACCCTCTTGGTGCTCCACGGCCCCAATCTCAATCTGCTCGGCACCCGTGAACCGGGCACCTATGGCTCCACCACCCTGGAGCAGATCAACCTGGATCTGGAGCGCCGCGCCCGTGAAGCCGGCCATCACCTGCTCTACTTGCAGAGCAATGCCGAGTACGAGCTGATCGAGCGCATTCACGCCGCACAGGGCGAAGGTGTCGACTTTATTCTGATCAATCCCGCCGCTTTTACCCACACAAGCGTCGCATTACGTGACGCATTGCTGGCGGTGAGCATCCCATTCATCGAAGTGCACCTGTCCAACGTGCACAAACGCGAAGCTTTCCGCCATCACTCCTACTTTTCCGATGTAGCGGTAGGTGTGATCTGCGGCCTTGGCGCCAGCGGTTACCGACTGGCCCTGGAGGCTGCACTCGAACAACTTGATCTTAAGCGCCCCTGACCTCACCGGGAGTTGAAAAACTATGGATATTCGTAAAGTCAAAAAACTGATCGAGCTGCTGGAAGAGTCCGGCATCGACGAGCTGGAAATTCGCGAAGGCGAAGAGTCGGTACGCATCAGTCGTCACAGCAAGCAGCCGACCTTTATGCAACAGCCGATTTACGCTCCGGCACCTGCGCCAGCAGCCGCTCCGGCTGCCGCGGCTCCGGTCGCTGCTGAAGCTGCCGCTCCGGCTGCTGCCAAGCTCAACGGCACCGTGGTGCGCTCGCCGATGGTTGGCACCTTCTATCGCGCCTCCGGCCCTGACTCGAGCAACTTCGTCGAAGTCGGTTCGAGCGTGAAGAAAGGCGACATTCTCTGCATCGTCGAAGCGATGAAGATGATGAACCACATCGAGGCAGAAGCCAGCGGCACTATCGAATCCATCCTGGGCGAGAACGGCCAGCCGGTGGAATACGATCAGCCTCTGTTCACCATCGTTTGAACCGCGGAGAGCCTGCGATGTTGGAAAAAGTTCTGATCGCCAACCGCGGCGAGATCGCCCTGCGCGTCTTGCGCGCCTGTAAAGAGCTGGGCATCAAGACCGTCGCGGTGCATTCCACCGCCGACAGCGAACTGATGCACCTGGGCCTGGCCGACGAGTCCGTATGCATCGGCCCTGCCTCTGGCGCGCTGTCTTATTTGAATATTCCGGCGATCATCAGCGCGGCTGAAGTCACCGGTGCCACCGCCATCCACCCCGGCTACGGCTTCCTTGCGGAAAACGCCGATTTCGCCGAGCAGGTGGAAAACTCCGGCTTCGCCTTTATCGGCCCTAAGGCCGAGACCATTCGCCTGATGGGCGACAAGGTGTCGGCCAAGCACGCCATGATCAAGGCCGGCGTACCGGTAGTACCCGGCTCCGACGGCCCGCTGCCGGAAGACGAGGAAACGGCCCTGCAGATTGCTCGCGACGTCGGTTACCCGGTGATCATCAAGGCCGCTGGCGGCGGCGGTGGTCGCGGCATGCGCGTGGTGTACAAGGAAGAAGACCTGATCAAATCGGCCAAGCTGACCCGCAGCGAAGCCGGTTCGGTGTTCGGCAACCCGATGGTCTATCTGGAGAAGTTCCTCGGCAATCCGCGTCACGTGGAAGTCCAGGTGCTGTCCGACGGCCAGGGTAACGCCATTCACCTGGGTGACCGCGACTGCTCGCTGCAGCGCCGCCACCAGAAGGTTCTGGAAGAAGCGCCAGCGCCCTTTATCAACGAACAGTCCCGTGCCGAAGTGCTCAAGCGCTGCGTCGACGCCTGTATCGAGATCGGCTACCGCGGTGCCGGCACCTTCGAGTTCCTCTACGAAGACGGCCACTTCTACTTTATCGAGATGAACACCCGCGTCCAGGTCGAGCACCCGGTCTCGGAAATGGTCACCGGTATCGATATCGTCAAGGAGATGCTCAGCATCGCCGCCGGCAACAAGCTGTCGTTTACCCAGGAAGACGTAGTGATCCGCGGCCATTCCCTGGAATGCCGGATCAACGCCGAAGACCCGGACAACTTCATGCCCTGCCCCGGCAAGGTCAAGCACTTCCATGCGCCAGGCGGCAATGGCGTGCGGGTCGACTCGCACCTGTACAGCGGCTACACCGTACCGCCGCACTACGACTCGCTGATCGGCAAGCTGATCACCTACGGCGCAACCCGCGAAGAAGCCATGGCGCGCATGCGCAATGCCCTGGATGAAATCGTGGTCGACGGCATCAAGACCAACGTGCCATTGCACCGCGATCTGGTCCGCGACAAGGGCTTCTGCAAAGGCGGCGTGAATATCCATTACCTGGAGAAAAAACTGGGTATGGACAAGCACTAAGCCCCATGACCTGCTGCGCGTCGGCGGTACTGCGTTAAAAATGCCCGAGGAATGCTCATTTACAGACGTAAACTCCGCTTCCTCGGCCATTTTTGCCTTGTCCCGCTCTAGCTCGCGAGGTCATGACTGAAATGCTAGACAAGGGCTGCCATTGGGCGGCCCTTGTCGTTTCCGGCCTGCCTACGGTGGCAGCCGCCCCACCGCTTCAAGTAAGCTGCGCGCCAATTCGCACCATCACGCCACAGCGCTCATGAGGTTTGCCATGCCCTGGTTACAAGTCCGTCTCGCCATCACTCCGGATCAGGCCGAAACCTATGAAGATGCGCTGCTGGAAGTGGGTGCCGTTTCGGTGACTTTTATGGACGCCGAAGACCAACCGATTTTCGAGCCGGACCTGGGCACCACGCCGCTGTGGTCGCACACCCACCTGCTCGCCCTGTTCGAAGCCGATACCGACGCCAATACAGTGTTCGCTCACCTGCAACTGCTGACCGGTACCGAATTGCCCGAGCACCAGGCCGAAGTGATTGCCGACCAGGATTGGGAGCGCAGCTGGATGGACGGTTTCCAGCCGATGCGTTTCGGCCAGCGCCTGTGGATAGTGCCCAGCTGGCACGCCGCGCCAGAGCCGGACGCGGTCAATCTGCTGCTCGATCCGGGCCTGGCCTTCGGCACCGGCACCCACCCGACCACCGCGCTGTGCCTGGAATGGCTGGACGGCCAGGACCTGCAGGATTGCAGCGTGATCGACTTCGGTTGCGGCTCGGGCATCCTGGCGATTGCCGCCCTGCTGCTCGGCGCGCCCCAGGCAGTAGGCACTGACATCGATATCCAGGCCATCGAAGCCTCCCGCGACAACGCCGGACGCAACAACATCGACCCAGCGCGCTTCCCGCTCTACCTGCCGGACGATATGCCGCAACAACCGGCCGACGTGGTGGTTGCCAATATCCTCGCCGGCCCGCTGGTGGCGCTGGCCCCGCAGATCACCCGCCTGGTCAAACCGGGCGGCCGCCTGGCGCTGTCGGGCATCCTCGCCGAACAGGCCGACGAGGTGCGCGCCGCCTATGCCGACGCCTTTGACCTCGACCCGACCGCCGACAAAGACGGCTGGGTGCGTATTAGCGGCGTACGCCGCTAAGTGCTGCATTGCCGAGCACTTACGTTAGACTAGCCGCCTTGTTTAGCCGGATCGCCGCATGACCCAGAGTTTCGTCACCCAGTGCCCCCATTGCCGCACCAGCTTTCGCGTCAATCTCGCGCAGCTGGGTGCCGCCCATGGTGCCGTGCGCTGCGGGGCCTGCCTGCACGTGTTCAATGCGGCGCAGCAATTGCGCGAACAGGGAGAGCAACTAGCGGCCGCCGCACCGCCACCGAGCAAGCCGGTGCCAGCGCCCGTAGCCGCAGCAGCTCCAGCCCCCGCGCCGAGCGGTAAAGCCAACGAAACCCTGTGGATCCACGACGATCTGGATCTCGACAGCCTCGATCTGGATGAAGAGCTGGCCAAGCTGGACGAACAGGAACAGCAACTGTCCCGGCAGTTTCTCGCCATCGACCAGGCCCCCAGCCGCAGCGAGAGCTTCCCCGCAGCCGAGCCGGACGAAGCCGACGCCCATGACGAGCGCTGGGCCGAAGCACTGCTGCGCGAGGATGCGGGCAAGCCCGCCGCCGTCAAGCCCGCAGCACCGACACCGCCCGCTGCCGCCCCCGCAGCCGGCCCGCCCGAGGTCAAGCTGTCCGCCACGCTCGCGGATGACGAAGACCTCGCCGAGCCACACTTCAACTTGCGCGCCGAGCGCGAAGAGCCGCTAGCAGAGCAGGACGAAGACCAGGAGCCAGCCGACACCGCACCAGCCGCACCGCCCAAGGCGTCGACCAAGGCGTCAACCAACCCGGCGGCACGCAGCGAACCCGAACTGCGCGACAGCTACCGCTTCGACCTCGACGAAGAACCCTTGCAACTGGACTGGCAGCCGGCGAAAAAGCCCTGGGGCCGCTGGCTCGGCTGGGGCCTGCTGAACCTGCTCGCGGCCAGCGCCCTGGGCGGCCAGTATCTGGCCTACAACTTCAATGAACTGGCCCGCCAGGACCAGTACCGCCCCTGGTTCGAACAACTCTGCCCGCTGCTCGGCTGCCAGCTGCCGTCCAAGGTCGATATCTCCCAGGTCAAGAGCAGCAACCTGGTGGTGCGCAGCCACCCCGAGTTCAGCGGTGCCCTGGTGGTCGACGCCATCCTCTACAACCGCGCGCCCTTCTCCCAGCCTTTCCCGCTGCTGGAGATGCGCTTCGCCGATATCAACGGCCAGCTCCTGGCCAGTCGCCGCTTCAAGCCTAGCGAATATCTGGCAGGCGAGCTTGCCGGCAAGGCCGAAATGCCGCCGCAAACCCCCATCCATATTGCCCTGGATATCCTCGATCCAGGCACCCGAGCTGTGAACTACAGCCTGAGCTTCCACTCGCCGGAATAAGGCGCACCTGACAAATTGGCTGGAAATCCGCCTTCAACCAAACCCTTCGCGATAAGCCGAGAGCTGTTCAGAATTTGTTCAAAACAGCCTTTCTCCGGTCATCCAGAGCGGGTATCATGCCCACCCTTTTTCGCACTCTCCTATCGGCCTCAACAGCAGATCTCTTCGCAGGTCTCTTGAGCAGGGAAGCCCTATGTCGGCGCTACGCATCGGCCCCTATACATTGCCCAACCAGCTGATCCTCGCCCCCATGGCGGGCGTCACCGACCAGCCGTTTCGCCAGCTGTGCCGGCGGCTGGGTGCGGGCATGGTGGTGTCGGAGATGGTTACCAGCGATATGCGCCTGTGGAACACCCGCAAGTCGAGCCTGCGCATGGTCCATGAGGGCGATCCCGAGCCACGCTCGGTGCAGATCGCCGGCGGTGACGCACAGATGCTCGCCGAAGCGGCCAGGCGCAATGTCGAACTGGGCGCGCAGATCATCGATATCAATATGGGCTGCCCGGCCAAGAAGGTCTGCAACAAGGCCGCCGGTTCCGCCCTGCTGAAAGACCAGGCCCTGGTTCGCGAGATTCTTCAGGCTGTAGTTGCCGCGGTAGACGTGCCGGTGACCCTAAAGATCCGCACCGGCTGGGACCGACAGAACAAGAACGGCGTCGAGGTGGCGAAGATCGCCGAAGACGCCGGCATCGTGGCCCTGGCCGTACACGGCCGGACCCGCGCCGACCTGTACACCGGCGAGGCCGAGTACGACACCATCGCCGCGATCAAGCAGGCGCTGTCGATACCGGTGCTGGCCAATGGCGATATCGACTCGCCACAGAAGGCCAAGGCCGTATTGGCCGCCACCGGCGTCGACGGCCTGCTGATCGGCCGCGCGGCCCAGGGCCGGCCATGGATATTCCGAGAGATCGAACACTACCTGCGTACCGGTGAGCAGCTCCCGGCACCCGGCCTGTTCGAGGTGGAACGTATTCTGCTTGAGCACCTGACTGCACTGCACGCCTTCTACGGCGATGTAATGGGCGTACGTATCGCCCGCAAGCATGTCAGTTGGTATCTCGCAACCCTGCCGGGCGCCAGGGAATTCCGCGCCCACTTCAATCGTCTGGACAGTACGGACGCGCAGTGCGCCAACGTTCGCGAGTTTTTCGGCGAACGTCATAACAATGGAGAAGGGGTGGCCGCATGACGATGTTGACCGAGACCTTAGAGAGTGGAATGGCTCCTGTGAGTGACAACAGCAGTTTGAAACAGCACCTCAACACGCCGAGCGAAGAAGGACAAACCCTGCGCGGCAGTGTCGAAAAAGCCCTGCACAACTACTTCGCCCACCTCGAAGGCGCGGACGTCACCGACGTCTACAACCTGGTCCTCACCGAAGTCGAGGCCCCCTTGCTGGAAACCGTGATGAATTACGTCAAGGGCAACCAGACCAAGGCCTCCGAACTGCTCGGCCTGAATCGCGGCACCCTGCGCAAGAAACTCAAGCAGTACGACCTGCTCTGACCCCGAACTCCCGAAAAGGGCGGCCCACAACAGCCGCCTTTTTTGCTGATACTTCCGCCCTGATGGACTCTGAAATGACCGACCAGACCACCCGCCTCCCCGTTCGCCGTGCCTTGATCAGTGTTTCCGACAAGACCGGCATCCTCGAATTCGCTCGCGAGCTGTCCGCCCTTGGCGTGGAAATCCTCTCCACCGGCGGCACCTACAAGCTGCTCAAGGACAACGGCGTAGCCGCAGTGGAAGTCGCCGACTACACCGGCTTCCCGGAAATGATGGACGGCCGGGTCAAGACCCTGCACCCGAAGATCCATGGCGGCATCCTCGGCCGTCGCGCACTCGACGGCGCGGTAATGGAACAGCACGGCATCAAGCCGATCGACCTGGTCGCGGTCAACCTCTACCCCTTCGCCGCCACCGTAGCCAAGCCCGGCTGTGATCTCGCCGACGCCATCGAGAACATCGACATCGGCGGCCCGACCATGGTCCGTTCCGCGGCGAAGAACCACAAAGACGTGGCCATAGTGGTCAACGTTGGCGACTACGCCGGTATCGTTGAATCGCTGAAAGCTGGCGGCCTGAGCTACGCCCAGCGCTTCGACCTGGCCCTGAAGGCCTTCGAGCACACCGCTGCCTACGACGGCATGATCGCCAACTACCTGGGCACCATCGACCAGAGCCGCGACACCCTCTCCACCGAAGAGCGCGGCGCGTTCCCGCGCACCTTCAACAGCCAGTTCATCAAGGCCCAGGAAATGCGCTACGGCGAGAACCCGCACCAGAGCGCGGCGTTCTACGTGGAAGCAGAGAAGGGCGAAGCCAGCGTGGCCAGCGCCATCCAGCTGCAAGGCAAGGAACTGTCGTTCAACAACGTCGCCGACACCGACGCCGCCCTGGAATGCGTGAAGAGCTTCGTCAAGCCGGCCTGCGTGATCGTCAAGCACGCCAACCCCTGCGGCGTGGCCGTGGCCCTGGACAGCGAAGGCGGTATCCGCCAGGCCTATGAGCTGGCCTACGCAACCGACACCGAATCGGCCTTCGGCGGCATCATCGCCTTCAACCGCGAGCTGGACGGTGCGACCGCCCAGGCCATCGTCGAGCGTCAGTTTGTCGAAGTGATTATCGCGCCAAAAATCAGTGCCGAAGCCCGCGCCGTAGTCGCCGCAAAAGCCAATGTACGCCTGCTCGAGTGCGGCGAATGGCCGGCCGAGCGCAGCCCCGGCTGGGACTTCAAGCGGGTCAACGGCGGCCTGCTGGTACAGAGCCGCGATATCGGC
Organism: Pseudomonas sp. XK-1; assembly: GCF_038069885.1. Classification (NCBI taxonomy): domain Bacteria; kingdom Pseudomonadati; phylum Pseudomonadota; class Gammaproteobacteria; order Pseudomonadales; family Pseudomonadaceae; genus Pseudomonas; species Pseudomonas sp. XK-1. The sequence continues at coordinate 566,578 of NZ_JBBPES010000001.1, read as the reverse complement.
ATGATTGCTGCGTCCGACCTGAAGATCGTCACCCAGCGCGCGCCCAGCGAGCAGGAAATCCATGACCTGATCTTCGCCTGGAAAGTGGCCAAGTTCGTTAAATCCAACGCCATCGTCTATGCCAAGGGCCGCCAGACCATCGGCGTCGGTGCCGGCCAGATGAGCCGCGTCAACTCCGCCCGTATCGCCGCGATCAAGGCCGAACACGCCGGCCTGCAAGTCGCCGGTTCGGTAATGGCCAGTGACGCCTTCTTCCCGTTCCGCGACGGCCTGGACAACGCTGCGGCCAATGGCATCACCGCGGTGATTCAACCCGGTGGCTCGATGCGCGATGCAGAAGTCATCGCCGCCGCCGACGAAGCCGGTATTGCCATGGTGTTCACCGGCATGCGTCACTTCAGGCACTAAAATCGGCCGCGATCGGACAGGCGTCTGCTGCGTTGCGGCTGGCTCCGATAATGCTCATTGCCACTAGGCAACTCCGCTTATCGAAGCCAGCCACGCCTTGCATCCACCCGCTTGATCGCAACCTCGATAATCGTCGCCAGTTTTGAACCGTAGGTTGGGTTGAGCGCAGCGATACCCAACACCGTTTTTGTAGGGTGGATAACGCTTTTTCTATCCACCAAACGGGCCGCAGGCCCGCCTCCTGAAGGAGACAGATATGAACGTACTGATTATCGGCAGCGGCGGTCGTGAGCACGCCCTGGCCTGGAAAGTCGCGCAAGACCCGCGCGTGCAGAAGGTTTTCGTCGCCCCCGGCAACGCCGGCACCGCCACTGAAGCCAAATGTGAAAACGTCGCCATCGACGTGCTGGCCATCGAGCAGCTGGCCGATTTCGCCGAGCAGAACGTGCAGCTGACCATCGTCGGCCCGGAAGCGCCGCTGGTGAAGGGCGTGGTCGATCTGTTCCGCACACGCAAGCTGGATATCTTCGGCCCGACCGCCGCCGCCGCCCAGCTGGAAGGTTCGAAAGCCTTTACCAAGGACTTCCTCGCCCGCCACGCGATCCCCACCGCCGATTACCAGAACTTCACCGAAGTCGAGCCGGCCCTGGCCTATCTGCAAAAGGTCGGCGCGCCGATCGTGATCAAGGCCGACGGCCTGGCCGCCGGTAAAGGCGTGATAGTCGCCATGACCCTGGGCGAAGCCGAGGACGCGGTGCGCGATATGCTTGCCGGCAATGCCTTTGGCGAAGCCGGTTCGCGGGTGGTGATCGAGGAGTTCCTCGACGGCGAAGAAGCCAGCTTTATCGTCATGGTCGACGGCGAGAACGTGCTGCCTATGGCCACCAGCCAGGACCACAAGCGCGTCGGCGACGGCGACAGCGGCCCGAACACCGGCGGCATGGGTGCCTACTCGCCGGCCCCGGTGGTCACCGCCGAGGTGCACCAGCGGGTGATGGACGAGGTGATCTACCCCACAGTGCGCGGCATGGCCAGCGAAGGCAACGTCTACACCGGCTTCCTCTACGCAGGGCTGATGATCGACAAGGCCGGCAAGCCGAAAGTTATCGAGTTCAACTGCCGCTTCGGCGACCCGGAAACCCAGCCGATCATGTGTCGCCTGGAGTCTTCCCTGGTGTTGCTGGTCGAAGCCGCCCTGGCCAAGGCCCTGGACAAGGTCGAAGCCAAGTGGGACCCACGCCCGACCGTTGGCGTGGTCCTGGCTGCCGGCGGTTACCCGGGCGACTACGCCAAGGGCGAGGTGATCGCAGGCCTGGACGCCGCCGCGCAGATCGACGGCAAGGTATTCCACGCTGGCACTGCCCTGCAGGATGGCCAGGTGGTCACCGCCGGTGGCCGCGTACTCTGCGCCACCGCCATCGGCCGTACGGTTGAGGAAGCCCAGCAGCAGGCCTATCGCCTGGCGCAGCAGATCAGCTGGAATGGCTGTTTTTATCGGCATGACATAGGTTACCGTGCCATTGCCCGCGAGCGCGGCGAAGGCTGAAGGCCGAATCAGCGCTAAAACCCTGCAAAGGTGGCCAAATGGCCACCTTTTTCATATTTCGCCGCGTAACAGCTTGGCTATAATCCGACCACTTACTTTCGAAGGGAATTCACCGTGCGCCGGCTGAGGAATGCCACACACCTGTTGTTCAGCAGTCTGCTGCTGATGGCGCTCGCGGTAGCCCCCGCCCAGGCGGAGCCACAGGCTATCTGGTCGCAACTGGCCGACCCTGCTGCCGAACTGCAGCTGGATGACGTGCGCTCACCACGGCATATGGCGCGCTTCGCCCGCACCGATCTGGCCGCCGTATACACCCCAGGCAACAATGCCGCGCTATGGCTGCATCACCGCCTGCCGGCCAGCCCCGACGCGCAGATGCTCAGGGTCTTCGCCCCCTACCTGGCCTACCTCGATCTCTATGTGCTGCACGGCGACCAGCTGATCGCCCAGACCCATACCGGCAGCCACCTGCCCTTCTCCAGCCGCCCGCTGGCCAGCCGCGATTTCCTCCTGCCGCTGCCGCAGCTCGACGTGCCCGTGGATATCTATCTGCGCCTGGCCTCGGAACATGCCCTGCGCCCGACCATCGGCCTGTACAACGCGCAGAGCATGGCCGCCGACGACAGCCGCGGCATACTCTTCGGCCTGCTGCTCGGGGCCATGGCCATGCTGGTGCTCTACAACCTCGTGCGCTTCGTCTATACCCGCGCTACCAGCAGCCTGTGGCTGGCCGCGACCCAGGCCTGCGTGCTGCTCAGCGCCATCAGCCTGCTGGGCATCAGCACTCGCTGGCTCGGCGAGATGCAGAGCCTGCAGCCGCAGATCGCCAATCTGTCGATGCTCGCGGCCATGCTCTGCGCGCTGACGTTCACCGCCAGTTTCTTCCGCCAGGTCTGCCCGCGCACGCCGCTGAACTACCTGCTGGGCATCGAAGTGGGGCTGATCAGCCTGCTCTGCGTGGCCCTGCTGGTGGCCACCAGCCTGCAGTTCAACCAGTTGGTCTACCTGCTGGCCGCGCTCTCCGGGCTGAGCATCCTGCTGGTTGCGCTGACACACTGGCACCATGGCTACCGCCCGGCCCGCCTGTTCAGCCTGGCCCTGATACTGTTCTGCGTGGCTTTTATCGGCTCACTGCCGATTCTGTTCGGCTACTGGGCGGTGCAGACCGACTGGCTGGTCTACGGCCTGCTGGCCGTGACCGTGGTCAGCGGCTTTATCCTCAGCATGGCCCTGAGCGAGCGACAGCGACGCATCATGCAGGACCAGTTCAGTACCAGCCGCGCCCTGGCCGCCAGTTCGGCGGAGTTGAAAGCCAAAGCCGAATTCCTTGCCAAGATCAGCCACGAAATCCGCACCCCGATGAACGGCGTACTGGGAATGACCGAACTGCTGCTCGGCACGCCACTGTCGGCCAAGCAGCGCGATTATGTGCAGACCATCCACAGCTCGGGCAACGAGCTGCTCACCCTGATCAACGAAATTCTCGATATCTCCAAGCTCGAATCCGGCCAGATCGAGCTGGACGACGTGCAGTTCGACCTCAATGCCCTGATCGAAGACAGCCTGGATATCTTCCGCGCCAAGGCCGAGCAGCAGAAGGTCGAACTGATCAGCTTTATGCAGCCGCAGGTGCCGCGGGTGATCAGCGGCGACCCCACGCGCCTGCGCCAGACCCTGCTGAGCCTGCTGGACAACGCCTTCAAGCAGACCGACGAAGGTGAAATCCTTCTGGTGGTGGCCCTCGACACCACCAGCGAGCAGCCGCGCCTGCGCATCGCCGTGCAGGACAGCGGCAAGCCGCTGGATGCCAGCGAGCGCGATGCCCTGCTCAACGCCGAACTGCACAGCAAGGACTTCCTTGCCGCGACCAAGCTCGGCGGCCGCCTGGGCCTGATCATTGCCCGCCAGCTGGTGCGCCTGATGGGTGGCGAGTTCGGCATCCAGAGCGGCGGCAACCAGGGCTCGACCCTGTGGGTCAGCTTGCCGCTGGACAGCACCCGCCTGGAGCAACCGCCCGCCGACCTCGATGCCTCGCTGCAGGGTGCGCGGCTGCTGGTGGTCGACGACAACGACACCTGCCGCAAGGTCCTGGTGCAGCAGTGCAGCGCCTGGGGCCTGCAGGTCAGCGCCGTGCCGTCAGGCAAGGAGGCCATGGCCCTGCTGCGCACCAAGGCGCACCTGCACGAGTATTTCGATGCCGTGCTGCTCGACCAGGACATGCCCGGCATGAGCGGCATGCAGCTGGCCGCGCGGATCAAGGAAGACCCCAACCTCAACCACGACATCCTGGTGATCATGCTCACCGGCATCAGCAATGCGCCGAGCAAGATCATCGCGCGCAACGCCGGGATCAAGCGCATCCTGGCCAAACCGGTGGCCGGCTATACATTGCGCACCACTCTGGCCGACGAACTGGCCCAGCGCGGCAAGGGCGACTCGCCGATGTTTACCCCAGCCCAGGCCAGCCCGCCGCTGAATGTGCCCAGCGACTTCCGCATCCTGGTGGCCGAGGACAACAGCATCTCCACCAAGGTGATCCGCGGCATGCTCGGCAAGCTCAACCTGCAGCCCGACACCGCCAGCAACGGCGAGGAAGCCCTCAGCGCGATGAAAGCCCAACAGTACGACCTGGTGCTGATGGACTGTGAAATGCCGGTGCTCGACGGCTTCTCCGCCACCGAGCAGTTGCGCGCCTGGGAAGCCGCCGAACACCGCAACCGCACTCCGGTGGTGGCCCTGACCGCGCATATCCTCAACGAGCACAAGGAGCGCGCACGCCAGGTCGGCATGGACGGCCATATGTCCAAGCCGGTGGAGTTGTCGCAGCTGCGCGAACTGATCGAACACTGGGTCGCCGAGCGGGAAATTCGCCGCCAGCGCAATGCCCTGCCGTCATAAGCCCCGAGCCTGCCGCTAGGCTCGCACCCACCCATTCCAAGAGACGAGTCCCTTCCATGGCGTCCGCGCTGTTCAGCCTGTATTTGAAACTGCTGGTGCTCTATAGCCCCTTCTTCGTGCTGTCGTGTTTTATCGGCCTGAGCCGCGGCTATACGGTCAAGGAGCGCAAGCGTCTGGCCTGGAAAGTCGCCCTGGGCGTATTGATCGCCAGCGTGCTGCTGTACCTGTTCGGCAAACACATCTTCACCCTGTTCGGCATCACCATCGACGCCTTCCGCATCGGTGCCGGCAGCGTGCTGTTTATCTCCGCTCTGGGCATGGCCCAGGGCAAATCGGCGGTGCAGAGCGACAACGTGCAGCAGGACGTGACCATAGTGCCGCTGACCATCCCCCTCACCGTCGGCCCCGGCACCATCGGTGCCCTGCTGCTGATGGGGGCCAGCCAGCCGCACTGGGACGACAAGCTGGTGGCGGTATTGGCCATCTTCCTGGCCAGCCTCACGGTCGGCGTGGTGCTGTACCTGTCCAACCAGTTCGAACGCCTGCTGGGCGACCAGGGCCTGCAGATCGTCAGCCGCCTGATGGGCCTGTTTGTCTGCGCCCTGGCTGCGCAGATTATCTTTACCGGGGTGAAGAATTACCTGGCGCTCTAACTCGGTGCACCTCCACCGTAGAGCGCCGTTTCGGCCGGTCGGGCGCACCAAAGGGGCGCATCGGCCAACCCGGCGATTACCTCCTGATCGCGCCGACGCCTTCTAAAACAGGGCTTTGCGGCGCTTGGCACGGATGCTGCCATTGGACTGACGACCCTTTCCTGGTCTCTCCCAATCGTTGCGCACGGAGCCATAACAATGAAACGTCGTCCCTTTCTGAAATCCACCTTCGCCGCCAGCGCTTTGCTGCTCAGCGGTCTGTTCCCGTTCACCGTGCAGGCCGCCGAGACCATCAAGGTCGGCATCCTCCACTCGCTGTCCGGCACCATGGCTATTTCCGAAACCTCGTTGAAAGACATGGCACTGATGACCATCGACGAGATCAACGCCAAGGGCGGCGTACTCGGCAAGCAACTCGAACCCGTAGTGGTCGATCCGGCCTCCAACTGGCCGCTGTTCGCCGAACGCGGTCGCCAGCTGCTGACCCAGGACAAGGTCGACGTCACCTTCGGCTGCTGGACCTCGGTGTCGCGCAAATCCGTATTGCCGGTCTATGAAGAGCTGAATGGCCTGCTGTTCTACCCCGTGCAGTACGAAGGCGAAGAACTGTCGCCGAACGTCTTCTACACCGGTGCCGCACCCAACCAGCAGGCCATCCCGGCAGTCGAGTACCTGATGAGCGAAGACGGCGGCGCGGCCAAGCGCTACTTCCTGCTCGGCACCGACTACGTCTACCCGCGCACCACCAACAAGATCCTACGCGCCTTCCTGGTCTCCAAGGGCGTCGCCGAGAAGGACATCGAAGAGGTCTACACCCCCTTCGGTCATAGCGACTATCAAACCATCGTCGCCAACATCAAGAAGTTCTCCGCCGGCGGCAAGACCGCAGTGATCTCCACCGTCAACGGCGACTCCAACGTGCCGTTCTACAAGGAACTGGCCAACCAGGGCCTGGAAGCCACAGACGTCCCCGTCGTGGCCTTCTCCGTGGGTGAAGAAGAACTGCGCGGTATCGACACCAAGCCACTGGTCGGCCACCTGGCGGCGTGGAACTACTTCCAGTCGGTGGAGAACCCGGTCAACACCGAGTTCGTCAACAAGTGGAAGGCCTATGCCAAGGCCAAGAACCTGCCCGGCGCGGACAAGGCGGTGACCAACGACCCGATGGAAGCCACCTATGTGGGCATTCATATGTGGGCCCAGGCGGTCGAGAAAGCCGGCACCACCAACGTCGACAAGGTGCGCGACGCCCTGGCTGGCCAGACCTTCGCCGCGCCGAGCGGCTACACCCTAACCATGGACGCCACCAACCACCACCTGCACAAGCCGGTGATGATCGGTGAAATCCAGGAAGACGGGCAGTTCTCCGTGGTCTGGGAAACCAGCAGCCCGATCCGCGCCCAGCCGTGGAGCCCGTATATCGAAGGCAACGACAAGAAGCCGGATTACGCGGTGAAGAGCAACTGATGCCCCGGGGCCTGGCCCCATTCCACCTGTAGGAGCCAGCTTGCTGTGGTCCGGCACACCGGCGATCGAAGCGACGCGGTTGTCCTGGTAAACCGCGATCGCGAGCGAGCTCGCTCCTACAGAGTCCCTCTTCCAGGACGCACTTATGCCCACTGCCTTTACCCGAATGCTGCTGAGCCTGCTGTTGCTGCTGCCCATGGCCGCGCACGCCGGTGATGCCCAGGACTTTGTCGCCGCCAGCCCGGCCAAGCAGGCCAGCCTGCTGGAAAGCTGGTCCGCCGCGCCGGATGCCGCGCGCCTGCCGCTGCTCGAAGCCCTGCAACAAGGCCGCGTCGCCAGCGACAGCGAAAAAAACGCCTTTATCGAAGTGAATGGCACTTATCAGCCAGCCGAAGGCGAAGCTGTGCCCACTGAAACACCGCGCAAAATGCGCCTAAATAATCGCCTGCGCGGCCTGATCGCCACCGCCATGGCCAGCCACCAGCTGCTGGCCGAAGACCCGGCGCTGCGCCTGGCCGCCGCCCGGCAATTGCAGAAGAGCGCCAAACCGGCGCAACTGCAATTGCTTAACGCCCGCGTCACCAGCGAAACCAATGATGGCGTACGCGATGCCCTGACCCTGGCCCTGGCCAACCTGCAACTGGTCGACAACGACCCGGCCATTCGCCTGGCCGCCGTGCGCCTGCTCGGTGAAACCGGCGACCCGCTGGCCCGCACCCGCCTGGAAACCCTGCTCGACCCGGCCGTGGAAAGCGACCCGACGGTGCGCACCGCCGCCGAAACCAGCCTGGCCCAGGTCAAACGCAAACTGCTGGTTGGTGAACTGCTCGGCCAGGCCTTTAGCGGCCTGTCGCTGGGTTCGATCCTGCTGCTGGCGGCGCTGGGTCTGGCCATCACCTTCGGCCTGCTCGGGGTGATCAATATGGCCCACGGCGAGATGCTGATGCTCGGGGCCTACTCCACCTATATGGTGCAGGTGCTGTTCCAGCGTTTCGCCCCGGAAGCCCTGGCGCTCTACCCGCTGGTGGCGCTGCCGGTGGCCTTCTTCGTCACTGCGGCCATCGGCATGGCCCTGGAGCGCACGGTAATTCGCCACCTCTACGGTCGCCCGCTGGAAACCCTGCTGGCCACCTGGGGTATCAGCCTGATTCTGATCCAGCTGGTGCGGGTGATCTTCGGCGCGCAGAACGTCGAAGTGGCCAACCCCTACTGGCTGTCCGGCGGCATTCAGGTGCTGCCGAATCTGGTGCTGCCGTACAACCGCATCGTGATCATCGGCTTCGCCCTGTTTGTGGTGGTGCTGACCTGGCTGCTGCTGAACAAGACCCGCCTCGGTCTCAACGTCCGCGCCGTCACCCAGAACCGCAATATGGCCGCCTGCTGCGGCGTGCCGACCGGCCGGGTGGACATGCTCGCCTTCGGCCTCGGCTCCGGCATCGCTGGCCTTGGCGGCGTGGCCCTGAGCCAGATCGGCAACGTCGGCCCGGATCTGGGGCAGAGCTACATCATCGACTCGTTCCTGGTGGTGGTGCTCGGTGGCGTCGGCCAACTCGCCGGTAGCGTGATGGCCGCCTTTGGCCTGGGCATCGCTAACAAGATTCTCGAACCGCAGATCGGTGCCGTGCTCGGCAAGATCCTTATCCTCGCGCTGATCATTCTGTTTATTCAGAAACGCCCGCAAGGTCTGTTTGCTTTGAAAGGACGGGTGATCGACTGATGACTATGCCACTCAACCAAACGCTATTGGCGCGCGCCAGCGCCAAGCTCGGCCCGCAGGTATCCGTCGCCATTGGCCTGCTGGTTCTCGCCCTGCTGATCACCATGCCGCTGCTGCACCTGCTGCCGGCGGACAACGCCCTGCATGTGTCGGCTTATACCCTCACCTTGGTCGGCAAGATCCTCTGCTACTGCATCGTCGCCTTGGCGCTCGATCTGGTCTGGGGCTACGCCGGTCTGCTGTCGCTGGGGCATGGCCTGTTCTTCGCCCTCGGCGGTTACGCCATGGGCATGTATCTGTCGCGCGAAGCCGCCGGTGACGGCCTGCCGGCCTTTATGAGCTTCCTGGCCTGGACCGAGCTGCCCTGGTACTGGTACGGCACCAGCAACTTCCTCTGGGCGCTGTGCCTGGTGGTACTGGCCCCCGGCTTGCTGGCCCTGGTGTTCGGCTTCTTTGCCTTCCGCTCGCGGATCAAGGGCGTGTACTTCTCGATCATGACCCAGGCGCTGACCTTCGCCGGCATGCTGCTGTTCTTCCGCAACGAAACCGGCTTTGGCGGCAATAACGGCTTTACCAATTTCAGGACGATTCTGGGCTTCGATATCACCTCGGCGCACACCCGCGCGGTGTTGTTTCTCACCACTGTGGTGCTGCTGGTTGCCAGCCTGTACCTGGGCTGGCGGCTTGCGCGCAGCAAGTTTGGCCGCGTACTCACCGCACTACGTGACGCGGAAAACCGCCTGATGTTCTGCGGTTACGACCCGCGCGGCTACAAGCTGTTTATCTGGGTGCTCAGTGCGGTGCTCTGCGGCCTGGCCGGCGCGCTCTATGTGCCGCAGGTGGGCATCATCAACCCCAGCGAAATGTCGCCGACCAACTCCATCGAAGCCGCCGTGTGGGTCGCCCTTGGCGGGCGCGGCACACTGATCGGCCCGCTGCTCGGTGCCGGCCTGGTCAACGGCATGAAGAGCTGGTTTACCGTGGCCTTCCCCGAGTACTGGCTGTTCGCCCTGGGCTTCTTATTCATTGTCGTAACCCTGTTCTTACCGAAAGGCGTGATTGGCCTTCTTCGTAAAAAAGGAGAGCAATGATGCGCGCCACTCCGGTCCCCGAATTTATGCTCGAACCTGCCTTTGACCCGGCCGGCAGCGGCCGCGATGCGATAGGTGCAAGCACCTTGGCCAGCAAGGGCCTGAACGTTCGTCACGGCACCATCCTGACCCTGGAAGACATCAACGTCAGCTTCGATGGCTTCAAGGCCCTGACCGACCTGACGCTGTATATCGGCGTCGGTGAACTGCGCTGCATCATCGGCCCCAACGGTGCCGGCAAGACCACCATGATGGACGTGATCACCGGCAAGACCCGCCCGGACAATGGCGTCGCCTACTTCGGCGAAACCCTCGACCTGACCCAGATGAGCGAGGTGGAAATCGCCCAGTCCGGCATCGGTCGCAAGTTCCAGAAGCCGACGGTGTTCGAGGCGCTGAGCGTGTTCGAAAACCTCGAACTGGCGCAGAAAACCAACAAGTCGGTGTGGGCCAGCCTGCGCGCCACACTTAGCGGCGAGCAGAAAGACCGCATCGATGAAGTGCTGCAGACCATCAAGCTCGACGCCTCGCGCAATCGCCCGGCCGGGCTGTTGTCCCACGGCCAGAAGCAGTTTCTCGAGATCGGCATGCTGCTGGTGCAGGACCCGCAACTGTTGCTGCTCGATGAACCGGTGGCGGGCATGACCGACGCCGAAACCGAGTTCACCGCCGAGCTGTTCAAGTCCCTGGCACGCAAGCACTCGCTGATGGTGGTGGAGCACGATATGGGCTTTGTCGGCTCCATCGCCGACCACGTCACCGTGTTGCACCAGGGCAGCGTGCTGGCCGAGGGTTCGCTAGAGCAGGTGCAGAACGATGAGCGGGTGATCGAGGTTTATCTGGGCCGCTAGGACGTCGGGTGCGCGGGGCCGCCTAGGCTGTGCGCACCCTCCCTGGCCATTGGTGCGCACGGCGCACCCTACGGAATGTGAGGCATCCATGCTGCAAGTCCAACAACTCCACCAGTACTACGGCGGCAGCCATATCCTCCGTGGCCTGTCCTTCGAAGCCAAGGTCGGCGAAGTCACCTGCCTGCTCGGGCGTAACGGCGTGGGCAAGACCACATTGCTGAAATGCCTGATGGGCCTGATTCCGGCCAAGCAAGGCGCGGTGAACTGGGAAGGTCAGCCGATTACCGCCTTCAAGCCGCACCAGCGCGTACACGCCGGCATCGCCTACGTGCCCCAGGGTCGGGAAATCTTCGGCCGCCTGACTGTGGAAGAGAACCTGCTGATGGGGCTTTCGCGCTTCCCCGGCAGCGAAGCCAAGGTCGTGCCGGAGTTTATCTACGAGCTGTTCCCGGTGCTGCGCGAGATGAAGCAACGCCGCGGTGGCGACCTCTCCGGCGGCCAGCAGCAACAGCTGGCCATCGGTCGCGCGCTGGCGAGCAAGCCGCGCCTGCTGATTCTCGATGAACCCACCGAAGGCATTCAGCCCTCGGTGATCAAGGAGATCGGCGTGGTGATCAAGACGCTCGCCGAGCGCGGCGATATGGCCATCCTGCTGGTCGAACAGTTCTATGACTTTGCCGCCGAGCTGGCCGATCAGTACCTGGTGATGAGCCGTGGCGAAATCGTCCAGCAGGGCCGCGGCGAAAGTATGGAAGCGGATGGCGTGCGCGGACTGGTGGCCATCTGAATGGCGACGCCGGCGCTGCACTTTGCGCATAATCAGGCTTTCGCCCACAGACTCGAGGCCCCGATGTTTTCCCTGCGCCACTCCCTGCTCCCGCTCACGGCACTGACGGGCATCGCCCTGGTGATATGGGCCGGCAGCCAGCCGGACTACTGGATGCTGCGCGCCCTGCCAGCCGGCAGCGAAGTGCCCTACCCGCTGAAACCCGTGCTGATTTTCTGCGCCATCGTCCTGGCCGAATGCGGCCTGCTGCTGGCCCTGCTACGTCCGCGCTCCTATTGCCGCTCCTGGGGCCGCGCGCTGTGCGCCTGCCTGCTGGCCCTGGGTTTGGCACTGCTCTGGCTGCAAGGTGCGCTGCATGCCCCGCCCTACTACGGCATGCATCTGCAATGGTGGCTGGTAGTCAGCCTGGGCCTGGTGCTGCTGACTGCTTACTCGGCAGTTCAGGCCTGGCGGCAGCGCCGCAACAAGGTGGCGGCATGAATGCCCCAGCCGCCGTATTTACCCCCAGCTGGCATGCCGAACTGGAGCTGGGCTATGGCCGCGATGGCGACTGCACGCGGCCAACTATGCGCCGGCATAAAGGCCCGCTGCGGGTGCAGAAGCACCTGTATGCCGAAGGGCCCGAGGTGTGTCAGCACATCATCGTGCATCCACCTGGCGGCATCGCCGGCGGTGATCGCCTGGATATTTCGGCCACTGTTGGCGCGGGTGCCTGGGCGCAGCTGACCAGCCCGGGCGCGGCCAAGTGGTACCGCGCCGCTGGCCCGGCTTACCAAAGCCTCACGCTGCGCGTCGAAGCCGGTGCGACCCTGGAATGGCTGCCGCAGGAAACCATCGTCTACGCCGCCGCCCAGGCTGAACTGACCACCGATATCGAGCTGTTCGGCGATGCCAAGCTGCTCTATTGGGACATCGTCGCCCTTGGCCGTCCGGCCAGTGGCGAGCGCTTCGATGCCGGGCACTTCCAGGCCCAGCTGAATATCCGCCGCGACGGCCAACTGCTCTGGCATGAACGCCAGCACGTAGTCGGCGGCGATGGTCTGCTCGACTCGCCCATCGGCCTGGCTGGCAAACCGGTGTTCGCCACCCTGCTGATCACTGGTGAAGTCGACAGCGAACTACTGGAACACTGCCGCAACCTGAGCACCCCGGTGCGCGGCGACCTGACCCAATTACCCGGCCTGCTGGTGGCCCGCTGCCTGGCCGACGAGGCGCTGCATGCCCGCGCCTGGCTGATAGCACTCTGGCAGCTGCTGCGCCCGGCCCTGCTCGGCCGCACTGCCGTCCCCCCAAGAATCTGGAGCACCTGACCGATGGACCTGACACCCCGCGAAAAAGACAAACTGCTGATCTTCACCGCCGGCCTGGTGGCCGAACGCCGCCTGGCCCGTGGCGTGAAACTCAACTACCCGGAAGCCATGGCCTATATCTCGGCAGCCCTGCTCGAAGGTGCGCGCGACGGCCAGACCGTGGCCGAGCTGATGCACTTCGGCACCACCCTGCTGAGCCGCGACCAGGTGATGGAAGGCATCCCGGAAATGATCCCGGAAATCCAGGTCGAGGCCACCTTCCCCGACGGCACCAAGCTGGTCACCGTCCATCAGCCGATAGTGTGACGCCATGAGTATTTCGATTCGCGATGCCCGCGACGACGATCTGCCCGGCATCCTGGCCATCTATAACGATGCGGTGCTACACAGCACGGCGCTGTGGATCGAAACCCTGGCCGATCTGGCCAACCGCCAGGCCTGGCTAAGCGAACGCAATGCCGCCGGCTTCCCGGTACTGGTGGCCCTGGATGAAGCAGGCGAGGTGCTGGGCTATGCCAGTTACGGCAGTTGGCGCAGCAACGAAGGCTTTCGCCATACCGTCGAGCACTCGCTATACGTGCGTGCCGATCAGCGCGGCCGTGGCCTCGGCCTGGCCTTGCTGAAGGCATTGATCGAGCGGGCAAAGTCGGCAGAGCTGCATGTAATGGTCGCCGCCATCGAGAGCGAGAACGCCGCCTCGATCCGCCTGCACGAACGCCTCGGTTTCGTTACCAGCGGACAGATGCCGCAAGTGGGCCGCAAGTTCGGCCGCTGGCTGGACCTCACCTTTATGCAATTGACCCTGGAGTGAAGCAGCGATGATCCCCGGCGAATACCAGATCCAGGACGGCGAGATCGAACTCAACGCCGGCCGCCGCACCCTGACCCTTACTGTGGCCAATAGCGGCGACCGGCCAATTCAGGTCGGCTCGCACTACCACTTCTTCGAAACCAATGATGCGCTGACCTTCGACCGTGCGAGCACATGCGGTATGCGCCTGAATATCCCGGCCGGCACCGCCGTGCGCTTCGAGCCGGGGCAGAGCCGCGAAGTCGAACTGGTCGACCTGGCAGGCCATCGCCGGGTGTTCGGCTTTGCCGGACGGGTGATGGGCGACCTCTAGTTCAGCCGGTGCGTAGGGTGTCGCGGGGCCGCCTAGGCTGCGCGCACCAGAAACCATGCAGATAGCCGCGGTGCGCAAGGCGCACCCTACGGGAAGATGACCAATGAAGATCAGCAGACAAGCCTATGCCGATATGTTCGGCCCCACAGTCGGCGACAAGGTGCGCCTGGCCGACACCGAGCTGTGGATTGAGGTTGAGAAGGACTTCACCACCTACGGCGAAGAAGTGAAATTCGGCGGCGGCAAGGTCATTCGCGATGGTATGGGGCAAGGCCAACTCTGCGCCGCCGATGTGGTCGACACGCTGATTACTAACGCGCTGATCATTGATCACTGGGGCATCGTCAAAGCCGACGTGGGCCTCAAAGACGGGCGCATCGCCGCCATCGGCAAGGCCGGCAACCCGGACATCCAGCCAGACGTGACCATCGCCATCGGCGCGGGCACCGAGGTGATCGCCGGTGAAGGCATGATCCTCACTGCAGGCGGTATCGACAGCCATATTCACTTTATCTGCCCGCAGCAGATCGAAGAGGCGCTGATGAGCGGCGTGACCACCATGATCGGCGGCGGCACCGGGCCGGCCACCGGCACCAACGCCACCACCTGTACCTCAGGCCCTTGGCATATGGCGCGCATGCTCCAGGCCGCCGACGCCTTCCCGATGAACCTGGGCTTTACCGGTAAAGGCAACGCATCGCTGCCCGAGCCATTGATCGAGCAGGTCAAGGCCGGCGCAATCGGCCTGAAACTGCATGAAGACTGGGGCACCACCCCGGCGGCCATCGACAACTGCCTGAGCGTGGCGGACCAGTTCGATGTGCAGGTGGCGATCCACACCGACACGCTGAATGAATCCGGTTTTGTCGAAACCACTCTGGCCGCGTTCAAGGGCCGCACCATCCACACCTATCACACTGAAGGTGCGGGTGGCGGCCACGCACCGGACATCATCAAAGCCTGCGGTTTCCCCAATGTGCTACCCAGCTCGACCAACCCGACCCGGCCGTTTACCCGCAACACCATCGACGAACACCTGGACATGCTGATGGTTTGCCATCACCTCGACCCGAGCATCGCCGAGGACGTGGCGTTTGCGGAAAGCCGCATCCGCCGCGAAACCATCGCCGCCGAAGACATCCTGCATGACCTCGGCGCGTTCTCGATGATCAGCTCCGACAGCCAGGCCATGGGCCGCGTCGGCGAGGTGATCACCCGCACCTGGCAGACCGCCGACAAGATGCATAAACAGCGCGGCCCGCTTGACGGTGACGGCCCCGGCAACAGCAACTTCCGGGTCAAACGCTATATCGCCAAATACACCATCAACCCGGCCATCACCCACGGCATCAGCCATGAAGTGGGATCGATTGAAGTGGGCAAATGGGCGGATCTGGTGCTCTGGCGTCCGGCCTTCTTCGGCGTCAAACCGACGCTGATTTTGAAGGGCGGCGCGATTGCCGCGAGCCTGATGGGCGACGCCAACGCCTCGATCCCGACACCGCAGCCGGTGCACTACCGACCGATGTTCGCCAGCTACGGCGGCAGCCGCCACGCCACCAGCTTCACCTTTATCAGTCAGGCAGCGTTCGATGCCGGTGTGCCTGAGCAACTCGGGTTGAAGAAAAAGATTGGCGTGGTCAAAGGTTGCCGCGAGGTGCAGAAGACGGACCTGATCCACAACGACTACCTGCCGAACATCGAGGTGGATGCGCAGAACTATCAGGTCAAGGCCGATGGCCAGCTGCTGTGGTGCGAACCAGCCGATGTGCTGCCGATGGCGCAGCGCTACTTTCTGTTCTGAACTAGGGCCCGACCTCCATAAGCCGGGACGGCAAGTCCCGGCTGGGGAACCAGTGCTGAAATATCCGGACGAAGCTGCCATCGCGCTTCATCTCATCCAGCGCCACTTGCCAACGGCTAATCACAGCAGGATCAGTGGCCGGAGAGAATGCCAAATAGGACTCGTGCTGGAGAAAAACCAGCTGCGGCTCGAGCTGATCAGCCGTCATATCGGCGAGCTCCAAAAGAGCAGGCAACGCAATATCGCTAACGGCCAGCATATCGCCACGGCCACTGCGGAACATCTGCATCATCCGCTCAGCAGAGGTCACCGTATAAATATTGCTGAAGCCTTTATCCACTAAGTATTGATAGCTGTACCACGCCCGCGGCAAAACCAACTGCCGCGTTTGCGCCGCAGCAATACTCTCAATCCGAATACCTGAGCCTTTACGGGTATAAAAACGGTTCAGCGAAAGGGAGATGGGGCCCACCCACTGGAACGACTGTTCGCGTTCGGGAATCCGCGCCATGGTGAAAATACCAACATCCGGCGTGACCTGTGCCATGGCATAGCCACGTGTCCAAGGTGCCAACTTGATATGTGTGACATCCCCAGTACGGGCAGCCAATTGATGAACAATATCGGTAGAAAACCCTGTGAGCTGCCCATCACGCGTGAAGTTAAGCGGCGGGCTTTCTTCTGTATAGAGCTGAAGCTCCGCGGCAAAAACCAAGGGCATCGCGGCCAGCCACAATGCAAAAACCAAGGCATACCGACGAGTCAGCACGGCGCGCATACCCCATATAACGCGCAGCGAATCGCCCCCCACTCCACTGCAAAGTACTGCCGTCATTCAAAGCCCTCTTGGCTTGGGTCGGTCATCAAGTGCTAAGGATTATAGATGAGCAATGCTCAAGGACGACGCCGCCGATGTGCTGGTGTTTGCGCTCGTCTACCTGCCAAAGCAATACTGCGTACTCCAGCCCCCAAGATGCGCTGAGAGACAGGTTGATATCACTCACTGCAAGGAACCTTCGCATGAGGGCCTTATTGATTCTCGGCCTGATGGGTTACCTGACGGCAGGACAGGCAATAGCCGAGACGATTACCGTAGCGTGGCGCGACAAAGCGCCTTATCACTACCGAGAAAATGGCCACGAGCTTGGCTTTTTGCTGCTACGTGCCAAGCACATATTTGCCTTGGCCAAGGTTCCAGCGACATTTGTCGAGCGCCCGTCTAAACGTATCTGGCTCGACTTCCAGAATGGCAAAGCGAATTACTGCTCAATCGGCTGGTATCGGCTGCCGGAGCGTGAACAAATTGCCCAATTCAGCCAGCCCTTTCATGTTGACCCTCCGCACATGCTTCTGGTCAACGCCTCTGCATTAGCGCTTATTCAGACCCATAAAACTCTTACCAGCCTGCTGGCAGATCCAAGCGTTACTCTCGGCTTAATCGACGGAGTGTCTTATGGAGCTGATCTGGACGGGCAAATCGCCCACAGCGCCAATCAAATAAAACGCATGACCATATCGCCCGCGAGCATGGTGCATATGCTCGCGGCCAATCGATTCCACTACATGCTGGTCGATCAGGCTGACTGGCAGCACCTGCGCGAACAGGATGACGGCCTAAGCCAGATCGCGGAATATCACGTCAGCGATATGCCTGCAGGCTTGAAGCGGTTCATTGTCTGCAGCAACGATGTCACCGCAGCCACTATGGCGCGGATTAACCACGCCATTACAGCTACGGTCTCGAAACAGAATAACGAGTGGCAACACCACTGAGTGGTCAAAGCACTCAGCGCAACTGGCTGTCTTTACTGCCCCGGCGGTTATAGCCGCTGAATCTGGCCTGTTCCTTGTCGTGCTCGGCCTGGCAGGCCACACACAGGTGCACGCCGGGGATGGCCTTGCGCCGCGCCTCGGGAATGGCTGCGGCGCATTCTTCGCAGTGGCTCAGGCTCTCGCCACTGGGCAGCTGGCTGCGGGCACGCTGGATGGCGTCCTCGATGCTGCTGTCGATCTGCTCCTGTACCGCACCGTCATTTGCCCAGCCACCGGCCATGGCAACCTCCGCAGGTTATTTATGCTTGGCGCAGGTATGAGCCGCTCGCGCCGGGTTTACAAGTGCGGCCGACCAGCGGCGGCTATTCCTTCACATCCATAAAGGTTTCAGCCCAGACGAAATACTCCTCGGGCAGGGTGTATTTCAGCGCCAGCTCGGAAGCGCTGAGGTCGCTGGCATCGACACCGCGCTGCTCGCGCAGGCAGTCGTAAGTGGCCTTGATTGCGGCGAAGTAGGCCCCGTGGCCGTTGACCACGATACGCACACCGAGGCTGGCCAGACGGGCGTTGTCGCGCAGCTTGGGGTTGCCGTAGGTAACCAGCATCAGCGGCACGCTCAGTGGCTCGGCAATCTGTTCCAGGTGGGCGAAGTCCTCGATACCGACAATGCAGATGGCGTCGGCCCCGGCGGCCTGGTAGGCCAGGGTCCGGCGAATCACCTCGCTGACATCCAGCAGGCCGGCATGGGTGCGGGCGATGATCGCCAGCTCCGGGTCGACCCGTGCCTGCAGGGCCGCGCGAATCTTGCCGACGCCCTCGTCGATGCCGATCAGGTCGGTGGATTTGCGTCCAAACTGGGCCGGCAGCAGGGTGTCTTCAAGGGTCAGGGCAGCAATCCCGGCGCGTTCCAGCTCGACCACGGTGCGCATCACATTGAGCGCATTGCCATAGCCGTGGTCGGCATCGGCGATCACCGGCAGGCGGCTGACCCGGCCAATACGGGTGGCCTGTTCGACAAACTCGCTCAGGGTGATCAGGGCGAAATCCGGGGCGGCCAGCACCTGCAGCGAGGCCACCGAGCCGCCGAGGATGCCGACCTCGAAGCCCAGGTCGGCGGCGATGCGCGCCGACATCGGATCGAATACCGAGGCGGTGTGGTAGCAGGCATCGGTGGCCAGCAGGGCGCGAAAGGCAAGACGCAGGTCGTGATGGGAAGCTCGTTGCAGAATCGGCATAGGGGTTCCAGGGCAGCAGTCAATCGGGGTTCGAGACCGGGCAGCGGCAGATCGTCAGACAACCGGAAAATGCAATTTGCCCGCCAACCTATGACCCCGGCCGGCGACGGCTGGGCACACCGCACCTGCTCGGCCATGGGGCGACAGCCCCGTCAGCCCGCGGCGGAAAATCGCCGCATGGCGGCTCGTCTGGCGTATTTCCGCCAAGACGGATGCGCTCACAGCCCCCTAGGGCTCGCCGAGGATCTCCGCCAGCTCGGCCTCACTGGCATGGACGAACCAGCGGCGATGGATACGCTCCAGGCTGCCGTCGCGGCGCATGGCATCCAGGGCCTGCTGCCAGCTTGCAATCAGCTTGCCGTCGGTCTTGCGGGAAAAGGCGATATAGGTGGTATTGCTCATCAGGGCGTATTGCCATTCGACCTGCTCACGGCTCATGCCCTGGCTGGCGAGCATTTCATCCAGAACCAGACTGTTGGCTAGCATCAGCCGGGTTCGCCCGTGCTTGAACATCTTCAGCATATGCTGCGGGGTGGGTACGCCGTAGAGCGTCTTCAGGCCTTGCTCCTTCAACACCTCATAGGAATACCAGAGCTTGGGCACAGCCAGGGTGCCAAGCTGCTCGACATCCGCCAGGCTGCGCACCCGCACCCCTGAACCGCGGTGACTGTAGAAGCTGGTATTGCCGGCGGCGACAGGCCCGACCCAGTGGAACTTGTCCTCACGCTGGGCGGTGCGCACGGTGGGGAACACCGCCGTCTCGGCTTCACGCTGGGCCTGCTGATAACCCCGCGTCCAGGGCACCAGTTCGATGGTCGCCGGCTGCCCGGTGCGCTGAATAAGCGCTTCGACCACCTCGACCACCATGCCGGTCAGCTTGCCATTGTCCATATAGCTCAGCGGCCGATAGTCCTCGGTGTACAGACGCAACTGCGCACCGGCACAGGCTGCCCAGCAGCTCGCCAG
This sequence comes from Pseudomonas sp. XK-1, assembly GCF_038069885.1. NCBI lineage: Bacteria > Pseudomonadati > Pseudomonadota > Gammaproteobacteria > Pseudomonadales > Pseudomonadaceae > Pseudomonas > Pseudomonas sp. XK-1. Next base: position 546,948 of record NZ_JBBPES010000001.1, on the reverse strand, counting down.
TAACAAGGTTGCAATCTTCAACCCCATAGCCATCACTCGACACCTGTATAAAGCGGCAGTGCAGCTCGCCAGTGGATCGCCAGCAGCCCCATTACCAGGCCGGCCGCTGCTATCGCAGGTGGCTCCCGCGCCGTCAGGGCGGCGCGGGTAGATCCTGCAGTTGCTCATATAACTCGCTTAAATTGGCGCGGGTAATCAGGCGCGCCTCGAGGTGAGTGTAAACCGGAGCCTGGGGCATGCCAGTGCGGCGCATCTGCCGGGCCAGTATGACGGCCCGGTAACCGATCAGACGCGCCTGCTGCACCAGCAAAGCGTGGATATCGCCCAGGCGCAGCGCCTCGAGCAGCACCTCATCGCCATCAAAACCTATATGCAGCAACTGCCCGGATTTGCCCAGGCGACGCAGGGCCGCCAGCGTTGCGCGGGTACCGCTGCTGTTGGGGGTGAACAGTCCGTCGAGGCCCGCCATCTGTGGGTTCAGGGTGCGCTGCACCAGCTGACTGTCATCCCCCACATAGGCATCCAGCACAACCTGCAAGCCGCCCGCCTCGGCCCCCTGGCGGAAACCTCGCTCGCGATCGCCGGTCGACTGCAAGCCCGGACGCAGGCGTAACAAGGCAACCCGCCCCCGCCCCTGGAGCTGCTCGGCCATATGCTGGCCGGCGCGCAGGCCGGCGGCAAAGTTATCGGTCGCCACCAGCCCCAGCAGCGGTCCGGTCGCCAGGGCGCGGTCAATGTAAATAGTGGGAATGCCCTGCACCAGCAGTTCCGCCGCCAACGCCCCCACCGCCTCGCCACTGGGGGCAACGACCAGAGCCTTGCAACCGCGGGCGACAAAGCGCTCGATCAGCTGCAACTGGCTCTCCACGCCGCCCTCACGACTCGGCCCGCGATAGAGCACATCGATGTCAAGCTCCCGGGCCGCCTGCTGCGTACCCAGCTCCAGCTGCGACCAGAAGGCCGAGGCCCCCGCAGGAACCACGCCAATGCACTCCCGGGCCCAGGCTGGCGCATTCAGGCACAGAAGCAGTGCGAGCCCCTGCATTGCTCGCCACCACGGATCACGGCTGCACATCAAGGTACGACTCCCAGACAGTGCACGAATCGGGCACCAGGCCAACTGGCACCGCCAACAAGCTCCTTCCTCGGTCAAACACCCTGAAATATCAATTTAGCATCAACCCTTTAGCGGCGCTGACGGATTGCCCGTCGAGACGCTGCCAGAAAAGCGCCACCCCGGCTCGACAATCGCCCCACAGCCGCAGCACTCATACTTTTTCACATTCCAGGCGACCACCGGGCTAGCAGCCGCGGCCCAGGCAGGCGATGATCGGGTTTCTTTCCTGCACGCTGAATGACATGACCGATACCACACAGACCGCCCACGCCACACACAAGCCGCGCCCGCTGATCGATTTGCTGATCAGCATCCTGATTCCCTCGCTGATTCTGATGAAGCTTAGCGGCGAAGCCAGGCTCGGGGCCGATGGTGCGCTGGTGCTGGCGCTGGCCTTCCCCCTCGGCTGGGGCAGCTTCGAGCTGATCAAGTACCGCAAATTCAACTTTATCGCCCTGCTCGGCCTGGTCAGCGTGCTGCTTACCGGCGGCATCGGCCTGCTCAAGCTGGACAATCAGTGGCTGGCGATCAAGGAAGCGGCCATTCCCGGGCTGATCGGTATTGCCGTGCTGGTCTCGACCCACACCCGCTACCCGCTGATCCGCACCCTGCTGTTCAACAAGACCGTGCTCAACGTCGACAAGATCCATGCGCGCCTGGAACAAGGCGGCAATACCGCCCAGTTCGAGGCCCGCCTGCTCAGGGCCACCTACTGGCTGAGCGGCACCTTCTTCTTCTCCTCGGCGATGAACTACGTGCTGGCCAAGTGGATCGTGATCAGCCCATCCGGCAGCGAAGCCTTCAACGCCGAACTGGGGCGGATGAACCTGCTCAGCTACCCGATGATCGCGATTCCTTCGATGATCATGCTGATGGCGATCTTCTACTACCTGTGGCGCACCATCCATGGTCTGACCGGCCTGAAGCTGGAAGAAGTGATGGCCAATGCCGAGCAGGAAGAGCAGCCCTAAGCGAGTCTGCCTGGCGCGCCACGGGTGCTGACGCTCTCCGCCTACCTGGGCCTGTTCCTTTCCGCCCTGGGCGCGGCCACCCTGCTGCCGCTACAATCGGAAAGCGTGCTGGTGGCGCTGCTGCTCAGCGGTGCCTATTCGCCCTGGGGCCTGCTGGCGGTGGCCAGCGCCGGCAATATCCTCGGTTCGCTGCTCAACTGGCTGCTCGGCCGCTACCTCGAACACTTTCGCCACAAACCCTGGTTCCCGGTCAGCGACGCACGTCTGCAACAAGCGCAGCGCGGCTATGCGCGTTATGGCCGCTGGTCACTGCTGCTGAGCTGGGTGCCGATCATCGGCGACCCACTGACCCTGGTGGCCGGGGTGATGCGCGAGCGCCTGTGGGTTTTCCTGCTGATCGTCAGCCTGGCGAAAACCGCCCGCTATGCCGTGCTTGTAGGGCTGACCCTGGGCTGGGCAACGTTCGTCGCGCCATAGGCCATTAAGCGCAGCATTCGCCCGGCGACTCGCATAGAATGCGCGGCCCTTTTTGCGACCATGCCCGCCATGGCGGCCAGCCTCCGGGCCGTCGCTGGGCGAGGTCAAAAAAATCTCCCGGTCATTTTTTCAGGAACAGCGCGCCGCATGACTTTCTCCACCCCCGCCCGCGCCTGCGGCATCGACTTCGGCACCTCCAACTCCACCGTCGGCTGGCTCCGACCGGACGCCGAAACCCTGATCGAACTGGAAGACGGCAAGATCACCCTGCCCTCGGTGGTGTTCTTCAATCTCGAAGAGCGCCGCCCGGTGTATGGCCGCCTGGCCCTGCAGGAATACCTGGAAGGCTACGAAGGCCGCCTGATGCGCTCGCTGAAGAGCCTGCTGGGCAGCAAGTTGCTGAAAAGCGAAACCACCGTGCTGGGCAGCGCACTGCCGTTCAAGGATCTGCTCGGTTTCTTTATCGGCGAGCTGAAAACCCGCGCCGAAGCCGTGGCCGGCCGACCATTCGAGGAAGTGGTGCTGGGCCGCCCGGTGTTCTTCGTCGACGATGACCCAGTGGCCGACCTGGAAGCGCAGAACACCCTGGTGGCGGTGGCGCACAAGCTCGGCTTCAAGGACGTGTCGTTCCAGTACGAGCCGATTGCCGCGGCCTTCGACTACGAGTCCGGCATCAGCCGTGAAGAGCTGGTGCTGATCGTCGATATCGGCGGCGGCACCTCGGACTTCTCCCTGGTACGCCTGGCCCCGGAGCGCCGCGCCATCGCCGACCGCCATAGCGATATCCTCGCCACCGGCGGCGTGCATATCGGCGGCACCGACTTCGACAAGCAGCTCTCCCTGGCCGGAGTAATGCCACTGTTCGGCTACGGCAGCCGGATGAAAAGCGATGCGCCGATGCCCACTAGCACTCACCTCAACCTGGCCACCTGGCACACCATCAACGCGGTGTATTCGGCGCAGTCCCAGCGCCAGCTGCAGAGCATGCGCTACGACATCGTCGACCCGACCGGCATCGACCGTCTGTTCCAGCTGATCGAACGGCGCGATGGCCACTGGCTGGCCATGCAGGTGGAAGAAAGCAAGATCGCCCTGACCGAACAGGCTGCACGGCCCATCGACCTCAGCCGCCTGGAAGAGGGCCTGGTCGCCGAGCTGACCCGCGAGCTGTTCGAAGGGGCCATCGAGCCGCTGCTCGAACGCGTACGCGCCAGCGTCACCCAACTGCTAAGCGATGCGGGCGTGAGTGTGGCGCAGGTCGATACGGTGTTCTTTACCGGCGGTTCCAGCGGCATCCCGGCGCTGCGCCAGAGCGTCGCGGCCATGCTGCCCAACGCCCGCCATGTGGAAGGCAATACCTTCGGCAGCATCGGCAGCGGCCTGGCCATCGAAGCGCAGAAGCGTTACGGCTGAGGCCGTAGGATGGGTTGAGCGCAGCGATACCCATCAACAACGCCAGGCTGATCGATGGGTTACGCCGCTGCGCGGCTAACCCATCCTATAAGAACGCCAGACTGGTTCAGCGCGGCGCGACCGGCTTCTTCGGCGGTTTCTTGCCTTTGCCTTTGGCGGCATCCGAACGCTCTTTGGCCGCCTGCTGGTTGCGCGCCTGAGCGGCGGCCTTGGCCTGTTCGCGCTTGTCCCAGGGATTACCGCCCGCGGCACCGGTATCGCGTGGCGGCAGGCCGGTGTGCTGGGTCAGCAGCGGCCGGGTCTTGTCACCCGCGCCGCGAGCCGCAGCAGCACCGCCGACCTTCTTGCTGCCGGCCGGGGTGGAGTTCTTGCGGCGCGCGCTCTGGTAGCTGTCGGTCGCTGGCTGATGCAGCGGGATCAGCTGGTGCTTGCCCGGCCCGATCAGATCGCTGCGACCCATGCGCTCCAGCGCCTCGCGCAGCATCGGCCAGCCCTTGGGATCGTGATAGCGCAGGAAGGCCTTGTGCAGGCGGCGCTGCTCTTCGCTCTTGACGATGGTCACGCCATCCGACTTGTAGGTGACCTTGCGCAGCGGGTTCTTGCCCGAGTGGTACATGGCGGTGGCGGTGGCCATCGGCGACGGGTAGAAGGCCTGCACCTGGTCGGCACGGAAGCCGTTGCCCTTGAGCCACAGGGCCAGGTTCATCATGTCTTCGTCGGTGGTGCCTGGGTGCGCGGCGATAAAGTAGGGGATCAGGTACTGCTCTTTGCCCGCCTCTTTCGAGTACTTCTCGAACATGCGCTTGAACTTGTCATAGCTGCCAATGCCCGGCTTCATCATCTGATTGAGCGGGCCTTCCTCGGTGTGCTCCGGAGCGATCTTCAGGTAGCCACCGACATGGTGGGTGACCAGTTCCTTCACGTACTCCGGCGACTCGACGGCGAGGTCATAACGCAGCCCCGAGGCGATCAGGATCTTCTTCACCCCCGGCAGCGCGCGGGCCGAGCGATACAACTGGATCAGCGCCGAGTGATCGGTGTTGAGGTTTTCGCAGATACCGGGGAATACGCAGGACGGCTTGCGGCAGGCGGATTCGATCTCCGGGCTCTTGCAGGCGATGCGGTACATATTGGCAGTCGGCCCGCCAAGGTCGGAAATCACCCCGGTAAAACCCGGTACCTTGTCGCGAATCTCTTCGATCTCGCGGATGATCGACTCTTCCGAACGGTTCTGGATGATCCGCCCTTCGTGCTCGGTGATCGAGCAGAAGGTGCAGCCGCCGAAGCAGCCGCGCATGATATTGACCGAGAAGCGGATCATCTCGTAGGCCGGGATTTTCTCCTTGCCATAGGCCGGGTGCGGCACCCGCGCGTAGGGCATGCCGAACACGTAATCCATTTCCTCGGTGGTCATGGGGATGGGTGGCGGGTTGAACCACACATCCACCTCGCCATGCTTCTGCACCAGGGCGCGGGCGTTGCCCGGGTTGGTTTCCAGGTGCAGCACGCGGTTGGCGTGGGCGTAGAGTACCGAGTCGGCGCGCACCTTCTCGAACGAGGGCAGGCGGATCACCGTCTTGTCACGCTCCAGACGCGGGTGCGGCAGCAGCTGCACCACCTTGGCTTCATTGGGGTCGTCTACAGGTCCCTTTTCCTGCTCGATGGCGCAGGCGGCGGTGTCCTGGGTGTTCACATAGGGGTTGATGATCTTGTCGATCTTGCCCGGCCGGTCGATACGGCTGGAGTCGATCTCCAGCCAGCCGGCGGGGGTGTCGCGGCGGATAAAGGCGGTGCCGCGCACATCGGTGATGTCTTCGATCTTGTGGCCATAGGACAGGCGCTGAGCCACTTCGACTATGGCCCGCTCGGCGTTGCCGTACAGCAGGATATCGGCGCAGGCGTCGATCAGGATCGAATGGCGGACCTTGTCCTGCCAGTAGTCGTAGTGAGCGATGCGGCGCAGCGATGCTTCGATGCCGCCGAGGACGATCGGCACATGCTTGTAGGCTTCCTTGCAGCGCTGGCTATACACCAGGCTGGCGCGATCCGGACGCTTGCCGGCCAGGCCGCCCGGGGTATAGGCGTCGTCGCTGCGGATCTTCTTGTCCGCGGTGTAGCGGTTGATCATCGAGTCCATGTTGCCGGCGGCGACACCGAAGAACAGGTTCGGCTCGCCGAGCTTCATGAAGTCGTCTTTGCTGGTCCAGTCCGGCTGGGCAATGATGCCCACGCGAAACCCCTGAGATTCGAGCAGCCGGCCGATAATCGCCATGCCGAACGACGGATGATCGACGTAGGCATCGCCGGTGACGATGATGATGTCGCAGCTGTCCCAGCCAAGCTGATCCATCTCTTCCCGGCTCATGGGCAGGAAAGGGGCCGGCCCGAAGCACTCGGCCCAGTATTTTGGATAATCGAATAACGGCTTGGCTGCTTGCATGGGGATGACCGGCGCTGGCTACAGGAACGAAAAATCGCGGGCGCGGAATATAGCACAATTTTTAACCAAACCCGACCCGTTCACTCGGACTTTTACCGCCCTTCATCCCTCATTCACCCGCCTGCGCCCCTATCCAAAAATGGGCGGGCGCGGCCAGGCACTGCAGTTATTGGGTCGTTTGGCAGCACACCGTCCAAGGCGGGAAACAGCGCAGCGCACAAGTTCGCCGCCGCCAAACTTTGGATCAATGGCCCCGCCCGGCCGCCAATTGAACACTCCCCATCGTGCACATTTCGACAAGACCGGTGCCCCCCGACGACTCGTGTTTGGCGACCCGTCGCGGTATGCAGGCCCCCAGCAATTTGCGGCGGCACCTGCCCTAGACAATAAGAACAACAAGGCCATTGAGGGCATCCTTCATGCTTGAACCTGCGGAAAAACTGAGCAGCCGCTATGTACCCTTGCAACGCTTGACCCCTGCCGATACCCAGCAGATGTACGCCATCTTCTCGCAGTACTACCAGAACACCACGCAACAGACCTTCCTCAACGACCTGTCACGCAAGAGCGGCGTAATCCTCGCGCGTACCCGCAAGAGCAAACGCATCGTCGGTTTCTCGACCCTCACCGACTTCGACATCAGTGTCGACGGCAAACGCGCCAGGGGCCTGTTCAGCGGTGACACCATAGTCGAGCCGGCCTACTGGGGGGCTCGCTGCCTGCACGTAGCCTTCTACCTGCAACTGATGCGCGTACGCCTGCGTCATCCACTGACGCCGCTCTACTGGTTGTTGATTTCCAAGGGCTATAAGACTTATCTGCTGCTGACCCGCAATTTCGACGCCTACTACCCCGACCGCAACACGCCCAACAGCCCCCTGCAGCAGGTCGTTTCGGCCTACAGCAAGCAGCTCTTTCCCGAGGCCTTCGACCCGCAGCGCATGCTCCTGGACTTCGGCGAAGGCGCACAGCACCTGAAGGAAGAAGTCGCCGGCATTACCCCCGAGATGTGCGCAGAGGACGCCGATATCGCCTATTTCGAGCAGTGCAACCCATCCTGGCGGCGTGGCACCGAACTGCCCTGCGTTGGCGAAGTGTCCTACTCCACCCTGCTGCGCTATTGCTACCGCCTGAGCCTCAAGCTGTTGCGCCGCAATCTGAATTGGCGAGCGGCCGCGACTGCCGCGCAGCACCAGGCACAGGCCAACGCCACAACGGACGGCGCGACCGAGCTGAGCCGATGACCGCAGCGATCGCCAGCCGCGGCGGCCACCGCCTGCTCAAAGCATTTATGCACAGTGGGCTGCAGCGTTTCGAACGTCAGGCCCACGACCTCGAAGCCGTGCAGCGCCGCTTGCTGCGCGACTGGAGCCAACGCTTCGTACGTTCCCCGCGCGGCCGCAACAGCGGTATTCACCCCGCAGACAGCTGGGAGCAGGTGACCGCACGCCTGCCGTGCAGCCACTACGGCGACTATCAGGACGACCTCGAACGGCAACGCCAGGAGAACAGCCAACGCCTGATCGACAGCCCGGTCAGCCGCTACCAGCCGACCAGCGGCTCGACCTCGGCGATCAAGTGGATTCCCTACACCCGAACCTTTCTCGCCGAACTCGACCGGGCGATCAGCCCCTGGATCGGCGACCTCTATCGGCAGTACCCGCAGATCGCCCAAGGCAGCCACTACTGGTCGCTGTCATGGATTCCCAGCGCACTGCGCGACAGCAGCAGCGCCGACCTCAACGACGACATGCAATTGATGTCGCTGGGCAAACGCCTGATCGCCGGTCTGACCCAGACCGCTCCGCCAGGCATCGCCCTGGCCGGCAGCGCCGACGCCTCGCTATTCGCCACGCTGGCCTTCCTCGCCGCGGATGCCCGCCTGAGCGTGATGTCGATCTGGAGCCCGACCTTCGGCCTCGGCCTGCTGGAGCAACTGGCCCATTGCCGCGAAGAGCTGGCCGAAGTGCTCAGCCGTGGCCATTGGGGGCAGCGTAGCGATGCCATGGCCGCGCTACGTTGTCCGCGCTCAAGGGCCGCCGCCCAGCGCCTGCGCGCCTGGAATGGCAACGCGGACCCGGCATTCTTTGCCGAACTCTGGCCGCAACTGGCACTGGTCAGCGCCTGGGACACTGCCGCCGCCGCGCCCTGGGCACAACGCCTGCAACAGCTACTGCCGCAGGCAGGCTTTCAAGGCAAGGGCCTGTGGGCCACCGAAGGCGTGGTTACCGTGCCGTTTCGCGGGCGCTACCCACTGGCCTACCGCAGCCATGTCTACGAATTCGAAGACCTCGACAGCGGCAGGATTCTGCCGCCCTGGGCCCTGCGCCAGGGCCAGCAGGTGATGCCGCTGCTGACCACCGGCAGCGGTTTCGCCCGCTACCGGATGAACGACGTCCTCGAGGTCAGCAGCCACTGGCGCACGCTGCCCTGCTTCCGCTTTCTCGGGCGCAACGATGGCGTCGACCTGGTCGGCGAGAAGATCAGCGCAACCCTGGCGCAAGCCGTGCTCGACCGCCTCGACTATGCCGGCCGCCTGCCGATTACCCTGCTGGGCCTGGACGACAGTAGCGGCGGCCGCCCCGGCTATGTGTTGCTGCTGGAAAGCAGCGCCGAGCAGAGCTTGCCCGCCCTGCAGAGCCTGGCCCAGCAGCTGGAAAACGCTTTACTGGACAACTTCCACTATCGCCTGGCCCGTGACCTCGGTCAGCTCGCCCCCGCGCGTTGTATCGCCCAGCCGCAGATGCGCCAGCTGTACCTGGAGCAGGCACGGGGGCGCGGCATGCTGGAGGGCAATATCAAGCTCGAAGCCCTGCGCCACTGGCCCGGCGAGCTGCCCGCCAGCCTGCGCCACCTGTTGCAGGTGAGCTGATGCCGGACACTTCCGAAATTCTGGTGCGCCCGGCCTGCCCCGAGGACAATTCGGCCCTGCTCGACCTGCTGCGGCGCACGCCGCAGATGGGCAGCGTTACCCTGACCTTCGAGCGCGAGACGGATTTTTTCAGCGGCGCGCGGGTGGCCTGCGAAGTGCCGCAGGTACTGGTCGCCGAGCGGCGCGAGCACCCAGGCCGATTGCTCGGCATGGTGGATATCGGCCAACGCCAGCAGTACCTCAACGGCCAGCCCTGCACGGTCAAATACCTGCATGACCTGCGCATCGCCGCCGAAGGGCGCGGCGGCCGCGTGCTGGCCGCGCTGTTTCGCGCCATCGCCACGGCCATGCAGGCCACCGGTAGCTGGATGGAGGCGGTGATTCTCGAAGACAACCTGGTGCCCCTGGGTATCGTCGGCCGCGGCCGCAGTGGCCTGCCCAACTTCTATCCGAACGGGCGCATCACCACCAGCTTGCTGCCCGGCCGCCAGTCCCGCAGCCGGGCCGACAGCGGCCTGCAGATCCGCGCCGCGACCGCCGCGGATGCGCAGCAGTTGCAACAACTGTGGCAGCAGGCTAGCAGCCGTCAGGGCTTCCCCGTCTATCAGGTCCGCGACCTGCTGGAGGGCAGCCCGTACTATCAGGGGCTGCGGATCGAGGACTACTGGCTGGCCTGCATCGGCCAGCGTGCGGTCGGCGTGGTCGGGGTGTGGGACCAGAAGGCCTTCAAGCAGACCCGCGTGGCCCGCTACAGCCCCTGGCTGGCCGCCCTGCGCAGGCCCTACAACCTCTACAGCCAGTTGTTCGGCGGCTTGCACCTGCCCGCCGTCGGCAACACCTTCAGCTACCTGAACCTGCACGGGTTGAGCGTGCTGAACGACGACCCGCTGATTTTCCAGGCGCTGCTCGAGCATGTTCTGGTCCACCAGGTACAGCCCCAACAAAGCCTGGTGTGCGGCTTCTTCGACGACGATCCACTTGCGCAAGTCCTACGCCCTTACCGGCGTCAGACCCTGCACAGCCGTCACTTCCTGCTCAGCTACGACCATGATCCGCGCCCGGCACAGGCGCGCGGTCCTCGCCATGTCGAAATCGCCCGCCTGTGAGACTCGCCCGACCATGACCCACGCAGAACCTGCCCGCCCCCTCGCAACCACACCGGTCGACCTGGCCCCAGACTACGCCATGGATGCCAAGACCCTACGCCGCCTGTCTCTCTTCGCCGCCGTGCTGCTCTGCGTCGCCCTGGCTTTCGGGACCTACTGGATGCTCCACGCACGCTTTCTCGAAAGTACCGACAACGCCTATGTGCGCGCCGATATCGTGGAGGTCTCCAGCCAGCTCGCAGGGCGTATCACCCGTGTAGAAGCGCAGGACAATCAATGGGTCGAGGCCGGCGACATCCTGGCCAGCCTCGACGACGCCGACTTCGTCTATCAGGCGCAACGCATCCAGACCCAGATCGACGACCTGCGGGTTCAGCTGCACAATCTGACCAATCAGCACGCGCAGCAGCAGGCGCGGATCGAGGCGCAGACCGCCGAGGTCCAGGCCAGCAGTGCCGAGCTCGGCCGCCAGCAGGGCAACCTCAAACGCATCCGCACCCTGCGCCGGGGCGGCTTCGCCTCGGAGCAGCAGTTCTCCAGCCTCGGTGCCAATGTCGCGGTGGCCCGCGCCAGCGTCGACAAGGCCAAGGCCGGGCTGAAGGGCCACCGCCTGGAACTCAGCCAGCTGGATAACCGCCGCCAGCAACTGCAGAACCAGCTTGAGGGTGCCCGCAACGACCTGGCCCAGGCACGCCTGAACCTGGCCCGCACGCAAATAGTCGCGCCGATAGCCGGGCGCGTCGGCAATCGCTCGCTACGCGAAGGGCAATACGTGCGCCCGGGCGAGGCGCTGCTCGCCCTGGTGCCGCGCAGCGTCTGGGTGCAGGCCAACTTCAAGGAAACCCAGGTCGCGCGCATGCATCCGCAGCAGAAGGTCGAACTGCGCTTCGATGCTCTCCCCGAGCTGCGCCTGCAAGGCACCCTCGACAGCCTGTATCCCGCCACCGGTGCCGAATTCAGCCTGCTGCCGCCGGACAACGCCACCGGCAACTTCACCAAGGTGATCCAGCGCGTGCCGGTAAAAATCCGCCTGCCGGAGAACACCCCCGAACTGGAGCGCCTTCGTCCCGGCATGTCGGTAGTGGCGACGGTGGACAGCCGTGACTGAGCAGCCGCCAGCGCTACGTGAGCCCAGCCTGCGCGACTGGATAGCGGTCCTCAGTGCGATGCTCGGGGCCTTTATGGCGGTCATCGACATCCTGATCACCAACGCCTCGCTCAAGGAGATCCAGGCCGCCCTCGGAGCCACCCTCAGCGAAGGCTCGTGGATCTCCACCTCTTATCTGGTCGCCGAGATCATCATCATCCCGCTGACCGTCTGGCTCATCGACCTGCTTGGCGTGCGCCGGCTGACCGTCTGGCTGTCGATCGGCTTTATCGGCTCCTCGCTGCTCTGCTCGCTGGCCTGGTCGCTGCACAGCATGATCACCTTTCGCGCCCTGCAAGGGCTGTGCGGCGGGGCCTTCATTCCGCTGGCCTTCAGCATGGTGCTGACGCGTCTGCCGCCCCATCGCCGCCCCATCGGCATGGCGCTGTTCGCCGTCACCGCCACCTTCGCCCCGGCCATCGGCCCGTCCATCGGCGGTTGGCTGACGGAACACCTGGGCTGGCAATACCTGTTCTACATCAACCTGCCGCCGGGCCTGCTGATGATCTGCGGGCTGCTCTACGGCCTGGAGAAACGCGCCATCGACTGGCGGCAGATACGCCGCGCCGACTACGCCGGGATCTGCAGCATGGCCATCGGCCTGGGCTGCCTGCAGGTGTTTCTCGAGGAGGGTTACCGCAGCGACTGGTTCAGCTCGCGGTTGATCGTGGTGTTGGCCCTGATCGCCTTCGTCAGCCTTGGCTGCTTTGTCATCATCCAGCTCTCGCGCCAGCATCCGCTGCTCAACCTGCGCATTCTCAAGAACCGCAACTTCGCCCTCAGCTGCATCGCCGCCGCGGGCCTGGGCATCGGCCTGTATGGCTCGATCTACGCACTGCCGCTCTATCTGTCGCAGATCCAGCATTACAGCCCGCTGCAGATCGGCGAGCTGATCATGTGGATGGGCCTGCCGCAATTGGCGCTGATCCCCTTCGTACCGCTGCTGATGCGGGTTATCGACCCACGCCTGTTGTGCGCCATCGGTTTTATGCTGTTCGGCTATGCCAGCTTTATCAGCGGCTCGCTCAACCCCGACCTGTCGGGGCCACAGCTGCTGCATATCCAGCTGATCCGCGCTGTCGGCCAGCCGCTGATCCTGATCACCTCGTCGCTGATCGCCACCAGCTACATCGAACACAAGGATGCCGGGGCCGCCTCGGCGCTGTTCAATATCCTGCGCAATCTCAGCGGAGCGATCTTTATCGCCCTGCTGATGACCATGCTGCAGAACGACACCAGCCGTAATTACCATTACCTCAGTGAGTCGGTCAGCAACCTCAACCCCCAGGCCCTGGCCCGGCTCGAGTGGCTCACGGAGAAGCTCGGCAGCAGCCAGCGCGCCCTCGCCGTGCTCAGCCAGGAAACCCGCGAACAGGCCTCGATCCTTGCCTACAACGAGGCCTTCCATATCATGGGCTGCGCGCTGGTGATCAGCGTACTGGCGATGCTGTTCACCCGCCGCCTGCCGCCCGGCCTGAAACCTGGAGAGGTGCACTGAGGCAAAGCGTTCGTGGAGCGTATAAGCACGTCAATTGCAGCTATCCGGGTGGGGTACACCGGCTGCTGAGCTTGTGATCACAGCCATGCTTGCAGCTATACTCGACTCGATCAAAGTATCGGCATCGATAGCCGGGTTCACGGAGTGCGTGTAGTGCAGCGATTTGTCTCCTCGATCATCCTGCTGCTCGGCCTGGCAGCCGGTGTGTGCGCAGCTCCCGCCCTGCTGGAAAGTGACAGCAGCGGCAGCTCGCTGAACGACCAGATCGAACTGCTGGAAGACGTCGGCGGCCAGCTCACCATTGCCGACATGGCCGATCCGGCGGTGCAGAGCCGCTTCACACCTGCCAACGGGCGCGCCACCGTCGGCCAGAGCCGCAACCCCTGGTGGGTCAAGGTCAGCCTGCGGCGCGCGGCCGGCGCACCCAGCCAGTGGTGGCTGGAAAATGCCGGCATCACCATCTTCAGCCTGCACCTCTATCTGCCCGATGGCCAGGGCGGCTGGCACGAGCGTGCAACCGGCACCGCGGTGCCCTATGCCGAGGGGCGCGACTACCCCTACCGGCGCATGCTGTTCAAGTTGCCGGAACTGGGCGAGGAGCCCCTTACCCTGTATTTCCGCAGCCTCGACCCAGCGGGCAACTCCTTCCCCCTGAAAATCTGGCAGCTGTCCGACCTTGAACAACTGGCCAGCAACGAGAATATCGGCTTCGGCCTGATCTACGGGGTGATTCTGGCCCTGCTGCTGTACAACCTGTTTATTCTGATCGCCCTGCGCGACAAGGCCTATCTCTGGTACGTGCTGGCCACCGCTTGCGTGCTGGTGTTTATCCTCAGCATGACCGGTCACGGGTTTCAGTACCTGTGGCCCGACAGCGCCGTGCCCTTCTGGCTGGACCGCATCACCCTGCCCTCGCTCTGGGGCATTTTCGTCATGCGCTTCACCCAAGAGCTGCTCTACACCAGGCGCGGCCTGATCTGGCCGCATCGCCTGCTGAATGCCGGCTGCGTATTGTATGTCATCGCCATCCTGATCAACGCCTTCGGCTACCGCGCCGAGGGTGCCTTGCTGATCGCCCTGACCCCGTTCGCCACCGTGCCCACCGCGTTGTTCAGCGCCGGCGTGCGCTGCTATCAGGGCTTCTTCCCGGCGCGCTTCTACCTGCTCGGTTACGGCGCGGTGCTGAGTAGCACCATAGTGCTGGTGATGCGCGCGGCCGGCCTGATCGAACCGAGCAACTTCACCGCCTACCTGTTCCCACTCTCGGTGGCCGCCGAAACCATCCTGTTCTCCTTCGCCCTGGCTTACCGCATCCAGATGCTCAAACAGGAGAAGGCCCAGGCCCTGCAGCAGGTCGACCGGGAGAAAACCGCGCGCCTGGCCCAGGCCCAGGCCAATGCCGCCGAACTGCAGCACTCGGTGGAGTTACGCACCGCCGAGCTGGCCGCCACCAACGAACGCCTGCGCGAGCGCGAACGCGAGTTGCAACACGCCGCCTTCCACGATCCGCTGACCGAACTGCCCAACCGCCGCTACCTGGTCGAGCGCTGCGAAGCCGGCCTGGCCGAGGCGAAACGTCACAACCAGGCGGTCGCCCTGCTGTTGATCGACCTCGACCACTTCAAGCCAATCAACGACCAGCATGGCCACGACGCCGGCGACCAGATGCTTCAGGCCATCGCCCAGCGCCTGCGCGAGCATGTGCGTGCAGGCGATGCCGTGGCGCGCCTGGGTGGCGACGAATTTGCCGTATTGATCTGCGGTGCGGATGCCGAGGACCAAGCCCGTGATATCGCCGGCCGGCTGCTCGCCGAGCTGGCGCAACCAGTCCACTACGGGGCCGAACGCCTGACCGTGACCATCAGCATCGGGGCCGCGCTCTATCCGCAACATGCCCACACCTTCACCAGCCTGTACAAGGCCGCCGATGAGATGCTCTACAAGGTCAAGGCCCGCGGCCGCTCTGGCTCGGCGGTATGCGGCGAAGACGGCGAACTGAGCAGCAGCGCCCGCCTGCAGGTGGACGTGCTGAATGTCTCCAGCGGCCTGAGCTAGCTCAGTTGCGATAACGCCGCGGCACCCGCGCGGTGACCTTGCTGAGCAGCTCGTAACCAATGGTGCCGGCGGCCTGTGCCACTTCATCCACCGGCAACTGCGCGCCCCACAGCTCGACGGCATCGCCCACGGCGGCCTCGGGCAGATCGCTCAGGTCGACCGTCAGCATATCCATGGAAACCCGCCCGACCAGCGCCACCCGCTGGCCCTGGATGACCACCGGGGTGCCGGCCGGCGCATGGCGCGGATAGCCATCAGCATAGCCACAACTCACCGTGCCGATACGCGACGGTCGCTCGGCGCGCCAGCTGCCACCATAGCCAACCGCTTCACCCACCTCGACATCACGGCAGGCTATCAGCTGGGCTGTCAGGCTCATGGCCGGGCGCAGGCCCAGTTCGGTCGCGCCCAAGTCGGCAAAGGGCGTCGCGCCGTAGAGCATGATGCCTGGGCGCAGCCAATCCATATGCGCAGCGGGAATGGTCAGGATCGCCGCCGAGTTGGCCAGCGAGCGCTGGGCAAAATCCAGATCCAGCAGCTCGAGAAACTGCTCGAGCTGCAGTTCGGTGGTTTCGCTACCGCGCTCATCGGCGCAGGCAAAGTGGCTGAGCAGGTTGAGCTCGGCCACATGCGCTGCGCCTTGCAGACGGCCGTGCCACTCACGCACAGCGGCAGCGCTGAAGCCCAGGCGGTGCATGCCGCTGTCCAGCTTCAGCCAGACATTCAGCGGCCGCGTCAGGCCGGCGGCGAGCAGCAGTTGCGCCTGCTGCTCGCTGTGCAGCACCACATCCAGGCCCAGCTGCGCGGCAAACTGGTACTCGTCCGCCTCGAAGCAGCCCTCAAGCAGCAGAATCCGCGCCGTACCGTGCAACGCACGCACCTCGGCGGCCTCCTCCAGGCTGGCCACGGCAAACCCCTCGGCCTCATCGTGCAGGGCCGTCACCACCTCGCGCACGCCATGCCCGTAGGCATTGGCCTTGACCACCGCAAACGCCTGCCGCCCCGGCGCACAGCGTTTGGCCAGGGCGTGATTGTGGCGAATGGCGGTCAGATCGATGCTGGCAACAAGAGGGCGCATGACGGGGCTCCACGGCAGACTAAAGCCGAGCATCTTAAACCTCAGTCGCCGGGCTGCCCACCACACCCCATATATCCGCGGCAGCGCCGCTGGCGGCTTAAATTTAATCGCACCGCGGCGAAAGCTACTGACAATAAGCTGTCAGTAGCACTGCCCTAGAGTGGGCTCCACAGGCTAAAACGCGCCGTCAGATACTGCCGTTGCCTGTCGCCCATAACCTTCAAGGAGAGAGAACATGAATGCGATCAACTGGTTCGAACTATTTGTCAGCAACTTCGAGCGTGCCCGCGGCTTCTATGAACGCGCCCTGGCGACGCCGCTGGAGGTAATGCAAGGCATGGGCGGGCGCATGGCCCTGTTCCCCCATGCACTGGAAAGCGGTGTCGGTGGCTGCCTGAGCGAGTCGGCCGAGCAACAGAGCGGCATTGGCGGTACCCGCATCTACCTGAACGTCGAAGGCCAACTGGATGCCGTGGTGAACCGGGTGCCCTCCGCTGGCGGCGTGATCATCCAGAGCAAGATGTCCATCGCCCCCCATGGCTTTATCGCTGTGATAAAAGACAGCGAAGGCAATGAAGTGGGCCTGCACAGCATGTCCTGAACCCAGCATTCCGGGCGTGCGTCAGTGCGCCCGGTAATCCAGAGCGAGAACAGCTGAGACAACATGAGGCGCGCCGACCGTCTGTTTCAAATCGTGCAGTTCCTGCGCAGTCGTCGCCTGACCACCGCCCAGTGGCTGGCCGAGCGCCTGCAAGTATCGGTACGCACGATTTATCGCGATATCCAGGACCTCTCCCTGTCCGGAGTCCCCCTGGAAGGTGAAGCGGGCGTCGGCTACGTGCTGCGCCAACCGATGGATCTGCCACCCCTGATGTTCGAACGCGAGGAGATAGAAGCCTTGCTCGTGGGCGCGCGCATGGTCAAAGCCTGGGCCGACCCACAACTGCAACGGGCGGCCGAAGCGGCACTGGCGAAGATCCACAGCGTGTTGCCCAACGAGCTGCGCGACGAGCTCAATCGCAACCAGCTGTTTGCCCCCGAAACCAATCCTTACCCTGTGCATTGGCTCGGCCAGCTGCGCCAGGCCATACGCCAGCGCCACAAACTGCTGATCAGCTATCGCGATGAACGCGGCGAAACCAGCCAACGCTGCGTCTGGCCGCTCGGGCTGTTCTTCTGGGGGCAAACCTGGACCCTGTGCGGCTGGTGTGAGTTGCGCAACGACTTTCGCAACTTCCGCATCGACCGCGTGGAGCAACTTCAGGATCGCGCGGAGACCTTTGAACCGGTGGAGGGCCAACGCCTGGAGGACTACCTCAAACCCTATCTAGGCGAGCAGGCTACCGCACCGCTGTACCGGAGCTAAACGCCTGAACGGCAGGATCTAGAGCAGGCTCGATCACTCGTCGTCGAACTGATAGCTACCCGGTGCGAGGTTCTCGAAGCGCGAGAACTTACCGAGAAACGCCAGCCGCGCCGTACCCAGCGGACCGTTACGCTGCTTGCCGATGATGATCTCGGCCACGCCCTTGTACTCGGTCTCGGGGTGATACACCTCGTCGCGGTAGACGAACATGATGATGTCGGCGTCCTGCTCGATCGCACCCGATTCACGCAAGTCGGAGTTGATCGGCCGCTTGTTCGGCCGCTGTTCCAGGCCACGGTTAAGCTGCGACAGGGCAATCACCGGGCAGTTGAATTCCTTGGCCAGGGCCTTGAGCGAGCGGGAGATTTCGGAAATCTCGTTCACTCGACTGTCGCCGCTGGAACCAGGGATCTGCATCAACTGCAGGTAGTCGACCATGATCAGGCCGATCTCGCCGTGCTCACGGGCCAGGCGGCGGGTGCGCGCGCGCATCTCAGAGGGCGAGATACCGGCGGTATCGTCGATAAACAGTTTGCGGTCATTGAGCAGGTTGACCGCGCTGGTCAGGCGCGGCCAATCGTCGTCATCCAGGCGACCGGCACGTACCTTGGTCTGGTCGATGCGGCCGAGCGAGGCGAGCATACGCATCACGATGGAGTCGGACGGCATCTCCAGGGAGTACACCATCACCACCTTGTCGCTGCGCATCAGCGCGTTTTCCACCAGGTTCATGGCGAAGGTGGTCTTACCCATCGAGGGACGGCCGGCGACGATGATCAGGTCGGCCGGCTGCAGGCCGCTGGTCAGGTTGTCCAGGTCGGTAAAGCCGGTAGACAGGCCGGTGATCGCGTCGCCGGCATTGAACAGGGTGTCGATGCGGTCGATGGCCTTGACCAGAATATCGTTGATCCCCACCGGGCCGCCGGTCTTCGGCCGCGCCTCGGCGATCTGGAAGATCAACCGCTCGGCCTCGTCGAGAATCTCGGCCCCTGTGCGGCCTTGCGGCATGTACGCACTGTCGGCGATTTCGCCGCTGATGCCGATCAACTGGCGCAGCGTGGCGCGCTCGCGAATGATCTGCGCATAGGCCTTGATGTTGGCCACCGACGGAATGTTCTTCGCCAGTTCACCGAGGTAGGCCAGGCCGCCGACCTGCGACAGCTGCCCTTCCTGGTCCAGCTGCTCGGACACGGTGACCACGTCAAAGGGGTGATTACGCTCGGCCAGCTTGAAGATGGCGCGGAAGATCAGGCGGTGGTCATGCCGATAGAAGTCGCCATCGGACACCGCATCGAGCACCCGCTCCCAGGCGTTGTTGTCGAGCATCAAACCGCCCAGTACGGCTTGCTCGGCCTCGATCGAGTGCGGCGGCACCTTCAGGGCGGAGGTTTGCAGGTCGTACTGTTCGGGCAGGCTGATGTCGTTCATAAGGCTCGGGAAATAAAATCTGTGTTTGAAAAACAAAGGGCACGGCATCGCTTTCGCAATGCCGTGCCCGATGTTAGCGGGCCTGCACCTAAGTGCAAGACCGTTTAGCGGCCAGTTAGGCTGCTACTACAACAACCCGTACGGTTGCTTCAACGTCGCTGTGCAGGTGCACGGCTACGTCGTATTCGCCGATTTGACGAATGGTGCCGTTCGGCAGACGCACTTCAGCTTTGGCCACTTCAACGCCGGAGGCGGTCAGGGCTTCAGCGATGTCGTGAGTACCGATAGAGCCGAACAGTTTGCCCTCATCGCCCGCGGTAGCGGTGATGGTGACTTCCAGTTCAGCCAGCTGGGCAGCGCGGGATTCGGCGTAAGCCTTCTTCTCGGCAGCCAGCTTTTCCAGCTCAGCGCGGCGGGCTTCGAAAGCCGCAACGTTGGCCGGGGTAGCGGCAGTGGCTTTGCCTTGCGGCAGCAGGAAGTTACGACCGTAACCGGACTTAACATTCACTTTATCGCCCAGGTTGCCCAGGTTGGCGATTTTTTCCAGCAGGATCAGTTCCATTTGGTAATAACCTCTTAACTTTTAACCTTCACCGTTCGCGGGACCCGAGCCTTGCTTGCGCTCGAAGCGACCACGAAAATCAAACAGACTGTCGACAATGGCCAAAACCACCAGTAACGGATAAGTCAGCTGCATAAACAGCAGCAGCGTGATGTACAACCCAACCAGCCAGAACTTGCCTAGCCGACCTTGCGCCACCAGCCCATGCAACAGGGCGATGCCAGCAAACACCAGCGGTACGCTGCTCAGCGGGGTCAGCATGGCCATTTGCGGCCCCAGATTGGGCCCCAACAGCATGCACCCCAGCAGCACCATCGCCAGCGGTATCGGCAGTCGCAACGCGCGAAACTCGCGCCCGAAACCACCCGGGTTATACAACTGCGCCTGCCAGAAACGCCCAAGCATCAGGCTCAGCAGGCTGACTATCTGCAGCAACGCCGCTATCAAACCGGTCAGCACCGGTGCAATCAGGCTATCCAGGCGCGCTCGCTCGTCCACCGACATCTGCTGGTGAACCCCATCGAGCATTTGCGGCATCAGCTTCTGCAGCTCAAGCGCCATTGCTTCGATGGGTTCGCGGAACACCGCACCCAAGACCAACCCGTACACCAGGCCCAAGGCCACACTGCATAGCAGCACGCGATTCCAGGACGGGTTGGCGCGCAACACCAACGCCAACCCCAGCGCACCGAGCAACACCAACAGGGTGCGCGGCTCACCAAAGTACCACCAGCCTATGGCCGGCAGCAGGGCCCAGACGAGGATGCCCAGGGCATCACTCAAACCGCGCCGCAGGAGCACCAGGCATCCGGCGGCAGCACTTAACCAGAACAGCAGCGGCAATGCCGCAGAAACGACCACCACCAGGGTGGCCTGCATACGGCCGCGCATAATGAATTCAGCTAAGGCGCGCATGCAATTTATCCCTTACTTCTTGTCGAACATCTGGTCTCAGCGGCCGTGGCTGTCGGTGTAAGGCAGCAGGGCCAGGAAGCGGGCGCGCTTGATAGCGGTAGCCAGCTGACGCTGATAACGAGCCTTAGTACCGGTGATACGGCTAGGAACGATCTTGCCGGTTTCCGAGATGTAAGCCTTCAGCGTGTTGAGATCCTTGAAATCGATCTCTTTCACTTCTTCTGCGGTGAAACGGCAGAATTTACGACGACGGAAGAAACGTGCCATGAGATTGGCTCCTCAATAGATCCGTGGATTACTCGTCAGCGTTATCGCTGTCGCTGTTGTCGCTGTCATCGCCATCGGCGGAGTCGGCGCTTTCAGGACGATCACGACGCTCGCGGCGCTCGCTACGATTTTCCTCAGCCTTAAGCATCTCGGACTGATCGGTAACAGCTTCGTCGCGACGGATGACCAGGTTACGGATCACGGCATCGTTGTAACGGAAGTTGTCTTCCAGCTCGGCCAGGGCCTTGCCGGTGCACTCAACGTTCAGCATCACGTAGTGAGCCTTGTGAACATTGTTGATTGCATAGGCCAGCTGACGACGGCCCCAATCTTCCAGGCGGTGAATCTTGCCGCCGTCTTCTTCGATCAGCTTGGTGTAACGCTCAACCATGCCGCCGACTTGCTCGCTCTGGTCCGGGTGAACCAGAAAGATGATTTCGTAATGACGCATAAATGCTCCTTACGGGTTGTAGCCTGCCGCCAAATGCGGTCAGGCAAGGAGTGAATGACACTGTTTGTCTTGCTCGATCAGAAGGGCGCAATTGCGCCTGCCGGAGCGGCAAGGGGCGACATTCTAGTGAAGCCCCCGGACACAAGCAAGGTGAACTGGTGATTATTTGAGCAACCCGCAACGAATGCGCGGAAAGAGAGGACGCTGCTCAGGGAGCAACAGCAGCAGGCACCCACCGGGTGCCCGCTACAGAGTTACTTCTTGCCGCCAACCTTGCGCTGACGCAATGCCTCGAACAGACAGACCCCGGTGGCCACCGAGACGTTCAGGCTGCTGACGCTGCCGGCCATCGGCAGCTTGACCAGGTAATCGCAGTGCTCGCGGGTCAGACGGCGCATGCCCTTGCCTTCGGCCCCCATGATCAGCACGGTGGGCCCGGTCAGGTCATGATCGTACAGCTCCATTTCCGCCTCGCCGGCGGTGCCGACCACCCACAGGCCGCGTTGCTGGAGTTTCTCCAGACTGCGCGCCAGGTTGGTCACAGCCACCAGCGGGATCACCTCGGCGGCCCCGCAGGCCACTTTACGCACCGTGGCGTTGAGGGTGGCTGACTTGTCCTTCGGCACGATCACCGCCAGCGCGCCGGCGGCATCGGCGGTACGCAAACAGGCACCGAGGTTGTGCGGATCGGTGACGCCATCGAGCACCAGCAACAGCGGCGGGCCCTCGGCACGGTCGAGCAGCTCTTCGAGCATGGCCTCACCCCACACCTGGCTGGGGCTGACATCAGCCACCACGCCCTGGTGCACACCCTCGACCCAGGCATCCATCTCGCGTCGCTCACACTGGCCGACGCTTACCCGGGCTTCTGCCGCCAGACCCAACAAGACCTGTACCCGCGGATCGTTACGCCCCTCAGCCAGCCAGACCTGCTTGACCCGCTTCGGGTGATGACGCAACAGGGCTTCCACGGCATGCACGCCGTAGATTTTCTCCAGCTGACTCATGATTTCGCCTTAGGTTTGCGCGCTGCACCCGCGCCACCCTTGCGATGACTGCCGGCCTTGGCAGCGGGCTTGGCCACCTCGGCCTTGCCGGTGCGCGCCTTGCTGCCCTTACCCTTGGATTCGGACAGCAGGGCCTTTTTCACTTCACGGCTCTTGGCCACATCGGTATTGCCGGCAGCACGCTCACTGCGCCGTCCGCCCTTACCGGCCGACTCGAAGCCGCCACGCCGCGGACCATCCGGCGCGAGCGCCTTGCCTTCGGCCAGCTCGAAGTCGATCTTGCGCTCATCCAGATCGACGCGCATGACCTTGACCTCGACGCTGTCGCCCAGACGGAAGCTGCGACCGCTACGCTCGCCGGCCAGACGATGGTGCACCGGGTCGAAATGGTAGTAGTCACCCGGCAGCGCGGTGACATGCACCAGGCCTTCGACGTAGATGTCCTTCAACTCGACGAACAGACCAAAACCGGTCACCGCGGTAATCACCCCGGGGAAGGTTTCGCCGACGCGGTCCTTCATAAACTCGCACTTGAGCCAGTTCACCACATCGCGGGTGGCCTCGTCGGCGCGCCGCTCGGACATCGAGCACTGCTCGCCGAGCTGCTCCAGGGTCGGTTCGTCGTAGGGGTAGATGCGTGCCCTGGGCATGCTCTGCGCACCGGCGCGCTTGACGTGCGGGGTGTCCTGCTTGGAGCGGATCACACTGCGGATCGCCCGATGAATCAACAGATCCGGATAGCGACGAATCGGCGAGGTGAAGTGAGCATAGGCCTCGTAATTCAGGCCGAAGTGGCCCTGATTGTCGGCGCTGTACACCGCCTGACTCAGCGAGCGCAGCATCACGGTCTGGATCAGGTGGTAGTCGGGACGCTCGCGAATGCTTTCCAGCAGCAGCTGATAGTCCTTAGGGCTAGGGCCGTCCTTGGACTTGCCGCGATGCAGGGACAGACCCAGCTCGGTGAGGAAGGCCTTGAGCTTCTCCACTCGCTCCGGCGGCGGGCCGTCATGCACGCGATACAGCGCCGGGATCTCATGCTTCTGCATAAAGGCCGCGGTGGCCACGTTGGCCGCCAGCATGCACTCTTCGATCAGCTTGTGCGCATCGTTGCGCTGGGTCGGGCGGATCTCCGCGATCTTGCGCCCGGCACCGAAGATGATGCGGGTTTCCTGGGTTTCGAAGTCGATGGCACCGCGCTCGTGACGCGCCGCCAGCAGCACCTGATACAGCGAGTAGAGCTGTTTGAGGTGCGGCAGCACCTGCTTGTACTCACTGCGCAGGGCCTTGCCCTCGCCACCCTTGGGGTCTTCGAGCATGGCGCTGACCTTGTTGTAGGTCAGGCGCGCATGGGAGTGGATCACGGCTTCATAGAACTGGTAGTCGGTCATCTTGCCGGTCTTGGAGATGCTGATCTCGCAGACCATGGCCAGACGATCGACCTGAGGATTGAGCGAACACAGGCCGTTGGACAGCTCCTCCGGCAGCATCGGGATTACCCGCTCGGGGAAATACACCGAGTTGCCGCGCACCTGGGCCTCGGCATCCAGCGCCGAATCGACCTTGACGTAGTGGGAGACGTCGGCGATGGCCACATAGAGCTTCCAGCCGCCGGAGAACAGCCGCCAGTTGCTGCCATTCTTCTCGCAGTACACCGCATCGTCGAAGTCACGGGCGTCTTCGCCATCGATGGTGACGAACGGCAGATGGCGCAGATCGACGCGCTTCTCCTTGTCCTTCTCCTCGACTTCCGGCTTGAGCTTGCGCGCCTCCTTGATCACCGCCTCGGGCCAGACATGGGGAATGTCATAGCTGCGCAGGGCGACATCGATCTCCATGCCCGGTGCCATATAGTTGCCGACCACTTCGACCACATCGCCCTGGGGCTGGAAGCGCGGCGTCGGCCAATGGGTGATTTTCACCTCAACGAACTGACCCTGCTTGGCCCCGGCATTACGCCCTGGGGTGACCAGCACTTCCTGCTGGATCTTCGGGTTGTCGGCAACCACGAAGCCGATGCCGCTTTCTTCGTAGTAGCGGCCGACGATGGACTCATGGGCGCGGGAGATCACCTCGACCACACCACCCTCGCGCCGACCGCGACGGTCGAGCCCGGTGACACGGGCCAGGGCGCGGTCGCCATCGAACACCAGACGCATTTGCGCCGGGCTGAGGAACAGGTCGTCGCTGCCGTCATCGGGGATCAGGAAGCCGAAGCCATCGCGATGGCCGCTGACCCGCCCGAGGATCAGATCGAGCTTGTCCACCGGGGCATAGGTGCCGCGCCGGGTATAGATCAGCTGACCGTCGCGCTCCATGGCCCGCAGGCGGCGGCGCAAGGCTTCCAGCTGCTCATCCGTGCTGAGGCCGAACTCCTGGGCCAGCTCTTCGCGGGCGGCAGGGGAGCCGCGCTCGTCCAGATGCTGCAGGATCAGCTCACGGCTTGGGATAGGGTTTTCGTATTTTTCCGCTTCACGTGCGGCCTCGGGATCGAGGGATTGCCAATCGGCCATTGAGTTGGGGCTACCTTTGCTTATGTATATATAGGTGAGTCATATGCCTATTGAAGCGCGAAAAAGGCTTCTCGGTCAGCTTTTCCAGCGACAATATTTTTTTCAGCAGCAGGGCTTTACAAGGCAAAAGGTCGCCCGTATAGTTCGCGCCCACAGCGTCGAACAGACGTTGTAACACGGAACTGATGAGTAATCATCGTTTCAGTGCCCAGGTGGCGGAATTGGTAGACGCGCTGGTTTCAGGTATCAGTGATCGCAAGATCGTGGAAGTTCGAGTCTTCTCCTGGGCACCATATTCAAGAATCGAGTCAATGACTGGGTTCCTGCGATAAACGGACGCAACGCTCCGTGTCGGCAACGACGAAGCCTGCTGCAATGCCCAGGTGGTGAAATTGGTAGACACGCCAGCTTCAGGTGCTGGTGACCTTACGGTCGTGGAAGTTCGAGTCTTCTCCTGGGCACCAATTCAAAAAACCGAGCCAAGCGCTCGGTTTTTTATTGCCTGCGATTAGCATGTAAGTCGCGCAGCAACGCCCTCTGATGCCCTTCTCCCTGCGGGAGAAGGTGGCGCAAAGCGCCGGATGAGGGCCCCGCCGGGACCACGCCCGGCAGTTACTGGACCACAGCGCTAAACGCGGAACTGCCCCAGACTGGCCTTCAACTGCCGGGCCAGACCATCCAGCACCCGCCCACTGTCCGCCGTGGCCGCCACCGCCTCGGCCGCGCGCTGGGCTTCGGCATGAATCACCTCGACCCGCCCGCGCACCGCATCGGCACCCTCAGCCTGATGGGCCGCCGCCGCAGTCGCCGCATTGATCGCGCCATGCACCTCTTCCACCGCTGCCTGCACCGAGTGCTGCACCTTGGCGCTTTCGCGCAATGCCGCCAAGCCAAGATCCGCCTGCTGCCCGGCCTGGGCAATGGCCCCGACCGCCTCATGCGCCCCCTTCTGCAAGGCTCCGATATGCGCCTGAATATCGCCGGTGGACTGCTGGGTCTTGCTCGCCAGGGCCCGTACCTCGTCAGCCACCACGGCAAAGCCGCGACCGCTCTCGCCGGCACGCGCCGCCTCGATGGCCGCATTCAAGGCCAGCAGATTGGTCTGCTCGGCAATGCCATGGATCACCGTCAGCACCACTTCGATCTGCTCACTCTGCTTGGCCAACCGCTCGATCACCGCCGCGCCGGTGCCGACCCGCAGCACCAGCTCTTCGATCGCGCCACCGACCCGCGTCGCGATGGCCGCATTATCCTGAGTCGCCTGACGAATCGCCGCAACCCGGCGCAAGGCCTCCTGCATGGCCTGGCTTTCCGCCTGTGCCTCGCCCGCCATCTGTGCCAGAGCCTGCAGGCTGCCCGCCACCTCATCGCGCTGACGCCCGGCTGCCGACTCGGCCGCCGCGCTGCGCGAGGCCAGGCTGGCGATCTCCTGACCAGTGCGCACCGCCACCTCACCGGCCTCACGCACAATGGGCTGCAGCTTGGCCAGGAACTGATTGACCGCCGCCGCCATGTCGCCGACCTCATCGCCGCTCACCAGTTCGACTCGCCGGGTCAGATCGCCCTCACCCGCCGCCAGGTCATGCAGCGCCGCCACCAGCAACTGCAGGCGACTGAGCACCCGCCAACCGAGCACCAGCGCCACCGCCAGCAAGGTCAGCACGCCCACCACCAGCAGGCCGACGGCGATGCGCCAGCGCAGATTGTCCGCCGCCACCTGCACCGAGCCCAGACTGCTCTGCGCCATGCCCTCGGCGGCCTGCTGCGCCTCCAGCAGCCGCCGCTGCAGCGCCTGGGCACTGTCGCGCGACGCACCGGCCAGACTGCTGTCGACCAACTCGCCGGCATCGCCGACCAGACCAGCAAAACGCTGATCCAGCGCCTCCAGCTCCTGCTCGATGGCCGCCCTGGACAAGCCCAGCTGGACCTTGCCGATCTGCGCCCCCATGGGATTGATGTCCTGCTCGAGCATATACACCTGCGGATCGCGCGACGCCGCATCGACCAGCTTGTCCAATGGCGTGCCGCCCTGCCCCGCCGCAACCAGAGCCCTGATCCGCGCATCGCTGCGATTGAAGTGCCGGGTCAGACGCTGCCCCGTCGCATCGTAGTAAATCGCAAAAAGCACCGCCGGGTCGCGCTGGGCAATCCGCGCAAAGGCGGTCAGGGCCGGCACATCGTCGTCCCAGATGGCCTTGGGCGCGACACCCGCCAGCAGCTGCGCCATGGCCGTGCCGGACTGCTTGAGATTAGCCTCCAGCACGCCGCGCAACTGCTCGCGCTCGGCCTGCAAACGCCCGGACAGGGCAGCCCCGAGACTCTCACGAGTCTTCGTCGACAGCGCTTCCAACCCCTGCCCCACTTCGCGCTCAGCCGCGGCAAGCTCAGCCCCCAGACGTTGGCTGTCGTCCTGCATGCGCGCCGCCAGATCGCTCACCAGGTCGTCCACCGTGGTGCGGGTCAGCCAGACCGCCAGCAACACCTGCAACAACATGGCGATACCCAGGGCGATAAACACCGGACGCAACAAGCGACTATGCAGTAGAGAGAACAAGGCACCACCCCTTCAGAATCAGACGACCGATACTCATGAATCGACCGCAACAGGCGAAACTGTAATCGCCAGAACGACAAAGGGCCGCCTATGGCGACCCTTTGTTGCACAACCGATGGCAATCAGGCAAACGGATGACGCAGCACGATGGTCTCGTTACGGTCCGGGCCAGTGGAAATGATGTCGATCGGTGCCCCCACCAGCTCCTGCACGCGCAGGATATAGGCACGGGCATTGGCCGGCAGCTCTTCCAGGGTCTTGGCCCCGAGGGTCGACTCGCTCCAGCCCGGCAGGTCTTCGTAGACCGGCTGCAGACCCAGGTAGCTGTCGGCATCGGTCGGTGCGTCGACCAGCACTTCGCCATGCTCATCCTTGTAGCCGACGCAGATGCGGATGGTTTCCAGACCATCGAGCACGTCGAGCTTGGTCAGGCACAGACCGGAGATGCTGTTGATCTCGATGGCGCGACGCAGGATCACCGCATCAAACCAGCCGCAACGGCGCGCGCGACCGGTGGTGGAGCCGAACTCATGGCCACGCTTGGCGAGGAAGGCACCGGTCTCATCGAACAGCTCGGTAGGGAAAGGACCGGAACCGACGCGGGTGGTGTAGGCCTTGGTGATACCCAGGATGTAATCCAGGTACATGGGGCCGAAACCGGAACCGGTGGCGATGCCGCCCGCCGTGGTGTTGGAACTGGTGACGTAGGGGTAGGTGCCGTGGTCGATATCCAGCAATGAACCCTGAGCCCCCTCGAACATGATGTCCTTGGATTCGCGACGCATCTCGTGCAGCACCGCGGTGACGTCGGCCATCATCGGCTTGAGCAGCTCGGCGTATTCCATGCACTCATCCAGAGTCTTCTGGAAGTCGATGGCCGGCTCTTTGTAGTAATTGACCAGCACGAAGTTGTGGTAGTCGAGCAGCTCACCGAGCTTGGCGGCGAAACGCTCGCGATGGAACAGGTCGCCAATGCGCAGACCGCGACGCGCCACCTTGTCTTCGTAGGCCGGGCCGATGCCGCGACCGGTGGTGCCGATCTTCAGGTCGCCACGAGCCTTCTCGCGGGCCTGATCCAGGGCCACATGATAAGCCAGGATCAGCGGGCAAGACGGGCTGATACGCAGACGCTCGCGCACCGGCACACCCTTGGCTTCCAGCTTGACGATCTCGCGCATCAGGGCGTCGGGGGCGACCACCACGCCGTTGCCGATCAGGCACTGCACGTTCTCGCGCAGAATGCCCGAGGGGATCAGGTGCAGAACGGTTTTTTCACCGTCGATCACCAGGGTATGACCGGCGTTATGGCCGCCCTGATAACGCACTACGGCTGCAGCCTGTTCGGTCAGCAGGTCGACGATCTTGCCCTTGCCTTCATCGCCCCACTGGGTGCCCAGGACTACGACATTCTTACCCATAACACTAACCCTCTTCGCGCAAACTTGATGCCGGCCGCAGCCGACGGAAACATTTCAGGACGAGCAGCCCGGCAATCCCTCAGGACGCCAGCGCCGCCAACTGCCAACGGCCGTCACGCAACAGCAGCTGGCGATCACAACCCGCCGCGCCGGCATCGGCAACCGTCTGCCCAGGCAATGCCTGGACCACGCGCTGACCATCCAGACGCAAGCGCTGAATCGCCTGCCACAAGAACACATCATGGTTATCCGGAGCCCAGACACTCGCCGGCATCTCGTCCAGCTGCATCTGCCCCAGGCCAACCAGGGTTTTCAGATCGGTGGAAAAGCCGGTAGCCGGGCGGGCGCGACCGAAGTCGGCACCGATATCGTCATAGCGGCCACCCTGGGCGATGGCATAGCCAACCCCGGGGACAAAGGCGGCGAACACCACACCGGTGTGATAGTGATAACCGCGCAGCTCGCCCAGGTCGAAATACAGCGGCAGCTCCGGGTAACGCAGGCTCAGGGCATCGGCAATCGCCATCAGATCGTCCAGCGCCGCATGCACATCATCCGGTGCCTCGACCAGACAGGCCTGAGCCAGATCCAGCACTTCACGGCCGCCGCACAGTTCACTGAGCGCGCGCAGCATCTTGCGCAACTCTTCCGGCAGCGCCGCAGTCAGCTCGGCCACTTCGTCCACGGCCTTGCGCTGCAACGCATCGAACAGCTTCTGCTCGACTTCGCCGGACAATTCCGCGGCACGGGCCAGGCCGCGGTAAATACCGACATGGCCAAGGTCCATGTGCACATCCGGTACCGCCGCCAGCTCCAGGGTATTGACCAGCAGGCTGATCACCTCGACATCGCTGGCCGGGCTGGCGTCGCCATACAGCTCGGCACCCAGCTGGATCGGGCTGCGCGAAGTTGTCAGCGCCCGCGGCTGCGCATGCACCACGCTGCCGGCATAGCACAGACGGCTCGGCCCTTCGCGGCGCAGGGTGTGCGCATCGATGCGCGCCACCTGCGGCGTGATGTCGGCACGAAAGCCCATCTGCCGACCGGACAGCGGATCGGTCACCTTAAAGGTACGCAAGTCGAGATCCTGGCCCGCGCCGGTCAACAGCGACTCCAGGTATTCGATATGCGGCGTTACCACGAACTCATAGCCCCAGCGCTGGAACAGATCCAGCACCTGACGACGCGCCACTTCGATACGCGCCGCATGCGGCGGCAGTACTTCTTCGATGCCATCTGGCAGGAGCCAGCGGTCTACCGTTGCCATTTCGCCATTCCCCTCTTGAACCGGGCGGCACAAGCCTTCAGTGAAGCCAATAAAGGAAGGTTGTGCCCAGCAGCATGCTGGCCAACCCCATCAGACGTAGCTGTCGATCAGACAGCTGCGCCAACTGTACGAGCGCCCCGCGCCAAACACGCGGACCGAGAAAGGGCAGGATGCCTTCCAGCACCAGCAATAGACACAATGCGATGCCGAGTTCCTGCCACATGGTTCCCACAGACGCAAAAAAGCCGGGATTTTCCCGGCTGCCGCATGATACCACGCTAAAAGCTTCAGGCCACAAGCTCCAAGCAACAAGTGAGCGTCAGACGCTGACCTGCGGCTTGTAGCTTGTGGCGTGCAGCTGCCGTTACGGCTTGGATTTCTCCAGATAACGGAAGAAGTCGCTGCTCGGATCCAGCACCAGCACATCGCGCTTATCAGCGAAACTTTCGCGATAGGCCCTAAGGCTGCGATAGAAGGAGTAGAACTCCTGGTCCATACCGTAGGCCTTGGAGTAGATCGCAGCGGCCTGAGCATCACCATCACCGCGCAGCTCTTCAGCCTGACGATAGGCATCGGCCAGCAGCACACGGCGCTGACGATCGGCGTCGGCACGAATACCTTCGGCCAGCTCCCTACCCTTGGCGCGGTGCTCGCGCGCTTCACGCTCACGTTCGGAACTCATCCGATCGAACACGCTGCGGTTCACTTCCTTCGGCAGGTCGATGGCCTTGACCCGTACATCCACCACCTCGATACCCAGCTCACGCTGCGCAGCACGGTTGAGCGATGCAGTCACGTCCGCCATCAGCGCATCGCGCTCGCCGGATACCGACTCGTGCAGGGTGCGCTTACCAAACTGGTCACGCAGCGAAGCTTCGAGACGACGGGCCAGACGCTCGTCGGCAATCTGCTTCATGCCAGACGTTGCGGTGTAGTAGCGCTCGGCATCCAGCACGCGCCACTTGGCGAACGCATCGACCATCAAGGCCTTCTTTTCCAGGGTGAGGAAACGCGAGCTGGTGGAATCCAGAGTCAGCAGGCGCGCATCGAACTTGCGCACCTGGTTGACGTAAGGAACCTTCACATGCAGGCCAGGCTGTACATCCGGCTGGACGATACGACCGAACTGCAACAGCACCGCCCGCTCGGTTTGCGCCACGATATAGAAGCTGTTCCAGGCCACCAGCGCCACGACCACGCCAACAATCAGGGCGATCAGCGATTTATTGCTCATCAGCGGCTCTCCCTTGTGCGCAGCTCAACCTGACGCGGGTCCATATTCACTCGCGAACTCGCATCACTGGCGCCAGCAGTCGATACCGCAGACGGCGCAGGCGAACTACGGCCATCAATCATCTTGTCCAGCGGCAGATAGAGCAGGTTGTTCTGCCCCTTGTCACCGGTCACCAGGACCTTGCTGGTATTGCTCATCAGCTCCTGCATGGTGTCCAGATACAGACGCTCGCGGGTGACTTCCGGTGCCTTGCGGTACTCGGTCACCAGGGCCGTGAAGCGATCCGCCTCACCCTGGGCACGGGATACCACTTCCTCGCGATAACCGCTGGCATCTTCGATCAGGCGCTGAGCCTGACCACGAGCTTCCGGCACCACGCCATTGGCGTAGGTTTCTGCCTGGTTCTTCTCGCGCTGCTCGTCTTCACGGGCACGGATCACGTCATCGAAGGCTTCCTGCACTTCGCGCGGCGCGGCCGCACTCTGCAGGTTGACCTGGGTGACATTGATCCCGGTGCGGTAGTTGTCAAGGAAACGCTGCAAACGATCCTTGACCTCGCTGGCCATCAGCTCACGACCTTCGGTCAGCACCTGATCCATCTCGGTGGAACCCACGACATGGCGCACGGCACTGTCGGTGGCGTGCTGCAGGCTGACTTCCGGCTGATCAACGTTGAGCACGAAATCCTGCAGATTGCTGATCTTGTACTGCACGGTCAGCGGCACTTCGATGATGTTCTCGTCCTCGGTCAACATCTGCCCCTGCTTGCTGTAGGCACGCTCGCGGGTGACGTTTTCCTGGAACTTGCGATCGATCGGCGGGAAATAGATATTCAGACCCGGACCTACGGTTTCGTAGTACTTACCGAAACGCAGCACCACCGCCTGCTCCTGTTCGTCGACCACATAAATGGCGCTGTACAGCCAGACCGCAGCCAGCACTGCCAGGCCCACCAACAGCAGGCCAAAGCCGCCGCCGCTGCCTGAGCCGGTATCGCTGCCACGTTTCTTACCGCCACCGAACAGCCCGTTGAGGCTTTCCTGCAGCTTGCGGAAGGCCTCATCGAGATCTGGTGGCCCCTTGCGATCACCGCCTTTGCGGCCACCCCATGGATCCTGATTATTCGAGTTGCCACCCGGCTCATTCCAAGCCATAGCGCTCTCCATCTGATAAAGCAAAGACGCGCCCACGGCGCGCCCGCCAATGCTACCGAATGCATGCAGCCAGCGGCAGAACCACTGACGCAGGCTTTATTGCAAAGTGTGTTGCTCGATAAATTCCGACGGCTTCAAGCCCGCCCGGGTAACCAGCCGATTCAGCTCGATGCGCGGCAGCCGAACCGCCAACAGGCTGCTGCCATCCTCGGCATGGGCCTCGCTCTGCACCGCCCCAAGGGCGAAAAACTGTGCGCGCAAACGCGCCAGGTCCTGCGGCAACTGCAATGTCGCGACAAACAGGTCATCGCCCAGCAACTCGGCGATGGCCTGCTTCAGCAACGGCAGGCCGCGCCCGTCACGGGCCGATAACCACACCCGCTGCGGTTTGCCGTCGGCATCGCGCTGGATCTGCGGCTCGACACCTTCCAGCAAATCCAGCTTGTTGTATACCTCAAGCATCGGCAGCTCATGGGCACCAATCTCGCCCAGCACCGCCATCACCTGCTCGATCTGCTGATCGCGCTCGGGCTCATGGGCGTCGATCACGTGCAACAACAGGTCGGAGTTGCTCGATTCTTCGAGGGTGGCGCGGAAGGCCTCAACCAGTTTGTGCGGCAGATGACGGATAAAACCCACCGTATCGGCCAGCACTATCGGCCCCAGATCATCCAGCTCCAGGCGGCGCAGGGTTGGATCCAGGGTGGCGAACAGCTGATCGGCGGCGTACACATCCGATTCGGTCAGGGCATTGAACAGGGTCGATTTGCCGGCGTTGGTATAGCCGACCAGGGACACCGAGGGAATATCGGCACGCTGACGCCCGCGCCGTGCCTGCTCGCGCTGGCTGCGCACCTTCTCGAGCTTCTGCTTGATTTGGCGGATACGCACACGCAACAGCCGACGGTCAGTCTCCAGCTGGGTTTCCCCGGGACCGCGCAGACCGATACCGCCCTTCTGGCGCTCAAGGTGAGTCCAGCCGCGCACCAGGCGCGTACTCAGATGATCCAGCTGGGCAAGCTCGACCTGCAGCTTGCCCTCATGGGTGCGCGCGCGCTGGGCGAAGATATCGAGGATCAGACCGGTACGGTCCAACACCCGACACTCGAACACCCGCTCCAGGTTACGCTCCTGACTGGGCGTCAGCACGTGATTGAAGATCACCAGGTCGGCCTCGGTGGCCTTGACCTGATCGCGCAATTCTTCAACCTTGCCGCTACCAATCAGGTATTTGGCGGTCAGCCGATTGCTCGGCACATTGAAGAAGGCCACCGTATCGGCACCTGCCGAAATGGCCAGCTCCTGGAATTCTTGCGGATCTTCCCGCGCCGCGGAATCCTGACCGTCCAGATGAACCAGGAGAGCCCGTTCCCCACCTTCATGGCGCTCGAAGAACAATACAACCTCCTAGATCAGGCGTTACCCGGCTCTGCTTCTGCCTGCTCGGTCTCGGCTGCACTCGGCAGACGCACCGGACGGCTCGGCACTACGGTGGAGATGGCGTGCTTGTAGACCATCTGGCTGACAGTGTTCTTCAGCAAAATCACGAACTGGTCGAAAGACTCGATCTGACCCTGCAGCTTGATGCCGTTGACCAGATAGATGGAAACCGGGACGCGTTCCTTACGCAAGGTATTCAGGTAAGGGTCTTGTAGCGAATGCCCTTTTGACATGTGCCGCACTCCTTTAAGGATCAATTTTCAATAATTTTTAGTAAAACCAGTAAACGGTTCATACCGCCCCACTTCACAGAGTAGACGGCTAACGGCAAGGTCTCAGGTCAATATGGAGACCGCTGCCAGGTATTTCAAGGCACGCGGCAGATTGTCACAGTCCAGACTGTCCAGCCAATGCGCATCGCCCCAGCCGCGCAACCAGGTGAACTGCCGTTTGGCCAGTTGGCGCGTGGCAATAATGCCCTGCTCTTCCATCTGTGCTCTGCTCAGGTTGCCGTCGAGGTAATCCCACACCTGGCGATAACCTACAGCTCGTATAGACGGCAAGCCGGGGTGCAAGTCACTTCGTTGGCGCAGGCCTTCGACCTCTTCGAGCAAGCCCTGTTCCAGCATCAGGCGGAATCGCTGGGCGATACGCTCGTGCAGGATCGAACGCTGGGCCGGCGCGATAACCAATTGCGCGACAGTATAGGGGAATTGCCCCGCTGCCGATGCGCCGGTTGCGGTATTTTCTGCGGCCTGGCGCTGACGGTGCGCGCTCATGCTCAGGCCGCTGAGGCGGTAGACCTCCAGGGCGCGGATCAGGCGTTGCGGGTCGTTGGGGTGAATCCGCGCCGCGGACTCGGGGTCGACCCCACGCAGTTCGTCATGCAGCGCCTGCCAGCCTTCACGCTCGGCCCGCGCCTCCAGCTCCGCGCGCAGCAGCGGATCGGCCCCGGGCATATCCGCCAGACCTTCCAGCAACGCCTTGTAATACAACATGGTACCGCCCACCAGCAGCGGAATGCGCCCGCGCGCCGTGGCCTCGGCCATGGCCGCCAGGGCGTCACTGCGAAACTCGGCCGCCGAATAGCTCTCGGCCGGATCGCGGATATCCACCAGGCGATGAGGAAACTCGGCCAGGGTGGCCTTGTCCGGCTTGGCCGTGCCGATATCCATGCCGCGGTAGACCAGCGCCGAGTCGACGCTGATCAACTCGCAGGGCAGCACCCGCGCCAGGGCCAGGGCCAGATCGGTCTTGCCGGCGGCCGTCGGACCCATCAGAAAGATGGCCGGCGGCAATAAATGGCTCACTTAACGCCCCCGCAAGAACAGCTTATCGAGATCATCCATACCCAGCTGGGTCCAGGTCGGGCGGCCATGATTGCACTGGCCGCTGCGCTCGGTGTGTTCCATGTCGCGCAGCAGCGCGTTCATTTCCGGCAGGGTCAGGCGGCGATTGGCCCGCACCGCGCCATGACAGGCCATGGTGCCAAGCAACTCGTTGAGGTGGGCCTGGATGCGGTCGGTGGTGCCGTATTCGAGCAGATCGGCCAGCACATCGTGGACCAGGCGGGTCGCCTCGGCCTGCTTGAGCAAGGCGGGAATCTGCCGGATGGCCAGACTTTCCGGGCCCAGGCGCTGCAATTCGAAGCCCAGGCGCTGAAACCACTCGGCATGCTCCTCGGCGCAATCGGCCTCGCGCTGACTGACCGCGATCGACTCCGGCACCAGCAGCGGCTGACCGCGCAGGCCCTCGCTGGCCATGGCCACCTTCAGCCGCTCATAGGTGATGCGCTCATGGGCGGCGTGCATATCCACCACCACCAGGCCCTGAACGTTCTCGGCGAGGATATAGATACCTTTCAGCTGGGCGATGGCATAGCCCAGCGGCGGAATATCGCCCTGCGCTTCCGGCAGCGCGGCCGCTGCAGCACCGCCCGTTGGCAGCGGCGCGAAGTATTCGCGGTAGGCCCCCTGAGCCTCCGCCGCGGGCAAGGCTGGCTCGGGACGCACGCCCTGATAGCCGGCACCCGGAGAGCGCCACACCGAGGCAGCCCGCGCAGCTTCGAGCAGACTGGCCGCCAGGCCGATTTCACCCTGAGGGCCGAACTCGCCGGCCGCCTGCCCTGAAGGTCGCACCATCTCGCTGATGCCGGCCGGGGCCGCCAGCTGATCTTCCGGGCGTACCTCGCCGAGGGCGCGGTGCAGGGTGCCGTAGAGGAAATCATGAACCATGCGCCCGTCACGGAAGCGCACTTCGTGCTTGGTCGGGTGCACATTGACATCGACCACCGAGGGGTCGATCTCGAGAAACAGTACAAAGGTCGGATGACGACCGTTGAACAGCACGTCGCGATAGGCCTGGCGCACCGCGTGGGCGACCAGCTTGTCGCGCACCATGCGCCCGTTGACATAGAAGTACTGCAAGTCCGCCTGACTGCGGGAGAAGGTCGGCAAACCGACCCACCCCCACAGGTGCAGGCCGTTGCGTTCGATATCGATGGGCAGGGCCTGCTCCAGGAAGGCCGGGCCACAGACCGAGGCCACCCGCCGCGCACGGCTGAGCTCATCGGGGGCCTCGTGCAGGCCGAGCACGGTCTTGCCGTTATGGCGCAGATGGAAGGCCACATCGAAACGGGCCAGGGCCAGGCGCTTGATCACTTCCTGCAGGTGATCGAATTCGGTCTTCTCGGTCTTGAGGAACTTGCGCCGCGCGGGGGTGTTGAAGAACAGGTCGCGCACCTCCACCGAGGTGCCCACCGGGTGGGCCGCCGGCTGCACCCGCGGCTGCATGTCGCGGCCTTCGGTTTCCACCTGCCAGGCCTGCTCGGCATCTTCCGTACGGGAGGTCAGGGTCAGGCGCGCCACCGAGCTGATCGAGGCCAGGGCCTCGCCACGAAAACCCAGGCTCATCACCTGTTCGAGGTCTTCCAGTTCGCGAATCTTGCTGGTGGCATGCCGGGCCAGGGCCAGGGGCAGGTCATCCGGGGAGATGCCGCTGCCATTGTCGCGGACCTTGAGCAGCTTGACCCCGCCCTGCTCGACATCCACCTCGATGCGTTTGGCCCCGGAATCCAGGCTGTTCTCCAGCAACTCCTTGATCACCGAGGCGGGTCGCTCGACCACTTCCCCGGCGGCAATCTGGTTAGCCAGCCGCGGACTCAGCAGCTGGATACGACCGGTTTGACTCATGGCTGCGCCGCCAGAGCCGTCGCCGGCACCTGCAGCCTTTGGCCGACCTTGATCACATCGCTTTTCAGTCCATTGGCTCCGCGCAAGGCCGCCAGGCTGATCTGGTAACGCTGGGCGATCAGCGCAAGGCTTTCGCCGGAGCTGACCACGTGCTCGCGCGGACCGAGGGCGATCTTGCCGTTATCGCGCAACCAGGCCACATAGCTGCCCGGCGGCGGATTTTCATGGAAGAACTGCCGCACGCCGCTGACAATCGAGCGCGCCAATGCCTGCTGATGGCTGGCGCTGGCCAGTTTGCGCGCCTCATTGGGATTGGAGATAAACCCGGTCTCGACCAGGATCGACGGGATATCCGGCGACTTCAGCACCATAAAGCCGGCCTGCTCGACCCTGCGCTTATGCAGCGGGGTAACCCGACCCATATTGCCCAGCACCTTGTTGCCGACATTCAGGCTGGAGGACAGCGAGGCGGTCATCGACAGGTCGAGCAGCACCCCGGCCAGCATGCGGTCCTTGTCGTCCAGGCTGACATTGCCGGCACCGCCGATCAGGTCGGACTGGTTTTCCGAGTCGGCCAGCCAGCGTGCGGTTTCCGAGGTGGCCCCACGGTCCGACAGCGCGTACACCGAAGCGCCAAAGGCCGCGGCTCGCGGTGCGGCGTCGGCATGGATGGAAACAAACAGATCGGCACCCTTCTTGCGGGCGATCTCGGTGCGCCGGCGCAGCGGGATAAAGTAGTCGCCGGTACGCACCAGCTCGGCGCGAAAGCCCTTCTCGGCATTGATCTGCCGCTGCAGCTCCTTGGCTATCGCCAGGGTCACGTGCTTCTCGTACTGCCCCTTGACCGGAGACAGGGCACCCGGGTCTTCGCCGCCATGGCCGGCGTCGATGGCGACGACAATATCGCGCTTGCCGTTCGGCACCGGGGTCAGCTTGACGGGGGCCTGGGTCGGCGTGACCGGCACTGGCGGCGCAGTCGCGACCGCGGTGCTCGGCGGCTCCGGCACAGCGCCCGAGGCCTGGTCGAACAGGTCAACCACCAGGCGATGGCCGTACTGCTGATTGGGGGCCAGAGTAAAGCTCTTCGGCGTCACCGGAGCCGACAGATCGATCACCACCCGCAGGTCTTCGGCAGTGCGCTGGGCCGAGCGCACCCCGGTGATCGGGGTGTTGCTCAGGGCCAGCTGGTCGAAGCCGGTGGCCAGCTTGGCCCCGCCGACATCAATAACGATACGATCAGGGGCCGACAGCAGGAACACGCTGTGCTGCACCGGGCCGGACAGGTCGAATACCAGGCGAGTGTTGTCCGGTGCCCGCCACAGCCTGACGCTGCGCACATCCGAAGCGGCCAGTACATCGGCGGCCAAACCGGCCAATGCCACTCCAAGTACGATGAAACGCGCGCCTATGCGCATAGCCAACCCCATATTTTGATCATGCCCCGGAGGCCAAAATGGCACACCAGGCTTCACCGCGCACGCTGTGTGCCTGCAAACGCAGCGCACGGCCGGCTGCCTGCGGGCTAATGGTAATGTCCATGTCCGCCTTTGGCAAAACGCCGGCACCGCGCTCAGGCCACTCGACCAGGCACAGGGCGTCGCCGTCGAAGTAGTCGCGAATACCGAGAAACTCCAGCTCCTCGGCATCCACCAGGCGATAGAGGTCGAAGTGGAAGGCCCGCACGCTGTCGATCTCGTAGGGCTCGACCAGGGTAAAGGTCGGGCTTTTCACAGCCCCGACATGCCCCAGGCCACGGATGATGCCGCGCGACAAGGTGGTTTTGCCGGCCCCCAGGTCGCCATGCAGATAAATCACCCCAACCCCGGCCGTCGCCTTGGCCAGTGCCGCACCCAGCACCAGCATCGCCTCTTCATCGGCAACAAACAGTTCTAACTCAGACACTCGGACTGCTCCTGCAATAACTGACGAATAACCGCACACAAGTCACTGGCCGCCAGGCCACGGCCCCCTTCGGCCAGTACCTCGCCCGCACGGGCATGCAGGTAGACCGCCAGGCCGGCGGCGGCAAAGGCGGGCAACCCCTGGGCCAGCAGCGCCCCGATCAGCCCCGCCAGCACATCCCCCAGCCCGGCACCGGCCATCACCGGATGACCGTACTCGCAGAGCAGCAAGCTCCCACCGGGCTCGGCAACCAGGGTACCCGCGCCCTTCAGCACGCACACTGCCTGGTAACGCTGAGCCAGAGCCCGAGCGGCGGCGGGACGATCCGCCTGCACCGCGGCGCTGTCGAGCCCCAGCAAACGCGCGGCCTCGCCCGGATGCGGGGTAATCACCGCAGCGCACGGCATACTGATGCCGCCCTGGGCCAACAGGTTCAACGCATCGGCATCCCACACCTGCAGCGCCTGGCTGCAAAGCGCTGCCGACAGCAGGCTGCGGCCCCAGGCCGCCTGCCCCAGCCCCGGCCCGACCACCCAGACACTGGCCTGCGCGCACAGGGCACGCAGTTGGTTGGCCGAGGCTACGCCAGCAGCCATCACTTCGGGCACCCTGGCCTGAGCCGCCGCCAGGTGCTCGCTGCGGGTGGCCAGGGTCACCAGCCCGGCACCGGCTCGCAGCGCGCTCTGCGCCGCCAGCAGGCCGGCCCCGGCAAACCCGCGATCACCGGCCACCACCAGCACATGGCCCAGTTGGCCCTTGTGCACGCTACGCGGGCGTGGCGGCAACTGCGGCACATTGCGTCCGGCCAGACGCTGGGCGGTAAAGGGCTGCGCGGCCACCAGCTGCGCATCGGCCTGCAGGTCAGCGAACTGCAGCTCGCCCACCCAGTCGACGGCAAGCCCGGTGAACAGCCCCAGTTTCAGGCCGATCAAGGTCACCGTCAGCTGCGCCCGCACCGCCACGCCCAGCACCTGGCCGCTGTCCGCACACAGCCCCGAAGGGATATCCACCGCCAGCACCGGCAGACCGCTGGCGTTGAGCAGGGCAATGGCCTGGGCATAGGGTTCGCGCACCGCACCGCTGAGCCCAGTGCCCAGCAACGCATCGACCACCACCCCGCTCAGCGCAGCGCATTCACTCCAGGACTGAACACACACGCCGGCGGCCAGCGCCTCGTCGCGCGCCTGGGCCGCATCGCCCTGCAGCTGCGCCGGGTCGCCCACCGCCAGCACCTGCACCTGCCAGCCGGCACGCAAGGCCAGCGCCGCGACCAGGTAGCCGTCGCCGGCGTTATTGCCGCGCCCGGCCAACACCGTAATCGCCCCCGCAGCCGGCCAGCGCTGACGCAAGGCGCGCCAGATGGCATGGGCGGCGCGGGTCATCAGCTCGAAACCGGGGGTGCCGGCGGCGATCAGGCGGGCATCCAGCGCGCGCACTTGCGCCGCGCTGTACAGGGCCAGGGGAAGATTGTCGGGAGAATGCGGCATGCGTGAGCTCCGTTGTCTGGCAGAATTATACGCACCCCAGCCCAGGTTGCCCGCCCAGTATGTCCAGCACCTCACTCGATCTTGCCGCCCTCGCCCAGTCGATCAAGGACTGGGGCCGCGAGCTGGGCTTCCAGCAGGTCGGGATTGCCGATGTGCAACTGGGCGAGCACGAGACGCATCTGCAGCGCTGGCTGGACGCCGGTTACCAGGGCGAGATGGACTATATGGCCGCCCACGGCAGCAAGCGCGCGCACCCGGATGAGCTGGTGCCCGGCACCCTGCGGGTCGTTTCGCTGCGTATGGACTACCTACCCGGCGACACCCAGATGGCCCAGCGCCTCGCCCAGCCGGAGAAGGCCTACGTATCGCGCTACGCCCTGGGCCGCGACTACCACAAGCTGATCCGCAAACGCCTGCAACAGCTGGCCGAGCGTATCCAGCAGCAGATCGGGCCGTTCGGCTACCGCGCCTTCGTCGACAGCGCGCCGGTGCTGGAGAAGGCCATCGCCGAACAGGCGGGCCTGGGCTGGATCGGCAAGAACACCCTGGTGCTCAACCGCAAGGCGGGCAGCTACTTCTTTCTCGGCGAACTGTTCGTCGACCTGCCGCTGCCGGTGGACCCACCCCACGCCAGCGAACACTGTGGGCGCTGTACAGCCTGTATGGATATCTGCCCCACTGCCGCCTTTGTCGGACCCTATGTGCTGGATGCGCGGCGCTGTATCTCCTACCTGACCATCGAGCTCAAGGGCGCGATCCCGGTAGAGCTGCGTGCGCCGATCGGCAACCGGGTGTTCGGCTGTGACGACTGCCAGATGGTCTGCCCCTGGAACCGCTTTGCCAAAGCCACCGAGCAGGGCGACTTCCAGCCGCGCCACAGCCTGGACAATGCCGAGCTGGCCGAACTGTTTAGATGGAGCGAAGAGGAGTTTCTCAGCCGCACCGAAGGCTCGCCGCTACGCCGCGCCGGCTACGAGCGCTGGCTGCGTAATCTGGCGGTGGGCCTAGGCAACGCGCCTTCCAGCATTCCGGTGCTGGAAGCACTCAAGGCGCGGCGCGAGCACCCATCCGAGCTGGTGCGTGAGCATGTCGAATGGGCACTGGCCCGTCACGGGCTGTAATCCAGGCCCCCATCAACGGGTTTGCCTGCGTACCCTCCCCCTCTCCCCAAAGGGGCGAGGGGACTGGCCGCACCGGGCCCGGACTAAGTGAACAGCACTCCCGCATTAGCGGGCTTTTTATGCGTCAGACTTTAAGGAAGTGCTGGCGGTAGTGCTTCAGTTCGGCAATGGACTCGCGGATATCGTCCAGCGCCTGGTGCGTGCCCTGCTTCTGGAACGATTCCTTGACCTGCGGTGCCCACATGCCGGCGAGGATCTTCAGGGTCGAAACGTCCAGGTAGCGGTAGTGGAAATAGGCTTCCAGGTTCTGCATGTACTTATAGAGGAAGCGCCGATCCTGGCCGATGCTGTTGCCGCAGATCGGCGATTTGCCCTTCGGCACCCACTGCTCGAGAAAGGCGATGGTCATGGCCTCCGCCTCGGCCGGGCCGATCTTGCTTTCCCGTACGCGCTGGGTCAGGCCGCTCTGGCCGTGGGTGCGGGTGTTCCATTCATCCATGCCGGCGAGCAGCTCATCGCTCTGGTGCACGGCAATCACCGGGCCTTCGGCGAGGATATTGAGATCGCTGTCGGTGACTATGGTGGCCATCTCGATGATGACGTCCCTCTCGGGCTCCAGACCGGTCATTTCCAGATCAATCCAGATCAGATTCTGCGGATTTTGCATGGGTGGCTCCTCGACTAAGGCGGCCAGTTTAGCAGCCTGGCATCTGCCACAAGAGTAATCGTGAATTGCGCCAATCGTGCAGTTCGACCTGCCGATCGGCCGGCACCCCCGGCACCTCGAAGGTATTGCTGACCAAGTGGCTGCCGGCCGGCATCTGTGCCTGGGCCTTGGCCCACAGCCGGGCCATGGGCGCGGGCGAGAGAAAGCAATAGACCACATCGAACTGCGCCAGGTCGGTGCGCCAGAGATTCTCGTAGCGAATCCGGCAGTTGCTGCGGGGCAGCGCCCGCAACCAGGCGATGACGAAGGACAGCGGTGCGGTTTCCACGCCGACGAACTGCGCCCGGGGAAACTGCCGCGCCAGGCTGAGCAGGCTGCCGGCGGGGCCGCAGCCAAGGTCGACAAAACGAAAATCCGGCGCTTGCTGCGCCAGCAAGGCCATCAATTCCCTACGGGTTTGCGCGCCGGTCAGGTAAAGCGGCACCCGCTCGCCGATGCTGTTCCAGTTGAGCAGCACCAGCAGGGCAAAACCCAGCAGAAACACCCAGGACGGCAGGGCCGCGCCACTGACCAGCACCAGCCCCGGAACAAAGCCCAGGTTCAGCCACCCCCACCAGCGCGACAGCCCCAGACCGCGGGCCAGCCCCGCGGCCAACAGCCCCTGCAACAGCGCGGCCGCCAGGGCACTGGGTCGCCAGGCCGACAGCTGCGCGCCCAGATACAACAGCACCGCGACGCCCAGGCATGCCCCCAGTTGCGCCACCAGCGCCAGCAATAGCGGATACCGCCCGGCCAAGTGCCGCACCATCCACCTCTCCCGTCACTGCGCCA
This sequence comes from Pseudomonas sp. XK-1, assembly GCF_038069885.1. Taxonomy (NCBI): domain Bacteria; kingdom Pseudomonadati; phylum Pseudomonadota; class Gammaproteobacteria; order Pseudomonadales; family Pseudomonadaceae; genus Pseudomonas; species Pseudomonas sp. XK-1. The sequence continues at coordinate 504,002 of NZ_JBBPES010000001.1, read as the reverse complement.
TGATGGGCCGCAGTTTAGCCCCACTGCGAGCCGAACGGGTCGCCCGTGCTAAACTCGCCAGCGCCTTGAACGCACTTCACCCTCGAAACACTCTCTCGGAAGCCCCATGGCCAAACGCCAACTCAACCGCCGGCAAAACTGGCGTATCGAAAAAATCCAGGGCGAGCGCGCCGCCCGCGCCGCCAAGCGCGAATCCCAGGCCGTGCAGATTCTGGAAGGCGGCGACCTGGGCCCCGAGCAGACCGGCCTGGTTATCGCCCACTTCGGCGTACAGGTCGAAGTCGAGGCGCTGGATGGCGAACTGGCCGGCCAGGTGTTCCGCTGCCACCTGCGCGCCAACCTGCCGACCATGGTCACCGGCGACCAGGTGGTGTGGCGAGCCGGCAACCAGGGCATCGGCGTTATCGTCGCGCAGCTGCCGCGCAGCACCGAACTGTGCCGCCCGGACACCCGTGGCCAGCTCAAGCCGGTGGCGGCCAACGTCGACCTGATCGTGATCGTCTTCGCCCCACTGCCCGAGCCCCACGCCAACCTGATCGACCGCTACCTGGTGGCCGCCGAACACGCCGGCATCCGCCCGCTGCTGCTGCTGAACAAGACCGACCTGCTGGATGAGCAGAACGCCGTGGCACTCAACCGCATGCTCGGCGTTTACCGCGAACTCGGTTATCCGCTGCTGGAAGTGTCCGCTCACGGCGGCGATGGCATGGAGCAGCTGCAACGGCAACTTGATGGCCACGTCAGCGTATTCGTCGGTCAGTCCGGGGTGGGCAAGTCCTCGCTGGTCAACAGTCTGCTGCCTGAGGTGGATACCCGCGTCGGGCCGCTCTCCGAGCTGACCGGCAAAGGCACCCACACCACCACCACCGCACGGCTGTTCCACTTCCCCCGCGGCGGCGAGCTGATCGACTCCCCCGGGATTCGCGAATTCGGCCTGGTGCATGTCAGCCGTGATGATGTCGAAGCCGGCTTTATCGAGTTTCACGACCTGATCGGCCAATGCCGCTTCCGCGACTGCAAACATGATCGCGAACCCGGCTGCGCCCTGCTCAAGGCTCTGGAAGAAGGCCGCGTGCATCCCCAGCGCATGGCCAGCTACCGGCATATTCTGGCCAGCCTGCCGGAAGCCGAGTACTGAGAAAAAATCGCCGGGAGCGATTTTTAACGTCGCACTGCGACGGCCCGCAGGGTGGCCGCCAGGGATGGCAGGCCATCAACATAAAAAGGCCGCGATCGTTCGCGGCCTTATGTGTGTTTCGAGCAGGCTATTCGCCCTGCTGGTCGAGGCGCAGCACGCCGTCCTCGAAGATATTCAGACGCTCGCGCAACTGCTCCGGCTGGACCGGCTCGTCCACCGCGGGCGGCGGCGCGGTGTCGGGCGTGGCAGGCGTATCGGCCGCGTCCCCAGCCGCATCACTCTGCTCACCCTCGATGGCCCGCTGGGCCTTTTTAGTCAGCACCACGATATCGATACGCCGGTTGACCGGGTTGAGCGGATCCTCCCGATCAAATAACGCCGAAGACGCATAGCCCACCACCCGCGCCACCTGGGTTTCGCTGTAGCCACCGGCAATCAGGACGCGCCGCGCCGCATTGGCGCGATCGGCGGACAGCTCCCAGTTGCCATAACCGCCGCGCCCGACAAAGGGCTGTGCATCGGTATGACCACTGACACTGATCTTGTTCGGCACCTCGGCGATGGTGTCGGTAAGGGCCAGCAGGATGTCCTCGAAATAGGGTTGCAGGCTCGCACTGCCGGAGGCGAACATCGGCCGATTCTCGGCATCCATGATCTGGATGCGCAGACCGTCCTGGGTGATTTCGAACAGTATCTGGTCCTTGAAGCGCTGCAACTGCGGGTTCTCGTCGACCTTGTTCTGCAACTCCTGCAGCAGCAGTTCGAGGCGCTCGCGCTCGACTTCTTCGGCTATCGACTCAGCCTGCTCCAGGTCGACTTCCGCATCAGCCTCCTCTGCCGCGTCCTGCTCTTGCTGATTGAGGGTACGGTCGGGGGCCGGCGTCGGCGAGCCGCCGAGGTCGATCACATAGGGGCTGGCGCTTTCGGAAAAGCCGATAGGGTCCTTGAAATAGCCCGAGATCAGCTTCTTCTGCTCCGGCGTGGCCACCGACATCAGCCACATCACAAGAAAGAACGCCATCATCGCCGTGGCGAAGTCGGCAAAAGCGATCTTCCAGGCACCGCCATGATGGCCACCGGCAACCTTCTTGACCCGCTTGACGATAATCGGCTGATTGTTTTCCATGCTTGGCTTTAGCTCCCGCGCATGGCCTGTTCAAGCTCGATAAAGCTTGGGCGGTGCGCCGGGTACAGCACCTTACGCGCGAATTCCACCGCCAGCGAAGGCGGCATGCCGGAAGCCGAAGCCACCAGACCAGCCTTGATCGCCTCGTAGACGTTCAGCTCTTCCTTGGCATCGTGCTCCAGAGCGGCCGAGAGGGGACCGAAGAAACCGTAGGAGGCCAGAATCCCGAGGAAGGTACCGACCAGAGCAGTGCCGACCTTCTCGCCGATTTCGGCGTTGGCCGCCTCGGCGAGAATCGACATGGTGATCACGATGCCCAGCACCGCAGCAACGATACCCATGGCCGGCATGCCGTCGGCCACCTTGGCCACAGCATGCGAAGGGTGTTCGAGGTCTTCCTTGAGGCTGGCGATTTCCATGTCGAACAGACCCTCCAGCTCATGGGGAGCCATATTGCCGGACGACATGATGCGCAGGTAATCGCAGATAAAAGCGGTCATCCGCTCGTCCTTGAGGATGCCCGGGTACTTGCTGAAAATCGGACTGGCCGCAGGGTCTTCGACATCCGCCTCGATGGCCATCATGCCTTCGCGGCGACTCTTGTTGAGGATCTCGTAGATCAGCTTCAGCACATCGAGGTAGTAGGCATGGGTAAAGCGCGAGCTGAACATGCTCAGCGACTTCTTGGCCACATGCACAAAGGCGCTGCCCGGGTTGGCCTGGAGAAAGGCCCCCAGCGCCGCACCGCCGATGATCAAGACTTCGAAGGGGTGCACCAGGGCCATAAACTGGCCGCCGGAGAGCATAAAGCCGCCCAGCACACTGGCGAGCACAACGATGATGCCGATGATTTTTACCATAGAGAAAACATGCCAAAGCCAAGGGGAGACGGGGTCGGAAAAAACAACCCTTCTATTTATCGGAAGATTTGCGCGAGACTATAGCCAGTTAAGGTCAAAAGCCAGCCTGGCTCAACCCGAATGCCCACACCATTACCGCCCCCGCGCACCCTCCCGAACTGGCTAAAGCTGCTGGACGGGCAGTTGTTGCCCGTGTCCAGCGAAAGCCAGCAACGCTTGCGCCGTGGCCTGGCCGACAGCAACAGTTCGATACGCGAGATTGCCGAACTGATGCAGCATTGCCCGGCACTGGCGCTCAGCGTGTTGCGCGAGGCCAACCGCCCGGGCGCGACCCGCAAGGAGCCTACGGAAAGCCTGGAAGGGGCGATCAGCCGCCTGGGCCTGAAACGCACGGAAACACTCCTGGAGCAGCAACCGGCCCTGGCCGAGCAGGAGCTGCCCAAGGCCCTGCGGCAAATCCAGCTGATCAGCCTGCATGCGAGCCAGCAGGCCAATGGCCTGTTTGCCGGTCGCCTGGCCCGCCTGTGGCAAGAAGTACACTGGGGTAGCCTGCTGTTCCTGGCCCCGATCTGGGCACTGCTGGCGGCTCACCCCGAGCTGTTCGAAGTCTGGGAACAACGCGTGCTGGTCAAGGGCGAGCCGGCGGCGCGAGTCGAACAAGACGTCCTCGGAATGCCCCTGCTGCAACTCTGCCTGGCCCTGAGCGAGCGCTGGCGCTTGCCCGAGTGGATCATCCAGGGCTACCACCTGCTGCTCAACGACCGCCGCCTGCTGGTCAAGGCCCTGCATATCGCCCGTAACAACGAACATCCGCTGCAACAGCAGCAATGCCTGGACGCGGACAATAACCTGCAGCGCTGGCTGTCCCACCCCGCCAACAGCATTCTGCTGGCCAACGGCATGGCCCTCTCAGCCCATTACGCCTGGAACGGCCAGCACAGCCTGCGCTGGCAACGCCTCGCCGGCCTGTTTCTCCAGCTGCCCCTGGCCGATGTGCAGCAGGCCCTGCACCAGCAGGCCGTAAACAGCGCACGCCAGCACTCGCACAGCGGCCTGTGGCACCCGGCCGAGGCGCTACTCTGGCCCTGGCAGGCGCGCCATCTGCAGGCCATCGTCGAGCCGGCCAAGACTCCGCCGCCCAGCGCCTGGCGTCAACATTGTGCCCAGCTGCTGGCCCAGCCCAGCCCATTCAGCAACGTGCTGCAGCTCACTGCCTGCGCCAACCAGGCGCTGCAGGCCTGCGGCATGCAACGCCTGTTAATACTCCTGAGCGACCGCAACCACAGCCGTCTGATGGTGCAACAACACAGCGGCCTGGACCCGGCGGCCGGAGCGCTGAGCCTCGACCCGCAACAGAGCCAGGTCCTGCGTCGCCTGCTCAGCGCTCCGGCACAGCTGCGCCTGAGCCCCGCCAACGTCGCGCAGTTCTCGGCACTGCTGCCCGGCTCGCTGAAAAGCCTGTTCCCCAGCGAACACCTGCTGATCCGCTCGATCGCCAGCAATAACCGCGTGGTCATGCTGGTGTTCGCCGACCAGAATGGCCGCCCCCTCAGCGACGGCCTGGTACAGGGCTTCGGCAAAACCGTGCAATGCATTGAGCGCGCCCTGACCAGCTTTGCCAACCGCGCACGCTAGGCTTTCCGCTACAATCTGTCCCTTTCCCGTCCAAAGAGGCCCGGCATGACCGCCTTCGCTGAGTTGCCCCTGCTGATCGAACCCGCCCAACTGGCCAGCCGCCTGGATGCACCCGAGCTGATCCTGGTCGATTTGACCAGCGGCGCACGCTACGCCGCCGGGCATATCCCGGGCGCACGTTTTGTCGACCCCAAACGCACCCAGCTGGGCCAGCCACCGGCACCCGGCATGCTGCCCGAACAGGCGCAGCTTGAGCAGCTGTTCGCTGAGCTGGGCCACCGCCCCGACGCCGTCTACGTGGTGTACGACGATGAAGGCGGCGGCTGGGCCGGGCGCTTTATCTGGCTGCTGGATGTGATCGGCCACACGCACTACCACTATCTGGACGGCGGCCTGCATGCCTGGCTGGCGGAAGACCTGGCCCTCAGCACGGAACAACCCGCCGCCGTTAAGCAGGCGCTCAGCCTGACCCTGCACCAGGAGCCCACGGCCAGCCGCGAGTACCTGCAGAGCCGTCTCGGCGCTCCCGACCTGGCCATCTGGGATGCCCGCTCGCCAGCCGAATACCGCGGCGAAAAGGTCCTGGCGCAGAGAGGCGGACATATCCCCGGCGCAGTCAATTACGAATGGACCGCCGCCATGGACCAGGCCCGCGCCCTGCGCATCCGCCAGGACATGCCCGAAATTCTCGACGCCCTGGGCATCAGCCCCGACAAGGAACTGATCACCCACTGCCAGACCCACCACCGCTCAGGCCTCACCTACCTGATCGCCAAAGCGCTGGGTTATCCGCGGGTCAAGGCCTATGCCGGCTCCTGGGGCGAGTGGGGTAATAGCCCGGACACGCCGATCGAGCAATAAAGCGCTACCCGCTTTCCACTTTGAAGGAACACCGATGAAAGACCGTCTGTTTATCCTCAGCCAGTACCTGCTGCCCCACCACCTGCTGTCGCGCCTGATCGGCTGCGCGGCCGAATGCCAGGCCGGCTGGTTCAAGAATCGCCTGATCGGCTGGTTCGCCAAGCACTACCAGGTAAACATGAGCGAAGCGCAGATCGAAGACCTGACGACTTTTGCCCACTTCAATGACTTCTTTACCCGCGCCCTCAAAGACGGCGCACGCCCCCTGGACCCGAGCCCCGGCGCGGTGCTGTGCCCGGCCGACGGCGCGGTCAGCCAGCTGGGTAAAATCGAGCACGGGCGGATCTTCCAGGCCAAGGGCCACAGCTTCAGCCTGGTTGAACTGCTCGGCGGCGACAGCCCGCGCGCTGCGCCCTTTATGGGCGGTGAGTTCGCCACCATCTACCTGTCGCCCAAGGATTACCACCGCGTGCATATGCCGCTGGCCGGCACCCTGCGCGAGATGGTCTATGTGCCGGGCCGCCTGTTCTCGGTCAACCAGACCACCGCGGAAAACGTCCCCGAACTCTTCGCCCGCAACGAGCGCGTGGTCTGCCTGTTCGATACCGAACGTGGCCCCATGGCCGTGGTGCTGGTCGGCGCGATGATCGTCGCCTCGATCGAAACCGTCTGGGCCGGCCTGGTCACCCCGCCCAAGCGCGCCCTGAAGAGCTTCAGCTACGACGAGACCGCCCGCGCGCCCATCGTCCTGGACAAGGGGGCCGAACTGGGTCGCTTCAAACTCGGCTCCACCGCCATCGTCCTGTTCGGCCCGCAGCAGGTGCAATGGGCCGAACAACTGGCAGCCAACAGCGCCGTACAGATGGGCCAGCGCCTGGGCGACGCCGCCGCCAGCTGATGCGCTGACGCTGAACCCCTGCCAGCATCCGCAGGTCCAACGTTTAACCGACATGACCACAGAACCCAGGGCAATCCTGTGGTCAGCTCCACACCCCCGACCTTCTGCCGGCTGCGACCACGGCGAGATGCTGCTAGAGTCGGAATACAACGCATAAAATCGCCCGCACTGGCGGCGCGTCGGAGTAGCCGAGCTAGATGGATAAACAGAATTCTCACCTGATGCTCCGTGTCACCACACCGGATAAACAGAGTCTGTCATTCTGCAATGCCAGCCCGCGCGACCTGAAAACCTGGATCGCCGGCCTGCCCAAGGCCAATATCGGCGAAACTGCCCGCCAGCTGTACCAGGCGCTGGTAGAGATCAACCAGCTGCTGACCCCCTCGGACAACCGCCTGCAACTCCTGGAGATCCTGCGCCCCGAGGTCTATTTCGTCTGCAAGCAACTGGAACGTCACTTTCTCAACCAGGCCATCGTCCTCGACGAGCGTCCGCGCAAGGTCGCCAACCTGTGCCAGGCCCTGCAAAACCACCTGGCCATCGGCTACAAGCTGATCGTCACCCGCCTCGTCAGCCAGACCGGCCGCGAGCGCAACCAGCTGCTCAATATTGCCCTGCAACGCGCCACCCACAGCCTGTGCGGCCCGCTGATTCGCGCCAGCCAACTGTACTGCCCGGTCCCCGAAGGCCTGTGGCTGGAACTGCACCAGCTCTACCAGATCGCCCGTCAGCGGGGCCTGCAGAAAACCCTGATCCGCGACCCGCTGGCCTCCCATGCCCAGGGCCTGAGCGTCGAGCAGAGCTATCTGGTCGCCCTGCTCCTGGGCTGTGCGCGCTGCAACCAGATGCGCCAGAACGCCATTGCCCGCCTTGCCGAAGTCCTCGAACCCTGGAGCACCCTGGTCACCCTGCAAGCCGGCGAGACCCCATCCAGCCTGTTCGCCATCGCCCCCCAGCAAGACGGACCACCCCGCTACACCTCCCTGTTTCAAGCCAAGGAACTGCCCAGCACCCTCGGCATAGACCCCGGCAACCTGGTCGACGCGATCAAGGAACACCTGCTGCTGCCAGCGGAAGACCTGGACAAGTCCCGCCTAGTCGCCCCCGAAGGCTTTAGCCAGGACATGCTGCAACACCTGGCTGCCGCCTGGGGCGATATCGCTGAGCGCACCTTTCAGCGCAGCCAGGCCAGCGGCCAGCTGACGATCTGTATCGGCATGAGCGCGCTGCATTTCTTCCTCGCCGGGGAGCGCCCCTTCCACGAAGTGCTGCAACTGCCGAACCAGAAAACCACCCCGGTATTCAAAGTCGATAGCGGGGCACCGGACATCTGGTCGAATGCCTTCGATGTGCGCAAGGTCAGCGAGTGGGATCAGCGCCTGCCCATGGAGGAAATCCAGTACAGCAAGCCACAGCAAGCCCTGGAGCCCGGCGGTAGCAACGACCCGGAAAGCTACCCGGTCTATCCGCTGTCGATCGTCAATATCAGCCCCGGAGGCTACTGCCTGTCCTGGCCCAAGGACGTTCCCAACCAGCTCCAGGCCGGCGAACTGCTCGGCGTCCAGGGCCTGCCGCAGCAGGGCTGGAGCATCGCGGTGGTGCGCTGGATCCGCCAGGTACGCGGTGGCGGCACGCAAATGGGGATCGAACTGATCGCCCCGCACGCGCAGCCCTGCGGCCTGCAACTGATGCGCAAGGCCGAACAGAACAGCCAGTACCTGCGCGCCTTGCTGTTGCCAGAAATCAGCGCCATCTCGCGCCCGGCCAGCCTGATTACTGCCCGCCTGCCGTTCCAGGAAGGCAACAAGGTGCTGATCAACAGCAACGGTCACGAGAAGCGCGCCATACTCAGCCATCGGCAGACCAGCACCGGCAGTTTCAACCAGTTCGAATACCGCAGCGTCGAACAACCGCCCGGCGACCACGGGAAGCCCGTCACAGCGGCGAAAAGCCACGGCGCAGGTGGGGAGGAAGACTTTGACTCACTCTGGAAGTCGCTGTAGATTGCCCCCGCATCCCCTTTTGTCGCCTTTTCGCGCCCGTTTGGCGCAGACTTGATCGAAGCCATGGCCATCGAAAAAAAAACTATTCGGCTACTGATTCTCGAAGACTCGCAAAACGAGGCCGAGCGCCTGGTCAGCCTGTTCCGCAACGCGGGCCGGGCAACCCGTGTGCATCGCCTGAGCTCCAGCGAGGACCTGCTCGACGTCCTGCAGCAAACCTGGGACCTGCTGATCTGCGCGCCAAGTAGCGAACAGCTGCCGCCCACCGAGGCCATCGGCTGCATTCGCCGCCTGGCCAAGGACATCCCGGTTATCCAGCTGCTGGCCGACAACGATTCCGACAGCGTCACCGAAGCCCTGATGCTCGGTGCCCAGGACGCCCTGCCGCAAGGCGAGGATGAACGCCTGGTGCTGGTGGCCAAGCGCGAGCTGGCCAATCTGGAGGAACGCCGTGCCCGCCGCGCCTCCGAAGTGGCCCTGCGCGAAGCGGAGAAGCGCTGCCAGCTGCTGCTCGACAGCTCCGTCGATGCCATCACCTATGTGCACGACGGCATGCATATCTACGCCAACCGCGCCTACCTCGAACTCTTCGCCTACGAAGATGCCGACGAGCTCGAAGGCATGCCGATGATCGACCTGATCGATGGCAGCGACCAGGCCAGCTTCAAGGACTTTCTGAAAAACTACCAGAGCGTGGAAGGCCACGCCGAGCTGGCCTGTACCGGGATCAAGGCCAACGGCCAGGGCTTCCCGGCGCAGATGAGCTTCTCCCCGGCCACCTACGATGGTGAGCCGTGCATCCAGGTGGTGATCCGCGCGCAAAGCGGCAACGCCGAGCTGGAAGAGAAACTGCGCGAAATCAGCAGCCAGGACCTGGTCACCGGCCTGTTCAACCGCACCCATTTCCTCGAACTGATGGACTCGGCGGCAGAGCGTGCGGTCAACGCCGGTCAGCCCGCCTGCCTGGCCTACATCCGCGTCGACCGCTATGCCGCGCTGCTCGCCGATGTCGGCCTGGCGGGCATCGATCTGCTGCTCACCGACCTGGCCAACCTGCTGCGCGCGCACTTCAACGGCGAAGCCCAGATCGCCCGCTTCGGCGACGATGTGTTTGCCGTGCTGCAACCGGGCCAGGTGCCGGAAAAGTGCCAGGAGCATCTCGCTGCACTGCTGAAGAAGGTCGAAGGCCATCTGTTCGATGTCAGCGGCCGCACCGTGCAGACCAGCCTGTCGATTGGCGTCGCCGGCCTCAACGAGAAGACCGCCAAGGCCCAGGAAGTCGTCGACCGCGCCCACCGCTGCGCCGACGAGCTGAAAGAAGGCAACGCGCTTAAGGTATTCAACCCGGCCGACGAACTGGCCGCCGCCGCCAGCCGCGGCAATATCATCGCGATGATTCAGCAGGCCCTGGAAAACAACAGTTTCCGCCTGCTGTTCCAGCCGATCATCAGCCTGCGCGGCGACAATTTCGAGCACTACGAAGCGCTGCTGCGCCTGGTCAGCCCGCAAGGCGAAGATATCCCGCCCCTCGAACTGTTCACCGCGGCCATGGGGGCCGGCATGGCGGAAAAGATCGATCGCTGGGTCATCCTCAACTCGATCAAGCTGCTTGCCGACCACCGCAGCAAAGGCCACAACACCCGCCTGTTCGTCCATCTGTCGAGTGCCAGCCTGCAGGACCAGACCCTGCTGCCCTGGCTCAGCGTCGCCCTGAAAGCCGCGCGCCTGCCTTCCGATTCGCTGGTCTTCCAGTTCAGCGAACCGGATGCAATCGCCTACCTGAAACAGGCCAAGAGCCTGACCCAGGGCCTCAACGAACTGCACTGCAAGGTCGCCCTGAGCCAGTTCGGCTGCTCGCTCAACCCGTTCAACACCCTGAAGCATCTGCATATCGATTTCGTCAAGATAGACAGCTCCTTCTCCCAGGACCTGGGCAATGCGGAAAATCAGGAGGCACTGAAAACCCTGCTGGCCAGCCTGCATTCCCAGGCCAAACTGACCATCGTGCCCTTCGTCGAGACCGCCAGCGTGCTGGCCACCCTCTGGCAGGCCGGGGTCAACTATATCCAGGGCCATTACCTGCAGGGCCCGAGCCAGTCGATGGACTACGACTTCTCGGCAGGCGACGAGTAGAGCCACTCAGGTACGAAAAATGGCCACAAAAAAGCCGCCCTCGGGCGGCTTTTTGTTTACTTGCCTGTCTTACTCCAGGCCGTCGCGATCGCGAAAGCCGAGCAGGTACAGAATGCCATCCAGCCCCAGGGTCGAAATCGCCTGCTTGGCCGACTGTTTGACCAGCGGCTTGGCGCGGAACGCCACACCCAGGCCGGCAATCGCCAGCATCGGCAGATCGTTGGCCCCATCGCCCACGGCGATGGTCTGTTCCAGACGCAGCCCTTCCTTGAGCGCCAGCTCGCGCAGCAGATCGGCCTTGCGCTGGGCATCGACAATCGGCTCCACCGCCACACCTGTGACCAGGCCGTCGACTATCTGCAGCTCGTTGGCGAACACATAGTCGATACCCAGCTTTGCCTGCAGCTGCCTGGCGAAGTAGGTGAAGCCGCCGGAGAGGATCGCGGTCTTGTAGCCCAGGCGACGCAGCTCGCTGAACAGGGTTTCCGCCCCCTCGGTCAGGCGCAGCGAGGCACCGATATCGGCCAGCACGCTTTCCGGCAGGCCCTTGAGCAGCGCCAGGCGATCGCGGAAGCTGGCGGCAAAATCCAGTTCGCCACGCATGGCCCGCTCGGTGATCTCGGAAACCTGCTCACCGACGCCGGCGGCCTTGGCCAGTTCGTCGATCACCTCGGCCTCGATCAGCGTCGAGTCCATGTCGAACACCGCCAGACGGCGGTTACGACGGAACAGCGAATCGCGCTGGAAGGCGATATCGACGTTCAGCTCCTGAGCCACGCTGAGAAACTCAGCACGCAAGGCGGCTGGGTCGGCGGGCTCGCCGCGCACCGAAAACTCGATGCAACCCTTGCCCTGCTCGGCCGGCATATCCAGCGGCATGCGCCCGGAGAGGCGGTCGATATGGTCGATATTCAGGTCATAGCGCGCGGTGATCGCACTGACCCGCTGCAACTGCTCGGCGGTGACCTTGCGCGTCAGCAGGGTGACGATATGCCGAGCCTTGCCCTGGCCGCTCACCCACTGCTGATAATCCGCCTCGGAGACCGGGGTGAAGCGCACCTGCTGATCGAGCTTGTAGGCAGTGAACAGGATGTCCTTGAGCACGGCCGAAGCAGCGCCGCTGCTGGGGATCTCCACCAGAATGCCGAAGGACAGGGTGTCGTGGATAACGGCCTGGCCAATGTCGAGGATATTCACCCCGCCTTGGGCCAGCACTCCGGTGATGGCGGCGGTCAGGCCGGGACGGTCTTCACCGGTGATATTGATCAGGACGATTTCGCGCAAGGCGCACTCTCCGAGACAGTATGAATTGCAGGCGACCTGGCAAACACTCAACAAGCCGCACAAAAGGCGCACATTCTACCCAATATCACGGCCATACCACCACGCACGGCGCTTTGCCCGCCGCGGGGTGGCCGCTATACTGCGCGCCAACTCCAGTCGACAAGAGCCGAGCCCCGTGAACCGGCCCGCCCCCGTTAAACCCGATAATTTCTTCCTGTTGCTGTTCCAGGCCCTGCGCCAGCGGCGCATTCCCCTGGCGCTGCGCATCGTCAGCCATAGCCTGCTGCTGGTGGCCCTGGCCCTAGTGATCTACGGCTGGGTGATCGGCATGCAGTTCAAGCACGCCATGCAGCAGCAGGCCGAAGCCCTGGGCACCAGCCTGATCACCCAGACGGCGACCTCGGCCACCGAGCTGCTGGTATCCAACGATATCCTCAGCCTCAACGTGCTGCTCAATAATCTGGTGAAAAACCCGCTGGTGGCCCACGCCGCCATCTACAGCGTGGACAACCGCATCCTCGCCGAAGCCGGCGCACGACCGAGCAAAAGCATGCTGGGGGAGACCGAGGGGCTGTATTCGACCCCCATCACCTTCCAGGAGGTGATCGCCGGGCAACTGCGCATCAGCCTGGATATGCAACAGTTCCAGCAGCCGATGACCATCAGCCTGCAGAGCATGGGCATTCTCAGCGTGATCCTGCTGGCCCTGACCCTATCCTTGAGCATGCGCCTGGGCCGGCATATCTCCACCCCGCTGCTGCAGCTGCGGGTCTGGCTGCGTGACCCGGACGACCCCGCCCCCGGTGCCGGGCGCCAGGATGAAATCGGCGACCTGGCGCGCCAGCTGCAAGCCCGCCTGGTGCCGGAAAAGCCAGAAGTCCAGCCCCTCGACGAGGAACCGGACAGCGACGACTACCTGGACGAGCAGTTCGACGAGGAGCCCGATTTCCAGGTACCCAACCTGCACGAACCGGATTTCGCCGACCTCGATGAGCAGCAGTCAGCACCTGCCGGCCTGAATGCGGACAACGCATTTGAGGAAGACCCCTTTGCCGAGCTGCGTGATGAGGACGAGGATCAGGACGATCTCGACCAGGCTCCCGCCCCTGTCAGCGCCCCCGTTGCCAGCAGCGAGCCGCAGCCCAGTGCCGTCCTGGCCATCCAGCTGGGTGCCCAGGAGCAACTGCGCCGCCTACCCCGGACGCGCCTGCTGGAGCTGCTGCAGCACTACCGCGACTGCCTGGATCAGGCCGCGGCACTCTATCAGGCCGAACTGCACACCCTGAGCGACGGCAGCAGCCTGATGCTGTTCCATCGCCAGGACAGCGGCGAAGACTACCTGACCCACGCTCTCTGCTGCGGCGAGCTGATGCGCGCCCTGGGCCACGCCCTGCAGATTGAAGTGGCCGACAGTGGCATCACCCTGCAGTTGCAGCTGGGCCTGACCCTCGGCGAAGACCTGCTCGACCTGAGCCAGGGCGACCTGCTGCTTAGCGAAACCGCCCAGAATGCCCTGGCCCTGTCGCAGCACAGCCGTAACCTGCTGCTGGTCGAGCGCAGCGTCGCCGACGACCCGCTGGTGCGCCAGTGCGCGCGCATTCGCGCCATTGCCAGCCCGCAAGGGGCATGCTGCGTGGAACGTCTGCTGGACCCTTACCCGGCGCTGCTGGAACGGCAACTGGCGCGTATGCACGAGAGCCACTGAGGCCACGGGCCTGCCTGGCGGCGGCCCGGCTCAAAAGCCTTTACTCAGAAACGAAAGACTTCGCCTTCGATACGCTGCGGTTCAGCCACCGGAATCTGCGGTTCCGACGGCTGCGGCGCGGGCTTGCTCGGCGCACGCTTGGGTGCCGGCTGCACCGCCACCGGAGCCGGCGCGGCATATTCCTCGACGGCCACGGCCAACTGCTCGACCAACTGCTGCACCACCAGACTCTGCGCCCGCACCTGATCGGCGATGGACCCCTGATGGGCTTCCTCCAGGCGTACCAGACGACCATCGAGCAGCTTGCCGTCGGCCGCCGAAAGACGCCATTGCGCCTCCAGCACCGCGGGGCGCAACGGCCCCGAGTCGAGCCGGGTAATCGACAGGGCAACCTTCACCTGAGGGGTGAACCCCGGAGCGGCAGGAGCCGCGACCAGGCGCTGACTGTTGAGCCGCGAAGCCAGCTGGCGGAGCAACTGCTGATCCAGTTCGGCGGCCAGATTACCGGCCCAGCGGGCACTCTCGGCCGAAGTCAGGCTGCCATCCAGCTGACGCTGCAGCAGGGCCTCGCGCTGCAGATAATCGGCGATCGAAACCGGCCCGAGCAGCACTGCCAGCCCTTGGCTGGCCGTCGGCACACTCAGGTTGCCGCCATCGAGCTGGTACAGTGCCGTCTGCTGGTAGCGCGCGCAGCCCGTCAGGCCAAGCACCCCCGCCAGCAGCAGGACAACAGGAAATCGCATTACAGTCATGACCACACCCAGCCGGCAAACGCGCCGGCGTGTCTAAATAAATGGCAGATGCGCATAAACGGAGCGACGCACCACAAGGCCGCCTATCATCCGCCAAAGCGGCGCGCGACTCCAGCGCAGCACATCAACGCCAGACCAGCCGCGCCCTTACTGCGCCGCTTGCCCGACAATCAGGCAGACACCTCGACCAGCAGGCTGTCGACACGCTGGAAGCCGCGCGGCAGCTTGTTGCCGCGGCGGCCGCGCTCGCCCTTGTAGTGCTCCAGATCATCGGCCTTGAGCGACAGGGTGCGCTTGCCGGCCTGCAGCACCAGGGTCGCGCCCAGGGGCAGCACGGCCAGGTCGGTCAGGTATTCCTCGCGGGATGCCACACGCTCGCCCGGAATGCCGATGATCTTGTTGCCCTTGCCCTTGCCCAGCTGCGGCAGATCGCGCACCGGGAACAGCAGCAGACGGCCTTCGGTGGTCACCGCGGCCAGCCAATCTTCTTCACGATTGCCCAGCGGTTTCGGCGGCACCACCAGCGCCCCCGCGGGCAGGCTCAACAGCGCCTTGCCGGCCTTGTTCTTGGCCTGCAGGTCTTCGCCCTTGACCACGAAGCCGTAGCCGGCGTCCGAGGCAATCACATAGAGCGCGCTGTCGTCCGGCAGCAGCACACACTCGAAGGTCGCCCCCGGCGGCGGCTGCAGGCGGCCGGTCAACGGCTCGCCCTGACCACGCGCCGAGGGCAGCGAATGGGCCGCCAGCGAGTAGCTGCGTCCGGTGGAGTCGATAAATACCGCGTACTGGTTGGAGCGTCCCGGTGCCGAAGTCTTGAAGCCGTCGCCGGCCTTGTAGGACAGGCCGGTGGCGTCGATATCGTGGCCCTTGGCGCAGCGCACCCAGCCCTTTTCCGAGATCACCACGGTGACCGGCTCGGTGGGCATCAGCTCGGTTTCGCTGAGGGCCTTGGCTTCGGCGCGGGCGACGATGGGCGAACGGCGATCATCGCCATAGGTTTCGGCGTCCTTGATGATCTCGTCGCGCACCAGCTTCTTCAGCTTGGCTTCGCTGCCGAGCAGGGCCAGCAGCTTGGCGCGCTCCTTGGCCAGTTCGTCCTGCTCGCCGCGGATCTTCATTTCCTCGAGGCGGGCAAGCTGACGCAGGCGGGTGTCGAGGATGTAGTCGGCCTGGATATCGGTCAGACCGAAGCGTTCCATCAGCACCGGCTTGGGCTGATCCTCGGTGCGGATGATATGGATCACTTCATCCAGATTGAGGAAGGCCACCAGCAAGCCTTCCAACAGGTGCAGGCGCTTCTCGACCTTGTCCAGGCGGAACTGCAGGCGGCGGCGCACGGTATTGACCCGGTACTGCAGCCACTCGGTGAGCAGGGTGCGCAGGTCCTTGACCGAGGGCTTGCCGTCCAGGCCGATGACGTTGGTGTTGACCCGGTAGCTGGACTCCAGCTCTGTGGTGGCAAACAGGTGCTGCATCAGCTCATCGGCATCCACCCGGTTGGAGCGCGGAATGATCACAATGCGGCACGGGTGCTCGTGGTCCGACTCGTCGCGCAGGTCGGCGACCATCGGCAGCTTCTTGGCCTGCATCTGCGCGGCAATCTGCTCCAGCACCTTGGCCCCGGAGACCTGATGCGGCAGCGCGGTGACCACGATATCGCCGTCCTCGACGCGGTACACGGCGCGCATACGCACCGAGCCCTTTCCGGTCTGGTAGATCTTCAGCAGATCGGCGCGGGGCGTGATGATTTCCGCCTCGGTTGGATAATCCGGGCCCAGCACGTGCTCGCACAGCTGCTCGACCGTGGCACTCGGCTGATCGAGCAGGCGCACGCAGGCTGCGGCGACTTCGCGCAGATTGTGCGGCGGCACGTCGGTGGCCATGCCCACGGCGATACCGGTGGTGCCGTTCAAGAGGATATTGGGCAGGCGCGCCGGCAGGGTCGCTGGCTCGTTGAGGGTGCCGTCGAAGTTCGGCACCCAGTCCACGGTGCCCTGACCCAGTTCGGTGAGCAGCACTTCCGAGTAGCGCGACAGGCGCGCCTCGGTGTAACGCATGGCGGCAAAGGACTTGGGATCATCCGGCGCACCCCAGTTGCCCTGACCGTCGACCAGGGTGTAGCGGTAGCTGAACGGCTGGGCCATCAGCACCATGGCTTCGTAGCAGGCGCTGTCGCCGTGGGGGTGGAACTTGCCGAGCACGTCACCGACGGTACGCGCCGACTTCTTGTGCTTGGAGTCGGCGTCCAGGCCCAGCTCGCTCATGGCGTAGACGATGCGCCGCTGCACGGGTTTCAGGCCGTCGCCGATATGCGGCAGCGCGCGATCCATGATCACGTACATGGAGTAGTTGAGGTAAGCCTGCTCGGTAAAGTCGGCAAGGGAACGGCGTTCGACGCCGTCCAGGCTCAAATCGAGGGATTCGCTCATGCGTGCCTCATTGCAAGGTGGATTGGCGCAGCATCAGGGTGCCGCCGCGCTGGGTAAATTCGAGTTGTTTCAGGGCACTCATGCCCAGTAATACGTCATCGCCGCCCATACCGGGGGCAATCAAAGCCTCTACATCGGTCAGGACGATATCGCCCAGTTGCAGGCGCTCAAGCCGGGTGCGATGGGCAGTGGCGCGGCCATTGGCGGTGCTGATGACGATCGCCGCGCCAGCCTGCAAACCCAGGCGCTGCGCAACTTCAGTCGGCACCGCGACCTGGGTCGCACCGGTATCGAGAAGGAAGCTCACCGCCTCGCCATTGATCTTGCCGCCTGCCATATAGTGGCCCTGGCGACTGCTGGCCAGGTGCACTTCGACATAGCCGCTGCCATGCAGCGACTCAGGGTTGGCATTGGGGTTGCGCCGACTCTCTTCCCAGTCGCCGAAGAACTTGGTCGCCAGCAACAAGGCTGCGCCCCAGGCCAGCACCAGCATCACGCGCCCGGCCCGCTTGCCCGCCGGCTGCTCGCTCACGGCTTGCCGCCCCAGCCGCCTTTGGGTGCGGCAAAGCGCCAGACAATCGGCCGCGACTCACCGTCGGCACGGCTGAAACGGCCATTATCGACCCCGATCCAGGCCCCTTCTGCGTCGACCCACAGGGCCTCCGCCAAGCCATAGGACGGCGGATAGCGGCGCTCGTCGGTCAGCGCCTCGGCGGCGAACGACCAGCAATGTTCGACCTCGCCATCGCTCAGCTTGCGTCGACAGATGCGGTGAGCCTGACGTTCAAGGGTAAAGAGTTTTTCGTTGTGAAAGGCCAGCCCCGAGAAATCCCGCGGCTCCTCGCCCTGCGCGCCCAGCTGCGCCGGCCCGGCCTCGTTGCCCGCCTCGCTGAACAGCACGCAACCGCCGGTGCAGCGCCAACCTGCGCTCTGCCGATGCACCACCAGCACGCCGCGACGCATGCGCTCGGCCGCCAGGTACAGGCGCTCGCCGGCCGGATCAACGGCGACCCCTTCGAGCAGCGAGTTGTAATGCAACATCATGCCGCTGGCCCGCGCCTGGCGCAGCATGCCGCTGGGCAAGGCCAGCCATTGCGGCTCGCCCACCAGGGGCAGCTGCAACACCTCGGAGCGGGTTTCGCTGACCAGGTAGCGATTACCCGCGGCGTCGCAACTCAGCCCTTCGAAATCCAGCTTGCCGCCGCGCAGCATGCCGGCTACCCAGCCGCGCATGCGCAGTCCCCAGGGCATGCGCGCCTCGGGCGCTGGCGGGGCGATAAACGACTCGGCTTCGGCGCGCATAAGTCCCGCCTCGGGCTGCAGCCGGTACAGGCGGTCGTCCTCGCGGTCCGATACGGCCCAGAGTCCATCGCCGCACCAGGCCAGCCCGGAGAGGTTGCCGCCGGCAATGCCTGCGACCGGGTACTCGTCGAGCAGTTGCAGCTCCTCCAGCTCTGGTTCCGCGGCCAGGGCCGAGGAACCGCAAAGCAACAGGGCGGCAAATAGTCGCCGCATCAGAGCAGCACCTCGGCCAGGTTGCCCTTGGACTCCAGCCAGGATTTACGGTCACCGGCGCGTTTCTTCGCCAGCAGCATGTCCATGATTTCCTGGGTGCCGGGGTAATCCTCCAGGGTCAGCTGCACCAGACGCCGGGTGTTGGGGTCCATGGTGGTTTCGCGCAGCTGCGGCGGGTTCATCTCGCCGAGACCCTTGAAGCGGGTGACCTGGGGCTTGCCGCGACGCTTCTCGGCCACCAGGCGATCGAGGATACCGTCGCGTTCGGCCTCATCCAGGGCATAGAAAATCTCCTTGCCCAGGTCGATGCGATACAGCGGCGGCATGGCCACATAGACATGCCCGGCATCCACCAGCGGGCGGAAATGCTGGACGAACAGCGCGCAGAGCAAGGTGGCGATATGCAGGCCGTCGGAGTCGGCGTCGGCGAGGATGCAGATCTTGCCGTAACGCAGCTGCGCCAGGTCGTTGGAGCCGGGGTCGATACCTATGGCCACGGCGATGTTATGCACCTCCTGGCTGGCCAGCACTTCGCCGACATCCACTTCCCAGGTGTTGAGGATCTTGCCGCGCAGCGGCAGGATCGCCTGGAACTCTTTGTCCCGCGCCTGCTTGGCGCTGCCGCCGGCGGAGTCGCCCTCGACCAGAAACAGTTCGGAGCGCATCGGGTCCTGCCCGGCGCAGTCAGCCAGCTTGCCGGGCAGCGCCGGACCCTGGGTGATGCGCTTGCGCTCGACCTTCTTGCCGGCCTTGAGGCGGCGGTTGGCGTTGCTGATCGCCAGCTCGGCGAGCTGCTGCCCCAGTTCCGGGTGGGCGTTGAGCCACAGGCTAAAGGCATCTTTCACCACACCGGAGACAAAGGCGGCTGCCTCGCGGGAAGACAGGCGCTCCTTGGTCTGCCCGGAGAACTGCGCGTCCTGCATCTTCATCGAGAGGACGAAGGCAATGCGCTCCCAGATATCTTCCGGTGCCAGCTTGACCCCGCGCGGCAGCAGGCTGCGGAACTCGCAGAACTCGCGCATGGCGTCCAGCAGCCCCTGGCGCAGCCCATTGACGTGGGTGCCGCCCTGGGCCGTGGGAATCAGGTTGACGTAGCTTTCCTGCACGCTGTCGCCGCCTTCCGGCAACCACAGCAGGGCCCAGTCCACCGCCTCCTTGTTGCCGCTGAAACTGCCGACAAAGGCCTCGTTGGGCAGGCGTTCGAATTCGCTGACTGCATCCATCAGGTAGGAGCGCAGGCCGTCTTCATACAGCCACTCGACCCGCTCGCCGCTGGCCTTGTCCTCGAAGCTGACCGCGAGCCCTGGGCAGAGCACGGCCTTGGCTTTCAGCACATGCTTAAGGCGGCTGACCGAGAACTTGTGCGAGTCGAAATACTTGCCGTCCGGCCAGAAATGCACGCTGGTGCCGGTATTGCGCTTGCCCACCGTGCCGACCACTGCCAGGTCGCTGGCCTTGTGGCCATCGGCGAAGCTCATCTGGTACTCGTTGCCGTCGCGCTTGACCTTGACGATCACGCTGGTCGACAGCGCGTTGACCACGGAAATGCCCACGCCATGCAAGCCGCCGGAGAACTGGTAGTTCTTGTTGCTGAACTTGCCGCCGGCGTGCAGTTTGGTGAGGATCAGCTCGACCCCGGGCACGCCCTCTTCCGGGTGAATGTCCACCGGCATGCCGCGCCCATCGTCGAGCACCTCCAGGGAGTTGTCCTCATGCAGGATCACCTGGATCGATTTGGCGTGGCCGGCCAGGGCTTCGTCGACGCTGTTGTCGATGACTTCCTGGGCCAGGTGGTTGGGGCGGCTGGTGTCGGTGTACATGCCCGGGCGTTTGCGCACCGGGTCGAGGCCGGAAAGGACTTCGATGGCATCGGCGTTGTAAGAGCTAGAACCTTGCTGGGCCATGGGGTCTCTTGTTCGTCAATTGAGAGCGGAAAAGTCGATATCCTGCCACAGCTGGCGGGAAATACCGGCGAAAGCGAAGAGCATCGGCAGGCGTTCGGCAAAACCCTGGAAGCCATGGTCGCCGCCGGCCTGGATACGCAGCGCGCAGGCCCGGTAATACGCCTGGGCATCGCGGTAATCGAGGGTTTCGTCGGCGGTCTGCAGCCATACCTGATAACGCGCCGGATCCTGCAGCGCCGGCACATCCAGCTCGGCCAACGCCGTTACATGGTCGGCCGTCAGCTCCCAGGTCTCGTCGCTGTAATAGTTCTTCTGCGGGCCCAGGTAGCCATCGAAACGCAGGTGCGGGCGCACGGCAGGGTTGATCAGCAGCGCTGGCAGGCCATGGCGCTCGGCCAGAAAGGTCGCATAGTAGCCGCCCAGAGAGCTGCCAACCAGCACGGGGCGACCCAGCTCGCCTATCAGGGCTTCGAGTTGGGCCAGCGCCTGGCGCGGATGGTGATGCAGGGCCGGCACGCGCAGCTGCTCAGCCAGCCCCAGTTGCGCCATGGCGCGCGACAAATGGCTGGCCTTGAGCGATGCCGGCGAGCTGTTAAGCCCGTGAATATAGAGAATGGATGCGGTCATAAGGCGGGAGGCTAACCGGTTGCGGCGACCGGCTGCAACCGGTTAACCAGGCAGCTCAATAGCCCTTGATGGTGTAATCGATTTCGAACTTGATCCCGGTCACCCGCGACACACCGGTTTCCAGGCGGCCGTCGTCATGCAGGCGCAGCCAGCGATAGCCCGGCGCGGTTTTATCGACCTGAAATTCCTCGCTACCCGGGGCGAACTGCACGCAGGTGGACGGCGAGGCGAGCAGACGGATGGGGCCACGCTGCTGGTCGAGTTCCTGATGGATATGCCCCCACAGCACTGCACGCACCTGATCGAAGCGCGCCAGCACGGCAAACAGGGCGTCGGGATTGCGCAGACCAATGGGCTCCATCCATTTGCAGCCGATGGACACCGGGTGGTGATGCAGGCAGACCAGATGGTAACGCTCCGGGGCCTCGCTCAGGGCGCGCTCGAGCAGGCCCAGCTGCTGATCGCTGAGGTAACCGGGCACGGCCCCCGGGATCGAGGAGTCGAGCAGGATGATCCGCCAGTTGCCCAGATCGACCACAGATTCCAACAGATCGCAGTCGGCGCACACGGCCTGCATCGCCGGGACATCGTCATGGTTGCCGGGAAACCAGCGCGCCGGCGCGGGGATGGCCGCGGTCATGTCGCGAAAGCGCTGGTAGGAAGCCTGGCTGCCGTCCTGCGACAGGTCGCCGCTGGCCAGCATCAGGTCGATCTGCGGCTGCTCCTGCAACACCCGTTCGATCACCCGCTGCAGGCTGTCCTGGGTATCCAGGCCCAGCAATCTACCGGCCGCCTCGGCAAACAGATGGCTATCCGACAGCTGCACCAGCAGCACCGACGAATCAACAGGGGTAGTCATAACGGCAGGCTTGCTGGGCAAGACCGTCTCCTTTTGCGCAATGCATGGATTATGC
This sequence comes from Pseudomonas sp. XK-1, assembly GCF_038069885.1. NCBI lineage: Bacteria > Pseudomonadati > Pseudomonadota > Gammaproteobacteria > Pseudomonadales > Pseudomonadaceae > Pseudomonas > Pseudomonas sp. XK-1. The sequence goes on along the minus strand of NZ_JBBPES010000001.1, from coordinate 482,218 downwards.
TGGCTAGCCCCACCGGCGGTAAACCTGGGAAATGGGAATAGTTCACAGAACGCCCGCGCAACTCAAGCGCCCGCCTAAAGGCTAGTCCGTGCGGCGCATCCGCGCTGGAGCAACTCAGGGAGTCTAGCGTACCGGCTCCAGCTCATGGCCACAGGCCAGGCAATGGCTTAGCCACTCGCCGAGAAACAGGTTGAGCTGGGTCTTCTCGTCGGGCTGGTGCATGTCCGCATTGGGATAGGGGTAGATGCCGCGAAAACGCCGGGCGCTCTGCGCACCGACGACTTCGGCCATGCGCGCATCGTGGTAGACCCGCACCTCCAGCTGCGGTACCGGCAGCCAGGCCAGGCTGTGCTCTTGGCGCACCCTGATGGTCGAGGTGTAGGGACAGCTTTCCACCACCTCCAGGGCCAGCACGCCCAGCAGGTGTTCGCCCTGACTGAGGGCCACGCGACGCGCCTGCGGTTGTTCGCGCATGGCCGGCAACAGCTGCATCAGGCGCGCATAGTTGAGCTCGCAAGCCGCCTGCAGCTCGACCAGGTCGACCCGATAGCGCTCGCGCAGCAGGTTCATGACCATAACCCCCGCACTTCGGCGCGGTTCAGCGCCAGCCACTGCAGGGCGATAATGCTCGCGGCATTGTCGATACGACCATCCTTGACCGCATCCAGGGCATCTTCCAGGGGCCAGACGTGCACGCGGATATCCTCGCCCTCTTCCGCCAGGCCATGCACCCCGCCCGCGCCCTCACTGTCGCAACGGCCGACAAACAGGTGCACGCGCTCGTCGGAACCGCCCGGCGAAGGGTAGTACTGGGTGATCGGCCACAGGGAAGTCAGGGCCAGATCGGCCTCCTCGATCGCCTCGCGCAACGCCACCTGCTCCGGCTGCTCGCCGTCATCGATCAGCCCGGCGACCAGCTCCAGCAGCCAGGGGTTGTTGCTCTTGTCCAGCGCACCGATGCGGAACTGCTCGATCAGCACCACGCAATCGCGCTGCGGATCGTAGGGCAACACACAGACCGCATCACGGCGCACGAACAGCTCACGGCTGAGCACCGGCCCCATGCCCCCGGCAAACTGGCGATGGCGCAGCTGCAGGCGATCAAGCTGATAGAAGCCACTAAAGCAGACTTCACGCTCGCTTATTTCAACGTCATCCCGCTGCATATGACCCCCTAAAACGAACGGGCCCGAAGGCCCGTCCTGGTTACTCTTATACTGCTACGCAAAATCGCCTAGCAGAAGCTCCAGAGTCCGATTACGAGCTCGCGAGCTAGAGCCCTGCAAGGCGAAAACAAGCGAGGAAGCGGAGTGTACTTTTGTACATGAGCATTCCGAGCATGTTTTCAACGCCGCAGGGCCGACGCGCAGCACATCGTAATCTGACTCTCATCACACCTTGTGATAGAGCTGCGCACCTTGCGCCTTGAACTCTTCGGCCTTGGCCTGCATGCCCTGCTCGACGTCCAGATCGAGTGCGGCGATGCGTTGTTCCTCAGCATAGACCCGAACTTCCTGGGTAATCTTCATCGAGCAGAACTTCGGCCCGCACATGGAGCAGAAATGCGCCACCTTGGCCGAGTCCTTGGGCAGGGTCTCGTCGTGGTAGCTGCGCGCGGTGTCCGGGTCCAGGCCGAGGTTGAACTGGTCTTCCCAGCGGAACTCGAAACGCGCCTTGCTCAATGCGTTGTCACGAATCTGCGCGCCCGGATGGCCTTTGGCAAGGTCGGCGGCGTGGGCGGCGATCTTGTAGGTAATGATCCCGGTCTTGACGTCGTCCTTGTTCGGCAGGCCGAGGTGCTCCTTGGGTGTAACGTAGCAGAGCATGGCACAACCGAACCAGCCGATCATCGCCGCACCGATACCCGAGGTGATGTGGTCGTAACCCGGCGCGATATCGGTAGTCAGTGGGCCGAGGGTGTAGAACGGGGCCTCGTCGCAGCATTCCAGCTGCTTGTCCATATTCTCCTTGATCAGCTGCATCGGCACATGGCCCGGGCCTTCGATCATGGTCTGCACGTCGTGCTTCCAGGCGATCTTGGTCAGCTCGCCGAGGGTTTCCAGCTCGCCGAACTGCGCTTCGTCGTTGGCGTCGGCAATAGAGCCCGGACGCAGACCATCGCCCAGCGAGAAGCTGACGTCGTAGGCCTTCATGATTTCGCAGATGTCTTCGAAATGGGTGTAGAGGAAGTTCTCTTTATGGTGCGCCAGGCACCACTTGGCCATGATCGAGCCACCGCGAGAGACGATGCCGGTGACGCGCTTGGCGGTCATCGGCACATAACGCAGCAATACGCCGGCGTGAATGGTGAAGTAGTCCACGCCCTGCTCGGCCTGCTCGATCAGGGTGTCGCGGAACAGTTCCCAGGTCAGTTCTTCGGCCGCGCCACCGACTTTTTCCAGGGCCTGGTAGATCGGTACGGTACCGATCGGCACCGGCGAATTGCGGATGATCCACTCACGGGTTTCGTGAATATGCTTGCCGGTCGACAGGTCCATGACCGTGTCCGAACCCCAGCGAATGCCCCAGGTCAGCTTGGCCACTTCTTCTTCAATCGAAGAACCCAGCGCCGAGTTGCCGATATTGCCGTTGATCTTCACCAGGAAGTTACGGCCAATGATCATCGGCTCCAGCTCGGTGTGGTTGATGTTGGCCGGGATGATCGCGCGGCCGCGGGCGATCTCTTCACGAACGAATTCCGGGGTGATGATTTTCGGTACGCTGGCACCGAAGCTGTGCCCGGGGTGCTGCTGATCGAGCAGGCCAGCGGAACGCGCCACTTCCAGCTTCATGTTTTCGCGGATGGCGACGTATTCCATCTCGGCGGTGATGATGCCTTTGCGCGCGTAATGCATCTGGCTGACGTTGGCCCCGGCCTTGGCACGGCGCGGGTTGTTGACGTGAGCGAAACGCAGCTTGGTCAGCTCGGCATCGGCCAGGCGCTGCTGGCCGAAGTTGGAGCTCAGGCCGGGCAGGCGCTCGGTGTCGCCACGAGCCTCGATCCACGGCGAACGCACATCGGCCAGGCCCTTGCGCACATCGATGATCACATTGGGATCGGTGTAGGGGCCGGAGGTGTCGTAGACCACCACGGGGGCGTTGATCTCGCCGCCGAAGTCGGTGGGGGTGACGTCCAGGCTGATTTCGCGCATCGGCACCAGAATGTCCGGGCGCGAACCCTGCACATAGACTTTCTGCGAACGCGGGAAGGGTTGGATCGACTGCTGGTCGACCTGGGCGGACTCACTCAGGATCGGATTGAGGTTTTTTTCTTGTGTGCTCATCGGCGGCTCTCCAGGGCTATATGTCGGAGCGAACCTGGAGATAAATGAGCGGCGCGAGGCGCACCAGGGGCGGTGCCAGAGGCTCGCCAGGAGGGAAGGCGAGCACATCTTGTTCCCTACGCAGGCCTTAACCTGATCAGGTTCAACGGGATCCGGCAGCTGCCAATCTCAGCCCCGCAATTGGGGCACCCCGACAAGAACCCGGCCAGTCTAATCAACCCCAGCCAATAAAACCAACCCGCGAGTCAATTTCGCATGACCCACGCGTCGGAAAGTGACGCGAGCACCCACAACAAATGACCCGACAGCCCAAAACGCCATGGCTTGTTGCAATCTACACTCATTCGGCTCCAGACAAATCTTGACCCTCCAGGCAGCGCCCCTTAGCCTTGCCGATTACCGCCAAATTCAGGATCTCCCTAATGTTGCGCAGACTCTCTCTGGCTTTAGCCGTGGCCGCCGCCTCCAGCGGCTTTGCCTGGGCCGAACAAGCCCCCGCATCGAGCAAAACCGACCTGGTCACGGTTTACCAGGAAGCCGCCGCCAACAACGCCGACCTGGCCGCCGCCCGCGCCGATTATGCAGCGCGCAGCGAAGTGGTACCCCAGGCCCGTGCCGGCCTGCTGCCGAACCTGTCCGCCGGGGCCAACCTGAGCGATACCCGCACCGATGTGGACACCTCGCTCGGCTCGCAGTCCATCTCGCGCAGCGGCACGGTGTATCAGGCCAACCTCAGCCAGCCGCTGTTCCGCGCCGACCGCTGGTTCCAGCTGCAGGCCGCCGAGGCCACCGATGAGCAGGCCGCCCTGGAACTCTCGGCCACCGAGCAGAGCCTGATTCTGCAGAGCGCCGAAACCTACTTCGCGGTGCTGCGCGCCCAGGACAATCTGGCCTCGACCAAGGCCGAGGAAGCGGCGTTCAAGCGCCAGCTGGACCAGGCCAATGAGCGTTTCGATGTCGGCCTGTCGGATAAAACCGACGTGCTCGAAGCCCAGGCTGGCTTCGACACCGCCCGCGCCAACCGGATCATCGCCCAGCAGCAGGTGGAAGATGCCTTCCAGGCCCTGATCACCCTGACCAACCGCGACTTCGCGGCCCTGGAGGGTATCGAGCACAGCCTGCCGATCCTCGCGCCGACGCCCAACGACGCCAAGGCCTGGGTCGACACCGCCGCGGCGCAGAACCTCAATCTGCAGGCCAGCAACTACGCGGTAGAGGCCGCCGAAGAGACCCTGCGCCAGCGCAAAGCCGGTCACGCACCGACCCTGGATGCGGTGGCCAGCTTCCAGAAAGGCGACAACGACAGCCTCGGCTTCAGCAACTCGGGCACCCCGCCGCGCTTTAGCGACGATGTCGAGCAACGCTCAATTGGCCTGCAACTGAATATCCCGCTGTACAGCGGCGGCCTGACCAGCTCCCAGGTGCGCGAGGCCTACCAGCGGGTCAACCAGAGCGAGCAGCTGCGCGAAAGCCTGCGCCGCCAGGTGGTGCAGGACACCCGCAACCTGCACCGCGCGATCAACACCGACGTGGAAACCGTGCAGGCACGCAAGCAGTCGATCATCTCCAGTCAGAGTGCCCTGGAAGCGACCGAAATCGGCTATCAGGTCGGCACCCGCAATATCGTCGACGTACTGGATGCCCAGCGCCAGCTGTACAGCTCAGTGCGCATCTACAACAACGCCCGCTACGACTACATCATCAACAACCTGCGCCTCAAGCAAGCCGCCGGCACCCTTAGCCCGGCCGACCTGGAAGCCCTGGAGCAGTACCTGAAATCCGATTACGACCCGGACCGCGACTTCCTCCCGCCGGACCTGGCCAAGGCTGCCGAAGCCCAGCTGCGCGGCAATATGGACTACTGAGTTACCCACATAAAAAAACCGGCCAAGGCCGGTTTTTTTATGTGTGATCAATGCTCGGCGATACTTCGGCCGCAGCCAATAAGCCTTGGCGCAATCCGCGGATTGCATCCCGCCTGGGTGCGGAGGTTCAGCGGTTTCGCGGGCATCTCCCGCTCTCTACCGCTTATCCTTGAGCAAACGCTCCAGACCCGCCAGCAAACGCGCCAGCGCGCCCTGATTGGCTTGCATCACCGCCAGCCCGGCTGCACGCATGGCCTGCGCCGCCTCAGGCGCACGCCACAGCTGCTCGATCTGCTGCGCCAGGTCGTCGGCATCTGCCACTTCGCGCAACGCCCCGGCCTCACGCAGCTGCGCGGCAATCTCCAGGAAGTTGAACAGGTGCGGGCCGCTGAGTACCGGCTTGCCCAGGGCCGCCGGCTCCAGCAGGTTATGCCCGCCATTGGCCACCAGGCTGCCGCCGACGAAGGCGGTATCGGCCAGGGCATAGAGAAACAGCAGCTCGCCCATGGTGTCGCCCAGCAGCACCTGATCGCCCGCCGCCACCGGCTCGCCGCTGGAACGGCGACGCGTACTAAGACCCTGGCGCTGGCACAGTTCGAACACCGAGCCGAAGCGCTCGGGATGGCGCGGCACCAGGATCAACAGCGCGTCGGGGTTAAGTTTGAGCAGCTGGCGATGAGCGGCGAGGACGATCTCATCCTCGCCGGCATGGGTGCTGGCGGCAATCCACACCGGACGCGACTCGGCCTGCCACTGCCCGCGCAACAGCGCGGCGCGGCTTAGCAGCTCGGGATCAATGCTCAGGTCAAACTTGATAGATCCAGTGACCTCGACGCACTCGGCGCGCGCGCCCAGGCTGCGAAAGCGTTCGGCTTCCGGCGTCGTTTGCACGGCAAGCAAATCCAGCTCGGCGAGCATGGGTGCGGTCAGCTTGGCGAAGCGCGCATAACCGCGCGCCGAACGCTCGGACAGCCGCCCGTTGGCCAGCGCCACGGGAATACCGCGCTTAGCGCACTGGTGGATATGGTTGGGCCACAGCTCGGTTTCCATAATCACCGCCAGCCGTGGCTGTACCCGGTCGAGAAAACGCGCCGCCGCCCAGGGCAGGTCATACGGCAGGTAGCAATGCTGCACCCGCCCGGCGTACTCGGGCCCACCGAACAGCGCCTGGATACGCTCCGAGCCGGTCGGCGTCATGCAGCTGATGGTGATCGGCAACTGCGGATAACGCGCCAGCAACTCGCGCACCAGCGGCGCGGCGGCGATGCTCTCGCCCACCGACACCGCATGCAGCCAGATCCCGCCCGGCTTGAGGGTTGGCAGGCCGAGGGCAAAGCGTTCGCCGATACGTTTGGCATAGGCCGGGGCCTGCCAGGCACGCCAGGCCAGACGCCCGGCCACCAGCGGCAGACCGAGATGAAACAGCAAGGTGTAGAGGCTTCTATTCATGGGGGCGCAGCTTATGCACTTTGGCCAATATCGTCGAGTCAGGAGCAGGCCGCATCAGCCAATCGCCTGCAGATGCTGGGCAAAACACTCCGCCAGCCAAAGCGCGGCCGGGCCCAGGGCCTCGTCGCGACGACAGACCAGCTCCACCACCAGCGGCGGCGGGGTCCAGTCACTGCTCAGCTCCACCAGCTGGCTCTGGTAGGTCGGATACTGCACCACATGGCGCGGCAGCCAGGCCCAACCGAGGTTACGCATCAGCAGTTCGGCCATGGCATAGAAGCTGTCGGTGCGCCATACCGATGGACTGATCTGCTCACCGCCAGGGTACTGCGGGGCCATCAATAGCTGACGATAACGGGCCAGTTCGCGCCGGCCGACATGCCCGGCCGTCGCCAGGGCATGCCCGGCACCGCACACCGTGACCATTTCGATGGTGCCCAGGCGCTGGCGCTCCAGGGCTTCGGGCATCTGTTCATGATGGAACAAGAGCCCCAGGTCGGCGCGGCGCTCCAGCAGCTTGCGCGCCACATCGCCCTGGGCACCGCTGGCCAACTGCACCTCCAGCAACGGAAAGGCCTGGGCCAGCGCCTCTAGGCTGTCGAGCACCGGCTGATAGGGCATGGCCTCGTCCTGGGCCAGGCGCAGGCGAACTTCCTCGCCGCGCGCCAGGCCCAGCGCCCGTCCGTCCAGACGCTGGCACTGGCGCAGCACCTCGCGGGCCTCCTCCAGCAAGGCCGCGCCGGCGGCGGTCAGGCGCGGCTGGCGGCCGCTGCTGCGCTCGAACAACAGCACGCCGAGGTCGGTTTCCAGCATGGCGATGGCGCTGCTCACAGCCGACTGAGCGCGGTTGATGCGCCGCGCCACAGCGGAAAACGACTGACCTTCGGCCACGCCGACAAACAGACGGATCTGCTCCAGATTCCACTGCACAAGCCATCTCCTTTACAGATAGGTAATCACTTTATCCCATCAGCCGTACCACTAGAATAGTCGGCAGATTACCCAAGGAGGCCCACCATGAGCGGCTATCTCTATCTCGCCATCGCCATCACCGCCGAAGTCATCGCCACCACCTCGATGAAGGCGCTGGATGGTTTCAACAAGCCCCTGCCCCTGCTGCTGGTGGTGGTCGGCTACGTCATCTCGTTCTGGATGCTTAGCCTGGTGGTGAAAACCATCCCGGTCGGCGTCGCCTATGCGGTCTGGGCAGGCCTGGGGATCGTGCTGGTGAGCATCGCCGCGGTATTTCTCTACCAGCAGCGCCTGGACCTGCCGGCCATGCTCGGCATGGCCCTGATAGTCGCTGGCGTGGTGGTCATTCAGCTGTTCTCGCACAACGTGGGCCACTGACGGCGCGTTGAAGTGGCCAGCGGCCCCTAACCCCACTGCGCCGTCGAACTTGCCACGTATGGCTTACCCCTGACCGCTTGCCGTTATACTGCGCGCCTGTTTTCCCAGCGAGATTCGCGCATGTCCCAGGCCCTGAGCACTGATGTCTTGATCGTTGGCGGCGGTATCGCCGGCCTCTGGCTAAATGCGCGCCTGCGCCGCCAGGGCTTTGCCACCCTGCTGGTGGAAAACGCCCGGCTCGGCGGCGGGCAGAGCGTGAAATCCCAGGGCATCATCCACGGCGGGGCCAAATACGCCCTGCATGGCGCACTGACCGGAGCCTCGGAGGCCATTGCCGATATGCCGCGGCGCTGGCGCGAAGCCCTGCAGGGCAGCGGCGAGCTGGATCTTGCCGGCGTGCGCCTGCTCTCCGACGCCCACTATCTCTGGTCCCCCGGCAGCCTGGCCGGCAATATCACCAGTTTCTTCGCCAGCAAGGCGGTGCGCGGCCGGGTCGATCAGGTCAAGGGCGAGCAACTGCCGCCGGCCCTGCAACATCCAAAATTCAAGGGCAAGGTCTATCGTCTGGCCGAGCTGGTGCTGGATGTGCCCAGCCTGATCAGCCGTCTGAGCGAACTCGCCGGCGATGGCCTGCTGGCCGCCGAACGCATCGAACCGCTGCGGGACAATGGCGAACTGGCCGGGCTGATGGTCGATGGCCGGGAGATCCGCGCCCAGCGCATCGTCCTCAGTGCCGGCCGCGGCAATGCCGAGCTGCTCACGGCCTTGGGTCTGAGCCAGCCCGCGCAGCAGCTGCGACCGCTGCATATGGTGCTGGTCAAGGGCCCGACCCTGAAACCGCTGTACGCCCATTGCCTGGGCGGCGGGCCGAAGCCGCGGGTCACCGTCACCACTCATCCGGCCGCCGACGGCGAATGGGTCTGGTACCTGGGCGGCGATTTGGCCGAAGCCGAGGGCGTGGCCCGTGACGAAGCGGCGCAGATCAAGGCGGCGCAACGTGAGCTGAGCGAGCTGCTGCCCTGGGTCGACCTGTCCGCCGCACGCTGGGCCACCCTGCGGGTCGAGCGCGCCGAGCCGGCGCAATCGGGCCTGGTCCGGCCGGACAATGCCTTTCTCGACGAACAGGGCAAGCTGCTGGTCGGCTGGCCGACTAAACTGGCCTTAGCCCCGGACTTTGCCGACCGCGTGCTCGCTGCCCTGGCCCGCGATGCCATCCAGCCCGCCAGCCACCAGCCGCTGCCCGCACTGCCGCGTCCGGCTGTCGCCCCTGCCGCCTGGGAGGAACTGTTCTAATGCATGCACTGCATAGCCTGCACAACCTGCATCGCCCGCTGGGTGCCACCGAACTGCTGGTTTCGCCACTGGGCCTGGGCACGGTCAAGCTCGGCCGCGACCAGGGAGTGAAATACCCCAACGGCTTCAGCATTCCCGACGATGCCGCGGCGCGGCAGCTGCTGGCCCTGGCCCATGACCTGGGCATCAACCTGATTGATACCGCCCCGGCCTATGGCACCAGCGAAACCCGCCTCGGCCCCCTGCTGCGCGGCCAACGCCAGCAGTGGGTGATCGTCAGCAAGGTTGGCGAAGAGTTCGAAAACGGCCAGTCGCGCTTCGACTTCAGCCCCGAACACACACGCTTCTCCGTGGAACGCAGCCTCAAACGCCTGCAGACCGACTTTATCGACCTGATGCTGGTGCACTCGGATGGCAACGATATCGCCATCCTGCGCGACAGCGGGGTGTACCAAACCCTGGCCGAGCTCAAGCGCGAGGGCAAGATTCGCGCCTTCGGCCTTTCCGGCAAGACCGTGGAAGGCGGCCTGCTGGCCCTGGAACAGGGCGATTGCGCCATGGTTACCTACAACCTGAGCGAGCAGAGCGAGCTGCCGGTACTCGACTACGCCGAGGCCCACGGCAAAGGCATCCTGATCAAGAAAGCCCTGGCCAGCGGGCATGCCCTGCAGACCGGGGAAGACCCGGTGCGCGCCAGCTTCGAGCTGATCTTCGCCCACCCGGCGGTCAACAGCGCGATTATCGGCACCATCAACCCCGAGCACCTGACCCATAACGTCGCCACCGCGGCGGCTGTGCTACAGGATATTGCCTAAACGTTCACGCCAGCCCAACTATGCCAAGCTGTCCGGCCACAGCCACGCCAGCAAGGAGTTGCCATGCCGCGCGACCTGATCCGCAAGGACCCCAGCAGCTTCAAGACCCTGCAGCTGTTCGTCGAGGCCACGCCCGAGGGCCTATGCTACCAAGGCCTGGGCAGACCGCTGAATTTCAGCGAGATGCTGGAAAAACGTCAGCCGGTGACAGTCACGGACAGCCAGCGCTTTGCCGTGGAGCTGGCCAACCTGGGCGTCTCGGTGCGCCTGACCCTGAGCTGGCAGGGTCGCGACTACTGGCTACTGGTGCGCCAGCGCCGCGCCGATCGCGGCGATGTGGTGCTCAAGCTGATATCCGGCTATGTGCCGGCCCACGAGCTCAACCTGCCGCTGCTCACCGCCATCCAGGAGGTGGCCGAAGAGTGCCTGCTGGAAACCCCGGAAGGCTGGCTGAGCGGCCGCTTTGGCAGCACCTGGCTGCCAACCCCTTATCAGGCCAGCCTGCGTTACCGGGAAACCGCGCACTTCAGCCTGAGCCCGCTGTCCGGCGCGGCGCGGCCGGTGCAATGCGGCAACCTCAAGCTGCTTGAACGGCCGCGGGCCTATGTGCACCTGCCGACCGCCTCGCTGCAGCTGGTGTACGACCTGCACCTGCAACTGCCGAGGGAAATCAAACAGCTGAGCCTGCTGCATGTCGATGAGCATTTGGAGGATGGCCAGCTGATCGCCCGCCTCGACCGCGCGCGCCCTGACCTGTTTCTGCTGCCGCTGGTGCAGGGTCAGCCGAGCGCCGAACTCTTCACCCTCAACCAAGGCCAGCTACGCTCGGCCAGTACCCGCGGCCTGTGGCTGGCGGAAAGCTTCGCCCCTCAGGACGGCTGGCTGGTACGCGACGAACGGATAAGCTGGAAGGACTGGCTTGGCCAACAAAACCTGCAGCAAGCCAAACGCACCGCCAAGGCCTAGGAACCGGCCGGCCCCGTTTGTCGCGCGCCTGCCAATGCCACCCCGGCTTGCGCCAGGGCTTATCCGGCTGGGGCCGGTAGCCCGGACAAGCGCAGCGCAGTCCGGGAGCTTGAGCATAAGCACGGCGGCTAAAAAAAAGCCGCTCACTCGCTTGAGTGAACGGCATAACCGTCAACATGGGCAAACAGGGACGGCTTAAAAACCTGCCGGGCGCGCCGGCTATTTCAACTCGCTGGAACTCTTGCCCAGCAGCCGCCGCGCCACGATCAGTAACTGGATCTGCTGGGTGCCCTCGAAGATGTCGAGAATCTTCGAGTCGCGCGCCCACTTCTCCAGCAGCTCATCCTCGCCGTAGCCCAGGGCTCCGGCCAGCTCTACACACTTGAGGGTGACCTCGTTGGCCACCCGCCCGGCCTTGGCCTTGGCGATTGAGGCCTCCTTGGAATTGGGCAGTTTGTTGTCGGCCATCCAGGCGGCTTTCAGGGTCAGCAGACGCGCGGCTTCCCATTCGGCCTCCAGCCGATACAGGGTCGCCTCGGCATGACTGACGCTGAGCAGCGGTTTGCGGTAATCCAGTTTGCAGACCTTCTTCAGCAGCTCGCGGGTGCGGTCCAGCGAGGCCTTGGCCACGCCGACCGCCATACCGGCGACCAGTGGACGGGTGTTGTCGAAGGTCTCCATGACTCCGGCAAAGCCCTTCTGCACATCGATTTCGGGGTTGCCCAGCAGGTTGGCCGCCGGTACGCGACAGTCACTGAAGCTGATCGAGGCGGTATCCGAGGCCTTGATTCCGAGCTTCTTCTCCAGCCGCGTTACGCTCATGCCCGGGGTGCCGTGCTCGACCACAAAGGACTTGATCGCCGCTCGGCCCAGGCCCTTGTCCAGGGTGGCCCAGACCACCACGGAATCGGCACGCTCGCCAGAGGTGACGAAGATCTTCTCGCCGTTAAGCACGTAGTGATCGCCATCCTTGATCGCCGTGGTACGAATCGCCGCCGAGTCCGAGCCGCAGCCCGGTTCGGTAATCGCCATGGCCGCCCAGGTGCCGCTGAAGCGCGCCAGCTGTTCGTCATTGGCCACCGCGGCGATGGCCGCATTGCCCAGGCCCTGGCGCGGCATGGCCAGAAGCAGACCGACATCGCCCCAGCACAGCTCCATCACCCCCAGCAGTGCGGACATATTGCCGCCGTTCTTCACCCCCTCCTGCTGCTCGCGGGCAGCGCCACGCTTGCTTGCCGAGGTGGCACCGATGGCGTCCGGGGAGCCGGCGTTCATGCCGTCGAGCAGGGCCGCGAGCAGATCCAACTCCTTGGGGTAGGCATGCTCGGCCTTGTCGTACTTGCGCGAAATCGGTCGGAAATAATTCTCCGCCACCTGATGGGCCTGGTTGACCAGACCCTGGAATTTCTTTGGGGTTTCCAGATTCATGCGTTGTGCCCCTTCAAAGTTGCAAGCCGCCGGCCATGACTGCCAGCGCTCTCAGATCGCGGTACCAGCGCTCGACTGGATGTTCTTTGGTGAAGCCGTGGCCGCCAAGCAGCTGCACGGCATCGGTGCCAATCTTCATCGCCTTTTCGCTGCACAACAGGCGCGCCAGATAGGCCTCGCGCTGGAACGACAGGCCCTGTTCGGCACGGGCACAGGCACGCCAGACCATCACACGCATGGCGTCCACTTCCACCGCCATGTCCGCGACCATAAAGGCCACGCCCTGGCGATGACTGATTGGCTCGCCGAAGGCCACTCGCTCGTTGCAATAGGGAATCACGTAGTCCAGAGCCGCCTGAGCCGTACCGATGGCCAGGGCACACCAAGCCAGAGAGGCATGATCGACAAAGCTCTGGTAGTCGAAGCCCTCGCCCGACAGGCGCGCCTCCTGCGCCACCTTGACCTTGTTCAGGCGGATACGCGCGGTGCTGCCGGCCTTCAGGCCCATGGCCGGTTGCGGGCTGCGTTGCAGCCCCTTGGCACCAGCCTCGACGACAAACAGCCCGGGGCCATCGGCGGCCTGGGCCGCGACGATCAACTGACTGGCATCCAGGCCGCGCAGCACCAGGCACTTCTCGCCACTGAGCAGGTAGTGTTTGCCGCGCTTGTGCGCGCGGGTCTGCAGCTTCTGAGGGTCGAATAACGGCGTGGGTTCATTGACCGCAATGGCCATCACTGGGGCCGGCTCATCGGCGACAAAGGCCGGCAGCCAAAGCGCCTGCTGCGCGGCATTGCCCCACCGGCGGATGCAGTTGGCCGCCGACAGCGGTACCAGCAGCGCCGCGGCCAGGGACAGATCGCCCTTGCCCAGGGCTTCGGCGATCAGGGCATTGCTCAGGGTGGTGCGCTCCCCGGCCATGCCGCCCTGAGCCTCGCTCACCGCGTAATGGGTCAGCCCCAGCTCATGGGCCTGATTAAGCAACGCGGCGGGCAGCGCGGCCTGTGCATCGGCATCATGGGCCAGGGGCCGCAGTATTTCGCTGGCGAAGGCTTCGAGCATCTCCACCAGCATCTGCTGCTCGTCGGACAGCGACAGATCGAACAAGCTATCCGGAGCAACCGGCCGCGGCGTACTGCCCGCTTTACCGGTACGTTGCGCGGCGGCGCGAAAACTCGCGCGGCTACCGTTGTAGATAAGTTTCTCGACGGGCTTGCGCAGTTTCAGACGATCCGGCCAGTCGGCCTGGGCGAATCGATTCAACATGGCCAGGGCACGGCCCTGGATATCGGCAGTCATGACATCTCGCTCCATACGGGGGATGCCACGATAATGCGCGCCAGCCTGGCGAGCGGCTATGACCGCACAGCCAGCGGTGACTGGCATAACAGCCAGTCACCGCCCGCAGCTCACTGCTGGCGAATTTTCTCGACTATGGCCGTGGTCGAGCTGTTTTCAACCAGCCCCAGCACCCGCACTTCGCCGCCGTAGGCGGTGACGATCTCGGCCCCGACCACCTGCTCCAGGCCGTAGTCGCCGCCCTTGACCAGCACATCCGGCTTGACCGCGCGCAGCAGGTTTTCCGGGGTGTCTTCGCTGAAACTCACCACCCAGTCCACCGCGCCGAGGCCGGCCAGCACCGCCATGCGTCGGTCGACCGAGTTGATCGGTCGACCCGGCCCCTTCAGCCGGCTGACCGAGGCGTCGTCGTTGACCGCCAGCACCAGACGGTCGCCCTGGGCCCGCGCCTGCTCCAGATAGGTCACGTGACCGGCATGCAGAATGTCGAAGCAGCCATTGGTGAAAACGATCTTCTCGCCATGGGCGCGGGCATCCTCGATGGCCAGCAGCAGTTGCTCCAGGCCCAGCACGCCGCGCTCGGAACCGGCTTCGCGCTGAATCGCGCGGCGCAACTCCGGCGCGCTGATGGCCGCGGTGCCGAGCTTGCCGACCACGATGCCGGCCGCCAGGTTGGCCAGGGCCACGGCATGGGGCAGCTCCTCGCCCGCCGCCAGGCTGGCGGCCAGGGTGGAAATCACCGTGTCGCCGGCACCGGTGACGTCGAACACTTCGCGGGCCCGGGCCGGCAGATGCAGCGGCGGCTGTTGCGGGCGCAGCAGGGTCATGCCGTGTTCGCCGCGGGTCACCAGCAGCGCGCCGAGTTCCAGCTCGGTCATCAGCGCCGCGCCCTTGGCCACCAGCTCGGCCTCATCGCGGCACGGGCCGACTATGGTTTCAAACTCGTGCAGGTTGGGGGTAATCAGGCTAGCGCCGCGGTAGATGGAAAAATCCTTGCCCTTGGGGTCGGCCAGCACCGCAATACCCTTGCGCCGCGCCAGCTGCACCAGAGCCTGGTGGTTCTGCAGCGCACCCTTGCCGTAATCGGACAGCACCAGCACCTTGATACCCTCCAGCAGCGCCTCGACACTGACGGCCATGGCCGCGCTGTCGGTATTGAAGGGTTCTTCGAAATCCATGCGCAGCAGCTGCTGATGGCGGCTCATGACCCGCAGCTTGACGATGGTCGGCTGATCCTCGATGCACTGGAAATGGGTCTTGACCCCCACGGCCTGCAGGCTGTTGCTCAGGCTCGTCGCTGCCTCGTCGCGACCGGTCACGCCCACCAGCACGGCCGGCGCGCCCAGGGCAGCAATGTTCAGCGCGACGTTGGCGGCACCGCCCGGACGGTCCTCGATCTGCTCGACCTTGACCACCGGCACCGGCGCTTCCGGGGAAATCCGCGAAGTACCGCCATGCCAGTAACGATCAAGCATGACATCGCCCACCACCAGCACGCTGGCCTGGTCGAAACGCGGCATGGACAATTTCATAAACACCCCGAAAGCAGCAGAAAATCTGCGCGGATCATAACATTGGTCACGCCAGCCAAGCCCGTGCCCGCCACCGGCCACACACGCCCGCCGACATTCAGATCGCCGACTCTGGGAGCGGCTGCAGCGCATCGACAAAATCCTTCTCGTGCAGACGCGCGTAATAGCCATTGAGCGCAAGCAGCTCGGCATGGGTGCCACGCTCGACGATCCGTCCCTTGTCCATCACCAGAATCAGGTCGGACTTCTCGATGGTGCTGAGGCGGTGGGCGATCACCAGGGTGGTACGCCCTTTCATTACTTCGTCCAGTGCGCCCTGGATATGCCGTTCGGACTCGGTATCGAGGGCCGAGGTGGCCTCGTCCAGAATCAATAACGGCGCATCCTTGAGCAGGGCCCGTGCAATCGCCAGGCGCTGGCGCTGGCCGCCGGACAACAGCACACCGTTTTCGCCCACCAGGGTGGCGTAGCCCTGCGGCATTTGCTCGATAAACTCGGCGGCGTAGGCCAGTTCGGAGGCCTTGCGCACATCATCAAGCGGCGCGCCAGCCAGGTCGCCGTAGGCGATATTGTTGGCCACGGTATCGTTGAACAGGGTCACATGCTGGGTGACCAGGGCGATATGCCGCCGTAGATCGCGCAATGTGTAGTCTTCGACATCCACCCCGTCGAGCAGGATCTGCCCCTGATCATGGTGGTAGAAACGCGGAATCAGGTTGGCCAGGGTCGACTTGCCGCTGCCGGAACGGCCGACCAGCGCCACCATCTGCCCGGGTTCGGCAACGAAACTGATGTTATCCAGTACCGGTTTGTCGGTGCCCTCGTACTGGAAGCTCAGGTTGACCACTTCCAGCCGCCCGCTGACACGCCCGCGCTCCTGGGTGCCGTGATCGATCTCCGGGGCTTCGTCGAGCTGCTCGAAAATGCTTTCGGCACCGGCAATCCCCTTCTGCACCGTGGAACTGACCTCGGACAGCTGCCGAATCGGCTTGGGCAACAGCCCCGCCAGGGTGATATAGGCCACCAGATCGCCGGCCGAGGCATCCCCGCGCAGCAGCAATACCAGGAACATCAACACCGCCATGGCGCTGTAGATGACCAGCTGAAGACTCGGGGTATAGACCGCGTTGGTCTTTACCATTTTCAGCTGCTTTTGCCGGTTCTCGGTGCTGGCACTGCAGAAACGCTGCTGCTCGTAGTCTTCGCCGCCAAAGCTGCGCACCACCCGGTAACCGTGAATGGTTTCGGAGGCGACATGGGTCACGTCGCCCATCGCCAGCTGAATCTTCTTGCTCTGCTTGCGAAATTTCTTGCTCGCGCTGACGACCATCAGGCCGATGATGGGCAGAATCGCGACCATCACCAGGGTCAGCTGCCAGTTCATCCACAGCAGCGTGGCAAACAGGAAGATGACGGTCATGCCTTCGCGCACCACCACCTTGATCGCATCGGTGGCCGCGCCTGTGACCATGGTCACGTTGTAGGTAATGCGGGAAATCAGATGCCCGGAGTTATGGTTGTCAAAGTAGCGATTGGGCAGGGTCAGCAGGTTATTGAACAGCGCCACCCGCATGTCATGCACCAAGCCCAATGAAACCTTGGCGAGAAAATAGTTGCCGAGAAAGGACCCGATACCCTGCAGCAGCGCGATCAGCACGATCAGCATCGGCACGGCCTGCAACAGCTTCAGCTGGCTCAACCACGCAATGTCACGCAAGTACGGCACAGTGGCGAAGAAGCTCGCCTCCGGGTTGTTCAAGCCATCCACAAAGAACTTGAGGATATAGCCCAGCATCGGCTGAGTGGAGGCGAAAATCAGGAAGCCGAGAATACTGATGGCGAACAGCCCCCAGTACGGCAGCACATAGCGCAGCAACCGTAAGTACACTTTCAGACTGGATTGCTGGGTAGAATTGGCCATTCGGCAAGCCTCATACGACTGGCTAGAGAGACAAAGATGCGGATTGTAACAGCGAACGAATTGCAAGGCTGGCTGAGTGCCGGCGATGTTCTGGAAAAAGACAGTAAAGGCCCCAAGGTGATCCGGCTGCCCGAAGGTGACATCGTCAAAATCTTCCGCAGCCGACGTCTTCCGCTAATCGCCCGCCTACGCCCCGACTCGCGCCGCTTCGCCGAACGTGCGGAGCACCTGCAGCGCCTCGGTATCAAGACCCCCAGTATCCACGAGAGTTGCTGGATCGACCGCGACCAGGCCGTGAGCGCCTGCCTCTATCGCCCCCTGGAAGGCACGCCGCTGGACAAGCTGTTCCATAATTCACGCGCCAGGTTCGATGTGTTGTTGCCGCAACTGGGCCTCTATATCTACCGGCTGCACCAGCGCGGCATCTATTTCCGCTCCCTGCATCTGGGCAACATTCTTTATACCCCGGACGGCGATTTCGGCCTGATCGACTTTCTCGATATCCGCTTCAAGAGTCGCCCCCTGCGCCCCACCCTGATTCGGCGCAATTTCGAACACCTGCGTGGTTATCTGCTGCGTCGCAGCGTGCAGAACTTCCCCTGGGACGAGCTGATGCGCTGCTATGACGAAGCCAGCAAGGCATCCAGCTGATTCAAATTGATGACCGGGACCAGATCGCCCGGCAGCCGGCTGGTTTGCGAAAGGTTGTACACCTGAAACGCCGGGCTGACGACCTGCTCAGCCAGTAACTGGAAGCTGGGCAAGATGTAATCCTCATAATCTTCATCGAGCCGGGTCGGCAAGGCGGCTTCTCCCTGCTCATAAAAGCGCCCCGGCTGCGCGTTCATATCCACCCCGACCAGAAACACCTGCGAAAACCCCAGGTGATAGGCCAACTGCAGGGCCGCGAAGGGGATGGTCCTGCCGCCAAAATAGCCCTTGCTCATATTGCGACTGAAGCCCACGCGGTTCGGCTTCTGCCTGAACAGGGAAAAGCGGCAGGCGATATCCGGATCATTGCGCACGCTCCAGGCATAGCGACGGTCCGACAGCGCCAGCCCATTCACCGGGCGATTGCTGCGCTGCATCAGGTACACGGAGTGGCCGTCGACCGCCTCGGGAGCCTCCTGCAACAACACCTCCAGCGCACCGTAGCCCAGGGCCGCGTGTCGGGAGCGGGCAATACCCTGGCTCACCAGCGACTGGCGCAGACGGACAAACCCGCGGTCGTCGCAGATATAGAACAAGGGGCTGAGGTCCGCCTCGACAAAGCGCATGATCGAGCCATTCATGGCAATCATCGGAATATGCCGATAACGCTCCACCGGGAAGTCCGCGGCCGAAGGCCCGGATGCCACCACGAAGACCGCCCCGGAGCAGCTGCCACGGCAAGCGGCGAAGGCCTGCCCGTCATCCCAATACCCCTGCAGTTGCTGCTCCAGCGTCAGCTGCTGATCGACTCTAGTCATACTTTGCTTCCACCCGAATCGTCCCTGCGCGCCCTTGTGCGGCCAAACCCATCACCAGAAAAATCGGCAGCCAGAGGCAGAACCACTCCTCGCGGGGTTTGACCCAGGGCCCGATACCGTCGGTAAACAATGCAATACCCGCGAAACACAGCAGCGCGCACAACATGCGCCCCTCGACGCGCTCGCGTAGCCGCCAGGCAGCGCTCAACGCCAGGGCCTGCAGCGCCAGCCAGCAGGCAAGTCCGACCAGCCCCAGGGTCACGGCAATATGCAGATAGACATTGTGCGCGTGTTCCAGGGACCTGCCCGATGAGGGGACCCGCAACAGGTAATCAGCGGTCAGCCCCAGGCCCTGCAGCGGCTGCTGCCCGATCAGGCCAACGGCCTGCACAAACAGCTCGGGCCGGTATGACAGGCCCCTTTGCAGCAGCAGTTCCGGCCAGACCAGCGCCGCCACAACCGCCAGGCTGGCAGCACCGGCAGAGACGCATAACAGCCGAGTGCTGCGCTGCCACAGCGGAGCCAGAAACAGGGTCAGCAATGCCGCCAGCCACGGGCCCTTGGACTGGCTGAGCGCGAGAAACACCACGAAACCGCAACAGCCGAACAGCCAGGCAGCGCCCTGCAGGGTGGCGGGCAGCTCCCGACGCAGGTACAGCAGGACAACCCCCATGGCCCCGAACAGCTGGCTGGCCAGAATCGGATGATCGACGATGCCCGTACCGACCAGCCGAGCGCCCCAGGCATTGCCCGCCCAGCCGTAGAACCAGAGCGCGCTGCCCCACGCCAGCAGGCCGACCGCAAGGCCGCTCAGGGCAAGGCTCCTGCTCAGCAGCGCGGAGTCAAGGCTGGCCAGGGCAATAAGCGCATTGGCCGCCAGGAATACATAGAAGAATATCTTCAGCTCTTTGCTCTCGAACTCCGGTGCCCAGAGCGCAGAAGTTGCCGACCATGCCATCAGCACCAGCAGCGCCAGCGCCATCGGCTGCCGCCACTGGCGACGCACCTCGGCATGGACGAGCAACGCCAGTAGACCGGGCAGCCAGAACAGGGCCATCAGGGCCTGATGGTAGAACTTGCTGCTGCCCATAAGCAGCATGCCGACCAGCCACCAGATCAGCCCTGCGGCCAACCACTTCTCCAGCACGGCGCGCGTCCAAGCTTCTGTCACGGACGCACCCGCAGGCTCAGCACGCACCATAGCGGAG
The DNA here is from genome assembly GCF_038069885.1 of Pseudomonas sp. XK-1. Taxonomy (NCBI): domain Bacteria; kingdom Pseudomonadati; phylum Pseudomonadota; class Gammaproteobacteria; order Pseudomonadales; family Pseudomonadaceae; genus Pseudomonas; species Pseudomonas sp. XK-1. The sequence continues at coordinate 462,341 of NZ_JBBPES010000001.1, read as the reverse complement.
GCGGCTCCACAACCGGCGCAAGGTCTTGCGCGTCTTGAATTCCGGCCTGCGCTCCACCAATTCGATATCACTCATATCGAGCAAGCGCTGATAGGCCACCACGGGACGCAGCAGAAAGCACTCGACTTGGGGCTGCAGAATCTCGGAATAGTACCAATCGATCGGCAGGCCGGACTCCTCGCACTCGCGGAGAATGCGATCGTAGAGCCGGGCGTTAACCACATAGGCATGCCCCAGACGGATACGGCTGGCGCGCTCCAGGTTCGCGGAATAACGACAGCGCTTGCCGCCCTTCTTGAAGGTGCCCCCCAGGTACAGCATGTCCCAGGGCTGCGCCGCCAACTGCTCGGCTGCCCGGCGCAATACCGGCAAGGCATAGGGTTCGAGCTCGCAATCGTCCTCGAGAATCAGCACATAGGGCCAGCCCTGCGCCCTGGCCTCACGAATAATGCCGAGATGACTGCGCATACAGCCCCAGGTCGCGCGCAGCTTGCTCTCCAGTCGCTCACTGTCGCCGTCGACCCGCGTCAGGAACTCGCGCAGCGGTTGCAACGCCGCCTGCTCGACGACCTCAGTCCCCGGGCTTATTGCCGCAAACCGCTGCACACCCTGGATGCCCAGACGCCTAAACTGCCGCTGCATGGCATCCCAGCGATCGGTGCGCTTGTCCAGGTTGATCACACGGACATGCTCGAAGAAGGGCCAACTCTCCAGCCTATCGTCCACCAAGCACTCCCTCACTCTTCTCGATACTCGAACCAATAGATCCCCAAAGGCCGCAGGCAAGATAAATATCAGCGCTCACAAGCGCCACAAATCCAGGCAAGCGCACAGCCGTCTGCATCATTTGAATGCCCTGGCCCGCTCGACAATTTCAGCGAACATATCCTTCGCCCGCCGCTGGCAATCCAGTAGAAAGGCCTCCAGATGCTGTCGATCGGCAGCAGAAAAGGCCATCTCTTCGCGGGCAGCCAGCGCCGCACCATAGGACTCCTGAATCCGCCCGGGCAACCCGGCCTCCAGCAACAGCGCCTGAATTTTGTGGGTGTTCGAGCCGATCGCATAAAAGGGCGTACGCGTGACAAAACACAGGGTCACGCAGTGAAAGCGCCCTGTAACCACACCACTGGAGGTCGATAACCGCCTCAGGAAGCGCGTCAGTCCCAGTGCACTATAGCGCCACCGGAGCATACCAATCTGCTCGGATGGCAAGGCCGCGGGGTAACGCATGAAGTAACTCTGCAGCAGCGCCCGGCCGGCTTGCAAAAGCTTGGCGACACTCTTGATACAGTAATCGGGAAAGCCCTTGCCGGCCTGGATAATCGGCAGGTTCTTGATACTCAGGAAGCTTATATCGGCGCGATTGGCCCGGCAGACCTCGGCCCAGGCCTCGAGCGTGCGCGTGCTGAATACACTGTCACTGACCAGATAGCCCGCCCGCTGCTCGCGGGCGGCAGGCTGATGGCTATAGCTCAGTGTCAGATCCGGTACCACCTTGCACGCTACACCATGGGCCGCCAGCTCGTGCTGACTGAACTCATCGCGCAGATAGATGCCCGCAAAGTCACCCGCATGGGCCAGCAACTGCTCATTGCGCTGCCAGACACTGTTGATCAGAAAACAGGGCACGCCATGCTGCCGGCAGTAGCTGGCCAGCTCGCCAAGCATCAGGGCCTGCGGAGCATCGTCATGCAGGGTGCCTTCGCCATTGATCAGGCACAGATCGGCACGACGGATGTCCTCTTTCAGTTGTTCGTTCTTGCGCCAGTCATGACGCATCGGGCAGGCGCGACTGATGGCGATGCCGGCCTCCTTGGCCAGCGCGTAGATCTGCCGCACCACCAGCTGCGAGCCATGATGCTTTTCATAGGAAGTATCGTTGAACAGCAAGGCATTGATCACTACCCGCACTCCGTAATCGTCGTACCCAGGGGCTCCCAGGCAAGCCCATCCACACGTTGCCCATGCAGGGCACAGAGGATCTGGGCACTCGCCTCGAGGCCGGAAAAGGCATTTTCCAGATGAAATCTCGAGAAGTCCTGCGCTCGGGCAATGGACGCCGCGTAAGCGCCCTCGACCTCGGCCAGCCGCCGTGCCAGCTCGTCGACGCTACGCACGGCGGGGCCGAAGTAGCGCGCCTGGGCCAGGACATCCTGGTCATTGGTGCAATTCATATAAATCACCGGGCGCGCCGCCAGACCGGCTTCGATAACCGCATTGGACATGATGTTGACGACTATCGACGCCTGTTCCAGTGCCGCCGCCAGAGAGCAGTCGCCGGGCAGCAGGACAATATTGGGGCTGGCCTCGACCGCCTCCTGCCAGAACTGCGCGCGGCTGCGTGGGTGACGCTTGACCAGCACGCGATAGCTCGGATTCTGCCTGGCCCAGCTCACCAGCAGGGCATAGGTGGCCAGGTAGTCTGCCTGTTTTTCCTTGTCCGGCCCCACGCCGAGCAGCAGCACGCTGCGCTGCTCGACCGCGGCCGGGGGCAGCTCGAAGGTACGGTCGATCATATGCGAGCCGGCCAGAATCACCCGCGAGGAGCCAAAACGCAGTGCCCGGGCCTGCAGGGCCTGCAGCGAACTCTGACCGAACAGAAGGTAATAGTCGTAGTCGTTCATCCCCAGCCGCCGCGAGCTTTCTACCGTGCTGGCATGGGCCAGATGCACCAGCAGACGCCCACGGGTATTGAGGGCCAGACGCAAGAAGGGTGAACAGATACTGCCGTTGCGATCATTTATCAGCAGCTGCGGATCATGGCGCTGCACCAGCCATTCGGCATAGGCCGCATAACCGAAGTAACGCAGCGGCACGGGCTGTACCGGGCGTGCCAGCATGCGCCCGGCGATGACATGGCGCGGGTCCTCCTGGCCGACTTCGACCAGGTGGTAGCCCTGGCTGCGCAGGGTCTCGATCAGGCGTTTTTTCCGCTGCAGCGCAATGACCTTGGGCGCGCCTTGCAGCAGCAGGAAATCGCAGGGTTCGGCCACCACATCGCCTGCGGGCAGGACCAGCCGGGCACGGATACCAAAGAGCAGATCCAGCAGCGCATCGCGGCCATAGCGCACGGCAGCACCGAGACGACCATGCTGTTCGCGCAGTAGCAGCCAGCGGTAGCGATCCAGCGCTCGCGCCTTGGCGGCCCAGGCTCCCGGGCCTGGCACGGCTGGTTTACTCTCGCCCATACACGCCCTCCCCGAGGGCAGCAGTGACCAGCGGCAGGCTCCAGAACCGGCGCGTTATCGCCGCGTCGGAGAAGCGTTCGAGCAGCGCCTGCTGCATCGCCGCCTCGCACGCCAGGCGCTGGGCTTCATCGAGCTGCGCCAGATGGCACATGCCCTGGGCCAACGCATCCGCGTCCGCCAGGGGGAACAGAATGCCCAAGCCCTCAACCACTTCACGGGCCCCGCCACAGGCGGTGGCGAGCAAGGGTACACCAGCGGCCATGGCCTCCAGCAGCACCATGCCAAACGGCTCGTGGTCGGAGCTCAGGGCAAATACATCAAAGGCCTTGAAGTAGCGCTTGGCCTCTGCGACCTGACCGAGAAACACGACCTGACCCGCCACGCCAAGCTCTCTGGCCAACCCCTTGAGGGCATCTTCCAGGCGGCCGCTGCCGAGTATCGCCAGCAGGCTGCCGGCTGGCAGCTGCGGCAGCGCGCGGGCGAAACCACGAATCAGCGTGGCCTGATCCTTGTCCGGATGCAGGCGCCCGACATTACCCACCACCCAGGCCTGCGCGGGCAAACCCAGCGCCTCGCGCGCCTGTGCGCGGTCCAGCTGCTGCGCCTGCAGCTGCTCGACGTCGATGCGGTTGTAGAGGGCCTCGATGCGCGCCGCCGGCCAGGCCGGCAAGCAGCGGCGAATATCGTCGCGCACCGACTCGGATACCGCCAGAAGGCTCAAGCGGCGACGAAAGACCTGGGCGAACAACCGCCGCGGCCAGCGCTGATACACGCCGAAGGCGTGGTTTACCCCGATAACCGGCAAGCCCGTTGCCAGACAGACGATATAGGCCGGCTTGAAGCGGTGGGCGATGCACAGACGGAAATCCCGGGTGCGCACGAGCGCACGCAGGTCCTGCATCGCGCGCAACTTGAGACCACGCACGGCCTTGGAGCTGTAATCGAGAAACAGCACCTCATCGGAGGCGCAGCCCGCCACGACCGCAGGGTCCGGCGCGCCGGTGAGAAACACCGTGCACACCTTGTAACGCGTCCCGGCAAACAGACTGGCGTACTGCCGGGCACAGTCCAGAAACGGCCCATCATAGCCATGGCAAAACTGCAGCACCCACTGGGGCTGAGCGTTACCGGTCTCAGATGTTGTCATACCAGTCCTTGCCGTCCTTAACCACGAGGATGTCTTCCATGATCAGGTACTGCAGATCGGAGCCGTAGAACATGTTCAGCGCGTCGGTGGGCGAGCAGATCATCGGCTCACCGCGACGGTTGAGGGAGGTGTTGAGCGACACGCCGTTGCCGGTGAGTTTCTCCAGCTCCAGCATCATGTCGTAGTAGCGCGGGTTGTACTCGCGCTTGAGCACCTGGGCACGCGAGGTGCCGTCTTCGTGCACCACTTCGCCAACGCGGGTCTTCCACTCTTCGTTGACTTCGAAGGTGAAGGTCATGAATGGGCTCGGATGATCGACCTTGAGCATCTGCGGGCCGACGGTATCGAGCATCGACGGGCAGAAGGGGCGCCAGCGCTCGCGGAACTTGATCTGCTCGTTGATCCGGTCAGCCACACCCGGCACGCTCGGGCAGCCGATGATCGAGCGACCGCCGAGGGCGCGCGGGCCGAACTCCATGCGGCCCTGGAACCAGGCCACCGGGTTGGCGTCGACCATGATCTTGGCGATGCGCTGTGGCATGTTGTCGATGCGCTTGAATACCGGCTTGCTCGGGTGACGAACGCAGGCGGCGATGACATCTTCGTTGGAGTAGGACGGGCCGAGGTAGACGTGCTCCATCTTCTCCACCGGCACGCCGCGCTGGTGCGAGATATAAGCGGCAGCGCCAACTGCAGTGCCGGCGTCACCGGAAGCGGGCTGAACGAACAGCTCCTTCACATCGTCGCGGGCGATGATCTTCTGGTTCAGTTTGACGTTCAGCGCGCAGCCGCCGGCGAAGGCGATCTTGCCGGTTTCGCGGATGATGTCGCCCAGATAGTGTTCCATCATCTGCAGCGCCAGCTTCTCGAACAGCGCCTGCATGCTGGCGGCGTAATGGATATAGGGGTCATCGGCGATATCGCCCTGACGCTTGGGCCCCAGCCACTCGATCAGCTTCTTGGAGAAGTAGAAACCCTTGCCGTTTTCCTTGTAGCGGCGCAGGCCAATCACGTTGGCGTAGTCGGTGTTGATGATCAGCTCACCGTTCTCGAACTTGGCCAAACGGGAGAAATCGTACTTGCTGGCATCGCCGTAGGGGGCCATGCCCATCACCTTGAACTCGCCGTCGAGCATCTCGAAGCCGAGGAATTCGGTGATCGCACCGTACAGGCCGCCGAGGGAATCCGGATCGAAGAATTCCTTGATCTTGTGGATCTTGCCGTTCTCGCCGTAGCCGAAGAAGGTGGTGGCGTACTCACCCTTCCCGTCGATGCCGAGGATCGCGGTCTTCTCGGTAAAGCCCGAGCAGTGGTAGGCGCTGGCTGCGTGGGCCAGGTGGTGCTCGACCGGTTCGATCTTGATCTTCTTCAGGTCGAAACCGAGCTGCTGCAGGCACCACTGGATGTGCTTGTAGTAGCGTTTGTAGCGGCGATTGCCCATCAGGATCGCGTCGAGCGCACGGTCCGGCGCATACCAGTAGCGCTTGGCGTACTGCCAGCGGGCCTTCTCGAAGATGCTGATGGGCGCAAACGGAATGGCCACCACGTCGACGTCGGAGGGTTTGATCCCGGCCTGCTCCAGGCAGAACTTGGCCGACTCGTAGGGCATGCGGTTCTTCGCGTGCTTGTCGCGCACGAAGCGCTCTTCTTCGACGGCCGCGATCAGCTTGCCGTCGATATACAGGGCGGCGGATGGATCATGACTGAGGGCGCCGGAAAGGCCAAGAATCGTCAGTGCCACTGGTTTTGCCTCTTTTAGTCTGCTGAGCCGACGGCGGGCGTCAGCGGTATACGTTGGTCAAGCAGCTTGAACAGCTGTGAATCAGCCGGCCAGTTGCGCAAAAAACGAGCACGGTCGCGGGCATAGGCCCGGGCGAAACTTCGTGCGCTGCGGTGCTGCTGCATGGCGTCGAGGTCGATCAACGACCAACGGCCTTCGTCCTGCGCGTTAATCCAAAGCAGGTTGCTCCCCTTGAAATCACCGTGGCTGATGCGTTCGCGCAGCAAGGCGGCGAACAGGCGATCCAGCGCCAACAGGTCGGCTTCGGGGGGCGATCCGTCCCCATCTTTATCCAGATAGGGCTGAAAACGCGCGATTATATCCTGCCCGCCGCAGTATTCGGTAATCAGGTAGGCGCGCCCGCGCAGCCAGCACCAGCGCCGCTCCAGCACGGCCAGCGGCTGCGGGGTGGCGATCCCCAGCAATTGCAGGCGGTTGCCCTCGACCCAGCTGTGCCAGGCACGACTGGGCCGCCAGAAGCGTTTCAGCCAGTGGCCGAGGTTTTTCACGTTGTAGCGCTTGACCACCAGCTCACGCTCGCCCTGGCGAACCTGGGCCACCGTGGCAGAGCCGCCCAGCTTCAGGGCCCGCCCCTGGGCCAGCAGCGCATCGGGCTGGTTCAGCAGCGGCGCGAGTTCATCGAGACAGTCGCGGCGTATCACGCGCAAGCCGAATGCACCGATCCTTGCGCTGAACAGGCTGCAATCGCGGGCGATCTTGCGCATATAGTCGCGCAGACGCCAGCGCCGCACCTTGGCCACCTCGGCCAGCAGCGCTTCCAGCGGCAATGCGTGCTCGCCATTGGCCAGCAGGTAGTGCACCAGCAGCTCTTCGATAAAGGGCTGTACCTCGGCAGGCAGCTGGGCGAAGAACATGCCGAGGTTTTCCAGCACCCGCGCCCGTGACAGCGGCTTGCCGGCGACTTCGACGCACACCGCGCCGCCATCGATAATCGACACCCCGCCGGCATGGCGCAGCAGGTTGTCCAGATGCAGGTCGGCCTGCCACAGGCCCCTGGCGTGCATCTGTGCAATCGCGCTCAGGGCCTCGCCGAGCACTGCCTCCTGCGCCGCATCCAGAAGTGGCCGTTTGGCCACCGCCTGCCAGGCATCCCACAGACTTTGCGCACCGTCAAGATAGTCGAACAGCAACCAGCCGCCCTGCCCCGCCTGCCAGCCCTGCGCCAGCAGCGCCGGGGTCGGCAGGCCTTGCTCGGCGAGCAGGTGCGCACCCTGCAATTCACGCTGGAAATGCCGCTCGGCCTTGTCGCCGACCAGCAGCTTGGCCAGCACCGGACGACCGCGCCACTGCGCCAGGGCAACGTAGCGCTGTCCCGGCAGCACCCGCAGCAGGCGCTGCAACTCCAGCACCTCGCCCACCAGTTCGAGGCGCAGCGGCAGCGTCGGCGCGCGGCCGGCCTGGGCCAGTTGGACAAGCTCCATCAGCGCGTCTCCTTGTGCCGCCGGCGCGCGCCCAGCTGCTGCCACCAGCCTTCCAGATCACCCGTAGCGCCCAGGTAGGCCAGCAGCAGCTCACGCACGTCGGCCTCACTCCAGATGCTGGCCCGGCGCAGCAACGGCTCCAGATCCTTGATCCGGTCGCGCCGCCCGAACAGCAGAGGGCGGGTTTTTTCCAGGTCGATCAGCTGGGCGGCAAAACCCGCGCCGTCGGCCTTGAGGAAAATATGCTTGGGGTAGAAACAGCCGTGCATCTGCCCGGCACCGTGCAGCTGCCGCGCCAGCTCGCCGCAGGCGCGCAGGATGGCCTGACGAGTCGCTGCGGGGGTAGCACTCCAGCCCTGCAGCCAGTATTCGAGGTCGCGCCAGCCGTCCAGGGCGCGGGTCAGCAGAATGGCGCGGCGCTCGCCGGGCACGCGGCGCTCGGCGAAAAAGGCCGCCTGCAGGGCGGGAATGCCCAGCCGACGATAGACCTGGATATTACGAAATTCGCGGGCAAAGGTCGGCTCGCCCCAAGGGTGCAGCAGGCTGCGGGTCAGGTGGTTGCTCTGGCGCTTGAGGTAGAAGGCCGCCCCGCCCAGCTCCAGACGATACACACTGCTCCAGCCGCCGCGTTCGGTATTGGGTTCGTCGACCGCCTCCAGCTGCAAGGCCCATAGCGCCTCGAAGCTGGCCAGCCCCTGGCTTTCGAGAACGGCCCGATCCGCGGCCGCGACAAAATCACTCATTCCCGCCCCTCGAAGAATTTGACGATGCCGCGCACCCGGCGCTTATCCGCCGCACTCAGGCGCTCGCGACCACGGTACTGCAGGTAGAAACGCAGGCGCTGGGTACGGCTCAGGTGGTACTTGGCCACCTTGTCCAGACAGGCCAGGTCCTTGACCATGCGGTAACGCAGCAATGGCCCCCACCAGAATGCCCCGGTCGGGCAATCGATCAGAAAAAGCTCGGCCTGGTCGTTGACCAGCAGATTGCGCCACTTCAAATCGTTGTGGGTGAAGTGGTGGTCATGCAGGGTGCGGGTGGCGTGGGCCAACTGCACACTGACCCGCGCGACCCAGCTGCGGTCGGCCAGACGCTCGTCCTTGCGCCGCGCCAGCAGGGCCATGTCTTCGGTACGCGGCAGCTCGCGGGTGATCAGCGCACCACGCACAAAGGCCCCGCCCTTGCGCTCCAGGCCGTAGGCGACGATGGGTGCGGTGGGAATCCCCCACTTGGCAAAATGCTTGAGGTTCTGCCACTCAGCCTTGACCCGTGGCCGGCCGATATAGCGGCGCAGCCCCTTGCCCGCACCCCAGTAGCGCTTGACGTAATAGCACACGCCATTGCGCTCAATACGCACCACCTCCGACAGCGGGTCGCGGGTCAGGCGCTGCCCCTCGAGGGCAAACACCCGCTGCAGATCCGCCAGCTCATCGACCAGTTCAGGGGGACAGATATCGGTAACCCGCCACTCACTCATTGCCCGGCACCCGGCGCATATTTGCGGGCGTAGCGCTCTAGCAGGCGCTGCGCCTTGCGCTCCAGCCAGGCCAGCAGCTGCGCCTCTTCACTCAGGATCTGACGCAACGGCTGCCGGCCCTTGAGCGCGGCGAAATAGCCATGCAGAAAACGCAGCCGGTCGCGCCGGGTCAGGCCGATATTCAGCGCCGAGAAATACAGCGCGGCCAGGTCCTTGTTGCGCCAGCGCAGTGGCGTGGCGCGGCGCACCTGGGCGCGGTGCAGGTCGATCACCGACAGGCGCAGATCTTCCGCGCTCACCGGCTTATCGGTGTGCAGGAGAAAATGGCAGATATAGCAATCGCGATGATTGACCCCGGCGCGGTGCATGCGGCCGAGCATGCTCGCCACCTCAGCGATCAGCGCCCACTTCAGGCGTGGCTCAGGGGGCTCGTTCGCCCAGTTCTGGCTCAGCTGCTCGAGGTCGGTGGTCGGGGCCAGCTCCTCGGTGACGATAAAGGAATGCTGCGCCGCCGGGTTGCGCCCGCGCTCGCCGTAGGCCACCGCAGTCATGGTCGCCACCCCGGCCGCGGTCAGGCGCTCGATGGCCTGCCACTCCTGGCGCGCGCCGAGCACCGGCAGTTTGGCGCTGAGCAGGTTCTTGGCGATCTCGCCCCAGCCGATGCCACGGTGGATCTTGACGAAGTAACCGCGCCCGGCGACTTCCGTGCGCAGGGTGCGGCGACCTTCCAGTTCGCGGTAGACCTGGCCCTGCAGGGCCTCGACCGCGACAAAGGGATCCTTGCCGGCCCACAGGCTATTAAAGGGTTCAGCCAGTACCAGCTTCATGGACGTGTCGCCAGGATGATGTCGGCCGCGTGCTGCGGCATGGAATACAGATCGGCGCTGTCGGCGTAGGCCAGCCCGTTGCGCGACCAGAACGCCCGGCGCTGATCGTCGGCGAGCATATCGGCGAGCAGATGATTGAGTCGCGCCTGCTCGAAGGGGCTTGCCAGCACCCGCCCGGCATCCGCATCGGCGATGTAATGGGCATAGCCGCAGACATCGCTGACCAGCACCGGCAGTCCGGCAACCAGGGCTTCGAGCAGCACGGTGCCGGTGTTTTCGTTGTAGGCCGGGTGAATCAGCAGATCGGCCCCCAGCAGAAAGCGCGGAATATCGCTGCGGCCCTTGAGGATATCGACCTTATCGGCAATACCGAGGGCCTTGGCCTGCAGTTTGAATGCACGTGGATCGTCCTGGCCGATGGCGATCAGCCGGGTGCGCTGCCTGAGCTCCTGCGGCAGGGCGGCCAGGGCCTTGAGGCTGCGGTCCAGGCCCTTGGTCTTGAATCCGGAGCCGATCTGCACCAGCAGCAGTTCGTTATCGCCCAGCTTGAACTCGGCGCGGAATTCGGCGCGAATCTGTGCGGCGTTGGCCGGCGCGCGACGATCCAGGGCGATACCCGGCGGCAGCAGGTGAAAGCGCTGCAGCGGGGTGTGGTAATGCTTGATAAACAGCGGTTGCTGCACCTCGGAAATCATCAGGATTTCGGTCTTCGACTCGGGGGCGAACACCGCCCGCTCGTAATCGGCGAAATGCTTGTAACGTCCCCACTGGCGATAGAGGGGGTTGCGCAGGGTCTGCGCCTTGTCCTCGAAACAGCCGTCGGCGGCGTAGTAGACATCCAGCCCCGGCATCTTGTTGAAACCCACCACCCGATCCACCGGGCGCTTGGCCAGGTCGGCCTCGATCCAGGCGGTGAGTTTTTCGTTGCGCTTGTGATTGAACAGCGCCTTGACCGGCACCACCACCACCTCGAAACCAGCGGGCACCTCGCCCTCCCAGATCGGCGTGTAGACGCGAATGGCATGGCCGCGCGCCTGGCACTCCAGAGCGATACGCATAAAGTCGCGCTGCAGCCCGCCGAAGGGGAAGTACTTGTAGAGGATAAAAGCCAGTTGCATCAGACAGCGTCCTCGGCCAGCAGCAGGGCCTGCAATTGCGTGGCGACGCGCTCGGCATCGAGGCCGTCGAAACAGGGTTTGTGTCGATCACCCGAGCCGGCATTCGGCCCGCTGGCGCAAAGGTGAACCTGCGAGCGGCCATAGGCACCGACGCGACCCGGCCGGGTCGGACCGTACAGGGAGATACTCGGCACATCCAGGGCCGCGGCCAGGTGGCCAAGGCCGGTATCCACCGCCACGCAGGCGCGGGCCCCGGCAACCACCTTGGCCACGCCGGCAAGATTCAACTTGGGCAGCACCGCAGCGTTTTCAATGCCGGCAGCGATACGCTCGGCCCGCGCCCTCTCGGTTTCATTGCCCCAGGGCAGGCGCACCGCCCAGCCCTGGGCGCTCATCTGCTCGGCCAGCGCCCGCCATTCGACTTCCGGCCAATGCTTGCTGGGCCAGGTGGTGCCGTGGAGAAACAGCAGGTAAGGCTGCGGCGCGGGATCGGCCAGCTGCGCGCGGTTCAGGCCGTAGTCGCCGACACCGGCTGGCAGCGCATAGCCCAGCGCCTGTGCGAATAGCTGGCGAGTACGCTCCAGGGCATGCTGGTCCTTGGCCACGGCGTAGCGCCGAGCATAGAAACGGCTGGCCAGGGGCTCACGCGCGGAATCGCGATCCAGGCCGGCAATCGGTGCCTTGACGTAACGAGTCAGCCAGGCGCTTTTCAGCAGGCCCTGGGCGTCGATCACCAGGTCGTAGCGGGTTTCGCCCAGGCGCTGCTTAAAGCGCTTCCACTCGCCATTCTTGAAGGTCTGCCACAGGTGCTTGCGCCAGCGGCGGATGGCCACCGGGATCACCTGCGCCACGGCCGGATGCCAGGCGGGAATCTCGGCGAAGCCCTCCTCCACCACCCAGTCGAACTGGATACCGGGAATCGCCCGGGCGGCATCGGTGAGGGCCGGCAGGGTGTGGATCACATCGCCCAGCGAAGAAGTCTTGATCAGCAGTACCCGCATCAATCGACCTCAACCGGCTCGATCGGATCGGCCACCAGGCGATCCAGCGCCTCGATCACCGGGCGCGGCTTGAGCTGGCGCAGACAGTCGTAGTGGCCGAAGCGGCAGGTGCGGTCAAAACAGGGGCTGCATTCGATACCCAGGCGCACGATCTCCACCTGCTCGGCCAGCGGCGGGGTAAAGCCCGGCGAGGTGGAACCATAGACCGCCACCAGCGGCCGATTCAGCGCCGCCGCCACATGCATCAGACCGGAATCGTTGGAGACCACGGCAGCGGCGCAGGACAGCAGGTCGATGGCCTCGGCCATGCTGGTTGCGCCGGCCAGGTTGCTGGACTCTTCACGCAGGCCGGGAATCAGCCTCGAGCGGATGTCCTCGCCGACGCCATGGTCGTTTTTCGAACCGAAAATCCACACCTGCCAGCCGGCGCGGATCTTCAGCTCGGCGACCTTGGCGTAATGCTCGCTGGGCCAGCGTTTGGCCTCACCGAACTCGGCCCCCGGACAGAGCGCCAGCACCGGTCGATCCAGGCTCAGGCCGAACTTGGCCAGGGCCGCGGCGCGGCTGGCTTCTTCTATACGCAGACGCGGCCGCGGATAGGGCTGCGGCAGCTCGGCACCCGGCTCAAAGGCCAGGGCCATAAAGCGCTCGATCATCAAGGGCAAGCGCTGTTTATCCAGCGTGCGCACATCGTTGAGCAGGCCGTAGCGCATCTCGCCCTTCCAGCCGGTGCGCTGGGGGATACCGGCGAAAAACGGCACCAGCGCGGATTTGAGCGAGTTGGGCAGCAGAATCGCCTGGTCGTACTGGCCGCCCAGGGATTTGCCGATCCTGCGCCGGGTGGCCAGCTGCAGCACACCATGGCCGAGGGGAAAACTCAGGGCCTGACGCACTTCGGGCATACGCTCGAGAATCGGCCGGCTCCAGTCCGGGGCCAACACATCGATCTCGCACTCGGGATGACGCTGCTTGAGACACTGAAACAGCGTCTGCGCCATCACCATATCGCCCACCCAGCTGGGGCCTACGATCAGTATTTTCATGAGGTTTCCAGAAACGACCAAGGAGGCTTGCGCCTCCCGGACAGACTTAACGCTCGACTATCAGCCTAGCCTGCAACGCCGGACAGAGCCCATCCGGCGAACGCGAGGGGCTTATTTAACCAGGGTGCGCCACTCGGCGTGGGCATCGGTCTTACCTGTTACCAGGTCGAAATAGGCGGTTTGCAGTTTCTCGGTGATAGGGCCGCGACGGCCTGCGCCGATCTGCCGACCATCGACTTCACGAATCGGCGTAACTTCGGCGGCGGTGCCGGTAAAGAAGGCCTCGTCGGCGATATACACCTCATCGCGGGTGATGCGCTTCTCGACCACTTCCAGGCCGTGTTCGGCGGCCAGGGTCAGAATGGTGTTGCGGGTGATGCCGTTGAGGCAGGAGGTCACTTCCGGGGTGTAGATCACGCCGTTCTTGACCAGGAAGATATTCTCGCCAGAACCTTCGGCTACGTAACCTTCCGGGTCCAGCAGCATGGCCTCGTCGGCACCGCCGGAGATGGCTTCCTGCAGGGCCAGCATCGAGTTGATGTAGTTGCCGTTGGCCTTGGCCCGGGTCATCGAGATATTGACGTGGTGACGGGTAAAGGAGCTGGTACGCACCTTGATGCCAACCTGCAGGGCTTCGTCGCCCATATAGGCACCCCAGTTCCAGGCCGCGACAATCACCTGGGTTTTCAGGCCGCTGGCGCGCAGGCCCATGGCCTCGGATCCGTAGAACACCATGGGGCGGATATAGGCGCTTTCCAGGTTGTTCTCACGCACGGCGGCGCGGGTGGCTTCGTTGATTTCGTCTTTGGAGAAGGGAATCTTCATGCCCATGATATGGGCCGAATCGAACAGGCGGTCGGTGTGCGCCTCCAGGCGGAAGATCGCCGTGCCCTGCGGGGTGTTGTAGGCGCGCACGCCTTCGAATACGCCCATGCCGTAGTGCAGGGTGTGGGTCAGTACGTGGGTGGTCGCGTTGCGCCACGGCACCAGCTCGCCGTCATACCAGATCACGCCATCACGATCGGCCATCGACATAGTTGCCTGCTCCTCAAGTTCGATTGGTACAGCCTATGCCGGGCACCTAGCACGCCCGACAGGATCAATTCAGTTCAAGCCCAGTTCCCGCCAGATACGCATCACGCTGCGTCGTTCCTGCGCAAACTGATCGCCATTCACCACCCCGGGCTGCTTCTGCAGCGCCTGGCGATGGGCCGCCGAGCGGTAGGCCTTGTAAATATCCTGGAGCAACCGGGCATCTTCGCCCGGCAGCATGCCGACTCGCTCCAGCCCTTCCAGAATGCGGATGTTATCGGTGAATTCCAGCAGTTCCGGGTACTGACGCGACCAGGCCAGGGCCGCGTATTGCACCATAAATTCAATATCGACGATACCACCGGCATCCTGCTTCAGATCGAACGGCGCGCTGACCTCGAAGGCATTCGCCGCGGTGCCGGCGGCGGTGGCCCTGCTGCCGAGGTTGTCGCGCATCTTGGCGCGCATCTCGCTGACCTCGCCGCGCAGCTTGTCCAGATCGCGCTTGCGTCCCAGCACCTGAGCCCGCACCGCTTCGAAGGCCTTGCCCACCCGCGGGCAGCCGACCAGCACCCGGGCACGCACCAGGGCCTGATGCTCCCAGGTCCAGGCCTCGTTTTCCTGGTAACGCTGGAATGCGCCGAGGGAGCTGACCAGCAGCCCCGCCGCACCCGAGGGACGCAGACGCATATCCACTTCGTAGAGCTGGCCGGAGTTGGTCTGGGCGGTCAGCAGATGGATGATGCGCTGGCCCAGACGGTTGAAGAACTGCGCACCGTCGATGGATTTTTCACCATCGGTTTCCGCCTGCGGATCGCCGTCGTGGATAAATACCAGATCCAGATCCGAGCCGTGACCCAGCTCGATGCCGCCAACCTTGCCGTAACCGACTATGACGAAATCCGGGTCGCAGACACTGCCATCGACGCGGCGCGGCGCACCGTAGCGGCTTACCGTATGCCGCCAGGCCAGGGCTAGCACCTGTTCGAGAATCGCCTCGGCCAGCCAGGTCAGGTAGTCACTGACCTTCATCAACGGCAGGCTGCCGGCAATTTCCGAAGCGGCCACACGCAGGCGGTGGGCCAGCTTGAAATGGCGCAGCGCCTCCATCTGCTGCTCCAGATCCTCCTCGGGGATACGCATCAGTCGCTCGCGCAGCTCGGCAGCCAGCTCAGGGGCCAGCGGTGGCTTGAACAGCCGGCCTTCGTTGAGCAGCTCGTCGAGCAATAAAGGAAAGCGGGTGATCTGCTCGGCGATCCACGGGCTGGCGGCGCACAGGGTCAGCAGGCGCTGCAGGGCCCCCGGGTTTTCCGTGAGCAGCACCAGGTAGGCCGAACGCCGCGCCACCGCCTCCACCAGCGGCAGCACCCGCTCCAGCACCAGGTCCGGGTTAGCGTGCTCCACCGCCTGGGCCAGCAGGCGCGGGACGAAGGCGTCCAGGCGCTCGCGACCAAGGCGCTGCATGGCGCGCACCTGATTGCCATTGCGCAGCCCCGCCAGGCGCTGCCAGGCCGCCTGGGCATCGACGAAACCGGCTTCGGCGAGCTGGCGGCAGGCGGCAGCCTCGTCCTGCACATCGTCCCACAGCGGCAGCCATTCGCCGCCCACGCACTCATCCTCGGCGATTTCGGCGTCTTCGTCGGGATCGGCGATCACCTGACGGAAGTGCCAGTCGACTCGGGCGCGCCAGTGCATCAGTCGTTCGTGGAACGCCTGCCAGCTGTCGAAGCCCATGATCAAGGCCACTCGCGCACGGTCCTGATCGTTGTCCGGAAGCATCTGCGTCTGCCGGTCGTCGATGGCCTGCAGGGCATGTTCGGCGTAACGCAGAAAGGCATAGCCATCGCGCAACTCGTCGGTCACCGCGGCCGGCAGGTAGCCCTGATCGCGCAGGGTGTCGAGCACGGCGAACAGCGAGCGCTGCTGCAGGCTGAGGTCGCGGCCGCCATGGATCAGCTGGAAGGCCTGGGCGATAAACTCCACCTCGCGAATGCCGCCGGCACCCAGCTTGATGTTCTCGCTCATGCCCTTGCGCCGCACCTCCTGCTGGATCAGCTGCTTCATCCCGCGCAGCGCCTCGATCGCGGAAAAATCCAGGTAGCGCCGGTAGACGAAGGGCCGCAGCATCTCCAGCAACTGCGCACCGGCGAGCTGATCGCCGCCGACCACCCGCGCCTTGATCATGGCGTAGCGTTCCCAGTCGCGACCCTGATCCTGGTAGTACTGCTCCAGGGCGTTGAAGCTGAACACCAGCGAACCGGACGAGCCATAGGGGCGCAGGCGCATATCGGTGCGGAAGACGAAACCGTCGACGGTGATCACGTCCAGCGCCTTGATCAGACGCTGGCCGAGACGAATAAAGAACTCCTGATTGTCCAGCGAGCGTTTGACCCCTTCGGTCTCGCCACCCTCGGGGTAGCCGAAGATCAGGTCGATATCCGAGGACAGATTGAGCTCATGAGCCCCCAGCTTGCCCATGCCGAGAATCACCATATGTTGCGGCTGGCCGCTGCGCCTGCCGATGGGCGTGCCGAACTGCGCGCAATGCTTGGGATAAAGCCAGTGATAGGCCAGGTCGATGCAGATATCGGCCATTTCCGAGAGGTCGCGACAGGTCTCGATCAGATCGGCCTGACGGCTGAGATCGCGCCAGATAATGCGCAGCTGCTGACGATTGCGAAAGCGCCGCAAGCGCCGCCCAAGCTCATCCTCATCGCTACACTCGGCCAGCCGCTCTGCCAGCTGCGCGCGCATTTCGCCGGCCTGCAGCGGCCGTTCCAGCTCGCCACTGGCGGCCAGTTCGAGCAGCATCTGCGGATCGCGCAGACCTTGCTGCACCACGAAATCGCTGGCCGCCCCGACCCGCCGCAACAGCGCCCGACGCTCGGCCGGCCAGGCGGCAAACTGTCCCTGAGCCTCGCCCGACAAGGCGTCGACGGCCTGCTGCAGCGATTGCTCGGCACGCAGCGCCAGGGGTTCGAGTGCGGCAGGTAAAGAGGCCAGCACGGGCAGGCTCATGGTCTATCCTTTTTGGCGAGCTGACAGTGAGTCTCGCAATTCGGCGAACACCTCGCGTTAGAGCGGGGCGGGTTACTGTCAGCAAAAATAATTGTAGTTTTACTACCAAAGATTGTATCCAAAAGGCTGAAATCGGCGTCGTAATGTAGTAAAACTACACGCAGCCGGTCCTACCCCCGGTCAATCCAAGAATTCACGCGGCCACTCACGAAGTCGGCCACGAAACCTGGCCTCCGATTCTGGAAGCCTTTCCGCCCTGGAGCAAGCCATGCAAGACCTCGATCCCGTCGAAACCCAGGAATGGCTGGACGCCCTTGAGTCCGTCCTCGAACACGAGGGTGAAGACCGCGCGCACTATCTGATGACCCGTATGGGCGAGCTGGCCACCCGCAGTGGGTCGCAGCTGCCATATGCCATCACCACGCCATACCGCAACACCATCCCGCTCACCCACGAAGCACGCATGCCTGGCGACCTGTTTATGGAACGCCGCATTCGCTCGCTGGTGCGCTGGAATGCGCTGGCCATGGTAATGCGCACCAACCTGAAAGATTCAGACCTGGGCGGCCATATTTCCAGCTTTGCCTCCTCGGCGACGCTGTACGACATCGGTTTCAACTACTTCTTCCAGGCTCCCACCGAGGAGCACGGCGGCGACCTGATCTTCTTCCAGGGCCACGCATCCCCCGGCGTTTACGCCCGCGCCTTTATGGAAGGGCGCATCAGCGAAGAGCAGATGAACAACTTCCGCCAGGAAGTCGATGGCCAAGGCCTGTCGTCCTATCCGCACCCCTGGCTGATGCCGGACTTCTGGCAGTTCCCGACCGTCTCCATGGGTCTGGGCCCGATCCAGGCGATCTACCAGGCACGCTTTATGAAGTACCTGGAAGCGCGCGGCTTTATCCCGGCCGGCAAGCAGAAGGTCTGGTGCTTCATGGGCGACGGCGAGTGCGACGAGCCGGAATCCCTCGGCGCGATCTCCCTGGCTGGCCGCGAGAAGCTGGACAACCTGATCTTCGTCATCAACTGCAACCTGCAGCGCCTCGACGGCCCGGTACGCGGCAACGGCAAGATCATCCAGGAACTGGAAGGCGTGTTCCGTGGCGGTGGCTGGAACGTCAACAAAGTCGTGTGGGGCCGCTTCTGGGACCCGCTGCTGGCCAAGGACGTCGACGGCATCCTGCAGCGCCGCATGGACGAAGTCATCGACGGCGAATACCAGAACTACAAGGCCAAGGACGGCGCGTTCGTCCGTGAGCACTTCTTCAACTCGCCGGAACTCAAGGCGATGGTTGCCGATCTGTCCGACGACGAGATCTGGAAACTCAACCGTGGCGGTCACGACCCCTACAAGGTCTATGCGGCCTACCACCAGGCGGTCAACCACAAAGAGCAGCCGACCGTGATCCTGGCCAAGACCGTCAAGGGTTATGGCACCGGTGCCGGCGAAGCGAAAAACACCGCGCACAACACCAAGAAGGTCGATGTCGACAGCCTCAAGCTGTTCCGCGACCGCTTCGACATCCCGGTCAAGGACGAGGAGCTGGAAAACCTGCCGTTCCTCAAGCCGGAACCCGGCAGCGCCGAAGCGCGTTACCTGAGCGAGCGCCGCGCCGCCCTCGGCGGTTTCGTGCCGCAGCGTCGGGCCAAGAGCTTCAGCATCCCGACCCCACCGTTGGAGACCCTCAAGGCCATCCTCGACGGCTCGGGCGACCGTGAAATCTCCACCACCATGGCCTTCGTGCGCATCCTCGCGCAGCTGGTCAAGGACAAGGACATCGGCTCGCGTATCGTCCCGATCATCCCGGACGAAGCCCGCACCTTCGGCATGGAAGGCATGTTCCGCCAGCTCGGCATCTACTCCTCGGTCGGCCAGCTGTACGAGCCGGTGGATAAAGACCAGGTGATGTTCTACCGCGAGGACAAGAAGGGCCAGATCCTCGAAGAAGGCATCAACGAAGCCGGTGCCATGAGCTCCTTCATCGCTGCCGGTACTTCGTACTCCAGCCACAACCAGCCGATGCTGCCGTTCTACATCTTCTATTCGATGTTCGGCTTCCAGCGTATCGGTGACCTGGCCTGGGCCGCTGGCGACAGCCGCACCCGGGGCTTCCTGATCGGCGGCACCGCCGGTCGCACCACGCTCAACGGCGAAGGCCTGCAGCACGAGGACGGCCACAGCCACATGCTGGCCGCGACCATCCCCAACTGCCGCACCTATGATCCGACCTACGGCTACGAGCTGGCGGTGATCATCCAGGACGGCATGAAGAAGATGACCGAGCAGCAACAGGACGTCTTCTACTACATCACCGTGATGAACGAGTCCTACCAGCAGCCGGCCATGCCGGCCGGTGTCGAGGAAGGCATCATCAAGGGCATGTACCTGCTCGAAGAAGACAAGAAGGAAGCCGCGCACCACGTGCAGCTCCTCGGCAGCGGCACCATCCTGCGCGAAGTGCGCGAGGCGGCGAAGATTCTGCGCGAGGAGTACAACATCGGGGCCGACGTGTGGAGCGTCACCAGCTTCAACGAGCTGCGCCGCGACGGCCTGGCCGTGGAGCGCAACAACCGCCTGCACCCGGAACAGAAGCCCAAGCAGACCTATGTGGAAGAATGCCTGAGCGGCCGTCAGGGCCCGGTGATTGCCAGCACCGACTATATGAAGCTGTTCGCCGAACAGATTCGTCAGTGGGTACCGAGCAAGGAATTCAAGGTCCTGGGCACCGACGGCTTCGGCCGCAGCGACAGCCGCAAGAAGCTGCGCCACTTCTTCGAAGTGGACCGCAACTGGGTGGTTCTGGCTGCCCTGGAAGCTCTCGCCGACCGCGGTGATATCGAACCCAAAGTGGTGGCCGAGGCCATCGCCAAGTTCGGCATCAACCCGGAAAAACTCAACCCACTGGACTGCTAAGGAGCGAAACGATGAGTGAATTGATTCGCGTACCCGACATCGGTGGTGGTGAGGGTGAAGTAATCGAACTGATGGTCAAGGTCGGTGATCGCATCGAGGCCGATCAGAGCGTGCTGACCCTGGAGTCGGACAAGGCCAGTATGGAAATCCCCGCGCCGAAAGCCGGTGTGGTGAAGAGCCTGAAAGTGAAGCTGGGCGACCGCCTGAAAGAAGGCGACGAACTGCTGGAGCTGGAAGTCGAAGGCGCTGCCCAAGCACCAGCAGCCCCCGCGGCGGCAGTGGCCGAAGCGCCCCAAGCAGCCGCAGCTCCCGCACCAGCCGCCGCACCTGCGCCAGCCGCACCGGCCAGCAGCAGCGTGCAGGACGTGCATGTGCCGGATATCGGCTCGGACGGCAAGGCCAAGGTTATCGAAGTGCTGGTCAAGGTCGGCGACAGCGTCGAAGTCGACCAGTCGCTGATCACCCTGGAGTCTGACAAGGCCAGCATGGAAATCCCCTCGCCGGCTGCCGGCGTGGTGGAAAGCATCAGCGTCAAGCTGGAAGACGAAGTCGGCACGGGCGACTTTATCCTCAAGCTGAAAGTCGCAGGCGCGGCAGCGCCGGCCGCAGCCGCACCGGTTGCAGCAGCGCCCGCACCCGCAGCCGCCAGCGATATGCACAAGGTTCCGGCCGGCGCTCACCCGGCGGTCGCCGCCGAAGTCAGCGCCATCGCCTCCCTGGCCGCCGCCGCGGCCAAGGTTGCCAACGCCCCGGCGCGCACCAGCGGTAGCAAGGTGCACGCCGGCCCGGCGGTACGTCTGCTGGCCCGCGAGTTTGGCGTCGAGCTGGATGCCGTGCCCGGCACCGGCCCGAAAGGCCGCGTACTCAAGGAAGACGTGCAGCTTTACGTCAAAGCGATGATGCAGAAGGCCAAGGCCGCACCGGAAGCCGGCGCAACCGGCGGTGCCGGTATTCCGCCGATCCCGGTGGTGGACTTCAGCAAGTTCGGTGAAATCGAAGAAGTGGCGATGACCCGCCTGATGCAGGTCGGGGCCAACAACCTGCACCGCAGCTGGCTCAACGTGCCCCACGTGACCCAGTTCGATTCGGCCGATATCACCGAGCTGGAAGCCTTCCGCGTGGCCCAGAAAAGCGTGGCGGAAAAAGCCGGGGTCAAGCTCACCGTGCTGCCGCTGCTGCTCAAGGCCTGCGCCTTCCTGCTCAAGGAATTGCCGGACTTCAACAGCTCGCTGGCACCAAGTGGCAAGGCGATCATCCGCAAGAAATACGTGCACATCGGCTTCGCCGTGGACACCCCGGATGGCCTGCTGGTACCGGTGATCAAGAACGTTGATCAGAAGAGCCTGCTGCAGCTGGCCGCCGAGGCCGCTGCACTGGCGGAGAAAGCGCGCACCAAGAAGCTGTCAGCCGACGATATGCAGGGTGCCTGCTTCACCATCTCCAGCCTCGGCCATATTGGCGGCACCGGCTTCACGCCGATCGTCAACGCGCCGGAAGTGGCGATTCTCGGTGTGAGCAAGGCGACCATCCAGCCGGTCTGGGACGGCAAGGCGTTCCAGCCCAAGCTGATGCTGCCGCTGTCGCTGTCCTATGACCACCGGGTGATCAACGGTGCCGCCGCCGCGCGCTTTACCAAGCGCCTGAGCGACGTGCTGGCGGACATCCGCACCATGCTGCTGTAACGCATCAATTTTCGAGCAGCCACGCTCGTTATCCTCGACCCCGCCTTTCGGCGGGGTTTTTTTTAGGTTCTGTACCCGTTAGATATCGCATGCACTGGCCTGACGCAGCACAACCTAGCCCTTCTGCAGATTGCGAATCAGAAAGCTCAGGGCCTTGGCCAGTTCGGCCGCGCCCTTGTGATCGCGCACGATACTCAGCAGCGGGCTGCCGTCCTGGGGGTTGTGCAGCACGCAGCGGATGCCGCTGGCCGGGCAGTCGTAGCGCACAAAGGGATCGACACCGAACAGGACAATGCGCTGGTTGCGCACCGCGACGTCGGTGCCGCTCTCGCTGCGCACTTCCTCGCGCAGCAGCAACTCGCCGGGGCCCACTACGCTCAGCTGGTACAGACGGTCCTGGCGCTGCGCCTGGCCGACCTGATAGGCGGCGCGCAGGGCATAGGTTTTCAGCAGGTCATTGCTATGGGCGAGCAGCGCCTGACGTTCATCCTGGGTCAGATACAGACGCTTCAATTCGGCCAGGTAGTTACTCTGCTCGGCGCTGCTCAAACCGCCACCGGGCTCGCCAGCAAATACCGGCGAGACCGCCACACAGCCGCCAAGCAATACGGCACAGATTAGTTTTCTTGTCAGTCGCAATTGCATGATGCACCCTTAGCCGACGCTGTAAGTGAGGGGCCTAACCCTCGCCCCGCTCAGCATACTGGAAGCCCGCCACTGAATGAAAAGCCATCCAGATGCCGCAAGTCGTTTAGCGGCCGAGGTTGTGACGCAGTTGCCAGTGCCATCGCGCCTCGGCATGCTGCGTTTCGAGCGCTTGAATGAAGCCAGCTGGACACTGCTGTATCTCGACCCCGCCTGCGAGCAGCAACTGGGCCTGCCCGCCCAGCAACTCTGCACCCTGCTCGACTCGCCCTATGCCAGTCTGATGGAGCCTGCGGCCCGCCATCAGCTGCACGACACCATCGCCCAACAACTCGCCAGCCAGAACCACTACAGCGTGCAGTACAAGCTGCACAGCCCCAATGGCACCCTGACCCTGCTGGAACAGGGTGAAGCCTTCAAGCAGCATGGGCGGCATCTGCTGCGTGGCTACCTGCTGGTCCTCAACCCGGGCCAGGAGAAGGCACTCGCGCCCCCAGCCAGCGAGGCGCACGCCCAGAGCGAGCAGCAGCAACGCCGCGCCCAGGCCAAACAGAACCTGATCGTGCGCCTGGCCCGCCACCACTACGGCGACGAGCCGCTGCGCGAGGCCGCCGAGCTGATCAGCAAGAGCGCCTGCGAGGCCTATGGCGTGGCCCGCGCCGGCATCTGGCACCTCGACGGTCAGCTATTGCAGCCCATGGCCCTGTACCAGCGCGATCCGGGTGGCTATGTGGAACAACCGAGCATCGATGCCAGCGCCTACCCCAACTACCTGAGTGCCCTGCACAGCGGTCGCGTGCTGGATGCCCACGACGCCGCACACGACCCCCGCACCCGCGAGCTGGACCAAGATTATCTGCAGCCGCTGACGATCACCGCCATGCTCGACGCCAGCATCCGCGTCGACGGCGAACTGGTCGCCGTGCTGTGCCTGGAACACACCGGCTCCAGGCGTAGCTGGCAGCCCGACGAAATCGCCTTTATCGGCGAGCTAGCCGACCAGTACGCCCAGGCCCTGAGCGACCAGCAACGACGTACAGCCACCAGCACCCTGCACCTGTTCCAGCGCGCCGTCGAGCAGAGCTCCAGCGCCTTTATCCTGCTCGACCGCGATGGCCTGGTGGAATACGTCAACCCCAGCTTTACCGCCATCACCCTGTACAGCAGCGCCGAAGTGCAGGGCCGCCGGCTGTCGGAGATGCCCGCCCTGGAAAACCTCGGCGAGCTGCTGTTCGATGCCCGCTCCGGCCTGGCCGAACACAACAGCTGGCAGGGCGAGTTCAAGAGCCGCCGCAAGAACCTCGACCCTTACTGGGGCCATCTGTCGTTGTCCAAGGTGTATGCCGATGACGGCCAGCTGACCCATTACATCGGCATCTACGAAGACATCACCGAGAGCAAGCAGGCGCAGCAGCATATCGAGCGCCTGGCCTTCCGCGACAACCTCACGGGCCTGGGCAACCGCTACGCCTTTATCCGTGAGCTGGAGCGCCACTTTGCCGAGAACCCGAGCAAAGCGGTCAGCCTGCTGCTGGTGGACATCGACAACTTCAAACGGATCAACGACAGCCTCGGCCACCAGACCGGCGACAAGCTCTTGGTCAGCCTGGCCCGTCGCCTGCGCAACAGCCTGGCAACGGGCAGCGTGCTGGCGCGCTTTGCCAGCAACGAGTTCGCCGTGCTGCTCGAAGCCGGCAATGCCGACAGCCGGCTGATTGCCCAGCGCCTGCTCAACACCCTGGACAAACCCCTGTTCGTCGACAATCAGCTGATCAGCGTCACCGGCTCCATCGGCCTGGCCTGCGCCCCCGAGCACGGCGACGACCCGCAGACCCTGACCAAGCACTGCGGCCTGGCACTGCACAAGGCCAAGGCCAACGGCAAGAACCAGGTGCAGCTGTTTACCGAAGAACTGAATGCCGAAGCCCACTACAAGCTGTTCGTCGAGAACAATCTGCGCCGCGCGCTGATGCAGAACGAGCTGGAAGTCTTCTACCAGCCCAAGCTGTGCCTCAAGAGCGGTCAGCTGCTGGGCATGGAGGCTTTGCTGCGCTGGAACCACCCGGAAAAAGGCATGATCGGCCCGGACAAATTTATCGGCGTGGCGGAAGAAACCGGCATGATCATCCCCATCGGCAAATGGGTGGTGCGCCAGGCCTGCCGCATGAGCAAGCAGCTTGGCGCGATGGGCCTGGGCAACCTGCAGATGGCCATCAACCTGTCGCCCAAGCAGTTCTCCGACCCCGATCTGGTGGGCGAAATCGCCGCCATCCTGCATGAGGAACAGCTCGACCCCAAGCTGCTCGAGCTGGAGCTGACCGAGAGCCTGCTGCTGGAAGCTACCGACGACACCCGCCACCAGCTCAGTCGCCTGAAAAGCCTGGGCCTGACCCTGGCCATGGACGACTTCGGTACCGGCTATTCGTCGCTCAGCTACCTGAAGAAATTCCCCATCGACGTGATCAAGATCGACCGCAGCTTTATCAAGGACATCCCGGATAACCAGGACGATATGGAAATCACCTCGGCGGTGATCGCCATGGCCCACAACCTCAAGCTCAAGGTGGTGGCCGAAGGCGTCGAGACCACAGCCCAACTAAGCTTTTTGCGCCGCCAGCGCTGCGACATCGGCCAGGGCTACCTGTTCGACCGGCCAATTGCCGGGCGCGAGCTACTGGAGCGGCTGAAACGCTATCAGGTCCAGCGCTAAAATCTGTAACACCGCGGCCGTTACGCGGTCTATGACACACATGCTTCTGCTGAGGAAATGGCTCATGGTTCTGCGCTCGCAAATTCTCGCCCATAAACTCGAACTGCCCAGCGCCGAACAGGCACTGCCCGGCCGCGATACGCCTCTGGCGGTGCCGAGCGCCCATCATGTCAACGGCAACCCGCTACAAGGCCCCTTCCCCGCCGGCCTGCAACAAGCGGTATTCGCCATGGGCTGCTTCTGGGGGGCCGAGCGGCGTTTCTGGCAGCAGCCGGGGGTGTGGACCACGGCAGTCGGCTATGCCGGCGGCCATACCCCTAACCCGACCTATGAAGAAGCCTGCTCGGGCCTGACCGGCCACACCGAGGCGGTGCTGGTGGTGTTCGACCCACAGCTCACCTCCTTTGATGCCCTGCTGAAAGTGTTCTGGGAGGCGCACAACCCGACCCAGGGCATGCGCCAGGGCAACGACACCGGCAGCCAGTACCGCTCGGCGATCTACTGCCATGGCGACGAACAACTGGCCGCCGCCCTGGCCAGCCAGGCGCGCTTCCAGGTCGAGCTGGACAAGGCCGGCCTGGGTGCCATCACCACGGAAATACGCCTGGCCCCACCCTTCTATTACGCCGAGGCCTATCACCAGCAGTACCTGGCGAAAAATCCCGGCGGCTATTGCGGCCTGGGCGGCACCGGGGTTTGCCTGCCGGCCTGACCCGGCGAGTATCGAAAGATGGCTGCCGGCTCACGGGCAAACCGCTAGACTGAAAGCCAATAGCCATTATTGCCGATACCCGCATGCCTGCAGCCTCCACCTATATAGCCCCCGATCAACTCTGTGTCGGCCTGTATATCCAGCTCGAACTGGCCTGGTGGGAGCACAACTTTGCCTTCAGCAACTTCAAGATCAAGGATGAAGGGCAGATCAAGGCGTTGCGCGCCCTGGGCCTGGAGCGCCTGCGCTATGACCCGGCGCGCAGCGATTGCCCGCCGCTGGACGCCACTCCGGCCCCGGTTGCGGCCGAGCCCGTAGCAACGCCAACGCTCAGCCCGCAACAGCAGGCCAGCCAGGCCCGCGCAGAAAAGCTCAAGGTATTGCGCAAACGCCTGGCCGAGGTGGACCGAAAGTTCGTCCAGGCCAGCCAGCAGGTCAAGACGCTTAACCAGACCCTGCGCAGCCGCCCGGAAGACGCCATCAAGCAGGCTGGCGAGATTGTCGGCGCGATGGTCGAAACCCTGCTCGGCGGCAGCGGTGTGGTGCTGCATAGCATCAACAGCAAGGCCGCCGAAGACAGCTACCTGCATTCACTGAACGTCACGGTGCTGGCGCTGATGCTTGGCCGCCAGCTGGGCCTGGACAGTGAGGACTGCCATATCCTCGGCCTCGGTGCGCTGCTGCACGATATCGGCAAGCTGGAAGTGCCGAGCAAGGTGCTGCTGAAAAGCGAGCCGCTGACCCGCCCGGAACAGCAACTGCTGCAACTGCACTGCGAGTTCGGCCTGCGCATGGGCCAGAAGCTGATGCTCGACGACGAAGTGCTGCGCATCATCAACGAACACCACGAGTACTGCGACGGCAGCGGCTACCCGCGCCAGCTGCGCGAGGCCGCCATCGGCCGGCTAAGCCGCCTGGTGTGCATCGCCAACCAGTTCGACAACCTGTGCAACCCGCTTAACCCGCGCGATGGCTTAAGCCCTCATGAAGCTTTGGCGCTGATGTTCAAGCAGCAGAGCGCGCGTTTCGATGCGGTGGCGCTCAAGGCCTTTATCCGGGTGATGGGCGTCTACCCACCCGGCGGCCTGGTACAGCTGGACGACCAGCGCTATGGCCTGGTACTCGGCATCAACCCGAGCCAGCCGCTGAAACCGACGCTGATTGTCTACGACGCCGCCGTGCCCAAGAGCGAGGCGCTGATAATCGATCTGGCGCAGGAACCGCGCCTGAGCATCGCCGCCAGCCTGCGCCCGGCCCAACTGCCGCGCGAGGCGCTGGAATACCTCAACCCGCGCCAGCAGCTCACCTACTTCGTTGAGCCTACGCAGGGCCGCTAGCTGCCGCTGTTTTCCTCGATCAGCCAATCCATGCGCCAGCCGCCCTGGCTCTGCCCGAGCAGCTGGGACAGCCAGGGCAGGATCTGCTTGAGCTCGTCTTCCAGGCCCCAGGGCGGATTGCTGATCACCAGGCCGGAGCCGTTCAGCCGCGCGGCTTCGTCGGTGGCGTGCACGTAGAGCTCGACGCGCAGCAGCTTGGGTGCCTTGCTCTTCTGCAGGTCGCTGTAGAAACGGCGCAGCTGGCGCAGGTCCTTGATCGGGTACCAGATCGCCACCACCGCCTGGCGCATGCGGCCGATGGCATCGCTCAGGGACTGAGCACAGCGCTCCATCTCATCGACCTGCTCGAACGGCGGGTCGATCAGCAGCAGCGCGCGCTTCTCGCGGGTCGGCAGCAAGGCCCGCGGCACATGCCAGCCTTCGCCCAGGTGCACCGCGACGCGGCGGTCGCCGTGCATGTTTTCCTTGAGCAGGCGGCCATCTTCCGGGTGCTTCTCGTTCAGGTGCAGGCGGTCCTGTTCGCGGGTCAGCAGGCGCGCCAGCTCGGGAGAACCGGGGTAATGGCGCAGCTCGCCATCGGGGTTCATCGCACGGATCACTTCCAGATAATCCAGCAGCGGGTCCGGCACGTCGGTGGCCTGCCACAGCCGGGCGATACCTTCCAGCCACTCGCCGGTACGGCTGGCCTGATCGCCGCGCAGGTCATACAGGCCGACACCGGCATGGCTGTCGAGGTAGGCGAAGGGGGCCTCCTTGCGTGACAGCAGGGCAATCAGACGGCTCAATACATAGTGTTTCAACACATCGGCATGGTTGCCGGCATGGAAGGCGTGGCGGTAGTTCATCGGGGCGGGCTCCTGTGGCCGAGCAGTTTAACAGGGCCGCAGGGCGGCGGCATTTGCCATGCGCCAGATGGATCAGTACGGTGGCCCTTGATTCGTCAGGCAAGGGAGAACCGACATGTCACTGCAAGACCTACTGGGCATCGAACTGCCCCTGATTCAGGCACCAATGGCTGGCGTGCAGCTGCATGGCCTGGCGGCCGCCGTATCGAATGCCGGCGCGCTCGGCTCGCTGCCCTGCGCCATGCTCGACGCGGCCGGTTTGCGCAAGGAACTGCAAGCGCTGGGCGAGAAAACTCGCAAACCCTATAACCTCAACTTCTTCTGCCACACCCCGCCAGCCGTCGATGCTGCTCGCGAGGCAACCTGGCGCGAGGCACTGAGCCCTTACTACGCCGAGCTAGGCATCGACCCGACGACTATCGCCAGCGGCCCCGGCCGACTGCCCTTCAGTGCCGAAATGGCCGACCTGCTGGATGAGTTTCGCCCAGCCGTGGTGAGTTTTCACTTCGGCCTGCCCTCGGCCGAGCTGCTGGCGCGGGTCAAGACCTGCGGGGCCAAGGTACTGAGTTCGGCGACCACGGTGGAGGAAGCACTATGGCTGCAGGCCAATGGCGTGGACGCGATTATCGCCCAGGGCCTGGAAGCCGGCGGCCATCGCGGCATGTTCCTCACCGATGAACTGAGCAGCCAGCTCGGCACCTTTGCCCTGCTGCCGCAGATCGTGCAGGCAGTGAGCGTGCCGGTGATTGCCGCCGGCGGCATTGCCGATGCCCAGGGCGTGCGCGCGGCCATGGCCCTTGGCGCGGCCGGGGTGCAGATCGGCACCGCCTACTTGTGCTGCGATGAAGCCAGCACCAGCACCATCCACCGCGCCGCCCTACATAGCCCGGCGGCAGCGCACACCGCCCTGACCAACCTATTCAGCGGCCGGCCGGCACGCGGCATCGTCAACCGGGTGATGCGTGAGCTGGGTCCGCTTAGCTCGCTCGCGCCGGCCTTCCCCCTGGCGACTGCGGCCATTGCGCCACTGCGCAGCAAGGCGGAAAGCCAGGGCAGCGGCGACTTCTCACCGCTCTGGGCCGGGCAGAATGTCAGCGGCTGCAAGAGCATCGGCGCTGCTGAACTGACCCGCGAGCTGGCTCAGGGTTTTGCTCCGTAGCCGGATAAGACGCGGCACGCGGCGCAATCCGGGCTACCCAAGCACTGCCCAACGCGCCGTTATCACGCTTATTGATAGTGCTGGGAGCAGCACTCGCGGCTGCTTAGACTCGGCCCATCGCAACCGGAGGTACACCCATGTCCGAGTCCCTGCTCAGCTCCCGCAACCTGGCCTTTGAGCTTTACGAAGTGCTGGACGCCGAAGGCCTGACACAGCGCGAGCGCTTCGCCGAGCACAGCCGCGAAACCTTTGACGCGGCCATCGACACCGCTCGCAGCATCGCGGAAAACCTGTTCGCCCCGCACAACCGCAAGAATGACGAACACGAGCCGGAGTATGTCGACGGCGCAGCGGTGCTGATCCCCGAGGTCAAACCGGCGGTGGACGCCTTCCTCGAAGCCGGTTTCCTCAACGCCACACGCGAGTTCGACGTCGGCGGTATGCAGCTGCCGAACCTGCTGTCGCAGGCCTGCTTCGCCCACTTCCAGTCGGCCAACGCGGCGACCACCTCGTATCCGTTCCTGACCATGGGTGCGGCCAACCTGATCGAGAATTTCGGCACGACCGAACAAAAGCAGCGCTTCCTGCAGCCGATGATCGACGGCCGCTTCTTCGGCACCATGGCGCTGACCGAGCCACATGCAGGCTCCTCGCTGTCGGATATCCGCACCCGCGCGGAACCTGCCGAAGACGGCACTTTCCGGCTCAAGGGCAACAAGATCTTTATCTCCGGCGGCGACCATCCGCTGTCGGAAAACATCGTGCACATGGTCCTGGCCAAGCTGCCGGATGCCCCACCGGGCGTGAAAGGCATCAGCCTGTTTATCGTGCCGAAGTTTCTGGTCAACGATGACGGCAGCCTGGGCAAGCGTAACGACGTGGTCCTGGCCGGGCTGTTCCACAAGATGGGATGGCGCGGCACCACCTCTACAGCTTTGAACTTCGGCGATAACGGCGATTGCGTCGGCTACCTGGTGGGCAAACCGCACCATGGCCTGAGCTACATGTTCCAGATGATGAACGAGGCACGCATCGGTGTCGGCATGGGTGCGGTGATGCTCGGCTACGCCGGCTACCTGTACTCGCTGGACTATGCCCGCCAGCGCCCGCAAGGCCGCCTGCCCGATGGCAAGGACCCGACCTCCAGCCAGGTGGCGATCATCGAGCACGCCGATGTGCGGCGTATGCTGCTGACGCAAAAAGCCTATGTGGAAGGCTCCTTCGACCTCGGTCTGTACGCCGCGCGGCTGTTCGACGACACCCTGACCCTGGAGACCGAGGAAGAGCGCCGCATCGCCCTGGAGCTGCTCGACCTGCTCACCCCGATCGTCAAATCCTGGCCGTCGGAGTTCTGCCTCAAGGCCAACGAGCTGGCTATCCAGATTCTCGGCGGCCACGGCTACACCCGCGATTACCCGGTGGAACAGTACTACCGCGACAACCGCCTCAACCCGATCCACGAAGGCACCCACGGCATCCAGTCCCTCGACCTGCTCGGGCGCAAGGTCTCGATGAATGGCGGGGCGGCGCTCAAGCAGCTGCTCAAGCTGATCCACGGCACCTGCCAGCGCGCCGAAGCTCATGATTCGCTGACAGCCCTACGCCAGCCACTGGAGCAACTGCTGGCACGCCTGCAAACCGTGACCCTGGCGCTGCTGGGCGATCTGATGAGCGGCAAGGTCAACCAGGGCCTGGCCAACTCGGCGCTGTACCTCAAGGTGTTCGGCCATACCGTGATTGGCTGGCGCTGGCTGGAACAGGCGATCCGCGCCGAAGAAGGCCTGGCCCGCGGTAACCCTGCGGATGCCGACTTCTACCAGGGCAAGCTGCAGGCCGCACGCTACTTCCTCACTTGGGAAGTGCCGAGCTGCCACCACGACCTGGCCATCCTCGAAGCCCGCGACGATACCTGTCTGGGCATGCAGGACGCCTGGTTCTAGCCGGCACCATAAACCCGTAGGGTGCACCCTACGGTCCAGGCCAAAGCCACAAACACACCAGCGAAAACAGGACCTAAATGGCTGATTTCGCTGGTAAGAGCTCGCACTGCCCAAGCGGGGCGTTTTTTTGACAGCCTGGCAAAGCCACGGGTTAGAATCCGGCATGACCTCTGCGTAGCAGCGGCACCTCGCCCATTTGCCCGGAGCCACACTTGGACGCCACTGCCATCAACAACCTGTTCTTGATCGGGGCAATGCTGGTGGCCATGAGCATCCTGGTCAGCGCCTTCGGCTCGCGTTTCGGCATCCCGATTCTGGTGATCTTTCTCGGCGTCGGCATGCTTGCCGGCACCGATGGCCCCGGCGGCATCGTCTTCGACAACTACCCCCTGGCCTATCTGGTGGGCAACCTGGCGCTGGCCATCATCCTGCTCGACGGCGGCATGCGTACGCGGGTATCCAGTTTCCGCGTGGCCCTTTGGCCGTCGCTGTCGCTGGCCACTGTCGGCGTGCTGATTACCGCCGGACTGACCGGTATGGCGGCCGCCTGGCTGTTCAAGCTGAGCTGGATGGAGGGCCTGCTGATCGGGGCCATCGTCGGCTCCACCGATGCTGCGGCGGTATTTTCCCTGCTCGGCGGGCGCGGCCTTAACGAGCGGGTCAGCGCCACCCTGGAAATCGAGTCGGGCAGCAACGACCCGATGGCGGTATTTCTCACCGTCACCCTGATCGCCATCCTCGCCAGCGGCCAGAATGGCCTGGACTGGGCCCTGCTGCTGCAACTGCTGCTGCAATTCGGCATCGGCGCGCTGTTCGGCCTGGGTGGCGGCTGGCTGCTGCTCAAGCTGGTCAACCGCATGGAGCTGCCGGGCGGGCTGTATCCGCTGCTGGTGGTCAGCGGCGGGTTGATTATCTTCGCCGTGACCAACGCGGTTGGCGGCAGCGGCATTCTGGCGATCTACCTGTGCGGCCTGCTGCTGGGCTACAAGCCGATCCGCTCGCGCCACGGCATCCTGCATATGCTCGACGGCCTGGCCTGGCTGGCGCAGATCGGCATGTTCCTGGTGCTCGGCCTGCTGGTAACCCCCCACGAGCTGTTGCCGATTGCCCTGCCGGCTCTGGGTCTGGCGCTGTGGATGATCCTGTTCGCCCGGCCGCTGTCGATCTTTATCGGCCTGCTGCCATTCCGCGCCTTCCATGACCGCGAACGCGCCTTTATCGCCTGGGTCGGCCTGCGTGGCGCAGTACCGATCATTCTCGCGGTATTCCCGCTGATGGCCGGCCTGCCGAATGCCCAACTGTTCTTCAACGTGGCCTTCTTTATTGTGCTGGTCTCCCTGCTACTGCAGGGCACCAGCCTGCCCTGGGCGGCCAAGCGGCTGCGCGTCACCGTACCGCCGGAGCCGGCCCCGGTGTCACGTGCCGGCCTGGATGTGCACCCGACCAGCCAGTGGGAACTGTTTATCTACCGCCTCGGTGCGGAAAAGTGGTGCATCGGCGCGCCCCTGCGCGAGCTCAAGATGCCCGAAGGCACACGCATCGCCGCGCTGTTCCGCGGCAAGGAACTGCTGCATCCCTCCGGCAGCACCACCCTGGAAGCCGGCGACCTGCTCTGCGTGGTCGGCCATGAACACGACCTGCCCGGCCTCGGCAAGCTGTTCAGCCAGGCACCGACCCGCGGCCAGGACCTGCGCTTCTTCGGCGATTTCGTCCTCGAAGGCGATGCCGAACTGGCGGCCATCGCTGCCCTCTATGGCCTGAAACTGGAAGGTGCCGAAGGCCAGCTGCACCTGGGTCGCTTTATCGCCCACAAGATTGGCGGCTCGCCGGTGATCGGCGATCAGGTCGAATGGCAGGGCCTGACCTGGACCGTTGCGGCAATGGAAGGGAACAAGGTGCGCAAGGTCGGCGTCAGATTCCCCGAAGGTAGTCGCCCGGGACCCGGGCTGTTCCTCTAAACTCAGCTTCTTTTCGAGCCCTACGATCTCCACCATGCCCTCTTTACGCGCCTACCTTGTCATCGCCCTGCTCGGGCTGTCCCTTTGCGCCCCCTGGTTGCAGGCCGCCGAGCCGCCCAAAAGCGCCGATGTCCAGCGCAGCCTGGACAACCTGGCCGAGCGCAAACTGCCCGAGGCCGAACAGCTGGCGCTCAAGCAGACCCTGGAAAAAACCCTGGCATGGCTGACCGAAGAGGCCGACAGCCAGCAGCGCCTGAGCGACCTCAAAAAGCAGCTTGATCAGGCCCCACGCCTGATCGGCGAAGCCCAGCGCGAGCTAGAACGTCTCAAGGCCAGCCAGCCCACCCAGGTCGAGCAGCGCTATGCCAATAGCTCGCTCACGCAACTCGAACAGCTGCTGGCCGAGCGCAACGCCCAGCTCAGCGAATGGCAAAAGCAGATCGTCGAAGCCAACAGCCTGGTGATCACCGCGCAAACCCGCCCGGAACGCGCCCAGGCCGAGATCAGCGGCAACCAGACCCGCAGCCAGGAAATCAACAACATCCTGAAAAGCGGCCGCGACGACAACAAGCCGCTGACCAGCGAACGCCGCGACCTGCTCAGCGCCGAGCTGGTCAAACTGGAAGCCCAGACCAACTTGCGCCGCCAGGAACTGGCCGGCAACAGCGCCCTGCAGGACCTCGGCAACAGCCGCCGCGCCCTGCTCGAGGAGCGCATCCAGCGCGTCGAGCAGGAGTTGCTCAACCTGCAGACCCTGATCAATGAAAAACGCCGCGCGCTGTCCGCCCAGACCGTCGAGGAACAATCCCGCGAAGCCGAAAAGGCCGGCTCCAGCACCCTGCTGGCACGGGAGCGCGCAGCCAACCTGAAACTTTCCGACTACCTGCTGCGCGCCACCGAGCGCCTCAATCAGCTGACCCGGGAAAATCTGCAGACCAAGCAGCAGCTCGACAGCCTCAACCAGAGCGACCAGGCCCTGGAGGAGCAGATCAGCGTGCTGCAGGGCAGCCTGCTGCTGTCGCGCATTCTCTATCAGCAGCAACAGGCGCTGCCGACCCTGAAGATCGACAGCAAACTGCCCGACCAGATCGCCGACCTGCGCCTGTACCAGTTCGAACTCAACCAGCAGCGCGAAAGCATCAGCAACCCCAGCGCCTATGTCGACCAGCTGTTGGCACAGCAGATCGATATCGAAGAAGTGCAGAACCTGCGCGCCGACCTGCTGGACATCTTCGCCACCCGCCGCGAACTGATCGACCGCCTGAATCGCGAACTGAATGCCCTGCTCAACGAATCGATCACCCTGCAGCTGAACCAGAAGCAGCTGCAAAGTACAGCCCAGGCCCTGCGCACCACCCTCGACGAGCAGATGTTCTGGATCCCCAGCAACAAGCCGCTGGACCTGGAATGGTTCAAATCGGTGCCGCGCCTGCTGGAGCGGCAGATTGCCGAGCTGGCCTGGGGCTCCAATCTGCGCCAGCTGGGTGCCGGCCTGGTCGAACGGCCGCTGCTGTTCCTGCCGCTGCTGCTGTTGATCGCCGTGCTGCTGTGGCGCCGCGGCTACCTGTACCGCAAGCTCGGCGAATTCCACCAGGACGTCGGCCACTTCAAGCGCGACAGCCAGTTGCACACGCCCATGGCGATCCTCCTCAACCTGTTGCTGGCACTGCCTGGCACCCTGTTCCTGGCGCTATGCGGCTTCGCCCTGCAGATGGACGCCCGCGGGCAGAACGCCAATCTGGGGGCCGCCTTCTTCCAGATGGCCCAGGCCTGGCTGGTGTTCTACACGGTGTACCGCATCCTCGCCGACGGCGGCGTGGCCGAACTGCACTTCCGCTGGGGGCGCAGCCAGGTCGCCTTCCTGCACCGCCAGGTGCGCCGCCTGGGCCTGGTGGTCATGGCCCTGGTGGCGGTGGTCACCATCGCCGGGCATCAGCCGGCCAGCCTTGGCGACGATGTGATCGGCCTGACGGTGGTCATCAGCTGCTACGCCCTGATGGCCTGGCTGCTGCACAAACTGCTGCTCACCGGCCCGGCCCGCGAACATGCCTCGGCCTTCCGCATGCTGATCGGCATGGCCCTGAGCCTGCTACCCCTGGCCCTGATCGTCGCAGTGGGTTTCGGCTACTACTACACCGCGCTCAAGCTCAGTGACCGCCTGATCACCACCCTCTATCTGCTGATGATCTGGCTGATCATCGAGGCCACCTTCGTCCGCGGCCTGGGCGTGGCCGCCCGCCGCCTGGCCTTCCAGCGCGCCATGAGCAAACGCCAGGCGCAAAGCAAGGAAAGTGGCGAGGGCACCGAAAACGTGGTCGAGGAACCGACCCTGGATATCGAACAGGTCAACCAGCAGTCCCTGCGCCTGATCCGCCTGGCCCTGCTCGGCAGCTTTATCGTCGGCCTGTACTGGGTCTGGGCCGACCTGATCTCGGTGTTTTCCTACCTGGACAACATCACCCTCTACGAATACAGCAGCGGTACCGGCGAAACGGCCAGCCTGGTGCCGATCAGCCTCAGCGATGTGATTGGCGCACTGGTTATCGTCGGCATCACCGTGGCCCTGGCGCGCAACCTGCCCGGCCTGCTCGAAGTGCTGGTGCTGTCGCGCCTGAGTCTGGCCCAGGGCAGCGCCTATGCCACCACCACCCTGCTGTCCTACCTGATCGTCGCCGTCGGTTTCGTGGTCACCCTGTCCACCCTGGGGGTCAGCTGGGACAAGCTGCAATGGCTGGTGGCGGCGCTGTCGGTGGGTCTGGGCTTCGGCCTGCAGGAGATCTTCGCCAACTTTATCTCCGGCCTGATCATCCTGTTCGAGCGTCCGGTGCGCATCGGCGATGTGGTGACCATCGGCAACCTGTCCGGCACGGTGAGCAAGATCCGCATCCGCGCCACCACCATCACCGATTTCGACCGCAAGGAAATCATCGTTCCGAACAAGACCTTCGTCACCGACCAGTTGGTCAACTGGTCGCTGAACGATACGATTACCCGGGTGATCATCAAGATCGGCGTGGCCTACGAGACCGACCTGGCGCTGGCCCGCAAGCTGATGCTGCAGGCCGCCACGGAGAACCCGCGGGTGCTGCGCGACCCGGAACCGTTGCTGTTCTTCCTGACCATCAGCGCCAGCACCTTCGATTACGAACTGCGTTTCCATGTGCGCGAACTGGCCGACCGCAATGCCTCCACCGATGAGATCCTCACCCGCATCGCGCTGAGCTTCCGCGAGCACAACGTCGAGATGGCCTTCAATCAGGTCGAGGTCATGGTAAAGAACCTGCAAGGTCTGGAACTCAACCTGGGTACCGGCAAGACCTCCCAGGCCGAACAGCCCAGCACCGAGCAGGACCCGATCACACCGACCACGCCCACCGAGTCCACGCCCGATCCCCAGTAAGCATCGGGTCTGGCGCTGGTACAGCGCGCCGAACGGGGCCACCGTCCATCCGCCGCCGAGCCATGGCTTGGCGGCGTCACTGCCTGGAGTCCTGCCTTGAAGTCGTTGACCGAGCTGACCTTCGACAATCGCTTCGCCCGTCTCGGCGATGCCTTTTCGACTGAGGTACTGCCCGACCCCATCGCCGAGCCGCGCCTGGTGGTGGCCAGCCCGGCCGCCATGGCCCTGCTCGACCTCGACCCGGCCGAGGCCGACAGTGAGGTGTTCGCCCAGATATTCACCGGGCACAAGCTGTGGAGCACTGCCGAGCCACGGGCCATGGTCTATTCCGGGCATCAGTTCGGCGGCTACAACCCGCGCCTGGGCGACGGCCGCGGCCTGCTGCTCGGCGAAGTGGTCAACGACGCCGGCCAGTACTGGGACCTGCACCTCAAAGGTGCCGGGCAAACGCCCTACTCACGCATGGGCGACGGCCGCGCGGTGCTGCGCTCATCGATCCGCGAATTTCTTGCCAGCGAACACCTGCATGCCCTCGGCATCCCCAGCTCGCGGGCGCTGTGCGTGACCGGCTCCAGCACCCCGGTGTGGCGCGAAAAGCAGGAAAGCGCGGCCATGGTCCTGCGCCTGGCCCCCAGCCATGTGCGCTTCGGTCACTTCGAGTACTTCTATTACACCCAGCAGCACGAGCAGCTCAGGCAACTGGCCGAACATGTACTGCACTGCCACTACGCCGACTGCCTGCAACAGGAGCAGCCCTACCTGGCCATGTTCCGCGAGGTCATCGAGCGCAACGCCACGATGATCGCCTACTGGCAGGCCTACGGTTTCTGCCATGGGGTGATGAACACCGACAATATGTCGATCCTCGGCATCACCTTCGATTACGGCCCTTACGCCTTCCTCGATGACTTCGATGCCAAGCATATCTGCAACCATTCCGACGACACCGGCCGCTATAGCTTCAGCAATCAGGTGCCCATCGCCCAATGGAACCTCGCCGCCCTCGGCCAGGCCCTGGTGCCGCTGGTGGAGATAGAGGCGCTGCGCGAAACCCTGGGCCTGTTTCTGCCGCTGTACCAGGCGCACTACCTCGACCTGATGCGCAAACGCCTGGGCCTGCAGAGCGCCGATGAGGGCGACGAAGCCCTGGTGCAACGCCTGCTGCAACTGATGCAGAGCAGCGCGGTGGATTACACGCTGTTCTTCCGCGAACTCGGCGACAGCCCGGCAGCGCAAGCCGTGGCGCGTCTGCGTGACGACTTTACCGACCTCGCCGGTTTCGATGCCTGGGCCGCCGACTACCTGGCACGCAGCACCCAGGATGGCGGCGATCAGGCGCAACGCCGCACGCGCATGCACGCAGCCAACCCCAAATACATTTTGCGTAATTACCTGGCGCAGCAGGTCATCGAGGCCGCCGAACAGGGCGACTACGCCCCGGTGCGCGAACTGCATCAGGTGCTGTCACGGCCCTTCGACGAGCAACCCGGCTTCGAACGCTACGCCCAGCGCCCACCGGAATGGGGCAAGCATCTGGAAATCAGCTGTTCGTCCTGAACTAAGCCGTAGGGTGGATGACGCCTTTTTCATCCACCAACTGCCGCGGTGGTATGGATAGAGCGCCATCCACCCTATGAGCCCAGCATCCACTCCAGCCCCAATGCCACATGCAGCTCGGCGCTGTCGAGCAGCGGCAGCGGCGCGTCGAGGCCATCGAGCAGCAAACCGATTTCGGTGCAGCCGAGGATGGCCACCTCGGCCCCCTGCGCCTGCAGCGTACGCAAGCAGTCCAGATAGAACGCCTGCGCCTGGGGCAGAAACTGGCCCAGGCACAGCTCGGCAAAGATCACCCGGTCGATTTCCGCCATCTGCGTCGCGTCCGGGGTGATCACCTCGATGGCGAAGCGCTCGGCCAGGCGCTGGCGGTAGAAGGCCTCCTGCATGGTAAAGCGCGTGCCGAGCAGGGCCGCGCGGCGTACGCCCTGACGTTGCAGGGCCTGGCCGACGGCATCGCCGATATGCAGCAGGGGAATATCCACCGCCGCCGCGATGGCCGGTGCCACCTTGTGCATGGTGTTGGTGGCCAGCAGCAGAGCCGTCGCCCCGGCGCGCTCAAGGCCACGACCCGCCTGCGCCAGTATCTGCCCGGCAGCCGACCAGTCGCCCTGCTGTTGCAGCGCGGCGATCTCGGCAAAGTCCACGGAATGCAGCAATAGCGGGGCCGAATGCAGGCCGCCCAGGCGCTGGCGTACGCCCTGATTGAGCAAGCGGTAATAGCTGGCCGTGGACTCCCAGCTCATCCCCCCCAGGACACCTAACTGACGCATGCTGGCTTTCTCCCCTGGCAAAGATTCGAGCCTAGCCGCCCAGGCCTTCGACACACAGTCACAGTGCCCGGCGTAGACGGCGGTACAGCCTTTTCTATTAAATCGAAAAGGCATATAAACCTTTCCAAACATTCTTAGACTCTCTAAGCAGCAAGCCTTATCTTCTCCGCCTTGCTTGGCCGCCGCGTGTGCATCCGGCGCGCCCGACACCTCAGATTGACGCGTTAAGGATTTCAATGTTCTGGGACTCGCTGCCCCTGCCCCTGCTCTTCGTGGCCGCCCTGCTGATCTGGCTGCTGTACTCCTTCGTGCGCGAGAAGTGGAGCCCGGACATAGTCGCGGCGATTGCCGTGGCGGCGCTGCTGATCAGCCAGCTGCTGACGCCCACCGAAGTGCTCAGCGTGCTGTCCAACTCGGCACCGGTGACCATCGCCTGCATGTTCGTACTGTCCGCCGCCCTGGAGCGCACCGGCTGCATCGACGCCCTGGGCAACTGGCTGGGCAATCTGG
Source organism: Pseudomonas sp. XK-1 (assembly GCF_038069885.1). NCBI lineage: Bacteria > Pseudomonadati > Pseudomonadota > Gammaproteobacteria > Pseudomonadales > Pseudomonadaceae > Pseudomonas > Pseudomonas sp. XK-1. Next base: position 423,129 of record NZ_JBBPES010000001.1, on the reverse strand, counting down.
TGGGCACCAGCCCGGTTCGCGTGCTGACCGGCCTGACCCTGACCGCCCTGGTGATTTCGGCCTGCCTGAACAATACCCCGGTGGTGGCTATCCTCACCCCGGTGGCCATCGCCCTGGCCCGGCGCGCCGGCACCCTGCCGTCGAAGCTGCTGATTCCGCTGTCCTACGCCACCATCCTCGGCGGCACCCTGACCATGATCGGCACCTCGACCAACATCCTGGTCGACGGTGTGGCACGCAAGGCCGGCCTTGAGCCATTCGGCATCTTCGAGATCACCGGCGCGGGGCTGATTCTGGCCACGGTGGGCATGCTCTACCTGCTGACCATCGGCCGCCACCTGCTGCCCGAGCGCGAGACCCTATCCAAGCAGCTGCGCCCGGACCTGGATCGCACCTTTATGACCGAGCTGCTGGTGCCCCACGACTCCCCGGTGATCGGCAAGACCCTGCACGAGGCCAACCTCAACGGTGGCAGCGGCCTGCAGGTGCTCAAGCTGTTCCGCGAAGACCTGGAGCTGACCGAGCCTACCGCCACCACTTTGCTGGTCAGCGGCGACCGTCTGGTGCTGCACGGCCAGGTCAAGAACGTGGTGGAGCTGCGCGAGAGCGGCCACCTGACGTTTAACCGCGGCGACGCCTTCGAGACCATCAGCAGCCATGACGTGGTGCTGGCCGAGGCCATAGTCGGGCGCAGCTCGCGCTACAGCCACCGCCCCATGCGCGACCTCGACCTGACTGCGCGCTACGGCATCGCCGTGCTCGCCGTGCACCGCCAGGACGAAAATATCCAGGGCAACCTGGATGATTTCGAACTGCAGTTCGGCGACGTAATGCTGGTCGAAGGCACCCCCGCGCAGATCAAGCGCTTCGCCGACAATGGCGAGCTGATCAGCCTCAACGCCGTTCAGGAGCGCGCCTTCCGCCGCGACAAGGCACCGATTGCCATCATTGCCACCCTGGCGGTGATGATCCTCGCCGCCTTCGGCGTGATGCCCATCGAGGGCCTGGCGATCATCGGCGCGGTCACCGTACTGGCGACCCGCTGCCTGGACGTGGAAGACGCCTACAAGGCGGTGGATTGGAAGATTCTCAGCCTGATCTTCGGCATGCTGGCCATCAGCATCGCCATGGACAAGGTCGGCCTGGTCAGTCTGATGGTCAGCAATGTCATGGGCCTGATGCCCTGGGCCAGCCCGCTGCTGATGCTGTCGTTTATCTACCTGTTCACCTCGATCCTCACCGAAGTGCTGTCGAACAACGCCGTGGCGGTACTGGTCACGCCGATTGCCATCGGTATGGCCCAGCACCTGGGCGTCGACCCGCGCGCCTTCGTGGTCGCGGTGATGTTCGCCGCCAGCGCCAGCTTCGCCACGCCCATTGGCTATCAGACCAACACCTTCGTCTACAACGCCGGCGGTTATCGCTTTACCGACTTTATGAAGGTCGGTATTCCGCTCAACCTGCTGCTGTGGGTGGTGGCCAGCTTTGTGATTCCCTGGTTCTGGCCGCTGACCCCAGTCTGACTTGATATCGCCGCCTCGCGGCTCCATCTATCAGCCATAGCCCGAGGAGCTGCCGATGACCAATCCCCTGCTGATCCCCTGCCCACACTGCAACGGCCTCAACCGCATTCCCGCCGAGCGCACGGGCGATGCGCCTCGTTGCGGCCGCTGCAAGGCCGAAGTGCTGCCCAGCAAACCCTTCGAGCTGACCCAGACCAGTTTCGACGCGCAGAACAAGGGCGACCTGCCGCTGCTAATCGATGTGTGGGCCAGCTGGTGCGGCCCGTGCCGCAGCTTTGCGCCAATCTTTGAACAGGCCGCCGCACAGCTGCAGGGCCGCTGCCGCCTGGCCAAGCTGGACAGCGAGGCCAACCCGCAGCTGTCCGCAGAAATGGGCATCCGCTCGATCCCCAGCCTGATCCTGCTCAAGGGCGGCGTGGAGGTCGCCCGGCAGAGCGGGGCGCTGCCCTTGCCGCAACTGCTCGGCTGGCTGCGTCAGCAGGGCGTGGCCTGAGCGGTCCGCGGAGGGTGCGCCGTGCGCACCGCTGACAAGCCACGGATGGTGAGCACGGCGTACCCTAGGGGTCGGAATGCTCTCTAGGGTCTGAGCGCTTCGGTCATTCGACGCGACCGCTGCGGTCAATGGCAGAAGCCGGGACGCTCGTTAGTCTGGACGAACAACCGACCCCAGGAATCCCGCCATGCCCCTGCCCGTGGAAATCATCCGCCAGCTTACCGAAGAGCAGATCGCCTTTGTCCGGCGCAGCGGCCTCAAGGCCGAAGTGCTGGAGCCCGGCCATGTGCGCCTGCGCATGCCGCTGGCCGGCAACCAGAACCATATCGGCAGCATGTACGCCGGCGCGCTGTTCACCCTGGCCGAGATCCCTGGCGGGGCACTGTTTCTTACCAGCTTCGATGCCCAGCGTTTCTACCCCATCATCAAGGCAATGAACCTGCGCTTTCGCCGCCCGGCCACCGGCGATATCCGGGTCGAGGCACGGCTCGCCGCCGAGGAAATCCAGCGCCTGCAAAAACAGGTCACAGAACAGGGCAAAGCCGAGTATTGTTTGGAGTTGCAGCTGACCGATGACGGTGGTGAAGTAGTTGCCGAGAGTAGCGGCCTGTATCAATTACGCGCCCGCTGACACCTGACCTTGCTATAGGTCAAAAGACCAGCTATCTCTCGAGGTCACAATAAATTTGCCGACAGGTATCGGCAGGAGAGAGCCGAGTATGCCCACGCACATTCTTATCGCCCATGATCTACGCGACACCGCCGATATGGCCCTGTGCCGCGCCGTCCAGCTGGCCAAGCAGTTCAACGCCAAACTGACCGTGCTGCATGTGCTCGACCCGAGCAAAAGCAGCCAGGAGCATGACCAGGCCAAGCAGGCCCTGGATCGCAGCCTGACCCAATACGCCCCACCCACGACCAAGTTGCTGATCCGCAGCGGGCAAAAACCCTCGGAAGTGGTGCTGCAGCAACTGAGCGAAGGTGGCTACGACCTGCTGGTACTCGGCGCACATCATCAGCGCCATGACTTCTTCTCCGGTACCAGCCTCGACCGCATCGCACGCAATTGCCCCGTACCCCTGCTGCTGGTGGCCCGCAACGACTTCCAGCCCTACCAGCGCGCCCTCTCGGCCATCGACTTCTCCCTGTGTGCCTGCAGCGCCCTCGGCGAGGCCTACCGCCTGCTGCCGGAAACCGCCGAGCTGCACGCCCTGCATGTGTTCGAACCGGACAAGGGCACCCAGCAGCAAATCGAAGCGCAACTGGCCACGCAGAAGGCGCTGATAGACCAGTTACTGCAGGACGAGCAGCAGAACCTGCCGGCCAAGGGCCCGACCCTCAGCCACTCGGTACAACAGGGCGGCATCCTGCGCTGCCTGCAGGGGCACCTGAAAACCCAGCAGACCGAACTGCTGGTGCTCGGCAGCCATGGCCGCAGCGCACTGTCGCAGGCCCTGCTCGGCAGCCTGGCACAGCACTTCCTGCACAAGGCCCCCTGCGACATCCTCGTGGTGCGCTAGGGCTGTAGCGCAGACACTAAAAAAGCTGCCGAGGCAGCTTTTTTAGTGTCTCGGCCCGTCAGCTGGCATTAAGCAGATCATGCAGCGCGACAAACTGCTGGGTCAGCTTGTGGTTACGGTCCAGGTGAATCAGCGGCATGCAGGCCTGGTGCGACTCGCGCATGCGCACCGAACTCATCAGGTTGACTGGCAGCACCGGCAAGCCCTCGCCGATCAGCTCGTCAAGCAGCTGCTGCGGCAGCGTGGCCCGCGGCTGGAACTGGTTGACCACTATGCCCTCGACCTCCAGGCCTTCGTTGTGGTCCTCGCGAAGCTCCTCGATCTCGCGCAGCAGACCATACAGCGCCTGGCGCGAGAAGCTGTCGCAATCGAAGGGAATCAGCACACGATCGGCGGCAATCAACGCCGAAACCGTATAGAAATTCAAAGCCGGCGGGGTATCCAGGTAGATCCGCTCGTAATCCTCGCTCAGCTCATCCAGCAGTTTGCGCAGCTTGTTGATCTTGTGCTTCTGCTCCAGCTTGGGCTGCAGGTCGGCCAGCTCGGCGGTGGCGGTGACCACGTGGAGGTTGTCGAAGGGCGTTTCATAAATATCCACAGTGCCCTTCTTGGCGAACGGACCACTGCTCAGGGTGCCCTTGAAGAACTCGGCGATACCCATGGGGATATCGTCGCCGCTCAGGCCGGTCAGGTAGTGAGTGGAGTTGGCCTGGGTATCCAGATCGACCAACAGGGTGCGATAGCCCTGAGAGGCACTGACCGCCGCCAGGTTGCACGCAATGCTGGATTTACCCACCCCGCCCTTCTGATTGAAGATCACCCGCCGCATGAAACACCCCTCTGAGCACCGAAATGGTGATGAATTCTATGCAAAGTACATGACAAGGGGGAGATTTTCGCCAAACAAGCTGACACCTCCGGTCAGAACGCCACACAGCCGATTTGCTTAGGACAGCCGCGGACAGGATAATGCCGGCACCTCGCCATGTGCGTTGCCAATGCCCTCGCTGGCATGCCTGACGACCACAGGCGTGCCCCCCCAGTACAGGGCCGGAAAGAGCCTCCCGCGTGACCGAATTCAGGATTGAACAATGGCGTGCCTGGGCCCCTGGCCTGGACAGCATGGATGACTGGTGCGCCTGGCATCAGACCCCGTCTCGCCTGCCTGATAGCGGTGCACAACCCGATGTCGGCTTCCTCCCGGCCATGCAGCGCCGCCGCCTGAGCCGCCTGGCACGCATGGCCTTCCATGTTGCCTGGCCCCTGGCGGAAGCACAGGGACCGATGCCCATGGTCTTCGCCTGCCGCCACGGCGAAACCCCACGTACCCTGGCCATTCTCACCGACCTGGCCCACGGCGAGCCGCTGTCGCCGACCCAATTCAGCCTCTCGGTGCATAACGCGATTATCGGCCTGTGGTCGATCCAGCGCGGCGACACCAGCGAGATGACCGCCCTGGCCGCCGCCGGCGACGGCCTGGAGCACGCCGTGCTGGAAGCCTGCGGCCTGCTCGCCGAAGGTGCCCCGGCAGTGCTGCTGGTGATCTGCGAGGAAACGCCGCCGGCGCTGTACGCCCCCTATTTAGACGACGTGCCCTTTCCCTACGCCATCGCCCTGCTGCTGACAGCGGGCAGCGACTGGCAACTGCAGCTGCGCAGCGCCACGGGGCCGGCAAGCGAGTGGCCCCATGCGATCAATCTGGTACGCGCCCTGTGCAGCGGGCAGACCTCCCTGCAACATCACTGGAAGAGCCGGCAATGGATATGGTCTCGCGACAAGGCCTGAGCCGTAACAGCGCGCCCTATATCTGGCGGCTGATTGCCACGGCCCTGAGTTTCAGCCTGTTCGGCCTGGGCGGCGTACTGCTGCGCGTACTGATTTTCCCCCTGCTCGCCCTGCTGCCGGGCGATGCCCTGGCCCGGCGCACCCGCGCCCGCGCGGTGGTGAGCAAGACCTTCTACCTGTTCGTGCGCTTTATGTACCGCAGCGGCGTGCTGACCTATGAGGTCGAGGGCATCGAACGCCTCGGTCGCCCTGGGCAACTGGTGCTCGCCAACCACCCCTCACTGATCGATGTGGTGGTGCTGATCGCCTTTATCCGCGACGCCAACTGTGTGGTCAAACAGAGCCTGTGGGACAACCCGAGCATGCGCGGGCCGATTCGCGCCGCCGGCTATATCAGCAACAGCGGCAGCATGGACATGCTCGACGAGGCGGCCGCTGCCCTGCAAAGCGGCCAAACTCTGGTGATTTTCCCCGAAGGCACGCGCACCACGCCGGGGCACAGCCCGCAGTTTCACCGCGGCGCGGCGGCCATCGCCATTCGCGGCGCGCGCGTGGTCACCCCGGTGGCGATCAGCGTCAGCCCCACCACCCTGACCAAGGCCGAACCCTGGTACAGCATTCCGTCGCGTCGTTTCCACTTGCGCCTGCGCGTAGGCGAGGATATCGACCCGCAACAGTTCAACCTTATGGGCCCGCCGCCGATAGCCTCGCGCAAGCTCAACGACGTTCTGCACCGACACTTTATGAAGGAGCTCGCCAAAGATGAGCGATTTACAGCTGGAAATTAAGAACCTGATCATCGACGCCCTCGGCCTCGAAGACATGGCCGCCGAAGATATCGCCGCCGACCTGACCCTGTTCGGCGAAGGCCTGGGCCTGGACTCGGTGGATGCCCTGGAACTCGGCCTGGCGATCCAGAAGCGTTTCGGCATCAAGATCGACGCTGAAGCCAAGGACACCCGCAAGCACTTTGCCAACGTAGCCAGCCTGGCGGCATTCGTGTCATCGCAACAGACCGCCTGAGGAAGCCGCCGATGCAAACTCGTGAAGATATTTTCGCCACCCTGCGCGACGCCCTGGTCGAACTGTTCGAACTGGAGGCCGAGCGCATTACCCTGGACGCCAACCTCTACCAGGACCTGGAGATCGACAGCATCGATGCGGTCGACCTGATCGACCATATCAAGCGTCAGACCGGCAAGAAGCTGGCGGCCGAGGAATTCAAGGCGGTACGCACCGTCGGCGACGTGGTCGAGGCGGTGCTGAAACTGGTCAATACACCCGCTGCCGAATAATGAGTCGCCTACCGGGCCTGCTCCTGCTGCTGGTGGGGCTGCTCTACCCCTTCGCCGTGTACTACGGCATGGAGCACCTGTCGCCACGCCTGTTCGCCGCGTTGCTCGGCGGCCTGTGGTTGGCCCGCGCCCTGAGCCAGCGCGGCAAGCCCGGCAACCGCTGGATGACCGCGGTGGCCCTGGGCTTCTGCCTGCTGCTGGGTCTCGCCGGTGAGCCCGCGCTGCTGCGCTGGTATCCGGTGCTGCTCAACGGCCTGCTGCTGGCGCTGTTCGGCCTCAGCCTGAAGTTCGGCCCGCCGCTGATCGAACGCCTGGCGCGCCTGACCGAACCGCAGCTGCCGGAGGTGGCGATCCGCTACACGCGCCTGGTCACCGCGGTCTGGGCCTGGTTCTTCCTGGCCAACGGCCTGGTGGTGGTGGCGCTGAATTTCTGGGCTCCGCTGAGCTGGTGGACCCTGTACACCGGGCTGATTTCCTATGGCCTGATGGGCCTGCTGTTTGCCGGCGAATGGCTGGTACGCCAGCGTGTAAGGAGACATGAATGAACTGGCTGCCCCTCGAGCACCTGCTGCTCGAAGCCCACCCAGGCCGCGCAGTAACCGCAGATCTGGATCAGCCCCAGCTGCGCCAGCACGCCCTGCAGCTGGCCGCTGAGCTGCAACGCCGTGGCGTAAAGCGCCTGGCGCTGTACCTCGACGATGCCGCTGAGCTGGCCATCGCCCTGCTGGCCGCCTGGCGCGCCGGAATTGCCGTGCTGCTGCCGGCCGACGCACAGCCGCAGACCCGCCAGCGCATGAGCACGCAGTGTGAGCTATGGCTGGATAGTACGGGCGTCGCTACGCTTGACAGCCTGCTTGACGCCGACAGCGCGGCATTGTTGCCAGCCCCACTCGATCTCGACCAATGTCAGCTGACCCTGTGCACCTCCGGCTCCAGCGGTGAAGCCAAGCTGATCGACAAATCCCTGCGCCAGCTGGCCAATGAAGTGACCGCCCTGGAGCAGCTCTGGGGCGAGCAACTGGGCAACGCGACCATCCTCGGCAGCGTCGCCACCCAGCATATCTACGGCCTGCTGTTTCGCGTGCTCTGGCCGCTGTGTGCCGGCCGCGTCTTTCTGCGCCGCGCCCAGCCATTTCCTGAGGACCTGCAGCGCGAAAGCCTGGCCAGCGGCGGCGACTTCGCCTGGGTTGCCAGCCCTGCCCTGTTGAAGAGAATGGGCAATAACCTCAACTGGCAGGCACTGCGCGCGGTACGCCAAGTGTTTTCCTCGGGTGGCGCGCTGCCGCCAGAAACAGCCATCGAGCTGCAGAACCTGCTTGGCCAATGGCCCACGGAAATCTACGGCAGCTCGGAAACCGGCGGCATTGCCTGGCGTCAGGGCGGTGAGCTGTGGACGCCCTTTGCCGGAATAGAGCTGGGGCAGAACGGCGAAGGTGCGCTGCACCTGACCTCGCCCTACCTGCCGGCCGGCCACCGCGAGCAGACCGCCGATGCGGTGGAGTTGCAGGCCGATGGCCGCTTCGCCCTGCGCGGTCGCCTGGACCGGATTATCAAGCTGGAAGAAAAGCGCATTTCCCTGCCCATGCTGGAACAGGCGCTGCTCGGCCATGAATGGGTCAGCGACGCGCGCCTGGGCGTGGTGCAGCAAGGCCGCGCCTATCTCGGTGCCCTGGTGGCCCTGAGCCCGGCCGGCCTGCATGCGCTGCGTAACCAGGGGCGCAAGACCGTCACCGAAACCTTGCGCCGCCATCTGGCCGGTCATTGCGAAGCCATCGCCCTGCCCCGGCGCTGGCGGCTACTCGCTCAGCTGCCCTACAACAACCAGGGCAAACTGGCGCAAGCCACAGTGGAAGCGCTGCTGGCAGCACCACGGCCAACCCAGGTGGAGCCGCTGTCGGCTGTGGAGCAGGACGGCGAATGGCGGCTGGAGCTGGAGGTGCCGCTGGACCTGGCGCACTTCACCGGCCACTTTCCGCAGACCCCGGTGCTGCCGGGCGTGGTCCAGGTCGATTGGGCGCAGCAACTGGCACGCCGCCTGATCGTGGACCTGCCTCCGCGCTTCAGCGGCATGGAAGTGCTGAAATTCCAGCAACTGGCGCGCCCCGGCGACCGCCTGCAGCTGACCCTGCGTTTCGACGCCGCGCGCGGCAAGCTGTATTTCGCCTACCGCAACGGCGAAGCCGCCTGCTCGTCCGGGCGTATTTTATTGGGGCCAGCACAATGAGTGACTTTTGTAGGTTGGTGTTGAGCGTAGCGATACCCAACAACGGCTCGATGGGTATCGCGTTGCTCCACCTGCGCGGCCCGACCCATCCTACGCAGGGCGCTCCCCATGAATAAGCCCTGCGCGGTTATTCCGGTTTACAACCACGAGCATGCGCTGCCCGTGGTGGTCGCCGCGCTGCATGCGGCCGGCCTGCCCTGCGTACTGGTGGACGACGCCTCCAGTCCGGCCTGCGCCGCGGTGATGGATCAGCTTGCCGAGCAACCCGACACCCATCTGCTGCGCCTGGCGGTCAACCAGGGCAAGGGCGGCGCGGTGATGGCCGGCCTGCGTGAAGCGGCGCGCCTGGGCTTCAGTCATGCGTTGCAGGTGGACGCCGACGGCCAGCATGACCTCAGCGATTTGCCGCGCTTTATCCAGGCCTCGCAAGCCGCGCCCGAGGCGCTGATCTGCGGCTACCCGCAGTACGACGACAGCGTGCCGAAAGGCCGCCTCTACGCGCGCTACCTGACCCACGTGTGGGTGTGGATCAACACCCTGTCGCTGAGCATCCGTGATTCCATGTGCGGCTTTCGCGTGTACCCGCTGCCGGCCACCCTGGCGCTGATCGACGCGGTCAGCATCGGCAAGCGCATGGATTTCGACACCGAGATTCTGGTGCGCCTGGCCTGGCGCAATCAGCCGATGCACTGGCTGCCGACCAAGGTGCATTACCCGCTGGATGGCCTCTCGCACTTTCGCCTGTGGCACGACAACGCGCTGATCTCGAAGATGCACGCCAAGCTGTTCTTCGGCATGTTGCTGCGCGCCCCGCAGATCCTCTGGCGCAGGTGCCGCGCATGAGTGGCCAGCAGCACTGGGCCGGGCAGCGCGAGCGCGGCAGCTTTGTTCTGATGAAGTTCACCGCCTGGTTGGCGCGCCTGCTCGGCCGCCGCCTGATCAGCCCACTGCTGTACCTGATCGTGCTGTATTTCTACCTGTTCGGCAGCGAGGCGCGGCGCAGCATTCATCAGTACCAACGTAACCTGGCCAACTGGAGCGGCCGTGCCGAGCTGCAGCCCACTCGCCGGTCGGTATTTCGTCAGTTCATGAGTTTCGCCGATACCCTGCTGGACAAGCTCGATGTGTGGAATGGCAAGCTCGGCCTGGAACAGGTGACCCTGGTCGACCCGGGCAGCGCCTGTGCCCAGCTGCACCAGCAAGGCCGTGGGCAGATGCTGGTGGCCGCGCACCTGGGCAACCTGGAAGTCTGCCGCGCCCTGGCCGAACTCGGCGAACGGGTGACGATGAACGTGCTGGTGCACACCAAACACGCCGAACAGTTCAACCGCCTGCTCGGCGAGGCCGGTGCCACCCACCTGCGCCTGATTCAGGTCAGTGAGCTGGACGCGGCGATCATGCTGCAATTGTCCGAGCGCCTGGAGCGCGGTGAATGGCTGGCGATAGCCGGCGACCGCGTACCGCTCAAGGGCAGCCGCAAGGTCCGCGTAAACTTCCTCGGCAAGCCCGCCGCCTTCCCCCAAGGCCCCTGGTTGCTGGCCGGGCTGCTGCAATGCCCGGTCAATCTGATTCACTGCCTGAAAATCGATAACCGCTACCAGGTGATCATCGAACCCTTCGCCGAGCGCCTGCAGTGGAAGCGCAGCGAACGGGACGAGGTGATCCGCCACTGGACCCAGCGCTACGCCGACCAGCTCGCGCAGCGTTGCCTGGATGCGCCCCTGCAATGGTTCAATTTCTACCCCTTCTGGAATAAAGATGACGACATATCAGCCTGACCCGGTGATCTTCGGCGAAGCCCACTTGTCCATCGAGCAGGTCGTGGCCCTGGCCAGCCGCAGTATGCCGGCCCGCCTGCAAAGCGACGCCGCCTACCGCGAGAAGATCGCCAAGGGTGCGCGCTTTCTCGACAGCCTGCTGGACAAGGAAGGCGTGATCTACGGCGTTACCACCGGCTACGGCGACTCCTGCGTGGTGGCGGTGCCACTGCACCAGGTCGAGGCGCTGCCGCGCCATCTCTACACCTTCCACGGCTGCGGCCTGGGCAAGCTGCTGGATGAAGCCAGCACCCGCGCGGTACTGGCCGCGCGGCTGCAGTCGCTGTGTCAGGGCGTTTCCGGGGTGCGCGTGGAACTGCTGGAACGCCTGCAGGCGTTTCTCGAATTTGATGTGCTGCCGCTGATTCCGGAAGAAGGCTCGGTGGGTGCCAGTGGCGACCTCACGCCGCTGTCCTACGTCGCCGCCACTCTGTCAGGCGAGCGCGAGGTGATGTTCAAGGGTGAGCGCCGCAGCGCCGCCGAGGTGCACAACGAACTCGGCTGGACGCCGCTGACCCTGCGCCCGAAAGAGGCACTGGCGCTGATGAATGGCACGGCGGTGATGACCGCCTTGGCCTGCCAGGCGTTCTCCCGCGCCGACTACCTGCTCAAGCTGGCCACCCGCATCACCGCGCTCAATGTGGTGGCGCTGGAAGGCAACCCGGAACACTTCGACGAACGCCTGTTCGCCGCCAAGCCGCACCCGGGGCAGATGCAGGTCGCCGCCTGGCTGCGCCAGGACCTGGCCATCGACGCGCCGACCGCGCCGCTGCATCGCCTGCAGGATCGCTACTCGCTGCGCTGCGCGCCGCATGTGCTCGGTGTGCTGGCCGACAGCCTGGGCCTGCTGCGCCAGTTCATCGAGATCGAACTGAACAGCGCCAACGACAACCCGCTGATCGACGCCGAAGCCGAACGCGTGCTGCACGGCGGGCACTTCTACGGCGGGCATATCGCCTTCGCCATGGACAGCCTGAAAAACCTGGTGGGTAACGTCGCCGACCTGCTCGACCGCCAACTCGCCCTGCTGGTCGACAGCCGCTACAACCACGGTCTACCGAGCAACCTGTCTGGCGCACCGAGCGTCAGCGCGATGATCAACCACGGTTTCAAGGCCGTGCAGATCGGCACCAGCGCCTGGACCGCCGAAGCCCTGAAAAACACCATGCCGGCCAGCGTGTTCTCGCGCTCCACCGAATGCCACAACCAGGACAAGGTAAGCATGGGCACCATCGCCGCCCGCGACGCCCTGCGCAGCCTGGAACTGACCGAACAGGTGGCCGCCGCCACCCTGCTGGCCGCCAATCAGGGCGTGTGGCTGCGTCAGCGCGACGGCAAGAGCGATATCCCGCCCCCCGTCGTCGCCATGCGCGAACAGCTGGCCGTGGACTTCCACCCGGTGATCGAGGACCGTGCCCTGGAAGCCGAGCTGCGCCTGTGCCTGGTGCGTATCCGCGAACAACATTGGAACCTGTATGCCTAAGTCTGCCCTGGTGCGCACGGCGCACCCTACGACCAGCGCCGCACGCCGCGTAGGGTGCGCTCGCCGAGGAGCCGCCCATGCGTAGCAAAGGCGTATTACAAGCCGAGATCGAGCTGGTGGTGCCGTTCTTCGACGTCGACATGATGGAAGTGGTCTGGCACGGCCACTACGTCAAATACTTCGAACAAGCGCGCTGCGCCCTGCTCGACAAGCTCGGCCACAACTACGTGCAGATGCGCGACGCCGGCTACGCCTGGCCGGTGATCGACCTGCAGCTGCGCTATATCCGTGGCGCGCAGTTCGGCCAGAAGATCATCGTGCGCGCCGACCTGATCGAATGGGAGAACCGCCTGAAGATCAACTACCTGATCACCGATGCCGCCAGCGGCGAACGCATGACCCGGGGCAGCAGCGTGCAGGTGGCGGTGGAAATCGCCACCCGGGAAATGCAGTTTGCTTCGCCCAAGGTGCTGATCGAAGCCGTCGAAAAGGTGTTGGCGTGAACAGTCTTTGGGCCGGATTAAGCCGCGTACTCAACCCCGTAGGCTGGGTTGAGCTTGGTGATACCCAACGCGGTGCCGGCCTCGTAGCCCGGATGAAATCCGGAAAGCGTTCTCCGACCCGCCACCGCTCCCGGATTGCATCCGGGCTACAGCTTGCGTTTCTGCTGCTTCTGGCATCCGATGCTTGTGCCTTCGACCTCGACCAGCTCAGCGCTCAGCTGGCCAAACCTGCCGTGGTACGCGGCCCGCTGATTCAGGAAAAGCACCTGCGCGCCCTGCCGCAGCCGCTGACCAGTCGCGGCCAGTTTGTCCTCAGCCGCGATCTCGGCCTGCTCTGGCAGCTGCAAAGCCCGCTCAAGCAGGATTACCGCATCGACGGCCAGGGCATCGCCAAGCGCACGCCCAATGGCTGGCAGCAGCAACCCGGCCAGGATGTCGCGGCCCAGCAGAGCCGGCTGTTTCTCGCCGTACTCAAGGGCGACCACAGCGGCCTGGCGCGGGATTTCCAGCTGCAACTGAGCGGCACTGCCGAGGCCTGGCAACTGCGCCTGGTGCCGAACTCGGTGTTGCTCAAGCAGATTTTCAGCCGCATCCAGATCGACGGCGGCGCGCTGGTGCAGCGTATCGAGCTGCATGAAACCCAGGGCGATCACAGCGTGCTGCGCCTGCCAGAAAGCCTGGCCGGTGATGCCTTGAGCGAGCAGGAGCAACGCGACTTTGCCCAGTGAACGCTGGCTACCGCGCGCCTTTCTGCTGCTGCTTGCAGCGCTGCTGGCGCTCGCCGCCTGGCAGTGGCGCAACGGCCCACCCATAGCGGCAGATATGCTCGCCCTGTTGCCCGCCGGCAGCGGCGACGCCTTGGTGCAGCAAGCCGAGCAGCGTATGCAGGAGCCGCTCAATCGCGACCTGCTACTGCTGATCGGCCACCCGCAGCGCGACCAGGCGATTGCCCTGGTCCAGCAGGTGGGCGAGCAGTGGCGCGGCAGCGGGCGCTTTGCCCAGGTGCAGTGGAGCGTCGACAGCGATCTCGCGGCGCTGCGCGACTACCTGCGCAACAACCGCCTGGCCCTGTTGCCGGCGGCGGATCGCCAGCTGTTGCTGGAACAACCACAGCAGTTGATCGAACAACGCGCCGCCCAGCTGTTCGACACCTTTGCAGGCTTTAGCCTGCTGCCCATCGAGCAGGATTGGCTGGGCCTGGGCGTACGCGCGCAGCAGGCGCTGAATCCCGGCAGTCGCATCCAGGCCGACCTGAGCAGCGGCGCACTGCTGCTGGAAGAACCCGGCATGACCTGGGCCCTGCTGCGCGCCAGCGCCCGGGGCAGCGCCTTCGATATGCAGGAGCCGCCGCTGATTGCCGCGCAAGTCGCCGCTACCCGCGCGCAGATCGAAACATCCGGTGGGCAACTGCTGGCGGCCGGCGGCGTGCTGTACGCTGCCGCCGGGCAGGCCAAGGCCACCCGCGAGATCAGCCTGATTGGCGGCGGCGCGACGCTCGGCACCCTGCTGTTGCTGCTGCTGGCCTTCCGCCGCGTGCGGGTGCTGGTCAGCCTGCTGCCCATCGGCATGGCGCTGCTCGCCGGCTGCACCGCCTGCGTGCTGGTATTCGGCCAGATCAACGCCCTGACCCTGGTGCTCGGTGCCAGCCTGACCGGGGTCGCCGCCGACTATCCGCAACACTACTTAAGCAAGAGCTGGAGCAACGCCGCGGGCATGGAAGGCTGGAGCAGCTGGGGTGCCCTGCACGCCACCCTGCCGGGCCTGAGCCTGAGCCTGGGCACCAACCTGATCGGCTACCTGGCACTGGCCTTTACCCCGTTTCCGGCGCTGACCCAGGTCGCAGTGTTTTCCGCCGCTGGGCTGATTGCGGCCTATCTGTGCTCGGTATGCCTGCTGCCGGCCTGGCTGCGCGGCCTGCGGCTAAGCCCAGCGCCGCAACTGCTGAGTTTTAGCCAACACCTGCTGGCCGGTCGGGCACGCCTGCTAGGCAAAGTCGGCAGCGCGCCGCTGCTGGCATTGCTCCTGCTGTTCTGCGCCGGTGGCCTGTGGCAACTGCATACGCAGAATGACCTGCGCCAGTGGCTGGGCCAGGAACCGCGCCTGTTGGCCGAGGCCCAGCGCATCGCCGAGCTGACCGGCCAGCAGCCCACCAGCCAGTTCTTCCTGATCCGCGCCGCTAACCCGCAGCAATTGCTGGAGCGCCAGGCGGCGCTCAGCCAGCGCCTGGATCAGGCCGTGCAGAACGGCCAATTGCGTGACTACCGCGCCCTCAGCCAACTGGTCGCCCCGGATAGCCAACTGCAGGAGTTGCGTGCCGCGCTAGGCGCACTGCCGCAGCACTGGCAGCCGCTGCTCGATCTGGGCATTCCGCCGGCCGCGCTGCACGGCGAGCTGCTCGCGCTCCAGCAAAATAACCAGGCCAGCCTGGAACAGGCCCTGGCCAGCCCCCTGGGCGAGGCCTGGCGAGCGCTATGGCTAGGCGCTCATGCAGACGGTGTGGCCGGGCTGGTCAGCCTGCAAGGGCTTAGCAACAGCAGCGAACTCCAGCCGCTGGTCGAGGGCCTGCCGGGGGTGCAGCTGGTAGATCGGATCAGCGAACTCAATGCGCTGTTCAGTGCCACCCAACTCAGCGCCGCCGAACTGAAACTGCTGTCCTCCATCGCCATCCTGCTGTTGCTGTGCCTGCCCTTCGGCCTCGGCGGCGCATTGCGAGTGGTCTGCCTGCCGCTGCTGGCGGCCCTCGCTGCGCTGGCCTGCCTCGGTTGGCTGGGCCAGCCGCTGACCCTGTTCAGCCTGTTTGGCCTGCTCTTGATCACCGCCATCGGCGTCGATTACGCCATTCTGATGCGCGAGAATATCGGCGGGCCGGCGGTCAGCCTGCTCGGCACCCTGCTCTCGGCGCTGACCAGCTGGCTGTCGTTCGGCCTGCTGCTGATCAGCGACACTCCGGCGATCGCCAACTTCGGCCTGGCGATCAGCCTCGGTCTGCTGTTCTGCTTCCTCCTTGCGCCATGGGCGGGCACCCAACAGAGCGGTACAAGCCAGAGACACACTGCATGAACACTCCGAACCATTACCGTTCATTAATGAGGCATAAGCCGCGATGAAGTCTCTTGAAGTCGAAAAACGTCAGGTCGTAGTCATCGGGGCCGGTCCGTCCGGGGCGATTGCCGCAGCGCTGCTCAAGCGCAACGGCCATGACGTGCTGGTGCTCGAACGCCAGCGCTTCCCACGCTTCTCGATTGGCGAAAGCCTGCTGTCGCATTGCCTGGACTTCGTCGAAGAAGCCGGGATGCTCGACGCGGTGCGCGCGGCCGGCTTCCAGACCAAACATGGCGCGGCCTTCAGCTGGGGCGAGCGCTACACCGAGTTCGATTTCCGCGACACCTTCACCAAAGGTCAGGGGTCAACCTATCAGGTGCTGCGCGCCGACTTCGACAAGCTGCTGGCCGACCAGGCCGAATTGCAGGGCGTGGAAATCCGCTATGAAGAGGAAATCTTCGCCGTCGACTTCAGCGGCGCGCGCAGCGGCGACTGCCCACGCCTGAGCGTGCGCCGTTTGGCCGATGGCCACGAGTACCAAGTGCAATGCGCCTTCGTCCTCGATGGCAGTGGCTACGGCCGCGTGCTGCCGCGCCTGCTCGACCTCGACACGCCGTCGAACTTCCCGGTGCGCCAGGCGGTGTTTACCCACGTCGAAGACCGCAGCGAAGGCACCGGCTTTGACCGCGAGAAGATCCTGATCACCACCCACCCGACCCTGCGCGATGTGTGGTTCTGGACCATCCCGTTCAGCAACGGCCGCTGCTCGGTGGGTGTGGTGGCCGAGGTCGGCCGCTTTACGGGTCGCCCAGAGGATCTGGACGCCTGCCTCAAGCAATTTATCGAAGAGGCCCCCAGCCTGCACAAGATGCTGAAAAACGCCGTGTGGGACACCCCGGCGCGCACCATCGGCGGCTACTCGGCCAACGTCAAAACCCTGCACGGCCCGGGCTTTGCGCTGCTCGGCAACGCCGCGGAATTCCTCGACCCGGTGTTCAGCTCCGGGGTAACCATCGCCATGCGCTCGGCGAGCATGGCCGCAGGCACCCTGCACCGTCAGCTCAGCGGCGAGACGGTGGACTGGGAGCATGATTTTGCTATTCCACTCAAGCGCGGCGTCGACACCTTCCGCGTGTATGTCGAGGGCTGGTACGACGGCAGCTTCCAGGACGTGATTCATTTCGAGAGGGCCCAGCCGGAAATCCGCCGAATGATCAGCTCGATCCTCGCCGGCTACGCCTGGGATCAGAAAAACCCCTATGTCGCCGAACCGCGCCGCCGCCTGCGGGTACTCGCCGAACTTTGCGCCACTAGTTGATAAGGATATTTATGAGCAACCCGGCCGCCACTTACGTCGAGGAAACCCGCTTCGGTTTCTGGTTTCTGCAGAGCCATGTCTGGCAACACCATGTGCTGCGCGTGGCGATCAATGATCTGCGCGGTCTGTTCGCCGGCCCGCTGCCAGAGTCGCCGGTGCTGCTGGATGCTGGCTGCGGCCAGGGCAAGTCCTTCGGCCTGCTGGCCGAAGCCTTCAAACCGGCGCGGATGATCGGCCTGGATGCCGACCCGCACAGCCTCGACCGCTCGCGCGCCGAGGCCGAGTGTCTGGGTCTGGATGTGCAGCTGATTGCCAGCGACTGCGCGGCCATCGACCTGCCTGACGCCAGCGTTGACCTGCTGTTCTGCCACCAGACCTTCCATCATCTGGTCGAGCAGGAGCAGGCCCTGGCCGAATTCTGGCGTGTACTCAAACCGGGTGGTTACCTAATGTTCGCTGAATCCACCCAGTACTACATCGACACCTGGGTGATCCGCTGGCTGTTCCGCCACCCCATGCATGTGCAGAAAAGCGCCGAAGGCTATCTGGCTATGTTGCGCGGCCAGGGCTTCGCGTTCGCCGCCAGTAACATCTCTTACCCCTATCTGTGGTGGAGCCGTTCCAAGGACTTTGGCCTGCTGGAACGCTGGGGCCTGATGAAGCCCAAACCCGTTGGCCAGCGCAATGAAACCCTGGTCAATGTGGTGGCGCGCAAGCCGCTCGAGGCAAATTCTGTATGAAACGCATCGCCCTGCTCGGTCTCTGCCTGCTGCTGAGCGCCTGCGCCGCACGCACGCCGCTGCCGCTGAGCGCCCCAACCTTCGGCGCGCCACTGCCGGCCGCGCTGCGCGTAGAACGCCAGCAAGGCACGGATCAGCAGATCTGGTGGCTGGTGGTGCAGGCCGAACAATCGGCACTGCGCTGGTCGCTGTTCGATCCCCTTGGCATCCCCCTGGCGCGGCAACTGCTGGAAGATGGCAAGTGGCGCGCCGATGGCCTGCTGCCGCCCAATAGCGAAGCCCAGGAGCTGTTCGCCGCCCTGCTGTTCGCCCTTACCCCTCTAGACAAACTGCCCGCCAGCTACGCGCCGGGCACCTGGCAACAATTGGCCGACGGCCAGCGCCGGCTTAACCCGCACTGGCTGATCGACTACCGCGCGCCGCTGGATTTCACCCTGAGCCAGGGCCAGGTACTGAGTTACCGGGTCTATGCCCTCGCCGACGAAGAGATTCCCTGATGCCGGTCTACCTCAACGCACTGGGCCTTAACTGCGCCCTCGGCCAAGGCAAGCAGGCGGTAGCAAAGGCGCTGTTTGCCGGTGATAGCAACGGCATGCAGGCGCAAAGCGGCTGGGTGGCCGAGCGCGCGCTGACCGTCGGCGCAGTGCCCGGCAGCCTGCCGGAGTTACCCGACTTGCCGGGTCATCCGCCCAGTCGCAATAACCAGCTGCTGCTGGCGGCCGCCCTGGAGATTGAGCCAGAGCTGCGCGCCGCCATCAGTCGTTTCGGCGCAGAGCGTATCGCCGTGGTGCTCGGCACCAGCACCTCGGGCATCGAGGAAGCCAGCCAGAGCCTCGCCACCTACCTCAGTGAGGGCAAGTTGCCAGCGCATTATCACTATGCGCAACAGGAGCTGGCTGAACCGGCGAACTTCCTCAGTGACTGGCTGGGCCTGAGCGGGCCGTGCTTCAGCATTTCCACCGCCTGTACCTCGGGCGCGCGGGCGCTGTTAAGCGCGCAGCGCCTGCTGAACCTGGGCGTATGTGATGCGGTGATCTGTGGCGGCGTGGACAGCCTGTGTCGCCTGACGCTGAATGGTTTTTCCGCCCTGGAAGCGGTCTCAGTCGAGCGCTGCCAGCCGTTTTCCGTCAATCGCCATGGCATCAATATCGGCGAAGGTGCGGCACTGTTCTTAATGACTAAAGAGCCGATGACTAAAGAAGCGCTGCCTGGCAGTGCGGCCCGGGGTGCCGTATCCCGGAGCGCCTTACCAATCGCCCTGCTTGGCGGCGGTGCCTGCTCCGACGCCCACCATATTTCCGCACCGCACCCCGAGGGCCTCGGTGCTCAGTCGGCCATGACCAAGGCCCTGGCGGCGGCCGGGATCAGCGCTGATCAGGTCGATTATCTGAACCTGCATGGCACCGCCACAACCCATAACGACGCCATGGAAAGTCTGGCGGTACAGGCGATCTTCCCGCACGGGGTGCCCTGCTCATCGAGCAAACCCATGGTCGGCCAC
This sequence comes from Pseudomonas sp. XK-1, assembly GCF_038069885.1. Classification (NCBI taxonomy): domain Bacteria; kingdom Pseudomonadati; phylum Pseudomonadota; class Gammaproteobacteria; order Pseudomonadales; family Pseudomonadaceae; genus Pseudomonas; species Pseudomonas sp. XK-1. Next base: position 403,885 of record NZ_JBBPES010000001.1, on the reverse strand, counting down.
ACCCTGGGCGCGGCTGGCGCACTGGAAGCAGCCTTCTGCTGGCTGACCTTGAGCGAATACAACCCAGAGCAACTGCTACCGCCGCACCTGTGGGACGGCCAGGCTGACCCAGCCTTGCCGGCACTGAATCTGGTACAGCCCGGTACGCAACTGAGCAGCAGTCGCCCACGCCGACTGATGAGCAACTCCTTCGCCTTTGGCGGTAACAATATCAGCCTGCTCTTGGGTGATGAGATGAGTGAAGAGCACGGCGAAATGCCAGGAGAACACCCATGAGCCAATGGCCAATCGCCGAACTGATCCCCCACGCCGCTGACATGATCCTGATCGACCAAGTGCTGCGCTTTGGCGACGAGGACATCGAAACCCAGCTGACCATCCGCAACGGCGGCCTGTTTAACCTGGAGGACGGTAGCCTGCCGGCCTGGGTTGGCATCGAACTGATGGCGCAGAGCGTGGCGGCCTACGCCGGCTGCCAGGCGCGCCTGCGCGGCGAGCCGGTGGAGTTGGGCTTTCTCCTCGGCACGCGCAAGTACGAGTGCAATGTCGAACGCTTCCCGGCCGGAGCCGAGCTGCATATCCATGCGAGCCGCTCGCTGCAGGATGACAACGGCATGGGCGTATTCGAATGCCAGCTGCGCGGTCCCGGCATCGAGGCCCTGGCCCGCCTTAACGTATTCCGTCCACCCCAGGTGGCCAGTTATCTTCAGGAAGAATTTGAGGGGTCCCAGTCATGAGCGAAACAGCGGCCATGCGCGAAACCATTCTGGTCACCGGTTCCAGCCGTGGCATCGGCCGGGCGATTGCCTTGCGTCTGGCCAAGAGCGGCTATGACATCGTGCTGCATTGCCGCGCCCGCCGCGAGGAAGCCGAGGCGGTGCAGGCGCAGATTCTTGAGCTGGGCCAGCGGGCGCGCATTCTGCAATTCGACGTCTCCGACCGCGCCGCCTGCCGCGCGGCGCTGGAGGCCGATGTCGAGCAGCACGGCGCTTATTACGGCGTGGTGTGCAATGCCGGCCTGACCCGCGACGGTGCCTTCCCGGCGCTGAGCGAGGAGGACTGGGACATCGTCATGCGCACCAATCTGGACGGTTTCTATAACGTGCTGCATCCGCTGACCATGCCCATGGTGCGGCGACGCAAGGCCGGACGCATCGTCTGCATCACCTCGGTGTCCGGGCTGATCGGCAATCGCGGCCAGGTCAACTACAGCGCCTCCAAGGCCGGCATTATCGGCGCGGCCAAGGCCTTGGCGATCGAGCTGGGCAAGCGCAAGATCACGGTCAACTGCGTGGCACCGGGGCTGATCGATACCGAGATACTCGATGCCGATGTGCCCATCGAGGAAATCCTCAAGATGGTCCCGGCGCAACGCATGGGCACCCCGGAAGAAGTGGCCGGCGCGGTGAATTTTCTGATGTCCGAGGAGGCGGCCTACATTACCCGCCAGGTCCTCGCGGTGAACGGTGGGCTGTGCTGATGAACGGATGCAAACGGGTTGTAGTCACCGGCATGGCCGGCGTGACCTCGCTGGGCAGCGACTGGCCGACGATTGAGGCGAACTTCAAAGCGGGCAAGAGCGGTATCCGCTACATGCATGAGTGGGACAGGTTCAGCGAGCTGAACACCCGCCTCGGCGGCCCGGTGGATGATTTTGTGCAACCCAAGCACTGGAACCGCAAGCAAACCCGCAGCATGGGCCGGGTCTCCAAGCTGGTGGTGTACGCCGCCGAGCGCGCGCTGGAACATGCCGGCCTGCTAGGCGACCCGTGCATTCAGGATGGCCGTATGGGCGTGGCCTGCGGTTCCTCCACCGGCAGCACCGACGAGATCAAGGCGTTCGGCAATATGCTGCTCAACTCGGTGGCCGACGGCCTCAACGCCAACTCCTATATCCGCATGATGCCGCACACCACGGCGGCCAATATCAGCATCTTCTTCGGCCTCAAGGGCCGCCTGATCCCCACCTCCAGCGCCTGCACCAGTGGCAGCCAGGGCATCGGCTACGCCTATGAAGCGATCAAGTTCGGTCGCCTGCCGATGATGCTCGCCGGCGGTGCCGAGGAACTCTGCCCGACCGAGGCCATGGTCTTCGATGCACTCTATGCCACCAGCCTGAAGAACGACGCCCCGCACACCTCACCGCGCCCCTACGACAGCGGCCGCGATGGCCTGGTGATCGGCGAAGGTGCCGGCATCCTGGTCCTTGAAGAGCTGGAGCACGCCCTGGCCCGTGGCGCGACCATCCATGCCGAAATCGTCGGTTTTGGTTGTACCTCAGACGGCCAGCACGCCACCAAACCGGTGCAGGCGACCATGCGCGGAGCGATGGAACTGGCGCTGCAGGATGCCGGTTTAGAACCCTCTGCCATCGGCTACGTCAACGGCCACGGCACCGCCACCGAGCAGGGCGATGTCGCGGAAACCCTGGCCACCCAGGAACTGTTCGGCAGCCAGATGCCGATCAGCTCGCAGAAGAGCTACTTCGGCCACACTTTGGGGGCCTGCGGCGCGCTGGAGTCCTGGTTCAGCATCGAAATGATGAACGCGGACAGCTATGTGCCGACCCTGAACCTGGAAAATATCGATCCGGCCTGCGGCGAGCTGGACTACCTGCGCGGCGAATTCCGCCAGATGAGCCACCAGTACGTGATGAACAACAACTTCGCCTTTGGTGGGGTGAATACCTCGCTGATCTTCAAGCGCTGGAGCTAGAAAGCAGCTGGCTCACACTGATTTTTTGCGCAACACCCTGACCAGAAACTCACAAGAAAGGAGTCACCCGATGAAAGCCAAGAACTGGATCCTTGCTGCCGCCTGCCTGAGCCTGTTGCCGACTGTCAGCCAGGCCCGCGACACCACCCACTTTCTGCCATTCGACGCGGTTGTGCAGGAAGCCCTGAATGCCGGCCGTCTAGACGGCAGCGTGAAGTTCTACCTGGCGGGCAACAAGCCGGCTGGCGCGGTCAGCGTGGTCAAATCCGGCGTTACTACCAGCCAGAAGACCAACGCCTTCAACAAGAGCGACGAAGAGGCCTGCAGCTGGGTGCTGCAATCGGCCTTGATCCGCCTGCAGAATGCGGCCAAGGCTGCCGGTGCCAACGCCGTGGTCGACCTGGCCAGCAACTACAAGAACATCGAGTACAAGGACAGTCAGAAGTACGAATGCCACGCCGGCGCAATCATGGCGGGCGTAGCGCTCAAGGGTAACCTGGCCAATGTCAAATAAGCCGACGCTGCTCGGCCTGCTCGCTGCACTGACCCTGCTCACCAGCCTCCCCGCGCTGGCCGAAGTGGATGGCCAGCAGCTGTATCGTCAGCACTGCGCCAAATGCCACGCTGCAGACGGCCGCGCCAACACCCTGCGCGGCTGGCTGTACTTTGCGCAGAACCTGAGTAAAGCCAAGTGGCAGGACAACAGCAGCGACAGCGATATCCTCGACGCCATTGCCAAGGGCCCCGGGGCCATGCCCGGCTACGCTGACACGCTCAGCGCAACCGAACAGCTGGCACTGGTAAAGGCCGTACGCGATTTGCGTAAGCCCTGAGCCGCACGCAGATAAAACTAAGGCCGCATTAGCGGCCTTAGTTTTACTTGGCGTTTATTGATGGTATTGCGCCGACAGCTCATGCACCGCTTCGAAGAACGCACCGGCGTGAGCCGGGTCGACTTCAGGGGTGATGCCATGGCCTAGGTTGAACACCTGGCCGCTGCCATGCCCGTAAGCGGCGAGAATACGCCCGACTTCGGCGCGGATCGCCGCCGGGTTGGCGTACAGCACGCTCGGGTCCATATTGCCCTGCAGCGCGACCTTGTCGCCAACACGGGCACGAGCGCTGCCGATATCGCAGGTCCAGTCCAGGCCCAGCGCCTCGGCACCAGTCTCGGCCATGGACTCCAGCCACAGGCCGCCACCTTTGGTAAACAGGATCACCGGCACGCGGCGACCGTCGTGCTCGCGGATCAGGCCGTCGATGATCTTCTGCATATAGGCCAGAGAGAACTCCTGGTAAGCCGCCGCAGACAACGAACCACCCCACGAGTCGAAAATCTGTACCGCTTGCGCGCCGGCTTTGATCTGCCCATTGAGGTAGGCGGTGACTGACTGCGCCAGCTTGTCGAGCAGCGCATGCATGGCCTGCGGGTTGTCGTAGAGCATGGCCTTGGACTTGCGGAAGTCCTTCGACGAGCCACCTTCAACCATATAAGTAGCCAGGGTCCAGGGACTGCCGGTGAAGCCAATCAACGGCACGCGGCCATTCAGCTCGCGGCGAATGGTGCGCACCGCGTCCATCACATAACCCAGGTCCTGCTCCGGATCGGGAATCGGCAGCGCCTCGATATCCGCCATGGAGCTGATGACCTTCTTGAAGCGCGGGCCTTCACCGGTCTCGAAATACAGGCCCTGGCCCATGGCATCGGGGATGGTCAGGATGTCGGAGAACAGAATCGCCGCGTCCAGCTGCGGGTAGCGATCCAGCGGCTGAATGGTGACCTCGCAGGCCAATTCCGGGTTCTTCATCAGGTTGACGAAGTTTCCGGCCTTGGCGCGGGTGGCGCGGTATTCCGGCAGGTAACGACCAGCCTGGCGCATCATCCACACTGGGGTGACATCGACAGGTTGCTTGAGCAGAGCACGAAGGAAGCGGTCGTTCTTCAGGGTGGTCATGGCAGTTCCCGAGAAAAGTAATCGGTCAAAAAGTGCGGGCATTTTCGCAGAGCGCAAAACAAAAGGCACGGCGAGTGCCGTGCCTTTTATCCATTGCGACGATTTTTCTCGTCGATTACCAGCTGCGATAGGGCAGGAACTTGCCATTGAGGACAATCTGCACCCGATCACCCTTGGGATCGGCTACGCGGGAAATATCCATGCTGAAGTCGATGGCGCTCATGATGCCGTCACCGAACTCCTCATGGATCAATTCCTTAATGGTGTCACCGTAAACGTTGATCATTTCGTAGAAACGGTAGATCAGTGGATCGGTGGGAATGGCCTTGTCCCAATGCTTGTGCGGGAAGGCCTGCAGAGCCAGGGAAACCTCATCCGGCAGCTCCAACATCTCGCACAGCGCCTGAGCCTGGGCTGGTGCCATGCTGTTCATACCCAAGCAGGCGGAGGTGGTCCACACCGGCGACATGCCGATGCCTTGGCCCAGGGCGGCCCAATTCAGACCCAGACGCTGTTTGGCGTCGAGGATGGCGGTGCGCATTTGTTGCTTATCCATGGTGAAGCTCCTTCACAGGGGTCAGTGGTACAACCCTGGCCGCTTTCGGCTCGTCCAGGGCAGGATTGATCTCCGGCGGAAAACCGCTGCCATCGGTGTCTACCTGCCCCTGCAGTTGGGCGGAGCGGGTCACCAAAAAATCCACCAGATGATTGCGGATGCGGTAGTAGGCCGGGTGGTGAATGACTTGGTCACGCTGGCGCGGCCGCGGTATGTCGATCTTTACCGACTCAGCAATCCGCGCCTGGGGGCCGTTGGTCATCAGCAGGATGCGATCGGCCAGCAGAATCGCCTCGTCGACATCGTGGGTGATCATGAATACGGTTTGCCGGGTGGCGCTCCAGATCTTGATCAGTTCATCCTGAATGACGCCGCGCGTCAGGGCGTCCAACGCACCGAAGGGCTCGTCGAGCAGCAGCAGCTGCGGCTGGGTGGCAAAGGCCCGGGCAATGCTCACGCGTTGACGCATCCCGCCTGACAGCTGCGCCGGCTTACGCAACTCGGAGCCGCCCAAACCAACCATCTCCAGGTATTGCCGGCTATGGGCACGCTGCTGCTCACGCGACCACTGGGGGAAGCGGGCGCGCACGCCGAACTCGACGTTTTCCAGGGCGTTGAGCCAGGGTAAAAGGCTGTAGTTCTGAAACACCACACCGCGCTCCAGGCTGGGCCCGGCGACTTCCTTGCCGGCCATTTCCAGGGTGCCCTCGCTGAAGCTGTCGAGGCCGGCCAGCGCGTTGAGGATGGTCGACTTGCCACAACCGGAGTGGCCGATGATGCAGACGAACTCACCTTGATCGAGGCCGAAGCTGACATTTTCGAACACAGTCAGCGGCTCGCCGCCGGGTTGCGGGAAGCGCTTTGCCAGACGTCTGGCATCGAGAAAATAACGGGACATCACTCACTCCTGGTAGCTGACAAGGCGGGCGACACCGCCCAGCATGAGGTCGAGCAGCATGCCCACCACACCGATCAATAGAATCGAGAAGATCACGCTGGCCAGATCCAGGTTGTTCCACTCGTTCCACACGTAGTAGCCAATACCGGTGCCGCCCACGAGCATCTCGGCTGCCACAATCACCAGCCAGGCGATACCTACCGAGATGCGCATACCGGTGAGGATGGTCGGCATCGCTGCAGGCAGAATCACGCTGAAGGCTGTGCGCAGCGGACTGAGCTCATGGGTACGGGCCACATTGATCCAGTCACGGCGCACGCCGGCTACCCCAAAGGCCGTGTTAAGCAGCATCGGCCATACCGAGCAGATGAAGATCACGAAGATCGCCGAGGTCTCTGAGTCCTGAATCACAAAAAGCGCCAAGGGCATCCAGGCCAGCGGCGAAATCGGCCGCAGGATCTGAATAAAGGGATTGAGCGCCCGATACATGAGCGGCGACATGCCTATGACGAAACCAATCGGTATCGCCACCAGGGCCGCCAGGAGGTAGCCCGTGAGCACCCGATACAAGGAGTGCCCCAGCTGAATGCCGATCCCTTTATCGTTAGGCCCTTTATCGTAGAAAGGCTGGCTCAACTCATTGAATGCATGCACAAACACCACTGAGGGTGGCGGCACCCGAGCTTCCTGATCGGCCGCCCCCATCAGCAGGGCATACTCATCATCAGCTGCCGGCACCACGCCCGCCGGCTCACGGCACAGCACCTCCCAAAGGCCAAGCGAGATGACCAACAGCAGCACGGACAGAATCGCTGCGCGCATAGAGATGGCTGCCGTCATCATGACCTCCGCAGCGGGAAGCTGGAGAGATAACCTTCCGGATCAGCCGGGTTGAACGGTTTACCCATTACGCTGAAGGACTTGTAGGGGTCAGCCGGCACCGGCATGCCCATTTCGGCCATCACCTTGCCGGCATCCGCGACCCGGTAAACCTGCTCGGCGATACCGCGGTAATCCAGATCACCCTGAACGTAGCCCCAGCGTTTCATCTGGGTCAGGATCCACACAGCCATGGACTGCCAGGGGAAGGGGTCGAAGTCGATCCGCTTGGGGTCCTCCAGCACATTGCCCAAGCCGTCGGCATAGCGCCCGCTCAATACCTGCTGCACCACAGCCACAGGCTGGTTGAGGTAGTTCTTGGTGGAAATGGCTTCGGCCACAGCCTTGCGATTTTCCGCCTGCGAGGAATACTGGGTGGCATCGATCAGGGCATGCAGCAGGGCGCTATAAGTGTTGGGGTTCTCGCTGGCAAAGCGCTGGCTGCAGGCAAATGCACAGCAGGGATGACCGGCCCAAAGGTCTTTGGTTAACAGGTGAATAAAGCCGACCTTCTCCCACACCGCACGCTGGTTGAACGGGTCTGGCGAAAGGAAGCCATCAAGGTTGCCGGCGCGCAGGTTGGCGACCATTTCAGGCGGCGGCACCACTCGAATCTGCACATCGCGATCTGGGTCCAGGCCATGCTCGGCCAGGTAGTAACGCAGCAGGAAATCGTGCATCGAATACTCGAACGGCACCCCGAAGCGCATACCCTTCCAGAGCTTGGGATCACGTTTATCCTGATGCTCCATGGCCAGCACAATGGCTTGACCGTTGACGTTCTCCAGCGCCGGCATGATGAACGGCACCTTGCTGGAGCCCAGCCCCATGCTGATCGCCAGCGGCATCGGCGAGAGCATGTGCGAAGCGTCATATTCACCGGCCAGGGACTTGTCACGGGCCACGGCCCAACCCGCCGTTTTTACTGTCTCGACTTCGAGCCCGTACTTGGCATAAAAGCCCATGGGGTCGGCCATGATGATCGGCGTGGCACAGGTAATGGGGACGAAACCGATCTTCAGCTGCTTTTTTTCCAGCGGCCCGAGGCTGTCTTTGACCGCGGCCTTGACTGCATCCATAGGAATCAGACTGCCGAGAATGGCGGCTGCCACGCCGCCACCGACCATGCCCATAAAGCTGCGCCGCGACAGTTCGTTATGACCGAACACCCCCCTTACGATGGCGCTCTCTATGGCACGATCAAGCATGGCTTCACTGTTGTCGGGCAAGGCGCTGGCACTCGGCGCACAGCGCTGGCAAGCGCAACCACCACCATGGGTTAGTTCGCTGCCGGGGTTGAATGGGTCATCCAGGCTGTTGACGCTCATCGTGATTCCTCCTGCTGTCGCATGCCCCCAAACGGGGCATCGAGATACTGAAATCCACATGCCGTAATTGGCTGTCGCGGATCACAATTGCAGGAGCCATACCAACCCAAAAACCATAACTAACTAACTGATTAATATGGTTTTCTATAAAAAAATATGAGTACGAAAAGTCGTAAATAACGAGATTCCGCATTTCTTTATTACGAATATTCGTTTATTGGCATGGGCCTTGATAGACCTCGTAGACCCTTGTTCTGGACACACTTATGCCCGATGCCCGCACCAGTGCTGCCCTGTTCTTCCAGCAGATGCACATCCCCTGCTTGATCATCGCGCCCGCCAGTGATCGGATTCTGCATGCCAATGCCGCCGCTTGCCGCCTGCTGGGCTGGTCGGACCAAGCCCTGCCGGCTCAGCGCGCCAGCCGCTTGTGGGCCCATGACCTGGGCGGCCTGGTCACGTTTACCGAAGAGGTGCAAGTGCGCGGGCATGCCTGGCGCGATGAACTCGGCGTGCAGAACTGCAACGCACAACGCCTAGAAGTAGAGATCAGCGGCAGCAGCCTGGAAAGCAATGACGAAGCCCTACTGGGCCTGCTGATCCAGGAACGCAGGCAACTCGACGGCCTGCGCGGATTGGCAGAGGCCGAGCGCTATCAACGCCGCGGGCTGCTGGAATGGAGAGGTGTTGAGCGCATCTTTCACCAGTTTGAACGGCAAAATCAGCTGATACTAGGTGCCGCGGGCGAGGGCATCTACGGGGTTAATCGAAAGGGTGAAACCACCTTCGTCAACCCAGCGGCCGAACGCATTCTGGGCTGGCATGCCGAAGACCTGATAGGTCACAGCATTCATGATCTCATCCACCATCATCACCCCGACGGCAGTAGCTACGACGGTCACACCTGCCCCATCTACGCAGCATTCAATGACGGCGAAGTGCACCAGGTGGCCGACGAGGTGTTCTGGAGCAAGGACGGCAAGCCCATCCCCGTGGAGTACACCAGCACGCCCCTGCGTGACGATGGCGAACTGGTGGGCGCGGTGGTGGTGTTCCGCGACATCAGCGAACGACTGGAGAGCGAACGCCGTCTGCGTCAGGCCCTCAGCGAAGTGCAACAACTGCAGCAGCGCCTGGAGCTTGAGAACGCCTATCTGCAGGAGGAAATTCGCGGCGACTACGCCCAACACAATCTGGTCGGCCGCAGCGCGGCCATGCAACAAGTGATTCGACAAATCGAACTGGTGGCACCAACCGGGGCCAACGTATTGATCAGCGGCGAATCGGGCACCGGCAAAGAGCTGATTGCGCGAGCCATCCACGACAATAGTGGGCGCAGAAGCCGACCGCTAATCCGGGTCAACTGTGCCGCAGTGCCGCGCGACCTATTTGAGAGCGAGTTCTTCGGTCATATTCGCGGTGCCTTCACCGGAGCGATAAATGATCGCGTCGGACGCTTCGAGCTGGCCGATGGCGGCACCCTGTTCCTCGATGAGGTCGGCGAAATCCCTCTGGAGTTGCAAAGCAAGTTGCTCCGAGTGCTGCAGGAGCAACAGCTGGAAAGGGTAGGCGACACGCGTACACGCCAAGTGGATGTCAGGGTAATCGCCGCGACCAACCGCGACCTGCGCCACGAAGTACGGGACGGACGCTTCCGCGAGGACCTTTACTTTCGCCTGAACGTATTCCCTATCGAGTCGGCACCACTGCGTCAGCGCCTGGAAGACATCCCGGCACTTGCTCAGCACTTTCTAAGCCGTGTTTGCCGGCAACTGAACCGCCCTCAGCCCAGCCTGCGTCTTGCGGACATTCAGCGCCTGCAGGCGTATTCCTGGCCCGGGAATATTCGCGAACTGGAAAATCTCATCGAACGCGCGATGATCATCTCCCCCGGCACCCGCCTACGCCTGGACCTACCCAGTGATGGTGGCGCAGCGCACATGACAGCACCGCCTGCCGATCAGGATGCACGCATTCTTACCCAGGGCGAACAACGCAAACAGCTACGAGACAATCTGATCGCAGCACTCACGGCTTGCGCCGGCAAGGTATCGGGCAAAGATGGTGCCGCACGCCTGCTGGAACTCAAGCCCACCACCCTACGCTCACGCCTGGAAAGCTTCGCGATTGACCCGCGCGACTACAAACCCCAGCCGCGCAGACCTAAGACGGCTTAAACGCCGAGATAGTCGAGGATACCTTCAGCGGCGTTCCGCCCCTCGAAGATCGCCGTCACCACCAGATCGGAACCACGCACCATATCGCCACCGGCGAAGATTTTCGGGTTGCTGGTCTGATGCTTGAACTGGCTCTGCTCCGGTGCCACTACACGGCCCTGGCTGTCGGTTTCGATCTCGAAATCGCTGAACCAGGCAGCCGGGCTTGGACGGAAACCGAAGGCGATCAGCACGGCTTCGGCCGGGATGATTTCCTCGGAACCGGGAATCGGCTCGGGGCTGCGACGGCCACGGGCATCCGGTGCGCCGAGACGGGTCTCGACCACTTTCACGCCTTCAACCTTGTCTTCACCGACGATGGCGATGGGCTGGCGGTTGAAGAGGAATTTCACCCCTTCTTCCTTGGCGTTCTTCACTTCCTTGCGCGAGCCCGGCATGTTTTCTTCGTCGCGGCGATAGGCGCAGGTAACCGATTTGGCACCCTGGCGAATCGAGGTGCGGTTGCAGTCCATGGCGGTGTCGCCGCCGCCGAGAACGACGATGCGCTTGCCCTTCATGTCGATAAAATCTTCCGCGTTCTTCTCGAAACCGAGGTTGCGGTTGACGTTGGCGATCAGGAAATCCAGGGCATCGGTGACGCCCGGCAGGTCTTCACCGGGGAAGCCGCCCTTCATATAGGTGTAGGTGCCCATGCCCATAAACACGGCATCGTACTCATCCAGCAGCTGCTGCATGGTGATGTCTGTGCCGATCTCGGTGTTCAGGCGGAACTCGACGCCCATGCCGGTGAAGACTTCGCGGCGATTGCTCAGCACGCTCTTCTCCAGCTTGAACTCGGGAATACCGAAGGTCAGCAGGCCGCCGATTTCCGGGTTCTTGTCGAACACCACCGGGGTCACACCGTTGCGCACCAGCACGTCGGCGCAGCCGAGACCTGCCGGGCCGGCGCCGATAACGGCGACGCGCTTGCCAGTCGGCACCACGCGCGACATATCCGGACGCCAGCCCATGGCGAAGGCCGTGTCGGTGATGTACTTCTCCACCGAACCGATGGTCACCGCGCCAAAGCCGTCGTTAAGGGTGCAGGCACCCTCGCACAGACGATCCTGCGGACACACGCGGCCGCAGACTTCCGGCAGGGTGTTGGTCTGGTGCGACAGTTCGGCGGCGGCGAGGATGTTGCCCTCGGACACCAGCTTGAGCCAGTTGGGAATGAAGTTGTGCACCGGGCACTTCCATTCGCAATAGGGGTTACCGCAGCCCAGGCAACGATGCGCCTGGTCGGCCGCTTGCGCAGGCTTGAAGTTGTCGTAGATCTCGACGAACTCTTTCTTACGCTGACGCAACAGTTTCTTCTTCGGGTCTTTGCGCCCGACTTCGATGAACTGGAAGTCGTTATTCAGACGTTCAGTCATTGCAATACCTCATCAAACCACTTCAGGCGCATTCTTATTGCGGGTTGGCACGGGTGCTGGAGAGCAACGACTTCAGGCTTGCCGCCTTCGGTTTGACCAGCCAGAACTTGCGCAGGTAGTCGTCCAGGTTTTCCAGCAGGGTCGCGCCCCACTCACTCGATGTTTCCTGGACGTACTCGGCGAGCACGCGCTCCAGGTGGCTACGGTAAGCCTCCATCGACTCATTATTGATCCGCTGAATTTCCACCAGTTCGTGGTTAACGCGGTCGTAGAAGCTGTTATCCAGGTCAAGCACGTAGGCGAAACCGCCGGTCATACCGGAACCGAAGTTGTAGCCGGTCTTGCCCAACACGCAGACAAAGCCGCCAGTCATGTATTCGCAGCAATGGTCGCCAGTGCCTTCCACTACGGTGTGTGCACCGGAGTTACGCACGGCGAAACGCTCGCCCGCGGTACCGGCGGCGAACAGTTTGCCGCCAGTGGCACCGTACAGGCAGGTGTTGCCGATGATGGCACTGTCCTGGGTCTTGAACGGGCTGCCCTTCGGCGGGGTGATCACCAGCTTGCCGCCGGTCATGCCCTTGCCGACGTAGTCGTTGGCGTCGCCCTCCAGGTACAGGTTCAGACCCCCGGCGTTCCACACGCCGAAGCTCTGGCCCGCAGTGCCCTTGAAGCGGAAGGTGATCGGTGCCTTGGCCATGCCCTGGTTGCCGTGTTTGCGGGCGATTTCACCGGAGACACGGGCACCAATGGAACGGTCGCAGTTGCAGATTTCCAGATCAAACTCAGCACCGCTGGCAGCATCGATCGCCGACTTGGCCAGCTCGACCATCTTCTCGGCCAGCAGGCCTTCGTCAAACGGCGGGTTGCGATCAACCAGGCAGAACTGCGGCTTGTCGGCCGGAATGTGGTCGCTGCCGAGCAGTGGCGTCAGGTCCAGATGCCCCTGCTTGGCGGTTTCGCCCGGCAGCATCTCCAGCAGATCGGTACGCCCGATCAGCTCTTCCAGGCTACGTACGCCCAGCTTGGCCAGCCACTCGCGGGTTTCTTCGGCGACATAGGTGAAGAAGTTCATCACCATTTCGACGGTGCCGATGAAGTGATCCTTGCGCAGCTTGTCATTCTGGGTGGCCACGCCGGTGGCGCAGTTGTTCAGGTGACAGATACGCAGGTATTTGCAGCCCAGGGCGATCATCGGCGCAGTACCGAAGCCGAAGCTCTCGGCACCAAGGATGGCGGCCTTGATCACGTCCAGGCCGGTTTTCAAGCCGCCGTCGGTCTGTACCCGCACCTTGCCGCGCAGGTCGTTACCGCGCAGGGTCTGGTGGGTTTCGGCCAGGCCGAGTTCCCACGGCGCGCCGGCGTACTTGATCGAGGTTAGCGGCGATGCGCCGGTACCACCGTCGTAACCGGAGATGGTGATCAGGTCGGCATAGGCCTTGGCCACACCGGCGGCGATGGTGCCAACACCGGCTTCCGCCACCAGCTTGACCGATACCAGAGCAGCCGGGTTGACCTGCTTGAGGTCATAGATCAGTTGCGCCAGGTCTTCGATGGAATAGATGTCATGGTGCGGCGGTGGCGAAATCAGGGTCACGCCTGGCACTGCGTAACGCAGCTTGGCGATCAGACCGTTGACCTTGCCGCCCGGCAGCTGGCCGCCCTCACCGGGCTTGGCACCCTGGGCTACCTTGATCTGCAGCACTTCGGCGTTGACCAGGTATTCCGGGGTTACACCGAAACGGCCAGTGGCCACCTGCTTGATCTTCGAGCTGCGCACGGTGCCGTAGCGAGCCGGGTCTTCGCCGCCCTCACCGGAGTTGGAGCGCGCGCCCAGGCGGTTCATCGCCTCGGCGATGGCTTCATGGGCTTCAGGTGACAACGCACCGAGGGAAATCCCGGCGGAGTCGAAGCGCTTGAGAATCTCGCCCAGCGGCTCGACCTGATCCAGCGCCAATGGCTGATCGGCCAGCTTCAGTTGCAGCAGGTCACGCAGCATCGACACCGGACGGGTGTCGACCAGCGTGGTGTATTCCTTGAATTTCTCGTAGCTGCCCTGCTGCACAGCAGCCTGCAGGGTGTTGACCACGTCCGGGTTGTAGGCGTGGTACTCGCCGCCGTAGACAAACTTGAGCAGGCCGCCTTGCTGAATCGACTTGCGCGCGTTCCAGGCCTCATGCGCCAGCAGCTTCTGCTCGGCTTCGATATCGACGAAGCGCGCGCCCTTGATGCGGCTGGCCACACCCCGGAAGCACAGCTCGGTGACGTCATCGGCCAGGCCGACCGCTTCAAACAGCTGCGCACCACGGTAGGAGGCAACGGTGGAGATACCCATCTTCGACAGGATCTTCAGCAGGCCTTTGGAAATGCCTTTGCGGTAGTGCTTGAACACTTCATACAGATCGCCGAGCACTTCGCCGGTGCGAATCAGGTCGCCCAGCACTTCGTAAGCGAGGAACGGATAGACCGCCGACGCGCCGAAGCCGAGCAGCACTGCATAGTGATGCGGATCGCGGGCAGTCGCAGTCTCGACCAGGATGTTGCAGTCACAACGCAGGCCTTTTTCGGTCAGGCGGTGGTGAATCGCACCGGTAACCAGCGAGGCGTGAGCCGGCAGCTTGCCCGGGGCGATATGACGATCAGACAGAACCAGCAGCACCTTGCCGGCGCGCACGGCTTCTTCAGCCTGATCGGCCATATTGCGCACGGCAGCTTCCAGACCGATCGACTCGTCGTAGTTCATGTCGATCAGCTGACGCTCGAAGCCTGGACGATCCAGGTTCATCAAGGCGCGCCACTTGGCCGGCGAAATCACCGGGCTGCTGAGAATCACGCGAGCGGCGTGCTCTGGCGACTCTTCGAAGATATTGCGCTCGGCACCGAGGCAGATCTCCAGCGACATGACGATGGCTTCACGCAGCGGATCGATCGGCGGGTTGGTGACCTGGGCGAACTGCTGACGGAAGTAGTCGTACGGCGAGCGCACGCGCTGGCTGAGCACGGCCATCGGCGTGTCGTCACCCATGGAGCCGACTGCTTCCTGGCCTTGTTCGCCCAGCGGACGCAGCACCTGATCACGCTCCTCGAAGGTGACCTGGTACATCTTCATGTACTGCTTGAGCTGATCCTGGTCGTAGAACGCCGAACCGTGATCGTTGTCTTCCAGGGTCGCCTGAATGCGCTGGGCACTCTTGCGCATCCACTGCTTGTAGGGATGACGCGACTTCAGACGGTTGTCGATGTCGTCGCTGCCGAGGATCTGCCCGGTTTCGGTGTCTACCGCGAGAATCTGCCCTGGGCCAACGCGGCCTTTGGCCAATACGTCTTCCGGCGCGTAATTCCACACACCGATTTCCGAAGCCAGGGTGATGTAACCATTCTTGGTGGTCACCCAACGCGCCGGCCGCAGACCGTTACGGTCGAGCAGGCACACGGCGTGGCGACCATCGGTAAGAACCACACCGGCAGGACCATCCCAGGGCTCCATGTGCATGGAGTTGTATTCGTAGAACGCGCGCAGGTCGGCGTCCATGGTTTCGACGTTCTGCCAGGCTGGCGGAATCAGCATGCGCACGCCGCGGAACAGGTCGATGCCACCGGTGACCATCAGCTCGAGCATGTTGTCCATGCTCGAGGAGTCAGAACCCACGCGGTTGACCAGCGGGCCGAGCTCTTCGAGATCGAAGATCTGGTCGTTGGCGAACTTCAGGCGACGCGCCTGGGCCCAGTTGCGGTTACCGGTGATGGTGTTGATTTCACCGTTGTGCGCGAGGAAGCGGAACGGCTGAGCCAGCGGCCACTTCGGCAGAGTGTTGGTGGAGAAGCGCTGGTGGAAGACGCAAATGGCGGTCTGCAGGCGCTCATCACCCAGATCCGGGTAGAACTGCTGCAGATCGGCCGGCATCATCAGGCCTTTGTAGATGATGGTCTTGTGCGAAAAGCTGCAGATGTAGTGATCGCTGTCAGCGGTGTTGCTCACCGAGGAACGACGACGAGCGCTGAACAGCTTGATCGCAAATTCCTGATCGGACAGGCCTTCGCCGCCGATAAACACCTGCTCGATCTGTGGCAGACGCTCAAGTGCCAGACGGCCGAGTACGCTGGTGTCGATTGGCACTTTGCGCCAGCCGACCAGGCTCAGGCCGGCAGCGAGAATCTCGCGATTCATGTTTTCGCGGGCAACTTCGGCTTTAACCGGGTCCTGGTTGAAGAACACCATGCCCACGGCGTACTGCTTGGGCAGTTCGACGGCAAAATGCTGTTGGGCCATGGCCCGCAGGAAAGCATCAGGCTTCTGGATCAGTAGACCGCAACCGTCACCGGTTTTACCGTCGGCGTTGATCCCGCCACGGTGGGTCATGCATGTCAGGGCTTCAATCGCGGTCTGCAGCAGGTGATGGCTAGCCTCACCCTGCATATGGGCGATAAGGCCGAAGCCGCAGTTATCCTTGAACTCATCAGGACGGTACAAACCTGCTTTCATAGGGACTCTCACCAGACGGCCTATTACAAGGCAATTACTTTCTAATTCAACCACTTACCATGCGCGCAGGACTAAGCCCCAGCTTTGCGCAGGCGAAAGGGTGGTCATTGTACATACCCACCCAGACCGTCACAAATCTAAGTGACGAAGCGGTGAAAGCTTATGTCGCGAAAACGAAGGAACAGACCAAAAGGTCGTGTTAGCGACCCATCGGTCAGCACGACAGGCGAAGCCTAGCGTGCCTGAGCAATCTCCTGCTGAATACCGGCAAAGTTGCGCGGCCATGGTTTACCAGCCTGCACCTTGGCCGGCAAGCTGCGCAGCGCCACCTGCGCCGCATCACGGGTCGCAAAGCTGCCGTAGGTCACCACATAAAGCGGCTGCCCCTGATGCTGCTTGCGGAAATAGTGATACTCGGCACCATGCTCGCGAACAAAGGCCTGCGCGCCGCTCTCGGAGCGCGAACCCAGAATCTGCAGGGTATAACGCGAGCCAGCCTGCGTAGCGTACCAGCCACTCACAGCCGCAAGCTGCGCAGCGGCCACAGGGGCAGCTGGCTTGGCCGGTGCAGGTACAGGTGCCCGTACCGGAGCAGGAGCAGGAGCAGGAGCAGGAGCAGGTTTAACAGGCTCGGGTACCACCACGGGCGGCGCTACGGCTACCGGCACAGGCGTAACCGGAGCGACAGGCGCGGGAACGGGCAGATCGATGACACCTTCGCCAGCCGCGCCATCACTCTCCTCCGCATTACTCAGGCCTGCTGCCTGAGCCAGGGGCTGGCGAATAACCGGCTGCGCTTCCCCCACCAGAGGCAAGGGCATTGGCTGACTGGTGCCCTCGAACTGAATGGAAGGCGCAGCGTTGTCGGGGACCGCCGCCCCGGTCGCAGGTGCCGGAGTTGCCGCCTGATCGAGCGGTAGCTGTGCGATAACCGGCACATTCTCCTCGCTCGCCTCGCGCCCTTGCATCATCCAGGCAGCCAGCACCCCGAGACTCACGACCAGCAGGGCCAACAGATGTTTTTTCGGTAAGTTCCAGGCGACGCCTTTACGGCCAGCTGCCCGGCGATCCGCCAGCATGGCGTCGGTCAGGGTTTCGTGCGCCACACGATTGATCGCCCCCGGCCAGCCACCGGACTGCTCATGGATAGTGGCAACCTGTGCATCCGAGAGAATCTCGATGCCCTGCCCAGCCCCATCCAGCCTCAGTGACAGGTACTCGCGTGTCTCCTCTTCGCTGTAGGGCTGCAGTTCGATGACATGAAAACACTCTTCGCCTGCCGCCAGCTGCTCGAGACGCGAGAGAATGCCCGACTCAGCAAACAGGAATACATGAGGGCGACCCTCCGCATTGCCTGCAGCAAGACTCAGCAGACTGCTCAACGCAGCATCACTGAGGTCTTGCGCATCATCGACCAGGACATAGACTTCCTGCCCTGTAAGCGCCAACTGGCCAACCTGAGCCAGAATCGACGGCAGGTCGCCACGCTGCACCTGCAAGCCCTGGGCAAGCAGACGCAGAATACTGGCAGGATCGGACGCGCCCCTGGCGGACACCACAACACTCTGCACCGACTGCTTATTGGTACTGGCCACCAGCGCCTGACGCAACAGGGTTTTACCGCTGCCCTCAGGGCCGCTGACCACCAGCAGCAACTGGCTGTAGCGCGCCAGGTGATGCAACTGCCCGAGAACAGGCTTGCGCTGCGCAGGATAGAACTTGAAACCCGGCACTCGCGCAGCAAAGGGGTCGTGAGTGAAGTGGTAATGATCGAGAAACGCCTCGTCAGCATGCAAACTGGTCATGGTGCACTCATTAATTTTTAAGCCGATCCAGTTGCGCCGAATAATCTGTGCACAACGTGGCATTCAACACCTCGGGGGCAAAATCGGCAGTGACAACCGCCTCCCCCAAACCTCGCAACAAAACCAGGCGCAGCTGGCCATCCAGTACTTTCTTGTCGACGGCCATATGCTCCATAAAATCTTCCGGGGTCATGTCCAGCGGCGGAACCACCGGCAACCCGGCCGCCACGAACAAACGCACGCCGCGATCACGCTCGGCGGCGGAAATCCAGCCCAGACGCTCGGACATATCCAGCGCCATCACGGTTCCGGCCGCCACGGCCTCGCCATGCAACCATGCGCCATAGCCTTGATGGGTCTCGATGGCATGGCCAAAGGTATGCCCCAGGTTCAAGGTGGCACGCACGCCAGACTCGCGTTCATCGGCAGCGACTACACGCGCCTTGGCTGCACAGGAACGGGCAATGGCAGCCGTCAGCGCCGCCTGGTCGAGACCGCGCAATGCCGCCATATGCTCTTCCAGCCAGGACAAAAATGGCTCGTCGCAGATCAACCCATACTTGATCACCTCAGCCAGACCTGCGGACAGCTCGCGAGCCGGCAAGGTCGCCAGCGTGGCGGTATCAATCAACACTGCCTGCGGCTGGTAAAACGCACCCACCATATTCTTGCCCAGCGGATGGTTGATCCCGGTCTTGCCGCCCACCGATGAGTCAACCTGGGACAACAAGGTGGTAGGCACCTGAATAAAATTGACGCCGCGCTGGTAGCAAGCAGCAGCAAAGCCTGCCATATCACCGATCACACCACCCCCTAGGGCGATGACAGTCGTGCGCCGATCATGTCGCGCGCCCAGCAAGCCGTCGAACACGAGTTGCAGGGTCTCCCAGGTCTTGAAGGCCTCGCCGTCCGGCAAGACAACAGAAGTCACGCTATACCCTGCCAGCGTCTGCTGCAGAGCAGCCAGATAAAGAGGGGCAACCGTTTCATTGGTGACAATGGCCACCTGCCGGCCAGCGATATGCGCCGCCAACAAATCCGTACGGCGCAGCAAGTCGCTCCCGATATAAATGGGGTAAGTGCGCTCGCCGAGCTCGACATGAAGAGTTTGCATAAAGCCCCCAGATTGCAAAGGGCCCTAGGATAGCGCAGTTCAGCCTGCGCTTTAACGGGGAGGAAGCGCTTCGATGCGCTCCAGTATCTCTTGAACGACCATACGGGGTGGGCGCTCATCGGTTTCCACTACCACATCTGCAATTTCGCGATACAGGGGATCACGAATAGCCAGCAGGTCGGCTAGCACTTTTCCGGGATTTGGCGAGCGCAGCAAAGGACGATTGCGGTCCCGCGACGTGCGATCGACCTGCTGCTCGACCGAGGCATGCAAATACACCACACGACCGCCGCCGCGTAGCGCTGCACGATTCTCCGAGCGCATTACCGCGCCACCGCCGGTGGCCAGCACCATGCCATCCACATCACACAACTCGGCAATCACTGCCTGCTCACGATCACGAAAACCCTGCTCACCCTCGACATCGAAGATCCAGGGAATATCCGCCCCCGTGCGCTGCTCGATCTCCTTGTCCGAATCCTTGAAGGGCAACCGCAGCTCTTTGGCAAGCAAGCGCCCGATGGTGCTTTTACCAGCACCCATCGGGCCAACAAGAATCAAATTACGCACTTAATCAACGGCTCACCGCAACGGCTTGGTTGTTCATGATGCGTGGGGTGAGGAAAATCAGCAACTCGGACTTGCTGTCTTTGACCACATCGCGCCGGAACAGGGTTCCCAGGTACGGAATATCACCGAGGAATGGAACTTTATCTACCGATTTGCTCTGCGTATTGGTAAACACCCCGCCGATCACAATGGTTTCACCATCAGCCACCAGCACCTTGGCATTGACCTCATTCTTGCTGATTGCAGGAACACCCTGACTGGCTGCCGCGTTAGAAAAGTCCGGCGCATCCTTGGTGACCTTGACTTCCATAATGATACGGTTATCCGGCGTAATCTGTGGCGTTACCTCCAACGACAATGCCGCCTGCTTGAAAGAGGTAGTCGCCGCACCACTGGAACTGGCCTCCCGATAAGGAATTTCTGAGCCTTTCAAGATTTTTGCGGTTTCCTTGTCCGCAGTGACTACTTTTGGCTGGGAAATAACCTCGCCGTTGCCGGTCTTTTCCATGGCGGACAATTCAAGATCGAGCAGGGTATTGTTGGTAATAAAGCCCAGGTTCAGGCCGGTGTTCGCACCTGCAACCCCCAGATCGACAAAGTTTCCTGCTTGAATCTCCAGCGGATCGGTGCCCTTGATCAGGCTATTGGTTCCGCCCACGGCGAAGTTGTTGTCACCAACACTCACTCCGCGCCATTCGACACCCAAAGCCTTGTCGTAGTCGACATTAGCCTCGACTATCCGCGCCTCGACCATGACCTGACGAACCGCCACATCCAACTGCGCAACAATACGACGCAGCTCGTCAAGACGCTCCTGTGTCTGGTAGGCAATAATACTATTGGTTCGGTCATCGACAGTAATCGAGCCGCGATCATCACCAGCACCTTCTGCACTGGTGACCGACTGGAACAACTTGGCCATATCAGAGGCCTTAGCATAATTGACCTGAATCAGCTCGCGACGCAGCGGCGCAAGCTCGGCAATCTGCTTCTGCGACTCCAACTCCTGCCGCTCACGCGCAGCAATTTCATCCGCCGGCGCGACCAACAACACGTTGCCGATCTTGCGCTTATCCAACCCTTTGGTTTTCAGGACCAAATCCAAGGCCTGATCCCAAGGCACATTCTGCAAACGCAGCGTGATATTGCCGGCAACCGTATCGCTGGCAACCAGATTCAAGTCGGTAAAGTCGGCAATCAACTGCAGCACCGAACGAACATCAATATCCTGGAAATTCAGCGAGAGTTTCTCCCCGGTATAGGCGAAACGTTCGGCCTTTCTGGACTCGACATCGTCCTGAGTCAAGGGCTTGATGCTCAGGGTAAGCTTGTTGTCGGTCTGGTACGCCAGGTAGTCATAGAGCCCCGTTGGCTCGATAACGATACTGGCCTTGTCGGCCGAACCGCTGGCGCTGACAAACTGTACCGGCGTGGCAAAATCCTTCACATCCAGGCGTACGCGCAGGGACTCAGGGAGCTGGGTCTTGGCAAAATCCAGGCGAATCTTGCCGCCCTGATCCTGAATATCAGGACTCACCGAAGCATCCGACAGGGTAATGACGACATTACCCTCACCCTGGTCGCCACGCTGAAAATCGATATTGCTGATAGCCCGCCCTTGCGGAGCATAAACCTTGGCCGGCGCGGCAGTGGTAACCGGGGTAGATTGCACAGCAGCCGTCGCCGTGCGAGCCCCCTCACCTACAACCACGTAGAGGTGATTACCTTCGACCCGGGTGTTGTAGGGTGCCAGATTGGTCAAGTTGATAATCAGCCGAGTACGATCCTTGGCCTCAACGACTGTCACACTTCGCGCATTGCCGACGCCCAACTCACGATTCTTCGCGCCTAGCTTGTTGGATACACCCGGCAGGTCCAGAGCGATGCGCGCAGGCTGCTCGATGGTGTAACCACGCGGGGCCAACACCGGCTCATCGAAGGTCAATTTCAATTCGACTTTGTCGCCAGGCAGCGCCGCAACATCAAGCTTCTGCAGATCCGCAGCCAGGAGCGATGGCGACAACAACCCGGCCAACAGGGAAAGACCTAAACGCGAAAGGGAGCTATTCATTATCAGGTTCCGTTGGGCAGACCGGTTATTTTTCTTCATATTCACTCCGCTCTTATTAAGAGCGCTCCTTAAGGGAGAGGCTGCGCGGCCGTTCCAGCCAGCCACCTTCACCATCTGGAACGATTTCAACCACATCGATTTTCGACTCATCAATGGCCAGAATGCGCCCATGATTACGCCCCAAGTAGTCACCCACCTTGACCCGATGGACACCGCCAGCACCACTGACTAATGCAAATACACCACCGTCATTTGCGAGCGTGCCAACCATTTGAAAGACTTCTATATTGAAGTCTTCAAGAAACTGCTTGGTCCGCGACTCGTCAGGCTTAATATCCTTTGAACCCTTCTCCCGCTTGGTCATATCAATCTTGATAGGCGGCTGAAAAGGGTTACGCATTGACGCAGCGGAGTAGGTAAAACTTTCATAAGGCTGGAATTTTGGCAGGGGCTCAATAGAGCCTTTGGGACGTGCACGTACCTCGTCCATATAAGCCTGAAGATCGGAAAAATCATGACTTGCGCCACAACCGCTCAACCCCAGCACAGCACAGATTAACAACGAATTCGAGAACTTCATTTTTCCAGCCCCTTATCATTGTAGCGATAAGTCTTGGCCAAGATACTCATGCGCAAGGTCGAACTGCTATCCGAAGCCGATGGCAACAACTCGAAATCATGCAGCGTCACAATACGGGGGAGGCTCGCCACGCCACTGACAAATGTTGCCAGATCGTGATAGCTACCGACCACTTTAATCTGAATAGGCAATTCAATATAAAACTGCTGAGTTGCTTCAGGCAGCAACTTGATTTCCTCAAACTCGAGACCACTCCCCAAGCCGGTCCGGGTTATATCCTCCAGCAACCCTGGAACCTCGGTATCGCTGGGCAACTGCTTGAGCATGGAGCCAAAGGAAACCTCCATCTCCGCCATTTGCTCCTTGTATGCCTCAAGGTTCGCAGCTTGAAAGGCTTTCGTAGCGAACTGACTCTTTAGCGAAGCCTCCTCACCTTGCTTACGCTCGAACTCCGCCTGCAAGTCTTTCAGATGAAAGTTATATCCCAGCGCCAGCACAACTATCAGCAGGAGCAGACTGGCAATAAATTTTATTGCCACAGGCCACGAACCGACGTTATTAAAGTCCAGATCGCTCAAGTTTATTTGACGCAGGCTTTCCAACGAATCATTCAAGCTCATTACTTGACCTCCTGCGTTTCAAGCGCCGGCTGCGTTTGCTGCACACTCAGCTTGAACACATTGGCCTGATCTACAGCACCGGCCGTAACCGACTTGACCTCGGTCAGGTTAGGCTGGGTGAGCCATTCAGAAGCATCAAGATTGCGCATCAAGTTGGATACTCGATTATTCGACTCTGCCGCACCGACGATGGCGATATTTTTAGCCGTCATTTTGACGGCACTGAAATAAACACCATCAGGAAGAGTGCGAACCAACTGATCGAATACGCGCCCGATAATGGGTCTATTGCCTTGAAGATCCTGAATGATCTTCATCCGTTCCAGAAGTTGCTGGCGACGCGTCTTTAGTTCGCTAATTTCCTTGATGCGTGCATCCAAGACGGCAATTTCCTTGCGCACGAACTCATTTCGAGCGTTCTGCTGCTCAATTGCACCGCTCAGATACTGGTCGCCAAGAAACACCACGCCTGCAGCAACAGCAAGGACACCGGCCAGCGTGACCAGAAAACGCTGCTTGCGCTCTTCACGCAGTTGCTCGCGCCATGGGAGAAGGTTAATCCGCGCCATTAGTCGAAACTCCTCATTGCCAGACCACAGGCGATCATCAATGCCGGCGCATCACTGGCCAGGGCTCCCGCATTGACTTTGCTGCTCAGCGCCATATCGGCAAAGGGATTGGCCACCAGGGTCTGCGTGCCAATCTTTTGCTGGATCAGGCGATCGAGGTCGGGAATGGAAGCCGTACCGCCGGCGAGCAGGATGTAATCGACATCATTGAACTGGCCGGCAGCAAAGAAGAACTGCAGGGAGCGTGCGACCTGCTGGACCACAGCCTCTTTGAACGGTTGCAAAACTTCACTGTCGTAGTCGTCCGGGAGACCGCCTTGTTTTTTTGCAAGACCGGCTTCTTCCACAGACAGGCCATAGCGACGCTGAATTTCTTCAGTGAGCTGCTTGCCCCCAAACAATTGTTCACGGGTGTAGATGGTCCGCCCGTTGTGCAGAACGCTGAGGGTGGTCATGGTCGCGCCAATATCGACGACGGCTACGGTCAGCTCGTCGCGACCACTGCCCATCTGCTCTACAAGCAAGCCATAGGCACGCTCCAAGGCATAGGCTTCGACATCGACCACCTTGGCTGTCAGCCCGGCCAACGCCAGGGCGGCCTCGCGCACTTCGACGTTCTCCTTGCGACATGCCGCCAGCAGCACCTCGACGCGATCCGCATTGCGCGGGGAAGGCCCCTGCACTTCGAAGTCGATCGCCACTTCTTCAAGCGGGTAGGGAATATATTGGTCGGCCTCGATCGTCAGCTGATTTTCCAGCTCGTCGTCGGAAAGCCCGGCCTCCATCTCGATGGTCTTGGTAATCACCGCAGAACCGGCGACGGCCACAGCAACCGTTTTCACGCCGCTTTTGGCTTTCGCCAAAACGCGTGAAAGGGCCTGCCCAACCCCTTCGAGCTCGGCGATGTTTTTCTCGACCACAGCATTGGGCGGGAGCGGCTCGACAGCGTAAGCCTCTACCTTGTAGCGGCTTCCTGAGCGACTCAATTCGAGGAGCTTGACGGAGGTCGAACTGATATCGATCCCGAGTAGCGTATTCGCTTTCTTATTGAAGAGCCCTAGCACGACCGATTTCCTATTGGCATCCGCGACTTACGGACTATTTATGTTTTTTCACATTAAATAACAGTCTTGACAGAAGCGCAAATGGCTACCCGGCAAAAAAACCGCTTATAATGTGATCAGTTTTTCTCTTTTAACCTTGAGTTTCGCTTAACTCGTTCTTTTATCTGGAAATCCGAAAATCTTGATGCGTCTTGTGCGATTTTTCTGCTGGTCTTGCGTCGCTGCTTTTTGTGGCCTGCTACTCAGTTTCAGCGGCGCGTTTCTTTATCTTAGCCCCAGCCTTCCATCCGTCGAATCTTTACGCAGCATCCAGCTGCAGATTCCTCTACGGGTCTACAGCAGCGACGCCAAGCTGATCGCCGAGTTCGGCGAAATGCGCCGCTCCCCCATCGCCTTCGCCGATATCCCCGAGGATTTCATCAGCGCCTTGCTGGCCGCCGAAGACGATAACTTTGCCAATCATTATGGCGTTGACCTGACCAGCCTGATGCGCGCTGCAACGCAAATCCTGAAAAGCGGCCAGATTCAGAGCGGCGGCAGCACCATCACCATGCAGGTGGCGAAGAACTTCTTCCTTACCAGCGAGCGTAGCTTCTCGCGCAAGATCACTGAAATCCTCCTCGCCTTGCAGATCGAGCGGGAGCTGAGCAAGAACGAAATCCTTGAGCTCTACGTCAACAAGATCTACCTGGGTAACCGCGCCTATGGGATCGAGGCGGCATCTCACGTCTATTACGGCAAACCCATTAGCGAAATCAGCCTGGCGCAAATGGCCATGATTGCCGGCCTGCCCAAGGCCCCGTCGCGCTTCAACCCGCTGATCAATCCATCTCGCGCCATGGAGCGCCGCGACTGGATTCTCGGACGCATGTACAGCCTCGGCCGCATAGATCAACAGCGCTATGAAGAAGCCCTGGCCGAGCCGATCAATGTCAGCTACCACGTTCCCCGCCCCGAACTGGATGCGCCCTATGTGGCGGAGATGGCTCGCGCCGAGATGGTCGGCCGCTACGGTAGCGACGCCTATACCGAAGGCTTCAACGTCACCACCACGGTCCCCAGCGACCTGCAGCAGGCCGCCAACCGTGCCGTTCGCGAAGGGCTGATCGACTACGACCAACGCCACGGCTATCGCGGACCAGAGAAGCGCCTGCCCGACATGTCCCGGGAAGACTGGCTGATTAGCCTGAACAAACTCAGCTCTCTGGGTGGTCTCGAGCCTGCAATCGTCACCGCGGTCGAGAACAGCGGCATCCTCGTACTGACCCGCACCGGCGAAGAAACGGCAGTGGCCTGGGACAGCATGAAATGGGCCCGCCCTTTCCTCCACACCAACAGCATCGGCCCACGCCCCCAGCGCCCGGGAGATGTGGTGCAGGTTGGCGACCTGATTCGCGTGCAACGCCAGGACGACGACAGCCTGCGCTTTGTGCAGCTGCCCGCAGCACAAAGCGCATTGGTGTCTCTCGACCCACAGGACGGGGCCATTCGCGCACTGGTTGGCGGTTTCTCCTTCGAGCAGAGTAACTACAACCGCGCCGCCCAAGCCAAGCGCCAGCCCGGTTCCAGCTTCAAGCCGTTCGTCTACAGCGCCGCACTGGATAAAGGCTATACCGCCGCCTCACTGGTAAATGACGCTCCTATCGTCTTTGCCGACGACGCCCTGGCCCAGGTCTGGCGACCGAAGAACGACAACAACACCTTCCTCGGTCCGATCCGCCTGCGTGAAGCGCTGTACAAGTCCCGCAACCTGGTTTCCATTCGCCTGCTGCAGGATCTCGGCATCGACAGCACCCTGCGCTATATCGAGCGCTTCGGTTTCGAGAAGAAGGACCTCCCGCCCAACCTCTCCCTGGCTCTGGGTACGGCGAGCCTGACCCCCATGGAAATCGCCGAAGGCTGGAGCGTATTCGCCAGCGGCGGCTATAAAACCGAGCCCTATCTGATCGAGCGCATAGAAGATCGCGCCGGGCAGATATTATTTGTTGCCAACCCCGCACAAACCCCCGAAAGCGCGAACAAACACGCCCAAGAGGCCAACGACCTGCAACCCGCCGATCAGGCCCAACCCGTCATCGCCGAACGAATCATCGACGAGCGCACTGCCTATATCATGACCAGCATGCTCCAAGACGTGATCAAACGCGGCACCGGACGCCGTGCCATGGCGCTCGGCCGGGATGACCTGGCTGGCAAGACCGGTACCACCAACGAATCGAAAGACAGCTGGTTCTCGGGTTACAACGCCGACTACATCACCACCGTCTGGGCCGGCTTCGACCAGCCCGAGAGCCTCGGCCGCAACGAGTATGGCGGCACCGTGGCCCTGCCCATCTGGATGAACTACATGGCGGCGGCATTGAAAGACAAGCCCAGCCACCTGCAGGCTGAGCCCGAAGGCATGCTGACCCTGCGCATCGACCCGCACAGCGGTCGCATCGCCAGCCCGGGCACACAGGATGCCTACTACGAGCTGTTCAAGAGCGAAGACTCGCCACCGTCCATGAGCGAGTTCGAGATGGGCCTGGGCATTCCCGGCAGCCCGCTACCCGCGGACGAAGCAGCCCCCTTCGATCTGTTCTAGCCTATGCGCCCCTGCTCAGCGACCTGTGCCGCGGGCAGAATGCCCCCTTCAGAAGCAAGCGCCGCAGCTATCTGCATGCAACACCGTATCGACACGCAATAAAAAACCCGCCGAAGCGGGTTTTTTATTGCGTGTCGGCTTAGCCGTTGAACACGTCATCCACCGACTGCAGTGGGTAGTGCTTCGGATACGGCAGGGTCGCCACACCGCTTTCGATGGCAGCCTTGGCCACCGCGTCGCAAACAACGGTGATCAGGCGTGGGTCCATCGGCTTCGGAATGATGTACTCGCGACCGAACGACAGGGGAATACCGCCATAGGCGTCGCAGACTTCCTGCGGTACCGGCAGCTTGGCCAGATCACGCAGGGCCAGTGCAGCGGCGATCTTCATTTCTTCGTTGATGCGGGTGGCGCGAACGTCCAGGGCACCACGGAAGATGAAGGGGAAGCCCAGTACGTTGTTGACCTGGTTCGGGTAGTCGGAACGACCGGTGGCCATGATCACGTCATCACGCACTGCATGGGCCAGTTCCGGCTTGATTTCCGGATCCGGGTTGGAGCAGGCGAACACGATCGGGGTCGACGCCATGCGCTTGAGGTCTTCAGGAGCCAGCAGGTTGGCACCCGACAGGCCGACGAAGACGTCAGCGCCATCCAGTGCATCGGACAGGGTGCGCCTGTCGGTTTCACTGGCGAATACCGCCTTGTACTGGTTCAGATCGTCGCGGCCGGCGTGGATCACGCCCTTGCGATCAACCATAAAGATGTTTTCGACCTTCGCACCCATGCTCACCAGCAGCTTCATGCACGAGATGGCGGCAGCGCCGGCACCCAGGCAGACGATCTTGGCTTCAGGCAGGGTCTTGCCGGCGATTTCCAGGGCGTTGAGCATGCCGGCGGCGGTGACGATCGCGGTGCCGTGCTGGTCATCGTGGAACACTGGAATGTCGCACTGTTCGATCAGCGTGCGTTCGATTTCAAAGCACTCGGGTGCCTTGATGTCTTCCAGATTGATACCACCGAAGGTGATGGAGATGCGACGTACGGTGTCGATAAAGGCTTGCGGGCTCTCGGACTCGACTTCGATGTCGAATACGTCGATACCGGCAAAGCGCTTGAACAGCACGCCCTTACCTTCCATCACCGGCTTGGAAGCCAGCGGGCCGAGGTCGCCAAGACCCAGGATCGCGGTGCCGTCGGAAATAACTGCCACCAGGTTACCCTTGCCGGTGTAGCGGTACGCCAGCTCCGGATCACGCGCGATTTCGCGCACAGGCTCAGCGACACCCGGGCTGTACGCCAGCGACAGGTCGCGGGCAGTGGCGGTGGGTTTGGTTAGCTCGACACTCAGCTTACCCGGACGGGGATGGGCGTGATATTCGAGAGCGGCTGTTTTCAAATCAGACATGTTGGCATTTCCGCTTTGGGCTGTTGAACAGGCAGGCGGCCGAGGATACGCAAGTTGCATACAGCTGCACAAGACTGACAAGCCCGCCGATTGTCCAGCGACTTAGCGTACGACTTTAAGCCAATCTTCCGGCCTGGGCTCGCCGTCAGGATAGAGATTATTCAGCAAACGCAGGGTCGCCAGGGCATCGCCCGGCAGCTTGCTACCCTTGGCCAGCGCCTCGATGGTCTGCCCCGGCCTGACCTTGACCCTATGTAGACGCAGCGGTTGCGCCTGCTGGCGCTCGGCCCGAGTCATCGGCCGGAGGCTTCTGATCACGCTGAGAAACTGCTCATCCTGGCTTTCCAGCGAGACCTGACCACGCACCGCACCGACAAACAGGTAAACCCGCGACCCCTGCTGGATCACCGCCACGCGCTTGGCGGCATTGCCGGGAATCACTGCGCTATAGCCCTTGAGGCCAGCCTGCTGCAACTCGACTCCAGCCACCAGCCGTTGGCCGCCGACACGCTGGCGCAGCAACTCAGCCGGCGTAAGACTCTGCGGGTTTTCCTCAAGCGTCATGGCAATAAACGCCTGCTGATCGGCGGTGTGACCAATCAGCGCATCAGGGCGATTGAGCAGGCTCCAACCCTTGGGAAACGCCAGGGTAAAGTCCAGGCCCGAATGATAGAACCGCTGGCCACGGCGCACGCCGGTTTCGGCAGAGTCACCAAAGGGCAAACCCTCCAGGCGCTTGAGAAAAGCCTCGCGATTAACCTCCTGCTGGCCGGTGGCCAAGGCCCGCGCCGGGCCCAGCACCTGCTGCAAACGCCGATCGTTATCCGGGTGGGTATCGAACAACCCGTGGTAACCGCCGGCAGGTTGCGCCTGACCACGCTTGGCGGCCTGATCGCGATTGAAAACCTCCTGATTTTTCAGCACCTTGACCACTTCGATCATCGCCTGCGGGTCATAGCCACTGCGGGCCAGGTACTGCGCCCCCAGACCATCGGCCTCCAGCTCCATATCGCGGCCATAGCCACGGACAAAGGCGCTGCCCAGCACGCCCGTGACATCGGCGGCGGCACCCACGCCTGTGCCAATCGCCACGGCCTGGCCAAGCAAGCCCCAGGCGGTGGACTGGCTTTGCTGCTGCACGCTGTGCCGCGCGGTAACGTGGCCCACTTCGTGAGCGAGTACGGCAGCCAGTTCAGCTTCCGAACTGAGGTAGGCCAGCAGTCCACGGTGGATATAGATATAACCACCCGGCAGGGCAAAGGCGTTGATATCCGGGCTATCGACCACGGTGAACTGATAGGTCAGCTGGTTACGGTGGCTACTCTTCGCCACCCGCTCACCGACCTGCTGCACATAGGCCTGCAGCTTCTCGTCGGCGTAGCGCGGATTCTGCTTGAGGATCTGCTGGTTGTAGCGGCGACCTAGGTCGAGCTCCTGCTGCTCGCTCATCATCACGAAGTTGCTGCGGCCGGTAGCCGGATTGACCGCACAGCCGACCAGCTGCACCAGCAGGACGAACAACGTCAGTACGCGCAGGATCATGGCAACACCTCCAACATGGCCTTATCGGTCAACGGCAGCATCCAGCGTGCCTGCCCCATACGCAAACCGCCACGTTTGGAACGATCGATCACCCAACCACGGGCCTCGACCTTGCGACCTGCAAGCCCTTGGACAGCCCCCAGGTCAAAATTGCCCAACGCACGTGGAGCGATATGCAGCACCAGCGAATCGCCCATCTCCAGCCACAGCCCGCCGCCATTGCGCTCAACACGCTCGACCTGGCCCTGCACCAGGGCAAAGCCGCCACGGTTCAACTGCTTGGGTGTTTGCGCAGGCGAACCCTGCCAAAGCCCGGCACGCGCCTGCCGCGCACTGCGCTCGGCGGCTTGCTGGCAGTGCACCAGCGCCAGATTGGGCGCGACAGCTACCAGGTAGCCCAGGCCCTCGGCGAGCAACTGCGTCTCCAGGTTGCGGCCACGGCTGTCATAGGCATGCGCCAGGGTACGCCCGTAGTGATCCTTGGCCTGCTGGCCGTACTGCAACGAGACGCGGCCATCGCTGGCCGCGACCAGGGCCTGCAAGCGCTTGCGCGCGACATCCGCAAAGGGCTCGGCGGAACGCCCCTGCCGCCCCAGCTCAGGCGTATTCAGACCGATCAGACGCACATTGCGTCCATCGACCAGACGCAAGGTGTCGCCATCCACCACCCGCTGGACCTTGGCACTGGGCAATTTGCCCGGTGCCGGGCAGAAAGCCAGCGCGGCTTCGAAGTAAAAGCAGAAAACGAAAAAGGCGCCCACTAGGGACGCCTTTTTCAGTAGCGCGGGGTAACCCATGAGGGTCTCCGTCGCTGCGCGCAAGCTTACTGCTTGGCGCCGAACATGCCGAAACGCTGCTTGAAGCGATCAACACGGCCGCCGGTATCCAGCATTTTCTGCTTGCCGGTGTAGAACGGGTGGCACTCGTTGCACACGTCCAGGCTCAGCGCTTTGCCCAGGGTGGAGCGAGTTTCGATCACGTTGCCACAGCTGCAGGTGGCAGTGATGGCTACATAGTTCGGGTGGATATCGGCTTTCATGGTGATTCCTCAGGGCTGTCGTGCCGCCACCAGACACTATTGTCAGGTACCGCACGGAATTAGGCCGGCGATAATACCAGAGCACCGCAGCGACGCAAGGCCGGCCGTCGACTGGCTGCATGCTAAGATCGCGCCCTTCCAGCTGGAGCCTTTGCGTGCCCGACGTCATTCTGCGCCTCGCCTTGCCCTCGCCGCTGCGCCGCCTGTTCGACTACCGTGCCCCGCCCGGTGTGCCGCGCAGCGCTCTGCAGCCGGGCGCACGACTGCGCGTGCCGTTTGGCCGGCGCGAGATGATCGGCATCCTGATCGAGGTGACCGGGCACAGCGAAGTCCCGGCAGACAAACTCAAGCCCGCCCTGCAACTGCTCGACGCCCAATCGCCGCTGCCGCCCGCATTGTTCAAGCTGTGCCTGTGGACCGCGCAGTATTACCAGCACAGCCTCGGCGACACCCTGAGCTGGGCGCTGCCGGTGCTATTGCGTCAGGGCGAACCGGCGGAAGTACGCCAACAGCGCTTCTGGTCGGTCACTGAGGGCGCGCAGCTGGACGACCCACGCCTGGGTCGCGCACCGCGCCAGCGTGACGCCCTGAAAACCCTCGCCCAGCACCCACACGGCGTCGCCCATGCGCTGCTGAGCAAACTGCAGCTGAACAAGGACAGCCTCGATCTGCTGCTGGAAAAGGGCCTGGTCAAGGTCGAGGTACGCCGCCATGCGCCGAGCGAGCGCCACGCCAACTGGCTGGCCCAGCCGGAACTGCCGCTGAACGCCGAGCAGCGCGCGGCCAGCGAGGCGATCCGCTCGGGCCTCGGCAGCTTCAATGCCTTTCTTCTGGCCGGGGTGACCGGCAGCGGCAAGACCGAGGTCTACCTGCAACTGATCCGCGAAACCCTGGAGGCTGGCAAGCAGGCCCTGGTGCTGATCCCGGAGATCAACCTCGGCCCGCAGACCCTGGCGCGCTTCGAGCAGCGCTTCAATGCGCGCATCGCCCTGCTGCACTCGGCAGTAAATGACCGCGAGCGCCTGGACGCCTGGTTGGCGGCGCGTGATGGCGAGGCCGACATCATCATCGGCACCCGTTCGGCGCTGTTCACCCCCATGCAGCGACCGGGGCTGATCATCATCGATGAAGAGCACGACGCCTCCTATAAACAGCAGGAAGGCCTGCGCTACCACGCCCGCGATCTGGCCGTGGTACGTGCCCATCAGGACAACATCCCGATTGTGCTGGGCTCGGCCACGCCCTCCCTGGAAAGCCTGCACAACGCCCACAACGGCCGCTACGCCTTGCTGCACCTGCGCGAGCGGGCCGGCGGTGCCAAGCAGCCACGTTTTCTGCGCCTGGATGTAAAAAGCCGGCCGCTGGATTCCGGCATCTCCGGGCCGATGCAGCAAGCCATCGCCCAGACCCTGCAAGCTGGCCAGCAGGTGCTGGTGTTCCTCAACCGCCGCGGCTTTGCCCCGACCCTGCTGTGTCACGACTGCGGCTGGCTGTCGGAGTGCCCGCGCTGTGATGCGCGGATGACCGTGCACCAGCGCTCGCGCGAGCTGCGCTGCCACCATTGCGGCCACGTCGAACGTCAGCCGAGCAATTGCCCGAAGTGCAACAACGTCGACCTGCGCCCGGTCGGTGCCGGTACCGAACGCGCCGAAGAACGCCTGGAAATTCTCTTCCCCGGCGTACCGGTCTTACGCGTGGACCGCGACAGCACCTCGCGCAAAGAAGCCATGACCACCCTGTTCAATACCGTGCAACGCGGCGAGCCGTGCATCCTGGTCGGCACCCAGATGCTCGCCAAGGGCCACCACTTCCCGCGCGTCACCCTGGTGGCGATTCTGGATGCCGACGGCGGGCTGTTTTCCGCCGATTTTCGCGCCAGCGAGCGCATGGCCCAGTTGATCGTGCAGGTCGCCGGACGCGCCGGGCGTGCCGAGGAACCGGGCAAGGTGATTATTCAGAGCCACCTGGCCGACCATCCCTTATTGGTGCAGCTGACCGAGCAGGGCTACTTCGCCTTCGCCGAACAGGCTTTGAGTGAACGTCGCGGAGCCGGCCTGCCGCCGTTCTGCCACCTTGCCCTGCTGCGCGCCGAAGCCCATAAACCGGGCCAGGCCGAAGGCTTTCTCGACGACGCCTGCACGGAAGCCGAGCTGTTACTGAATGAACTGAAACTCAGCGGCATCGAGCTGCTCGGCCCGGTCCCCGCTCCGATGGAACGCCGCGCCGGGCGGTATCGTGCTCAGTTGCTGGTGCAAGCCAACGCCCGCGCCCCCCTGCATCGCCTGCTCAACAGCTGGATGCTGGCCCTGGAGCAGATGCCCAGCGGCCGGGCGGTGCGCTGGTCGCTGGATGTAGACCCCATTGATCTGTTTTAAGGTAGGGTGCGCCACACCTCACCTCAGCTAAATGCTGCCCAGAGCGCACCCTGCTGGTGGCCTGCGGCTTGCCGCTGCTTTTATAATGCGCAGTTTTCGACCAATGCCCACGGGCGACCCGAGAGACCATGAAAGACACTATTCGCCACCTGATCCAGCAAGCCCTGTCCCGCCTCACCGCCGACGGTGTGCTGCCCGAGGGCCTGACGCCGGCCATTCAGGTGGAGAACACCAAGGACAAGAGCCACGGCGACTTTGCCAGCAATATCGCCATGATGCTGGCCAAACCGGCTGGCCTGAAGCCGCGCGACCTGGCCGAGAAGCTGATCGCCGCGCTGCCCGCCGACGCCGATATCAGCAAGGTCGAGATCGCCGGCCCGGGCTTTCTCAACTTCTATCAGAACACCCAGGCCCTGGCCGCGCGCCTGGATGCCCTGCTGGCCGATGCCAAGCTCGGCGTGCGCAAGGCCGGTCCGGCGCAACGGGTGGTGGTCGACCTGTCCGCCCCCAACCTGGCCAAAGAGATGCACGTCGGCCATCTGCGCTCGACCATCATTGGTGACGGCGTGGCGCGGGTGCTGGAATTCCTCGGCGACGAAGTGATCCGGCAGAACCACGTGGGCGACTGGGGCACCCAGTTCGGCATGCTGCTGGCCTTTATGCAGGAAAATCCGGCTGCTGCCGAAAGCGAGCTGGCGGACCTGGAGGGTTTCTACCGTGCGGCGAAAAAGCGCTTCGACGAATCCCCCGAGTTCGCCGAGCGGGCCCGCGAGCTGGTGGTGCAGCTGCAGGCCGGCGATGCCGAATGCCTGCGCCTGTGGCACCGCTTCAACGATATTTCCCTGAGCCACTGCCAGGCGCTGTATGACCGCCTCGGGGTGAAGCTCTCCATGGCCGACGTCAAGGGCGAGAGCGCCTACAACGACGACCTGGCCAACGTGGTCGCTGACCTCAAGGCCAAGGGCCTGCTCAGCGAAAGCGACGGCGCGCAGTGCGTGTTTATGGACGAGTTCAAGAACGCCGAAGGCAACCCGCTGCCGCTGATCGTGCAGAAGGCTGGTGGCGGTTACCTGTACGCCACCACCGACCTGGCCGCTACCCGCTACCGCGCAGGCGTACTCAAAGCCGACCGCGTGCTGTACTTCGTCGACCAGCGCCAGGCCCTGCACTTCCAGATGGTCTTCGCTGCCGCGCGCCTGGCCGGCTTCGTCCCCGCCGAGATGCAGATGGAACATATGGGCTTCGGCACCATGAACGGTGCCGACGGCCGCCCGTTCAAGACCCGCGACGGCGGCACGGTGAAGCTGGTCGACCTGCTCGATGAAGCCGAAGAACGCGCCTACACGCTGGTCAAGGGCAAGAACCCCGAACTGGACGAGACTGAGCTGCGCCTGATCGCCCGCGCCGTTGGCATCGGTGCAGTGAAATACGCCGACCTGTCCAAGCACCGCACCAGCGACTACCGCTTTAACTTCGAACTGATGCTGAGCTTCGAGGGCAACACCGCACCTTACCTGCTGTACGCCTACACCCGCGTAGCCAGCGTGTTCCGCAAGCTGGGCAAGGGCTTCGAAGAGATCGAAGGCAGTCTCGACCTGCAGGCCCCCCACGAGATCGAACTGGCCGGCAAGCTCGCTCAATTCAATGAGGTGCTCGCCAGCGTTGCCGACAAGGGCGAGCCGCACCTGCTCTGCGCCTACCTGTATGACCTCGCCGGACTGTTCTCCAGCTTCTACGAGAACTGCCCGATCCTCTCCACCGAGGATGTTGCGGTGCGCAACAGCCGCCTGCGCCTGGCCGCACTGACCGCGCGCACCCTCAAGCAGGGCCTGGAACTGCTCGGCCTGGACACCCTGGAGCGCATGTAAGTGGCCGCCAAGAAGAAAGCCGCCCCCAAGCGCGGTGCCAGCCGCTACCAGGCTCCGGCGAAGAAACCGGTGCCAGGCTGGTTCTGGCTGGTCTGCGGCCTGGTGATCGGCGGCTTTATGGTGTTTCTGTTCAGCCTCGAACCGGGTCGCGATGAGATCAAGCGCAGCAAGGTCGAACAGACCCGCGCCACTCAGGCCAGCAAAGCGGCGGCGGCCAAGTCCGCCACCAGCGAGTCGACCAAGCCCAAGTACGACTTCTACACCCTGCTGCCGGAATCGGAAGTGATACTGCCACCGCAAAGCATCGATCCTGCCGCGCCACCGGAGCAGAAGCCGGTCACCCCGGAAGAAGCGGCGAAGATCGATGCCGCCCGCGCCGAAGCCGCACTCAACGGCCAGGTGCCGCCACCGCCGCCGGTGGTTGCCAAGGGCCCGGTCAGCTCGCAGTTCTTCCTCCAGGCCGGCTCGTTCCGCCGCAAGGATGACGCCGACAGCCTGCGCGCGCAGATCATCCTGCTCGGGCAAAACGTCCAGGTGGAGTCCGGCACGGTGCGCGAAGAAACCTGGCACCGTGTACTGGTCGGCCCCTTCGCCACCCGCGAGCAGCTCGGCCAGGCACAGAAATCCCTGGCCGCCAGCGGCTTTAGCAATCTGTTGTTACAGCAGCGCCAGGCGCAATAAAGCGCGCGATTTCAGGCTCAAGGGAACCGTCTGACGACTATTTGTCGGACGGGATACACCCCAGGGCTTGAAGCGGGCCCCCGCTGCCCCCACTTCATTCGGCATTGGGCACTTTCGCCCCGCTGCGTGGAGACTCTCCCCTTGACCACCATCGTTTCAGTGCGCCGCAACGGCAAAGTCGTCATGGGCGGCGACGGCCAGGTGTCCCTCGGCAATACCGTGATGAAAGGCAACGCGAAGAAGGTTCGCCGCCTTTACCACGGCCAGGTGCTGGCCGGTTTCGCCGGTGCCACCGCCGACGCCTTTACCCTGTTCGAGCGCTTCGAAGGCCAGCTGGAGAAACACCAGGGCCATCTGGTACGTGCCGCCGTCGAGCTGGCCAAGGACTGGCGCACCGACCGCTCGCTAAGCCGCCTGGAAGCCATGCTGGCGGTGGCCAACAAGGACGCCTCGCTGATCATCACCGGCAACGGCGACGTGGTTGAGCCCGAGCAGGGCCTGATTGCCATGGGCTCCGGCGGCGGTTTCGCCCAGGCCGCGGCCATGGCCCTGCTGCAGAAAACCGACTTGAGCGCCCGTGAAATCACCGAAACCGCATTGAACATTGCCGGCTCCATCTGTGTCTTCACTAACCAGAATCTAACTATCGAAGAAGAAGACTGCGCCGAATAAGCGCGTCTTTTTCTGGAGTAAACCCGCATGTCCATGACGCCCCGCGAGATCGTTCACGAACTCAACCGCCATATCATCGGTCAGGACGACGCCAAGCGTGCCGTGGCCATCGCCCTGCGCAACCGCTGGCGGCGCATGCAGCTGCCTGCCGAACTGCGCGCCGAAGTGACGCCGAAGAACATCCTGATGATCGGCCCGACCGGCGTCGGCAAGACCGAAATCGCCCGCCGCCTGGCCAAGCTGGCCAACGCCCCCTTTATCAAGGTGGAAGCGACCAAGTTCACCGAGGTCGGCTATGTCGGCCGTGATGTCGAGTCGATCATCCGTGACCTCGCCGATGCGGCGATCAAGCTGCTGCGCGAGCAGGAGATGATCAAGGTCCGTCACCGTGCCGAAGACGCCGCCGAAGAGCGCATCCTCGATGCACTCCTGCCGCCGCCGCGCGCCGGCTTCAACGAAGACCCAACCCCGAGCAACGATTCCAACACCCGCCAGCTGTTCCGCAAGCGCCTGCGCGAAGGCCAGCTGGACGACAAGGACATCGAGATCGAGGTGGCCGACAGCCCGGCCGGCATCGAAATCATGACCCCACCGGGCATGGAAGAAATGACCAACCAGCTGCAGAGCCTGTTTTCCAACATGGGCAAGGGCAAGAAGAAGAGCCGCAAGCTCAAGGTCAAGGAAGCCCTCAAGCTGGTGCGCGATGAAGAAGCCGCGCGCCTGGTCAACGAGGAAGAACTCAAGGCCCAGGCCCTGGAAGCCGTGGAACAGAACGGCATCGTGTTTATCGACGAGATCGACAAGGTGGCCAAGCGCGGCAACACCGGCGGTGCCGACGTGTCCCGCGAAGGGGTGCAGCGCGACCTGCTGCCGCTGATCGAAGGCTGCACGGTGAACACCAAGCTGGGCATGGTGAAAACCGACCACATCCTGTTTATCGCCTCCGGCGCGTTCCACCTGAGCAAGCCGAGCGACCTGGTGCCCGAGCTGCAGGGCCGCCTGCCGATTCGCGTGGAGCTGAAAGCCCTGACCCCGCAGGACTTCGAGCGCATCCTCACCGAGCCGCACGCCTCGCTGACCGAGCAATACGCCGCACTGCTGAACACCGAGGGCCTGGGCATCCAGTTCGTCGCCGACGGCATCCAGCGCATCGCCGAGATCGCCTGGCAGGTCAACGAGAAGACCGAAAATATTGGCGCACGCCGCCTGCATACCCTGCTCGAACGCTTGCTGGAGGAAGTTTCCTTCAGTGCCGGCGACCTGGCCGGCCAGCAGAATGGTACGCCAATCGTGATCGATGCGGCCTACGTCAACAGCCACCTAGGCGAACTGGCGCAGAATGAAGATCTGTCGCGCTATATCCTCTAACAGAGGCCTGTAAGAGCGAGGGGGACGCCTAGTCCTTGCTCGCGATTTGGCATGATCGCGAGCAAGCTTGCTCCTACACCCCCTGCGGAATCCGTCCATGCGCATCCCCACCGCCATCAAACTGCACAAAGCCTCGAAAACCCTGGAGCTGCACTACGGCCCCGACGAGCGCTATAGCCTGCCTGCGGAGTTTCTTCGGGTGCACTCGCCCTCAGCCGAGGTGCAGGGCCACGGCAAACCCGTCCTGCAGACCGGCAAGCTGTATGTCGGCCTGAACAAGATCGAACCCGCCGGCAACTATGCACTGAAACTGACCTTCGATGACGGCCACGACAGCGGCCTGTTCACCTGGGATTACCTCGAGCAACTGGCAACGCGCCAGGCCGAGCTGTGGAGCGAGTATCAGGCCGCTCTCGCCGCCGCCGGCAAATCCCGCGACCCCAACGAAAGCATGGTCAAGCTGATGCTCTGAAACGCGGGCGCGGCAGGTGTCTAGGCCCGCTGTTATTTCCCCATCCCACGCCTTGCCTAGCGGCAATCTGCCGCACCATGACAGCCCGTCTAAACCCTTGTGCCTAGCCGGTTAGAGCGCATTTTCTAATCCTTCCCGGCATACTCCCCACGCATTCGGTCCATATCGCGACCAGCTTGCACAATTTCACAAACTCGGGTAACCAAGTAGCTGGAAGTTTCCTTGCGTCCGGGCACAGCGGGTGTGAGGAAGACTGCGGAGCTGATCCGCCCTAGGTAACCCGGGCAGTACCTGGCCCTTCGCTTTGTGTCGCCGCGCACAGCAAGCAGTACGCCGGTATTTCGTCTCAGGACAATGGAGCGTTGTAGATGACTGACAAGAACAATGATGACCTGAAGCGCCAGGCCTCCGAGAACACTCTCGGCCTTAACCCGGTGATCGGCATCAGCGGTAGAGACCTGCTGACTTCAGCCCGCCTGGTATTGCGCCAGGCCATCAAACAGCCTTTTCACAGCGCCAAGCATGTCGCCCATTTCGGCATGGAACTGAAGAACGTGATGTTCGGCCAGTCCGAACTCAAACCCGACGACGGCGACCGCCGCTTTGCCGATCCGGCCTGGAGCCAGAACCCGCTGTACAAGCGCTACCTGCAGACCTACCTGGCCTGGCGCAAGGAGCTGCATGACTGGGTCGAGCACAGCAACCTGTCCGAGCAGGATGCCAGCCGCGGCCACTTCGTGATCAACCTGATGACCGAAGCCATGGCCCCGACCAACACCGTGGCCAACCCGGCTGCGGTCAAGCGCTTCTTCGAAACCGGCGGCAAGAGCCTGCTCGACGGCCTGTCGCACCTGGCCAAGGACATCGTCAACAACGGCGGCATGCCCAGCCAGGTCAACATGAATGCCTTCGAGGTCGGCAAGAACCTGGCCACCACCGACGGCGCGGTGATCTTCCGCAACGAAGTGCTGGAACTGATCCAGTACAAGCCGATCACCGAGCAGGTCCACCAGCGTCCGCTGCTGGTGGTACCGCCGCAGATCAACAAGTTCTATATCTTCGACCTGTCGCAGGAAAAGAGCGTGGCCCGCTTCCTGTTGCGCAACGGCATCCAGACCTTCGTGGTGAGCTGGCGCAACCCGACCAAGGCCCACCGCGAGTGGGGCCTGTCGAGCTATATCGAAGCGCTGAAGGAAGCCATCGATGTGGTCACCGCCGTCACCGGCAGCAAGGACATCAACATGCTCGGGGCCTGCTCCGGCGGCCTCACCACCACCTCCCTGCTGGGCCACTATGCGGCCCTCGGCGAGCACAAGGTGCACGCCCTGACCCTGCTGGTCAGCGTGCTGGACAACCGTCTGGAAACCGACGTGGCACTGTTCGCCGACGAGAAAAGCCTGGAAGCCGCCAAGCGCCGCTCCTATCAGGCTGGCGTGCTGGAAGGCAGCGACATGGCCAAGGTGTTCGCCTGGATGCGCCCCAACGACCTGATCTGGAACTACTGGGTCAACAACTACCTGCTCGGCAACGAGCCACCGGTGTTCGACATCCTCTACTGGAACAACGACACCACCCGCCTGCCAGCTGCCCTGCACGGCGAGTTTATCGACATGTTTACCTCCAACCCGCTGATTCGCCCCGGTGCGCTGGAAGTCTGCGGCACGCCGATCGACCTCAAGCAGGTCACCTGCGACCTGTTCTGCGTCGCCGGCACCACCGACCACATCACCCCCTGGGAGTCCTGCTACAAGTCGGCCAACCTGTTCGGCGGCAAAGTCGAATTCGTGTTGTCCAACAGCGGGCATATCCAGAGCATTCTCAACCCGCCTGGCAACCCCAAGGCGCGCTACATGACCAACAGCGAAATGCCGCTCAACCCCAAGGCCTGGCTGGCCAGCTCGACCAAGCATGCCGACTCCTGGTGGCTGCATTGGCAGACCTGGCTGGCCGAGCGCTCCGGCGAGCAGAAAAAGGCCCCCGGACAGCTGGGCAACAAGAAATATGCCGCGGGCGAAGCCGCCCCCGGCACCTACGTGCA
Organism: Pseudomonas sp. XK-1; assembly: GCF_038069885.1. NCBI lineage: Bacteria > Pseudomonadati > Pseudomonadota > Gammaproteobacteria > Pseudomonadales > Pseudomonadaceae > Pseudomonas > Pseudomonas sp. XK-1. Next base: position 363,039 of record NZ_JBBPES010000001.1, on the reverse strand, counting down.
CGAACGCTAATCGACTGCGCATTGCGCAACACTGCCCGCGGCACTGGAAGTGCCGCTCGCCAGTCCGAGCCAATTGGCCCGGATGTGGCGAACCAGGCTTTGCCCTGGCGGTTCTGGGAGTGACCTGGACGGTCTGACCCAGTGTTTTTCTTGATAGGGCTTTTGCGTATGTCGTTACCCTTTGTATTCCGTACCATCGAACTGGACGGCCAGACCATTCGTACCGCCGTTCGCCCAGGCAACGGCCAGATGACACCCCTGCTGATCTTCAACGGCATCGGTGCCAACCTGGAACTTGTCATGCCCTTCGTCCGCGCCCTCGACCCCGGCCTGGAGGTGATCGCCTTCGACGTGCCCGGCGTTGGCGGTTCCTCCACGCCCAGCACGCCTTACCGCTTTCCTGGCCTGGCCAAGCTGGCCGCGCGCATGCTCGACTACCTCGACTACGGCCAGGTCAATGCGATTGGCGTGTCCTGGGGCGGTGCCCTGGCGCAGCAGTTCGCCCACGATTACCCGGAGCGCTGCAAGAAGCTGATCCTCGCCGCCACCTCGGCCGGCGCGGTGATGATTCCCGGCAAACCCAAGGTGCTCTGGTGCATGGCCAGCCCGCGGCGTTATGTACAGCCTTCATACGGCGTGCAGATCGCTCCCGATATCTACGGCGGGGCCTTCCGCCGCGACCCCAAGCTGGCCCTGGCGCATGCCAGTAAAGTCCGTTCGGGCGGCAAGATGGGCTACTACTGGCAGCTGTTCGCAGGCCTCGGTTGGACCAGCATCCACTGGCTACACAAGATTCGCCAACCGACGCTGGTGATGGCTGGCGACGACGATCCGCTGATCCCGCTGGTGAATATGCGCTTGCTGGCCTGGCGTATCCCCAACTCGGAACTGCATGTAATCGACGACGGCCACCTGTTCCTGGTGACCCGCGCCGAGGCCGTCGCGCCGATCATCATGAAGTTTCTCGAGGAAGAACGGCAGCGCGCCATCATGCACCCGCACCCCACCCCCGCCCGCAGCCATTGACCGTCGCCCCGGATAAGACACTGGATCGAAATCCGGCACTGTGCTGGTGCACACAGGCAACACTTGACCCGTTTCCGGGCACGCGGTATTCCTGAGGCCTGGCGCGACGCAGTCTGGGATGCCCCTTCGTGCCCATTGGTATAAGCCTTGCTGCTTACCTGTAAACCTTGAAGTCTCACGGTTTGACGACGGAGTGTTGCCCAATGCGAGACCAGCCGACCAAAAAGGCCCTGCCTGCCTCCTACCGCCCGATGAATGCACAAAACGCCGTCGCCGGACTGCGTGGCCGTGATGTTCTGTCCACGCTACGCAGTCTGGCCCTGCAAGGTCTCAAGCAACCCGTACACAGCGCCCGCCACGTGCTGGCCCTGGGCGGTCAACTGGGTCGGGTCCTGCTCGGCGACACTCCCTATCAGGTCAACCCCCAGGATGCTCGGTTTGCCGATCCGACCTGGCACCACAACCCGCTCTACAAACGCAGCCTGCAGTCCTACCTGGCCTGCCAGAAACAGCTCAACAACTGGATAGACGAGAGCAGCATGAGCGCTGACGACCGTTCCCGCGCGCGCTTTATCGCCGCCCTGCTCGGCGATGCTCTGTCACCCTCCAACAGCCTGCTCAACCCAAAGGCGCTCAAGGAGCTGTTCGACACCGGCGGCAGCAGCCTGATCAAGGGCCTGGGTCACCTGTTCGACGACCTGCTCAACAACGACGGCATGCCCAGCCAGGTCAGCAAGCATGCCTTCGAAGTCGGCCGCAACCTGGCCACCACCAGCGGTGCCGTGGTGTTTCGCAACGACCTGCTGGAGCTGATCCAGTACAAGCCGATGAGCGAGAAGCAGTACGCCAAGCCGCTGTTGATCGTGCCGCCGCAGATCAACAAGTTCTATATCTTCGACCTCGCCAGCGACAAGAGCTTCGTTCAGTACGCGCTGAAGAACAGCCTGCAGACCTTTGTCATCAGCTGGCGCAACCCCGACCCGCGACACCGCGAGTGGGGTTTATCGAGCTATGTGCAGGCGGTCGAAGAAGCCATTGATGCCTGCCGGGCGATCACCGGCAGCAAGGAGGTCAACCTGCTCGGGGCCTGCGCCGGCGGCCTGACCATCGCCGCCCTGCAGGGCCACCTGCAGGCCAAGCGGCAGTTGCGCAAAGTCGCCAGCGCCACCTATCTGGTCAGCCTGCTGGACAGCCAGATCGACAGCCCCGCCATGCTGTTCGCCGACGAACAGACCCTGGAGGCGGCCAAGCGTCGCTCCTACCAGCAGGGCGTGCTGAACGGTCGCGACATGGCCAAGGTATTCGCCTGGATGCGCCCCAACGACCTGATCTGGAACTACTGGGTCAACAACTACCTGCTCGGCAAGCAGCCGCCTGCCTTCGACATCCTCTACTGGAACAACGACAACACCCGCCTGCCAGCTGCCCTGCATGGCGACCTGATCGACTTCTTCAAACACAACCCACTCAGCCGCGCCCAAGGCCTGGAAATCTGCGGTACCCCGGTCGACCTGCAGAAGGTCACGGTGGACAGTTTCAGCGTGGCCGGAATCAACGACCACATCACCCCCTGGGATGCGGTGTACCGCTCGACCCTGCTGCTCGGCGGCAACCGGCGCTTTATCCTGTCCAACAGCGGGCATATCCAGAGCATCCTCAACCCGCCGGGTAACCCCAAGGCCAATTTCTTCGAGAACGGCAAACTGACCGGCGACCCCCGCGCCTGGTACCACGACGCCAAACATATGCAAGGCAGCTGGTGGCCCGAATGGCTGAGCTGGATTCAGGCCCATTCCGGAGAAACCCGCGAGACCCTTATGGCTCTGGGCAACCCACACTACCCGCCCATGGAGGATGCGCCCGGCACCTATGTGCATGTGCGCTAACTTCGCATGCAGGCCGCCGCAACTGGCGGCCCGCTACCTGGGCAATCCACACGGCCAGAATAAGAAGACCGGATGAAGACCCGCGACCGTATCCTCGAATGTGCCCTGCAGCTGTTCAATCAGAAGGGCGAACCCAACGTCTCCACCCTGGAGATCGCCAATGAACTGGGCATCAGCCCAGGCAACCTGTATTACCACTTCCATGGCAAGGAACCGCTGATCCTTGGCCTGTTCGAGCGTTTCCAGAGCGAGCTGGCTCCATTGTTGTCGCCGCCGGAAGACGTGCAGCTGGATGTGGAAGACTACTGGCTGTTCCTGCACCTGATCGTCGAGCGCCTGGCCCACTACCGCTTCCTGTTTCAGGACCTGTCCAACCTGACCAGCCGCTTGCCCAAGCTGGAGCGCGGCATGCGCCACTGGCTCAATAGCCTGAAACGCGCCCTGGCCGAGCTGCTCGCACGCCTGCAGGCCGCTGGTCAACTGCTAAGCGACACCCAGGCCCTCGGCCAACTGGTGGAGCAGATCACCCTGACCCTGCTGTTCTCCCTCGACTACCAGCGCATCCTCGGCCGTGAAGGCGAAAGCCGCCTGGTGGTCTATCAGGTGATGATGCTGGCTGCACCGCACCTGGCCAGCGACTCGCGCTTCGCCGCCGAGCAACTGGCCCAGCGTTACCTGCTCGACTAAACGCCACAAACGCAAACGCCCGGCACTAGGCCGGGCGTTTGTGATTACTGCCGCAGGTCTTACGACTGGCTGGCAGGTGTTACCGGTGCAGCGGCTACAGGTGCAGCGGCCGGAGCAGGAGCCGCGGCAACGGCCGGAGCCACAGCAGCAGGCTTGGCAGCTACAGGCTTGGCGGCGGCCTTGACTGCTGGCTTGGCGGCAGGCTTAGCTGCTGCTTTGACCGCAGGCTTGGCGGCCGGCTTGGCTGCTGCTTTGACCGCAGGCTTGGCAGCCGGCTTAGCTGCTGCTTTGACCGCAGGCTTGGCAGCAGGCTTGGCCGCTGCTTTTGCCACAGGCTTGGCAGCTGGCTTAGCCGCTGGTTTGGCTGCAGGCTTAGCCGCAACCTTCTTGGCCGCAGGCTTGACCGACTTGACCGATACGCCGGTCAGTTGCTCGATCTGCTTGGTCAGGCTTTCGACCTTGGCGTTGAGCGCCTTCACTTCATTGCGGCTCGGTACACCGAGACGCGAAATGGCGTTGTTCAACCGCTTGTCGAAGGCTTCTTCCAGCTCGCCCCACTTGCCCAGCGCCTTGTCCTTAACCTCATCAACACGCGACTTGGCGGTGTCAACTTTCGAGCCCACAGTGGACTTCACAGCATCCACTTGCTTGTCGACTTCGGTCTTGGCCAGCTTCTCGGCTTTTTCGCCGTCCTTGACCAGCGTGTCGAACAGCTTGTTGCCGTCCTTGCTGACCTTGGAGTAGGCACCCAAACCGGCCAACCAGATCTGACGCGAGTATTTTTCTACTTCGCCGATCCAGGAAGTGGTTTGCTTTTCGGTTTTCTTTTTGACAGCCATCCTGCTCTCCTTATTTGGTACGCGCGACGTGCTCGAGCAACGCGCTCAGCTCATCCAGCTTAGCAGAGAGTGCTTCAACATCCTGCTTGGACGGGATACCAATGCGGTTCAGGGCGCTGGCTACACGGTTGTCGAAAGCCTTCTCGATCTTGTCGAGCTGCACTTCAACTTTGCCTTTCACGCTGCTGACGTTGCTGGTGACAGTGCTCTTGACACTATCGATCTGGCTGTTGGCTGCTTCAACCTGTTCGTTGACCAGCTTTTTGCCTTGTTTTTCAACGCCTTCGCCGCTCTTGACGAGTTCCTTGAAATACTCGGCACCCTCTTGACCGGCTTTGGCGTAGGCACCCAGGCCAGCCAGCCAGATCTTGCGGGCATAAACTTTAACGTCGCTCAGCACGGTAACGGCTTCTTCGACTTCTGCTTTCTTTTTAACGGCAACTTTCGACATGGTGCACCTCACTCTAAGTGTTTCGAGGAAACGCCCACGTAATGCAGGCTTAGATGCAAGGTATCGATGAAAATTAGAAACCGCATACTAAGCGTGAGAAAAAACTGCCGGGAGCAGTTTTTAACGTTGCGCAGCAACGGCCCGAAGGGTGGCTGCCATGGATGGCAAGCCATCAAAAACTGCCTGGTGCAATTTTAAACAGCACCTCAAGCCTGCAGATTCTTGTCCAGCACCTCTTCGATCTCGCGTTTGATGCTGCCGCTCATGGCCGACAGCAACAGCCCCAGGTTGAGCTGCACGCGCACGCTGTCCTCGGCCACGTCGATTCGCCCATCGGCACCGCTGCGTTTGAACTCCAGGCTGTCACCATTCCAGCGATAGCGCACGTCGTATTCACGGGCCAGGCGCTCGGCCAGCTCCTCGGCCTTCTCCCGGGCGACTTCGCGCCCCAGGCAATGGGTGCGCTCGATATTGATTTTGGCCATGGCCTTTCTCCTCGCCAGTTAACTGCGACCTTAGGTCGCTGCGACTATAGCAAGGCTGCGCGTGGCAAGCTGCAGGCGCATCGGCCTGTCGCCATCCGAGCCCTCGCAAAGGTTTAATCGAAGCGTGTGGCGTGAAGCCCATGGCGACCTTTTAGGTTTAGAATGGCCGCCACTTTGATTCCGCCTCTCTGTTAAGGGAAAGGGCAAGATGAACGACCCGCGCAAGAGCAACGACAGCGAACCCACCACCCACTTCGGCTTCCAGAATGTGCCGGAAAGCCAGAAGGCGGAAAAAGTCGCCGAAGTCTTTCACTCGGTAGCGGCCAAGTACGACCTGATGAACGATGTGCTGTCCGGCGGCCTGCATCGCCTGTGGAAGCGCTTCACCATCGAACTGTCCGGCGTGCGCCCGGGCAATCGGGTGCTGGACATCGCCGGCGGCACAGGCGACCTGACCCGCAAGTTCTCCGCCCTGGTCGGCCCGACCGGCGAAGTAGTGCTGGCCGATATCAACGAGTCGATGCTGCGCGTCGGCCGTGACCGTCTGCTCGACAAGGGCGTGGCCGGCAACGTCAGCTTTGTCCAGGCCGACGCCGAGAAGCTGCCCTTCCCGGATAACCACTTCGATGTGGTGACCATCGCCTTCGGCCTGCGCAACGTGACGCACAAGGAAGACGCCCTGCGTTCCATGCTGCGCGTACTCAAGCCCGGCGGCCGCCTGCTGGTACTGGAGTTCTCCAAGCCGTCCAGCGAGCTGCTGTCGAAGTTCTACGACGCCTACTCTTTCAAGTTCATGCCGTTGGCCGGCAAGCTGATCAGCAACGACGCCGAGAGCTACCGCTACCTGGCCGAGTCGATCCGCATGCACCCGGATCAGGACACCCTCAAGGCGATGATGGTCGAGGCCGGCTTCGAGCGCGTGACCTACCACAATATGACCGGCGGCATCGTCGCCCTGCACCGCGGCATCAAACCCTGATGTTACTCACGGGGCTGTATGCCGGGGTCGAACGCGGCCTCAACCGGGTACTGGCCATGGACAGCACTGCGCTGCCACGCCTGGCCCGCCTGAGCGGCCGGGTGATTGCCGTCGAATGTGCCGCGCCGAACCTGCAGCTGTTTATTCTGCCCAGCGCCACGGGCTTGCAACTGGCCGCGCAGTGGGAAGGCCCGGCCGACTGCCGGCTGCGCGCCCCCGCCGCCAGCCTGGTGCGCCTGGCCACCAGCAAGGACAAGACCCGCATCCTGCACAGCCCGGAAGTCAGCCTGGAGGGCGACAGCGCCGCCCTGCTGGAGCTGTCCGGCATCCTCCAGGACCTGGAACTGGACTGGGAATACGAGCTGTCGCGCTGGCTCGGCCCGGTCGGCAGCCAGCTGCTCGGCGGCCATCTGCGCAGCCGGGTGAACTGGAGCAGTCAGGCCCTCGACAGCCTGCGCCTGAACCTGGCCGACTACCTCAGCGAAGAATCCCGCAGCCTGGTGGGTCAGCGCGAAGCCGATGCGCGCTTCGCCGAGCTGGATAACCTCAAGCTGGCCCTCGACCGTCTCGACGCGCGTATCGAGCGCCTCGCCCAACTGCATAAGCCCCAGACATGAAGCTGCTTGCCGTTCGCCGCCTGTTCCGTATCCAGCAGGTCATCATCCGCTACCAACTCGACGACCTGCTGCTGGCCCTGCCGGTACCCGCCTGGCTGCGTGTGCTCAGTGCCCTGCTGCCCTGGCGCTGGCTGCCGCGGCGCAAGCTGAATCTGAGCCGCGGCGCGCGTCTGCGCCTGGCTCTGGAAGAGCTGGGGCCGATCTTTATCAAGTTCGGCCAGCTGCTGTCGACCCGCCGCGACCTGCTGCCACCGGATATCGCCGACGAGCTGGCCAAGCTGCAGGACCAGGTGCCTCCCTTCGACCCGGCTCACTCGCTGGCGCTGATCGAGGCGCAACTGGGGGCCAAGGTCGGCGAGGTGTTTGCCCGCTTCGACGCCCAGCCACTGGCTTCCGCCTCGGTCGCCCAGGTGCACGGGGCGCAACTGAAAAGCGGCGAGGAAGTGGTGGTCAAGGTGATCCGCCCGGGCCTCAAACCGGTGATCGGACAGGACATCGCCTGGCTGTTCCTGCTCGCCAGGCTGGCCGAAAAGGCCTCGGCCGATGCCCGCCGCCTGCGCCCGATGGAGATTGTCAGCGACTACGAGAAGACCATCTACGACGAGCTCGACCTGCTGCGCGAAGCGGCCAACGCCAGCCAGCTGCGGCGCAACTTCGAAGGCTCACCGCTGCTCTATGTGCCCCAGGTGTACTGGGACCTGTGCCGGCCGAAAGTGCTGGTGATGGAGCGTATCTACGGCATCCAGGTCACCGACCTGGAAACCCTGGCCGACCAGCGCACCGATATGAAGCTGTTGGCCGAGCGCGGCGTGGAAATCTTCTTCACCCAGGTGTTTCGCGACAGCTTCTTCCATGCCGACATGCACCCCGGCAATATCTTCGTCAGTACCCGCACGCCGTGGAACCCGCAGTACATTGCCATCGACTGCGGCATCATCGGCAGCCTCACCGACGAGGACCAGGATTACCTGGCGCGCAACCTGATCGCCTTCTTCAAGCGCGATTACCGCCGCGTGGCGCAGCTGCATATCGACTCCGGCTGGGTGCCGGCCGACACCAAGGTGAATGATTTCGAGGCGGCGATCCGCACCGTGTGCGAGCCGATCTTCGAAAGGCCACTGAAGGATATTTCCTTCGGCCAGCTGCTGCTGCGCCTGTTCCAGACCGCCCGACGCTTCAATATGGAAGTGCAGCCGCAGCTGGTTCTGCTGCAGAAGACCCTGCTCAATATCGAAGGCCTGGGCCGTCAGCTGTATCCGGACCTGGACCTGTGGAGCACCGCCCAGCCCTTCCTCGAACGCTGGATGCGCGAGCGCATCAGCCCGCTGCACCTGCTGCGCAACCTGCAACAGCAGGCCGAGCAGGTGCCGCACCTGTCGCAGATCGCCCGCGACACCCTGGAGCGGCTCAACCAGCAACCGGCCGCACGCGCGGCCGAGCCCGGCCCCAGCCGCCAATGGCCGGCACGCCTGCTCGGTGCCGTGCTGATCGGCGGCGCAGTGAGTCAGGGCCTGGCCCTCAGCCTGCTGCTCTGGCCGAGCTGGGCGATGCTTGCCGGCGGCGTCTACCTGGTGCTGCGCCGATAGCCACGCCGATTGCGCACTGGCACACTAGCCCCATAACCCAGCAGCCCGAGTGGGCGGAAATAGCGATGACTGACTGGCTCGACGAAATCAACTGGAACGCCGACGGCCTGGTACCGGCAATCGCCCAGGATCACAAAACCGGCCGAGTGCTGATGATGGCCTGGATGAACCGCGAAGCCCTGGCCCTGACTGCCGCCGAGCAGCGCGCCATCTACTGGTCGCGTTCGCGCGGTAAGCTGTGGCGCAAGGGCGAAGAGTCCGGCCATGTGCAGAAGCTGCACGAACTGCGCTTGGACTGCGACGCCGACGTGGTCATCCTGATGGTCGAGCAACTGGGCGGTATCGCCTGCCACACCGGGCGTGAAAGCTGCTTCTACCGCGTCTATGAAAACGCCGAGTGGAAAACCGTCGATGCGGTGCTCAAAGACCCGCATGCCATCTATGCCGCAGGACACAAACATGAGTGACACAGGCATGACTGACACCCTGAGCCGCCTGGCCGAAGTGCTGGAGTCGCGCAAGGGCGCGGCCGCCGACAGTTCCTATGTCGCCAGCCTGTACCACAAGGGCCTGAACAAGATTCTGGAAAAGGTTGGCGAAGAATCGGTGGAAACCATTCTCGCCGCCAAGGATGCTGCAGTCAGCGGGGACTGCAGCGATGTGATTTACGAAACCGCCGACCTGTGGTTCCACAGCCTGGTCATGCTCGCCGCCCTCGGCCAGCACCCCCAGGCCGTACTGGACGAACTGGATCGACGCTTCGGCCTGTCCGGGCATGCGGAAAAAGCCGCTCGCCCGCAAAACTGATCAACCTCTTACTACGGAGTACGCATTATGGGATTCGGTGGCATTAGCATCTGGCAACTGGTGATCATCCTGTTGATCGTGGTCATGCTGTTCGGCACCAAGCGCCTCAAGGGCCTGGGCTCCGACCTGGGCGATGCGATCAAGGGTTTCAAGAAATCCATGGGCAACGAAGACGACAAGCCAGCGGTGGACGAGCCCAAGGGCCAGACCATCGACGCCCAGGCGCGCAAGGTCGAAGAACCGGCGAAAAAAGACTAAGCCATGTTCGATATCGGCTTTACCGAGCTGCTGCTGATCGGCGTGGTCGCCCTGGTCGTATTGGGGCCCGATCGCCTGCCGGGCGCGGTGCGCACCGCCGGCCTGTGGATCGGCCGGATCAAGCGTAGCTTCAGCGCAATCAAGGCCGAGGTCGAGCGCGAAATCGGCGCAGACGAAATCCGTCGGCAGCTGCATAACGAGCAGATCCTCGACCTTGAGCGGGAAATGAACGCGATGAAGCAAACCCTCAACGCGCCCCTCGGTAACCTGACCGAGCCAAGCCCTGCCGCGCCCCCCGCAGCAGAGCCGGCCGCCACCACTGACACCAGCACCCGCCAGGATAAAAGCCCGCAGCCATGAGCCAACGACCGGACAGCGATCAGGAAATGCCCCTGGTCTCGCACCTGACCGAACTGCGCACGCGCCTGCTGCGTATTGTCGCGGCGGTATTCACGCTGTTTGCCGGGTTGTTCTATTTCTCCCAGGACATCTACGCCCTGGTCGCCGCACCGCTGCGCGCCTATCTACCCGAAGGCGCGACGATGATCGCCACCGGGGTAGCCTCACCGTTTCTCACCCCGTTCAAGCTGACCATGATGGTCGCACTGTTTCTGGCGATCCCGATCATCCTGCATCAGATCTGGGGCTTTATCGCACCGGGGCTGTACAAGCATGAGAAGCGCATCGCCATCCCCCTGCTGATCTCCAGCATCCTGCTGTTCTACGGCGGCATGGCCTTCGCCTACTTCGTGGTGTTCCCGATCATGTTCGGCTTCTTCGCCAGCGTGACCCCGGAAGGCGTGGCGATGATGACCGATATCGGCCAATACCTGGATTTCGTCCTCACCCTGTTCTTCGCCTTCGGCGTCGCCTTCGAAATCCCGATTGCCACCTTTCTGCTGATCTGGGTCGGCGTTGTCGATGTCGCCAGCCTGCGCAAGAGCCGGCCCTATGTGATTGTCGGCTGCTTTGCCGTCGGCATGGTCCTGACCCCGCCCGACGTGTTCTCCCAGACCCTGCTGGCCGTGCCCATGTGGCTGCTGTTCGAGGCCGGCCTGCTCTGCGGCAGCCTGATCAAGCGCCGTGATGAACACGGCGATGAAGACCCTGCGTCGGAACCCCACGACCAGCCGCCAGCCGCACAACCGTGAACCTGCTGCTTCTGGAAGACGGCGACTTTATCGCCGCCGACCGCGTGCTGCTGAGCGGCCGCCGTCTCAAGCACCTGCATGAGGTGCACCGCGCCGAAGCCGGCGACAGCCTGCGGGTCGGCCGCCTGAATGGCCTGATGGGTAGCGGCCAACTGCTGCGTCTGGATGCCGAACAGGCTGAGCTTTCCGTGCGGCTCGACCAGCCACCGCCGGAAAAACTGCCGCTGACCCTGCTGCTGGCCCTGCCCCGCCCGAAGATGCTGCGCCGCGTGCTGCAAACCGTCAGCGCTATGGGCGTGCCCAGGCTGATTCTGCTGAACAGCTACCGGGTGGAAAAAAGCTTCTGGCAGACGCCCTTCCTCGAACCCGCAGCCATTCGCGAGCAGCTGATCCTCGGCCTGGAGCAGGCTCGCGATACCGTGCTGCCGGAAGTCATTATCGAAAAGCGCTTCAAACCCTTTGTTGAAGATCAGCTACCCGCCATCGCAGCCGGTACCCTGGGCCTGGTTGGTCATCCGGGCGACTTCTCGGCCTGCCCACGGGCAGTCGAACAGCCTGTGACCCTGGCCATCGGCCCGGAGGGCGGCTGGATTCCCTACGAGGTGGAAAAGCTTGCCGAAGCCGGCCTGCAACCGGTGCAGCTGGGCCAGCGGATTCTGCGGGTGGAAACCGCGGTTACCGCCCTACTGGCGCGACTGTTTTAAGCGAACACATCAGCCCGCAGAATGGGCGGGGGCACCTAGCCCATGCCCGCGAAAAAATCGCTACACGGGAATCGCTCACACCCATGGCGTGCTCCTACAGTTCAACTTGTAGCCCGGATGCAATCCGGGACCGAGAATTCCCGAATTACATCCGGGCTACGGTTTTTCTCCAGCCTGCTGGGCGTGCCAATGCTCAGGCAACAACTGGCCCTTAAGCGCAGGAGCCTCTTCCAGCTGCACATCCCTTGGCAGCAGCGGCTCACCACAATCCGAGCACACCAGCACGCCATGCATCGGCTGCCCACAGGTGCGGTGGATATGCCGAATCGGCGCGCCTTCCGGGCCACTCATATGGCGGTCGCCCCAATGCACCAGGGCCAGAATCGCCGGATACAGGTCGCGGCCCTTGGCCGTCAGGCGGTATTCCTCGCGCACCGGGCGCTGCTGATAGGCCATCTTGTCCAGCACCCCGGCCTCCACCAGCTTCTTCAGGCGCTCGGCCAGGACGTGCCGGGTAATCCCCAGGCGCTTCTCGAACTCGTCGAAACGGCGAATACCGAGAAAACTCTCGCGCAGCACCAGCAGGGTCCAGCGGTCCCCCACCACCGACAAGGTACGGGCCAGGGAGCAGGGTTGCTGCTCCAGTTCTTCCCAACGCATAAGCCAATCTCCAACAGCAATGGCTCACCATAGCTTGACAGGTTCCAAAATGGAACCGACCATCAAGCCAGGTTCCAAAATAGAACTGATGGAGACGGCAATGAGCGAACGCAAAGCAATCCTGGTAGTAGGTGCCGGTGACGCCACCGGCGGTGCCATCGCCAAACGCTTCGCCCGCGAGGGCTATGTCGCCTGCGTGGCGCGGCGTAATGCCGAGAAACTCGGCACGCTGGTAGCGGATATTGAAGCGGCTGGTGGCAGCGCACGAGCCTTTGGCTGCGATGCGCGAGTCGAGGAACAGGTCATCGAGCTGTTTGCCACCATCGAGCGCGAGGTCGGTCCGCTGCATGCGGTGGTGTTCAATATCGGGGCCAACGTGCAGTTCTCCATCACCGAAACCACCGAGCGGGTCTACCGCAAGGTCTGGGAAATGGCCGCGCTGGCCGGTTTTCTCACCGGCCGCGAAGCCGCCAAGGTCATGCTGCCGCGCGGGCAAGGCACGATCATTTTTACCGGGGCGACGGCCTCGCTGCGTGGCCGAGCGAATTTTTCCGCCTTCGCCAGCGCCAAGTTCGCCCTGCGCGCCCTGGCCCAGAGCATGGCCCGCGAGCTCGGTCCCCAGGGCATCCATGTCGCCCACCCGGTCATCGACGGGGCCATCGACACCGCCTTTATCCGCGACACCTTTCCCGAGTTGTATCAGCGCAAGGAGCAGGACGGCATTCTCAACCCCGAACATATCGCCGAGACCTACTGGCAGATCCATTGCCAGCCCCGCGATTGCTGGGTGCATGAACTGGACCTGCGCCCCTGGACGGAAACCTTCTGATCCTCCGAGCGCACCCTCACGTAGATCCTATGTGTAGATGCAAGGCCCCAATTACTCCAAATGGTTGCGCGGCCTAAACGCGTAGCCCGGATAAGCCGCGGTACGCGGTGCAATCCGGGGCAGCGGTGCCGGATTGCGCCAAGGCTTATCCGGGCTACGGTCAGATCCAGAGCCTCAACCAGCAGGAAAAACCAATGAGCACACAGGTAGAGTTCTTCTTCGACTTCGGCAGCCCAGCCAGTTACCTGGCCTGGACCCAGCTACCGCGAATTGCACATGAGGCCGGCGCGCAGATTATCTGGCGACCGATGCTGCTTGGCGGCGTATTCAAGGCCACCGGCAACCAGTCTCCGGTCATGATCCCAAGCAAGGGCACCTGGATGCTCAAGGACCTGGCGCGCTTTGCCAGTCGCTATGGCGTTGCAATGACCTTCAACCCGAGCTTCCCGATCAACACCCTGACGCTGATGCGCGGCGCAACCGGTTATCAGGGCAGCGAGCGCTTCGAGCACTATGTAAAAACCATTTTCGAGGCGCTGTGGGTGCAGCAGAAAAACCTCGGCAAGCCGCAAGTGGTCACCGAAGTGCTCAGCGCAGCCGGCTTCGACCCCGTCGAATTCGAGCGCTTGATCAACGATGAAGCGGTCAAGGAGCGGCTGAAGAGCACCACAGAGGAAGCAGTCAAACGTGGCGTATTTGGTGCGCCAACCTTCTTTATCGGCAGCGAGATGCACTTTGGCCAGGATCGCCTGGACTTCGTAGCAGAAGCCCTGGCGCGCTAGCTCTCTAGCAGAAAGGTCACCGGCCCATCATTGACCAGATGCACCTGCATATCAGCACCGAACTGGCCGGTGGCGACCTGCGGGTGCCTGGCGCGGGCCTGGGTTACCAGCAGGTCGAACAGTTCGGCCCCGAGGGCCGGCGGTGCGGCGCTGGAGAAACTTGGGCGCAGGCCGCTCCTGGTATCGGCGGCCAGGGTGAACTGCGACACAAGCAGCAGGCCGCCGTTCACATCGCTGAGCGACAGGTTCATCTTGCCCGCATCGTCGCTGAACACCCGGTAGTTGAGCAGCTTGTGCAGGATTTTCTCGACACTGGCAGGCGTGTCCTGGGGCTCGACCCCGACCAGTGCCAGCAGGCCCTGATCGATGGAGCCGACCACCTCGCCCGCGACTTCCACCCGCGCACCGCGTACGCGTTGAATCAGTGCCTTCATGCTTCGTCCGGAGCCAGGTTGAGCAGGCGATGGGCCAGTTCGTCCGCTGCCCGTACCAGGGCATCGGTGATCCCGGTTTCCGCCGCCGAATGACCGGCATCGCGGATGATCTGCAGCTCGCTGTTGGGCCAGACCTGATGAAGCGCCCAGGCGTTGTCCAGGGGGCAGATCACATCGTAGCGACCATGCACGATCACCCCGGGCAGATGGGCGATCTTCGGCATATCGCGCAGCAGCTGATCGGGGTCGAGGAAGGCATTGTTGACGAAGTAATGGCACTCGATGCGGGCGATCGACAGCGCGCGGTGGGCGTCGCTGAAACGGTCGACCACCTGCGGGTTGGGACGCAGGGTCGCGGTGCGGCCTTCCCAGGTCGACCAGGCCTTCGCCGCATGCATCTGGGCGATCTGATCGGGACCGGTCAGGCGCTTGTAGAAAGCCTGCATCAGGTTGCCGCGCTCATCCGCCGGGATCGGTGCCAGGTAGTCTTCCCAGTAATCGGGGAACAGCCGGCTGGCCCCTTCCTGATAGAACCAGTCGAACTCCTGGGGCCGGCAGAGGAAGATGCCGCGCAGGATCAGTCCATGCACGCGCCGCGGATGGGCCTGAGCGTAGGCCAGGGCCAGGGTCGAGCCCCAGGAACCGCCGAACAGCACCCACTTGTCGATGCCCAGGTGCTCGCGGATCTGCTCCATATCGGCGATCAGCGCCTGGGTGGTGTTGTTCTCCAGGCTGGCGTGGGGCGTGGAACGGCCACAGCCGCGCTGATCGAAGGTGACGATGCGGTAGAGGTTGGGGTCGAAATAGCGGCGGCTAGCGGCATCGCAGCCGGCACCCGGGCCACCATGGATAAACACCACGGGCAGACCATCCGGCGAACCGCTTTCGTCGACATAGAGCACGTGCGGTTCCTGCACCGCCAGCTCATGACGGGCATAGGGTTTAATTTCCGGATACAAGGTCTGCATGGCATGCTCCTGAATTGATGCGTAGCGTCGACTGCTTCCTGCCGCAACCGTTTAACGCTCTGCCCGGCATCATAACCATGAAAAAGGAGTTCGGCATGCCAACAAGGATAATTGCCTTAGCTTTCCTGATGTTTTGCGCCCTGCTTGCCGGTTGCGGTGGCAAGGATGATCCGCAGGCAGCATTGGAAGCAGCCGTGCAACAACTGCAGGACAACCTGGTGGCGAAGAAAAACAGCGCCGTACTCGACCAGCTGCACCCGCAGTTCGCGGCCCAGGGGGAGTTCGACCGCGAGTGGGCGCAGCGCACCATGTTGCTGCTGTTTATGCGCCACAAGAACGTCGAAGTGCTGGCCCTGAGCAAGGTCAGCGCCATCAATGACACCTACCGCGAGAAAGGCCACACCGAAGCGCAGGTGGCCCTGATCGGTGCCGAAAGCCTGATTCCCGACAGTGCCCGCCACTTTATCGTTGAGATGGAATGGTGGCTGGAAGGCGATGAGTGGAAGCTGGCGCGGCTAAGCTGGCAGTAGCCGCCTGGCAGCTCAGCAAGCGGGGCGCACAGCGCACCGCACATCAGGGTTTGACGTGGGGCTCAGAGGATCCAGGGAATAAACATCCTGCTGCGCTGCATATACCCGCAGTAGAACTCGCCAAACGACTGCAGGCACTCGCCTCATCGCGCTTGGCGGTCAGCCACAACGCCAGGCTGGACAGCAGCGCCAGAACCAGGCTGCAAAAAACCGCGACCTGCTAGCGCTCGATCTGCTGATCACTGCTGCGCCAGATCAAGCGGTCGGTGTCATAGCCACGACTCTGCGCCTCGCCGAGCAGCAGCTCGCGGGTCTGGGCGCTAACGCTCGGGCTGCGCGACAGCAGCCAGAGGTACTTGCGGTTCGGGTGACCGACCAGGGCATTCTGGTAGTCATCGTCCAGGTAGAGCACCCAGTACTCACCCTTGGTCAGCCCCGGCAGCAGACGGCTGGCCCAGTTATCGAAACGGACCCAGAGCTTGTTGCTCTGCCCGGCCAGCTGCGGCACCGCCTGCCCTTGCGCCTGTTGCCACTCCCCAGTAATGGTGCGGCAACGATTGCTGACGGCGAGGCTGCCGTCCTCCTGCAGGCCGTAGGTTGCCTCGGACTGCGCACAGTGACGTTGGAAAAACATCGGCAGCCGCGCCAGCTCGTACCAGGTGCCCTGATAACGCTCCAGATCGACCCGATCCACGGTTTGCGGCGGCACCACGCCGGTACCCGAGTTGGCGCAGCCCGCCAACACGGCGAGGGCCAGCGCTGCCAGCAGTAAACGCATCACTTGAGGCCCTTGCCGGAAAACATCATGACCTTCTCGCCGGCGTACTGGACGCTGATAAAGCGCTGCTCATCGCCCCAGGTGCAACTCGACATGCCCAATGCACCCGCGCACTCGCTCGGGCTGCCCAGCAGGCTCTCCACCTCGGTCTTGTTCATGCCGGGTTTGAGTTTCGAGTAATTATCCTGATTGACCTTGCTACAGGCAGCCAGCACGACACAGCAGCACAGCAAAGCGAAATGACGCAACGACATGGCACAGACTCCAGAGGGGAAAGAACAGCAAGCTTGGCACAGCGAAATCCGAGATGCCTGTTTGGAACTCAAAAACGCGAGCCGGGTTCCAGCAAAAAGGTAGACTCATCGGCGCTGCTGGTGCGCCCGAGAATCTGATTACGATGGGGGAAACGGCCGAAGCGGGCAATCACCCGCTGGTGGCGCTCGGCATAGTCAAGGTAGCCGGCAAACAGCTCGCGCTCGGCGCTGGCGGCTTGTTCGTGCAACCTCTGAAACAGCTTTACTGCCTGATTCTGCAGCGCCAGGTCTTCGGCATGCTCCAGCACCAGATAGACAAATACCCGCTGAATGGGGCGCAGCTGCTGATCCCAGGCCAGGGTCAACCCCTGCAGGGCCAACGGACGGGCCAGGGCATCGCCGGCAAAGGCCCGCGGAGTATCGCGAAAGATCATCCGCGGTAGCTGGTCGAGCAGCAGGATGTTGGCCAACCAGCCTTCGGGCTCGCCTTGCCAGGCCTGCAGCTGGCCCGCCAGGGCCTGCTCGACCCACACACCAAACTGCTCGCGCGCCTGATCATCCTGACGGTCCTGCTTACCGAACCACAATGCCGTGCGACTGGCCGCCACCTCGGCAGCCGTCACACCAGAGCCGCAGCCGGCCGCACCGAACCACCAGTCAAGCAAGGGCTGCCAGGGTTGCTGCATGACTCAGTCCCGGTGGTAAGCCGTGATCCGCAGCACTTCTTCCTTGGAACCGAGGAAGACTGCAACGCGCTGGTGCAGGGAAGTCGGCTGGATATCGAGGATGCGCTGAGTGCCGTTGGTGGCCACGCCGCCGGCCTGCTCGATGATCATCGACATCGGGTTGGCCTCGTACATCAGGCGCAGCTTGCCCGGCATCGAGGGGTCGCGGCTGTCGCGCGGGTACATGAATACGCCGCCACGGGTCAGGATGCGATGCACGTCGGCGACCATCGCGGCGACCCAGCGCATATTGTAGTTCTTGCCCAACGGCCCGGTCTCGCCCGCCAGCAACTCGCTGACGTAACGCTGCACCGGTGCTTCCCAGTGGCGCTGGTTGGACATGTTGATGGCGAACTCTTTGGTCGACTCCGGCACCTTGATGTTGTCGTGGGTAAGCACGAAGCTGCCCAGTTCGCGGTCCAGGGTAAAGCCCTTGACGCCATCACCGAGGGTCAGCATCAGCATGGTCTGCGGGCCGTAGATCGCGTAACCGGCAGCTACCTGCTGGGTGCCCGGCTGGAGGAAGGCCTCCTCGCCCAGGTCGCCTTCATCGCCATTGCGATCCGGGCAACGCAGCACCGAGAAGATGGTGCCGACCGAGACGTTGACATCGATGTTGCTGGAGCCGTCGAGCGGGTCGAATACCAGCAGGTAGGCACCTTTCGGGTACTTGCCGGGAATCTGGTAGGCGTTGTCCATTTCTTCCGACGCCATGCCGGCCAGGTGACCGCCCCACTCGTTGGCCTCAAGGAGGATTTCGTTGGAGATCACGTCGAGCTTCTTCTGTACCTCGCCCTGCACGTTCTCGGTACCCATGCTGCCCAGAACGCCGCCCAGAGCCCCCTTGGACACCTGATGGCTGATCTCCTTGCAGGCCCGTGCGACCACTTCGATAAGGAAACGCAGATCGGCCGGGGTGTTGTTGCAGCGGGTCTGCTCGATCAGGTAGCGGCTGAGGGTAACGCGGGACATGGAGTGCTCCGGAAGGAAGGAAATCGCGCGCAGTTTACTCCTTAAAGGGCGGCAGTGCCTCCTGCTGCCGCCCGTTGGTCGCTACCAGTTCCAGGTCAGTGCCAGGTTGACGCCCTGCTGCTTGTCATCCTCGCCCTTGCGCAGGCTGTAGGCCCCGCGCAATGCCAGGTCCTCGCTCAGTTGCTGACTGAAGCCAAGGCTCAGACGGTCCAGGCGATCATCCGGCTGATAGCCCTGCAGGGTGAAATCGAGGCTCGGCAGGCTGTTAAGGGCGACATTGAGCTTGGCTGCATCGTCCTCGTACTCCTTCTCGCGGGCGATTTCCGCAAACACCTGGGTATTCGCGCCGAGCATCCAGTTGCCCTGGAAGCCGAAGCCCAGGCGCTTGGAGGTGCGGGCCTGGTCGCCGAAGGTCAGTGCGGTCGAACGGGCTCCCTCTTCGGCATAGCCGTCCACCTCGACCCGCGCATAATCGGCGCTGAGGAAGGGGCTCAGGTGCCAGTTGCTGCCGGGCTGGGCGATGTCGTAACCCACCCGCCCGCTCAATGCCCACAACTGGCCTTCGCTATCGCCCTTCTCATTGGCCTGGGTAATGCCCAGGTCGAATTTGCGCTTGAGATCCTGATAATCCAGGTAGCCGGCACTGGCGGAAAAATCGCCCCACCAGCGATTGTGCTGGTACTGGGCAAAGGCGGTGGCCAGATAACTGCGCATGTCGTAGTCGGAATCGGCCCTGCCGGCCTGCAGCTCCTGCTCGTACACCCCAAGGGAAACGCCGACCCGCCAGGCCTCGTCAAGCCGGTAGCTGGTGCCCAGGTTGAGGCTGTAGCCATTGCCGTCAGCCCCCGCAGAGGCACGCTGGGAATCGAAGTCCAGACGCTGGCCCGAAGCGGAAACCATCGCCCGCCACTGACCAATGGCTTGCCAGGCTTCCCAGTCAGCCAGCAGCTGCGTACGCAGCTGATCCTGGTGCGCGCGCAAGGTGCCGTGGGCCATTTCCGGTAGCAGGGTCAGCTCCCAGGGTGCTGCCAGAAGAGAATAAGAGTAGTCCGCGGCGATCTGCTGCACGGCCGTGGTCGGGTGCACGCTGTCGTTGAACATCAGCTTGCTCGGGTCCGGCGTAGCGCTATTGATGCCCCAGGTGGCATTGACGTTGGCACAGCCATCGAAGCAGGTGCCCGTCAGATCCTGAGAGGCATCAAAACCATATGTGCCAGGGGTGGCGAGTACCTCGGTCACCAATAACGGCAGATTCAGCGGGATGATATTGGCGTTGACGCCGCGCAACTGGCTGACCAGCTCGCTATTAAAATCGCCCACCAGCCCAGAAATAGTATCCGGCAATGTGGGGAACAACCCGCCCAAAGCAGCAGCGCTAGGCGTACTCCCCACATCGGGCAGCAAAGAAACCATGATGTAGCGTGCACCAGCGGCTTGCAGGGCCTCGACACCATCAACCAAACGGCCAGCAGCGTCCTGCGCCTGCTGAGTTGCTACCGCCGGCGGGGCGAACGGATTGATAGCTAACTGAAGAAAATCATTGCCCCCGCCGTTCACATAAAACAGCGTATTTGGGTCAAGGCTCAGGCCGCGATTGGCCAGGTCCACAAGGAAACCATCGCGCGTGCGACCGCCCGCAACCACCGAACCGCCGGCCGCGGTAATCGAGTTGAAGATCTGATCGGTGCGATAACCGCCTACGGCCCAGTTGGACCCGTCGGGCAACCCGGCATCGGCCAGAACCGAAGACGTCGAAGGGGTTTGCGGGCCCAGCCCCAGCAACTCGCCCAGCAACATGGGAGAGGTCGAACCCAAGATTTCGCCGCTGCCGCTCTGATAAGTCGGCCCCACGCGGTTGGTAAAGCGCAGGGTGGCCCCATCCGGGCCATCGGGGTCGGCAAACTGCCCGGCATCGCTGAGGCTATCGCCAAACACCACCAGCCCGGAATAGGGCGAGGCCAGTACAAGAGAGGGAGATGCTGCGAGCAGACATGCCGCTGCTAATGGCGTTAAGAGTCGCTTCATGGGACACCTGGATAATTATTTTTATTGGACCTTACCGGCACAGAATGTAGTCAGTTTTGTGAACCAATGCACGGGCTAACGCCGGCCTCACCCATTTGGGTGAGTTCGAGGCTGCAGGGGTTACCCCGCGGCCCCCCAGAGCCTAGCTGGACAGCGAACACACCCGATTGCGCCCTGCGTGTTTGGCCTGATACAGCGCTGCATCGGCCACCTGGAGCAACTCGTCGAGTTCCTGGCCCTGCTCGGGCCAGAGCGCCAGGCCGGCGGAAAGGGTGACGTAGCGGGCACCGCCGCGGGTGGGCAAGGGATGGGCGGCCAGGCTGCGGCAGATGGCGTCCAGGCGCTTGTGCGCCTCCTGGGCGTCGGCGCGCGGCAGGATCAGCAGAAACTCTTCTCCCCCGATACGGAACACCGCATCGGAGCTGCGCAGGTTTTCCAGCAAGTGCTGAGCCACGCCCTTGAGCACATCATCGCCCTCCAGATGGCCGTGCTCATCGTTGAGCTGCTTGAAATGATCCAGATCGATCAGGGCCAGGGAGATCGGCGTGCACTCGCGCTGGGCCAGGGCCAGCTCGCGGGCGAAGAACTCGTCCAGATAGCGGCGGTTGTACAGACCGGTCAGCGGGTCGCACAGCGCCTGCTCGCGCAGCTGCTCATGCAGATCGGAAATGATCCGCAGGCGCTCTTCGCTGACGGCCAGGGCCTCGGCCAGCTTCAACTCGCTGAGATGGCGCTGGGTGACATCACGCAGATAGAGCATCTGCCCCAGCACTAGGGTGCCACGATGGGTCGTACGCTCGATGGCGCGTATGCGCACCTCGAAGTAGCGCGCCGAATTGGCCAGGGCCAGCAGTTGTTCCTGCTCGGCCTTGGGCTGAGCAGCCAGCAGCACCTGTAGATCCGCCCCCAGCACCGGCCAGTCAGCCAGCGGCCGGCCCTGCCAGCTACCGGACAAGCCGGCAAGCTTGAGCGCCGCCGGGTTGGCCTCGATCACCCGCAGCCGGGCATCGACCACCAGCACCGGGTCGAGCAGCGCATCGAGCAGCAGGTGACGGGCCACCGGCAGCAGATCAAACAGACGCCCACCGACAATCAGCCAGGCGAACGCCAATAGGGTGAAGGCGAAGCTGAAAGGGGTGGGATCGAAGCCGAACAGCATCCAGCCGAACACCACATAGCCGATATTGGCCACCCAGGGGATCACCGTAACCACCGCGAACGCCATGAAATGGCGACGGTGCACGCCGTAGCTGACCAGCGCCGCACGCACCACCACGCCGATGCTGAAGGCCATGAACAGATAGAGGTAGGCCGCCGCGGCATAGAACAGCGGGCCATGCTGGTAGCGGATAGGTGCGCCCGGGGCATCGCTCAGCGGTGCGGTGCCCGGGCCATAGAATAGGCCATGCCAGGGGTTGCTCAGGGCCATCAACCAGATCAGCAGGGGCACCACGGCCAGCCCCAGGCCTGTGCGCAGCGACAATGGCTGGCGCACGCTGTTGACGTACTGCCAGAGGAACATCGCCCAGAAGGTCGGCATCGCGAGAATCCCGGGCCAGGCCATGCTGGCCCAGAACACCTTGCACTGCGACCCCTGCGCGGCCATTTCCAGGCCGGCGGCCACCATCCACCAGATGCTGGCCAGGTGCAGCACGATAAAAGTCTCGCGCCCAGGAAAATAGCGCTGGCGCTTCACCCAGCGCGCCAGCAGCAGCACGCCGCAACACACGCAGATCGTCAGCAGCACCGGCGCACTCAGCGCCCAGGCGGAATCACCGCAGGCGTTCATCGGTTGTCCGGCTCAATGGATAACGCCCCGATACGCCAGCAGCACAGAGCTGCCCGCCCCCCAGAAGCGCTTGCGGAAAGGCTCCGCACTGTAGTCGAGATAGTGATACGCAAGGGCCTTCCTGACCTCAAACGTCGATCAATTCAATCGGCCAAAGATACTGCAAAAGCCATTACCGATCATGGGTTTATTTATGGCGACAGGCCAGTATCGACCTTCAGCCGGCCGCCGGCCGGCGCAACAGACTGATGGCCATCAGTGCCAGCATACCCACACCCAGCAATAGAACCGCCCAGAGTCCCCAGCGCTTCCAGTCGCCACCAGCGGCCGCAGTGGCCTCCAGCCGCGTTGACAGAGTAGCCTCCGCCAGCAGTTCGGCACGCCCCAATTGCTGCAGCCGCTGCGGCTGATAAGCCGGAATCAGGGTGGTCAGCGGCAGGGCCGCCGAATGCGCACCGGCCCGGCCCAGCGCCAGCCGATAGGGCGCGCTGCCGCGCTGCAGAAACACCAGCTGGCTGGCGCGCACGGCCACCTGCACGGTCGGTGGCTCAGTACCCAGCCCGCCGCCGCGGGGATCCACCTGCAGGCGCAGCTGCTGCACCGGCCAGCCCGGCAACTGCAGTTCGTCCTGGCGGATCTCCGTGCCATTTTCCGGCAGGCGATAGAGCAGGCCCTGGGCCAGCGGTCGCCAGGCACCCTTACCCTCGCTACGTCCCACCACGTGGATGGGGGCCAGGCTGTTGGCCTGACTGAGTTCAACCCTGAGCCGCTCCAGCGGCAGGGCCAGGGGCAGTTGCCACTGATACTCGCCATCCGGGCTACGGCTGGCCGGCAGCGACTGCGACCACACCAGCGGGTCCGGAACCTGTTCGCTGTGCTGGCTGTGCAGGATCACCGCGGTCAGTTGCGGTGCCTGTTGCGGGCTCTGCCAGAGCAGGCGCAGGTAACGCGCCTGACGGCCCGGCAGCTCGACCTGGCGCTGTTCGATACGTTCGCTGCCGAAGGACAGCCGCGCCAGCTGCCCCGTGCCCCAGGGCTGCCAGCTTTGCAGGTCGTCGCTGGCCTCGATGCTGAAGCGCTGAAAGCCCTCCTGAGCGCCGACCCAGTCCAGCTGCAGGCGCACCAGCGGCTCCTCAATCGCGCTGGCATCGAGCACCCAGCCACGCAGCTGCGCCGGCTTAGGCGCGGCGTCCGCTTCATCCAGCAGCTCAATCAGGGTGCCGCTGGTGCTGCGCTGCACCCGCAGGTTGGGCACACCACTGCCATCGTCCTGCTCGGCATACAGGGCAAACCAGCGCACTGCCTGTTCCTGCTGGCTGTCGTGCGCCGCGCTCTGCCCCGGCACCAGGGCATAGGCCAGCGCCTGGCCCTCGGCATTGAACACCCGCAGGTCGCGCAGATCGCCGAAACGTGCGGCGAAATGCAGGGCCATGGGCACTTCGAGACGATACCAGGGGCCCTCGCCGGACAGCGCCAGGGGCAGCTGCACGGGGTAATCCTCCAGGCGCTCTTCAGCCTGGACGAATGGGCTGAGCAACAGACCGGCGAGCAGCCCCCAGCCCAGGTAACGCGATTTGACCCTTTTCATAACTGCTCCCGGACTTGCTCGACTTCGACTTCGGCCTTGCGCGGCGGTAACGGGGCGAAATAGCCGACCACCAGCAGCAATACCCCCACCCCGATAAAGGACACGATGCGCTCCAGGCCGCCGCGATTGCCCAGTTCGACAAACAACAGCTTGGCCACCACCACGGCGATCAGCGCCGCGCCGATCAGCCACAATTCACGCCGGCCGCGGCGGTTACCGAGAACCATCAGCGGCAAGGCGATCAAGGTCCAGACGATCGACAACCCGGCCTGCACCAACATCGAATCGAGCAGCGCATCCAGCCGATAGGGCACTCCGCCCCAGTGATGGGCCGTACGCATCACCATGGCGGTCAGCAGGGCGAACAGCGAGGCCCCCGCCAGCGCCTGAGTCAGCCACTGACTGCGCATGGCGTCCACGCCCAGCTCGGCCAGGCCCGTGCGGGCCCAGGCGAACACCGCACCCAGGGCAAACAACAGGCCCAACTCCAGCGGGTTGAGCAGCGGCAGATAGGCCAGTGGCGCGGCATCGCCGGCGCTGGCCATGTTGGTCAGCCAGAACCAGCCGAGCATCAGCAGTGCCAGGGGAGCCGCCGCCAACAGGCGATATTCCCGTGGATAGGCCGCCAGCGGCCAGGGCCACTGCCGCGGCAGGGACATCAGCCATAAATAGGCGCTGGGCAGCAGCGCCCAACCCAGCCAGCGCCAGGCGTTGTAATGCTCGGACAGGGCGAAGAACAGGTAGCGCAACTCCAGCGCCAGCACCCCCAGCAGCAACCAGCAGCCCAGCACATGGGCGGCGCTCAGGGCCCCGGCCGGCAGCTGTGCGGCCAGCCGACGCAGCGACCAGAAGTGCACGGCGAACAGCAGCGCCCAGCCCAGCCAGCCGAAATGCGCCGCCGGCTGATAGTGCAGGTGCCAGGCATGCAGCAGCACCACACCCGCCAGGGGGATCAACAGGCAGGACAGCAACGCCAACTCCGGCCAGCGCGAACGGGGAGCCAGCCAACTGGCTCCCGCCACGCTCAGGGCGGCGACGCCGAGCAAGGCTGCCGTCTGCCATTGCGGCTCAAGGAAACGCAGCACTTCGCTACTCAGCGCCAGCCCCCACCAGGCCGCGCCCCATACCAGCAGCAGCTGGGCCAGGCCGAGCAGGCTGAAGTTGCCCAGGGCCGCAGGCCCTTCGCGGCGCGCCAGTTGCTGCAGACGCCAGGCCCCGATCAGGGCGGCGATGCCCAGCACCAGCGGCGTCCAGAAATCCACATGGGCCAGCGGGCGCAGCCCCTCGCTGTCCAGCTGGCCGTCCAGCAGCGGGCTGACGCCGAGGAACACCAACCCCGCCAGGCCCTGCAGCACCAGACCAAAAACAAAGCTGGCGCGCTGCTGCAGGTGCAGGCTGAGCCAGATGATCAACAGCCCGCTGCCGCCCCACACCGCGCTGGCCGTGGCCCAGGGCAGAACGAACAGCACCGCCAGGTTGAGGAATACCAACCCCACCAGCAGCACCAGGGACAGGCCGCGCAGCAGGCGGCGGTCGGCGCTGACCTGAGGATCGCGCGCCGCCAGCAACATGCCGGCGATCAGGCCCAGGCCGATCAGCGAGGAGGTCAGCAGGCCCTGCCAGCCGGCGGCAAAACCGCCACCGCCGGTCAGCGCATCGCCGGCCATCTGCGCCATAAAGACCAAACCGCCAAGCAGCTGCACGGCGAAGGCGCTGAACAGAAAGCTGCGCGCCGGCAAACGCAGGCCCACCAGCAGGGTCAGCAGACCGGCCACGGCCCAGCTGATGGCCGTGCCCTGAGCGGCAAACAGCAGGGGCGCGATCAGATAGAGGCAGGCCAGGCCGCTGCAGGCCAGTAATGGCAAGCCGCGCCGTTCCCAGCGGCTACTCGCCTCCGGCGGGCTGCGGCGCAACTGCCAGTAGCTGAACAACAAAGCCGCGCCGAGCATCAGCGCGCCCAGGGGCGCACCGTCGAGCAGGGTCCGATCGGCACCCTCAAGGCCCATAACAAAGGCCACGGCCGCGCCGAACTGCAGCAGCAGGGCGAAGGCCCGCGCCAGCCCGCGCCGCTGACGCAGCCCCAGCCAGTAGATGCCCGCACCTTCCACCGCCCAGGCCGCCGAGGTCCAGCGCGCGTCCAGGCCCAGGGGAATCGCCAGGCTGCCGAACACCACGCCCAGGGCCAGACAGGTTTCCACCAGCAGCGTCGCGCGCTCGCCCGTGCGGCCCACCAGCAGCCGCGCCAGCAGCAGGTAGAACAGGCCCAGAGCCAGGGCGCTGAAGGCCGCCGCGAACTCGATATGCTGAACCAGGGCGAACTGCAGGCCAAACCCCACCAGCGGCGGGCCGAACAGCACGGTGGCGTCGATATAGTCGCCCTGGCGCGCCGCCCAGCGCAGCAGCTGATCGCGTTCCCGCGGCGCATCCGCCGCCTCGCGCAGCTTGCGCCGGGCAAATAGCAGGCCGATAGCCACATACATCAGGAAGAACAGCAGCAGAAACGGCTGGGTGCTCCACAGCAGCTCGGGGTTGTAGGAGCGGAGGCCCCAGGCGAAGCCGATGCCAAAGGTGCCGACAAAACCGATCAGGTTGAGCAAGCGCCAGGCCTTGAACCAGGCGATGGCGAATATCCCGGCGTTGAGCAGGGCGAAGTAGCTGAACAGCGCCACATGGTTGCCGCTGCCGGTGGAGGTCAGGATCGGCGCGGCGAAACCGCCCAGGGCCGCCGCCGCGGCCAGGCCCAGGGCATCCTGCTTGACCGCCAGAATTGCCGAAAACAGCGTGACCAGGACCAGCAGGCCCAGGGCCAGGCCCGGGTCGAGCAACGGATGCAGGCGCATGGCGGCGAACACGGTCAGGTACAACACGGCGATCCCGGTGCCCTGCAGCATCAGGGCATACCCCGGGTTGCGCAGGCGCAACCACCAGCCCAGGCCCAGCAGGGCCAAGGCGCTGGCGGCGACCCCGGCATAGCGCAACTGCACCGGCACTACCATGCCTTCGGTGGCGTAGCGCAACAGGAAGGCCAGGCCGAGAAACAGCAGCACCACGCCTACGCGCAGCACGGTATTGCCACCCAGCAGCCAGCTCTTGGCCGCACTGAAACCACGCTCGATCAACGTCGGCTGGCGTGGCTCGGCGGGCTTCCAGGGCGTAGCGGGCTTGGCAGTAGTAGTCGGTTCGGCTGCTTGCGGGGCCGGCTCGGCGGGTTTATCCGGCTCGGGCAGCTCAAAGTCCAGGGTCCAGTCCAGTTCCGCCTCGACGGGCGCTGCACTGGCCGCTTGCGCAGGGGCGGCTTGCGCCGGCGCGGGTTCGGCAACAGCGGCGGGCTCGGCAGGTGGTTGCGCCACCTCGCTGGCCGTGGCCGCAGGCTGCTCCAGCTTCAGCAGGCGCTCATAGAGGGCGGCCGTGCCCTGCTCGAAGCGCTGGGCAAAGGTCTTGAGCTGGGCCTGCAGCGCCGCATTTTCGCGCTCAAGCCCATGCAGCCTGAGCGCCTGACCGAGGCCCAGGCCAAGCAGCGCGCCCAGCAGCGAGGCGGTCAGCGTCTCATCCGCCACAGCCCCGAGCACCAGGCCGACCAGCATAAAGATCCATTGCATGCAGTACATTCCTTAGAAGCTGTTTACACCTGCTGCGTGTCGGCCCTGCCGCGTTAAAAACAGGCGAACCCGCGCATTCCCTGCCCTCGCCGCGGGCCCGAACTGGCAGCAGTATAAGAGCCCGCCCCGCGCATACCCAGAGAGACGAATGCCGTACGCATCACAGCACAGCAAGAAACCGCCGGGAGCCATTTTCAGCGCTGCGCCGCAACGGCTCGCAGGCTGTCTGCCAATGGACGCTAGCCACCCTGCACCCGCCGCACAAAATATGACCAGCCAGCAGATAGTCATTCACAAATGCGCCAGGCTCGCTATCATCGCCCGCCGCCCAACCGACGCACGCCTGCCCCCCGATGAAAAACAACCTGATCGCCGCCGCCGAACTCGACCGCCTGGACACCTGGGCCAAATACACCGCCGATATGTGCCACAGCTGCATGTCCAGCTGCTGCACCCTGCCGGTGGAGGTGCGCCTGAACGACCTGATCCGCATCGGCGTGGTGGACGAATTCGAGCGCAGCGAGCCGGCCAAGAACATTGCCAAGCGCTTGCAGAAGGAAGGCCTGGTGGAGCGCTTCCACCAGAAGTCGGGGATCTTCACCCTGACCCGCATGAGCAACAACGACTGCTACTACCTGGACCGCAAGACCCGCCTGTGCACCATCTACGACAAGCGCCCGGATACCTGCCGCAACCATCCCAAGATAGGCCCGCGGCCAGGCTATTGCGCCTACAAGCCAAAGGTCTGAGACGGTTCGGTAACTGCCTAGCGGCAATGCGACACATACAACACCGGCGCAACTCTCGCTAGACTGGCCGACCAGGCCAGCCGCACAAGATCGCCGCGCATGAATTCGCCCCAAACGCATACGCCCAGCAGCCAGCATGGCCTGCGCTTCCACCCGGAACGCGAGGCCCTGTTCAACGAGTTGCACACCCGCCCTTTTCCGGTGCTGTCGACGCCTTCGCGCCTGACGCAACTGGTGCTGCTGCCCGACACCCAGCAGGCGGACGCCGAATACCAGCACCTGCTGCGCCTGTGCGATCGTCACGCGGTGCTGCCGCCCGCGGCGCACTCCTCCTGCTATTACCAGGATTTCGGCGGCTTCGAACTGCGCTGGGAGCGCCATACCGAATTCTCCACCTACACCCTGGTGAGCAAGCAGGTGCAAGGGGCCCCCTTCAGCCAGGATGCTCTGGCCCTGCTGCCGGAACACTGGCTGCAGCAGCTGCCGGGGCAACTGCTCAGCTGCAACCACCTGGAAATCATCGCCTTCCCGGAGACGCAGCCGAGCCCGGACGAGATGCGCATGCACTTCGAAGGCCAGCGCCTGATCAGCTCCAGCGTCAGCGACGGCCAGGCCCGCCTGTGGAGCGCCTACCGCATCCACAGCGATGGCAGCGGCCGCGTGCTGATCCACAATCGCGGCCTCAACCCCTGCCAGAGCGGGCGCCTGGTGCGCACCCTGCTGGAGATGGAAACCTACCGCATGATGCTGCTCCTGGCGCTGCCCCAGGCCAAGGCCATCGCCCCGCAGATCAAGGAAATGGAGCGGCAGCTGGCCGCTGCCATCCAGCAGATCAACCGGATCGGCGACCTCGGCGACGAACGCCGCCTGCTCGGCGAGCTGGGCAGCCTGGCGGCACGGGTCGAGCAGTTGATCGCCGCGCACAACTTCCGCTTCTCCGCCAGCCGCGCCTATTACGAGCTGATCATCAATCGCCTGGGCGAGTTGCGCGAACAGGAATGTCCCGGCCTGCAGACCTTCAGCGAATTCCTCCAACGCCGCCTGACCCCGGCCTGGCGCACCAGCGAGGCGGCCGAACAGGATCTCGACGACCTGGCGCGACGCATCGACAGGGCCAGTGAACTGCTGCGCACCCGTATCGATCTGACCATCGAAACCCAGAACCAGCAGCTGATGCAGGCCATGGACAAGCGCAGCCACCTGCAGCTGCGCCTGCAACAGACGGTGGAAGGCCTGTCGGTGGCGGCCATCAGCTATTACCTGGTAGGCCTGTGCAAATACCTGGCGGAATCGGCCAAGGCCCTCGGCCTGATCGAAAGCAGCACCCTGGCCACCGGCATTGCCGTGCCGCTGTGCGTGACCGCGGTGTGGCTGGGCATGCGCCGGCTCAAGCGCAGCCTGCATCTGCCCGTCACCCAGGACTAAAACCTGCGGGGATTGAGCGGCTCCGCGCCATCGGGCACTCTGCGCAGCACGCCACCCCTGCCGGAGAGAAACCATGAGCCCATGGCGCAGCATTAGTCTGTGGATGGACCAGCTGGACGAGCCGCTGGCCGCCCGCCCCGCCCTGAGTGCCGACCTGCACGCCGATGTGGCGATTATCGGCGCGGGCTACACCGGCCTGTGGACCGCCTATTACCTCAAGCGCCAGGCCCCGCAGCTGCGCATCGTTATCCTCGAAGGCGAGATTGCAGGCTTCGGGGCTTCCGGACGCAATGGCGGCTGGCTGATGGGCAACCTGCTAGGCGAGGATCGCCTGCTCGCCGACCTGCCCAGCGCCGCACGCCAGAGCGCCTATACGCTGCTGCACGGAATTCCCGATGAAGTCGCCAGCGTGCTGACCCGCGAAGGCATCGCCTGCGATTACCGCAAGGGCGGCGTGCTCTATTGCGCCGCGCGCTACCCCGAGCAGCTGACCAGCCTGCAACAACATCTGGCCGAGCTGCGCGCCCAGGGGTTAGGCGAGGACGCTTACCGCTGGCTTAGCGCCGACGAACTGCATGAGCAACTCAGGCTGGCCAATGCCTACGGCGCAATCCACGCCAGCCACTGCGCCACCCTGCAGCCGGCCAAGCTGGTGCGCGGTCTGGCCCGCTGCGTGGCGGCCATGGGCGTCGAACTCTATGAACAGAGCCGGGTGATCGACTGGCAGCCCGGCCAGGTGCGCACCGCCAGCGGCAGCGTGCGCGCCGACTGGATAGTCCCGGCCGTGGAAGGCTACGCCGCCAGCCTGCCGCCGCTGGGCAAACATCAATTACCGGTGCAGAGCCTGCTGGTGGCCACCGAGCCGCTGTCCAAGGAGGTCTGGGCCGACATCGGCCTGGAACGCGGTCAGGCCTTCAGCGAGAACAGCCGTCAGGTCACCTATGGCCAGCGCAGCGCCGACGACCGCCTGGTATTCGGTGCCCGCGGCGGCTACCGCTTCGGCGGCCAGCTGCGTACCGACTTCAACCTCAGCGAAGACGAACGTGGTCTGCGCCGCTACCTGTTCGGCGAACTCTTCCCGCAGCTCAAGCAGGTACGCATCACTCACGCCTGGGGCGGCAATCTGGGCATGGCACGGCACTTTCGCCCGCATATGCTGGTGGACCGCAAAAACGGCATCGCCCTATCCGGCGGCTATGGCGGCGAAGGCGTAGGCGCAAGCAACCTCGGCGGCCGCACCCTGGCCGAGCTGATCCTCGGCCAGTCCAGCGAGCTGACTCGCCAGCCCTGGGTGCTCGACGACCAGCCGCTCAACCGCCTGCCGCGCTGGGAGCCGGAGCCGCTGCGCTGGCTCGGCTACAACGCGATCATCCAGAGCTTTGCCCTTGAAGACCGCGTACTGGCCAGCCCCCACAGCCCAGCCTGGCGACGCAAACTGGCCAGCGGCCTGGCCGGCACCCTGGAAAAACTTATGCATTAACGGGGGCTTTTGTCTGCAGCATTACAGCCCTGCGGCGGCCTGTGCCTTCTCGCGCTGGGCCAGCTCACCCACGCGGGCCTTGGGCTTGATCAGGCTAAAGTCGATCAGGCTTTTCGGCTGCTCAGGGTTGCCAATAAGCAACGGCAGCGCCCGGAACTCATTGCTCACCAGGCTTTTATGCGCCTCGTACTTATCGAAGCGCAGACCCGCCAGGTCCGCCCAGGTGTGGATAAAGTGCGACGAGCTGTAAGGCCGTGACAGCGCCGCTGTGAAATCACGCGGTTGCTGCGCTTGCCATTGCGGCGAGTTCCACAGAATAAACGGCACGGTGTACATCGGGCTGGTCGGTGCCGCCTCATTACGCCCCAGCACATCAGCCTTGGGCGCATCGAACACCGCCTCACCATGGTCCGCCAGGTACAACAGAAAGCCATTCGACCGTTGCCCGGCCAACCCCTTGATCAGGCTGGCCACCACATGGTCGTTGTACAGCACGGCGTTGTCGTAGCTGTTGTAGGTCGGCAACTGATCATCCGTGACATTCTTCGGCACCCCGGTACGGTCGGTAAAGCGCTCGAACTCCGGCGGATAGCGATACTGGTAGCTCATATGTGTGCCGAGCAGGTGGACCACTATGAATTTACGTGGGGCCGGGTCGGCCAGTACCTTGGCAAAGGGTTCCAGTACATCACCGTCATATTGGCGGGCATTCTGCTCACGGTTGTTGTTCAGGTAGACCTGCTCATCGGCCTGCTTGGAAAAGGTCGTCAGCATGGTGTTGCGCTTGGTCATCGTCTGCTGATTGGTGATCCAGTACGACTTGTAACCCGCCTGCTCCATCAGATTGATCAGCGAAGGCGTGGTCAGAAACAGCTCCGGGTTCTCCTGATCGGCAAAGGTCAGCACCTGCTGCAGAGCTTCGATGGTGTAAGGGCGCGGAGTCACCACCGAGTCGAACACCTGCAACTGATCGCGCAGCTGATCCAGCTCCGGCGTGGTCTGCCGTGGGTAACCATACAGACTCATGCGTTGCCGATTGGTCGACTCGCCAATCACCAGCACCAAAGTGGCCGGCTGACCGACATGCGCATCCTGCAGATTGCTCAGCGGCGGGATGCTGGCATTCTCCGCCAGCAAGACCTGCATACCGGCCAGCTGCTCGCGGTAATTCTTGTAGCCCACCACCAACTGCCAAGGTGTGGCCGCTTCAACACGCTGAGCAAAGTTATCCAACCCTGCCTGCCAAGTATCGTGTTTGCTGAACTGACGTAGCGCCGGATAGCCCACAGACACAAACAAGGCCAAGACCGCCGCGAAAAGTGCGCCGGGGCGCGACAGGTATACCGGACGCACCTTGCGCCACAACAACCAACCACCCAAGCCATAGACAGCAAATGCCGGCAGCATCCACCAGGCAAAGTACTGGACCAGGTATTCACGGCTCTCATTGATGTTCGATTCGAACATGATGAAGATCACGCTCTGCGAGAACTCCTGACCATAGATCAAGAAATAGCCAAAGCTGCCAAGTGAGCAGAACCACAGCAAGGTACCAATCACCGCGGCCAATTGCCGAGCACGAGCGGGCCACAGCAGCAACGGCACCAGCCACAGCGCACTGGCCAACGTGGCCTGACGGAAGCCGGAAAACCCGGCCGTACCGGTCAACTGAATCAGTAACTGGGTAATTCCAGAGAAATACCAAAAAAACACAAAGGTCCAGCCTAAACCGGCCCAATCCACGCGCTGGCGCGGTGAAGCTTGCAGTGCTGCAGACATAGCGACCTCATGACCCTTTGATGAACGCCGCCTTTATGCCAGTCGGCCCGTGAAAATTCCGTCAAACAACCTGGCGCAGAGGACAACTTTTTCTTCCACCAGGGAAATCCCCAGCTTCTGCGTCATAGGCGCTCAGCCAGCTAACGAGACCTTGCGCACATCTTTGCAAAATGCCCTCACGCATAAAAATCCACTCTCGCGCCCAGCCCATAGCCGCGCGCAACGGGAAAATCGTTACGCAACAGCTGATAGATAGATTTCGACATTAGGTCGACGCAGAACCGCCAAAAATACGGCGACAAAAACAATGACGAGCGGTAATTACCGAACGATAGACACCCCGATATTCTTCGCCCAAGCACCCAGCAGGTATCGCGACAAAGGTCGCCAATGGAAGCCACATGTAATGGGAAATACCCGGTGCCCCGACTGCCGTTCTGCCCTCGGAGTAGCCACCATGATTGACCTCACCACCTGGAACCTCACTATTCCCGTCGGCGTCCCTGCCACCACCATTGAAACACCCGCCCTGGCCGGCGGCTATCAGGACCACTACTTCCAGTCGAAAGACGGCACGATCAGCTTCTGGGCCCCGGTCAACGGCACCACCACGACCAACTCCGAGTATCCACGTAGCGAACTGCGCGAAACCTTTGCCGACGGCAAGCTGCGCAACTGGACCTACTCCGCGGCCAACAACATTCTGAGCGCCACCGCCAGGATCACCCAGGTCCCATCAACTGGCATGATCGCCTTTTCCCAGATACACACCAAACAGAGTACCGCACCGCCCCTGATGCTGGGCTACCAATATGTGGCTACAACAGGCTACGGCAATGTGGTGGTCGCCTTTCGCGGCAACCCCACCGATGGAGACTCAAAAAGATCGTACTTTCCAGCCAGATCAAGCTGAACCAGGACTTCAGCTACGAAGTACACCTGGCCAAAGATGGCACCATGACCATCGGCCTGATCGAGCCCAGCGGGGCCATCAAGCGCTGGCAAGGAAGGCTCAACACGGCCTGGGAAAGCCACTCACTGTATTTCAAGGCCGGCATATACACCCTGGACAACAGCGGCTACGAAACCGAAGCAGGCGGCGCGACGTTCAAGCAATTGAAAATCGAACATCGATAAATACAGCGCCCAGTAAAAAGCCCCCGCAGGCTCTCGCCGGCGGGGGCTTTTCAGTTAGCTAGAACGGGTATCAGTTCTTGGCTTTCTTGGCCGCGCGGGTGCGCTCGCCTTCGTCGAGGATCTTCTTGCGCAGACGGATCGATTTGGGCGTAACTTCGCACAGCTCGTCGTCCTGGATGAATTCCAGAGCCTGTTCCAGGGTGAATTTCACCGGTGGAACCAGGGCGATGGTTTCGTCCTTGCCGGAAGCGCGCATGTTGTCGAGCTTCTTGCCTTTGGTTGGGTTAACGCCCATGTCGTTGTCACGGCTGTTCAGGCCGACGATCTGACCGTTGTAGATTTCCTGGCCGTGCTCGACGAACAGCTTGCCGCGCGCCTGCAGGGTTTCCAGGGAATAGGTCAGCGCCTTGCCAGTCTCAACCGATACCAGAACACCGTTCTGACGGCCGGACATGTCGCCGGACTTCATGGTGTCGTAGCGATCGAAGATCGAGGTCAGGATGCCAGCACCGTTGGTCAGGGTCAGGAACTGGTTACGGAAACCGATCAGACCGCGAGCCGGGATGTTGTACTCCAGACGAACACGGCCCTTGCCATCCGGCACCATGTTGGTCAGGTCGCCCTTACGCAGGCCCATCTCTTCCATGACCTTGCCCTGGGATTCTTCCGGGGTGTCGATGGTGACGTTCTCGAAGGGTTCCTGCTTCACGCCGTCGACGACACGGATGATCACTTCCGGACGACCAACACCCATTTCGAAGCCTTCGCGACGCATGGTTTCGATCAGTACCGAGAGGTGCAGTTCACCACGGCCGGAGACCTTGAACTTGTCGGCGCTGTCGCCTTCTTCAACACGCAGGGCCACGTTGTACAGCAGCTCCTTGTCCAGACGCTCCTTGATGTTGCGGCTGGTGACGAACTTGCCTTCTTTACCGCAGAACGGCGAATCGTTGACCTGGAAGGTCATGGATACGGTCGGCTCGTCGACGGTCAGCGGCTTCATCGCTTCGACATGGTTGATGTCGCACAGGGTGTCGGAGATGAACAGCGAGTCCATGCCGCTGACGCAGACGATGTCACCGGCGGTGGCTTCTTCAACGTCGATGCGATGCAGGCCGTGGTGACCCATCAGCTTGAGGATACGACCGTTACGCTTCTTGCCGTCGGCGTCGATGGCGATCACCGGAGTGTTCGGCTTGACGCGACCACGGGCGATACGGCCAACGCCGATAATGCCGAGGAAGCTGTTGTAGTCCAGAGCGGAGATCTGCATCTGGAACGGACCGTCGATATCAACCTGCGGCGACGGCACGTTGTCGACGATGGACTGGTACAGCGGGGTCATGTCTTCAGCCATGTCGGTGTGATCCAGACCGGCGATGCCGTTCAGGGCCGAGGCGTAGACGACTTTGAAGTCCAGCTGCTCTTCGGTAGCACCGAGGTTGTCGAACAGGTCGAAGATCTGGTCCAGAACCCAGTCCGGACGCGCGCCTGGACGGTCAACCTTGTTGATCACCACGATTGGACGCAGGCCGGCTTCGAAGGCCTTCTTGGTCACGAAACGGGTTTGCGGCATCGGGCCGTCCTGGGCGTCGACCAGCAGCAGCACGGAGTCAACCATCGACATCACGCGCTCAACCTCACCACCGAAGTCGGCGTGGCCGGGGGTGTCGACGATGTTGATGTGGTAGCCGTTCCAGTTGATCGCGGTGTTCTTCGCGAGAATGGTAATGCCGCGCTCTTTTTCCTGGTCGTTGCTGTCCATCACGCGCTCGTCGTTGAGCTCGCCGCGCTCGAGGGTGCCGGACTGACGCAGGAGTTTGTCTACCAGGGTGGTCTTACCATGGTCAACGTGGGCGATGATGGCGATGTTGCGTAGATTTTCGATCACTTGTGTATCTCGATCAGAGGATTCGGTGTGCCGCTTATTCTAGGCGGCGAGTATTAACTAATTGCGATTTCTGCCAGGCGGCGTACGAGCGCTATGGCTGTTACGCCGCCTGTGGGTCGGGAGGGCGATGGCGGATGCTGCCGCCATTCAACCCGGGCGTCTTATGCCGGACGATAAACGCGCACATTGGCATGCCCCTCGCTGAGCAGATGGTGGGCATGCAAACGGCTCATCACGCCTTTATCGCAATACAGCAGGTATTGGCGATTGGCATCCAGCTCTTTGAAGCGGCTGTTCAGGGCATAGAACGGCAGCGTTTGCACTTCGATACCGGGCAGCTCGAGAGGCTGCTCTTCGGCGTTATCCGGGTGACGGATGTCGATGATGACATGACTGGCCAGGGCTTCGCTGACTTCCTCGACTTTGACGTCCTTGCCCAGCTCGTCGATCACCTTGTCGATCGGCAGCAGGGTCGCGCGCTCCAGGGCGCGCTCGAGGATCGCCATATCGAACTGGCGCTCCTCGTGTTCGATGCGGTCCTTCTTCGCCCGGGTGGTCGGGTTCACCGAGATCACGCCACAGTACTCGGGCATATGCTTGGCGAACTCGGCGGTGCCGATCTGGTTGGCGGTGTTGATGATGTCCTGCTTGTGGCTGGCGATCAGCGGGCGCAGCACCAGCATGTCAGTGGCCGAGTCGATCACCGAGAGATTGGGCAGGGTCTGGCTCGACACCTGGGAAATCGCCTCACCGGTGACCAGGGCATTGATCTGCAGCTTCTCGGCCATGCGCGTGGAGGCGCGCAGCATCATGCGCTTGAGGATCACGCCCATCTGGCTGTTGTCGACCTTGCCGAGGATCTCGCCCAGCACTTCCTCGAACGGCACGCTGATAAACAGCACGCGCTGGGAGCTGCCGAACTTCTGCCAGAGGTAATGCGCCACTTCCATCACGCCCAACTCGTGGGCACGGCCGCCGAGGTTGAAGAAGCAGAAGTGGGTAACCAGGCCGCGACGCATCATCTGATAGGCCGCCACGGTGGAATCGAAACCGCCGCTCATCAGCACCAGGGTCTGCTCCAGCGAGCCCAGCGGATAACCACCCAGGCCTTCGTGCTGGTTATGAATGACGAACAGGCGCTGATCGCGGATTTCCATGCGCACTTCGACTTGCGGCTGCTTCAGGTCGATCCCGGCCGCGCCACACTGCTGGCGCAACTGGCTGCCAACATAGCGCTCGATATCCATGGAGCTGAAGGCATGCTTGCCAGCGCGCTTGCAGCGTACGGCGAAGATCTTGCCCGGCAGCTGCTCGGCGAAATGCAGCTTGCATTTTTCCAGCACGTCGTCGAAATCGCCCAGGGGGTATTCATCGACCTGGAGGAAATGGGTGATGCCCGGCGTGCAGCGCAAACGCTCGATCATCGCCTGCAGGGTCTTCGGCTCACTGACCTGGGTTTCGACTTCCAGGTTGTCCCACACACCACTGACCAGCACCTGCGGATCGAGCTCACGCAAAACCGAACGAATATTCTTCGCCAGCTGCCGGATAAAGTGCTTACGCACCGGCCGACTTTTAATGGTGATTTCCGGGAAGACTTTAACGATCAATTTCATGAAAACAGTGAGTGCCGAGGCCGCGAAAAAACAGGGGCGCGGATTATAGCGGAAATTGCTCAAGCTTTGATCAAAAACATGCAGCACTTAACATGGCGCACCATTTAAGCGCATAGAGCAAATACATTGACCCATAACGGTGCAAATATTTTCCTTCTACACAGTTACAGCCCCCGCCAACCCTGAGTTTCAGGGCATGCACCCATTCCTGTGCACTGGCATGCAATTTGCTCCCTTGTGAGGCAGGTTGCCCTGGAGGACTATGCCGCCGGGCTGCACCGTACTATTGAGGGCTCACCATTCCGAGCCTTGGCCATCTGGAGGACAGCATGTCGAAGTCGATTCAACTGATTAAAGAACACGACGTGAAGTGGGTTGACCTGCGCTTCACTGACACCAAGGGCAAACAGCACCACGTGACCATGCCGGCACGCGACGCCCTGGACGACGAATTTTTCGAGCACGGCAAAATGTTCGACGGCTCCTCCATTCATGGCTGGAAAGGCATCGAAGCCTCCGACATGATCCTGATGCCGGTTGACGACACCGCCGTTCTCGACCCGTTCACCGAAGAGCCGACCCTGATCCTGGTCTGCGACATCGTTGAGCCGAGCACCATGCAGGGCTACGACCGCGACCCGCGCTCGATCGCCAAGCGCGCTGAAGAGTTCCTGAAAAGCACCGGCATCGGCGACACCGTATTCGTCGGCCCGGAGCCTGAGTTCTTCATCTTCGACGAAGTGAAGTTCAAGTCCGACATCTCCGGCTCGATGTTCAAGATCTACTCCGAGCAGGGTTCCTGGATGACCGACCAGGACGTCGAAGGCGGCAACAAGGGCCATCGCCCAGCCGTCAAAGGCGGTTACTTCCCGGTTCCGCCGTGCGACCACGACCACGAAATCCGTACTGCCATGTGTAATGCCATGGAAGAAATGGGCCTGGTCATCGAAGTTCACCACCACGAAGTGGCGACTGCCGGCCAGAACGAAATCGGCGTGAAGTTCAACACCCTGGTTGCCAAGGCTGACGAAGTTCAGACCCTGAAGTACTGCGTACACAACGTGGCCGATGCCTACGGCAAGACCGCGACCTTTATGCCCAAGCCACTGTACGGCGACAACGGCTCGGGTATGCACGTACACATGTCCATCAGCAAAGATGGCAAGAACACCTTCTCCGGCGAAGGCTATGCCGGCCTGTCCGACACCGCTCTGTACTTCATCGGCGGTATCATCAAGCACGGTAAGGCCCTGAACGGCTTCACCAACCCGTCGACCAACTCCTACAAGCGTCTGGTCCCAGGTTTCGAAGCACCAGTAATGCTGGCCTACTCGGCGCGTAACCGTTCGGCTTCGATCCGTATCCCGTACGTTTCCAGCCCGAAAGCCCGCCGTATCGAAGCGCGCTTCCCGGATCCGGCTGCCAACCCCTACCTGGCCTTCGCAGCTCTGCTGATGGCTGGCCTGGACGGCATCCAGAACAAGATCCACCCTGGCGACGCAGCCGACAAGAACCTGTACGACCTGCCGCCGGAAGAAGGCAAGCTGATCCCGCAGGTATGCGGCAGCCTGAAAGAAGCCCTGGAAGAGCTGGACAAGGGCCGTGCGTTCCTGACCAAGGGCGGCGTGTTCTCCGACGACTTTATCGATGCCTACATCGAGCTGAAGTCCGAAGAAGAAATCAAAGTACGCACCTTCGTACACCCGCTGGAATACGACCTGTACTACAGCGTCTAATCCCGCACGCAACACAAGAGGCCACCTTCGGGTGGCCTTTTTGCGTTTTACCGTCCCCCATCTGGCGGCCCGGCTCGACCTTTTACCCCAGCCTTTGCTGCACTGGCGCACGCCCGGCCATCAGCACCCTTGCCAGCGCGCGCAGCCGGTGCAAGTCTTAGCACACCCCCATCAGGAGAGTTCGGCCATGCGCCCTCTACTCATCTGCCTGCTCCTCGGCCTGGCCCTGCCGGCCAGCGCGCAGATCTACAAATACACCGACGCCAAGGGCAATACCGTGTTCACCGATCAGCCGCCGGAAGGCCAGGCCGCGGAGAGCGTGCAACTGCCAGAGACCAATAGCGTAAATATGCAGGTGCCCAGCCTGCCGCCGACCGACAACACCGACGACGAGCCCCCGGTAGCGCCCTATAGCCTGCTGCAGGTGACCGGTCTGCCCAGCGACGAAGCCATGCGCGCCAACAACGGCACCTTCAGCGTCAGCATTCAGATCGAGCCACGCCTGGCCGCCGGCCACCGCCTGCGCCTGTTGCTCGACGGTCAGCCCTATGGCCAGGCGAGCAATGTACCGATGCTGCAGCTGACCAATGTCGACCGCGGCGAGCACAGCCTGGCCGTGGAGGTCCTTAGCGGCGAGCAGTCGGTCCAGCAGAGCGAGCCGGTCAACTTCACCGTGCAACGGGTCAACACCAGCAGCCCGGCCCTGCGCCCACCACCACCGCCGTCACCCAAGCCCAAGGCGACCCCCTGACCATGCGCACCCTGCTGCTCTGCTGCCTGCTGTTGCTCGGTCTGCCCGTCGCCGCCCAGGTCTACACCTATATAGATGCCGAGGGTAATCGGGTCTTTACCGACAAGCCCAAGTCGGGCGACGCCCAGCGTATCGAGCTGAACCCGGGCAACTCGATGCCGGCGCTCGCCCCGCCCGTAGCGCCGGATGCCCCCGCCAGCGCGACACAACCGAGCCAGCGCTACCAGGTGCTGCGGATTCTGGTACCACAGCCGGATGCCACCGTGCGCGACAATGCCGGCAACCTGATTGTCAGCGTCAACAGCGAACCGGCGCTGTTTCCCGGGCACAGCTATCGCTTGCTGCTCGATGGCAGCGAAGTGGGCCAGACCGGACGCAGCCCGGTCTTCCCCCTGGAAAATATCGACCGCGGCACTCACCAACTGGCGGTTGAAATCATCGACCAGCAGGGCCGCATCATCGAACGTACCCCCAGCCAGCCCTTCCACATGCTGCGCATTTCCCTGGCACAGAAGCGCATGGTCAATCCGTGCAAGAAAGACGACTACGGCGTACGCCCGGAATGCCCGCTCAAGGACAAACCGCCGGAAAAGAAAGACATCCCACTGATCCCCTTTATCTGAGTCGCGCCTTCGACACACCACTCCGATAGCCCGAACGCCAATCGCGCACCAACACGGTGCAGCAAGGCCAGGCTATTTCTATACTCTCCCTGTTTTGGGTCGCGCATGGCGACCCTACTGCGCCGAAAAGCAGCCATAAGCCGAGGCATCGCACTTAAACACGCTTCTTTTCAGGGCTTTGGTTTGCTTCTTGCATTTTCCCGCAGCATTGGCCGCCGCTTTGCGGCCCGCAGCGAAACGTCGGCAGACCTTACCTATGATCATCAACGACGCATTGCACCGCCTGTTACTCGACAACCTGACCACCGCCACACTGCTGCTTAACGCCGAATTGCGCCTTGAGTACATGAACCCGGCGGCGGAGATGCTCCTGGCCGTCAGTGGCCAGCGCAGCCACGGGCAATTTATCAGCGAACTTTTTACCGAATCGGCGGAGGCCCTCGGTGCCCTGCGCCAGGCCGTCGACCATGCCCACCCGTTCAACAAGCGCGAAGCCGTACTGACTTCGGTCAGCGGCCAGACCCTGACGGTCGACTATGCCGTGACCCCGCTGTTCAACAAGGGCGAGACCCTGCTGCTGCTGGAAGTGCACCCACGCGACCGCCTCCTGCGCATCACCAAGGAAGAGGCGCAACTGTCCAAGCAGGAAACCACCAAACTGCTGGTGCGCGGCCTGGCCCACGAGATCAAGAACCCCCTGGGCGGCATCCGCGGTGCGGCGCAGCTGCTGGCACGTGAACTGCCCGAGGAAAGCCTCAAGGACTACACCAACGTGATCATCGAGGAGGCCGACCGCCTGCGTAATCTGGTCGACCGCATGCTCGGCTCGAACAAGCTGCCGTCCCTGGCGATGACCAACGTGCATGAAGTGCTGGAGCGGGTCGGCAGCCTGGTGGAGGCCGAAAGCCAGGGCAGCATCACCCTGGTGCGTGACTACGACCCGAGCATCCCCGACGTACTGATCGACCGCGAGCAAATGATCCAGGCCGTGCTCAATATCGTGCGCAACGCCATGCAGGCCATAGGCGGGCAGAACGAACTGCGCCTGGGCCGCATCACCCTGCGCACCCGCACCCTGCGCCAGTTCACCATCGGCCATATCCGCCATCGTCTGGTGACCAAGATCGAGATCATCGACAACGGCCCGGGCATCCCGGTCGAGCTGCAGGAAACCATCTTCTATCCCATGGTCAGCGGGCGTGCCGACGGCACCGGCCTGGGCCTGGCGATTACCCAGAACATCATTAGTCAGCACCAAGGTCTGATCGAGTGCGAGAGCCATCCCGGCCATACCGTGTTCTCGATCTTCCTGCCGCTGGAACAAGGAGTAACTCCGTCATGAGTCGCAGTGAAACCGTCTGGATCGTCGATGACGACCGTTCCATCCGCTGGGTACTGGAAAAAGCCCTGCAACAGGAAGGCATGACCACGCAGAGCTTCGACAGCGCCGACGGCGTGCTCAGCCGCCTGGTACGTCAGCAGCCGGACGTGATCATC
Organism: Pseudomonas sp. XK-1; assembly: GCF_038069885.1. NCBI lineage: Bacteria > Pseudomonadati > Pseudomonadota > Gammaproteobacteria > Pseudomonadales > Pseudomonadaceae > Pseudomonas > Pseudomonas sp. XK-1. The sequence goes on along the minus strand of NZ_JBBPES010000001.1, from coordinate 320,946 downwards.
TCGGATATCCGCATGCCCGGTGCCAGTGGCCTGGAGCTGCTGGCGCGCATCCGCGAACTGCACCCGCGCCTGCCGGTGATCATCATGACCGCCCATTCCGACCTCGACAGCGCGGTCGCCAGCTACCAGGGCGGTGCCTTCGAGTATCTGCCCAAGCCCTTCGATGTCGATGAGGCCGTCTCCCTGGTCAAGCGCGCCAACCAGCACGCCCAGGAACAGCAGGGCCTGGCCGCACCGGTGGAGCTGGCGCGCACGCCGGAGATCATCGGCGAAGCGCCGGCGATGCAGGAGGTGTTCCGCGCCATCGGCCGCCTCAGCCATTCCAATATCACCGTGCTGATCAACGGCGAGTCCGGCACCGGCAAGGAGCTGGTGGCCCACGCCCTGCACCGCCACAGTCCGCGCGCCGCCTCGCCCTTTATCGCCCTGAATATGGCGGCGATCCCCAAGGACCTGATGGAGTCCGAGCTGTTCGGCCATGAGAAAGGGGCCTTTACCGGCGCGGCCAACCTGCGTCGCGGGCGCTTCGAGCAGGCCGACGGCGGCACCCTGTTTCTCGACGAGATCGGCGATATGCCGGCCGACACCCAGACCCGCCTGCTGCGCGTGCTGGCCGACGGCGAGTTCTACCGGGTCGGCGGCCATACCCCGGTCAAGGTCGACGTGCGCATCATCGCCGCCACCCACCAGAACCTGGAAACACTGGTGCAGGCCGGCAAGTTCCGCGAAGACCTGTTCCACCGCCTCAACGTGATCCGCATCCATATCCCGCGCCTGGCCGACCGCCGCGAGGACATCCCCACCCTGGCCCGCCACTTCCTCAGCCGCGCCGCCCTGGAGCTGGCGGTCGAACCGAAACTGCTGAAGAACGAAACCGAAGACTATCTGCAGCAGCTGCCCTGGCCCGGCAACGTGCGCCAGCTGGAGAACACCTGCCGCTGGATCACGGTGATGGCCTCCGGGCGCGAAGTGCATGTCGACGACCTGCCGCCGGAGCTGCTCAGCCAGCCCCAGGACAGCGCACCGATCAGCAACTGGGAACAGGCCCTGCGCCACTGGGCCGACCAGGCCCTGGGCCGCGGCCAGTCGAACCTGCTCGACAGCGCCGTACCGGCATTCGAGCGGATCATGATCGAGACCGCCCTCAAGCACACCGCCGGCCGCCGTCGCGACGCCGCCGTGCTGCTGGGCTGGGGCCGCAACACCCTGACCCGCAAGATCAAGGAACTGGGCATGAATATCGGCGGCGACGACGAAGAAGGCGACGACTAAGCCGCCCCCAGCCGCTGGATAACCCCGCAGTGCATCCAGGCTGGCGCATAGCCCCCTATCTATGCGCCAGCCTGCGGCGGTGCCGCCTCGCAGGCCTGGCCCAACCCAACGCAATGCGTAGACCCTACGCTCGGACGCAAGTCTCGCAGAACGTAGGAGCGGCCCATGGCCGCGAATAGGGCATGCCCGGCAAAGTCATCGCGGGCATGGCCCGCTCCTACAGGTACCTGCAAGCCGAAAGACGCAATTGCCCCCAGTTTGCTGCGCGACAGCGCGGCGTCTGGACGACGGGGCATTTCCTACGAATCCCCTGCCCCCCCCCGAATCGCGCCGCACTTGCCCGAGTTTCATCTCAATGAATTTGCGCCGTGACAATGCACCATCTGCGCACGCTGCACCGCCAAGGTTCACCCGACGACTCACTGAAAGGTCCGAACAAAAGGCTGAAGCCCAGTATTTGCAGGGCCTGCAGGCATCGTAATAAAACTGGCACACAGTCTGCATAGACTCTAGTAATCCCAGTTTCGGGGACCTTGGTACAGGCAGGCCGGGGATTCCCCTCTTTTATTCATGCACCAGGCTGACCGTCAGCCGCCAGCGCCCGTCCACCTCCTCAGCGCGCCATTCGCCGCGCAGCGGACGGGCCGCCACCACACGCAACAGCAGATCCTTCCTTTCCCGCTGCAAACGCCAATTGGCCAGCCGCCCCTGCACCTGCAGCTGGCCTTGCTGTTCCCGGCCAAAACTCTGCAGACGCAGGTTGAACACCCCCGCCGCATGCTCTTCGCGCGGCACAGGTTCGACGTTGAACCACAGCTCGAGTACCCCCTCGCGCACCTCCACCTGCTTGAGCCAGAGCGGCTCGGGCTGAAACAGCCGACCGATCATCAGGCCGAGCAATAGACCGAACAGCGCCAGGGAGGCGATCACGCGCGCCCACGGACGCGGCCGCGGGTCTGTAGAATGCTGCTGGTCTTCACACTCGGAGCCGCGCATGTTTCACGTGATCCTCTTTCAACCGGAAATTCCACCGAATACCGGCAACATTATCAGGCTCTGCGCCAACAGCGGCTGCCACCTGCACCTGATCGAGCCCCTGGGCTTCGAGCTGGATGACAAGCGCCTGCGCCGCGCCGGCCTCGACTACCACGAGTACGCCAGCCTGCAGCGCCACGCCGACCTGCCCAGCTGCCTGGAAAGCCTCGGCCAGCCGCGGCTCTTCGCCTTTACCACCAAGGGCTCGCAGCCCTTCCATCAGGTCAGCTACCAACCCGGCGACGCCTTTCTGTTCGGCCCGGAAAGCCGTGGCCTGCCCCAGGAGATCCGCGACAGCCTGCCGCCCGAACAGCGCCTGCGCCTGCCCATGCGCGAGGGCTGCCGCAGCCTTAACCTGTCCAACACCGTCGCCGTGGCGGTCTATGAGGCCTGGCGTCAGCAGGGTTTTGCCGAGGCGTAGGGTGGGTTAGGCGCAAGGCCACGGATTATCTGCTGCCACATAGATCCGTTGCGCCGTAACCCACCAGTTGAGACAGACTGGCTATCCCTCCAATAAAAATGGGGCAGCAACGCCGCATGCCCGGCGGCCTGCCGTCGGGGCAACCTAGGCCGTGCTCACCTGGGGCAGCCGCAGAGCCCTGGTGCGCACAGCGCACCCTACGGGGCTCAGTAGGGTGCGCCGTGCGCACCAAGCCACCTCCGAACCTTTTCAAGACCGGTTGCCCGTAACACTTGATGCAATACCTGGCGGGTGCACAGCCACAAAAAACGCCCCGAAGGGCGTTTTTATCCAGCGGCGCTTAGCTTAGTGAGCCGTTGCCGCCTCGCCTGCCTGAGCCTGCTGAATACGCTGCAGCTCTTGCGCATAGAGTGCGTCAAAATTCACCGGGGCCAGCATAAGCGCCGGGAAGGAGCCACGTACTACCAGGCTGTCGAGGGTTTCGCGGGCGTAGGGGAAGAGGATATTCGGGCAGAACGCACCCAGGGTGTGGCTCATGGAGGCGGCGTCCAGCCCCTTGATCAGGAAGATGCCGGCCTGCTGCACTTCGGCGATAAAGGCGGTTTCTTCGCCATTCTTCACGGTTACCGAGAGGGTCAGCACCACTTCATGGAAGTCGCCATCGAGGGTCTTCTGCCGAGTATTGAGGTCCATGGCCACGCTCGGCGTCCACTCCTGACGGAAGATCTCCGGGCTCTTCGGTGCTTCGAAGGACAGATCGCGCACGTAGATACGTTGCAGGGAGAACTGTGGGTTCTGTTCGCCCTGAGCGGCGCCGTTGCTAGCTTGTTCAGTCATGGCAAAGCCTTCTTGTTTATCGTTTGGATATTGAATTAAGCCTGCAGCAGCGCGTCGAGCTTGCCGGCGCGCTCCAGGGCATAAAGATCGTCGCAGCCACCCACATGGGTGGTGCCGATCCAGATCTGCGGTACCGAGGTCTGCCGCGCCTTGCGGGTCATCTCGGCACGCACGTCAGGCTGGCCATCGACCTTGATCTCGTCGAAAGCCACCCCCTTTTTCGCCAGCAATTGCTTGGCGCGGATGCAGTAGGGGCACCAGTCGCTGGAATAAATCACTACGGCCGGCATATCACTTCACCAGCGGCAGGTTGTCGCCGCGCCAGCTGGCAATCCCGCCCGACAGCTTGGCCGCCTTGTAACCGGCCTTTTTCAGGTCACGGCTGACCGCGCCGGCATGCTGGCCCATGGCATCGACCACGATCAGGGTCTTGGCCTTGTGCTTCTCCAGCTCGGCAATCCGGCTGGCGACCTTTTCATAGGGAATATGCAGGGCACCGACGATATGCCCGGCGGAGAAATCCTTCTGCCCACGCACGTCGAGTATCAGGCCCTGCTCACTGTTGATCAGCGCGGTCAACTCGCGGCTGCTCAGGCTCTGCCCGCCTTTACGGGCCTCGGTGAAGGCCAGCAGTGCAAGCAGGCTGAGGAACATTGCGCTCAGAACATAGTGGGTCGTGACAAATTCAATCAGGTTGGCAAGCATTGCGCGGTTCCGGGACGGTAAAATGTGGGCCAGTATACACAGCCCCACAGGTCGGCCAAACCCCCGCCCGGCAGTGACGCCCAGAGCGCTTGGCCGTAAAATGCCCGACCTTGTTTTCCGCCCATCGACCCAGAGCGAACCAGTTTTATGAGCGCAACGCCCAAACCCCTGGTACTGATCATCCTCGATGGCTTCGGCCATAGCGACAACCCTGAAGCCAACGCCATCATGGCCGCCAACACGCCCGTCTACGATCATTTGCGCGCCACCCGCCCCCACGGCCTGATCTCCGGCAGCGGCATGGATGTGGGCCTGCCAGACGGGCAGATGGGCAACTCCGAGGTTGGCCACATGAACCTCGGGGCCGGCCGCGTGGTGTATCAGGACTTCACCCGGGTGACCAAAGCCATCCGCGACGGCGAATTTTTCGACAACCCAGTGATCACCGCCGCGGTGGACAAGGCCGTGACCGCCGGCAAGGCCGTGCATATCCTCGGCCTGCTCTCCGATGGCGGCGTGCACAGTCACCAGGACCACCTGGTGGCCATGGCCGAACTGGCCGCCCGGCGCGGCGCGGAGAAGATCTACCTGCACGCATTTCTCGACGGCCGCGACACCCCGCCGCGCAGCGCCCAGAGCGCCATCGAACTGCTCGACGCCGCCTTCACCAAATTGGGCAAGGGCCGCATCGCCAGCCTGATAGGCCGCTACTTCGCAATGGACCGCGACAACCGCTGGGACCGCGTCGAACAGGCCTACCACCTGATCGTCGAGGGCCAGAGCCAGTTCAACGCCAGCACTGCCGTGGAAGGCCTGCAGGCCGCCTACGCCCGTGACGAGAGCGACGAATTCGTCAAGGCCACCAGCATCGGTGCACCAGTGAAAGTCGAAGACGGCGACGCCGTGGTCTTTATGAACTTCCGCGCCGACCGTGCCCGCGAACTGACCCGCTGCTTCGTCGAGCCCGACTTCAAGGAATTCCCCCGCGCGCGGGTGCCGCAACTGGCCGACTTCGTCATGCTCACCCAGTACGCCGCCAGCATCCCCGCTCCCAGCGCCTACAAGCCGGAAGCCCTGACCAACGTGCTGGGTGAATACCTGGCGAACAACGGCAAGACCCAGCTGCGCATCGCCGAGACCGAGAAGTACGCCCACGTCACCTTCTTCTTCTCCGGCGGCCGCGAAGAGCCGTTCGAAGGCGAAGAACGCATCCTGATCCCCTCGCCGAACGTCGCCACCTACGACCTGCAGCCCGAAATGAGCGCCCCCGAAGTCACCGACCGTATCGTCGATGCCATCGAAAACCAGCGTTATGACGTGATAGTGGTCAACTACGCCAACGGCGATATGGTCGGCCATACCGGTGTGTTCAGCGCCGCGGTCAAGGCAGTGGAATGCCTGGACAGCTGCGTCGGCCGTATCGTCGAGGCACTCGACAAGGTCGGTGGCGAGGCGCTGATCACCGCCGACCACGGCAACGTCGAGCAGATGGAAGACGACAGCACCGGCCAGGCCCACACCGCCCACACCTGTGAGCCGGTGCCGTTTATCTATGTCGGCAAGCGCCCCGCGCACATCCGCGAAGGCGGCGTCCTGGCCGACGTGGCTCCGACCCTGCTGACCCTGATGGGCCTGCCGATCCCGCCACAGATGACCGGCACCAGCATTATCGAGCTGGACTGAAGCCACACGCGGCACGGGTCGCCCCCAGCGGGCCGACCCCAGCGGGTCGCCCCGTGCCAGAGCTTGGCGCTCATGACTTGCAGCTTGCGCCTGGTTTTCTATGGCCACGCCATCCATGGCGGCCACCCTACGGGCCGTCGCTGCGCGACGTTAACCATGGCTCCCGGCCATTTTTATGGCCTACCATCCCTGGCGACCACCCTTTGGGCCGTCGCTACGCGACGTTAAAAATGGCTCCCGGCCATTTTTTAGGCATACTAGGCACGTCTCCGTTCCAGGTGCCGCCCGCCCCATGTTTCGCGCCCTTGCCCTGATTTTCCTGACTGTCCTGTTTGCGCCTGCCTTCGCCGACGAAAAAGCCGACGCCCAGAAGCAACTGGAAGCCGCCCGCGGCGATGTCGCCGAGCTGAAGAAACTGCTGGAGAAGCTGCAACTGGAGAAATCCGGCGTGCAGAAGGACCTGAAAAAAACCGAAAGCGAGCTGGGCCAGCTGGAAAAGCAGGTCAAGGGCCTGCAGGACGACCTGAAAAAGACTCAGGAAGAGATTCAGCGTCTCGACAGCGAGAAAAAAAAACTCGAAGGCGCGCGCCTTGAGCAACAGCGACTGATCGGCATCCAGGCTCGCGCCGCCTACCAGAGCGGTCGTCAGGAATACGTCAAGCTGCTGCTCAACCAGCAGAACCCGGAAAAGTTCTCGCGCACCCTGAGCTATTACGATTACCTCAGCGAAGCCCGTATGGAGCAGCTCAACGGCTTCAACGAGACCCTGCGACAACTGGCCAATATCGAGCTGGACATCGCCAACCAGCAGGCCCAGCTGCAGGAACAGAAAAGCGCGCTGGACGTCCAGCACCAGCAACTCGCCGTGGTACGCAAGGAACGCCAGCAGGCCCTGGCCAAGCTGAACAGCGAATTTTCCGCCCGCGACCGCAAACTCAAGGCCCGCGAGCGCGACCAGGCACAATTCGCCCGAGTGCTGAAAACCATCGAAGAAACCCTCGCCCGCCAGGCCCGCGAAGCCGAAGCCGCGCGCCAGCGCGCCCTGCTCGCCGCCCGCGAACAGCCCCGCATCAATGCGCCGGCGGCGGCCGCCAGCGGTCCGCAGGTCAGTTCGGGAGCCAGCGTTGGCGGACCGTTCGCCAAGGCTCGGGGCAAGCTGCCCTGGCCCGTGGATGGTCGTCTGGTGGCGCGTTACGGCACTCCGCGCGGCGGCGACGCTCGAACCAAGTGGGACGGCGTCCTTATCGGTGCCTCTGCCGGCAGCCAGGTGCGCGCCGTGCATGGCGGCCGCGTGGTCTTCGCCGACTGGTTGCGCGGTTCCGGGCTTCTGGTCATTCTCGACCATGGCAACGGTTATCTGAGCCTGTACGGGCACAACCAGAGTCTGCTTAAAGACGCCGGCGATATGGTCGCCGCGGGGGACCCCATCGCCACGGTCGGCAACAGTGGCGGCCAGGAAACCCCGGCACTGTATTTCGCAATTCGCCAGCAGGGCCGCCCCAGCGACCCCGCCCAATGGTGCCGCACACAGGGATAGTCGGTGGTTGCAAGACGCCGCGTTTACCGTTTCAGGACAGGAGTAAGTTCGATATGCCGCATTTGTTCCGCCTCACCGCTCTCGCGCTGGCCGCCAGCCTGCTGGGCCATGCCTCACTGGCCCTGGCCGATGCAGCGCCGCCACCAGCCACCGCGAACGACAGCGCGCCCCTGCCCCTTGAGGATCTGCGCACCTTCGCCGAGGTGATGGACCGGATCAAATCGGCCTATGTCGAACCGGTAAGCGACAAGACCCTGCTGGAAAATGCCATCAAGGGCATGCTCAGCAACCTCGACCCGCACTCCGCCTACCTGGAGCCGGAAGCCTTCCGCGACCTGCAGGAAAGCACCAGCGGCGAGTTCGGCGGCCTCGGCATCGAGGTCGGCACCGAAGACGGCTTTATCAAGGTGGTATCGCCCATCGACGACACCCCGGCCTCGGCCGCGGGCATCCAGCCCGGCGACCTGATCATCAAGATCGATGGCAAGCCGACCAAGGGCCTGTCGCTGATGGAAGCGGTGGACCAGATGCGCGGCAAGGCCGGCAGCAAGATCACCCTCCGCCTGGTGCGCGAAGGTGGTAAACCCTTCGACGTTGAGCTGACCCGCGCGGTGATCAAGGTCAGAAGCGTCAAGAGCCAACTGCTCGACGACGGCTACGGCTATGTGCGCATCACCCAGTTCCAGGTCAACACCGGCGAAGAAGTCGGCAAGGCGCTGAACAAGCTGCGCAAGGACAATGGCAAGAAGCTCCGCGGCCTGGTCCTGGATCTGCGTAACAACCCCGGCGGCGTACTGCAGGCCGCAGTCGAGGTGTCCGACCACTTCCTCAAAAAGGGCCTGATCGTCTACACAGAAGGGCGTATCGCCAACTCCGAACTGCGCTTCTCCGCCGACCCGGCCGACGCCAGCGAAGGCGTACCCCTGGTGGTACTGATCAATGGCGGCAGCGCCTCGGCTTCGGAGATCGTTGCCGGCGCGCTGCAGGATCACAAGCGCGGCGTACTGATGGGCACCGACAGCTTCGGCAAGGGCTCGGTGCAGACCGTACTGCCGCTGAACAACGACCGCGCCCTCAAGCTCACCACCGCGCTCTACTACACCCCCAACGGCCGCTCGATCCAGGCCCAGGGCATAGTCCCGGACATCGAGGTGGCGCGCGCCAAGCTGACCCGCGAGCAGGATGAGTCGGGCATCAAGGAAGCCGACCTGCAAGGTCACCTGGGCAACGGCAATGGCGGCGCGGACAAGCCGAGCAAGAGCAAGACCGCCACCCCGGCGCGCCCCCAGGACGACGACTACCAGCTGAGCCAGGCCCTCAACCTGCTCAAGGGCCTGAACGTTACCCGCGGCGATTAACGCCAGCCCAGACCCGCACCAAGCGGCAAAAAGCCCGGCCTTGATCACTCAAGGCTGGGCTTTTTCTGGGCTACAGACTCGCTAATAGTAGGGTGCGCCTTGTATTCAGCCGGAACAGGCGGTGGTTTCTTGGTGCGCACGGCGCACCCTACGGGGTAACGCCTGCACCTTAGGAGCGGCGGCGTGCCTAACCCATGCCCGCGAAACCGCGATCGCGGCCATGGAATGGGGCACACACCACGCCTACAAACTGCTCTTCACAACCTAACCGCTACGCTATACAAAAAGCCCGACCTTGATCGCTCAAGGCCGGGCTTTTTTATACCAACCAACAACTACAGGTAGTTATTGGTCATCTCTTCGATAAAGCCTTCGGCGCGCAGCTCATCCAGGGCTTTCTGCAGACGCTCGATCACCTCGTCCGGGGTGTCCTTGTTCAGCGCCAGGTACAGCTCGGCCTCGTTGAAACGCAGCACCGTGGTCAGGCCGCTGACGCCATCCTGCTTGGCCAGGTAACGCCCCACCGGGTCGGTGGTGGCCCACAGGTCGATCTTGCCGGAGATCAGCTTCTTGATGTTCTCCTGATCGCGCAGGGCATTGATCGGCTTGAGCCCCTGGCTTTCCAGGTGCTGGCTGACCGCATCGTTCTTGTAGGCCCCGACCTGATACTGCGCCGCCTCTTTCAGGCTGGCCACGCTGAGGTTATTGCCGGGCGCGGCGAGCAACACCCAGCTGGTCTTGGCCAGCGGCCCGACCCACTTGAACAGCGGCTGCCGCTCGGGGGTGAAGGTGGTGGAGAACAGGCCATAGTTGGGCTTGTCCAGGGTCAGGCGGTACAGGCGATCCCAGGGGAAGCGCAGGCTCAGGCTGTAATCGATATTGGCGCGCTTGAACATTGCCCGCACCACTTCGGCGCTGATGCCGTCGATGCCGTCATCGCGGGCAAAGTTCTTGTCATCCACCGACATATTGAACGGCGGGAAATTTTCCGTCAGCAGCACCACTTTATAGTCGGCCGGCAACTCGGCGTGGGCGGCAAAGGCGCTAAGGACAAGGCCGAACAACAGACTGCTTTTTATCGTTTTCAACATAGGTCTTCCCGCTCGCAAAATTTGTGATTATGGCTAGCGGCATCCCTGCTCGGGCGGATGCCAGGCGACTTGACGTCAACCATCCCTGACCGCGAGCCGGCTTGTGGCTGCCCCGCCGGTTTTTCGCATTACAGATAATTGCTCAAGATCTCGTCGACAAAACCTTCGCTGCGCATCTTGTCCAGTTCAGCTTGCAGCTTCTGTACCACTTCATCCGGCACCTCCTTGTTGAGGGCCAGGAAGAGTTCCGCGCTGTCGAAGCGCAGGATGGTTTTCAGCCCACTGATGCCTTCCTGTTTCGCCAGGTAACGTCCGGCGGGGTCGCCGCTGGCCCACAGGTCGATCTGCCCGGCCATCAGTTTCTTGGCGTTTTCCTGGTCGCGCAGGGCGGTGATCGGCTCCAGGCCCTTCTCCACCAGGTACTCGGCAATCGCATCGCCCTTGTAGGCACCGACCTTGTACTGCTTGGCATCGTCCAGGCTGCTCAGGCTGATAGTACTATCGCTGCGGCCGAGCAGTACCCAGTCGTCCGGACCGATCGGGCCGACCCACTTGAACAGGTTTTCCCGCTCGGGCAAACGGGCGGTGACGAACACCCCATAGCCGGGTTTTTCCAGGGCCAGCTTGTAGATCCGGTCCCAGGGGAAACGCAGGGTCAGGTTGTACTGAATTTCGGCACGCTTGAACATTTCGCGAATGATATCCGCGGCAATGCCATCGATATTGTCTTCCTGGGCGAAGTTCTTGCCGTTGATCGCCATGTTGTAGGGCGGGAAATTCTCCGTCAGCAGCACCATCCGGTAGTCGTCGGGAACTTCGGCCTGGGCGCTGGCGGCCAACAACCAGCCTGCAGCCAATAGCGCAATCGACAGGGATCTGAACATAGCAACTCTCTTTCCATTAAGGCCGGACTGGGGCGCAGCATAACCAGCAGCGTCCACCAGGCCTAGACTTTGCAGCCTGAAAACGACCGATCGGTCGCGGGTGGGTATATAGGGTCGGGCCACGGGCACGGCCGCATACTCTAACCAAATGGGCGGCAAGCTGCTGTCGACCCGTACTCAAGCTGAGCCGGGCCAGCCCATTCAGCGTACGACTATGCCGCGACTGGCCAGGTAGGCCTTGGCTTCCGGCACTGTGTATTCGCCGAAGTGGAAGATGCTCGCGGCCAGCACTGCCGCCGCCTTGCCTTCGAGGATGCCGGCAGCCAGGTGCTCAAGGTTGCCGACGCCGCCGGAGGCGATCACCGGGATGCCGACCATTTCGCTGATGGCGCGGGTCACGCCGAGGTCATAGCCGCTTTTTACGCCGTCCTGATCCATGCTGGTCAGGAGGATTTCGCCGGCACCGAGGTCTTCCATCTTCTTCGCCCAGAGCACGGCATCCAGGCCGGTGGGTTTGCGCCCACCGTGGGTGAAGATTTCCCAGCGCGGGGTTTCACCCGGCTTGGAGACTTTCTTGGCATCGATGGCCACGACGATGCACTGCGAACCGAAGCGCGACGCGGCCTCGCCGACGAACTCCGGGGTAAACACCGCCGCGGTGTTGATCGAGACCTTGTCCGCGCCGGCATTGAGCAGGTTGCGGATATCCTGCACGGTGCGCACACCGCCACCGACGGTCAGGGGAATAAACACCTGACTGGCCATGCGTTCGACCGTATGCAGGGTGGTGTCACGGCCGTCAACGCTGGCGGTGATATCGAGAAAGGTGATCTCGTCGGCACCCTGCTCGTCGTAACGGCGGGCGATCTCCACCGGATCGCCGGCATCGCGAATGTTCTCGAACTGCACGCCCTTGACCACGCGGCCGTTGTCCACGTCGAGGCAGGGGATAATGCGTTTTGCCAGTGCCATAAGAAGTATTCCCGTAGTGTGTCGCGGGGCCGCCGAGGCCGCGCGCACCGCCAAAACCGTGCAGGTCGCCCCGCGTCAGCCCTTGAAGTTATCGCAGAAGGCCTGAGCCTCGGCCACATCCAGGGTGCCTTCATAGATGGCACGGCCGGTGATGGCACCGATAATGCCCGGCGAACGGGCCAGCAGCAGCTTCTCGATATCACTGAGGTTGTGGATACCGCCGGAGGCGATCACCGGAATCCGGCTGGCGGCGGCCAGGGCGGCGGTGGCCTCGACGTTGCAACCCTGCATCATGCCGTCTTTGGCGATATCGGTATAAACGATGGCGGATACGCCGTCAGCCTCGAAACGCTTGGCCAGATCGGTGGCCTGCACCGTCGACACTTCAGCCCAGCCGTCGGTGGCGACGAAGCCATCCTTGGCATCCAGACCGACGATCACCTTGCCGGGGAAGGCCTTGCAGGCGTCGGTGACGAATTGCGGATCTTTCACCGCCTTGGTGCCAATAATCACGTAGCTGACACCGGCACGCACATAGTGCTCGATGGTTTCCAGGGTGCGGATGCCGCCGCCGATCTGGATCGGCAGAGTCGGGTAACGCTTGGCGATGGCGGTGACCACCTCGCCGTTGACCGGCTGGCCTTCGAAGGCACCGTTGAGGTCGACCAGGTGCAAGCGACGGCAGCCGCCCTCAACCCACTTGGCGGCCATGCTCACCGGGTCTTCGGAGAACACCGTGGAGTCTTCCATGCGGCCCTGGCGCAGACGCACGCAAGCGCCGTCCTTCAGATCGATAGCGGGGATAATCAGCATCGGTTGAACCTGCTCAAGTCGTGTGAATTCGGTGGGTCAGCTCTTTTCCAGCGCCCAGAGGTCGCTTTCGATGCTCTCGAACCGTTCTTTCAGGTGAGTCTGTACATCGAAAATCGCCCGGTTGTAGTAGTGCGGTGCAATCTCGCGGGCAAACAACTCCAGCACTTCGGCGGCCTCGAAGCTGCCCAGCTCAAGCTCGAAGCGCTCGGCCATAAAACGCTTGAGCACCAGGCAGGCGTCACGTTCCTGCTCGGTGCTCAGGGTCATCAGTGGCGGTTTCTGCTTGGCCCGGCTCATTTACCAGCGGCCATCCCAGGCGGCGAAGTTCTGCAGCAGCTGCAGGCCATGGGTATGGCTCTTCTCCGGGTGGAACTGCACGGCGAAGCGCGAACCCTCGGCCAGGGCTGCGGCGAAGTCCTTGCCGTAATGGCCGCGACCGACCACCTGCTGCGGCTTGCCGGCTTCGATGTAATAGCTGTGCACGAAGTAGAAGCGCGCCATATCGGGAATGTCGTGCCACAGCGGGTGCTTGACCGCCTGACTCACTTCATTCCAGCCCATATGCGGCACCTTCAGCGGCTCGCCGTCTTCGACCATATCCTTGCCGAAGAAGCGCACCTGGCCGGGGAACAGACCGATGCAGTCGACCCCGTCGTTCTCTTCGCTGCGTTCGAGCAAGGCCTGCATGCCCACGCAGATGCCGAGAAACGGCCGGTCCTGGCTGACTTCACGCACCAGGCTGTCGAAACCCAGACGCTTGATCTCGGCCATGCAGTCGCGAATCGCGCCGACGCCGGGGAATACCACCCGGTCGGCTTCGCGAATCACCTGGGCATCGCTGGTCACCAGCACCTTGCCGGCACCCACATGTTCGAGAGCCTTGGCCACCGAATGCAGGTTGCCCATGCCGTAGTCGATAACCGCGACCGTCTGCATCAGAGCACGCCCTTGGTCGACGGCATCTGCCCGGCCATACGCGGGTCCAGCTCGACGGCCATACGCAGGGCGCGGCCGAAGGCCTTGAACACCGTTTCGATCTGGTGGTGGGTGTTGGTGCCACGCAAGTTGTCGATATGCAGGCTGACCAGGGCGTGATTGACGAAGCCCTGGAAGAACTCCTGGAACAGGTCCACATCAAAGCCGCCCACCACCGCACGGGTGAATGGCACATGCATCTGCAGCCCAGGACGGCCGGAGAAGTCGATGACCACGCGCGACAACGCTTCGTCCAGCGGCACATAGGAATGGCCGTAGCGGGTCATGCCCTTCTTGTCGCCGATGGCTTTGGTGAACGCCTGGCCGAGGGTGATGCCGACGTCTTCCACGGTGTGGTGATCGTCGATATGCAGGTCGCCCTTGCACTGGATATCCAGGTCGATCAGGCCGTGACGGGCAATCTGATCGAGCATGTGTTCGAGGAACGGCACGCCAATATCGAACTTGGCCTTGCCGGTACCATCCAGATTGATCGAGACCTTGATCTGGGTCTCCAGGGTGTTGCGTTCGACGGAAGCCGTACGTTCGGCCATCACCAGCTCCAGAAATTGCTCGCGGAAAAAGGCTGCCATTATAGGGGCAAAGCCGCCCTGGGGATACGCACCCCGCCGCCTGGACTGCATCTTGCAGACGTCCGGATATTTGCCCTGCCGAGGCGGCGATCATGCATGAGCGGAAAATGCCGGCCACCCTGCGCTTTATGCTAGCGGCCCGGCGCAGCGAGTTGCTCGGCCTGGAAGACCTGGCGCAGACCTGTGAGCTGGTGACCCGCATCAGCCAGCTGGTGCATGCCCTGCAAAAAGAACGCGGCTACTCCAACCTCTACCTGAGCGGCAACGCCCCGCACCAGCGCCTGCAGCTGGACGGCCTGAGCCAGGCCGCCGACAGCCTGGAACGCCAGGTCCGCGACGACCTCGAACGCATTGATCAGAACGGCCTCGGCTCGGCCGACAAGACCCGCCTGTTCACCCGCATCGCCTATGCCCTGCATAGCCTCGACGAGCTGCCGGCGCTGCGCCGCAAGATTCGCGAACACCGGATCAGCATGCAGGACGCCACCGCCGCCCTGGTACGGCTGATCGGCGGCCTGCTGGCGGTGGTCTTCGAGGCCGCCGATACCGCCATCGACCCCGCCATCACCCGCAGCCTGGTGGCGCTGTTCAACTTTATGCAGGGCAAGGAACTCGCCGGCCAGGAGCGCGCCCTGGGCGTCGCCGGCTTCGCCAGCGGCTACTTCACAGCCGAGATGCTCGAGCGCCTGGAACACCTGCTGGAGTGCCAGGAGCGCAGCTTCGTGACCTTCGGCCGCTTCGCCAGCCCGGCGGCCCTGGAGCTCTGGCACAGCCTCTGCGCCAGCCCCAGCAACGCCCAGGCCTGCCGTCTGCGCGAGATCGCCCGGCGCACCCACGCCGACGCCCGGGTCGACTGCCAGCTCGGCGAACTCTGGTTCGAACTGCACACCGCCCGTATCGACGCGATGAAAAGCGTGGAAACCTGCCTGGAGCAGGATCTGCTGCACGGCTGCCAGCAGAGCATGCAGCGCGTTCGTCACGACCTGCACAACCACCGCCGTCTGCTCGACGGCCTCAGCGATATGCATGCCGCCGCCGAGCAGGCCAGGCTGTTCAGCGTGCCCAGCAGCGACCGCGACAGCCCGGCCGAAGAAGGCCAAAGCACTAACCTGGCGCGCTCGACTCTGGATCTGCTGCAGAGCCAGACCCAGCGCCTGCAGGGCATGCACGACGAACTACGGGAAGCGCGCCAGGCCCTGGACGAGCGCAAGCTGGTGGAACGCGCCAAGCAGTTGCTGATCAAGCAGCAGGGCTGCAGCGAAAGCGAAGCCTATGCCCGGCTGCGCCAGACGGCGATGAACCAGGGCCTGCGTCTGGACGAGGTGGCCCAGCGCCTGTTGGCACTCAACGCCGAGCTACCCACGGCCAGCCCCCGACAAAAGCACTGAACTCAGGCACACGCCAGAAGCCACGCACTGCGAACGTGCACCACCGCATGCCGCGGTACCCCTTCAGCACAGCGCCAGGCCAGGGCGAACGAACACCACGCTCGCCTGGCCGGGCAATGCAAACCATTGATCTGACAGGCGCGACCGACCCGAAACGGCATACGCGAAAACATTACCTAGATCCTGGCACGGCTTTCGCTATGGCTAGAACAAGCCTGGCAGCAATGCCGAGCACCACAATTTAATCCGGACAACGATGTCCACGCCCCCGGCTCAGCCGGTCGGCGTGACATCGTTTTTTTTCGCCCAGAGGAAACCGAACCATGACCGACAAGCCGAGCAATGACGACAGCAACAGCGTACTGATGGCCTCGCGCCGGCGCTTCCTGAAACAGTCGATAGTCGCCGCCAGCGGTATCGCCCTGCTCGGCGGCATGCCGCTCGGCCTGTCGTCCAGCGCCTGGGCCGCCGGCACGGATGTGGAAACCACCAAGGCCAAACTCGGCTTTATCGCCCTGACCGATGCCGCGCCGCTGTTTGTCGCCGCCGAGAAAGGCTTTTTCGCCAAATACGGCATGACCGAGGTCGAGGTGCTCAAGCAATCGTCCTGGGGCACCACCCGCGACAACCTGGTGCTCGGCTCGGCGAAGAACGGCATCGACGGCGGCCATATCCTCACCCCCATGCCTTACCTGATCAGCGCCGGCATTGTCACGCCGAACAACCAGCCGGTACCGATTTCCATCCTCGCCCGCCTCAACCTGGCCGGCCAATGCATCTCGGTGGGCGAGGAATACCGCGACCTGAAAATCGGCGTCGACAGCACGCCATTCAAGGCGGCTCTGGAAGCCAAGAAAGCCAGTGGCAAAAAGGTCAGTGCGGCCATGACCTTCCCCGGCGGCACCCATGACTTGTGGATGCGCTACTGGCTGGCAGCCGGCGGCATCAATCCGAACAGCGACATCAACACCATCGTGGTGCCGCCAGCGCAGATGGTCGCCAACATGAAAGTCGGCAGCATGGACACCTTCTGCGTCTGCGAGCCGTGGAACGCCCAGCTGATCAACCAGAAGATCGGCTACACGGCCAACACCACCGGCGAGCTGTGGCACAACCATCCGGAAAAATCCTTCGCCCTGCGCAGCGATTACGTCGCCGCCAACCCCAAGGCCGCCCAGGCCCTGACAATGGCGATCATGGAAGCGCAGATGTACTGCGAGAAGCCGGAAAACAAGGAAGAAGTGGCGAAGATCTGCTCGCAGCGGCGCTGGATCGGCGCGCCTTATGCCGACATCGTCGACCGCATGAAGGGCAACTTCGCCTACGGCACCGGCAAGGTGGTGGAGAACCATCCAGAACAGATGCGCTACTGGGACGACTTCGCCTCCTACCCCTTCCAGAGCCACGACCTCTGGTTCCTCACCGAGAACAAGCGCTGGGGCTACCTGCCGGCCGATTTCGACAGCCAGGCACTGATCGCCCAGGTCAACCGCGAGGATATCTGGCGCGCCGCCGCCGCCGCCCTGAGCCTGCCAGCCGAACAGATTCCCGCCTCGACCTCGCGCGGCGTCGAGACCTTCTTCGACGGCAAGGTGTTCGACCCCGAAAACCCGCAAGCCTATCTGGACAGCCTGACCATCAAGGCCATGGCCTGACCGCCATGCACCGCCTGCGAGGAGACACCCGATGAACGCCAACGTAAAAATCGAACCCGCCGCCGTGGCCAGCCCGACAACACCAGCCACACCCTCGCGGCTTAGCCGTATCGGCACACGCCTGCAGCAGACCCTGCTGCAGGATCTGCTGCCACCGCTGGTGATCCTGCTGGTGCTCGGGCTGATCTGGGAAATGCTCTGCTCGGGTGCCGGTGCAGCCCTGCCGCCACCTTCCCAGGTGCTCAGCGACACCTGGGAGTTGATCGTCGATCCCTTCTACGACAACGGCGGCAACGATGTCGGCCTGGCCTGGCAACTGCTGGCCAGCCTGCAACGGGTGGCGGTGGGTTATCTGCTGGCAGTGGCGGCCGGCGTCGCCCTCGGCGTGCTGATCGGCCAGTCGGACTGGGCCATGCGCGGCCTCGACCCGCTGTTCCAGGTGCTGCGCACCGTGCCGCCGCTGGCCTGGCTGCCGCTGTCCCTGGCGGGTTTTCAGGACAGCCATCCGTCGGCGATCTTCGTGATCTTTATCACTGCGATCTGGCCGATCATCATCAACACCTCGGTGGGCATCCGTAATATTCCCCAGGACTACCGCAACGTCGCCCAGGTGATCCAGCTGAATGCCTGGGAGTACTTCCGCATCATCATGCTGCCGGCCGCTGCACCCTACATCTTCACCGGCCTGCGCATCGGGGTCGGCCTGTCGTGGCTGGCGATCATCGCCGCGGAAATGCTGATCGGCGGGGTCGGTATCGGCTTCTTCATCTGGGATGCCTGGAACGCCTCACGCATCAGCGACATCATTCTCGCCCTCGTCTATATCGGCGTGGTCGGCTTCTTCCTCGACCGTCTGGTGGCCTTCGCCGGCCGGCGCATCACCCGCGGCATCCCCGCCGCCTGAGGATTCGGACATGAGCTACCTCTCCATCGAACAACTGGACAAAAGCTTCGTGCGCGGCAACCTGGCCTCCCAGGTGCTGAAGAACATCAACCTGCGCATCGACAAGGGCGAATTTATCTCGATCATCGGCCACTCCGGCTGCGGCAAGTCGACGGTGCTGAATATCGTCGCCGGCCTGCTCGACCCCAGCCTCGGGGTGGTCATCCTCGACGGCAAGGAAGTCAGCGGCCCCGGCCCGGACCGCGGCATGGTGTTCCAGAACCACTCGCTGCTGCCCTGGCTGACGGTGTTCGAAAACGTCGAAGTGGCGGTCAACAAGGTGTTCAAGCGCAGCATGAGCAAGGCCGAGCGCCGCGAGTGGATCGAGCACAATCTCAAGCTGGTGAGCATGGGCCACGCCCTGGACAAGTACCCCCAGGAGATTTCCGGCGGCATGAAGCAACGCGTCGGCATCGCCCGCGCCCTGGCGATGAAGCCCAAGGTGCTGCTGCTCGACGAACCCTTCGGTGCCCTCGACGCCCTCACCCGCGCCCACCTGCAGGACGAGGTGATGCGCATCCAGGCAGAGCTGGGCAACACCATGATGATGATCACCCACGATGTCGACGAGGCGGTGCTGCTGTCGGATCGCATCGTGATGATGACCAACGGCCCCTCGGCCACCATCGGCGAAATCCTCAGCGTCGACCTGCCGCGCCCGCGCGATCGCATCGCCCTGGCCGACGATCACGAGTACAACCGCTGCCGCCGCGCGGTACTGAGCTTTCTCCACGACCGCCATCGGCTGCAGTAAGCGACAGCTGTCGCGAGAGAATGATCAAAGGCTAACCCTGCGCCGCGACGTTTATGGCCACCTCACAGGTTCTTGTTATGCTCCCCACCTAACTCGTCAACCCGCAGCACCGACAACGCCATGGACAGTATCGATACCCTGATTATCGGCGCGGGAGCCCTCGGCCTGGCCTGTGCCGCGCGCCTGGCCAGGTCGGGTCAGAGCACCCTGATAGTCGAGGCAGAAAGCCTGATCGGCAGCCACAGTTCCAGCCGCAACTCCGAGGTGATCCACGCCGGCATCTACTACACCCCCGGCTCGCTCAAGGCCGAACTGTGCCTGGAAGGCCGCGAGCGGCTATATGCCTGGTGCCGCACACACCAGGTGGCGCACCGGCAACTGGGCAAGCTGCTGGTGGCGGTGGAAAACGCAGAAATCGCCAGGCTCGAACAGCTCCACGAAAACGCCGAAGCCTGCGGCGTGCACGACCTGCAGCGCCTCAGCCAAACCCAGCTGCAAACGCTGGAACCGGCGGTACGCGGCAGCTGCGCCCTGCTCTCGCCGAGCACCGGGATTATCGACAGCCACACCTACCTGCAATCGTTGTTGGCCGCAGCCGAGCATCGCGGCGCGCAGTTGGTTCTGCACACCCGCGTCGAACAGCTCGAAGCAGACGGCGCTGGCTGGATAGCCAGCGGCCAGAGCAACGGCGAGCCGTTCCAGCTCAAAGCCCAGCGAGTGATCAATGCCGGCGGCCTATTCGCCCAGCAGCTGGCCAGGCAAACCCAAGGGCTGCAGAACGTACCTCCGCTGCACCTGTGCCAGGGCCGCTACTTCAGCTACAGCGGCCGCTCGCCCTTCCGGCACCTGATCTACCCCATGCCGGAAGCCAACAGCGCCGGCCTCGGCATCCACGCCACCCTGGATCTCGGCGGCCAGCTGCGCTTCGGCCCGGACACCCAGTACCTCACGCAGCTCGACTATCAGGTCGACGAAAACCTGCGCGAGCCGTTCGCCAGCGCCATCCGCCGCTACTTCCCGAGTCTCGACAGCGCACGCCTGTTGCCGGGCTACAGCGGTATCCGGGCGAAACTCGCAGGCCCCGGGGAACCGGCCGCCGACTTCCTTATCCAAACGGCCAAGGAGCACGGCCTGCCAGGCCTGGTCAACCTGTTCGGCATCGAATCGCCTGGGCTTACCGCCAGCCTGGCTATTGCCGAGCGCGTGGCGCAAGCACTGTAAAAGCCGCTTGCAAAATCACCGTGCAAACAGGACTGTCGGCGGTCCAGATAAAAGCGCTGGCGCTATACTCGCCGGCTCGGATTGCTGCTCTTCACTATCAAGCTTCAAAACAAGGACTCGCACATGAAAGCGCTCGGCAAAATACTCGGCCTGTTTTTCCTCGGGCTGTTGCTGATCATCGTGGCGCTGGGCTTCGCCCTGACCCACCTGTTCGATCCCAACGACTACAAAGATGAAATCAGTCAGCTGGCCCGCGACAAGGCCAACCTGGAGCTGACCCTCAATGGCGATATCGGCTGGAGCCTGTTCCCCTGGCTCGGCCTGGAGCTGACCGAGGCCACCCTGGCCAGTACCAGCACCCCCGACCAGCCCTTTGCCGACCTGCGCCTGCTTGGCCTGTCGGTGCGCGTGCTGCCGCTGCTGCGCCGCGAAGTGCAGATGAGCGATATCCGCATCGACGGCCTCAACCTCAACCTGCAGCGCGACGAAAAGGGCCGCAGCAACTGGGAAGATGTCGGCAAGCCCGCGCCAACCGCTGCCAGCACAACCACCGCCAGCAACGCCGACAGTGCTGCCAAACCAGCCACCGAACAGCCCGCCAGCCCGGCTCCGAGCGCGCAGCCGATCAAGCTGGATATCGACAGCCTGATCGTCAACGGCGCGCGCATCGACTACCACGACGAACAGAAAGGCCAGCAATTCAGCGCCGAAAGCATTCAGCTGACCACTGGGGCCATCCGTGAAGGGGCCAATATTCCGCTCAAGCTCAGCGCCTTCTTCGGCACCAATCAACCGGTGGTCCGCGCCCGTAGCGAACTGCAGGGCGAACTGCGCTTCGACCGCGTACTCAAGCGCTACCAGCTGGAGGACGCCAAGCTCTCCGGCGAAATCTCCGGCGAACCCTTCGACGGCCAGACCCTGACCTACACGGCCCAGGGCCAGCTGCTGGTCGACCTGGCCGCCCAGGTCGCCGAATGGAACGGCCTGAAATTCTCCGGCAACCAGCTGCGCGCCCTCGGCGAGCTGAAGGTCCGCGACCTGGACAAGGCCCCCAAACTCAGCGGCGGCCTGTCCATCGCCCCGCTCAACCTGCGCGAATTCCTTGCCACCATCGGCCAGAAACTGCCGCCGATGAAGGATGACAAGACCCTCGGCCAGTTCGAGCTGGTTACCCGCCTGACCGGCACGGACAACAGCCTGAACTTCGAAGACCTGCAGCTGAAGCTGGACGACAGCAGCTTTACCGGCAAGCTCGCCATCGCCGATTTCGCCAAGCAGGCCCTGCGCGTGCAGCTAAAGGGCGACCGCCTGGACCTCGACCGCTACCTGCCGGCCCCCAGCCAGGACAGCCAGAGCGCCAGCGCCGCGCGCAAGGCCGAGGTCAAGGAAAGCGTGGCCAATGCCGGACAAAGCGGCAGCACGCCATTGCCCAACGCACCGACCCAGCAGGCCTGGAGCCGCGACCCGCTGCTGCCGATCGAACTGCTGCGCAAGCTCGACCTGCAACTGAGCCTGAGCCTCGACCAGCTCACCGCCCAGCAACAGAACTTCAACAAGATCAACCTCAAGGCCAACAGTCGAGCCGGTTTGCTGACCGTCGAAGAGCTGCGCGGCAACCTCGGCAACGGCAGCTTCGATGCCAAGGCTAGCCTCGATGTGCGCCCGGCCACACCCCTGCTCAAGGTGCAGAAGAGCCTGACCCGCATCGCCGTTGAACCCTTCCTGAAGAAGCCCGACCAGCCTTCGCCGCTCAAGGGCCTGCTGGATTTCAAGGCCGATCTGAGCACCAGCGGCAACAGCCAGCAGGCCTGGATAGAAGGCCTCACCGGCAGCGCCAGCTTTGTCCTGAATGACGGCGTACTGGTCGACGCCAACCTCGAACAGCAGCTGTGCCGCGGTATCGCCACCCTCAACCGCAAGGTGCTGAGCAGCGAGCCACGCAGCAAGGACACCCCCTTCGACAGCCTGCAGGGCACCCTCAGCCTGCGCAACGGCGTAGCCCACAACCCGGACCTGAAAGTCCGCCTGCCGGGCCTGGCGCTCAGCGGCAAGGGCGACCTCGACCTGCGCATCCTCGGCCTCGACTACCGCGCCGGCATCACTCTGATCGGCGACCAGCGCGAAATGCCCGATCCGGCCTGCCAGGTCAACGAGCGCTATGTCGGCATCGAGTGGCCGCTGCGCTGCCGCGGCCCGCTGGAAATGGGGGCCAAGGCCTGCCGCCTGGATCAGGACGGCATGGGCAAGGTGGCGGCCAAACTGGCCGGCAACAAGATCAACGAGAAGCTCGAGGAAAAACTCGGCGACAAGATCAGCCCCGAGCTGAAAGACGCACTCAAGGGCCTGTTCAACCGATGAGTCCCGAGCAGTTTGCAGGCAGCGTACTGAACTGGTACGACAGCCACGGGCGCAAGGACCTGCCCTGGCAACAGGGCATCACGCCTTACCGCGTGTGGGTCTCGGAAATCATGCTGCAGCAGACGCAGGTCAGCACCGTGCTCGGCTACTTCGACCGTTTTATGGCCGCCCTGCCGACGGTAAAAGACCTGGCCGAAGCGCCGGAGGACGAAGTGCTGCACCTGTGGACGGGCCTGGGCTACTACACCCGCGCGCGTAACCTGCAGAAAACTGCGCAGATAGTGATGACTGAACATGGCGGCGAGTTCCCCCGCGATGTCGACCAACTCACCGAACTTCCCGGCATCGGCCAATCCACCGCCGGAGCCATCGCCAGCCTCAGCATGGGCCTGCGCGCACCGATACTCGACGGCAACGTCAAGCGCGTGCTGGCCCGCTATGTGGCCCAGGAAGGCTATCCGGGCGAGCCCAAGGTGGCCAAGCAGCTATGGGCAGTAGCCGAGCGCTTTACCCCCCACGCCCGGGTAAACCACTACACCCAGGCGATGATGGACCTGGGGGCCACCCTCTGCACCCGCAGCAAGCCCAGCTGCCTGCTCTGCCCGCTGAAGAGCGGCTGCCAGGCGCACCTGCTCGGCCTGGAGATCCGCTACCCGATCCCCAAGCCGCGCAAGGCCCTGCCGCAGAAGCGCACCCTGATGCCGCTGCTGACCAACCCAGCGGGGGAAGTGCTGCTCTATCGCCGCCCTTCCAGCGGCCTCTGGGGCGGCCTGTGGAGCCTGCCGGAACTGGACGCCCTGAGCGCCCTCGACGCCCTGGCCAGCCGCCACGACCTGCAACTGGGTGAACGTCGCGAACTGAGCGGGCTGACCCACACCTTCAGCCACTTCCAGCTGGCCATCGA
Source organism: Pseudomonas sp. XK-1 (assembly GCF_038069885.1). Classification (NCBI taxonomy): domain Bacteria; kingdom Pseudomonadati; phylum Pseudomonadota; class Gammaproteobacteria; order Pseudomonadales; family Pseudomonadaceae; genus Pseudomonas; species Pseudomonas sp. XK-1. The sequence goes on along the minus strand of NZ_JBBPES010000001.1, from coordinate 297,547 downwards.
ACCCTGGCTGGTGCAGGTCAACGCCGCGCCAGCCGCCGTGGCCGAGGCCGACTGGCTCTGGTATAACCTCGCCACCCCGCCGCGCCTGGGCCTTGCCGCCCCAGTCAAGAAACTGCTCAAGCGCGCCGCCGACAGTCTGCTTACAGGAGAGCCCGCATGACCCGCACCGTACTGTGCCGCAAGCACAAACAGGAACTCCCCGGCCTCGACCGCCCGCCCTACCCCGGAGCCAAAGGCGAGGACATCTACAACAACGTGTCCAAGCAGGCCTGGGAAGAATGGCAGAAGCACCAGACCCTGCTGATCAACGAACGCCGCCTGAACATGATGAACGCCGAAGACCGCAAGTTCCTCCAGGTCGAGATGGACAAGTTCCTCTCTGGCGAGGAATACGCCCAGGCCGAAGGCTACGTGCCGCCGAGCGAGTAACAGCAACACCCTCCCCTGAGCCCGGATGCAAGACGGGAAAGAGTCGCCCCAGAACTGCATCCGAACTCCCCTGCGCCGCACTCACCTGTAGGAGCGGGCTTGCCCGCGATCAGCTCGCCCCACCAGCCCCAACCCCCAGCGAAGCCCCTGCCGAACCTAACCGCCCGTAATAATTAAATATTTTTCAAACTCACGCTTGACACCTCCCCCTCAAATCCGTCTAATAGCGCCCCGTTAGCCCGGGTAGCTCAGTCGGTAGAGCAGGGGATTGAAAATCCCCGTGTCGGCGGTTCGATTCCGTCCCCGGGCACCACTAACACCGAAAAACCCCAAGCGAATATCACCTCCTTGGGGTTTTTTATTGCCTGCGATTTCATGCCCACCGGCGCACCATGCGTCGTCGCCCCACACAGGCTCATGCCAGAACAGCACGCCTCCACGCAGCAGAAAATGAGCGACGAACAATACGCACCGCGAGCAATATTGCGCTCGCGCGACAGCCAGCTGCAGCCAGGCGACACCCGTGACCCCAGCGGCCCCGGGCGGCCGGTAAACGGCTTGGCGGTCAGCGAAACGCTATGCTAGCTTGACGCCACCGCCAGGAAGGCCAGACACCCGCCTGAGCGCATTCGAACAAGAAGAGGACCCCCCATGGCCGAGGCCACGCCCGCGCTGGAAATTCGCGATCTGCATAAACGCTATGGCGACCTCGAGGTGCTCAAGGGCATCTCCCTGACTGCCCGCGACGGCGATGTCATCTCCATCCTTGGCTCCTCCGGTTCAGGCAAGTCGACCTTTCTGCGCTGCATCAACCTGCTGGAGAACCCGCACAAGGGCCAGATCATCGTTGCCGGCGAAGAGCTCAAGCTCAAACCCGCAAAGAACGGCGAACTGGTCGCGGCCGACGGCAAGCAGATCAACCGTCTGCGCAGCGAAATCGGCTTCGTGTTCCAGAATTTCAATCTGTGGCCGCATATGAGCGTGCTCGACAACATCATCGAGGCCCCGCGCCGGGTGCTTGGCCTGAGCAAGGCCGAGGCCACCGAGCGGGCCGAGGCGCTGCTGGCCAAGGTCGGCATCGGCGACAAGCGCCACGTCTACCCCAACCAGCTTTCCGGCGGCCAGCAGCAGCGCGCGGCGATTGCCCGCACCCTGTGCATGGAGCCCAAGGTTATCCTGTTCGATGAGCCAACTTCGGCCCTCGACCCGGAAATGGTACAAGAAGTGCTTAATGTGATCCGCGCGCTCGCCGAAGAGGGTCGCACCATGCTGCTGGTGACCCACGAGATGGGCTTCGCCCGTCAGGTGTCCAGCGAAGCGGTGTTCCTGCATCAGGGCCTGGTTGAAGAACAGGGTCCACCGGCGCAGGTGTTCGACAGCCCCAACTCGGCGCGCTGTAAACAATTCATGTCCAGCAATCACTAAACACGGAGCTACTACGCATGCAGAACTACAAGAAAATCCTGCTGGCCGCTGCCGCTACTCTGGCATTCGCCGGCAGCGCCATGGCTGCTGAAAAACTCAAGATGGGCACCGAAGGCGCTTACCCGCCCTTCAACCTGATCGACGCCAGCGGCCAGGTCGGTGGCTTCGACGTGGAAATCGGCCAGGCCCTGTGCGCCAAGATGAAGGTCGAGTGCGAAGTGGTCACCTCCGACTGGGACGGCATTATCCCGGCCCTCAACGCGAAGAAATTCGACTTCCTGATCGCCTCCATGTCGATCACCGAAGAGCGCCAGGCCGCCGTCGACTTCACCGAGCCCTACTACACCAACAAGCTGCAGTTCATCGCCCCCAAGGGCTCGGACTTCAAGACCGACGAAGCCAGCCTCAAAGGCAAGGTGATCGGAGCCCAGCGCGCTACCATCGCCGGCACCTGGCTGGAAGACAACCTGGACAAGGTCGTCGACATCAAGCTCTACGACACCCAGGAAAACGCCTACCTCGACCTGTCCTCGGGCCGCCTCGATGGCGTGCTGGCCGATAGCTTCGTCAACTGGGAATGGCTCAAGAGCGATGCCGGCAAGGACTTCGAGTTCAAGGGCGACCCGGTGTTCGATAACGACAAGATCGGCATTGCCGTGCGCAAGGGTGATGCCCTGCGCGAGCGCCTGAATGCCGCGCTGAAAGAAATCGTTGAAGACGGCACCTACAAGCAGATCAACGACAAGTACTTCCCCTTCAGCATCTACTAAGCAGCCGGCTCTGCGCCGCCACCATGGCGGCGCGGGCTTCTGAGCGCCCCCATGAATTTCGATCTCTACGGATTCGGCCCGGCCTTGCTTGCTGGCACCTGGATGACCATCAAGCTGGCGCTTAGCGCACTCAGCCTGGGGTTGGTGCTCGGCCTGCTCGGTGCCCTGGCCAAGACTTCGCCGTACAAGCCGCTGCAATGGCTTGGCGGCACCTACTCGACCATAGTGCGCGGCATTCCCGAGCTGCTCTGGGTGCTGCTGATCTATTTCGGCACCGTGCAGCTGATGCGCAACCTCGCCGACCTGTTGGGCATCGAAAGCCTGGAGCTGAGCGCGTTCGCCGCCGGCACCATCGCCCTGGGCATCTGCTTCGGCGCTTACGCCACCGAGGTGTTTCGCGGGGCCATCCTGGCCATCCCCAAGGGCCATCGCGAAGCCGGTCAGGCCCTTGGCCTGTCCAAGCCGCGGATCTTCTGGCGGCTGATCCTGCCGCAGATGTGGCGCATCGCCCTGCCCGGCCTGGGCAACCTGTTTATGATCCTGATGAAGGACACCGCCCTGGTCTCGGTAATTGGCCTGGAAGAAATCATGCGCCGCTCGCAGATCGCGGTGACCTCGAGCAAAGAACCCTTTACCTTTTTCCTGGTGGCGGCCTTTATCTACCTGGGCCTCACCGTACTCGCCATGATCGGCCTGCACTTCCTTGAGAAGCGCTCCAGCCGCGGCTTTGTCAGGAGCGCGGGATGAACTGGGAAGTAATCATCAAGTGGCTGCCACGCCTGGCCGAAGGGGCCATGCTGACCCTGGAGCTGGTGGCCATCGCCGTCGTCGCCGGACTGATCCTGGCCATCCCCATGGGCATCGCCCGCGCCTCCCGGCACTGGTACGTACGCGCCCTGCCCTACGGCTATATCTTCTTCTTCCGCGGCACCCCGCTGCTGGTGCAGCTGTTTCTGGTCTACTACGGCCTGGCCCAGTTCGACGCCATCCGCCAAGGCCCGCTATGGCCTTACCTGCGCTCGCCCTACTGGTGCGCCATCCTGACCATGACCCTGCACACCGCGGCCTATATCGCCGAGATCCTCCGTGGCGCGATCCAGGCCGTGCCCCAGGGCGAGGTCGAGGCGGCGCGAGCGCTGGGCATGTCCCGGGCGCAGACCATGTTCTATATCATCCTGCCGCGCGCCGCGCGCATCGGCCTGCCGGCCTACAGCAACGAAGTGATCCTGATGCTCAAGGCCAGCTCCCTGGCCAGTACCGTGACCCTGCTGGAACTGACCGGCATGGCGCGCACCATCATCGCCCGCACCTACCTGCCGGTGGAGATCTTCTTCGCCGCCGGTATGTTCTACCTGCTGATCGCCTTTATCCTGGTGCGCGGCTTCCGGGTGCTGGAGCGCTGGCTGCGGGTCGACGCCTGCCAGGGGCGCTAAGCCGGGGGCGGTTGCCGCCCCCGCACAATCGACGCCAATATGCCCCATGAGCGACCATCCCCTGAGCGGCCCCGCCCTGCTGCAACGCTTCCACGCCCTGGACAGCTTCCTCATGGAGCACCAGGCCCTGTGGCGGCCACGGCCCTTTACCCACCACCCGGCCCTGCCGTGGGAAGCCAGCCACCCGGAACTGGCGGCCTGGCTCGGCGCACGCAGCCTGGAGCAGGCCGAAGCCGCACACAACCAGCCCCACCAGCTTCCAGCCCCTGCGCCATTTCCCCAACTGGCCGCCCACGCCCAGGCCCTCTGCCAGCTTGGCGACCTGCCACAGCAGCCCCAGGTAGCAGCCCCTGCGCGCCTGAGCGTCGACGTACCCGGGCGCAAATGGCAGCAGATCGAGGCCTTCGCCAGCTGCCTGCAGTTCGCCCAGCCTGCCCAGCACTGGCTCGACTGGTGCGCCGGCAAAGGCCACCTGGGTCGTCGCCTGGCCCATGGTGGCGGCGCGCTGAGTTGCCTGGAGTACGACCCGGCACTGGTCCACAGCGGCCAGCGCCTCAGTGATAAACTCGGCGTGACGGCGCAGCATATCGAGCAGGATGTGCTGGCCGCCGATGCTCACCGGCACCTCGCCAGCAGCCATACCCCAGTGGCCCTGCACGCCTGCGGCGACCTGCATATGCGCCTGCTGCAACTGGCCAGCCAGACCGGCTGCCGGCAACTGGCGGTCGCGCCCTGCTGCTACAACCGCATCGCCGCGCCGAACTACCAGGCACTCTCGACCAGCGCCAAGGCATCGTCCCTGCAGCTGTCGCGGGAAGACCTGGGTCTGCCGCTGAGTGAAACGGTCACCGCCGGAGCCCGGGTGCGTCGCCAGCGCGACCAGTCCATGGCCTGGCGTCTGGCCTTCGATCTGCTGCAACGCCAGCTTCGCGCCAGCGACAGTTACCTGGCCACCCCATCCCTACCCAGCGCCTGGCTGCACAAGGACTTTGCCACCTACTGCACCGACCTGGCCGCCCTCAAGCAATTGCCGGCCCCCGGGGCGCAAGACTGGCGGCACCTTGAACAACAAGGCTGGCAACGCCTGGCCCGGGTGCGCAACCTGGAACTGCTGCGCAACCTGTTCCGCCGCCCCCTGGAACTCTGGCTACTCCTGGATCGCGCCCTCTACCTGGAAGAGCAAGGCTACGCCGTGCGGCTCGGCCACTTCTGCTCCAGCCAACTGACTCCGCGCAACCTGCTATTACTGGCCGAGCGCTACTGACTTGCCCACAACATCTGTGGATAACTCTGTTGATAGATTCTGGGCAAATTCCTGAAAAGCCCACCCCTGCGACGATAGGGCGCGCTGTATATTTTTTGCTCTAATAATAAATTCAATAAAAACATAGAGTTAAGCAATAACGTGAAACAGTGCACAAAACCCTACCGACCCGGCCGAAACTCACTCGGGTTTGTGCATAAAGATTTTCCTGTTCATAACGAAGACTGCACAGCACTCGCCGCAGACGGCTTTACTCGGCCACGCGAATGGATATAATGGCGACCCTCAAATGCCGGTATAGCTCAGCTGGTAGAGCAACTGACTTGTAATCAGTAGGTCCCGGGTTCGACTCCTGGTGCCGGCACCATACGAAACAACGACTTAGGCTCGCCGCAAGGTGGGCCTTTTTCGTTTTCAGGGAGTCTGCTCCCCGTTCTGCTCCCCGCTGGGGAAGTGACTGGGCGGCTAAACTCCCTGCAGATATCTAGTTGCAGCGCCCTTCTCTCCTGCTGGGATCTCTGGGGCCGGCATAAAACAACACCGATAGTTGCCCTCACCGATATGCAATTGGTCCTTATCCGTGCCGCCCCCGCAATCGCGCTTTCAGAATCAACCTAGCCACATTTAGGGTCACCGCATACGCATCGTTCAGTGCTTGGGCGTCTACGTCGCCTGTATGGACCAAAGAGCTACGTAAGTCATAGGCTTTCACCACTTTGCGGGCAAGCTCACTCAGCTCAGGCTCGGAAAGCGACACGACGTCTAAGACAAGCTTGCGCACTCGACGCCTGATGGAAGTTTCCTTGCGAAAATCGATTTCCCTGAGCAGGGCCTGCAATGCGTCGCAGGTTTCCTCATCCGACGCTGCACTGAGTCGTGCTTGTACCGTGTCGGCAAAGTCCTTTAGTAGCACCACAGCATCTACATGCTTCTCCACCACCGGGGCTAGCACTTCGAGTGCCATCATAAGGGTCAAGAAACGGGTTCTGATTGAGGTCTCTGACAGGTGAGCTAGGTATAGGTCCAACGCTATGGCCAGACGCGGATCAGTCTGCTCGGAGACGACACCACCAAGTTGCATTCCTTCGCTCAGCGTTTTCTCTACCATTGCCCATGATGTAAAGACGTGACCTGAGGCGCTACCGGAGACAAACCGGATGTTTTCGCCGCTCCTGTAAACGGTTACGCCCGCCTCTTCAGTCAGACCATGCACCGGCCCGGTGTAGGGGAGACTGAACTGCTGATTCAGATTTCTGGCCGCCTGCTCAGGGTCGTCAGGGCGAGTGATTTGGCGCTGCTCAAAGTATGGAATAAATGAGATGTTTCTATCGATGACAAGATTCCACAACCCTTCCTTCAATTGCGAAATAAAGGCTACCGCCGTAGCTTCGGAGTCAAAGTCATAGGCCTGCAAAACAAGGTGACCGCTCCTCTCCTTTACTGTGATATGGACTGCCCCGACCTGTAAGGTCGGCTCAGACTCCAATCCAGACACCGATTTTTCTCCGAGAAGCTTTACGGAGAGACGCAACGTCCATTTTTCAGCGGGCATCATGGAATTCTCTTTTGCTCTGTGGGCTGCACCATGCTCTTTAAATAAAGAATCAGGTCGTTGGGTACTAGCGGAAGATTGAAGCCACTCCTGGATTGCCTGAAGCCTTGCTTTCAACGGTAGCTACACTGACAACCTGTGCTGAGGAAAAGGCTATTTCGCTGTTAACCAGCCTGTTAACTAATAACGCCAACGGCTTGGAGGCGAACATGGTTCGGCAAAGCGCAAAAGACCGCAAGAAACGCCTGTGCATCGGAGCCTGTCCAGTGCACGGGATCGACATGCCGCAGATCGGGCTAGTCGGAAGCGGGTCTGATCAGCTCTTCCTCGTGAAATGCCCAAGGCGGGATTGCGAGATCAAAGGCACAACGGCCAAACCTAACAACCCCGTCAGGCTACTGCCCGAGTACGCGCACCTGCTCTTACCACCGGCCTGCTGAAGTCCAGTGAGGTCGGAAAAAATCCGATCTGCCTTCAAGCCCTAACTTCGGCGCTCAAGCCCAGTTTTGTAAGGCATACCCTGACTCTGAGTAAGCCTGGTACCTCGTTAATGCGCAAAAGATGAGCATTTAGATAGGAATTTTTCCGCCCCTGGTATCGATAGCCTGAAGAGGGACCAGCCCCCTGCCCTGTTGACCAATGTAGAACCCTTCTGCCGCTCACTGAAGGCATGCGTGAGATGACTTACTCGCTGTTTCCGTGGATACCGGGCTTGGATACCGAACTGATAATGGAAGCTTGAAGCCCTGGATTTGTCTGAAGTCCCTCTTTCGATGGTAACTACGCTGGTAACCTGTGCAGAGAAAAGGCTATTTCGCTGTTAACCAGACTGTTAACCAGACTGTTAATACAATCTGTTAACTAACGACTTTCCATGCGTACCGGCTTGCGTACCAGCCTTTGCGTACCGCCTTAAATCCCCTCCACCTCCATTCCGTGCTCGGCCAGCCAGGTCTTGCGACGGGCGTAGTCGGGCATGGCGCGCTCGACGCGCAGCCAGAACTCGGGAGTGTGGTGGGGCTCGTGCAGGTGGGCCAGCTCGTGAACCACCACGTACTCGGCGATGGGTGCAGGCAGCAGGATGGTCTTCCAGTGGAAGTACAACCAGTCGCCCTTACCGCAGGAGCCCCAGCGATAGCCAAGGTCCTGCACCTTCATGCCGCCAGGGCTGAGCGCCATGCGGTTGCGGAAGTCGGCCACCCGCTGCGCCAGCCAGGGCTTGGCATGGGCGCTGTACCAGCGGATGAAGTGCTCGCGGGCCTGTGGCAGCTCGCTGCGCAGCAGGCGAAAGCGCCCCGCAGCGAGTTTAAGCGGCACATCCTGCTCGTCGACCAGTTTGAGCCGATAGCTGCGCCCAAGATAGGCAAAGCCCTCGCCGTCGACGAACTCCTTGGCAGGCGCTACCTGCAGCAGGCGATCCTTTTCAGCCAGCCGTGAGTAGATCCAGAAGCGCTTTTCCAGCACGAACTGGCGGAGGCGCTCCTCGCCGACCTCCGGCGGCGCGACCAGCAGCAGCTGGCCGTCGCGCTCTACGGTGACCTGCACGGTCTTGCGCCGCGAACTGCGGCGTAGCACCAGGCTCAGGTCGTCGACCTGCAGGAGGCTGTCGCTCATCTCATACCTGCATCAGCTTGTCGTGGCTGGCGCGAGCTTGCTCCATCAAGCGGTCGGCAAGTTCCTCGGCGGCGGCATCATTCACCAGAGGCGGGCGCAGACGCATCAGGTGCTCGAACAGTTGACCGTTCAGGTCTTCCTGCGCGGCCTTCTTGCGCGGGCTCCAGATGTCCCGGTTGCTCTGCAGCTCGTCCACCAGCAGGTCGACCAGCTCTACCGTCACGTCCTTCAGGCGCAGTAACTCGGCCGGCTGCGGCTCGGCACCAGCAAAGGCCACCTCCAGCACGCTGCGCAGAAAGGGCGCGTAATGCTCCGGCAAATCCCCCATGAAGGGATCGCCACCGCTCTGCCCGCTGCGCAGCTCGTCGATGATCTTCTGCAGCTGCTCGATCAGCGCATCCCACTGCTCGCCGAGGGACTTGAGGATGTCGTTGAGACGCTCCGACAGCTTGCGCAGCAGCACCGGGTCCTCGTCCAGGTGCTTGCGGATGTGCGAGCGAATGGCGTGCTCCATCTCCGAGGCCTTGGCGCGGTCGTTGGGCTGGCGCAGCACCTGCTTCTCGAAGTCGGCGTCGGTCAGCTGGATCGGCGGGATCTTCGGGTCGATGCCCAGCGAGATCACATGATCGTCGATCAGCTTGCGCACCTTGGCACCGACGTCCTTGCCCAGTACCGGCATATCCTTGTAGCGGTTACGGGCGCGGGAGTAGAGGTAGGCCAGACGCTTGGCATCTTTGGTGAACGGCAGTCCCTCGGGGCGCGGCAGCACGGTGTCCAGGCTGGCGAGGAAGGCCTTGAGCTTGACGTCGAACTCGGCGCGCAGGCGTTCGTCGCCCAGCGCGGCGAGGCAAGCCTCGGTGTCGTCCAGCGATTCGATGCCCTGACGGCGTAGCACGTCCACCACGCGCAGATGGCGGTCGCGCAGCACCGGCACCTCGTCCTTGATGCTGGCCAGCGCGCCCTCGATGTCCTCGTCGGCGTAAGCGGCCAGCGCCTCCTGCAGGTGGTTGGCGACCCCGTAGTAGTCGACCACGATGCCACAGCGCTTGCCGAAGCCGGTACGGTTAACCCGTGCGATGGCCTGCAGCAGCTCGGCCTCGCGGATCGGCCGGTCCAGGTACATCACGCCCTCGATAGGCGCATCGAAGCCGGTCAGCAGCATCGACTTGACGATCAGGAAGGCCAGCGGGTCGGCCTTGTCGGCGCGCTCATGCTGCAACGGCTTCTTGAAGCGCTCGATTAGCCGCTCCTGCTTGCTGCCGTCGGTCCAGGTCTTCCAGGCCGGATCGTCGTTGTTGCTGCCGGAGATGATCGGCGCGAACTCCAGACGGCGCAGCAGCTCACGGTAGCGCCAGGCCTGGATGCGCGCCTGCACCTTAGGCGGACGCTGGCACAGGCTCTCATCGTCCAGTGCCTTGTCCTCGGCCGGCAGCGCTTCGGCCTCGGCCAGCAGCTCGTCGCGGGCGTCCCGCAGCGCGGCGAAGTAACGGATCGCCGCCAACCGGCTATAGGCCACCACCTGCGCCTTGTAGCCGTTGGGCAAAATGTGGGTGACGTAGTGGCGGAGAATGTCGCGGGCCTTGTCGGCGATCAGCGCCGGGGCTTCGAGGATGTTGCCCTTGGTGGCGTACTTCTGCTTGATCGCCTCCAGCTCCTCTGCGCTGTACTCGCGGAACAGGTCCTCGAACAGCTCGTCCAGGCTGGCACCGTCCTTGACCGCGCCGGTGGCGGTGCGGCCTTCATAGAGCACCGGCACGGTGGCACCGTCGGCCTCGGCCTCGCGGATGGTGTACTTGTCGATGAACTCGCCGAAAATCTCGTGGGTACGCTTCTTGTCACCCATGATGATCGGCGTGCCGGTGAAACCGATGCGCGCGCAGTTGGGCAGCCCGGCCAGCAGGCTGGCGTGCAGGTCGCCGGCTTGGGTGCGGTGCGCCTCGTCGACCAGCACCAGTATGCTTTCGTCGGTGTTCAGTACCTCGAAGGGCTTTCCGCTCTGGTAGCCGGCGCGGTTCTCCGCGGCCTTGTGCGTCGGGCCGGTATCTTCCTGCACTGCCTCGGTGTCGTCCTCCAGCTCTGCGTTGCGGTACTTTTGGATGGTGGCGAACACCAGCCCCGGGCCCTGCCGACGCGCAAGCCGCCGAACGCCCTCGGTGCTGGTCGCCACCTCGGGGCGCTCGCCGGTCAGGGTGGCGGTGGCCGACAGCTGCCGCTGCAGGTCCTTGCGGTCGGTAACCACGATCACCTTGAAGCGGCGCAGGCGCTCGTCGGTGCGCAGCTTGCGCACCAGGAACACCATGGTCAGGCTCTTGCCCGAGCCCTGGGTGTGCCAGACGATGCCGCCGCGCTGGTCGCTCTCGCCATGCACTAGGCGGGTCTGGCCGGTCTTCAGGCGGGTGACGGCACGGTTTACCGCGCGGTACTGCTGGTAGCGGCAGACGGTCTTGATAGTCTGTCCACCGGTCTGCATGAACAGCATGAAGTGGCGTACCACGTCGAGCAGTTGGGCCGGTGCCAGCAGCCCGGCGATCAGTCGCTCCTGCTCGGACAGCGCGGCCTTGCCGAGCGCCACGGCCACCTCCTGCTCGCTGCCGCGCCCATCCGGGTCGACCACGGTCTTCCACTGCGCGTAATGCGCCAGCCCCGCACCGATGCAGCCGACCCGCGCCTCATCGAAGCTGCTGGCGACCAGCAACTGCACACTGGCGAACAGCGCCTCGTTGCCCTCATTGTCCTCGACCTCGAAGGCCACCTTGCGCTGGTTGCTGTAGCGGCGCAGCTGGTCGACCGCCTCGGCCAGAGGCTCCGGCACCGAGGGGCTCTTGCACTCCACCACCACCAGCGGGATGCCATTCACCAGCAGCACCAGGTCGGGGATGATGAACTTCTTGCCGCTGTCGTAGCCGGACGGGCAGTCCACCCTGTACTGGTTGACCACGGTGAAGCGATTGCCGGCCAGGTTATCCCAGTCGATGAACTGGATGGTCTGCCCGCGCCCACCGCCCCAACCCGGCAGGCCGTCGACGGTGATGCCCTTGAGCAGCAACTCGGTGGCCTTCTGGTTGGCCTCCATAAGCTTCGCCGTACCCAGCCGGGTGATGGCTGCAACCGCCTCGGCCAGCCGCTGGTCATCCAGCCAGGGCTCACCGTCATGTAGGTTGATGGCCCGCAGGCGCTCGCGCAGCACCGCCTCCTGCACTACCTGGGCGAAGCTGCCGCGTCCGGTTGCTGCCGGGTCGTCGAGGCTGCCCTCCTCGTGCGCCCAGCCCAGCCCCTGCAGTTGGGCGACAAAGGGTTTCTCGACGTCTTCCAGTTCCCAGCCCATGGGGATTTCCTTATTCAGAGCGACATTCCGTCACGTTCAGCTTCCCAGAGCAGGAACTCATCCAGGCGCCGGCAGCAGCCACCCGTATCCATTTCACCATCAGTTTCGGGATACAACGACGTCAGCCACTCTTGCAGCCGCTCGCCTAGCCTCTTCTGCTCCAGGCTACCCAGAGTCCAGTCCAACACCTTACTCCGCCGCTCCAGAATCGGGACCGAGACCCGCATGCCTTCAGCATTTGGATAGCCTTGATCCAACACTGGGATACGTTGCCAGACGCCCCGTACCCGAACGGCCCCACGAGCTCCGTAGTAAACACGGATGATCGGAGCATCCTTCGGCAAAGGCTCCGCACTGTCATCCGGCCAGTCTTCGAAGAAGACGAGATTCCTGCTATTCAGCGCCAGCTCGGGAGAGCATCGAGCCTGCTCGACGGCAGCAGTACCACACGCTATCGCTTCATCACTGACCGTCTGCACCCGGTAAATCGCCAGATAAATCGGGCGATCAAGCAATGCCTCTAGAGGAGCATCAAGCAGGCAGTTGGCGTTGCTAATGGGGCTAGGGCGGCTAGCTCGATGTTTTTCCCAAGCGAGTCTGGCCTGATCGAGCTGGTCATCGGTCAAGGCATGTCCTGCCCGCTGCCACTGCTGCTCGAACCAGTCTCCCGCAGTCTTCAGCACCTGCTGGTCGACTACCCGGAGGCCGGCCTCCTGCCAGCCGCTGCATTCCGAAGCCTCATATCCCAGACCGTTGGCCGAAATATTGGCCGACCCCATGATGGCCTCGTTTTCACCCAGTACGACCTTGGCATGAAGATCCTCAAGGGTACGAACCTCCACTTTGAAGTCCTTCTTGTCCTTCCACTCTCTGATTGCAGCGATCACCTCCGGATTGGTGGCTCCACTCTCCAGATTGCAGATGATCCGCAGGCTTTTCCCCTGCCAGTTCTTGAACAGCTGCTCCGCCCCTTTGCCCCAGAAGGCAACGGCAATGGACAGGTGCTGACTGCCAGCAATCAGCTGCTTCAGGTGATCCAGGTAATTCTCGGAGGATAGGAACATGACATCTCCCTTGTCTGATTTCGGTTACCGCTTGTTTGGTCTGGAGCGCATCCGTTCATCGTGAATGCAAGCCCGCAGGCTCGCACAGAAGCGCATGGTTCGTCTGCGGGCAGCAGGAGGAGAGACCCTCCACATCCGATTCCATCCAATCGACTACTCGGCCAGCCGATACACCGATGCCGGCCCCTTGCTGTGCGGTGCTGGCTCGCCGCCCTCGGCGTTGGCCAGGCAGACCAGCGCCTCGATCAGTTCGCGGTCGGGGAGCTTTTTCAGGTCGCTCTTGAACTCGACGCTCAGGGACTCGCGTGGCGGCAGGCGCAGGGTCATATCAGGCTCCCATTTGTCCAACAGGCTGTTGGACGATTGGTGCAGCAGCCTGCTGCACAGATTCCAGCAGCGGGGTAACGCGGACTCGACCGGTCAGCAGGTCGTCCATCAGGCCGGTCTTCTGCGATTTAAGCTTGGCCATCAAACTTGACTCAGAGGTTATACGCTGCTCAAAAGACGCCATTCTCTCGCTTATCGCGCCCTGTTCGTATGTGGTGGGGACAGGAACAAAAGGAGAAAGTATTTCGCTCTTGGATAGATGGGGGATATCCATGCCTTTCTGCTGCGCAAGCAAATTACGCTGAAAAGCAGGCCAGAGCGTTAGCTGGCGTAGGAAACCCATAGAGCACAGCCTTGGCATGAAACGGCCTACTCGTTGAACAAGCAGACAGGGCAAGTCGTCCTGATTGATCACAGAAAACTTAGACCCCGTTTTTGTGAAGGTTCTATCCATGCCGATAACGACATCACCCTCTTTCAGCAGATAGTCTGCGAATCGCTGCGCAGCTTCATCAGAGAAATACTTTACGGTCTCCCACTCTGGAGAGCCGTACCCAACATTATCGCCACGAAGTAGCCTCATCTTCCCAGTGTCGAGGAACCACTCTGACTTGAAAGCAAAGCCGACCTGCAGATCCGCTACGTCCTCCAGCGGGAGAATCTCCCACTCCCTCGGAATCCACCCCAAGGGCGATTCCTTGTAGAGCTGCGGCGCTTCGCTCTGCGGCGGGCGCAGTTGGCCGTTGGCGTCGATGCCGCGGGTCAGCAGGTCGTGCAGCAGGCCCTGCTTGACAGCCTTGAGCTTGTCGATCAGCGCCTCGGTTTCGCGGATGGCGGTGTCGAGGGTGTCGAGGATTTGGGCGATGACGACCTGCTCGGCTGGCTCTGGATACTGAACAGGAAGAGCCAGCAGCTTTGATTTGGGCAGATTCTTCATGCTGCCACTGGTACCGGTCGCATGTACCTCGACATAACGGCGATAGTCGGCAGACTGCAGCACGAACGAGAGCCAGCGAATACTCAGCTGCGTCCGATCCCTTGGCTTCAGCTGCCAGAGCCTGTCCGGTAGAAATAGCGTGGGATGCGCCTCGCGCACGTAGCAGGACTCACCAACCAGGGCGGGCGTATTCATTCGGCTGACCAGAATGGAGTCAGCCTGTACGGGCTCAGCTACCAGCCTACGTTCATGCTGGAGAACGGCCTTGTTCTGCTCGGCACGAAATGCTCCCCCGATGATTGCGCTGGTCTTCAGTACGCCAATCTCACCCGCGCCATGGGGGCGATCCTCCGCGTTCACGCTGACACCGGCATCGAGTGAAGCAATGGTGTCTGCCAGTGTTCCGTTAGCCCACTCAGACATACCCCAACCCCCTCAAGAACCCCTGCAACGCCAGCGCCGCCGCATCGCGCTTGTGCTCGATCTCATTCAGCGTCACCCGGTACTTGTCCCACCAGTTCTCAAAGGCGGTAACGATCTGCTTGCGCTGGGCGGCAATATAACGCTCGACGATGGCCTGCATATCGTTGTGCAGGATGGTCAGCAGCAGCTCGGCGGCCCGCGCCTCGCCCAGACCGTCGACGGCCTGATTGAGGTGGTCGGCGAAGTTTTGCTGCTTGGCCTTGAGCTGCTTCTTGACCATGGTTAGATCGGCCTTCCAGGCCTTGAGCTGGGCTTCGTCGACGGCATTTCCCTCGTCGTCGCCGTCCTGTGCATCGTTGCCCTCGGCCTCGTTGCCGTCCTCGCCCTTGCTTGGCGCGGCGGTCTTGATCTGGCTGTCCAGCTCGGCCTTCTTCGCCTCCAGCTCGGCCAGTTCGCTAACGAAATCGCCGAGCAGGAAGCGCACCAACTTGTGCTCCAGCGGGCTGTGCTTGCTGGCCTTGTCTTCCAGCGCGCTGACGATGCTGGTGCGCCAGGCGTCGATCACGCCCCGGCTGCCGCGGGCCATCAGGCCGAGGAAGTCGTGTTTGCTCTGGTACCAGAAGCCGGCAACAATGCCGCGCACCTGGAAGGGGTCGAGCAGGCCGATGCGCTCCAGCACCTGGCTGAAGCTGTCCAGCAGCTCGCTGCGCAGGTTGACCAGCGCGATGCTGTCGTCCAGTTTGCCGGCCAGCGCGGTGATGCGCGGGCTGTGCTCGTGCCACCAGGCCTCGAAGGCGTCGCGAATCGCCTGCTCCTTGGCCTGCAGGCCTGCATTGCCCTCGACGGCCGGTTTGAGATCGGCGCGGTTGTCCAGTTCGGGCTTGAAGTCGAAATAGCGCTCATCGCGGACAGCGAACAGGTCGCGCGGGTCGAGGCCGTGGGCGGAGAACAACACGGCCTTGGCTGCCACCTCGCTGCGCGGCACACCACCGAGCAGGTGAGCGCGCACGTCGTGCGGCTCGGCCGGTGGGGCATTGTCCACGTAGCGGCGGATGTTGAGGTTGTAGCCGTTGTTGCGCAGGGTGGCGATGTCCACCAGGTCGCTCAGGCCGTCGATCTGGCGGAACTGGTCGAAGGCGGTGGCGATCTTCTCGATGTGCTCGGGGAGCAGGAAGTTCTGCGCGCGGCCTTCGAAGTATTCGCGGTCGGCGTTGATGAACAGCACCTTGCCCAGGCGTTCGGCCGGCTTGCCGCTGACCCGGTTGGCACCGTCCTGGCGCTGCTGACGCAGGATCAGGATGCAGGCAGGGATGCCGGTGCCGTAGAACAGGTTGGCTGGCAGACCGATCACCGCTTCGAGCAGATCGTCCTCGATGATGCCGGCGCGGATGCCCTTCTCCTCGCCGCCACGGAACAGCACGCCATGGGGCAGAACGGTGGCGACCATGCCCTCGTCGCGGCAGACATGCAGCATGTGCTGGAGAAACATCAGGTCGGCCTTCTTGGCACCCAGCGGCACCTGGCCGTAGCGAAAACGCTCGGGATGACGCGGCTGCCAGGCCGGCTGGCCGTCGGCGTTCTTCTCGGCGCTGCCCCAGTTGATGGAGAACGGCGGGTTGGTGAGGATGCGGTCGAAGCGCAGCAGCTCGCCGCCTTCGACGTGCAGCGGCTCGGCCAGGGTGTCCTCGTTGTGCAGATCGGCGTTGGCGATACCGTGCAGCAGCATGTTCATCTTGGCGATGGACCAGACGGTGCCGTTGAACTCCTGGCCGAACAGGTTGGCCTTGCGGCCGTCCTCGCCGTGCTCGTCGATGTATTCCTTGGCGGCAATCAGCATGCCGCCCGAGCCGCAGCAGGGGTCGTAGATGTCGTGTTCGAGGCGCGGCTTGAGCAGGCGCACCATCAGCCGCACCACCGAACGCGGGGTGTAGAACTCACCGCCCTTCTTGCCGGCGGAGTCGGCGAACTCGGCGATCAGGTACTCGTAGGCAGCACCGAGCAGGTCGGGGAACTCGAAGTCCTCGTTGCGCAGGCGCACCTCGGCGAAGTGGCTGATCATCTGGCGCAGCTTGATGTCGGTGATCTTGCTCTGGCCGACCTTGCGGGTGAAGTCAATATGTTCGAGCACGCCGGCCAGACTGGTGTTGGTCTGCTCGATGCCGGCCAGCGCCTTGTTGAGGAAGTCGCCGACGTTGATATGGGCGTTGGCCAGCAGGTAGGCAAAGCGTGCCTCTGGCGGAACCCAGAAGCTGCCGTCGCGCTTGTACCAGCGCGGGTTCTGCGCGGTTACGGTGGCTTCCGCCAGGCTTTTTCCGCCGTTGCGCTCCTGCTCGATAAGCTCGTTGTAGCGCTGCTCGAAGACGTCGGAGCAGCGTTTGAGGAACAGCATGCCGAAGATGTATTCCTTGAACTCCGAGGCGTCCATCTTGCCGCGCAGGATGTCGGCCGCCTTGAACAGATGGCGTTCAAGTTGCGGAAGGGTGAGGGGCATGCAGCGGGGTCCTGTGTCTATGGCCTGGCGAGCAGGCTGTGGCATCCATGACTGGGGATGACGAGAAGGGGCATTCTATCCTTTGTCCGCCCCCAGGGCGCCAGCCTCGCGGCGCTGTAGATGCCACTGCATGGTAGATATAGAAGGGAGTCCAGAAACTGGACCGGGTGAAGGTGCTCCATCGGTACAGAAAATGTACGCACGGCGGTGATTTGAACACCTTGCCACGGCACCGTGCGTACAGAAACTGTACTCAGCCAGGTACAGAAACTGGACCGGGCATTCTGCGGTTCAGCATGCTCAGCTTGAGTGGTGGTGTGGTGGTCGGATTCACCTCCAGATCCTTGCCAGGGCAGTCGTCAATCTGCTTCCAGGCCAGTGCGTAAAGCGCACAGCGACCGCCGGGGTTGAGGAAAACGCCTTCGCGGGTGCGGATGATCAGATCAAGCTGCTGCAGTCGCTCCAGGGCTTTGGCCAGCGATGTCTTGCTGCCCACACCCCAGACCTTGGCCTGAGTGTGAGAGGCCGACAGGTTGCCGTTGTTCTTGCCCCGGTACTGCCGCATCAGGCCAAGCAATACCTTGTGCTCGGTTCCGCTCAGGCTGGTAAATACCGGGCTGTCATACAGCGCATGAGGGATCTGGATGAAGTACCCATCCTCGGAACGCCCTTTGGACTTCAGTCGGCTACGCGCCATGCCCGGCCTCCCCAGAGGGCGCAGTACGCCCCCTGTAGTCGGCAAGGCAACGAGCCGCGAACGGTCGATGCCTCGGCATGGTCTACCTCACTGCCTGGCTTGCGGGGGAACCGAGGGCCAGCACGGACACGGACACGGAGGGAGGCAGGAGCAGGTGGCCCGCGCCGACCATATAATCCTCGCAAGCAGCCTTGGCCCTGCGCGTGACCGTGCGGTGGTCGTCACCCTCGGCCAGGCCGCCCTGTACCGCGCGAGCGAAGATAAATTGCAAGCTGCTGAGAGTCAGCTGCTGTGCGACCGTCAGATTTTCGCGTTCGCCGCTCGTAATCCCCAGCACCAAATTCAGCATCCTGTTGGCGTTACCGTGAAAAATTGCATCCGGCGTCGTACTGCCACATTCGCGCGCACGATGGATCAACGCCTCCACGGCATCGTGAACACTATGGTAGAGAGGCAGGTACTGGGTAGCCCTGACGCTGGCGCGATCACGGACCATGCGGAAAGCGGCTACAAGCTCCGCCTTCAGCGGCACTACCCGGTCGTTGTTCTTCGCCAGCGTTAGCAGGTAGATCGCCTGATCTTCATTCAGCCGCGCATAGCGCTCAGCCTTGCCGCCCCCCTGCTTGCGTTCACCAACCTGCGTTTCAAACAGCAGATGGCCAAACTTCTTGAACTGCTCGGCATGCTTCTGGATCAGCACCATGACGTTGCGGTGATGATTGCCAAACAGCTGAGCCAGCGCACGGCTATCGACCCGCGGCTCAGCACTACCCGTGTTCAGCCTGACGCTGAGCGCCACAGCTTTCTTCGAGGCGAGCGAGCCCTGCCCCGCCGATTTGCGGAGTTGTCCGGTTTGCATGGATTAGCCCTCCTGCTGAGTCAGGAAGGCTTCGATGGCCTCGACCGGCCAGCGAACCGAGCGGCCGTAGCGGACAGGGCGCGGGAAGCCAGCACTATGCGACCAGCGCCACCAGGTGGTGCGGCTGACCTGGTACCGGTTGCAGAGCTGGGCAGTGGTGGCGAGGGTGCCGGGAATCGGCAGGTTGGGAACAACATTGGTGTTGACAGCAATATGTGCCATGCAGGGGATTCCACTAAACAAACTAGAAAACCCGCGGGATGGGAGGAACCAGCCGCCAGACCGTAGATCTGGGTGATGTATTTTTGCGTTGACGCAAAAATACACTGGCTTGATACTCTCGCCAGGTAAGCAATGCTTACCGCTTGAAGCGTGAGAACTTCATACCCTCGGGGCGTTTGCTGGCTTGCTGGTACACGAGGACAGGTCAATGTCCTTCCCGAATTAAGCCCCGACCCTGCAAGGTTGGGGCTTTTCATTTCTGTACCCAGCAACGACATAACCTACTTCGACGCTTCTGCAGCTCTCGCCACCTTGGACGCGATGCGGCACTACGCCCTTTCGGATATGTCTCACCAACGCCTTCATGCTACCGAGATGTTTCACAAAGGTGCAGTCTTGACGGTCTATGTCCAGTCACATAATCGCGACGCCAGCCCGCGTATTTCCTGGGTTTCCAAGACAGATTATTTTCCACGCCTGCTCGTCAGAGTGACCACATTGCCAATTTGCGCACCAGTCTCACCGAGGACCCCGGCTAGCGCTCGGTCGAAAAGCTCAATGGCACGTTTTTTCTCCGGCAGCGCCGCTTCGGGATTGTTGCGATAGTGCAGATTGGCTACGCCAGTCTGACCATGCGCCTGCAGTAGATCTGATAGTTGGTCGCTGACGCCGTATCTCTGCATGATTTGGGTGCAGGTGCGGCGCAGATCGCGCGGCGAGAAGCTGGGAATCTGCTTCTCCTCGATCACCGCATGCTCAGAACTCAGCCAATCGGCAACTGCATGCCGGGGGCTGCTGACGACAATGTGCTGCTTTCCGGTTGTGGTCCACGGCCAAGGGTGACAACCGTTAATCTCTCTCACGCGCTCCATAATGGCGACGGCGCGCGGTGATAGCGGGACAAGGTGCGGCCTGCTCATTGTCTGGCCCCCACGCCCCTTTCGGTGGATCAGGCGAACAGTGCCGGCTTCCAGGTCGTAATCATCCCAGGTGGTCTGGCAGACGTTGAAGATGCGCTGCCCACCCGTGGCGATGACGAACTTGAACAACAGCGCCATGACCGGGCCGACGCCTTCGGTGCTTTCAATGGTTTCCCAGAAATGGCGCAGTTCGGCATCCGACAGCGCGCGGGTGGCCGGTGCCGATACTTTTTCGACCGCTACCACGGTTGCCGGGTTGTTCTCCAGGTTGTAGCTCTTGGCATTCGCCCTACCGACCGCGTTCTCGGCGCGCAGACCATGATTGAATGCCGCCGACAGGAACGAACGCATACGTTCGGCCTGTACCTTTGCGCCGCGCTCCCAGATCGGATTGAGAATATCGAGAATGTGGTCGGGGCGAATATCGCGCGCCTTCATCGCCATGATGCTGGCGTGCGGCGTCAGCATGTTGGTCTGATACAGCCGCTCCAGTTCCTTTACGACGCCAGGCGTAGCCTTCTGCCGACGCGACTCTATGTAGTCGAGAAATAGCTCGCCGAAGGTGCCGCGCGATGCTTCGATCTCCGCCTGACGCTGGCGTTCGGCACGCTCCCGTGCAACGGCAGCTTCCTGCTCTTCGATGTACGCCTTGACATCACCGCGCTCGGCGGCGATTGCTGCGTACTCGTTTGCCTTGTCCCGAATCTGCGAGACGGTCATCCCGGCAGCCCGAGGGTTCGACTTGTAAGTGCCCAGCTTCAGGCTCACGTCTTTGCCGTTTACCCGCTGGCGGTAGTACGCCTCGACGATGCCTGACGGCCTGCGCTCGAACAACAGGGTGCCGAAGCCGCGCTTCTGATCCTTGTCTGCTGGTTCTGAGATTTTCCCCTTCAGGTTGCGTACCTGAAGGTCAGTGATCCGCTTGTCATCCTTGGTCTTAGTGGTGGCCATTTCTGCTCCCCGTTGCTCCCCGTTCTGCTCCCCGTTCGGGGGCGTACTGCAACGGTACAATCTGAAACAAGGAAAAACAATAAAGTGAGATAAACCCATTTAAAACAATAGCTTCAACGATTTACAT
This sequence comes from Pseudomonas sp. XK-1, assembly GCF_038069885.1. Taxonomy (NCBI): domain Bacteria; kingdom Pseudomonadati; phylum Pseudomonadota; class Gammaproteobacteria; order Pseudomonadales; family Pseudomonadaceae; genus Pseudomonas; species Pseudomonas sp. XK-1. The sequence continues at coordinate 276,717 of NZ_JBBPES010000001.1, read as the reverse complement.
GTAATTCTGCGAAACGTCGAAAAACACTGAAGCGAGCCGCTTGTAATCAGTAGTTCACGGGTTCGATTCCTGGTGCCGGCACCATACGCAACAACGAAAAGGCTCACCGCAAGGTGGGCCTTTTTCGTTTATGGGCATTGGGGGCGTGACTTCTCTTACACGGCTTCGCACATCTTTCGATTGCGGTATTAGGGGCTAGATCCAACTCCAACCAGGATGGTTCCCGGCCGGGCTCGACCGACGCGCGCCCTTAACCGGGTTTTTTATCCATACGCCCTATGAGCCGTATGCCCAGCCGATCAGGCCTTGAAGCGCTGGATCTGCTGCTGCAAGCCGCTGGCCAGTTGCGCCAGGTCGCGACTGGCGATCGAACTCTGCTCGGCCCCGCTGACCACTTCACCGATGCTGTCGTTGAGGCTGCTGATGTTCTGGCTGATCTCATTGGCCACTGCCGTCTGCTCTTCGGTGGCGGTGGATATCTGTGCATTGCCGTCGGCGATCCCCTCGATGGCCAAGGCAATATGGTTGAGTACTTCGCCGACCTCGCGGGCATGGCTGACGCTGTCCTGCGCTTGCTCACACGAGAGCTGCATGGCGCTTACGGCACTACGTGCGCCGCCCTGCAGGGCATCAATCATGCCGCGAATTGACTCGGTAGCCTTCTGCGTATTGCTCGCCAGGCTGCGTACCTCATCAGCCACCACGGCAAAGCCGCGTCCAGCCTCGCCGGCACGGGCGGCCTCGATGGCGGCGTTCAGCGCCAGCAGGTTGGTCTGTTCGGCAATGCTCTGGATCACCCCAAGCACCTTGCTGATTTCATCGCTCTGGCTGTGCAAGGTATTGATCACTTCGCCAGCTTTTTCCACCGACACCGACAAGTCCTGAATCGACCTGAGATTGGACTGCACCAGTTCACTGCCCTGGTGCGCCTCCTTGTTCGCATCCGCCGCGGTATTCGAGGTGCTCTGAGCGTTGTGCGCCACCTCCTGTACCGCCACGCTCATCTGATGCACCGCCGTGGCGACCATGCTGGTCTGATCACCCTGAGCGGTGGTGGCACGACTCACCTGGGCGCTGATCGCGCTCATTTCCTCGGCGGCCGCAGCCAGTTGAGTACCGGTGTCGGCCAGATGGCGAATCAACGCCTGCAGGTGTTCGAGCATGGAATTGAACGCCCGCGCCGTATCGGACACCTCATCGCGACCATGGGCATCGGCGCGCAGGGTCAGATCGGAGGAATTCTGCACGGCGCGGATCAGGTCACGCAGCGCGGACAGTGGGCGAATGATCGATAGACCGATCAGCAGTGCGGCGACCAGGACCAACACCAGGGCAACGACACCGATGACGATAAAAGTGTTTTTCATCGACTGATACAAGGCGGCGGTCTGTATGCCGAGCTTTTCGCCTTCGCTCAGTTGCAGGCTGATCAGGCCGCTCAACTCACCGCCGAGAGGGTCGAAACTATCGTAAAGAGTACGATTGAAGCTGGCGGCATCGGTTGCGCGCAACTGGCCGGAGGCGGCCTGTTCCAGGTAGCGCTCCGCCAGTTGCTGCACCCGCAGCAAATGGGGCAGAGTACGCTCGACCCGAGCGCTTTCCTCCGCAGTCAGGTGAGTGGCGATATATTCGCCCCAGGCCTTGTCACCCACCTGTCGCGCCGCGACGAACTCCTGACGCAGGCGAGGTTCGTCGAACACCTCGGCGCGGTACTTGTGCAGGGCATCGACCATGGCCACTGCATAAGCATCCGATACCAGCTTGAGCTGGCTGATCGGTTTCATACGGTCGACAAACAGTTCTTCGAAACTTTGATTGAGTCGGCTGGCATTGGCCAATGCCATCCCGATCACCCCGATCAGCACCAGCAGGGGCACCACCGCCAACAACAAAAGACGAGCACGAACAGTTAATTGAGCCAGCATCTAACTACCTCTCTCCGCGGACAACGAGCGCCAGCATTTCATGCTCAGCGCAACCATAGGCGGCGACGGCAATACTGCAACCGCCACCCGGCGCGGACACTATGGCAATCCCGCCAAGGTGAGCACTCACCAAAAGTAGAGGTCAGGCTGCGCGGGCCAACTTCCACCCTCGCGGCCTGACCTCTACTTCTGGCAGGTACTAAAAATGGGGGGATTACCGGGGGGCTGGGCAGTTAAACGCCCTGCTGATTGCATCCACCGAGAGCACTAGGTGGTAGAGGATGCGGCTGGGCACAGCCTTGCCCTGCACCGGCCGGACATGTGCGTAGTCGCACCACGGCGCAAGTCATGCACGGGCGGACGCGGCTATGCGCAGGAACTGATACGGGCACGCCCGGCTTGCTTGGCCTGATAGAGCTGCCGGTCTGCCTCTGCCAGCAACGCGTCTGAAGTTGTTTCGCTATTGGGTACTACAGTCGCAACCCCAAGCGAGACCGTCAGCATCTGCTCCACTGCGGAGTCGAGGTGTGCAATCTTGAGCGCTCGCACACTGACTTGCATTCGCTCAGCAATCTGTACGGCCTCAACCTGCCCAGTACTGGGCAAAACACACACAAACTCTTCACCGCCATAACGCGCCAGTAGATCGTACGGGCGCTTGATCACATCATTCAGAGCCCTGGCCACGGCCTGCAAAGCGGCATCCCCCGCCAGGTGTCCGTAGCGATCATTGAAACGCTTGAAGTGGTCGACATCGATCATGATCACCGACAGCGGTGATTGCTCTCGCAGGCTGCGCCGCCAGTTAAGCTCAAGCTCTTCATCAAACTTACGTCGATTGGCCACACCCGTCAGGCCATCCAGCAGAGCAAAGGAACGCAAGATGTCACTTTGCCGTTTGAGCGTCAGGTGGGTATTGACTCGCGCTTTGACGATGACGGGGTTGATCGGTTTGACGATGAAATCCACCGCTCCCAGTTCAAGACCTCGTACCTCGTCCTGCTCTGCCCCCTGGGCGGTGACAAAAATAATGGGGATGTCGCGGGTATCCGGGGCTGCTTTCAAGCGGCGACACACCTCGTGACCGTCGATCCCCTCCATATGCACATCAAGCAATATCAGATCCGGTAATACCGTTCGGCACACCTGCAGTGCTTGCTCGCCACCCGTGGCCATGAAAACTTCGCAGTCCTCACGAAACAACTCATGAAGTACCAGAATATTGACCCGCTGATCATCGACCAAAAGCAATTTTGGTTTCTGGCACGAGATCATTTGCCAATCCTGCATCAATAACTCCTCAAACCGAATTCAGTAATTCACGCCCTGCCAGTAGCGATGCAGCAAAATCCAGGGATTGCACCAACTGCAAAAGCCTGTCGAATTCTGGACGCACTGTTTGTGGCGTCTGCGCCAACAATGCCTCGCTTTGCGCTATTGCCTGCATATTGCCTGCCGCTAGCAGCTGCAGAATATCCTGCAAGGCCTCGCGCCATTGCTCGATAGACAAAGAGGCAGCGCCTGCATCTGCTGTCGGCAAATCATTCGGAGACAACTCGAACACTGCCCGCAACGCCTGGTCACTCGCGCTCAGTAACTCGTGCAGCACTTGCACAAAGCGGCCATCGGCTAACAACTTCGCCTTGGCGGCCTCATCTTCATGCAGCAATTGCTGCTCCAACTCACCGGCCAGTTGCGACATGGCCCAGGCCCCCATGGTGCCGCTGCTACCCTTGATGGCATGTAACACTGCAGCCGCACCGCTGGCATCCCGCTGCTCGACTCGCTCCTGCAGACGCACGAGCTGCTTTGCCTGCTCCGGCGCGAAGCTGCTCAACACGTAGCGAATCAACTCCTGATTACCGCCAAAACGCTGCTTGATCGAGTTGGAAGACTCCACCACGGAGTCGTGCGCGGCGAGCGGCCATTGCACTGCTGGCTCTGCGCTTGCGCCCCCTGAGTGGCGTCGTAATGTGGCGACCATGTTTTCCAGATCGATTGGCTTGCCAAGATGATCATCCATCCCGGCCTCCCGGCATGCCTGCACATCGGCGCTGGACACATTGGCTGTCATGGCAATGATCGTTAACCCCTGACACCGTGCATCGGCACGAATCCGTCGGGTGGCTTCCAGGCCATCGATGTCCGGCATCTGAATATCCATCAACACCACATCCAGCCTTTCCGCACACTCTGCGGCCAGCCGCACCCCTTCAAGCCCCCCCTCGGCAAGGGTTACTTGAGCCCCCTCGCCTTGTAGTAACTCAAAGGCGACCTGGCGGTTGAGCATGTTGTCCTCCACCAGCAGCAAACGCATCCCGCTCAAGCGCTTTGGCTGCGCTGCGCGCAAGCTGGCAAGCGAGGGAGGCGGAGTGCCCTGACCTGCGAAGACCCGCTGGATCGTATCGGCCAACTGCTGGGGCGTTATCGGTTTACTGAGCAAACCCGCAAAAGGCGCGTCGCCTTCCTGCTGAGCATCAGACAATATCTCGCGCCCATACGCAGTGATCATGATGATCATAGGCGCAGACTGCCCCTTGCTCTGCTGCCGGATCAATCGTGCGGCACTCAATCCGTCCATATCGGGCATACGCCAATCCATCAGGATTACGTCATAGGCGTTACCGGTGTCCTGCATTTGCTGGACGCGCGCGACAGCCTGCGGGCCATCAGTGACCAGGTCCACCTGCCAACCCAATGCCTCTACCGTGCGCACCAGCAGATAACCGGCCACCTCATTGTCTTCCGCCACCAGCAGGCGCATCGGTCGATCGACACCCGGGCAGAGCGCACGCAATGGCAGAGCTTGGGAAATGCCCAGCTCGATATCAAACCAGAAGCGACTGCCTACGCCCACCTCACTGCTGACCTGCAACTCTGCGCCCATCAAGTTGATCAGACGCTTGGAAATCACCAGACCTAAGCCCGTCCCGCCAAAGCGCCGCGTCGTCGACGATTCCGCCTGGGTGAAACCATCGAAAATACGCGTGAGCTGATCCGCGCTGATACCAATCCCGGTGTCAGCGACTTCAATACGCACCCGCACCGCCGCGCCCAGCCTCTGCAGCTCTTCTACCCGGACCACCACTTGACCGTGCTGGGTGAATTTGAGCGCATTACCCGCCAGGTTGATCAGCACCTGCTGCAAACGCAGGCTATCGCCCAGCAGTGCACTGGGTAATCGTGGGTCCAGATCGAACATCACCTCCACGTCACTCCGGCCCTGATTACCGGACAGCACAACCGCCAGGTCACGCATCAGGGCTTCGACTTCAAACGTGTGCACATCCAGCAGCAACTTGCCGGCATCTATCTTGGAATAATCGAGAATATCGTTGAGCAGCCCGAGCAGTGATTTCGCCGCCGTTTCGGCCTTGCTCACATAGTCCAGCTGGCGGGGATTGAGCTCCGTGTTCTGCACCAGGTGCAGCATGCCGAGCACCGCATTCATCGGCGTGCGGATTTCATGGCTCATATTGGCCAGAAATGAAGACTTGGCGGCGCTGGCAGCATCGGCCTGCTCCTTGGCATCCAGCAAGCGTGACTCCAGTTCACGCTGCGCCGTGATATCGCGATTGATACCCGTAACGCGCAGCGCCACGCCCCTGGCGTCCCGCTCCACCTGGGCACCGGCCTGGACAATGCGCACCTCGCCATCCGGTCGCACGACACGGAATATCGGGTCATATAGGGCCACGCCCTCCACCGCCTGGCGCAGCTTGCTCTCGGCCGAAGCTACATCGTCCGGGTGAACGCGTGAATACCAGTGGTCGTAGTTCAAGCCGGTCTCACGCAGACTCAGCGGCTGGCCGTACAACTCGAACATGCGGTCGTTCCAGCTCAAGGTGTTGTCGGCCAGGGTCCATGACCAGATACCCAGCTCGGCCACATCGGCAGCCATTAGCAGCTGATCACGCGCCGAAGCAACCGCATACTCGGACGCCTTGCGGGCGGTCAGGTCCACGGCAATACCGAGGTAGCCGTTGATCGCATCATGCTCATCGCGCATGGCCGTCACGGCGAGGGAAACCGGAACAAGCGAACCGTTCTTGCGCACATAGGTCCACTCGCGCGTCTCCGCACCGTCACGTTCGGCCTTGTGCACAAATACCCGGAAGCCTTCAACCAACTGACCAGACTCGGCACTCAACTCCCTTGAGCGCGCGGCCACCTCGTCATTCAGATGAAAACTGGCGGGTGTTTTTTTATCGATCAACTCGGCCGCCGCGTAGCCCAGCATGCGCTCCGCGCCCGTGTTGAAGACGCGAATGACGCCCTCCCGATCAGTGGCAATGATCGCCACCTCGGAGGCCGAACGCAGCACATTACCCAGTAGCAGATTGAGCTGACGGAGTTCGGATGTACGCTGGACAACCTGAGCTTCCAGACTGCTGTTCAATTCATGAATCTTGGTTGCGGCGGCCACTTGTTCAGAAATATCCCGAACGGTCTTCGAGGCCCCAACGACTTGGCCAGCGGAATTGCGAATCGGCGACACGGTGATGGAAACGTGAATAAGCTGACCGTTCTTATGTTGCCGCTGAGTGTTAAAGCTGGCTACGTGCCTGCCGTCCTTGATGCTGGCAAGAATTGCTTCCTCTTCCGCCTCAAACCCTGCGGGCACCATCAACTCGGCAATGCGCTGGCCGATGGCCTCTTGAGCACTGAAACCCAACAGCTTTTCCGCGCCTTTATTCCAACTGCTGACCCTGCCTTCAAGGTCTTTGCCGATGATGCCGTCTATCGAGCTTTCAACAATGGCCGCCAGTTTTGCCTGCTCGGCGATGATTTGCAGTTGCCGTATGCGACTGATGCTCAGCACACCAACCAGGCTGGCCAACAGCACCGAGAGCAGTAGCCCCAGGGTGAGCACCAATATCGGGGACAGCAGGTTCAGTTGGCTGATGAACAGTGGGTTTATCCCGAACTGCACTTGCCAGCGCCGGCCATACACGTCACGTTCGATCGTGTGCGACAGCACAATATCCTGAACGTCTTCGTCATCGGTTTTATAGAACACGACAGGCTGTGCGGGGTCAGTGACGTCATGTAATTCAAGGCTGACTGCCTGCTTGGGGGGCCGTATCCCTTTGAGCACCTCCTCAATCAGCAGCGGTGCATAGCTCCAACCCAAAGCTTGCTCCTCACGCTCCTCGACCGTCGCCGGGATAGCCCCGCCACGGTAAACCGGCATAAGGATCAGAAAGGACTGCTGTGGGTTACCCGTGGCCTGCACCAGCGTAATGGGCCCCGTCAGCCTCACCTCACCACTGCGCATGGCGGAAAGCGCCGCCTGCCGGCGATTAACTTCAGAAGCGATATCCAGGCCGACGGCCGCCATGTTGCGTTCGACCGGGTCGATGTACTGAATGACATAACGCTCGCCATCGTGCGGGGTCAGCTGGCGGATAGCAAAGTCGGGCCAGCCGTCTGCCCGGGCACGGGCTATAAACTCGGCTTCGTCTTGTCGGGCGACCCGGCGAATAAAACCGAAGCCGCGGGCCCCCGGAAACTCTTCATCGACATTACGGGTCCGGCTGTAGCGATCAAAGCTCTCCCGTGTGATGAGATCCTCAGCCATGGTTTGAATCGCGCCACGGGCCCCGCGCAAGCCATACTGGTAGAGCCTCAGGCGGCTCACCACCGCATCCGCCGCCTGATCTGCAGCGGCAAGGGCGGCCTCATCAGCTTGCTCATGGTTATGCTGGGCAACCCCCAAGGCGGCCGCGGCACTGACGAGCACCCCGGCGATCAGACTCAGAATGGCCCACCGATTCGCGGCAACGACGGTGTATTTATTTTTGATCGACATGACGCCCCAATAACATTTCACAAGCAATGAGCAGTGATGTTTGCTCACCGCAAACCCTTCGCAAGGCAACAGTAAAGTCCACACCGGTAACGCAACGAAGGGTAATGCGGGCTGCAGCTAAGCGCTTAGCAGACGCTGAACTCCCCTGAATCGAGCAAAGCACAGAACTGAATAAACGGCACTGGCCGAGAGTACAAATAGCCCTGCATGACCTGGCAACCGAAGCTTTGCAAAACCGCAGCATGCTCCTGGGTTTCCACGCCTTCGGCCACTAATTCAAGCCCGAGCGCCTGAGCCAATTTGACAATGGCTTCGATAATCGCCGCATCGCACTTGTCGACAAGCATGTCACGGACAAAGCTCTGGTCGATTTTCAACACGTCAACCGGGAAGCGCTTGAGATAGGTCAGGCTGGAGTAACCCGTACCAAAATCATCCAGGGCGATACGCACGCCCATACCTCGCAAGGCCGACAACACCTGCTGAGTATTAGTTACATTCTTGGCCAGTACCCCTTCGGTTATTTCCAGCTCGAGGAACTCTGGCGCGAGTTTCGAGGCAAGCAGGGTGTCCTGCACCATCTGTAGAAATGTCTCTTCGCGAAACTGCACCGCAGAAATATTCACACTGACCACCACATGCATGCCCTGCGCGACCAGCATCTGGGCATCCTTGCAGGCTTGCTCAAGCACATGCTTACCAAGCGGAATAATCAGCCCGGTCTCTTCGGCCAGCGGAATGAACTCAGCCGGCGAGAAAAGACTGCCGTCTTTATTGCGCCAGCGTACGAGCGCCTCCATACCCACCACACGACCTTCGCTGGCTATGACCTTGGCCTGATAGAAGACTTCGAACACGCCCGTCTCAAGCGCACTGCGCATATGTTGTTCCAGCAAGTGCCGGCCGCGGGAACTGTGTTCGATATCGAGAGAAAAGAAGCGATAGCGGTTACGTCCATCCAGCTTGGCTTGGTACATGGCCGAGTCCGCATGGCGGTATAGTGATTCAGAATCCTCACTGTCGTCAGGAAACAGGCTGATGCCGATACTCGCACTCAGGTTATGGCGATTGCCCTGAAGGATAAAGGGCGCACTGATTGTGCTTAGCAGCCTCTCGGCAAAGTCCCCCACACCATCAAAGCCGCTGACTTCTGGCAGCAGTATGATGAACTCGTCTCCCCCTTGCCGGCTGACCGTATCAAAAGACCTCGACGCCTGCGATAAGCGCTCCGCGACTTCTTTGAGCAATGCATCGCCAATTGAATGCCCAAGCGAATCATTAATGCCTTTGAAGTTGTCCAGATCCAGCAGCAGCATAGCCACGCGCGTCTGACTGCGGTGTGCCTTCTGCAAGGCCTGCTCGGTACGGTCCTTAAGCAGCGCGCGGTTTGGTAAGCCCGTCAGCGCATCATGGTTGGCGAGCTTCTTCGCCTCGTTACGCAAGGCCAGGTGGGCTTTGATATGCGCCCTGGCCACCGGTACGTTGAGCGGCTTGTGGATAAAATCAATGCCGCCATATTCAAGTGCGCGCAGTTCGTTTTCAGTCTGCACATGTGAGGTGACAAAGATGACGGCGGCATCGCACAGTTTCGGGTCGGCCTTCAATGCCTTGCATACGGCAAAGCCACTCATCCCCGACATTTCAATATCCAGCAGCACGAGGTCCGGCTTACACCGCCGGGCCATCATCAAAGCGGAAGGGCCATCGCTGGCCTGATACACATCGCCCAGATCACGGACGGTTTCATGCAGCACGAGCGCGTCCGTGGCCTGGTCTTCGACGATCAGAATGACCGATTCGACATCAATCCCTTTACTGCGCATGTGCGGCTCCAGATCGTTCCCTGAATTCCATAGCCAGTCAGCCTAGAACAAGTTTTGACGAACGCGTAGCCCTCTAGCCACTCACCGAAGCGGCACAGCAAACCAGTGCTGGCACAATCTACAACGCCGAACTCCGCGTGGCCAAATGCAGCGGACTTGCCCGCTTATTGCATAAGAGCCACCCTAGAACGTCCTGAGCCCGAGTATCACCATGTCCATGTCGCTGCCTCACCCCCATCGCCCGCGCTGGCGCAGCCTGATTGTGCTGACCCTGCTGCTGGCCCCGCTGCTGTGGCCCGTGCAGCAGTTGGCCGAGCGCTATTACGGCGGCGTGCTGAGCGCACAGAACGGCCAGACCCTCGACCTCTACGTGGCCAACCTGCTCGGCACCCTAAATCGTTACGAGGTGTTGCCACCGATCCTCAGCCAGCTGCCGACCCTGCGCCAGTTGCTGCAGCAACGTGACGACGATCACCTGCGCGACCAGGCCAACCGCCTGCTCGGCGGCCTGCAGCAGCAGACCGGTGCCGACGTGATCTACCTGATGGGCCCCGACGGCCAGACCCTGGCCGCCTCCAACTGGGACCGCACCGACAGCTTCGTCGAGCGCAATTTCTCCTACCGCCCGTATTTCCGCGAAGCCATCCAGGGTCGTCCCGGACGCTTCTTCGGCCTCGGCACCACCTCCGGCAAGCGCGGCTACTTCTTTGCCGCCGCGGTGCGCGAGGGCCCGCGAGTGCTCGGCGTGATGGTGGTCAAGGTCGACCTCGACCACACCGAAACGCTCTGGGGCAATCGCCCGGAACAACTGCTGGTCACCGACAATTACGGCGTGGTGATTCTCACCTCGAAGGCCGACTGGCGCTTCCATGCCACCCGCCCCCTGGACAATGCCGAGCGCGCGGCGATCGCCGCCACCCAGCCCTACCGCATCCAGTCGCCGCCCCCCTTGCAGCTCGACCCGCGCGCCTGGCTGCAGCAGACACGCACGCTCGACGATATCGGCTGGACGGTCAGCATACTCACCCCGCACGTCCTGCTCGACCGGCCCGTGCGCACCGCCGTGGCCACCGGCGGTGCCGTGCTGCTGATGCTCCTGCTGCTGCTCGGCCTGCTCATGCAGCGCCGCCGCCATTACCTGGAGCGCATCGCCCTGGATGCCCGGGCCCGCCATGAGCTGGAGCAGCGGGTGCTGGAGCGCACCCACGATTTGGAACTGCTCAACAGCCGCCTGAAACAGGAGGTGCTGGAACGCGAACAGGCCCAGCAGGAGCTGGTCCAGGCCCAGGACGAACTGGTCCAGGCCAGCAAGCTCTCGGCCCTGGGCACCATGAGCGCGAGCATCAGCCACGAGCTCAACCAGCCCCTGGCGGCGATTCGCAGCTATGCCGACAACGCCGGCGTGCTGCTCGACCACCAACGCAACGAGGACGTACGCGCCAACCTCAAGCTGATCAGCCAGCTGACCGAGCGCATGGCCTCGATCATCGCCCACCTGCGCGCCTTCGCCCGGCGCGACCGCCACGCCCCGGAAAGCGTGGCCCTGCAGCCGGCCATCGACGATGCCCTGGCGCTGCTGGCCAAGCGTCGGCGGAGCATGGAAGTGGAGCTGATCCGCGACCTGCCGGACGCCACCCTGTGGGTCCAGGCCGGGGAAACCCGCCTGCGCCAGGTGCTCGGCAACCTGCTGGCCAATGCCCTCGACGCCCTGAGCGAAGTGCCCCAGCCGCGGCGCATCTGGCTCAGCGCCGAGCGCCATGCCGAGGGCATCGATTTGCACCTGCGCGACAACGGGCCCGGCTTCTCCGCCGATGCGCTGCAACGCGCCCGCGAACCCTTCTTTACCACCAAGACCAGCGCCCAGGGCCTGGGCCTTGGTCTGGCCATTTGCGATACCCTGATGCGCGCCCTCGGCGGCGAACTGCTGTTCGCCAACCATGCCGAGGGTGGGGCTGTGCTGACCTTGCGTCTGCGCGCCGCCGCACAGGGTGTCAGCACCCAGTCGCCCGAGGACCTTGCACTATGACCCGCCTTGACCCACGCACCCAGGTGCTGCTGATTGACGACGACCCGCACCTGCGCCAGGCCCTGAGCCAGACCCTCGACCTGGCCGGCCTGCAGGTCACCAGCCTGGGCGATGCCCGTGGCGTCGCCGGGGTCATCGAGCGCGACTGGCCGGGGGTGGTGGTCAGCGATATCCGCATGCCCGGGCTCGACGGCCTGCAACTGCTGGAGCAATTGCAGCAGCAGGACCCGGAGCTGCCGGTGCTGCTGATCACCGGCCACGGCGATGTGCCTCTGGCGGTGCAGGCGATGCGCGCCGGGGCCTATGACTTTCTCGAGAAGCCCTTTGCCAGCGACGACCTGCTCGATAGCGTGCGTCGCGCCCTGGCCCTGCGCCGCCTGGTGCTGGACAACCGCAGCCTGCGCCTGGCCCTGACCGACCGCAACACCCTGTCCGCGCGCCTGGTCGGCCAGTCGCCGGCGATGCTGCGCCTGCGCGAGCAGATTGGGGCCCTAGCCGGGATCAACAGCGACGTACTGATCCTCGGCGAGACCGGGGCCGGCAAGGAGGTGGTGGCGCGCGCCCTGCACGACCTGTCGAGCCGCCGCGATGGCCCCTTCGTCGCCATCAATGCCGGGGCCCTGGCCGAGTCGGTGGTGGAAAGCGAACTGTTCGGCCACGAGCCCGGGGCCTTTACCGGCGCGCAGAAGCGCCGCATCGGCAAGTTCGAATTCGCCAACGGCGGCACCCTGTTCCTCGATGAAATCGAAAGCATGAGCCTGGAGGTGCAGGTCAAGCTGCTGCGCCTGCTGCAGGAGCGAGTGGTCGAACGCCTCGGCGGCAACCAGCTGATCCCCCTGGATATCCGGGTGATCGCCGCCACCAAGGAAGACCTGCGCCAGGCCGCCGACCAGGGCCGCTTTCGCGCCGACCTGTATTACCGCCTCAACGTCGCGCCGCTGCGCATCCCGCCACTGCGCGAGCGCGGCGAAGATGCCCTGCTGCTGTTCCAGCACTTCGCCACCGCCGCCAGCAGCCGTCACGGCCTGCCCGAGCGCAGCCTGCAGGCCGCGCAAAGCGCCGCCCTGCTGCGCCACCCCTGGCCGGGCAATGTGCGCGAACTGCAGAACGCCGCCGAACGCTTTGCCCTGGGCCTGGATCTGGACCTGGATGTCGAGCTGCAGGGGGAGTCGTCGCCCACGCTGCAAGAGCTTACCGGCAACCTCAGCGCCCAGGTGGAAGCCTTCGAACGCAGCCTGATCTGCGCCGAGCTGAACCGCTCGCACAGCTCCCTGCGCAGCCTGGCCGAGGCCCTCGGCGTGCCGCGCAAGACCCTGCACGACAAACTGCGCAAGCACGGCCTGAGCTTCGCCGAAACTGGCGGAAGCTCGCCAGATCACAGCCGCTAGCTGGCGGCTTTCCGCCAGAAACCCCGGATATCGCGCCGCCTGCGGGCGGCCACCCGCCCCTGCCAGTGCCGCCGCCATCCAGGCCAATATGGCCAGGGCCCGCCCCAGAGACGCGCAGCGCACATCTGCACAAGCAATTTCGCCACACCGACACAGGCTGGCATGGCGGTTGCTCTACCCTCTTGCAGGCGATCCAACAAATACAAGTTCAGGCAATCGCTGCCAAGGCCCATCATTTTTCGACAGGCCGCCTAGACTTGTTCTTGTTCGCTCGCTCTACAGCGTTGCGGCGCATCACGCGCCAAGCAAAACAAAATAAGCAAAACAAGAGGAAGCATTCCATGTTCAAACTGACTGCCAAGGCGCTGGCTTGCGCCCTGTCGCTGAGCATCGCCGGCATGGCCCAGGCCGCCGACCCGATCGTGATCAAGTTCTCCCACGTTGTCGCTGACCACACCCCCAAAGGCCAGGGCGCAGCGCTGTTCAAAAAGCTCGCCGAAGAACGCCTGGGCGACAAGGTCAAGGTCGAGGTCTACTCCAACTCCTCGCTGTTCGGCGACGGCAAGGAAATGGAAGCGTTGTTGCTCGGTGACGTGCAGCTGATCGCGCCGTCCCTGGCCAAGTTCGAGCAGTACACCAAGCAGATCCAGGTATTCGACCTGCCGTTCCTGTTCCAGGACATGGCCGCCGTCGACCGCTTCCAGCAGAGCCCTGAAGGTCAGGCCCTGCTGAAATCCATGGAAGACAAGAACATCACCGGCCTGGCCTACTGGCACAACGGCCTCAAGCAGCTGTCGGCCAACAAGGCCCTGCGTGAGCCGAAAGATGCCCGTGGCCTGAAGTTCCGCGTACAGGCTTCCGCCGTACTGGAAGAGCAGTTCAAGGCCGTCAAGGCCAACCCGCGCAAAATGAGCTTCGCCGAGGTCTACCAGGGCCTGCAGACTGGCGTTGTAAACGGTGCCGAGAACCCCTACTCGAACATCTACAGCCAGAAGATGCATGAAGTGCAGAAGTTCATCACCGAGTCCAACCACGGTGTCCTGGACTACATGCTGATCACCAACACCAAGTTCTGGAACAGCCTGCCTGCCGATGTACGCAGCGAGCTGGACAAGATCGTCGTGGAAGTGACCGCCGAAGTGAACAAGCAGGCTGACGCCCTCAACGAAGGCGACAAGCAGCGCATCATCGAAGCCAAGACCAGCGAAATCATTACCCTGACCCCTGAGCAGCGCAATGCATGGCGCGATGCCATGAAGCCGGTCTGGAGCAAGTTCGAAGCCGAAATCGGTGCCGACCTGATCAAGGCTGCCGACGCTGCCAACCAGTAAGGCGGAGCAGGCTACGGCCTGAACCCAACCACAGCGCAGCCTTGCTGCTGCGCCATTGGCTGAATACCCAGGCAGGCCTTGCGGTCTGCCCGGGTACGCCGCTCTTAACCACTGGAGACTCTATTGATGAACGCCTTGCGGCGCGTCTGGGACCACTTCGAGGAAGGTTTTATCGCTTTCCTGCTGGCCGCCATGACGCTGGTGACCTTCGTCTACGTGATCCTCAACAACCTCTACACGCTGTTCTATAACCTGGCCGATCGCTGGGAAGGCGGTAGTGAGATGTTATTCGCCATTGGCGACAGCATTCTCGGCATGGCCCAGGCAATGACCTGGAGCATTGCCCTGACCAAGGCGCTCTTCGCCTGGTTGATCTTTTTCGGCCTGGCCTACGGTGTGCGCACCGCCGGGCATATCGGCGTCGACGCCCTGGTGAAACTGGCGCGCAAACCGGTACAGCGGGTTATCGGCCTGATCGCCTGCCTGTGCTGCCTGGGTTACGCCGGCTTGATCAGCGTGGCCAGCTTCGACTGGATGCACACCCTGTTCACCGCCGGTATCGGGGCCGAAGACCTCGGTCACTACGGCATCATGCAATGGCACATCACCCTGATCGTGCCGTTCGGCTACGCCATGGTCTTTATCCGTTTTCTGGAAGTATTCATCCGCATCCTGCGCAACCAGCAGACCGGCCTGGGCCTGGCCGATGAAGCGGCCGAAGCGATGAAACTGACCGAACACGAGGAGCACAAGCCATGACCATCCTGTTCCTCTTCGCCCTGCTGTTCCTGATGATGTTTATCGGCGTGCCGATTGCCGTGTCCCTCGGCCTGGCCGGCTCGGTGACCATCATGCTGTTCAGCCCGGACTCGGTCCGTTCGCTGGCGATCAAGCTGTTCGAAACCAGCGAGCACTACACCTTGCTGGCGATCCCGTTCTTCCTCCTGTCCGGGGCCTTTATGACCACCGGCGGCGTGGCCCAGCGCCTGATCGACTTCGCCAACGCCTGTGTCGGCCATATCCGTGGCGGTCTGGCGATCTCCGCGGTGATGGCCTGCATGCTGTTCGCCGCCCTCTCCGGTTCGTCGCCGGCCACCGTGGCGGCCGTCGGCTCGATCGCCATCGCCGGCATGGTGCGCTCCGGTTACCCGCAGGCCTTCGGTGCCGGCATCGTCTGTAACGCCGGTACCCTGGGCATTCTGATCCCGCCGTCGATCGTCATGGTGGTGTATGCCGCGGCGACCGAGCAATCGGTCGGCAAGCTGTTTATGGCCGGCGTGGTGCCGGGCCTGTTGCTGGGCGTGGCGCTGATGGTGGCGATCTATATCGTCGCGCGGAAGATGAACCTGCCGTCGATGCCACGGGCCAGCCTGCGTCAGCTGCTGAGTACCGCGCGCAAGGCGATCTGGGGCCTGCTGCTGATGGTGATCATCCTCGGCGGCATCTACTCGGGCATGTTCACTCCGACTGAAGCGGCTGCGGTAGCGGCGGTCTACGCCGGCTTCGTGGCGCTGTTCGTGTACAAGGACATGACCATCCGCGAGTGCCCCAAGGTGCTGCTGGAGTCCGGCAAGCTGACCATCATGCTGATGTTCATCATCGCCAACGCCATGCTCTTCGCCCACGTGCTGACCACCGAGCAGATCCCCCAGACCATCACCGCCATTGTGGTCGAGATGGGCCTGCAGCCCTGGCAGTTCCTGCTGGTGGTGAACATCGTGCTGCTGATTGCCGGTGCCTTTATGGAGCCGTCGGCGATCATCCTGATCCTCGCGCCGATCCTCTTCCCGATTGCCGTGCAGCTGGGCATCGACCCGATCCACCTGGGCATCATCATGGTGGTGAACATGGAAATCGGCCTGATCACCCCGCCGGTGGGCCTCAACCTGTTCGTCACCTCGGCGGTCACCGGCATGCCGCTGACCTCGGTGATCAAGGCCGCCTGGCCGTGGCTGATGCTGCTGCTCGGCTTCCTGATGATCATCACCTATGTGCCGGCCGTGTCCATGGCCCTGCCGACCTGGCTCGGCATGACCTGATCCAACTCCGTGTGTAGCAACGCACACCTTCAGCCCGGCCTTAGCGCCGGGCTTTTTTTGTCTAAAAAATGCTGACAAGTAGCCTGGATGCAATCCGGGAAAGGCTGTGCATGTACCACCGCTCCAGGACTGCGCCTAGGCTTGTTCGGCTACGCAACTTTGTAGTCAGACTGCAATCCGAAGAGGGTATCAATCCTTTAAGACACGCCCGAACTGTACTGCGCCAGACAATGCTCGGGCCTTGATTCAAGTCAGTCTTGCCCCGTGGTTTGTGTGCGTTCAATGAGCACTCGTACCCCAAGGAGGGCCGTGTCATGTCCCAGGCTTCGACAAAACTGCGGTTAGCCGCGCTTATCGCGCTGGTTGTAGGTTCAATGATCGGCGGCGGGATCTTCTCCCTGCCGCAGAATATGGCGGCCAGCGCCAGCGCCGGTGCCATTCTGATTGGCTGGGCGATCACCGCCGTGGGCATGCTGGCCCTGGCCTTCGTCTTCCAGAGCCTGGCCAATCGCAAACCGGAACTGGACGCTGGCGTCTACGCCTACGCCAAGGCCGGCTTCGGCGACTACATGGGCTTCTCCTCGGCCTGGGGTTACTGGATCAGCGCCTGGATCGGCAACGTCAGCTATTTCGTGCTGCTGTTCAGCACCCTCGGCTATTTCTTCCCGGTATTCGGCGAGGGCAACACTCTGCCCTCTATCGTCGGAGCCTCGCTGCTGCTCTGGGCCGTGCATTTTCTGGTGCTGCGCGGCATCCGCGAGGCGGCCTTGATCAACCTGGTCACCACCGTTGCCAAGATCGTGCCGCTGCTGCTGTTTGTCGTCCTCACCGCCATCGCCTTCAAGCTCGAGGTATTCACCGCCGACTTCTGGGGCCGTGGCAACCTGGAGCTGGGCAGCGTGATGGACCAGGTGCGCAACATGATGCTGGTCACCGTCTGGGTGTTTATCGGCATCGAAGGGGCCAGCGTCTATTCGGCTCGCGCCGAAAACCGTGCCGATGTCGGCAAGGCCACGGTGATCGGCTTCCTCGGGGTATTGCTGCTATTGGTGATGGTCAACGTGCTGTCCATGGGCATCCTGAGTCAGGCCGAACTGGCCGGATTGAAGAACCCCTCGATGGCCGGGGTGCTGCAGCAGGTGGTCGGCCCCTGGGGCGCGGCGCTGATCGGCATTGGCCTGATCGTCTCGCTGCTCGGCGCGCTGCTGTCCTGGACCCTGCTCTGCGCGGAGATCCTGTTCGTCGGTGCACGCGATCAGACCATGCCGAACTTCCTGAAAAAGGAAAACGCCAAGCACGCGCCGGTCAACGCGCTCTGGCTATCCAACGGGCTGATCCAGCTGTTTCTGATCGTCACCCTGTTCAACGATGCCACCTACCTCAAGCTGCTGTACCTGGCCACGTCGATGATCCTGCTGCCGTATTTCTGGTCCGCCGCCTATGCGGTGCTGCTGGCGGTACGCGGCGAGACCTACGAAGGCCAGCCCGGTGCACGGCGCAAGGATCTGCTGATCGGCCTGATCGCGGTGATCTATGCGGTGTGGCTGGTGTATGCCGGCGGGGTGCAGTACGTCCTGCTGTCGGCGCTGCTCTATGCGCCGGGCGCGCTGTTCTTCGCCAAAGCCAGGCGTGAGCAGGGCCAGGCTGTGTTCACCCGCGTGGAGCAACTGATCTTCCTGACCGTATTGATCGGTGCCGGCATTGCCGCCTATGGCCTCTATGCCGGCTTCCTCAGCCTCTAACAGAAGGATTTATGACATGAGTACTGGAAAACTCGGGGTGCATTCCGAAGTCGGCAAGCTGCGCAAGGTTATGGTCTGTTCGCCGGGCCTGGCGCACCTGCGCCTGACACCGAACAACTGCGACGAGCTGCTGTTCGATGACGTGATCTGGGTCAGCCAGGCCAAGCGCGACCACTTCGACTTCGTCAGCAAGATGCGCGAGCGTGGCGTCGAAGTGCTGGAGATGCACAACCTGCTGACCGATACCGTGCAGAATCCCGCAGCGCTGCAGTGGGTTCTCGACCGCAAGATCACCGCCAACCTGGTCGGTATCGGCCTGCAGAACGAGGTGCGCAGCTGGCTGGAAAGCCTGAGCCCACGCACCCAGGCCGAACAGCTGATTGGTGGCGTGGCGGTGGCCGACTTGCTCAAAGGGCTGGGTGAAAGCGCCAGCCTGAAGATGCTCGGCGAGTTCATCGGCCCGGCCAGTTTTGTCGTGCCACCGCTACCCAACACCCTGTTCACCCGTGACACCAGCTGCTGGATTTACGGCGGCGTCACCCTCAACCCGATGCATTGGCCGGCGCGCCGTCAGGAAACCCTGCTGGCCAGCGCCATCTATAAGTTTCATCCCGACTTCGCCAATGCCGACTTCGAGACCTGGTACGGCGACCCTGATCTCGATCACGGTTCGGCCAGCCTGGAAGGTGGCGATGTGATGCCGATTGGCAATGGTGTGGTGTTGATCGGCATGGGCGAGCGCAGTTCGCGCCAGGCCATCGGCCAGTTGGCGCAGAACCTGTTCGCCAAGGGCGCGGTCGAACGGGTGATAGTCGCCGGCCTGCCGCAGTCGCGAGCGGCCATGCATCTGGACACGGTGTTCAGCTTCTGCGATCGCGACCTGGTGACCATCTTCCCCGACGTGGTCAACCAGATCGTACCGTTCAGCCTGCGCCCCGACCCGAGCAAACCGGGCGGCATCGATATCCGCCGCGAAGACCAGCCGTTCCTGCAGGTGGTGGCCGAAGCGCTGAACCTGAAGCGACTGCGCACCGTGCAAACCGGCGGCGACAGCTACGAGGCCGAGCGCGAGCAGTGGGACGACGGCAACAACGTGCTGGCGCTCGAACCGGGGGTGGTGATCGGTTACGACCGCAACACCTACACCAATACCCAGCTGCGCAAGGCCGGGGTGGAAGTCATCACCATCGATGCCAGCGAGCTGGGCCGCGGCCGCGGCGGCGGCCATTGCATGAGCTGCCCAATCGTCCGCGATCCTGTCGATTACTAATTGCGCACGGCAGGCTTTACCCAGGCCTGCCACGCCCATTTCTCACAAGGAAACTGTCATGGCGTTCAATCTGCACAACCGCAACCTGCTCAGCCTGATGCATCACAGCCCCCAGGAACTGCGCTATCTGCTGGACTTGGCCCGCGACCTGAAACGCGCCAAGTACACCGGCACCGAGCAGCAGCATCTCCAGCGCAAGAACATCGCCCTGATCTTCGAGAAGAGTTCGACCCGCACCCGCTGCGCCTTCGAGGTCGCGGCCCATGATCAGGGTGCCCATGTCACCCTGATAGAGCCGGGCTCCTCGCAGATCGGCCACAAGGAGAGCATGAAGGACACCGCCCGCGTGCTGGGGCGCATGTTCGACGCCATCGAGTACCGTGGTTTCGGCCAGGAAATAGTCGAGGAGCTGGCCAAGTACGCCGGTGTGCCGGTGTTCAATGGCCTGACTGCAGAGTTTCACCCGACCCAGATGATTGCCGACGTGCTGACCATGCGCGAGCACAGCGACAAACCGCTGCATGACATCAGCTATGCCTACCTCGGCGATGCCCGCTACAACATGGGCAACTCGCTGCTGATGGTCGGTGCCAAGCTGGGCATGGACGTGCGCATCGGTGCACCCAGGGAGCTCTGGCCGGCAGCCGAGTTTGTCGCCCAATGCCAAGCCTTCGCCGACGCCAGTGGCGCGCGCCTGACCCTCACCGATGACCCCGAGGAAGCGGTCAAGGGCGTCGACTTCATCCACACCGATGTCTGGGTCTCCATGGGCGAACCTGAGGAGGTATGGGACCAGCGCATCGCCCAGCTGCTGCCCTACCAGGTGAATGCGCAGATGATGAAGGCTGCGGCCAATCCCCGGGTGAAATTCATGCATTGCCTGCCGGCCTTTCATAACAGCGAGACCGAAGTGGGCAAGGAGTTGGCCGAGCGCCACCCCAATCTGGCGAACGGCGTGGAAGTCACCGAAGAGGTGTTCGAGTCGCCAGCCAATATTGCCTTCGATCAGGCGGAAAACCGCATGCACACCATCAAGGCCATTCTGGTTTCGGCGCTGGCTGATATCTGACCGCTTACCCGCCCATGTGGCGGTCGCTGGACAGCCAGCGGGCTCCGCGACTGTCCAGCCTACCGCGGGCAGGCAAGGCCATCACCTCCTAGGGGACATGCACAATGCGTATCGTCGTTGCACTGGGCGGCAACGCCCTCCTTCGCCGTGGTGAACCCATGACCGCGGACAATCAACGGATCAATATCCGTATCGCCGCCGAACAGCTGGCCAAGATCGCCCCCGGTATCGAGCTGGTCGTGGCCCACGGCAATGGCCCCCAGGTCGGCCTGCTATCCCTGCAGGCCGCCGCTTACACCGAGCTCAACCCCTATCCGCTGGATGTGCTGGGTGCCGAAACCGAAGGCATGATCGGCTACATGATCGAACAGGAACTGGGCAACCTGCTGCCCGTCGAGGTGCCTTTCGCCACCCTGCTGACCCAGGTGGAAGTCGACCCGGCCGACCCGGCCTTTCAACACCCGAGCAAACCGATTGGCCCGGTCTACAGCAAGGCCGAGGCCGAGCGCCTGGCCGCCGAAAATGGCTGGAGCATCGCCGCCGATGGCGACCGCTTTCGCCGCGTGGTCGCCAGCCCGCGGCCGACCCGGATCTTCGAAATCCGCCCGATCCAATGGCTGCTGGAAAAAGGCACGGTGGTGATCTGTGCCGGCGGCGGTGGCATTCCTTGCGTCTACGATGCCCAGCGCAAGCTGCACGGCGTCGAGGCGGTGATCGACAAAGACCTCTGTTCGGCGCTGCTGGCCGAACAGCTGGCGAGCGATCTGCTGGTGATCGCCACCGATGTCAGCGCGGTATTTAGCGACTGGGGCCAGGCGACGCAAAGAACCATCAGCGCCGCCCACCCGGACGCACTGGCCGAGCTCGACTTTGCCGCTGGCTCTATGGGGCCCAAGGTCCAGGCCGCCTGCGAGTTCGCCCGCAATACCGGTAAGGTCGCGGTGATCGGCTCGCTAGCGGATATTGAAGCCATCGTTCAAGGCAAGGCCGGCACCCGGATCAGCACGGCGCAAACGGGCATTGATTACCGCTGACAGCCACTGTCCATACCCACAGGAGCTTCACCATGAGCGAACCCGGCCATCTGCATATCACCCGTGCGCCCTTGCAACCCAACGACTTTGGCTACGACATCGGCCTCGATGTATCACGTGGTCAATGACCCTGAGACGGGCAAAGCCATGCACTTTCGCATGCACGGTGCAATCAACGGCACAGCCTTCACCGAGGAATTCGAACTGCGCAGGGATATGGCGTGCAACTTTGCCAGCAACTGTTTCCACCTTGCGCAGAAACACAGCCTGCCGAAACGGCGAATATCATTGCAATGCACCACAAATACGATGTCATGTTCAAAGACATCCGCCAGCGCCTCGACCTCAAGTCCGGTGAGGCGGTGCAACCCGAGCACCTGGCATAAGGGGCAGCGCCTCACCGGACGTCAGCGACTCGTACCCGGAGATCACCTCGAACAGCTCGGCATCGATGCTGCTCTGGCGCAGGCGGTTGAAGTCACTGCGCAGCGTCTCCAGCAGCTCCTCGATGTTTTTATCCGCCCGCTGCATCGCCGCCAGGCGGCTGGCGTTCTCACTGGCCAGTGACTCGGCACAGGCGCGAAACAGCGAAATGAACAGGTATTCGCGGATCAGCGCGCGCAGGGTCTGCTGGGCATCATGGAGAATTTCCGGCAGAGCGCCGCCGGGCCAGGGGATTTGCGCCAGGTTCTGCTGCCATTGCCGATCCAGGGGCAGCAGCCGCTGACAGACAGGTGCGTAGCTCATGCCGGCCTGCGGACGGTTATGAAACACATAAAAACGCGCCAGCTCACTGGTCACATGCGCTTCGCTGTCCAGCTGAATCTGCCCCACCAGCGGCGCAATGCCCTTGACCGAACTGGGCACGCGGAACAGCCCCTTGAGCGGCAGACCAGCCTGTTCCAGGCTGCCATGCACACGCTCACCCACCGCCCAGACCTGCAGATCGCCGGGCATATCGGCGAGGGTCTCGATAGCGAACTCGGCCACCTGCTCATTGAACTGGCCCACCAGCCCCTGATCGGAGCCGAACACGATAGCGCCGATGGCGGCCTTCGCTCCGGGTGCCGGTTCGATGGCCCGGCGCGCCTGGACCTGAGGCTGGCGCAGACACAGGCTCAGGCCCAGCTCGACGCTGCGGTAATACTCGGCCAGGGCCTGCACCGATTGCTCATATTGACCGATGCTGGCACCGGCCAGGGCTTTCATCGAACGCACCACCGACTGCAGATCGCCAGCGCTGGCGATGCTGCGGCGCAGGCTGGCCGGGGTATCGCTCATGGCCGGCTCTCGGCGGGGTTATCCGGCTCAGCCGCCACCTGAGTGGCGGGTGCGCTTTCGGCCTGAAAGGCCCGCAGCGCCTGGCGAGCGGTCTCGATAATTGCCTCACGGTCGTCATCGCGCAGCTTGCCCGCTGCCTGCAGGCGCTCGCGCAGCTCCTCGGGCAAGAGTTCTGCCGCTGCGGCGACCGCCGCGCCAGCCGCTCGCATCTGCGCCAGGGCGATGTCGTCGAACAGCCCGCCGCTCAGGGCCAGCAAGGTGGCGATTTGCGCCGATACCGACACCGGGGCGAACTCCACCTGTTTCAGACAGGCGCGAATCCGCCGGCCATGCTCGATAACCAGCTGGGTGTCGGCATCCAGACGCGCGCCGAAGCGGGCAAAGGTCTCCAGCTCTTCAAACTGCGCATACGCCAGTTTCAGATCGCCCGCCACCGCACGATACGCTGCCCGTTGCGCCTTACCACCGACCCGCGACACCGACTTGCCGACATCCACGGCGGGCAATACGCCCAGCTCGAACAGCACCGGCGACAGGTAGATTTGGCCATCGGTAATGGAAATCAGATTGGTCGGAATATAGGCGGAGATGTCCTGGGCTTCGGTCTCGATGATTGGCAGCGCGGTCAACGAGCCCGCCCCAAGCGCCTCGTTCAGGTGGGTGGCGCGCTCCAGCAGACGCGAATGGATATAGAAGATGTCTCCGGGAAACGCCTCGCGCCCCGGCGGCCGGCGCAGCAGCAGGGACAGCTCGCGGTACGCGCGGGCATGCTGGGTCAGGTCGTCGTAGACGATCAGCACATCGCGCCCGGCCTGCATAAAGTGTTCGGCGATACTGGTCGCCGCATAGGGGGCGATATAGGCCAGACCAGGTGCCGCATTGCCCTCGGTGACCACCACCACGGTGTAGGCCAGCGCGCCTTTCTCGCGCAGGATCGCCACGGCCTTGGCCACCGCCGAGGCGCGCTGGCCGATGGCGCAATACACACAGAGCACATTCTGGTCGTGCTGGTTGAGAATGGTATCCAGGGCGATGGCGGTCTTGCCGGTCTGCCGATCGCCGAGGATCAACTCGCGCTGGCCACGGCCGATCGGAATCAGCGCATCGATGACCTTGAGGCCGGTCTGCAGTGGCTGGCTGACCGGTGCCCGGTCCATGATCGGCACCGCCGGCCGCTCGATCGGCAAGCGCACGCTGCAGGCCACCGGCCCCAGACCATCGAGGGGCTGACCCAGGGGATCGATGACCCGTCCAAGCAGCGCCTCGCCTACCGCCACATCCATCACCCGACCGGTGCGCTCGACCTGATCGCCGGCCTGCAGATGGGCGTAATCGCCCAGCAGCACCACACCTATTTCAGTTTCGTCGAGGTTGAAGACGATACCGAATACGTCACCGGGGAAACTCAGCAACTCCTCAAAACCGGCACCCGGCAGACCACTGACAGTGGCGATGCCGGTGGACACCTGGGTGATGGTGCCCACCTCGCTTAGCCGCAGCTGGGCCTGGAAGGCTTGGCGAGTCTGGCCGATACCGCTCAGGGTGCGCTCGAGCACCTGCTGCAGAGCGTCCTCAGGAGCATTCATGGCTGGGCCTGCAGCAGCTCGTCTACGCCTTGCTCCAGCGCCTGCAGGTAGTCGCTGATGCTCCAGGCCAGGCGCTGGCCATTGCAGCTCAGCTCGATCCCGCCCAGCAGTTCGGCCTTGCGCTCGAAACGCAGGGCAATCTCGCCGTCAAAGCATTGATTCAGCGCCTCTTGCAGCTGCCGGCGCTGCGCGGCCGGCAACTCGAAGGCGCTGCGCAGCAGCACCGGCTCGCTACCGAGTGCAATGGCCTCGGCCAGGCGCTGCCGCGCTGGCGCTTCGAGGCGCTGCAACTGCTCGATAAACGCCGCGACCAGGCGCTCTTCCAGGCTGCTGCCGGCCAGGTCGGCCAGGGCCTTGCGGGCGATGGCGAAGACCTCGTGCTGGACCCGCTGGGCCAGGGCCTGATTGAGCTTGTTGGCGTCATTGCGTAGCGCCTCCTGGCGCTTGGCGCTCATGGCCTCGGCCGCTTGCCACGCATTGTCCAGCAGACGCTGGCGCTCAAGCTGCACCTGCGCCACGGCCTCGCTGAGCAGCGTGGCGCGTTGCGCCTCGAAGGCCTGGTTCTTATCTTCGAACTCGGCGCGCTCACGTTGCGCTTCGGCCTTCTGCCCGGCGGCATCGGCCAGCTGCGCGGCGATCAGCTGCTCGCGGGCGGCGATCGCGCGCAGGATTGGCTGGTACAGGAAGCGCTTCATCAACCAGACCAGCACGACAAAGTTGAGCACCTGGGCGGCGACAGTAAACCAGTCGATCAGCATGGCTTTACTGACCCGCAGCTTGGGCGATGGCGGCGTTCCAGAACGGGTTGGCAAACAGCAGGATCATCGACACCACGAAGCAGTAAATCGCCGTGGACTCGATCATCGCCAGGCCGACAAACAAGGTACGCGTGATAGTCGCCGAGGCATCCGGCTGCTGGGCCAGGGAGGTCAGGGCCGTGGCCACCGCGCGGCCTTCGGCCAGGGCCGGGCCCATGGTGCCGAAACCGGTGGTGAGTCCGGCCATGACAATTGAAACCAGAGCAATCAGGGTCAAGCTGTCCATGGAGAATCCTTACTGAAGTGAATAAAAGCTCAAGCCGGCGACTGTGGTCGCGGCTTGCGGGTTCGGGTGGCGGCGGCGATGTAGACCGCGGCGAGGATGCTGAAGATATAGGCCTGGACCATGCCGGTAAGCAGGCCAAGCAGGGTCATGACAATGGGAAACAGAAACGGGGTTATCGCCAGCAGAATGCCGATGATCATCGCCCCGCTCATCATGTTGCCAAACAGCCTCACGGCCAGGGCCAGGGTGCGCGAAACCTCGCTGATAAGGTTGAACGGCAGCATGATCCAGGTCGGTTCGAGGTAGGTCGCCAGGTAGCCGCGCAGGCCCTGATCACGGATGCCATACATGGGCACCGCCACCAGCACGCAAGCGGCCAGCGCAACGGTGGTGGAGAGCGAACCGGTCGGCGGCTCGAAGCCTGGGATCACCGTGCACAGACTGGCCGCGGCGACGAACAGAAACAGCGTACCGAGAAAGCCCAGGTAGCGTTGCGGCTGCGCCAGGCCAATCTCGCCGATCTGTTGTTCAATCCCGCTGACGATGATTTCCAGCAGGTTCTGCCACGATGAACGCTGGTGATCGCGGGACAGTCTGGCGGTGATCAACCGCGAGCCCAGCACCAGGACCAGCATCAGCGCCCAGGTATAAACGATGGTGGCGTTCAGCTTGAACAGGCCGAGTTGCCAGAAGATCACTTCATCCGGGCTAAGGTGCATGGCTGGCCTCCTCGGTCGCAATACCCGCAGCGGGTTGCCCCGGCCGGGTCAGGCGGGTCACCAGCAGGCGGGCCAGCAAGAAGCCCAGAAGGCAGGCCAGCAAGCGCCGCCAGTCGTCGCCGGCCACCCAGTAGAACCCAGCCAGGGTCAGACTCAGACGCAGCAGCAGACTGGTGAATATCCACAGCGCCGGACGGCTGGAGGCCAGGCCGCGGCGCAGCGTCCACCACAATCCGGCGAAAAACAGTGCGCCAAGCATGGTGCCGGCCACCCCCGCCAGCGCCATAAAGATGATCTCATTGATGCTCATCGTGCTGGTCCTCCTGCTCTTCGCGCATAGCGCGGTCTTCCTTGGTCACCCAATGCCAGGCATTGAAACAACCGAGCAACAGCCCGGCCACCAGCAGCGCCAGGGTCCAGGAGCGCGACCCCGGATAATGGCGATCCAACCACAGGCCCAGCGCCGCGCCCAGCAGCGTAGGCACCACCACCGACCAACCGATCAAGCCCATCATGCCCAGGCCGAACCAGACGCCCGGCGTGGCATTGCGCCGCGCCTTGAGTTTGCGCGCAGCCTTGCGCCCAACCTGCTCGGCAAAATCTGCCGGTGGCTTGCGCGGTGCCTCTGGTGGGTGGTTTTTTTCGCTCATGTTCAGGGCCGTTGATCTGGATTATTTGTCTTGGAATGTCGCGAAACGCCGTAAAAAGCCGCTTTCCAGCTTGGCCATCAACGAACGCACGCCTTGCTCATTTTCATCCAGGGTCAGAAACTCCTGCTCCACCGCCTCGCGCAACTGCGCGAGGTCGCTGCCACGCAAGGCCCGGCGCACGGATATCAACACCTGGGCACCGGTCTTGACCAGCACCCCTTCATCCACCGCGACAAACACCTCGCCGTCGGCGGCGGTTTCATAGATCAGAATGCCCGGCGTCAGCGCCGCCACACAGTCGAGGCGCTGCGGCAGCAGGCCGAACGAGCCACCGCGGGTCTCTGCCACCAGGCGCGACACGCCCCTGACCTCGGCGAATATCTGGAACGGCAGCAACAGCTTAAGGTTCATGCTGGTCGCTGCCATGTTCCACCTCCTCTGCTGCCTGCGGCTGTGGCGACGCCGTGGCACCGCGCTGCTTGGCGTAGGCCTCATCGACCGCCCCGATCATATAGAGCGCACTTTCGGGAAGGTCCTTGAATTCGTCGGCGAGAATTCGCTCGCAGCCGTCCAGGGCGTCTTCCAGGCTGACCAGCTTGCCAGTCAGGCCAGTGAACTGCTCGGTGGTGAAAAACGGCTGGGTGAAAAAGCGCTCCAGGCGTCGGGCCCGAGCCACCACACTGCGGTCCTCCTGGGATAGCTGCTCAATGCCGAGCATGGCGATGATGTCTTTCAGCTGGGCGTATTGCGCCAGGGTGCGGCGGATCGCCTGGGCCAGCAGATAGTGGCGTTCGCCGACGATACCCGGGGTGGCCATCTTCGAGCTGGACTGCAACGGGTCGATGGCTGGATACAGGCCTTCGCTGGCCCGTTTGCGCGACAGCACGATCGACGCCGAGAGGTGACCGAAGGTGTGCACCGCAGCAGGGTCAGTGAAATCATCGGCGGGCACATAGACCGCCTGAATCGAGGTAATGGCACCGTTGTCGGTGTTGGCGATGCGCTCTTCCAGCCCTGCCAGCTCGGTGCCCATGGTCGGCTGGTAGCCCAGGCGCGAGGGCATCTGCCCCAGCAGCCCGGAGATCTCGGAGCCGGCTTGAATAAAGCGGAAGATATTGTCGATCAGCAGCAAGACATCGCGGTGCTGGTCGTCGCGAAAATACTCGGCCATGGTCAAGGCCGCGTGGCCGATGCGAAAGCGCGCCCCGGGCGGCTCGTTCATCTGCCCGAACAGCATCACCATATTGGGCAACACGCCGGCGGCTTTCATGTCGCGGTACAGTTCTTCGCCTTCGCGGGACCGCTCGCCAATGCCGCAGAAGATGCTAACGCCCTCCTGATGGCTGACCATGTTGTGGATCATCTCCGTCAGCAGCACGGTCTTGCCCACCCCGGCACCCCCAAACAGGCCGGCCTTGCCGCCCCGTTCCAGGGGCGACAGCACATCGATGACCTTGATCCCGGTGACGAATACTTCCGCCCGGGTCGAGCGCTGGATCAGGGGCGGCGGTGCCTGGTGCACGGAACGCCACTGCATATCGCTCAAGGGTGGTTCGCGGTCGATGGTGTTGCCGAACACATCAAACATGCGCGAGACAATGGCCTTGCCCACCGGGGCCTTGAGCGGCCCTCCGGTGTTTTCCACGCGCATGCCACGAGCCAGGCCCTGGGTCGGCGTCAGGGCGATTCCGCGGACATGCTGGGCATCGCGCTGCACCAGCACTTCAATCACGATCTGCCCGGCCGGGCCGGTGCGCAGCAGCGAGTAGATGGGCGGCAACTCGGCAGCAAAGCGCATATCCACCACGCTACCGCGCACGGCCACCACCACGCCGTGGCTCACGTCAACAGGTGCCGGGTCGCTGTCAGATGCTGCAGGCGGACGATTCATCGGCGGGACTCAGGCTCTATAGCGATAAAACTTGGACAAGCAGTATGCGCTTAACACTCACCTCCAAACGTAATAAAACCCAAAGCGAAGCCTCTAGCCCGCCGCCAGTGCCTTAGCTTGCTCACGCAGCACGAACTTCTGCACCTTGCCGGTGGAGGTTTTCGGCAACGCGGTAAACACCACGCAGCCCGGCACCTTGAAGCGCGCCATGCGCTGCTGACAGAAGGCGATCACCTCCTGCTCGGTCAGTTCGACGCCCGGCTTGGGGGTGACGAAGGCGCAGGGGGTTTCGCCCCATTTGTCGTGGACCATGGCCACCACCGCCGCTTCGAGGATCTGCGGATGGCGATACAGCACGTCCTCCACCTCGATGGAGGAGATGTTCTCGCCGCCGGAGATGATGATGTCCTTGGAGCGGTCCTTAATCTCCACATAACCATCTTCGTGCCACACCGCCAGGTCGCCGGAGTGGAACCAGCCGCCGGCGAAGGCTTCGGCGGTGGCCGAGGGGTTCTTCAGGTACCCCTTCATCACCACGTTGCCGCGCATAAAGATTTCGCCGATGGTCTGGCCGTCTTTCGGCACCGGCTGCAGGGTATCCGGGTCGGCCACCATCAGGCCGTCGAGCAGCGGCGCACGCACGCCCTGACGGGATTTCAGGCGGGCGCGCTGTTCCGGCGTTTCACTGTCCCACTCGCTTTTCCATTCGCAGGCCACGCTGGGGCCGTAGGTTTCGGTCAGGCCATAGACGTGGGTCACGCGGAACTCCAGGGCTTCCATGGCTTCGATCACCGCCGCGGGTGGCGCGGCACCGGCGGTCAGTACCTTGACCGGTCGGGTCTTCAACGCCTTCAGCTCCTCACTGGCATTGGCCAGCATATTCAGCACGATCGGCGCGCCGCAGAAGTGGTCGACACCGTGCTCGGCGATGGCTGGGTAGATGGCTTCGGCGCGCACGTGGCGCAGGCACACGTTGACTCCGACATAGGCCGCCAGCGCCCAGGGGAAACACCAGCCGTTGCAGTGGAACATCGGCAGGGTCCAGAGGTACACCGGGAAGCGGCTCATGTCCCAGCACATGGCGTTGGACAGGGCATTCAGGTGCGCGCCGCGGTGGTGGTAAACCACGCCCTTGGGATTGCCGGTGGTACCGGAGGTGTAGTTGAGGGAGATCGCCTGCCATTCGTCGGCCGGCATCTGCCAGGCATAGTCGGCATCGCCTTCGGCGAGCAGGGTTTCGTAATCGAACTGGCCGATCAACTGGCCGTCCCGATATTCCGGGTCGTCGATGCCGATGATCAGCGGGCGATTGGGCAGATGGCTGGTGGCGCGCTGCACCAGCTCGCCGAACTCCTTGTCCACCAGCAGCACCTTGGCTTCGCCGTGCTGCAGGATAAAGGCGATGGCTTCGGCATC
This sequence comes from Pseudomonas sp. XK-1, assembly GCF_038069885.1. Taxonomy (NCBI): domain Bacteria; kingdom Pseudomonadati; phylum Pseudomonadota; class Gammaproteobacteria; order Pseudomonadales; family Pseudomonadaceae; genus Pseudomonas; species Pseudomonas sp. XK-1. The sequence continues at coordinate 246,671 of NZ_JBBPES010000001.1, read as the reverse complement.
CAGGCGGGTGTTGATGGCATTGAGCACGGCACCGCACATAGGCACGCCGAAGTGCGCCTCGAACATCGCCGGGCCGTTAGGGGCGATCACCGCCACCGTATCGCCCAGGCCGATGCCGCGCTTGGCCAGGGCCGAGGCCAGGCGGATGCAGCGACTGTAGGTGTCACCCCAGGTCTGGCGCAGGCCGCCGTTGATCAGCGCCAGGCGCTGCGGATAGACGCTGGCGGCGCGCTCGAGAAAGCTCAAGGGGCTGAGTGCCTGGAAATTCGCCGCGTCACGCGGCATGCCGTACTCATAGGGATTGACGCTGTGCATTATTGTTCTCCGGCGAAAGGCTGGAGAAACCATAGCAGTCGTGCGGTTTTACCGAAGCCCTACCTTGGTCGAAACCGTGACTCACAGGTCAGAAATCACGTCAGCATAGGCACCCAAGGAACCATGCCGCGCGGTATCAGCGGTGCCTTTCCTGCACAGAAACCACCACGGCAAGTCTTTATCGCGTTATCTACGCTTGCCCGGCGACATCTTCAGAAGGAGTTTTCGAGTGACCTCACGTCTACCTGTGATCGTTGGTTTTGGTGGCTACAACGCGGCCGGGCGCAGCTCCTTTCACCATGGCTTCCGCCGCACCGTGATCGAATCGATGGACAGCGCCACACGCCAACAGACCCTGGCCGGCCTGGCGGTGATGATGAAGCTGGTCCAGGTGGTCGACGGTGTCTATCGCGATGACGAGGGCCATGCCCTGAGCCCGGCCGAGATCGACAGCCGCTTCGCCGAACAGATCCTCGCTTCGACCCTGGTGCGACGCATCGAAAAGCAGCACCTGGACCCCGATGCTGCCCACTGGCAGAAGACCATCGATATCAGCGCCACCGCCGGTCACCCGCTGAGCTTTATCACCCTGCGCAAGCACCTGCCGGACCCGTTGCCCAGCGACTGGACGGTGGACGAGCTGAACGCCAGCGAAGTGCTGGTGACCCTGCACGACAACTGCGAATTCAAGGTCGACAGCTACCGCGCCCTGCCGGTGAAATCCGCCGGCCAGCTGCCCACCGGTTTCGAGCCCAGCGAGCTGTACAACGCGCGCTTCCACCCGCGCGGCCTGGCCATGACCATAGTCGGCGTGACCGACGCCCTGCGCGCCACCGGTATCGACTGGCAGGCCATCATGCAGCGCGTGGCCCCGGATGAAGTGGCGGTATTCGCCAGCTGCATCATGAGCCAGCTCGACGAAAACGGTTTTGGCGGCCTGATGCAGTCGCGCCTCAAAGGCGGCCGGGTTACCGCCAAGCAGCTGGCCCTGGGCCTCAACACCATGCCGGCGGATTTCATCAACGCCTATGTGCTGGGCAGCGTCGGCAGCACCGGGGCCATCACCGGGGCCTGCGCCACCTTCCTCTACAACCTGCAGAAGGGCATCGAGCAGATCGCCTCGGGCAAGGCGCGGGTGGTCATAGTCGGCAGCAGCGAGGCACCGATCAACCAGGAATGCATCGAGGGTTACGGGGCCATGGGGGCCCTGGCCACCGAAGATGGCCTGCGTCAGGTCGAAGGCAAGGATGCGGTGGACTTCCGCCGTGCCAGCCGCCCGTTTGGCGACAACTGCGGCTTTACCCTGGCCGAAGCCTGCCAGTTCGTGGTGCTGATGGACGACGCCCTGGCCCTGGAGCTGGGCGCGGATATCCATGGCGCAGTGCCGGATGTGTTTATCAATGCCGACGGCTTCAAGAAATCCATTTCCGCCCCCGGCCCGGGCAACTACCTGACCGTGGCCAAGGCCGTGGCCAGCGCCGTGCAGCTGCTGGGTATCGACGCGGTACGCCAGCGCAGCTTTGTGCATGCCCACGGCTCCAGCACCCCGGCCAACCGGGTGACCGAATCGGAAATCCTCGACCGCATCGCCAGCACCTTTGCCATCGAGCAGTGGCCGGTCACTGCGGTAAAAGCCTTTGTCGGCCACTCCCTGGCCACCGCCAGCGGCGACCAGGTGATCTCGGCCCTGGGCAGCTTCAAGTACGGCATCATCCCGGGCATCAAGACCATCGATGCAGTGGCGGACGACGTGCACCAGCAGCACCTGAGCTTCGCTACCCAGGATCGCTCACGCGCCCCGGAGCAGCTGGACCTGTGCTTTATCAACTCCAAGGGATTCGGCGGCAACAACGCCAGCGCCCTGCTGCTGGCCCCCCATGTGGTCGAGAAGATGCTGCGCAAGCGCCATGGCGAAACGGCCTATGCCGCCTACCTGCAGCGCCGCGAAACCACCCGCGCCGCCGCCCAGGCCTACGACGCCCAGGCGCTGCAGGGCGATCTGGGCATCATCTACAACTTCGGCAACGACCTGATCGACGACCAGGGTATCGAGATCAGCCGCGAGCAGATCAAGGTGCCGGGCTTCGCCCAGCCGCTGGTGTTCAAGAAGGACGAGCGCTACGGCGACATGCTCGACTGAGCCGAGCCACAGCTGCATCTGTAGGAGCGGGCTTGCCCGCGATCAAGCGCAAGCCTATCGCGGCCATGGGCCGCTCCTACAGATTGTGAGCGACGTAGGATGGGTTGAGCGCAGCGATACCCATCACGCAACCGGAATATTCGCGGTCAATCCAACGCGCGGGCCAGCTGGATCAGCTCGGCGCGCCATTCGGCGGCGGCCGGCAGGGCCAGAAAGGATGGGTTGAGCAGGGATTCGCGTGCTTCATAGCCCAGCGCCTCGCCCTTGAGATTGAGCACCTCGCCCCCCGCCCCTTCCAGCACGCCCTGGGCGGCGGCGGTGTCCCACTGCGAGGTCGGGGCCAGGCGCGGGTAGCAATCGGCATTGCCTTCGGCCAGCAGGCAGAACTTCAGCGAGCTGCCAACGCTGGTCAGTTGCAGGTCACCGAAGCGCTCGCTCAAGCCTGCCAGCAAGGCCTCCTGAGCCGGACTGGAGTGCCGCCGGCTGGCTACCAGGGTGAAGGCGTCCTCCGGGGCCAGGCGCACGCTGATCGCCTCGCTGATACCCGCCGCATCGGCGCGCCAGGCCCCCAGGCCGGCACCGCCGTAATAGCAGCGGCCATTGGCCGGAATGCCGACCACGCCGAACACCACCCGCCCCTCTTCGATCAGCGCCACGTTGACGGTGAATTCCTCGGAGCCTGCGATAAATTCCTTGGTGCCATCCAGCGGATCAACCAGCCACCAGCGGCTCCACTGGGCACGCTCGCTCAGGGCGATATCCGCGGCCTCCTCGGACAGCACCGGGATGCTCGGATCGAGGGCGATCAGGCCGGCGTCGAGAATATGATGGGCGGCCATATCGGCGGCGGTTACCGGCGAGGCGTCGGCCTTTTCGTTCACTACAACGTCGTTGCGCCAGTGCGGCAGGATGGCGGCACCGGCCTGACGCACCAGTTCGATGACTGCGGGAATCAGCGGATGGCTCACAGGCTGAAGGCTCCACGCTGGATCAACAGGTCGCGGGCCAGATAGAGCGCCGCCAGGGCGCGGCCTTCGCTGAACTGCGGATGCTGGATCAGGCTCGACAGCTCGCGCAGGTTGACCTTGTCGACGCGCATCGGCTCGGGCTCATCGCCCGGCAGGCGCTCCTCGAACAGGTCCCAGGCCAGTACCACCTGGATCTTCTGGCTCATATAACCGGGCGACAGGCTCAGCTCGGTCAGGTGCTCCAGCTGCCGCGCACCGAAACCGGCCTCCTCCTTGAGTTCGCGGTTGGCCGCCACCAGGGCGTCCTCGCCCGGCTCGATCAGGCCCTTGGGCAGCGACAGCTGGTAGTCGTCGGTGCCGCCGCAGTACTCCTCCACCAGCAAGGCATGCTCGGCATCGGCCATGGCCACCACCATCACAGCACCATAGCCCACGCCCTTGCCCACCAGTCGCTCGTAGGTGCGCTCCACGCCGTTGCTGAAGCGCAACTGCAGTTCCTCGACACGGAACAGGCGACTGCTGGCGACTATCTCGCGAGCGAGTACGGTGGGTTTCTGACGCATGGGGCGGCTCCTTGGCGTGACCTGGCGGGTTATCATAACGCGGCTTTTCCGATTATCTGCGGCCGAGATTGCGCAATAGCGACGATAACGCGACCACGCGCGACAGCCTGCACAACCTGCCATCAAGAAGCCGCCATGCTCCCATTACCCTGGAACGCCATCGACACCGTCCTGCTGGATATGGACGGCACCCTGCTCGACCTGCATTTCGACAACCACTTCTGGCTGCAGCATCTGCCGCAACGCTACGCCGAACACCACGGCATCAGCCGAGCGCTGGCCGAGGCCGAGCTGCTGCCGCTGTTCCGCGAACACGCCGGCACCCTCAACTGGTACTGCACGGATTTCTGGAGCCGCGAGCTGAAGTTGTCGATCCGCGACCTCAAGCGCGAGGTCGCGCACCTGATCGCCCTGCGCCCGGATGCCGACACCTTTATCCAAGCCCTGCGCCAAGCCGGCAAGCAGGTGGTCCTGATCACCAACGCGCACCGCGATTCGCTGTCGCTAAAGCTGGAGCGCATCGAACTGGCACCTTACTTCGACCGACTGATCAGCTCCCACGACTATGGCTTCCCCAAGGAAGACCAGCAATTCTGGCACGCCCTGCAGCAGGACATCAGCTTCACGCCTGCGCGCAGCCTGTTTATCGACGACAGCCTGCCGATCCTGCGCAGCGCCGGACGCTTTGGCGTCGGCCACCTGCTCGCCGTGCGCCAGCCGGATAGCCAGGCGGCACCGAAGGACACCGAGGAATTTGCGGCTGTGGAGGATTACCGCGAGCTGTTGCAAGGCCTGTAGCCCGGATGCAATCCGGGACTGGCAGGCGGGGAGATTTATTCAGGAATACGCAGCACCTGGCCCGGATAGATCTTGTCCGGATGGCTGAGCATCGGCTTGTTGGCTTCGAAGATTTTCGGGTAGGCATTGGCGTTGCCGTATTCGGCCTTGGCAATCGCGCTCAGGGTGTCGCCCTTCTTCACCGTGACAAAGCGCGCCGCCGGAGCCGGCGTGGTCACGCTGATATGGTCTTCCACTTCGGCCACACCGGCGACGTTGCCGAGGGCCAGGAGGATTTTCTCCTTCTCTTCCTGACTGGCCACTTCGCCACGGGCGATGACCTTCTCGCCTTCGACGCTGATCTGAATATTCGGGTTACCCAAGCCCACCTTGGCCACATGCGCCGTTAGCGACTCAGCGGCCTGGGCCTCCTGACCAACCAGCGACTCCCACAGCTTTACCCCGGCTTCTTTGACAAAGGCGAACATGCTCATGCAAAACCCTCTTCATTCCATGGCTAGGACCAGGTCGACAGTCGCCTGGCCCCGCAGAGTCTAGACAGTCTTTGCGGAGGCATGGTTTCCGCCCATCCAAAGCGCCCAGCGCAGCAAACGCACAGCCGAATTCGTGACAGCGCGCACAGTGGCACTGCGGCCCAAGGAACTTTTCGCCCATCGCGGCTCTAAACGCTCACAAATCCGTTTCTGTTGTCGAGGTTTGCCTTATGCGCACTCTTTTTTCTGCACTGACCCTCAGCGTGCTGCTGAGCCCCCTGGCCCAGGCCGGCGATACCGGCACGGTCGCCATCGGCAGCGGCGTCGGCGGAGCCCTGGGTAACGTGATTGGCCAGCAGGTCGGCGGTAGCACCGGCGCCGCCATTGGCGCAGGCCTGGGCGGTGCCGCCGGCGGTGCGGTGACCGCCCGCGACGGCCGCAAGACCGAAGCCGCCCTGGGTGGCGGTCTCGGTGCAGCCGGTGGCTCGGTGATCGGCGGCCAGATCGGCGGCAGCACCGGTTCGACCATAGGTGCAGGCTTGGGGGGCGCGGCCGGTGGCGCGCTGGCCAATGAATACGCTGGCGGCCGCGAACGTGATCGCGACCATGTGGTCGTCCACCACTACCACGGCAAGAAGCACAAGAACTACAAAAAGAACAAGCACAAGCACCACTGAGTAGCGATGCAAAAAAGCCGCTTAACAGCGGCTTTTTTTGTGGGCGTAGGGTGGGGCTGGACGCCTAGGCAGCCGGCTCCATCAGCAACACTGTCAGCGCCGCCCGCAGGTTCTCGGGAATGCTGACCGGGCGGTTGCTGCTGCGGTCGACGAAGACATGCACAAAGCGCCCGGCCGCGCAGGCCTCCTCTTCATCCGCCTTGAACACCGCCAGCTCGTACTGCACCGAGCTATTGCCCAGCTTGCCGACCCGCAGACCGATCTCGATACGGTCGGGAAAGGCGATGGAGGCGAAGTAATCGCAGCTGGAGCTGACCACAAAACCCACCACCTCGCCGTTGTGGATATCCAGGCCGCCAACCTCGATCAGGTAGCTGTTCACCGCACTGTCGAAGAAGCTGTAGTAGGTCACGTTGTTGACGTGGCCATAGACATCGTTGTCATGCCAGCGCGTGGTGATCGGCTGGAAATGCCGGTAATCGCTGTGCAGATGCTGGGGCTGGTTCATCGAGAATCCTTGTCTGTAGGTGTTGCGCGGCCTGCGTAGGGTGCGCCGCGCGCACCAAACAATCCGCGCCTCAATAGGCGACTTGGTAGATGGCCAGGGCGTGGGCCTCGGTCATTTCCTGCGGGTTATTGACCAGCAGGCGCTGTTGCTGCATGGCGTCGCTGGCCAGGGTCGGCAGCATGTCCTGGGGCACACCGGCATCACGCAGGCGCGTCGGCAGGCCGCTGCGCACACTAAAGTCGGCCATAGCGCCGATAAACTGCTCGGTCTGCTGCAACACGCCGCCGGCGCGCAACTGCTCGCCCAGCACCAGCGGGGCCAGCTCGGCATACAGCGGCGCGGCTACGCTGGCGTTGAAGCCGAGCACATGGGGCAACACCAGGGCATTGGACAGACCGTGGGGAATATGGAAATGCCCGCCCAGGGGGTAGGCCAGGGCATGCACCGCCGCCACCGGGGCGTTGGCAAAGGCCTGGCCGGCCAGGCAGGAACCGAGCAGCATGGCCTGACGCGCCTCGCGATCAGATCCGTCATGCACCACCTTATCCAGGTTGGCCGCCAGCAGGCGCAGCGCCTCGCGGGCCAGCAGGTCGGACAGCGGGTTCTTTTTCAGCGTACTGGTGTAGGCCTCGATGGCATGGACCATGGCGTCGATACCGGTGGCGGCGGTAACCGCAGGCGGCAGGCCGAGCGTCAGTTCGGCATCGAGTAGCGCCAGGTCCGGCAGCAGCAGCGGCGAGACCACGCCCATCTTGCTGGTGGCACCGGTGGTAATGATGGAAATCTGCGTGACTTCCGAACCGGTGCCGGCGGTGGTCGGCACCAGAATCAGCGGCAGGCGCTGGCCCCGGGCATTGCCAACGCCATAAATCTGCGCCAACGCCTGAGTGCAGTCGGGATGAGCCAGCAGCGCCACCAGCTTGGCCACATCCATCGAACTGCCGCCGCCGAAACCGATGATCAGCTGCGCCTTGAGCGCCAGGGCCTGCTCCACTGCAGCCAGCAAAATATCCTCGGGTGGGTCGGCGACCACCTGATCGAATACCTCGACCGTCAGCTCGGTGCGGGCAAAGCCTGGCAGCACCTCGTCCAGCAGGCCGAGCTTGCTGATGCCCGGATCGGTGACGATCAGCACCCGCTGCGCGCCGCGCTCACGGCACAGCTCGGCCAGACGCTGCGACGCGCCGATCTCGCAGAGAATCTGTGCGGTGGTGGCAAAGCTAAAGGGCAGCATGGGGTGATCCTCTTGTTTGTTCGGCACAATTCGGTGCGCGCGGCGCACCGTAAATTCAGAAGGCGAAACTCGCCTCGTCCATCGCCATCAGGCAGTCTGCGCCACCCAGCAGGGCCTCGCGATGGGCACTGGCCCGCGGCAACACCCGGCGCAGATAGAAGTCGGCAGACTGCAGCTTGGCCTGATAGAACGCCGCCTCGCCGTCTCCCGCCTCCAGGGCATCCTGGGCCCGCGCTGCCGCCTGCAGCCAGAAGCCGGCCAGCAACACATAGGCCGAATACTGGAGGAAATCCACCGACACCGCGCCGATTTCCTGCACATCACGCTGGCTGGCGGCAATCACCTCGCTGCTCAGCTCGCGCCACTCACCCAGACGCGCCTGCACCGTTTTAGCCAGCGCGGCCAGGGTCGGACGCCCCACCTGGGCATCACACAGCTCGCTGAACTCGGCCTGCAACGCCGACAGTTCGGCACCGCCGTCGCCGAGCACCTTGCGGCGGATATAGTCCAGCGCCTGAATGCCGTTGGTGCCCTCATAAAGTTGGGTAATGCGGCTGTCGCGCATCAACTGCTCGATGCCCCATTCGCGGATAAAGCCATGACCGCCATACACCTGCACCGCATGGCTGGCGACTTCCTGGCCCATATCGGTAAAGAAGGCTTTGACGATCGGAATCAACAGCGCCGCGCGTTTGCAGGCGGCCTTGCGTACAGCGGCGTCCGGATGAGCGTGCTCCAGGTCGAGCTGACGCGCGCAGTAGGCGGCGAGCATACGGCTGCCTTCGACCAGGCTCTTCTGCGTCAGCAGCATGCGCCGCACATCGGGGTGAACGATGATCGGGTCGGCCGCCTTGCCCGGCTCGGCCGGCCCGCTCAGGGCGCGCGACTGCAAACGCTCACGGGCATAACGCAGCGCGCCCTGAAAGGCCGCCTCGCCGATACCCAGCCCCTGCAAGCCAACCTGAAAGCGCGCGTCGTTCATCATGGTGAACATGCAGGCCAGGCCCTGATTGGCTTCGCCGATCAGCCAGCCAGTGGCACCGTCGAAGTTCATCACGCAGGTGGACGCGCCCTTGATGCCCATCTTGTGCTCGATGGCCCCGCAGGACAGCGCGTTGCGCTCGCCGGGCGTGCCGTCGGCCGCGGCGATAAATTTCGGCACCAGCAGCAGGCTGATGCCCTTCACCCCGGCCGGTGCATCCGGCAGGCGCGCCAGTACCAGGTGAATGATGTTCTCCGACAGGTCCTGCTCGCCGCCGCTGATAAAGATCTTGCTGCCGCTGACCTTGAAGCTGCCGTCCGCCTGTGGCTCGGCCTTGGTGCGCAGCAGGGCCAGATCGGTGCCCGCCTGGGGTTCGGTCAGGCACATGGTGCCGGCCCACTGGCCGCTGACCAGCTTGTGCAGGTAGGTGTTTTTCAGCGTTTCGCTGCCATGTTTGTACAGCGCCAGCACCGCGCCCTCGGTCAGCCCGGAATACACGCGGAACGACAGCGAAGCGCCCATCAGCATCTCGTGGAAGTTGCAGGCCAGCATCTGCGGCAGCGCCTGGCCGCCGTACTCGCTCGGCCCGGTCATGCTTGCCCAGCCGTTATCGACATACTGCCGATAGGCCTCGGCAAAGCCATCCGGGGTGCTCACCTGGCCGTCGCTCAGCTGACAGCCCTGCTCATCGCTGTTGCGATTCAGCGGTGCCACCACCTCGGCGGCATAACGCGCGCCCTCTTCCAGCACGCCGTCGATCAGTTCGCGGTCGAGGCCGTTGCCGAGCAGCTCACAGTGGCCGCTGATATCGAACAGCTCATGCAACACGAAACGCATATCGCGCAGCGGGGCCTGATAGCTCATACCCGGCCCTCCTGTACGTCGGATACCCGCACGTCGGCAAAACTCTGGCCGCTGGCCGCCAGTTTTTCGATCAGTGCCGCCGGCTGCCAGTGCTTGCCGAAGTGGCTTTGCAGATTCTGTAACCGGCCCAGCATGTCCGCCATACCCTGGCTATCGGCCCAGGCCATCGGCCCGCCCTTGTCGGCCGGGAAGCCATAGCCGTTGAGGTAGACCAGATCGATGTCGTGGCTATTGGCGGCGATATTTTCTTCAAGGATTTTCGCGCCCTCGTTGATCAGTGCCAGCAGGCAGCGCTCAAGAATTTCCTCAGGGCCAATCTCGCGGCGGACAAAACCCAGCTGCTCGGATACCCGCAGCACCAGCGCATCCACCTCGGGATCATGCTCGGCCTGACGGCTGCCCTCGGCGTAGCGGTAATAGCCCATACGCACCTTCTGGCCAAACCGGCCGAGGCCGCAGAGGCGATTGTCCACCTGCACCGTTGGGTCGTCCTGGCCCTTGCCTGCCAGCTCGCGGGCACGCCATTCCAGGTCAATGCCGACTACGTCGTACATGCGGAACGGGCCCATGGCGAAACCAAAACCCTGCAACACGGCATCGACCTGATGCGGATAGGCACCTTCGAGCAGCAGCATGCGCGCCTCGCGCACATAGGTGTGCAGCATGCGATTGCCGATAAACCCGTCGCAGTTGCCCGCCACCACGCTGACCTTGCCGATGCGCCGGCCCAGGGCCACAGCTGCGTCCAGCACGGCCGGCGCGGTCTTGGCACCGCGGACGATTTCCAGCAGCTTCATGATGTGCGCCGGGCTGAAGAAGTGCAGGCCCAGCACCTGCTCGGGGCGCTTGGTCACGGCGGCAATCGCGTCGATATCCAGGGCCGAAGTGTTGCTGGCGAGAATCGCCCCTGGCTTCAGGATGGCGTCGAGCGTACGGAAGATCTGCTGCTTGAGTTCGAGGTTCTCATACACCGCCTCGATCACCAGATCGGCCACACCCAGCGCCGCATAGTCATCCACCGGGACGATGCAGGCCAGACGCGCGTCGGCTTGCGCCTGGTCGATACGCCCAAGCTTGAGGTTGTGCGCATTGGTCTCGGCCACCACGGTTATGGCCTGCGCGAGCATCTGCGGGTTGTTGTCCAGCCACAGCACCTGAATACCGGCGTTGGCCAGGCTCATCACGATGCCGCGACCCATGGTGCCCGCGCCGATCACGGCGGCCTGCTGAACGGTAAAAGCGGAGTGGCTCATCGGGGTTCCTCTGGCTGGGGAATAAATGGATATGTCGCCCGCACCTGCACCTGCACCTGCCGGCGTACAAAAAATCGCCCACCACCATAAGCAAGGCGTTACTATTTTTGAAATTTAGTCTTGTGATAAGTCGTATTCAGCCAGTGAATATCTCAACCTTCGACCTCAACCTGCTGCGCGTGTTCGATGCGCTGATGCGCGAGCAGAATGTTTCCCGCGCCGCCGAACGTCTGTCGCTCAGTCAGCCGGCGGTGAGCAACGCCTTGAGTCGCCTGCGCGAACTGCTCGACGACCCGCTGCTGGTGCGGGTGGGCCGCAGCATGCAGCCGACGCCCCGCGCCCAGGCGCTGGAAACGCCGATCCGCGCCGCCCTGCAGCAAATCGAGCAGAGCCTCAGCGCCGGTGAAGTATTCGACCCGGCCAGCAGCCGTCAGCACTTCAGCATCGCCGTCACCGATTATGTAGAGCTGATCTGCATGCCGCGCTTGCTCAAGCAGCTTAGCCAGCAGGCCCCCGGCATGCGCATTGATATTCGCCACCTGAGCCCCAGCCTGCCGGCGGAGGCGCTGGACAAGGGTGAGCTGGACCTGGTGCTGGGGCGCTTCGAGGAAATCCCCGCGCGCTTTGCCCGCCAGCACTGGATGAGCGAAACCCTGCAACTGGCGCTGCGCCGCGATCACCCACAGGCCAGCCAGCCCATGGACCTGCCGACCTTTCTGCAGCTGCGCCACCTGTGGGTGCATGGCGGCCAGACCCGCGGCATGGTCGACCAATGGCTGGGCGAGCAGGGCCTGTGCCGGGAGATTCTCTACACCACGCCCAACTACCTGCAGGCCGCGCATATCGTCGCCGACAGCGAACTGGCCGCCGTGCTGCCGACCCAGCTGGCGCGCCACTTCGCCAGCCTGCTGCCACTGCAGTTGTTTGAGCTGCCGTTCGCCCTCGGTCCGTTTCACCTGGAAATCGTCAGCCTGGCCCAGCGCCAGCGTGACCCGGCGCTGCACTGGCTGATCGAACAGATCCTGCAGATCGCCCAGCGCTGATTGCCCGCAGCGGGGCAAGCCTTCCTACACTGACGGCTACTGTCGTGCAGTCTTGGGCAATCGATCATGCTCAAATCGGCCTTGGCGCTGCTGCTGGCCCTGCTGGGTAAGCTGACGTAGGCCAAAAATTTGGAGATCGTGCTCCTCGACCACCAGGGCAAACCGCTCAGTGACGCGGTGCTCTGGGTCGAGCCAGGCCCGGCGCAAGCCCAGCCTGCTACGGCGCTGATAGACCAGCAGAAGCGCCAGTTCACCCCCTATATCCTGCCGGTGCAGGTGGGCACCTGGGTGAGCTTTCCCAACGCCGCCCCGATCAACCATCACGTCTACTCCTTCTCGCCGGCCAAGCGCTTCGAACTGCGCCTGCACCAGCAGGAGGCCGCCCCCAGGAGATGGGTTTCGACCAGCCGGGTCTGGTCAACCTGGGCTGCAATATCCATGACTGGATGCTCGGTTTTATCCTGGTGCTCGACACCCCCTGGTTCGCCCAGACCGACAAGCAGGGCAAGACCCGCCTGCAATTCGATGCCGCCGCAGGACAGACCTGCTGGATAAAGACGACCCGCAGAGCGCCACCCACTGGGGTCTACCGCAACACCCAGGCTAAGCCCGCGCAGCCTTAACTGGGAGACGGTGTCGAGCAGACTGGCCTCGTCGAGAGCCACATCGTGTTCGCGACCAGGGCGGAGAATGACAACCGGGACAAAAGCGCGGCGCAATATCCGCTAACGAAACGAAAAAAGGCCCCGGCCGGTTGACAGACAACCGGCCGGAGCCTCGGGAAATCGCGGAGAGGGTTAGAGCATGCTTTCGCTGATCAACATGCCACACCTGACCTGACAGGTCTTCTGGCCGAATTGCAGCTTGAGGGGGGTGCGCGAGGCGATGACCCAGCCCTGGCCGAGCAAATGCTCGATATGCGCACGCAACGCCGGCAGTTGGCGTTGCTCCTCACGGCCAGCATCCTTTCTGCTCGCTAGTGGCACGATAGAATCCTTTCTTCCTGTAGTCGCAAAAAATACGCGGAGCAGGCCCTTGCCTGATCGTCCGTGATGCCTGAACAAGAATAGTGGCCTAGTGCCGCATATGAAAGCGGCAACCTGTCCCCACGCTGTAGCCGATAGCCGTCAAAGCGCTATGGCGTTTGGCTTACATCCGCCCTCAGGCCAGCGACGGTCGCGGCCTGGGGGCTACTCTGCGGCGAAGTGAACACCAGGTAGCCATCCTCGATCTTGCCGTAACGCAGCAGCGCCAGGTCCAGCAGATAGTTCTGGTAGAGCTTCCACGGCGCACGGTCACCCTGGCTGGGGATCTTGTCGGCCGCGCGCTTGATATAGCCGCTGGCCAGGTCGAGAAAGGGTGCATCCTTGACCTCGCGCAGGGCATCGCGCGGGGTGCACTGGCGCATGCCGATGGCGTCCATATGCTGGATCAGGCGGCAGTAGTACTCGCTGGAAAGATCGGCCTTGAGGGTCCAGCTGGCATTGGTGTAGCCCAGCACCACGGCAGCATTGGGCAGATCGCGCAGCATGATGCCGCGATAGCCCATGCTCTTGGCCGCATCGAAAGGCACACCATCCACCGCCACCTGCATACCGCCAAACAGCTGCAGTTCCAGACCGGTGGCGCTGATGATCACATCCGCCGGCAGCACCTGACCGGACTTCAGGCGGATGCCCTTGGCGGTAAATCCGTCGATATGCTCGGTGACCACCGAGGCCTTGCCCTTGCGCAGCACCTTGAACAGGTCGCCATTGGGCACCGCGCACACCCGCTCATCCCAGGGTTTGTAGCGCGGGCTGAAGTGGCGCATATCAAAATTCGCCCCCAACTGACGCTTGGCCATGCCGAGCAACGCCTTGCGCACCAGGCCGGGAAAGGCCTTGGACAGTTTGTAGAAACCCAGCTGCACCGCCACGTTGCGCGTGCGCGCCAGGCGGTAGACCCAGGTTTCCGGCAGGAAGCGGCGCAGGAAGGCGGAAATCGGATCGCCCTGGGGCAGGCTTATCACGTAAGTCGGCGAGCGCTGCAGCATGGTCACGTGCCTGGCCTTGTCGGTCATCGCCGGCACCAGGGTCACCGCCGTCGCGCCGCTGCCGATCACCACCACGTTCTTGTCGCGGTAATCGAAGTTTTCCGGCCACTGCTGCGGGTGAATAAATTCGCCCTGGAACTGCTCGCGGCCTTTGAATTCCGGGGTGTAGCCCGCCTCGTAGCGGTAATAGCCGGTACACATCAGCAGGTGCTGGCAGCTCAGTTTGATCGGCTCGGGTTCATCGCCGCGCTGCACCCGCAGGGTCCAAGTGGCGCGCTCGCTGCACCAGTCGGCCTTGAGCACCTTGTGCTGAAAGCGGATGTGTTCCTGAATGCCGTTCTCCTGCGCGGTTTCCTCGATATAGCTGCGGATCGACGGGCCGTCGGCAATCGCCAGCGGGTTGGTCCAGGGTTTGAAGTTGTAGCCGAGGGTGAACATGTCCGAATCGGAACGGATGCCCGGATAACGGAACAGATCCCAGGTGCCGCCCAACGCTGCCCGGCCTTCGAGGATGGCAAAGCGCTTGCCGGGGCAATGCTTCATCAGGTGATAGGCCGCACCGATGCCGGACAGGCCGGCACCAATGATCAAGACATCCAGATGTTCGGCAGACATGGGACTTCCTCAGGCTTCTTCTTATGGGTGCAGAGCGGCGTGTAACGCCGCCAGAATCACCCCCAACAGCGTTTTTGTCATCCCGCCTTTAGTGCTGTGAACAGCCGCAGGCTGACCACAGTTATGGCTGAAGAATGACCCATCCGCTCAGAAACCTGCCCAGCGATCAGAAGCTGTTGCGCAACACCACTTCATTGAACGGCAGCTTGCCGATGCGTGGCTTGGGCTCGATGGTTTTCTTGCCGACGGCGACCATCAGGGCGATCACATGGTCGGCCGGGAGGTTGATCAGCCTGGCCACTGCGTCGAAGTCGAAGCCATCCATCGGGCAGGAGTCCAGGCCCTTGCCGCGTGCGGCGAGCATCAGGGTCTGCGCCATCAGGCCGCAGCTGCGCATGGTTTCATCGCGCTGCACCTGCGGCTTGTCGCGGTAATAGGTGTCGATGGCACCGGCCATATAGGCCTGCACTTGCGCGGGTGCGCCGTCCCAGACGCGACCGACATCCTGCTGCCAGCTGTCGAGCTTGGCGCATACCACCACCAGCATCGAAGCATCGGTCACCTGCGCCTGACCCCAGGCCACCTCACGCAGCTGCTGACGCTGCGCCGGGTCGCTGACCTCGACCAGGCGCACATGCTGCAGGTTGAACGCCGATGGCGCGAGCAGGGCCAGTTGCAGCAGCTCGTCCTTCTCCGCGTCACTCAGGGTATAGGCCGCGTCATAGCCCTTAACGGCGCGGCGGCTACGGATGGCTTCGTCGATATGCATGGTCGATCCTTATATGCGGTGCAGAAAGCGGGCAATGCTAGGCACCTGCAAGGCGCAAAGCCAAACGCCTTTACCGATAACAATCATCGATACAGACGATTCCAGGCGCTCGCCTGTTAAAATCGCCGCCTCGTCCACTCGACCCCAGCCCATGACCCCAGACGCCCTGCTCACGCTGCAGCAACACCTGCTCACTGCCCTGGCCGCGCCGCCCAGTGAAACCCGTCGCCTGTTTCATGGCCGCGGGCGCTGCTGGCCGGGGCTGGAGCAGATCACCGTGGATTGGCTGCAAGGCGTGCTGCTGGTGGCGCTGTTCAAGCCGGTGAGCGATGCCGAACTGGCCGCGCTGCAGCAAATGCTGCTCGACCTCGGTCAATCCGCCGCCTGGCAGCAGAGCGGCGCGCACAGCCTGTTGCTGCAGCAGCGTTACCTGCCGGAAAGCCCGACCCAGTGGCTGCTGGGCGAGCCGGTGGAGCATTGGGATATCTGCGAACACGGCCTGCACTACCGCCTCGACCTGGGCAAAAAGCAGAACAGCGGGCTGTTTCTCGACATGCGCTATGGCCGCCAATGGGTGCAGGCGCAGGCGGCGGGCAAGCGTGTGCTCAATCTATTCGCCTACACCTGCGGTTTCTCGGTGGCGGCGCTGGCGGGTGGCGCGCGTCAGGTGGTCAATCTGGATATGGCCCGGGCCGCGCTTAGCCGTGGCCGTGACAACCACCGGCTGAACCAGCACGACCTGAGCCAGGTGGTGTTTCTCGGCCATGACCTGTTCAAGTCCTGGGGCAAGGTGGGCAAGTACGGCCCCTATGACCTGATCATCGTCGACCCGCCGTCCTTCCAGCGCGGCAGCTTCGTGCTGAGCAAGGATTACCCGAAGGTGCTGCGCCGTTTGCCCGAACTCTTGAGCGCGGACGGTATGGTGCTGGCCTGCAGCAACGAGCCGGAAATAGGCCCGGATTACCTGATCCAGGCCATGGCCAGCGAAGCGCCGAGCCTGCGCTTTGGCGAACGCCTGCAGAACCCGCCGGAATTCCCCGACAGCCAGCCGGACAGCGCCCTGAAAGCCCTGGTGTTTCGCTGCGGCTGAGCCGCTATAGCGAATGTCCTACACGGACTGGCGTCGTTTCGCCCTGTTCCCCCAGACGCTGTAGGCCTAATCTACATACATCCACTGAGTCGCAAGGAAGCACTCAGGATCAAGGACGATCGACCATAGCCAGGATGGTTGCCAACAGGAAGTTGGAATGGTCAGGTAAAAAACCCGCCTCGGCGGGTTTTTTGTTGTCTGCGCATAACCGCTGCAGAGCGCCGCCAAGCCGGACAGCTGGCGACGCTAGCGGCTATTTAACCGACTGCAAGTGCACTTCTTCGACCGCATCGACCCGCTCGGGTATCTGTACCCCGGTCAATTCGCTGATCAGCTGCCACTGTTGATCCAGCTCCTTACTCACCGCTTCCATCCGGGTGATCATCTTCGCCCCGGCGTTGCGCACATCCGGCTCGTGGCTGCGCAGCAGGTCGAATGACAGCGAGGTCAGCGAGGCCGTCAGGTGGGTGATGCTGCGCGACGTCAGCGTCAGCAGCTCGGTCAATTGCTGTTCTTTAAAAGTCATGAGCGGCCATCCTTGCCGGGCGAAATTAGAGTTGCGGGGGTGCAGCGAATCAGGTGGCGGTGTAGCAGAGCAACAACAGCGATGCAGCGGCGATAACGAATTTATTGGCCATTGGCGAGATCCTTTCGCGAGAGCGTCCCTTAGTAGCAACGGGGAAACCAGATTTAACCCAAGCCACCTGCCGGGGCAAGCCCCTCGTACCGTAACAGTGCCTGAGGCGCTATGCAGAAAGCCCGCGCACCCGCAGCGGGCTGGTCTACAGTCAAATGACCTCACCTGCGCAGGAAAGTGCCTGTATGTTTCTACGTGCCCTTGCCATTGGTCTGTCTGCGGCATTGCTGCTCGGCGGATGCGCCAGCAGCACCACTAAACCCACGCAATACTCGGGCTTTCTCGGCGATTACTCGCAACTGCAGCCGGCGCAGTCGGTCAGCGGTGCGCCGGTGATGCGCTGGATTTCGCCGGAGCTGGATCTGCAGCGCTACCGCTCGGTGGTGGTGGAGAAGCCGCTGTTCTACCCAGCGCCGCAACCCAACCCGCAGGTCAGCCAGCAAACCCTGGACGCTATCGCCACCTACCTGCAGCAGGCCATGCAACGCGAGCTGGCCGGACGCTGGCGCATCGTCAACCAGGCGGATCAGGACAGCCTGGTGCTGCGCTCGGCAATCAGTGCCGTGAGTCTCTCGGCGGAGGGGCTCAAGGTCTATGAAGTGGTGCCCATCGCCCTGGTAGCGGCGGCGGCCAGTACCGCAGCCGGCACCCGCGACCGGAACAGCGAGATCTATATCGAACTGGAAGCCATAGACGGCCGCAACAGCCAGCCCATGGCCCGCGTGGTGCGCAAGGGCCATGGCCTGCAACTGGAAAACGACAGCACCCAGCTGCGTCTGGAAGACATCAAGCCGGTGCTGGATACCTGGGCCAAGGATGCGCGGACCTTCAACCCCTGACCCCGGGCGGGCTCAGGCAAAAACGAAGTACTTGCGCACGGTTTCGACCACTTCCCAGGTGCCCTTCATCCCCGGCTCGACGATAAAGATATCGCCGGCCCGGAGGTGAATCGGCTCCTGGCCCTCGGGCGTGATGATGCAGTAACCCTCCTGGAAGTGGCAGTACTCCCACTTCTCGTAAGCCACCTGCCATTTGCCCGGAGTGCAGATCCAGGTACCCATGATCTTGCTGCCGTCTTCCGAGGTGTAGGCATTGAGGTTGACGGTATGCGGCTCGCCGGCAAGCCGAGTCCACTTGCAGGCATCGAGCAGGGGCAGCGGCTGGGTGTCGCGCAGAACGGTAATAGGACCCATGGTGACTCCGAAAGATAAGTGGAATGACACCGCGCAAGCCTAGGCCCCCGGCCCCACACCCACTGTTCTGGACTCGACCTGCAACTGCCTGGAAACGCAGCCGGCCTGAACCCTCACAAGGGGCCCGCAGCACGGCACGCTGGGCGCGCGAGTTCGGGGAGGTTAAGCTGCGGACATGAGTACAGCCCCCTATATCTCGCCGCTCGACTCCAGCCGCACGGATGCGCCTTCTGGCCTGCGCATCGGTGGGGATTGGACGCTGGCCCATTACGCCCGCCTGGAGACCGAGGTGCTGGCCCTGAGCGGCAGCCTCGCACGCGAGGCCGAGGTCGATCTGCAGGCCCTCGGCGCACTGGACACCGCCGGCGCGGCGCTGCTGGTGGAGCTGCTCGGCAGCCAGCGCCTGGCCGAGCTGGCCGCCCATGCCCCGGGGCTGGCCGCCGAACGCCGCGCCCTGCTGCAGACCGTGGGCAACGCCATCGCCGAGTCGGGCCAGCTGCTGCCGGCCAAGCGGGTCGCCACCTGGCGCGAGATACTCGGCCATATCGGCCAGGCGGTGGATGACTTCTATCGCCAGTGCGTGGCGCTGCTGGGCTTCATCGGCCTGACCCTGAGCACCATGCTGAAGATCCTCCTGCTCCCCGGGCGCTGGCGCATGACCTCGCTGGCCGCTCACCTGGAACAGAGTGGGCTGAACGCCGTACCCATCGTCGCCCTGCTGACCTTTCTGGTCGGCGCGGTGGTGGCCTTTCTCGGGGCGACCATCCTTGCCGACTTCGGCGCGAGCATTTACACCGTCGACCTGGTGGCCTTCTCCTTTCTGCGCGAATTCGGCGTGCTGCTCACCGCCATCCTGATGGCCGGGCGCACGGCCAGCGCCTTTACCGCGCAGATCGGCTCGATGAAGGCCAACGAGGAGATCGACGCGATCCGCACCCTGGGCCTCGACCCGCTGGAGCTGCTGGTGCTGCCGCGGGTGTTCGCCATGCTGATCGCCCTGCCGATCCTGACCTTTATCGCCATGCTCAGCGGCATCCTCGGCGGCGCGGTGGTGTGCGCCCTGAGCCTGGATATCTCGCCGACCATGTACCTGGCCATGCTGCAGGAAAATATCGCCCTCAAGCACTTTCTGGTGGGCATGGCCAAGGCCCCGATATTTGCCTTTCTGATCGCCGTGATCGGCTGCCTGGAAGGCTTCAAGGTCACCGGTAGCGCGCAATCGGTGGGCGAGCGCACCACCTCCAGCGTGGTCCAGTCGATCTTTGTGGTGATCCTGCTGGATGCCGTGGCGGCGCTGTTCCTGATGGAGATGGGCTGGTGAGCGGCGAGGCGATTATCGAGGTGCGCGGGCTGGTCAACCGCTTCGGCACGCAGACCGTGCACCAGGACCTGGATCTCGATCTGTACCGGGGCGAAGTGCTGGGCGTGGTCGGCGGCTCGGGCACCGGCAAGTCGGTGCTGCTGCGCAGCATTCTCGGCCTGCGCCGGGCGACCGCCGGCAGCGTGCAGGTGTTTGGCGAGACGCTGCTGGAATTGTCCCCGGAGCGACGCTCGCAGCTGGAGCGGCGCTTCGGCGTGCTCTACCAGCGCGGCGCGCTGTTTTCCTCGCTGACGGTGACGGAAAACATCGCCCTGCCGCTGATCGAACATGCCGGGCTCAGCCGGGCCGCCGCCGAACGCCTGGCCCTGGTCAAGTTGGCGCTGGTCGGTCTACCGCGCGAAGCCGGCGACAAATACCCCACCGAACTGTCCGGCGGCATGATCAAGCGCGCCGCCCTGGGGCGGGCCCTGGCCCTGGAGCCGGATATCCTGTTTCTCGACGAGCCCACCGCCGGCCTCGACCCGATCGGCGCGGCGGCCTTCGACCAGTTGATCCTGACCCTGCGCGACGCCCTGGGCCTCAGCGTGTTTCTGGTTACCCACGATCTCGACACCCTCTACACCATCTGCGACCGGGTCGCGGTGCTGGCGGAAAAACGCGTACTGGTGGCCGACCGCCTGGACGTGGTGGCTGCCACCGACAACCCCTGGATTCACGACTATTTTCACGGCCCGCGTGGACGCGCCGCCGCACAGGCCGCCACCCGCGTGCCAGGGAGTGTTTGAATGGAACCCCGTGCCCATCATGTGTTGATTGGCCTGTTTACCGTGCTGATGGTCACCACCGCCCTGGGCTTCGCCCTGTGGCTGGGAAAATCCAGCTCGGACAAGGAATTCAACGACTACGAGGTGATCTTCAACGAGGCGGTCAGTGGCCTGTCCCAGGGCAGCGCGGTGCAGTACAGCGGGATCAAGGTCGGCGACGTGATCAGCCTGACCCTGGACGTCAACGACCCGCGCAAGGTTCATGCGCATATCCGCGTCAGCGCCAACACACCGATCAAGGAAGACACCCGCGCGCGCCTGTCGATCACCGGGATTACCGGCGCGGCGCTGATCCAGCTGCACAGTGGCACCCCGGACAGCCCGCTGCTCAGGAGCAAGGACGGACAGCGGGCGCAGATCATCGCCGACCGCTCACCGCTCTCAAGGCTGATGGCCAATGGCGAGGATCTGGTGATCAGCGTCACCCGCCTGCTCAGCCGCGCCAACCAGCTGTTTTCCCGGGACAACGTGAAAAGCATCACGCGCACCCTGGAAAACATCGAACAGACCAGCGCCAGCGTCGCCGAACAGCGCGACGAGCTACGCCTGGCCCTGCAGCAGATCAGCAGCGCCAGCCGCGAAGCCGCCGAGCTGATGCGTAACGCCAACCAGCTGGTCAACACCGAGGGGCGTGCTGCCTTTGCCAACGCCAACCGCATGCTGGCCTCCCTGGAACGCAGCAGCGCCACGGTCGAGAGCCTGCTGAGCGACAACCGCGACGCCCTCCATGGCGGCATGCAAGGCGTCAGCGAACTCGGCCCGACCATTATCGAACTGCGCGAAACCCTTAGCGCCCTGCGCTCCTTCTCCCGCCGCCTGGAAGAAGACCCCGCCGGTTACCTGCTGCGCAGCGACAGCATCAAGGAGTTTCAACCATGAGTCGCCTTCGCCCCCTCGCCGTTCTGTTCCTGGCCGGACTGCTCGGAGCCTGCTCGATCCTGCCGAAAAGCGAAGTGCTGAGCTTCTACCGCCTGCCGGCCAGCGCCCTGCCCGCACACAACGCCAGCCCGCGCAGCGACTGGGCCTTGCGGGTGAACAAGCCCTACAGCAACCAGCTGCTCGACAGCACGCGCATCGCCGTGCTGCCGCCGGGCGATCAGATCAGCGCCTACCAGGGCGTGCGCTGGAGCGACCGCGCACCACTGCTGCTGCGTGATCGGCTGATCGCCGGGTTTATCGATGACGGCCGGATCGCCGCCATCAGCAGCGATGAAAGCCGCCTGCACGCCGACCTGGAGCTGGACAGCGACCTGCGCGCCTTCCATAGCGAATACCGGGACGGTCGCCCGGTGGCGCGAATCCTGCTGGAGGCCCGTCTGGTGCAGAGCGGCAGCCTGCGCATCCTCGCCAGCCGACGCTTCGAGGTCAGCCAGGCGGCCAGCGATACCTCGGTGGCTGCGGTGGTCAACGCCTTCGGCCAGGCCGGCGACCAGCTGACCCGTGAGCTGCTGGACTGGACACTGGAGCGAGGCCAGGCCTCCCGCGCGCCATAACGCCACAGACTGGGGCAACCCGCAGAAGGAGCAGCGAGTATGGACATATTTATGCAGGCAGCCATCGACGAAGCCCGCCAGAGCCTGGCCGAAGGCGGCATCCCGATCGGCTCGGTGCTGGTGCACAACGGCGAGATTATCGGCCGCGGTCACAACCGCCGGGTGCAACAGGGCAGCGCCATCCGCCATGGCGAAATGGATGCCCTGGAAAACGCCGGCCGGCAGAGCGCGCAGACCTACCGCGAGTCGGTGCTCTACACCACCCTCTCGCCCTGCGCCATGTGCAGCGGGGCGATCCTGCTGTATGGCATCCCCAGGGTGATCATCGGCGAGAATCAGAGCTTTGTTGGCGAAGAAGCGCTGCTGCGCGAGCGTGGCGTGCAGCTCGACGTGCTGCACAACAGCGAATGCCTGCACATGATGCAGGGCTTTATCGCCGACCAGCCGACGCTGTGGAACGAGGATATAGGCGAGTAAGCATCACTGGTAGGGCGGACATGCCCAAGGCCTGTCCGCCTATCCAATGCCGGCCCTACCTCCCCGTCAGCCAGCTGCGCACCTCGGCGTAGGGATAATCTTCCAGCGCGGCAAAGCCGCTGAGCTGCCGGGCCTTGAGCTTGGTAAACAGCGGCACGCTGATGCCGCAGAGAAAGCGCGTCAGGCATTCGACGCTGGGTTCGCCGCCTTTGAGTTCCTGATATTTGCGCATAAATCCGTCGCATAGGCCGCGGACATCCTGCCCCGCCAGCGGCGGCAAGGCCGGCGGCTCGGGCAGATGGGCGACTTGCCCCTGGCACACCGAGCAATGGCCGCACTGCAGCGGCGCATTGGCATCGCCGAAATAGGCCGCCAGACGCTGGCTCAGGCACTGCTCGCTGGCAAACAGGGCGAGCATGGCGTGAATCCGGCGGATCTCGCTGGCCTCCTGCTGGCTGAAATAGCCATGCAGCTCGGCGCTCAGGGCTGCCGGGTCGAACCCTGGGTCGAGCAGCGCGTAGACCTCGGTCATCTGCTTGCTTTCCAGCTCGATCCAGCCCTTTTCCTGGAAGTAATCCAGGGCCTTGATCACCCGGCCGCGCTCGGCCTGATGCTGTTGATAGAGCAGGTCGAAATCCACCGTGCACCAGGTGCGTGCGCGCTGCGAGGTACTGATCAACGCCTCGACAAACTGCCGCCGCTCGCCGTCGAACTTGGCGACCAGCGCCTCGGGCTCCAGCAGGTATTTGAAGCGATATTCGGCGAAGTAGGCGTAACGCGGGGCGATAATGCCGCGCAGCTCCAGCTGCACCAGCAGGGTTTTTAGTGGTAGCTGGCGAATATTGCTCTGCTCGCTCAAGGCGTTGAGCATCAGCTCCCATTCGCCGTTCTGGCTGCTTTTCAGCAACTCATCCAGCACGCAGCGAATGCCGTCCAGCTCCGGCGTATCGCCGTAAACGAAGTTTTCCAGCACATTGAGGCTGT
Organism: Pseudomonas sp. XK-1; assembly: GCF_038069885.1. Taxonomy (NCBI): domain Bacteria; kingdom Pseudomonadati; phylum Pseudomonadota; class Gammaproteobacteria; order Pseudomonadales; family Pseudomonadaceae; genus Pseudomonas; species Pseudomonas sp. XK-1. The sequence goes on along the minus strand of NZ_JBBPES010000001.1, from coordinate 223,415 downwards.
CGCGATTGGCCAGCACCAGGCAGTCGGACGGCTGACCGTCACGGCCGGCGCGGCCAATTTCCTGGCTGTAATTCTCGATGGATTTGGGCAGGTCGAAGTGCACCACATTGCGGATATCCGCCTTGTCGATGCCCATGCCGAAGGCGATGGTGGCGACGATGCAGTTGATCCGCCCCGCCATGAACTGGCGCTGGATCGCCTCGCGCGCCTCATGGGCCATGCCGGCATGGTAGGCGCTGGCGGGGATGCCGCGCTGGCTCAGGCGTTCGGCCACCTGCTCGGCGGTTTTCTGCTGGGTCACGTAGACGATGCTCGGCTGCCCGGCCTTGGCCCCCAGCCACTGCTCCAGACGGCGCTGCTTGCCGGTACCGCCGACCGGCACCACCAGCAGGTTGAGGTTGGCGCGATAGAAGCCGGTGGTGACCACATCCTCGGCGGCGATGGCGAACTTCTGCTGCATGTCGGCAATCACCGGCGGCGTTGCCGTGGCGGTGAGCAATAGTACCTGGGGAATGCGGAACTGGCGCTGGTAGTCCGGCAGTTTGAGGTAATCCGGGCGGAAGTTATGGCCCCACTCGGAGATGCAGTGGGCCTCGTCGATCACCAGCAGAGAGATCGGCACCTGGGCGATAAAGTTGCGAAAACGCTCGTTCTTCAGCCGCTCCACCGAGATCATCAGAATCTTCAGTTCGCCGGACTTCGCCCGCGTCATCACCGCACTGGCATCCTCGCGGCTCTGCGCCGAATCAATGCTGGCGGCGCTGATGCCGCGGGCATGCAGAAACGCCAGCTGGTCCTGCATCAGCGCCAGCAGCGGCGAGACCACCAGGGTCAGATGCGGTAAATGCAGGGCCGGCAACTGATAGCAAAGCGACTTGCCCGAACCCGTGGGAAAGATCGCCGCCGCCGAGCGCCCGGCCAACACGGCCTCGACCACCCGCTGCTGGCCGGGACGCAATTGCTGAAAACCGAACACTGCGGCGAGACTCTGCTGATACATAAGGGCATTCCTTGGCACGAATAGACGCTAGGGTCTGTTGCCGTTTCGTTCGCGGCCGCGCCGGAGCCTGTTTTAGCGCGAGGCAAGGCACGAGACACGAAGTTTGGTTGTTCCAAATGAGTGTCGAGAAACGCAGTATCGCGCTAAAACAGGCCCGGCCCTTCGGGTTGCGCGCAAAATCTCGCCATGCGGTGTTGGAGGACTTGGCAAGGGAACACCATTACCTGCGTCCTCCGCCTAGCGGAGCGCCGCCCGGCCATGGCGAGATTTTTCGCAGCAACGCGGCTCGCGACGAAACGGCAACAGACCCTAGGCCACCATTGTAGGCAGCCCGGCCGACCCGGGTCAGCCATGCCAGGCCAGACGGCGGTAAATCGCGATTGACACGTGCACACACATGCACATAAATTGCCAGCCATGGATAACCCGATACCGCGCAAACAGCAAGCCGTCGAAGCCGCCATCGCCACCTTCGACAGTACCTTCTTCAAGGCCCTCTGCGAGCCCTCGCGGATCGGCGTGCTCAAGCGCGTGATGCTGCTGGGCCGCGCCGATATCAGCGCGATCGCCGCCGATCTGCCTCAGGAACGCTCGGTGGTTTCACGCCACCTGCAGACCCTGCAGGATGCCGGCATCCTGCGCACCGCCAAGGAGGGTCGCCAGGTCTTCTACGAGGTCGACGGCCCGGCCATCGTCAGCCGCCTGGAAGCCATACTGCAGCAATGCAAGGCCATCGCACCCTACTGCTGTCCCGGCGCACCCGGTTAAACCACAAGGCGGTCACGGCCGCATTTTTATGGCCCGCCAGCCCTGGCGGCCAGCCGCTGAGCCGTCGCTACGTGACGCCAAGAATTGCTCCGGGCAATTTTTTTAAACTCCAAATACGTGTATAGGTGCGCACACATGAACTCTTCCAGGCAACACGCGGTGATCGTCATCGGAGCCGGCCAGGCCGGACTGGCCATGGGCTGGCACCTGCAGCGCCAGGGCGTGGATTTTCTGATCGTCGAAGCCGGCGAACGCCCGGGCGGCAATTGGCGGCATTACTATGACAGCCTCAGGCTGTTTTCCCCGGCGGCCTACTCCGCCCTGCCGGGCCTGCCCTTCCCCGCCAGCCCCGGGCACTACCCGCAGCGCGACGAGGTGGTGGAGTATCTGGAGCGATATGCCGCGCACTTTCAGCTGCCGATCCGCTACAACAGCCGCATTGACGAGGTCAGCCGCCAGGGCACGGGCTTCCAGTTGCACGGCGCGGATGGCCTGGACTATCGCTGCGAGGCCCTTGTGGTGGCTTCCGGGGCCTTCAACCAGCCCTATATACCCGACTGCGCCGGGCTCGCGGACTTCAACGGCACCCTGCTGCACAGCAGCGCCTACCGCACACCAGAGGCCTTTGCCGGCCAGCGCGTGGTGGTGGTCGGCGCGGCCAACTCGGCGGTGCAGATCGCCCATGAACTGGCTGCAGTGGCCGAGGTGACCCTGGCCACCCGGGAAAACCTGCGCTTCTTCCCTCAACGCATGCTCGGCATCGACTTTCATGCTTGGGTACATTGGAGCGGCCTGGCACACACCCGCTGGCTCAGCGACCAAGGCACCCCGGTGCTGGACGACGGCCGCTATAAACGCGCCCTGCAGGCGGGCCGCTACCGCCAGCGCAGAGTATTCCAGCGGGTCGAGCCGGATGCCGTGACCTGGACGGATGGCAGCCGCGAACCGATCGATGCGCTGCTCTTCGCCACCGGTTTCAGGCCCAACCTGGCCTTTCTTGCCGGCTTGCCCGTGCAAGACCCGCAGGGCCAGGTGCTGCAGCGCAACGGCCGCGCCAGCCAGGTTCCGGGCCTATTCTTCGTCGGCCTGCCCAGGCAGCGCAACTTCGCCTCCGCCACCCTGCGCGGGGTCGGCCCAGACGCCGCATACCTGCTGCCGGCCCTGCTCGATCACCTGCGCCAGGCGCAGGTGATCGAGCAGGGCCTGGCGTGAACACCGCGCTGGGCCTGCTCGCCCTGGCCGCTTTTGGGCTCCCGTCGCCCCATTTGCTGGGTCTGACCCTGTGCATTGCGGCCGGTTTCGGCACCTCGGGCGCGGCCCGGCATCGCCTGGCCGGCGGCGATGCGCAGCAGGCTGCACGCCTGGTGATCGGCAGCAGTCTGCTGGCACCGCCGCTGATGTTCTTGCTGGTGGCTGTCGCCCTGGGGTCGGCGGCGCAGATGCCCCTGCTGGTACGCAACCTCGGTGGGGCCATTCTGTTGGCGCGGGTACTGCCGGAATCCGGGAAGGTGCTGCTGGCCATGACCGCCTTCGGCGTACCGATGTATATGGCGGCCCTGCTGGGCCTGCTGTGCTACCGCCAGGGGTTGCACCCACCCATCGAGAATTAACTTCCTAGCAGCCCGCCGGCTATTACCAATCCAACTAACGGCCCCTCGGGCGCTGGAGTACATTGAATTTATCGCAGGCGATATAAGGAGATGAGTATGCAGCCATGCGGTTTCAGCGGCAGCTTGCCGGTTACCCACTAAATCGCTCACCAGGCCGGATGGCCGCGCAGCAAAGACCCCGGGCAATCCCGGAGTGGCTGCCGCGAACGCCAGGCTTAAAGATGAGCGCTTTGGTCGTACTCAAGTTCGCCGTGAACTGTGCCACACCCTGGACCTAACGCCGCCATACAACTCGAAAGCGCCAGCGGCCGCCAGCGACATATCGACAACTATCTGGCAGTAGCCAGCCATGCTGAAGTCGACAGTCGCCAAGGCAAAGGCACTGGAAATCGCCTGAGTTGCCAACCCGTTAGGCCTGAGGTTCGAGTCAGCCCCATAGGCAACACCCGAGGCCGTGCAGAGCGGCCACCCGAGCTGGATTGCAATGCAACGCGAAAAATGTGCCAGGTCTGCTCGCAGATACGCACCCAAAGCCGCCTCCGGGCGGCTTTTCCGTTTCTGGCTGCATTACAGAGCGTTGTGGGTGAAGCTTTGGCCGCGACAGGCACCTTAAAAGCTCGCCGCTAAAGCGCCTCCCACAGGTTATTGCGGTGATTTCCATGCATAAAAAAACCGCCGATTAAGGCGGTTTTTTCAACGCGACGATTACAGCCTAGAGCCTGTTTACGATCTCGCGAGCTAGAGCCTGTTTCTAACGCCGCAGGGCCGACGCGCAGCAGATCTTAAACAGGTTCTTAGAGCTGCGGGCCGGCGTTCTTGATGGCATCGCTCACATCGAACTTCTGGAAGTTGTCGATAAACAGCTTGGCCAGGGCCTTGGCGGCTTCGTCGTAGGCGTTCTTGTCTTCCCAGGTGTTGCGCGGGTTGAGCAGGTTGGTTTCAACGCCCGGTACCGACTTCGGCACGCTCAGGTTGATGATCGGCAGTTGCTCGGTTTCAGCACCGATCAGCGCGCCGCTCTGGATTGCAGCTATCACGCCACGGGTGGTGGGGATATTGAAGCGTTTGCCCACACCATAGCCACCGCCGGTCCAGCCGGTGTTGACTAGGTAGACCTTGGAGTTGAAGCCGCGGATGCGCTTGATCAGCAACTCGGCGTACTCGCCAGCCGGGCGCGGGAAGAACGGCGCACCGAAGCAGGTGGAGAAGGTCGACTTGATGCCGCTGCCACTGCCCATTTCGGTGGAACCAACCAGCGCGGTGTAACCCGAGAGGAAGTGGTAGGCCGCCTGCTCTTCGTTGAGGATCGAAACGGGCGGCAGCACGCCGGTCAGGTCGCAGGTCAGGAAGATCACCGCGTTCGGCTCGCCGCCGAGGTTCTTCTCGCTGCGCTTCTCGACGAACTCCAGCGGGTAGGCGGCGCGGCTGTTCTGGGTCAGGCTGTCATCGGTGTAATCCGGCACGCGCTGTTCGTCGAGGATGACGTTTTCCAGCACGGTGCCGAACTGGATGGCCTTCCAGATCACCGGCTCGTTCTTCTCGGACAGGTCGATGCACTTGGCATAGCAACCGCCCTCGATGTTGAAGACCACGCCTTCGCCCCAGCCGTGTTCGTCATCACCGATCAGATAACGCGACTCGTCGGCCGACAGGGTGGTCTTGCCGGTGCCGGACAGACCGAAGAACAGGGTCACATCGCCTTCTTCACCGATGTTGGCGGCGCAGTGCATAGGCAACACGTCTTTTTCCGGGAGCAGGAAGTTCTGCACCGAGAACATGGCCTTTTTCATTTCACCGGCGTAACGCATGCCAGCCAGCAGAACCTTCTTGGCGGCGAAGTTGATGATCACGCAGCCGTCGGAGTTGGTGCCATCACGCTCGGGCACGCACTCGAAGTTGGCCACGTTGAGCACCTTCCACTCGTCCTTGCCGGCCGGGTTGTAGGTCTCGGGATTGATGAACAACTGACGGCCGAACAGGTTCTGCCAGGCCGTTGCGGTGGTCATCTTGACCGGCAGGTAGTGCTCCTCGGCGGAACCTACATGGACGTGGGAAACAAAGAAGTCCTGATCGCGATTGAACGCCTCGACGCGATCCCAGAGGGCGTCGAACTTGTCGGCCGGGAACGGGCGATTGATCGCGCCCCAGGCGATTTGCGCCTCGGTGCTCGGTTCACGAACGATAAAGCGATCAGCCGGCGAACGGCCAGTGCGGTGACCGGTACGGACGACCAGGGCGCCGCTGGCGGCCAGTTCGCCCTCGCCGCGGCGAATGGCTTCTTCGGCCAGTTGGGCGGCACTGATGTCGGTGTACACGGCGTTGTTGGCTTGCGTCATGTGGGTCCCCGTCGGCCAAGCGGCCGAGTCTTCCGAACGTTTTGTAGTAGAAATGGAGGCACTACTACAGCGAAAAAAGTGCGCCGGATTATGCCAGAAAAACTCGGCTGCGGGTGCAGCCTCTGATCAGATCATGCCGGCACGGTTTACGTGCTACTTGCCTAATGGCGCGTATCCGATGGAGCTTCGATGCTCCCATCCAGAAACAGTTGCAATACATCGGCGGCATCGAAGAGATAACGCTCATTGCAGAACTGGCAATCGATCTCCACGCTGCCGCCATGCTCCTGCACCAGCGCCTCGGCATCGGCCTGGCCGAGGCTGATCAGTGCCCGGCTGGAGCGCTCACGCGAGCAGCTGCAGCGGAACTGCAGCGCGCGCGGCTCGAACAGGCGCAGCGGCTCTTCGTGATACAGGCGATGCAGCAGGGTTTCGTTATCCAGGCCCAGCAGTTCTTCGGCCTTCAGGGTGTCGGCCAGGGCCATGGCGTGCTGCCAGCTGGCTTCACGCTCATCGGCCTCCTTAAGCCGATCGGCCGGCAACTGCTGCAGCAGCAGGCCGCGGGCACGCTGACCATCGGCGCAGAGCCAGAAGCGGGTGGGCAGCTGCTCGGATGTGGCGAAGTAATTGGTCAGGCAGTCGGCCAGGGTTTCCCCTTCCAGATCGACAATGCCCTGGTAACGCTGCCCGGATTTCGGGTCGACGGTCATCGCCAGCACACCATCGGGCATCAGTTCACGCAGATTGGCCTCGGCGGTGATCTGCTCGGCGTGATAGCGGGCGATACCGCGCAACTCGCCTTCGCTGGAGCACTCGACCATCAGCAAGGGCACAGCACCGGAGGACTGTGCCTGGAGGATCAGCAGGCCCTCGAACTTCAGGGTGCCGATCAGCAGCGAGGCAGCAGCCAGCAGTTCACCCAGCAGCTGGGCGACCGGTTGCGGGTAGGTGTGTTTGGCCAGCACATGGCTGTAACTGTCGGTCAGACCGACCAGCTCACCGCGAATGTCGCTGTTGTCGAACAAGAATCGCTGGGAAAAATCAGACATGCCAACTTCACTGAATGTGACTCGGCCCGTGATTTTAGGCGCAAATGCCCATCCGACCAAGCGACTCTTATCTATCGACGCGGCCAACACAGGCTATCGCCGCCGCCCCTGTTCACAGTTGGCGACAAAAGGCAGGCAGAAACTTTGCATTCGAGGAGTCGAGCCCCTAGCATGCCGGCCGCCCTTAAAGCCCTTATAAATGACAAGGACGCCACTGCATGAACCCACCCTTTATCAACCCGCGCTGGCGCATCCGCCCACTGCTGGCCTGTCATATTGTCGCCCTGCTGCTGCTCGCCAGCTGGCTATGGACGCCCAGCCGCGCGCTGTGGGACCAGTTCGACCTGCAACTGTTTGCCCTGCTCAACGAGCCCGTGCACAGCGCCGGCCTGTGGGCGCAGACCTGGGCCATCGGCAGCATGCGCCCGGTGGACATGAGTGTCGGCCTGTTGATGCTGGCGGTGATGCTCAAGGCTGATTTCGTCTTCAGCGGGCCGCAGGTGCGCAAGGCGCTGTTTGCCTTTCTCGCGGCGCTGATCGTGATGCTGCTGTTTCGCGTCGGTTTCGCCGAGCTGGTCAAGCTGATGGACTGGCAGCGCCCGAGCGCCTCCCTGGTGGTGGAAGGCGCAGCGCGCCTGACCGAACTGTTCCCCGACTGGGAAGAGCGCTGGGACATGAAGGACAGCGCCACCCGCAGCTTTCCTGGCGATCACGCCTCGGTGCTGTTGATCTGGGCGATGTTTATGAGCTTCTTCGCCCGTACCTGGCGCTTGCTGCTGGTCTGGATCATGGCCGTGATCTTTATGCTGCCGCGCCTGGTGGCGGGCGCGCACTGGGGCTCGGACGCCCTGGTCGGTGGCGTATTCCTCAGCCTGCTGGGCCTGGCCTGGGCCTGCTTTACCCCGTTCGCCTACAAGGCCAGCGAATGGCTGGAGAAGAGCACCCTGCCACTGACCCGCCAGCTCGCCAAGCTACCACTGCTCGGCCACCTGAGCGTCATCAGCGGCCGCTAGCCTGACCGGAGTGGTGCCGCCGTGCATGGCCGATAAACAAGGCGGTGCGCACAGCGCATCCTACTCGTCTTGATCCGCCCAGGGGTGGCGCAGGCCGCCGTCTTGCCGATCATTGAAGTCGTGCATCTGCCGACGCTGCTTCTTGCTCGGCCGGCCATCGGTCTGCATGCCCAGGGCCCCGGCCTTGCGCTGCGCGGCGGCCTGCTCGCGACGCTCGATGCTGGCCGGCGTTTCGGCATACAGCGCCTGGGCCTCGGGCGCGCCGCGGCGTACCGCCGACAGCGCCTGCACCACCACACTGCGCTCATCGAAGCCGATGCGAATCACATACTCGTCACCCACCCGGGGTTCCTTTCCCGGCTTGCAGCGCTCGCCCCGACAATGCACCTTGCCGCCCTCTATCGCCGCCTTGGCCAGGGCGCGGGTCTTGAAGAAACGCGCCGCCCATAGCCATTTGTCCAGGCGGATCCTGCCGTCGTCTTTATCGTTCATCCGCTCTCCACTCATACCCACCGTGCAGGTGGACATTTTGCCTGATGCAGTTGTCATAAGGGCCTACTAGAATGCCGGGAAATCTTGCGGGCTGCCCCTTTGAAGACTTTTGACCAACTCGGCGTGATCGGCCTGCGTGAATGGATCAACCTGCCGGACCTGGGCATGATCGGCCTGCGCGCCAAGATCGACACCGGGGCCAGCACCTCCTGCCTGCATGCCAGCGATATCCAGCCGTTCGACCGCGAGGGCCAGCCCTGGGTGCGTTTTACCGCCCATCTCGGCACGCTGGTGCAGCGCCGCCATCGCTGCGAAGCGCAGCTGGTGTCGGTGAAGACCATCAAAAGCTCCAACGGCCACAGCCAGTCGCGCTATGTGATCCGCACCAGCCTGACCCTGGGCCAGCGCCAGTGGCCGGTGGAGTTCACCCTGACCTGCCGCAAGACCATGCGTTACCGCGTACTGCTCGGTTCCAAGGCACTGATTGATGGACAGTTGCTGGTCAATCCGGCGCTGACTTATGTACAGAACAAACCCACCCTCGCTGACTCCCCTGGTGCCCAATGAAGATCGCCGTGCTGTCGCGCAACCCGCGCCTGTATTCCACCCGCCGCCTGGTCGAAGCCGGCCAGCTGCGAGGCCACGAGATGGTGGTGATCGACACCCTGCGTGCCTATATGAACATTGCCAGCCACAAGCCGCAGATTCACTACCGCGGCAAGCCGCTGGAAGGCTTTGATGCGGTAATCCCGCGGATTGGCGCGTCGGTGACGTTTTACGGCTGCGCGGTGCTGCGCCAGTTCGAGATGATGGGCGTATTCCCACTTAACGAATCGGTGGCCATCGCCCGCTCGCGCGACAAGCTGCGTTCGCTGCAACTGCTGTCGCGTCGTGGCATCGGCCTGCCGGTGACCGGTTTCGCCCACTCCCCGGATGACATCGCCGACCTGATCGACATGGTCAATGGCGCGCCGCTGGTGATCAAGGTGCTGGAAGGCACCCAGGGCATCGGCGTGGTGCTGTGTGAAACGGCAACGGCGGCCGAGTCGGTGATCGAGGCCTTTATGGGCCTCAAGCAGGACATCATGGTGCAGGAATACATCAAGGAAGCCGGCGGCGCGGATATCCGCTGCTTCGTGGTCGGCGACAAGGTAATCGCCGCGATGAAGCGCCAGGCCAAGCCCGGCGAGTTCCGCTCCAACCTGCACCGTGGCGGCTCAGCCAGCCTGATCAAGATCACCCCGGAAGAGCGCATGACCGCCATTCGCGCGGCCAAGGTCATGGGCCTGTCGGTGGCCGGGGTGGATATCCTGCGCTCCAACCATGGCCCGCTGGTGATGGAGGTGAACTCATCGCCGGGCCTGGAAGGCATCGAAACCACCACCGGCAAGGATGTGGCCAGCCTGGTGATCCAGTATCTGGAGAAAAACAGCGGCCCGCACCTGACTCGCACCAAGGGCAAAGGCTGAGCCGCTAGCCGAGGGCCTAGGAGCCTGTCGGACTTAACGCTGCCCTACTGCGCAAAAGCCCAACAGGCTGCTACAGCGGTCGCACAAGCGCCGACTTCCCAGCCCCCACGCCCGCCTGATCGGCCATCCAGTCGAGAAACGCGGCCTCCCGCAGCGGCCGACTGAAGTGGTAGCCCTGGCCCAGCGAACAGCCATGCTCGCGCAGGCAATCGAGTTGCGCCTCGTTCTCGATGCCCTCGGCGACGCATTCCAGGCCAAGATTGCGGGCAATCACCAGGATGGTCTGCACCAGCATCAGGCCGCTGCCGTCTTCGCCGTGCATGTCCCAGGTAAAGCTGCGGTCGATTTTCAGGCGGTCCAGCGGCAGGCGCTTGAGGTAGGTCAGGGAAGAATAGCCGGTGCCGAAATCGTCGATGGCGAAGCGCACGCCGAGCCGTTTCAGCGCGTCCATATTGGCGATGCAACGCTCGACGTCTTCAAGCAGCACCCCTTCGGTGATTTCCAGTTCCAGGGCCGTGGCCGGTAGGCGGTGGCGCTGCAGGCAGTCATGCACCCGTTCGACACACCTGGGCTGACGCAGCTCGCGAGGGCTCAGGTTGACCGCCAGGACCATCTGCGGCCAGCTTGGCAGCCAGCGCGCCAGGGCCATGCAGGCCTGCTCCAGAACCCAGTCGCCGAGCTCCTCGATCAGCCCGGTTTCCTCGGCCAGGGGGATAAAGTCGCTGGGCATGATCTCGCCGCGCTCGGGGTGCACCCAGCGCAACAGCACTTCGGCCCCGGCCACCCGCCCGGTCGCCAACGCCAGCTGTGGCTGGAATACCAGGTGCAGCTGGTTGCGCTGGATCGCCTGGCGCAGCTCGCCCTGTAGTTGCAGGCGCTGGTCGATGGCGGCCTGCATTTCCGGGGCGAAGAAGTGCAGGCCGTTGCGCCCGGCATGCTTGGCCCGGTACATGGCGGTGTCGGCCTGCTTGAGTACATCGGCCGCCACCTGGGCCCCGAAGGGGTGCAGGGCGATACCGATACTGGCGCTGATCGACAGCTCGTGACCATCGATCCAGCAGGTGCCGGTCAGGCTCTTGAGCAATTTCTCCGCCGCCGCCGCCGCCGCTTCGGCGGCCAGCTGCGGATTGCTGTCGAGCCCTTCGAGCAGCACCACGAACTCGTCGCCGCCCATCCGCGCCAGGGTGTCTTCGGCGCGCAGGCTACCGGCCAGGCGCGCGGTGACTTCACGCAGCAGGCCGTCGCCGACCAGATGGCCGAGGCTGTCGTTGACCGTCTTGAAGTGATCCAGATCGATAAACAGCAATGCGCCCAGGGTGTTCTCGCGCAATTCGCGGTCCATCGCATGCTGCAGACGATCGAGCAGCAGGCGCCGATTGGGCAGCCCGGTCAGTTCGTCGCTGAAGGCCAGCCGCTCGATCTCGCGCTGATAGCGCTGACGCTCGGAAATATCGGTGACGCTGCCGCGAATCAGCACCGGCTCACCGGGCATGCGTACCAGGCGAACCTCGCAGGGAATCTGCCGGCCACCGCTGTCGCGGTGCAGCCATTCGAATACCGGAGCCTTGCCGGCGACCGCCTGGCGCAGATAGTCGCGACCGATATCCGCCGAAGCTTGACCGCTGGCCTGCTTGGGCGGGCTCAGGTCGAGGACATTGCGGCCCAGCATGGCCTCGCGGGAGTAGCGCAGCAGGCGCAGGGCGTTGTCGTTGAAGTCGACCATATTGCCCTGGGCGGTAAACAGCATGATCGCCTCGGGGGCGTTTTCCACTATGGTGCGGTAGCGTGCTTCGGCCTCGAGCCGCTCGCTGATGTCCTCCACCAGCAACAGGAACATGCGCACCCGCCCGGTGCTGTGACGCACCGCGCGCAGGCTCAGACGGGCATACACCAGGCTGTTGTCGGGGCGCAGAAAGCGCTTCTCCAGCTCATAGCCTTCACGCTCCCCTGCCAGCACCTGATCGAGCAGCCGCTGCTCGGCGGCCAGGTCATCGGCGAAGGACAGTTCGGCCCAGCTGCAGCCCTGCAGTTGCTCACGGCTACGGCCAAGAATGCTGCACAGCTTGAGGTTGACCTCCTCCCACGCAAAGCCAGGACCGGTCAGGGCCATGCCGATCAACGGGGCATCGAAGAACAGGCGCAGGCGCTCATCACGCTCGCGCAACTGCTGTTCGGCGTACTTGCGCGCGCTGACATCCTGCAGAGCGCCATACACCCGCACCAGCTCGGCCCCGTCGCGCTGGGTAACGCCACGAATGCGCACCCAGCGGCTCTCGCCCTTGGCGGTCAGCAGGCGCACTTCCAAGTCGAACTGGTCGAGACCTTCATACAGTTGCTGCAGGGTCTGCTCGGCCAGCGCCCGACCGCCGGCGTCCATGTAGTTCAGGGCCTCGTCCAGGTTGGGCGTGCCGTTCTTCGGGTCCAGCTCGTAGATGCGGAAACAGCCCTCGCTCCAGTTCATATCCTGGGCCGGCAGATTGAGCACCCAGCCTCCGAGGTTGGCGATATGTTCGGTCTGGCTGAACAGGTAGCTCTGCCTGAGCAGCTCATCACTCTGGCTGCGCACCTGTTGGGCCATGTGTTCGCGGGCGCTGACATCATGCAGCAGGGCGACGAAATGGCTGATGCCCTGGTCATCGCGCATCGGCGCAAGAATGAATTCGTTCCAGAACTGCTCGCCGTCCTTGCGGTAATTGCGCAGCACCACATCGCAGGCCTGGCCCTCTTGAACCGCATGCTGCAAACGGGCCAGGCCCTGCTGACGATGATCGCCACCGAGCAGAAAGCTCCAGTTGCGCCCCAGGCTTTCCTTACGGCTGTAGCCGGTGATGCGCTCGAACGAGGGGTTGCAGTAGATCAGCGGCAGTTCAGCCTGCCGCGCATCGGCAATGATCACCCCCAGCGAGCTGGCCTCCAGCGCCAGGTTGGCCAGGGCCAGCTGCTGCTGCACCTGGGCGCTGCGTGCCAGGGACTGGCGCAGATCGCTCAGGGCGCGCCCCACCATCAGGCTGGCCAGCATAAACAGCAACACGCCGAAGTGCAGTTCCAGACGCTGCGGATCAAGCCAGGTCGCGGTATCGGTGAGGCCGCGCAACAGCGGCAGGATCAGCACCATCAGGGCGCTCAGGGTCGCCCCGCAAATGGCTCCGACATAGCCCCAGACCAGCGCCAGGCAGAGCATCATCACGCCGATCAGCGGCAGGTTCAGGCTCAGGGGCAGCAGTTCCAGCAGCCAGGGCATGCCCAGCAGCAGGGCCAGCAGCAAGGGCCAGGCGGGCCACTGGCGCAAGGCTGCGGGTACCGGCTCGCGGCGCTTGGCCAGGGGCGAATTCAGCCAGCCGCGACGTTGCAGCCAGGGCGTCAGGTAGGTCATTAGCGGCACGGCGACGGCCAGGGTCATCAGGCTGTCGGCCAGCCACAGGGTCAGGGTCGCCGAAAGCAGGCTGTGGGTCGGCAGGTGGCCGCTCAGCCAGAGATTGAATTGCACGCCGATGGCCACCGGAACCAGCGCCAGCAGCACGCCGTACAGCATAAACCGCACCAGATGACGCAAGAAGGGCAAGGCCGGGTCGACCGGGCGCAGGCGACACAGCCACCAGGCCAGGGCCACACCCAAGGTCTCAGGCACCGCGTAGAGCGGGGCCCAGCGCCAGTCCAGGCCCCACAGCGGGATGCTCAGCAGGCTGTTCAGGTAGAGCAACGGCAGCACCCGCGGCCCCCACCACAGGGTCATCACCAGCCCCAGGGCAAAAGGCAGGTGCCAGAGCGCCGCCCCTTCGCTGAACTGGGTGCCGAGAGATAGCCAGGTGGCCAGATGGAGCAATGGCAGCGGCAGCCACCAGGTCCATGTCGGTAGGCGATCGGGAGCTGCAGGCATGCTGACCTCATGTCATGACGCAGGTTGAGCATAGTTCAGCGCGGCGCAGCGGTCAGATCGGTAAGCCCGCGCACCCGCGGGCGCGCCTGCGCCCTAGGGGCTATACCGCATCGCGCGGCAGCAGCAGACCCAATGGTAAACAGACGCGGGCTTCCAGACCACCGCCAGAGCGGTTGCGCAACTCGACACTGCCGCCATGCAGGGCGGCGATACGCCGCACGATGGCCAGGCCGAGACCCGCCCCCTTGCCGCCGCGGGCGCGGTCGCCACGGATAAAGGGGTTGAAGATGCTGCCCAGCTCCGCCGGGTCGATGCCGGTACCGCGGTCCAGCACGCTGAGCACCACATAGGGTGCGCTGCAGTCGCCGGACACCGAAACGGCCACCTCGACCGCATTGCCGCCGTAGCGCAGGGCATTCTCGATCAGGTTGACCAGCAGGCGCTTGATCGACACCCGGCGCAGGGGAAAGGCCGGCACCGGCTCCAGGCACAGGCGCACCACTTCCTGCTTCTGGTTATAGGGCGCGACCACCTCGCGGATCAGGTTGAGCAGGTCGAGCTGTTCCACCGGCTCGTCGCGGCCATCGCGGATAAAGGCGAGGAACTGGTCAAGAATGGCGTCCATGTCCTCGATATCGCGGACCATATCCTCGGTCAGCTCGGAATCGTTGTGGAGGAACTCCAGGGACAGGCGCAGGCGGGTCAGCGGCGTGCGCAGGTCATGGGACACCCCGGCCAGCATCAGCTCGCGCTCGCGGGCCGCCTGTTCAACGTCCTCGGCCATCTGGTTGAAGGCGCGATAGACCTCGGCCATCTCGCTCGGCGTATCGCTGACCGGCAGGCGCACGCTGCGCCCCTTGCCGACCTGACGGGCGGCGAACACCAGGCGCTTGAGCGGCGCACTGAGCTGACGGACGAAAATCCACGCCGCCGCGGTGGACAGCAGACCGATGGCCAGAAACCAGCCGAGCACGTTCCAGATCCGCTGGCCGCGCAGCGGATGCGGATACAGCGGCACCCGCAGCCACTGGTCGCCCAGAGTCGGCGCGTGCACCCAGAGGGCCGGCGGGCTCTTGGCGCGCACCCGCACTTCGGTGTTCGGGCCCAGCTCGGTCTGCATCTGCCGCTGGAAGATCTCGCTGTAGGGCCAGTGCTGCTCGGTGGTCGGCACCAGCTCGCGAGGCACCGGCTTGAGCCCGGCCGCTTCGGCGATGGTGGCGCGGTCCTCCGGGTCCGCCGCCCAGTAGGCGCGCAGGGTCAGGGCCGCGCCGTGGCTGTACTGACGGTCGACCAGCACGTCCTCGTTCATCATCAGATAAACCAGGGTCAGGGCCTTGGAAAACAGCACCACCACCAGCACCAGCCAGAGGGTGCGGGAGAAGAAGCTTTGCGGGAACCAGAGCGGGGTTTTCATCGAGGCTTATTTATTACCGTCCGGCACAAACACATAACCCACGCCCCAGACCGTCTGGATATAGCGCGGTTTGGACGGGTCCGGCTCGATCAGCCGGCGCAGACGGGATATCTGTACGTCAATGGAGCGCTCCAGAGCATCCCACTCGCGGCCCCGGGCCAGGTTCATCAGCTTGTCGCGGGTCAGCGGCTCGCGGGCGTGCTGCACCAGGGCCTTGAGCACGGCGAACTCGCCGGTGGTGAGCATATGCACCTCGTCACCCTTCTTCAGCTCGCGAGTGGCCAGGCTCAGTTCGTACTCGCCGAAACTCACGCTTTCGTCTTCGCTGCCCGGCGCGCCCGGTACCAGCGGAGCCTGGCGACGCAGCACCGCCTTGATCCGCGCCAGCAGCTCGCGCGGGTTGAACGGCTTGGCCAGGTAATCGTCGGCACCCAGCTCCAGGCCCTGGATACGGCTGGCTTCGTCGCCCTTGGCGGTGAGCATGATGATCGGCACCTGATTGTTGCCTTCGCGCAGACGGCGGCAGGCGGACAGGCCGTCCTCGCCCGGCAGCATCAGGTCGAGCACCACCAGATTGAACAGCTCGCGGGCCAGCAGGCGGTCCATCTGCTCGACGTTTTCCACCGCGCGCACGCGGTAGCCCTGCTCCTCGAAGAAGCGTTCGAGCAGGCGGCGCAAACGGGCGTCGTCATCGACGATGAGGATCTTTTCGCCTTCAACGGGAAGTGCAGTGCTGCTCATTCAGGGCTCCTTGACCAGGCTTCCGCCGGGCGCGGGCGCGCTGGCAGTGTGCAATTGCCAGCATTATGGCTCAGGAGCCGCAACTGACGTGCAGCCCATTGTTAGCAGATTTTTCCCCAGCCGACCGATACGTCCGCAGGGTGCGCCACGCGCACCGCCTGGCGGGCCTTGGTGCGCATGGCGCACCCTACAAAGGCTCACCTGATGCCTCACTTGCCGCTCACCACCTACCTCTTGGGTATAATGCGCGGCTTTCGTGCCTGGCCCGTGGTCTGCGTGGCCGGTTTTTCGTTTCAGTGTGGATAGCGTCTAATGCTCAGCATCAACAACCGCATCGCCGAAGAACTGGGCGTACGCCCGCAACAGGTCGCCGCCGCCGTGGCGCTGCTCGATGAAGGCTCCACCGTGCCGTTTATCGCGCGCTACCGTAAAGAGGTCACCGGCAGCCTCGACGACACCCAGCTGCGCAACCTGGAAGAGCGCCTGCGCTACCTGCGCGAACTGGACGAGCGCCGCGCCAGCATCCTCGCCAGCATCGAAGAGCAAGGCAAGCTGACCCCTGAACTGACCCGCGAAATCAACCTGGCCGAGACCAAGACCCGCCTGGAAGACCTCTACCTGCCGTTCAAACAGAAGCGCCGCACCAAGGGCCAGATTGCCCTGGAAGCTGGCCTCGGCGAGCTGGCCGACGCACTGTTCAACGATCCGACGCTGAATCCCGAGAACGAAGCCGAGCGCTTTATCGACGCCGAAAAAGGCTTTGCCGATATCAAGGCGGTGCTCGAAGGGGCCAAGTACATCCTGATGGAGCGCTTCGCCGAGGACGCCAACCTGCTGGCCAGCCTGCGCAGCTACCTGAAGGACAACGCCATCCTCAGCGCCCGCGTGGTGGCAGGCAAAGAGGCCGAAGGGGCCAAGTTCCGCGATTACTTCGAGCACGACGAAAAGCTCAAGGGCGCACCGTCGCACCGCGCCCTGGCGATCTTCCGTGGCCGCAATGAAGGCGTACTCAGCGCCAGCCTCAAGGTCGGCGATGAAGCCCCAGGCACCATGCACCCCTGCGAAGGCATGATCGGCGAGCGTTTCGGCATCAGCGCCCGCGGCCGTGCCGCCGACAAGTGGCTCGGTGAGGTGGTGCGCTGGACCTGGAAGGTCAAGCTCTACACCCACCTGGAAACCGACCTGTTCGGCGAGCTGCGCGAGGCCGCGGAGAACGAGGCGATCAACGTCTTCGCCCGCAATCTGCACGACCTGCTGCTGGCCGCCCCCGCTGGCCCGCGTGCCACTTTGGCGCTCGACCCGGGCCTGCGCACCGGCTGCAAGGTGGCGGTGGTCGATGCCACCGGCAAGGTGCTGGAAACCTCTACCGTTTACCCCCATGCGCCGCGCAATGACTGGGACGGCACCCTGGCGATCCTGGCCAAGCTGTGCGCCAAGCACGCGGTCGACCTGATCTCCATCGGCAACGGCACCGCCAGCCGCGAGACCGACAAGCTGGCCGCCGAGCTGATCAAGAAGCTGCCGGGGCTGAAGCTGACCAAGGTCATGGTGTCCGAGGCCGGTGCCTCGGTGTATTCGGCCTCGGAGCTGGCGGCCAAGGAATTCCCGGACATGGACGTGTCGCTGCGCGGCGCGGTATCCATCGCCCGCCGCCTGCAGGACCCCCTGGCCGAACTGGTGAAGATCGACCCGAAATCCATCGGCGTCGGCCAGTACCAGCACGATGTGTCCCAGCTCAAGCTGGCGCGCTCGCTGGATGCGGTGGTCGAGGACTGCGTGAACGCCGTCGGCGTGGATGTGAACACCGCCTCCGCCGCGCTGCTGGCGCGCATCTCCGGGCTTAACACTACGCTTGCGCAGAATATCGTCGCCTTCCGCGACGCCAACGGCGCATTCAACAGCCGCGCCGACCTGCTCAAGGTGCCGCGTCTGGGCGACAAGACCTTCGAACAGGCCGCCGGCTTCCTGCGTGTGATGAACGGCAGCAACCCGCTGGACGCCTCCGCCGTGCACCCGGAAACCTACCCGCTGGTGCAGCGCATCGCTGCCGACACCGGCCGCGATATCCGCTCGCTGATCGGTGATTCGGGCTTCCTCAAGCGCCTCGATCCCAAGCAGTTCACCGACGATAAATTCGGCCTGGTGACCATCGGCGATATCTTGAGCGAGCTGGAGAAACCCGGCCGCGACCCGCGCCCGGAATTCAAGACTGCCGAGTTCCAGGAAGGCGTGGAAACCCTCAAGGACCTCGAGCTGGGCATGATGCTGGAAGGCGTGGTGACCAACGTGACCAACTTCGGTGCCTTCGTCGACATCGGCGTACACCAGGACGGCCTGGTGCATATCTCGGCGCTGTCGGAGAAGTTCATCAAGGACCCGCACGAGGCGGTCAAGGCCGGCGACGTGGTCAAGGTCAAGGTTATGGAAGTGGACATCCCGCGCAATCGCATCGCCCTGTCGATGCGCATGGGCGACACCCCCGGCGAGAAGGTCGATGGCCCTCGTGGCGGCTCGCGCGGCAGCAGCAAGCCGGCCGGCAATGCGCCGCGCAGCGAGCGCCATTCCAGCCAGGACAAACCGGCACCGGCCAGCGGCGGCATGGCGGCGCTGTTTGCCAATGCCAAGCAGCTGAAAAAGTAAGGTACGCCCCGTAGGGTGCGCCGTGCGCACCACCTATAAGCAGGTGCCGCACCGATACCCATCGCCCCAGATGGGTATCGCGCTGCTCAACCTGCGCGGCCCGACCCATCCTACGGCCTGCAACGTCGCCCTGACGCAAAAGCACAGCGCCCAGCTATAACATTCTTCACCCGTGCCGGGTTATAAGACGGCACTGAGCGGCCATGCCGCAATTCTCGCCCCTTGTAGAGCACGCCTGGCGTCCCCATATTGGGGCAACCGATGCGTGAAGGAATGCAATCTTGAGCGACCTGTTACCCCGCCGCCTGGCCCAGCTTGGCGAGCGCGCCAACCTCTCCCTGCTTTCCCAGTGCCTGCACGGTATCGAGCGCGAATGCCTGCGCGTCGATGGCGATGGCCAGCTCGCGCTGACCCCGCACCCGGCTGCCCTCGGCTCGGCGCTGACCCACTCGCAGATCACCACCGACTATTCCGAGTCACTGCTGGAATTTATCACTCCGGCCGAGCCTGATCCGCAAACGACCCTGGACGATCTGGAGCGCATCCACCGTTTCGCCTACAGCAAGCTGGACGGCGAATACCTGTGGAGCCCGTCCATGCCCTGCGCCCTGCCGGACGAAGAGACGATCCCGATCGCCCGTTACGGCAGCTCGCATATCGGCGAACTCAAGTACGTGTACCGCAAGGGCCTGGCCCTGCGTTACGGCAAGACCATGCAATGCATCGCCGGCATCCATTACAACTTCTCCCTGCCCGACGCGCTGTGGCAGCTGCAGCAACAGGCCGAAGGCGACACGCGCAGCGCGCGGGATTACCAGTCGGCGCGCTATATCGCGCTGATCCGCAACTTCCGCCGCTACAGCTGGCTGCTGATGTACCTGTTCGGTGCCTCGCCGGCGCTGCACAAGGGCTTTATGCGCGGCCGCCCGCACCAGTTGCAGGAGCTGGACGACGAAACCCTCTACCTGCCCTACGCCACCAGCCTGCGCATGAGCGACCTGGGCTACCAGAGCACCGCCCAATCCGGCCTGACGCCCTGTTACAACGATCTGGCCAGCTACACCGACAGCCTGCGCCAGGCCGTCGGCACGCCCTACCCGCCCTATGTGGAAATCGGCGCGAAGAAGGATGGCCAGTGGCTGCAGCTGAACACCAACATTCTGCAGATCGAAAACGAGTACTACTCCAATATCCGTCCCAAGCGCGTGACCTACAGCGGCGAGCGGCCGATCCAGGCGCTGATGGCCCGCGGCGTGCAGTACGTTGAAGTGCGCTGCCTGGACATCAACCCCTTCCTGCCGCTGGGCATCGACCTGACCGAATCGCGCTTCCTCGATGCCTTCCTGCTGTTCTGCGCGCTGGCCGACAGCCCGCTGCTGGAAAGCGGCGAATGCCATGCCTGCACCGACAACTTCCTGGCCGTGGTCAAGGAAGGTCGGCGTCCGGGGCTGCAACTGCAGCGCCATGGTCAGCCGGTGGTCTTGCAGGCCTGGGCCAGCGAGTTACTGGAACAGATCCTGCCGCTGGCCGAGCTGCTCGACCAGAGCCAGGGCCACAGCCAGCACGTAGCGGCCCTGCAGGCGCAACAGGCCAAGGTCGAAGACGTCAGCCTGACGCCCTCCGCCCAGGTGCTGGCGCAGTTGCAACAAGGTGTCAGCTTTACCGAGTTCGCCCTGCGCCAGAGCAAGCTGCATGCCGAGTACTTCCGCAGCCAGCCCTTGAGCGCCGAACAGCAGGCCGCCTTCGAGGCCAGTGCGGCCCAGTCGCTGCAAGACCAGGCCGAGCTGGAAGCCCACGAGGAAGGCGATTTCGACAGCTTTGCCGCGGCCTATCAGGCCAGCATCCTGGCAATCGCCAACTGAGCCCAGACTAACTGCCGGCCCACCAGCGGCCGGCATGTCGTCAACTGCTTCACAAAACCAGTGAGCGGCGCAAAAACCAGGACCTACGGCTCAACACTCGCGGACTTATCCGGCTAGCATTAGCCTTGAACATCTAATGCGAGCTTGCCCCATGGCGTCCGCCACCTCGACCACGGAAGATCAGCACTGGAGCCTGGAAAGCCTCAACAAGGCTTATCAGCAGGGCTACATGGCCGGCCTCACCGGACAGCCCAACACCCCCCAGGGCCAGAGTGCCGAAGTGCTCACGGCAGCCTGGGAAGCCGGCTGGGATGATGGCAACGAGCAGTTCGAACAGCACAAACGCCGCAGCGCCTGACTCTCCTCGCTATTGATTCGCCCTGAACGCCGAGACTGATCGGAATCGGGGCTGGCATCGCCCCAATCCCACCGAACCCACCGTTAGCAGGCCGTTGAGAAACGTAGGCGAGGCAGGCGAGACAAGGCAAAAACAGGCGAAAAAGCGCAGTTTACGTGCTGTAAATGAGCATTTTGAGCCTGTTTTTAACGCCGTATCGGCAACGCAGGTAGTTTTTCAACGACCTGCTAGCCGCGCGACAATGCCGGAGTACGCGGCGGGATCACGCGCTTGCTCCCTGTCGACTCATAGGCCGCCGCCAGGCGCAGCAACGCCGAATCGTCGTAGGCGCGGCCGGCGAAGGTCAGCCCCATCGGCATGCCGATATCCGCCATCACCCCCATCGGCACGGTGACGGTGGGCACGCCCAGGTGGCGGATGGCGAGATTGCCATTGGCGACCCAGACCCCGTTGCTCCAGGCGATATCCGCAGACGCAGGGTTCACATCGGCATCGGCCGGGCCTACGTCGGCGACGGTGGGGAAAAGCACCGCGTCGAGCCGCAGCCCATCCATCCAGTCTTCCAGGTCGAGCTTGCGGGTCTGTTCCAGGCCGCGCAGGCCATCGGGCAGCGTAGCTATCTGGTCCCAGGGGGTGATGCCGCGCTCGGCCATGCGCACGTATTCGTCCATGCCGGCGGCCAGGTCGTCTTCGCGGTTGGGCAGCGTGCCCGGGTCATGGGGGAAAATCAGTGGGCCATCAACGTCGACCAGGCGGTTCAGCTTGGGATCACCGTTGGCCTGGAGGAAGTCATCGAAGCCCCAGGCTGACAGTTCCCACAGCTCGTCGTGGAGGAACTCCCTGGACACCAGGCCGCGGGTGAACACCGTCGGCGCACCGGGACGGTCGCCCTCGCAATTGGACACCAGGGGGAAATCCACCTCGATCACTTCCGCGCCCGCGGCTTCCAGCGTCTGCCGCGCCTGCTCCCACAGCTCGATCACCGAGGCACGGGTATGGATACGCTGCCCGGTCGGGCCGCCGATACCCGGTTTTTCGCTGGTGCCAGCCGCTTCGTCCTTGTTGATAAACATGCGCGGCACGCCGAAGCGCTTGCCGGCGAGGGCATCACGCGCGGCGGCGAGTTGCAGGTAGGAAGCCGGGCGCACCGCGGCGACGCTGGGAATCGGCACCCAAGGCTGCAGCCGCCACAGGTCACCACGTTTATCGGCGTCTTCCGCCACCACCACGTCAAGCACTTCGAGCAGGTCGGCCATGGTCCGCGCATAGGGCACCACCACGTCCATGGTCGGCGTCAGCGGCCAGTTGCCACGTACCGAGATCACCCCACGGGACGGCGTATAGGCGCACAGGCCGTTGTTCGACGCCGGCCCGCGGCCGCTCGACCAGGTTTCCTCGGCCAGGCCGAAGGCGGCGAAGCTGGCCGCGGTGGCCGTTCCGGCCCCGTTGGAGGAGCCCGAAGCGAAGGGCGCGGTGAGGTAGGCGGCGTTGTACGGGCTTTCCGCGCGGCCATAGACGCCGCGCTGCATGCCGCCGTTGGCCATGGGCGGCATATTGGTCTTGCCCAGGCAGATCGCCCCGGCGGCGCGCAGGCGTTCGACGGTGAAGGCGTCGCGGTAGGCGATCAGGTCCTTGAAGGCCGGGCTGCCGGAGGCGGCGGTCAGGCCCTTGACCAGATAGCTGTCCTTGGCCGTATAGGGGATGCCATCCAGCGGACCAAGGGTCTCGCCGCGGGCACGGCGGGCATCGGAGGCCTGGGCTTCCTTGAGCGCATCGGGGTTGTGCACCACGACTGCATTGAGCGCGGTGGGCGTATCGGGGCCATCGTAGGCCTCGATCCTGGCGCGATAGGCCTGGACCAGCTCGACCGCCGTGGTACGCCCGGACTCGAGCGCGGCACGCAGTTCGGCAATGGAAACCTCGGTTACTTCGATCATCTTGTCGCCCCTGGCTGCTGATGGGTTGTGCCATAAATGTCGCCATCACGCCGCACCTTCGGCTCGGGGACATCACTGATGGCAAAAACGGCTCTTAGTACCGCACCTCGCTGCACTGCATCACACGACAAGGTGAAGGATAGCCATTACAGATTTTTATTCGATACTAATCGATTAAAAATCCAAAATGAAGGCCGAATACGCTTTAAAAGCCGATTTTTATCGGATATAAATAGACCATCCACTGCAATGTCATGGCGTGCCATGGCAGCGCAACGGCGCTCTGCTAGGGTCAGATGACCCGCGAATTTCGAGTAAAGCAGACGTCTCATGATGGGTATCGCTTCGCTCAACCCATCCTACGACTTGCGCGTAACCCGGATAAAAGCCGGGGATTTTCCGTCACAACATCCCGGACTGCATCCGGCTACAGGTGAACCATGACCACACTGACCACGACTCCACGCGCCGATGGCTTCCGCATGCCGGCCGAGTGGGAACCCCACAGCCAGACCTGGATGGTCTGGCCCGAGCGCCCGGACAACTGGCGCCTGGGCGGCAAGCCGGCGCAGGCGGCCTTTAGTGCCGTGGCCATGGCGATCGCCGAATTCGAACCGGTCACCGTCTGCGCCTCGGCCGGGCAGTACGAGAATGCCCGCCAGCGCCTGGCCCACGACAATATTCGCGTGGTGGAAATCAGCACCGACGACGCCTGGGTACGCGACACCGGGCCGACCTTTGTCACCAACAGCAGTGGCGAAGTGCGCGGCGTGGACTGGGTGTTCAACGCCTGGGGCGGCCTCGATGGCGGCCTGTATGCCAACTGGGTGCGCGACGACCAGGTGGCGCGCAAGATCCTCGAGATCGAGCGCTGCGCCCGCTATCGCACCGAAGGCTTCGTGCTGGAAGGCGGCTCCATCCATGTGGACGGTGAAGGCACCCTGATCACCACCGAGGAATGCCTGCTCAACCGCAACCGCAACCCGCACCTGGGCCGCGCCGAGATCGAGCAGATGCTGCACGAGCATCTGGCCATCGACAGCGTGATCTGGCTGCCGGACGGCCTGTACAACGACGAAACCGACGGCCACGTCGACAACTTCTGCTGCTACGTGCGCCCCGGTGAAGTACTGCTGGCCTGGACCGACGATCCGCAGAACCCTAACTACCCGCGCTGC
The DNA here is from genome assembly GCF_038069885.1 of Pseudomonas sp. XK-1. NCBI lineage: Bacteria > Pseudomonadati > Pseudomonadota > Gammaproteobacteria > Pseudomonadales > Pseudomonadaceae > Pseudomonas > Pseudomonas sp. XK-1. Next base: position 199,671 of record NZ_JBBPES010000001.1, on the reverse strand, counting down.
CAGGCCGCCATGGCGGTGCTGGAACAGGCACGCGATGCCAAGGGCCGCCAGCTGATCGTGCACAAGATGCCGATCCCCGGCCCGCTCTATGCCAGCGACGAAGAGTGCGCCGGGGTCGACCTGGTGGCCGGCAGCCAGGAGCGCGATCCGTCGATCCGCCTGGCCGGCTCCTACGTCAACTTCCTGATCGTCAACGGCGGCATCATCGCGCCGAGCTTCGACGACCCGCAGGATGCAGCCGCCCGCGCCATTCTCCAGCGCCTGTTCCCCGAGCACCGCGTGGTCATGGTGCCGGGACGCGAGATCCTCCTCGGCGGCGGCAATATCCACTGCATCACCCAGCAGCAGCCAGCTGCGCAGCAGGCCTGAGGCTGACCGCCGGCGAGGGTCTGCAGCCCTCGCCGGCGTTTAACGCAGCCGGCCCCGTCAGCCACCTCTGGTGTTACCCTGACGCCCATGAATTCGAGCAAGCCCAGCCCCGACCCGCACGCCGAGCCCCATAGCCGTACCGAAGGCGACCCTATCCTGCAGGCGCTCAAGGCCGGCAAGAACAAGCGCGTGCGCAAACTGCTGGGGCGCATGCACCCGGCCAAGATCGCCGCCATGCTGGAGATGCTCGACACGCGCCAGCGCCAAAGCCTCTGGCAGCAGATCGAATCGAGCCTGGAAGGCCGCATCCTGCCCCACCTCAGCCTGGAGCTGATTGCCCAGCTCGCCGGCGACGCCAACGACCCGCTGCCGCCGCGCCCGGACGGCGATCGCCCTGGGGCCAGCGTCAACCACCTGGAAGCCGTGCGCCAGGCCCTGGCCCTGGGCAAACTCAAGCGGGTTGGCAAACTGCTCCAGAGCATGCATCCGGCCAAGGTCGCCGGCCTGCTCGAAGCCCTGCCCCCCGTCGAGCGGCGTGCCGCCTGGAGCATGCTCGAGACCGAACGCAGCGGCAAAGTGCTGACCTACCTGCACGACGAAATCCGCGGCGCACTGGCGCTGGAGCTGGACCTGGAAGACCTGATCGCCTCGGCCGAGCACCTGGAGCTGGATGACCGCGTCGACCTGATCCAGACCCTGCCCGGCGAGCTCGGCAGCAAACTGCTGCATGCCAGCAACGCGGCGCAGCGCCAGCAGCTCGAGTCAATGCTGAGCTACCCCGAGGACTCGGCCGGCGGCCTGATGAACGCCGACCCGATCCTGGTCCGGGCCGACGTTAAGGCCAGCACCGTGCTGCGCTACCTGCGCCTGCTGGAAAAGCTGCCGCCGCAAACCGATATGCTGATGGTGGTGGACCGCAAGGGCCATTATCAGGGCGCGCTGCGCCTGAGCAGCCTGGTCACCGCCGACCTCGGCCAGCGTGTGGACGAGCTGATGCACAGCGATATCGCCGGGATTGCCGTGAACACCAGCAGCCGCGAGGTCGCCCGACTGTTCCAGGATCTCGACCTGCTGTCCGCCCCCGTGGTCGACGAACACAACACGCTGCTCGGACGCATCACCGTCGACGACGTGGTCGACCTGATACGTGAAGACTCCGAGCGGGCGCTGATGCAGATGGCCGGCCTCGACGACGAAGCCGACATCTTCGCCCCGGTGCTGGTCAGTTCGCGGCGGCGCGCGGTCTGGCTGGGCATCAACCTGATCACCGCCTTTAGCGCGGCCTGGGTCATCGGCCTGTTCCAGGCCACCCTGGAACAGCTGGTGGCCCTCGCCGTGCTGATGCCCATCGTGGCCAGTATGGGCGGTATCGCCGGCAGCCAGACCCTGACCCTGGTGATCCGCGGCCTGGCCCTGGGTCAGGTGCAGAAAGGCAATATTCGCATCCTGCTCAACCGCGAGCTGGGCATCTCCATCCTCAACGGCCTGCTCTGGTCGGTGGTGATCGCCCTGCTCGCCGTCCTGTGGTTCGGCGACTGGGGCATAGGCGCGGTGCTCGGCGTTGCCATCCTGGTCAACCTGCTGTGCGCGGCCCTGGCCGGCTGGGGCATCCCGCTGCTGCTCCAACGCATGGGCATCGACCCGGCGCTGGCAGGCAGCGTGATCCTCACCACAGTGACCGATGTGGTCGGGTTTTTCGCCTTCCTTGGCCTGGCCACCCTGTTGCTGCTTTAGGTTTTACGCTTGCAGGTATTGATCCCCAGCAGCGGATAGGCCGGACAGAAGCGAAACAGGCCGGTCGCCAGGGGCACGACGCCGATCCAGCCCCACAGGCCGATCGCGCCACTGAGGCTCAGGCCAATCAGAATCAGGCCTGCGGCGATGCGCAGGCTGCGGTCGATGGTGCCAACGTTTGCTTTCATGGTGACCTCCTCGGTCATGCTGCGCGCCGGTTCTCCAGCACGCTGAACAACAACATCCCGGCCAGCATGGCCAGAACGAACAACAACACCTGCCAGTGCCCGCTAAGCAGAATCGCCAGCGCCGGCCCCGGGCAGATACCCGCAATCCCCCAGCCGACGCCGAACAGCAGGCTGCCGCCGATCAGCCGTCGATCCAGGTTGCGCTTGTTCGGCAGCTGCATGGGCGCGTCCAGCAGCGTCAGGCTTTGCTGACGGGCCCAGCGAAAGGGCAGCACGGCCACGGCGATGGCCGCCAGCATCACCAGTGCCAGGGATGGATCCCAGGCCCCGGCCAGGTCGAGAAAGCCCAACACCTTGGCCGGGTTGGCCATGCCGGCCAGCAACAGACCGACGCCGAAGATCAGCCCGGCCAGTAATGCAGTCAGTTTGCGCATGATCAGCCTCCCAACAGATGACGTAGGACAAATACCGTGGCGAAACCCGCGGCCATAAAGGCCAGGGTCGCCGCCAGCGAACGGGGCGACAGCCGGGAAATCCCGCACACCCCGTGGCCGCTGGTGCAGCCTGCTCCATAGCGGGTGCCGACCCCCACCAGCAAGCCGGCCAGAGTCAGGCTCAGCCAGCCGCCTTGGAACTCGATCGGCGGCAGGGCAGCGAACAGCCCCCAGAGCAAAGGTGCGAGCAGCAGGCCGAGAAGAAACAGGGCCTTCTCGCCACGCCCCTCACCGCCTTCCACGACCGCACCGAGCAGGCCGCTTATGCCGGCGATACGTCCGTTGAGAACCACGAACAGCGCCGCCGCCAGGCCGATCAGGGCCCCGCCACCCAGGGCGCTCCAGGGCGTGAAATTAAGCCAGTCGATGGTCATTGCGGCTCTCCTACGCAGAACAGTTGATAGAGGGTGTTGATCACCGCCAGGGCCGCCGGGCTGCAGATCCGGTAATGGATCTGCTTGCCCTCGCGGCGGGTCTGCACCAGGCCCTCGCGGCGCAGCACCGCCAGTTGCTGGGACAGGGTCGGCTGCTGGATGCCCAGCAGGGTTTCCAGCTCGCTGACATTGCGCTCGCCCTGGGACAGCTGGCAGAGCAGCAGCAGGCGGTCGGGATTGCCCAGGGCCTTGAGCAGCTGCCCCGCCGCATCGGCATTGGCGCGCAGTTGCTGAATATCGAGGGGGGTGTCGGAAGCATTCATCGGGCGGCACTCAATTAAGACAAAAACAATTTATTCTTTTGTATATTGAATAGCAAGCCCTGCCAAACGACCCGCACACAATCGGCAGGCATAAAAAACCCGGAACAGAGTCCCGGGTTTTCTGGTGGCTAAGCAGGCTGAACTGGATGCAACAGCTCAGCCGCGCACTGCGCCGATCAGAACAGCGGCAGGGTGTAGCTGACGATCAGACGGTTCTGGTCGATATCGCGGCTGAAGTTGTTGCGCATGGTCGCGTTGCGCCACTTGATGCCGAGGTTCTTGAAGGTACCGTCCTGAACCACATAGGCGATATCCATGTTGCGCTCCCACTCCTTGCCTTCTGGATTGGCACCACGGTCGATATTGTCGCCGGTCAGGTAGCGGGTCATAAAGGTCAGGCCCGGGATGCCAATGGAGGCGAAGTTGAAGTCGTAACGGGCCTGCCAGGAGGTTTCGTCCTTGGCAGCGAAGTTGCCGACCTGTACGTAGTTGACCAGGAAGGGGTCGACGCTGTCGCCAATATAGGCAAAGCCGGTATCGCCGCTCATGTTCTGGTAGCCCAGGCCGAAGCTGTGGCCGCTGATGGCGTAGGTGAACATGGCACCGAAGGCCTTGTTGTCTACGTTGCTCGAACCGTCATCGGTGGAGCGCGCATAGCGCAGGTCGCTCTTGAGCGACTGCTTGTCGGCCAGCGGCAGCACATGCACCAGGTTGAAGGAGTGCTGCTTGTACAGGTCTTCCAGGTTGCTGTAGTAGTAGCCGCCGGTCAGGTTGTCGGTCAGCTTGTAGTTGCCGCCGGCAAAGATGAACTGATTGGCCTGGTTGGCACCGCTGACGGTGATGCCGCTATTGGTGAAGGTGTTCAGGCGCATGTCCTGATAGTCGCTGGAGTTGCGGTTGTTGACCTCGTCCAGATAACCCAGGTCGAGGGTCAGGCCGGCAATATCCTTGGACACCAGGTTGGCACCGCGGAAGACCTGGGGCAGCAGACGGCTGTCGCTGGAGCCGACGGCCTGGTTCTTCAACTGCAGGGCACCGACCTTGAGCACGCTCTCGGATACCTTGGCCTTGGCCGTCAGGCCCAGACCACCGTAGTTGTCCTGGGAGCCACCGGAACGATCCGGGTTGAGCAGGCCGCTGCCGGCGGTGCCGTCACCGGAATCCAGCTTGAAGCCGAAAGTGGCTAGCGCATCGACGCCGAAACCTACCGTGCCTTCGGTGTAACCCGACTCCATGCGCAGCAGAAAGCCCTGAGCCCATTCTTCTGACTTGGACTGGCCGGCATCCTCGCGGAAATCGCTGTTGTAATAGAAGTTGCGCGCTTCAATGCTGGCTTTGCTGTCTTCGATAAATGCCGCAGTGGCGACTTGGCTCAGGGACAAGCCCAGGGTGCTGGCGGCGACGGCCAGGGCCAGGGAGGTCTTTCTCATTGTGATAGCTCCAGTTGTGTGTGGGTGGCACATCGGCACGGCACAGGGCTTCACCAGGTGAAGGGGCAGGCACGCACCGAATTCAGGGGCTTTTGCACCCGGAGCCAGACGCAGCGGCGCGCAGATGCGCAGCGGACAGGCGACGGAGCAATAAGCGGAATCAGGCGTGCATGCGCAGACAGGAGGCGCAAATCGAAGTCAGGCGACAGGGCATCGGGCAGGTAGGGATCATGGCGCGGCTCTCGGTCTTTTTATTATTGGCCGCAGATGGGAACGGCCGTTCTATACGGAGCCCTACGCAGATACTGTGCCAGTCCCTGCATTAATGCAGCCGAGCGCTCTAGCGCAGGCTTCGAGCGCAACAGAGAAAAAAGATCGGGGGATTATCGGAGCCGCACAACAGGCGGTTTTTCGCCGAATGGCGAGTGGCAACAGGCGGTTTTTCGCCATAACCACCAGCGGCCTGCGACAGCTGCAAACCGCCCGCTCAGTCGACCACTATCTGGTTCTTGCCCTGGCGCTTGGCCCGGTACATGGCGGCATCGGCACGGGTGTAGAGGGCGTCCAGGGTCAGGTCCTCGACGCGCAGGCTGGTCAGGCCCTGACTAAGGGTGACGCCGAACGGGGTACCTTCGTGGCTAAAGCGTATACGCCGCACCTCGCGCTGCAGGCGCTCGGCAATCTGCATGGCCAGGGCCGGCTCGCAACGGGGGAAGAGCGCGGCGAACTCTTCGCCGCCAATACGCCCGAACAGGTCGCCGCGCCGCAGCGTGGAAGCACCGCTGTAGGCCAGACGCTGCAGGACCTGATCGCCCATCTGGTGACCGTAGCGGTCATTGATCAGCTTGAAGTCGTCCAGGTCGACCAGCAGAAAGGCCAGCGGGCTGCCGTATTCGCGGGCCTGCTCGAACTCGCGCTGGGCGCACTCGAAGAAATGTCGGCGATTGCTGCTCTGGGTCAGCACATCGGTGGTGGCCAGGCGGTGCAGTTCGCCTTCCAGCTGCTTCTTCTCGGTGATGTCCTCGGCGATACCGACAATGATCTGCGCCCTGCCAGCGGGGCTCTGGCGGCTGACGAAGCATTTGTCGCTGAGCCAGCGCAGTTGGCCGTCGCTGCGGATGATGCGGTACTCGCGAGCCTCGACCGCGCCGGCCTCCAGGACCTGGGCCAGGCTCTCGGCGGCGTAGTCCAGGTCGTCCGGGTAGATGCTGTTGCGCCACTCGTCATAACTGGCCAGCAGCAGGGCAGCGGAGCGGCCGAAGATGCGCTCGTAGGCGGGGCTGACATAGACGACCCGCTGGGCTTCCCAATCGAAGGCCCAGAGCACGGCATTGACGCTGCCCAGCAGGGTGCTGAACAGCTGCTCGCGCTCCTGCAGCCGCGCGACTTCGCCGCGAGTGTGCAATAGCGCCAGGGTCAACTCCTCATGCTCGAGTTGCAGTCTGCTCACTTCATCCATAAACGCCGCCGGGGTGCACAGTGCTTAAGCAATATCAGGAGCATATGTCAGAAACAAAAAACCCGCCGGGCCAGGCGGGTTATTTGCGTCAGGCCCTATCAGGCGCTGACGGTCGGCCGCAGCGAATAGGTTTTCAGCTGCTCGGCGAATTCGCGCAGCGACTGAATGCCGCTGGCCTCGGCCTCATGCACCCATTGCTTGATGGCTTCGAGCATGTCGTGGCCATTGGCGCTGGTCTTGACCCAGATCTGCTGCAGGGCCAGACGCTTCTCGTAGATCACCTTGAGCGCCTGGCTTTGCTCCAGCACGCGCTGGATACGCAGCTGATGCCCTTCGTCGAGCAGGCTCGGCTCGCGGGCCAGCAGGCGCTTGGCGCGGTGGAAATGATGGCGCATCGAGGCGTCGGCCTTGGCCAGCTCCTGCTTGACCAGGGGTCCGATCACCAGCTTGCGGTACTGCGCCATGATCTGGAACCTGTTGTTGAGAATCGCCATGGCGGTGTCCATGTCGAGGCTGCGCTTGCCTTCCACCCGGTGGGCGATTGGCGCGACGCGCTGCACCTTGGCCAGGCCCAGCAGACTGAACAGCCTGATCCAGAACCAGCCCATGTCGAATTCCCACTTCTTCACCGACAACTTGGCCGAGTTCGGGTAGGTGTGGTGGTTGTTATGCAGCTCTTCGCCGCCGATCAGGATGCCCCAGGGCAGCAGATTGGTCGCGGCATCGCGGCATTCGAAGTTGCGATAGCCGACTGCGTGGCCGAGGCCGTTGATCACACCGGCCGCCCATACCGGGATCCACATCATCTGGACCGCCCAGATGGTGATACCCGCCGCGCCGAACAGGGCCAGATCGATGACCGCCATCAGGCTGATACCGGCCATGGGGAAACGCGAATAGAGGTTGCGCTCGACCCAGTCTTCCGGGCAGTTCTTGCCGTAGATACGCAGGGTTTCCGGGTTTTTCGCCTCTTCGGCGTAGAGTTCGGCACCTGTGCGCAGCACGGTGCTCAGACCCTTGATCACCGGGCTGTGCGGGTCATCCACGGTCTCGCATTTGGCGTGGTGCTTGCGGTGGATCGCGGTCCATTCGCGGGTGTTCTGCGCCGTGGTCAGCCACAGCCAGAAACGGAAGAAATGCTTGAGCGCAGGATGCAGCTCCAGGGCGCGGTGGGCCGAGTAACGATGCAGATAGACTGTGACGCTGACGATAGTCACATGCGTCATCAGCAGGGTGACCGCAATCAGTTGCCAGATCGACAGGTCGAGAAAACCGTTGTACCACATGGGGATCGAGTGCCTCGTGTAAAGAAGAACGCAGCCTGTTGCTACGACAGACTACGGCATTATCCCTGACCCGGATCAGAAAACCAGTTGGTCTTTTGGATAAGAATGCCGGCCCCGCGTTAGCACCTATACTGCCCAGCAGATCAAAAGGACTGACTACTCCCTATGAATGTTCCCCACAGCGCCCGGCGTCTGACCCTCGCCTACACCCTGGCTGCCGGCCTCTGGGTAGCATTCAGCGACTCCGTGGTCGCGGCCCTCGGCCTCTCGCTCGAGCAACTGGAGTCCGTACAGCTGATCAAGGGGTTGCTCTTCGTCCTGCTAACCGGCGTGCTGCTGTACTGGGTGCTGCGCACCTATCAACAGCAGCAGCAGCGCGCCAACCTGGTCCTGAGCGACAGCGAAACCCGCCTGAGCCGCGCCCTGAGTGCGGCCAGGGATGGCATGTGGGAATGGGACCTGCATACCCGCACGGTGTTCTTCTCCCCCGATTACACCAACCTGCTCGGCCTGCCGCCGGGCGGCCTGGGCAACGACCAGGAAAACTGGCTGCAACGCCTGCACCCCGACGACCGTGAGCATTTCCAGCGCAGCCTGGAACAACGCCTGAGCAACGCCAGCCAGGATCCCTACGAAGTCAGCTATCGCCTGCGCCACAAGGATGACACCTACCGCTGGATTCAATCCCGCGGCCGCCTGCTGCTGGACGACCAGGGCCGCCCGGAGCGGATGATCGGCACGGCCAGCGACATCACCCAGCGGCGCAACGACGAAGACAGCCTGCGCCAGGCCGCTGCGGTCTTCGACGCCACCCAGGAAGGGGTACTGGTCACCGATGCCAAGCAGCACATCGTCCACTGCAACCCGGCCTTTACCCGGATCACCGGCTATAGCCAGGAGGAAATCCTCGGCCAGCAGCCCAGCCTGCTGAAGTCCGGGCGCCACGACCAGGACTTCTACAACAGCCTCTGGCATGCTCTGCAAAGCCGCGGCGGCTGGAGCGGTGAGGTGTGGAACAGGCGCAAGAACGGCGAGATCTATCCACAGTGGCAGAATATCCGCGTCATTCGCGACGAAGAGGGCGAGATCAGCCACTACGTCGCGGTGTTCTCCGATATCACCGCGCTCAAGCGCTCCCAGAGTGAACTGGACTACCTGGCCCATCACGACCCCCTGAGCAACCTGCCCAACCGCCTGCTGTTCACCGAGCGGGTCGAGACCGCGCTGGAGCGCGGGCAACGCGACAAACGCCGCGGGGCCGTGCTGCTGGTCGACCTAGACCACTTCAAGCTCATCAATGAAAGCCTCGGCCACGCCACCGGCGACCTGCTGCTCAAGGAGGTTGGCGAACGCCTGCGCCAGCAGTTTCAGGGTGCCATGACCCTGGCGCGCCTGGGCGGCGACGAATTCGGCCTGCTCTGTGAAGACTGCGCCACGGCCGAGCAGGCGGCCGGTCTGGCCCAACAGCTGCTCAACTGCCTGAGCCAGCCTTTCGTGGTCAATAACCATGAGCTGTTTATCGGGGCCAGTGTCGGCATCAGCCTGTTTCCCGGCGACGCCGACAATGTCGCCCAGGTGCTGCGCAACGTCGATTCCGCGCTGTTCAAGGCCAAGAGCAGCGGCCGCGAGGGCTATGCCTTCTACGCCCAGGAGCTGACCGAATACGCACGCCAGCGGGTCGAACTGGTCAGCGCCCTGCGCCATGCCCTGGAGCACGACGAATTGCGCGTGTATTACCAGCCACTGATGTGCCTGCGCAGCCGGCAGATGATCGGGGTCGAAGCCCTGGTGCGCTGGCAGCACCCGCAACGCGGCCTGGTGCCGCCGGGGGAATTTATTCCGATCGCCGAGGAAAGCGGGCTGATCGGTGCCATCGACGCCTGGGTGCTGGACAAGGCCTGCCGGCAGATGGTCGCCTGGCAGGCCGCCGACTATGCCCTGCGCTTTGTCGCGGTGAATGTTTCCAGCCGCCTGTTCAGCCGCGGCGAGCTGGATAGCCGGGTGGCCCAGGTACTGGCCGACACCGGCCTCGACCCGGCCTTCCTCGAACTGGAGGTCACCGAAAGCGCGGTGATGGACAACCCCGACGCGGCCCTGGCCCTGCTCGAGCGCCTGCGCGCCCTGGGCGTGCGCCTGGCCATCGACGACTTCGGTACCGGCTACAGCTCCCTGGCCCGCCTCAAGCGCATGCCGGTGCACAAGCTGAAACTCGACCAGAGCTTCGTCATGGGCCTGCCCCACGACCAGGACGATGTCGCCATCACCCGTGCGGTCATCGCCCTGGGCCACAGCCTGGGGCTCAAGGTATTGGCCGAGGGGATCGAACAGCTGGAGCAGGTCGAGCTGCTCGAACAACTGGGCTGCGACCATGCCCAGGGTTACTATTTCGGCCGCCCGCAACCGGCCGAGGCCCTGCTCGCGCAGTTGCCCCTGGTGCACTGCGCAACGGCCCCGCTGGAGCATGAATAGACCATGCGCGTGATGATTCTCGAAGACGATGTCTGGATCGCCGACCTGCTCAAGCAGATCGTCCACAGTCTGCGCCCCGGCACCCAGGTGATTTGCCATGCCAGCCTGGGCAAGGCCATGAACGACTGGCAGAGCCAGACCGCCGACCTGCTGATCTGCGACTGGAACCTGCCCGACGGCCCGGGTACCACGCTGCTCGAACGGGTACGCCAGGACGACCAGCAGGTCCCGCTGGTGATGGTCACAGGCCGCGCCGACCGCGACAGCGTGCTGGCCGTGCGCTCGCTGCGGATCAGCGCCTTTATCAGCAAGCCGTTTCAAGTGCCCAAGGTGCTCGAGTGCCTGGACCGCCTGCTGCCGGCCTTCAGCGACACCCCCACTGTCGCCGCCAGCAGCGCCGGCAGCTTTATCGAGTTTCTCGACAGCCAGGCCGACAGTGCGTTGGACCTGCCCCTGCAGACGGGCATGCAGGCCAAGCTCGACGCGCTTGGCCGCCAGCAGCCCAACGTGCGTCAGCTGCAGCAGGCCTGGCAGGATGACCCGACCCTCACCGGTCGCCTGCTGGCCGCCGCCAACAGTCGCCAGTACAACACCTCGGCCACCCCCTGCCTGAGCCTGGGCCAGGCGCTGCAGATCCTCGGTCCGACCACCAGCCTGAATATCGGCATAGGCCTGGGCCTGAATCCCGCCAGCCAGCTGGATGATGCCGAACTGCGCCTGCAGGCCGAGGCGCAGCTGCAGCAGATCGACAACCTGCACCCGCGCGTGGCCGAACTGGCCCAGGCCTGCCGCCTCGACCCCGCGCCGCTGCACAGCGCCGCCCTGCTCTACCGCATGGGCGAGCTGTGCCTGCTACAGCAGGCGCAGCTCTGGCGCAACGCTGGCCACAGCCTGTCCCTGGAAGAGTTGAGCCGGGCCATGGACAAGGCCAGCAGCGTGCTGGCCAACCGCCTGAAAGCCCACTGGCACCTGCCCACCCCGCTGCGCGACCTGATCGGGGCCTGCTATGCGCTGCCGACCATCAATACTCGCCGCGAGGCCATCGTCATGCACCTGGCGGCCAGCGAACAGGCCGCCGTACCCGATGCCGACAAACTCGCCCGTCTACGCCGCCTGGCGGGCCTGCCCTGAACCCGAGCGCTCATCACCGTCAGCCTTTAGAGGGCCTCAATGGCTAGCCACAGCTCTGCTGCAATTCGCTGGATTGTCGGTTTCGGTAGCCTGGCCCTGGCGCTGTTGTTCCTCACCCTCGGCTCACGCGCCCTGCAGGAACGCGAAGCGCTCTGGCAGCTGCAGCTGGCCAGCCAGAGCGAGCTGCAACAGCTGGCGCTACTGAGCACCCGCCAGCGCCAGGCCGCCCAGGCGCAGCTGCTCGGCGAAACCCTGGCGGCGGATGCCTGGGTGGTCGAACTGGTGCGCCAGGCCCACGCTCTGGAGCCTGCCGACCCTGCCCTGACGAGCATCCGCAATCAGCTGTATACCCGCCTGGTACCGCGCTGGCGCAACCTGCAGCCGAGCCATCCCTTCCGCCTGCTGGTGCACCTGGCACCCGCCGGCGAAGTGTTCCTGCGCGTGCACGCCCCGGAACGCCATGGCGACAACCTGAGCGACCGCCACCCGATACTGCGCGACGCCCTGCGCAGCGGTACCAGCCGCGCCGGCCTGGATCTCAGCCTGCAGGGCCTGGGCATGCGTGCGGTTACCCCGTTACGGGTCGACAGCCTCGCCGGGCCGCTCACCGTGGGGGCCATCGAAGTGGTGTACGAGGTGCTCGGCGAGCTGCAGCAGCTGGACCGGGAACTCAATGCCGGCGTTGCCCTGCTGCTGCAACCGCCCGTCCGGGTACGCGATGGCGAGGCCTTGCGCGGCCTGGAAGCGGAGCCCGGCGGCTGGCAGCTGATCGGCTCCTCCCGCCCCCAGGTTCAGGCCTGGCAGGCCGCCGGCCTGCTGCCGGCCCCGGCCGCCGGCTATAGCCGACAGCTGCTGGAGGACCAGGGGCGCAGCTACCTGCTCAACCAGTTCGTCCTGCCGGGCTACCCGCAGGACGCAGGCAGCCCGGCCACGACCCAGGCCATCGCCCTGGTATGGCGCGATATCAGCGAACTGGCGGCCATCCACCGGCGCGACCAGCGCCAGCTGGTCGGCAAATGGCTGTTGGCCTGGCTGGGAGCGGCGGCGCTGCTGCTGTTGCTGCTGCTGGCGACCAAGCGCAGCAGCCAGATCCTGCTCAGCCGTCACCGCGACGAACTACAGGCCAAGCATCGGCAGAGCGAGCAGGCGCGCCAGCTGCTGGCGGTAATCGCCGAGACCCAGGCGGCCTATATCAACGCGCAGAATCAACGCGAAGCCTTCGACGCCCTGCTCAAGCGCATCCTCGTTCTCAGCGACAGCCAGTTCGGCCTGATCGGCGAAGTGCTCCACGACGGCCAGGGCGCGCCCTATCTGCGCGCCTATGCCGTCAGCTATCAGGCCTCCAGCGACCTGCGCCGCGCAGACCAGTCTGCGCCGGACCTCGACGAACTGCTCGAACAGGCGCTGCACAGCAACAGTCCGCTGCTGCGTAATATGCCGAGCGCAGCGCCCCAGCCTGCCGGCCCGGCGGAGCCCTCCCCGCTGCTGCAGGCCTTTGCCGGTCTGCCCATCCATGCCAATGGCCAGCTGATCGGCATGCTCGGCCTGGCCAACCGGGCCGGCGGCTATGACCAGGCCTTTGTCGAATTTCTGCAGCCGCTGCTGGCCACCCTCGGCCAGTTGATCGAGGCCCTGCGTCGCGATATCCAGCGCGAACAGGCCCAGCACAGCCTGCAACGCCAGCAGGCCGCCCTGCGCGCGCTCAACGAGATCGCCGCCCTGCCGACCCTGAGCAGCCAGCAACAGCTGCGCCAGGCCCTGCAACTGGGGGCCGATTTCTACGCCGTGCCCCTGGCGATCATCAGCCAGATCGACGGCGAGGATTACCGGGTCATGGCCCAGGTCTCACCGCCGGGCGGCCTGGAAGATGGCCAGCGCTTCGCCCTCGGCGACACTTACTGCAGCATCGCCCTGCGCAGCGACGACGTGCTGGCCATCGACCAGATGGGCAAGTCGGTCCATGCCAACCACCCCTGCTACCCCCTGTTCGCCCTGGAAACCTATATCGGCATCGCCATCAGCGTGGCCGGGCAACGCTTCGGCACCCTGGCGTTCTGCGCCCACGAAGCGCGGCAGAGCCCCTTCGACGAGGCCGACCGCGAGTTTCTGCGCCTGTTCGGCCGCTGGGTCGGGGCCACCCTGGAGCGCCAGCAACAGGAACAGGCACGCCAGGTCCTGCTCGAACGCCTCGACGACGCCCAGCGCATCGCCCGCCTCGGCCACTGGGAAGCCAACCTGCAAAGCGGCGAGTTGTATTGGTCGAGCACCATCTACAGCATCTTCGGCTATGACCCTCAGCACTACCGGCCCAGCGTGGAAAACTTCAGACGTGCGCTGCACCCCGAGGATGTCGCCCTGGTCGACGCCAGCGAACAACGGGTGATGGCGGGTGGCGCGCACGACGTGGTGCACCGCATCATCTGCCCCAATGGCGAGGTGCGCTGGGTCCATGAGCGGGCGCACCTGCAGCCCGACGCACAGGGCAACATGCTGCGCCTGGTCGGCACCGTGCAGGATGTTACCGAACAGGCCAGCACCGAGGCGGCAATCAAGGCCCAGAGCGAACGCCTGGCGAGCATTATCGAAGGCACCCATATCGGCACCTGGGAATGGGATGTGCAAAGCGGGGCCATGGTATTCAACGAGCGTTGGGCGCAGATCATCGGCTACCACCTGGACGAACTGACTCCCGGCGATTTCCAGCACTGGCAACAGCTGATCCACCCCGATGACCTGGCGCTGTCCAGCGAACGGCTGCAGGCCCATTTTCGCGGCGAAACCCCCTACTACGACTGCCAGTACCGTATCCGCCACAAGCACGGCCACTGGGTCTGGGTCCACGACCGCGGCCGGGTCGAGCGCCGCGGTGAGGCCGGCCAGCCCTTGCTGATGTACGGCACCCATGCCGATATCAGCCAGACCAAGCAGCGCGAGGAAGAGATCCGCCAGGCCCGCGCCTTCCTCCAGGCGGTACTCGACTCGGCCACCGGGGTGAGCATTATCGCCACCGACACCGCCGGCCAGATCAGCCTGTTCAATACCGGGGCCGAGCGCCTGCTGGGCTATAGCGCCGCCGAGATGATCGGCCGCACCAGCCCGGCAGCCTTCCACCTGGCCAGCGAAATCGAGGCGCGCGGCGCTGCCCTGAGTCAGCACAGCGGTACGCCCGTCGAAGGTTTCGAGGTGTTTGTCCACCATGCCCGCAGCGGCGAACCGGATACCCAGCAGTGGACCTATGTGTGCAAGGATGGCAGCCAGCGGCGGGTCAACCTTACAGTCAGCGCCATCTTCGAGAACGACCGCAGCATCAGCGGCTTTCTCGGTATCGCCAGCGACATCACCGAGCTGCAACAGACCACCCGCGCCCTGCAGAAGAGCGAAAGCCGCTTTCGCGGCCTGGTGGCCAACCTGCCAGGGGCGGTCTATCGCTGCGACAACGATGCCGACTGGACCATGCGCTATATGAGCGACGAGGTGCTGAACCTGACCGGCTATCCGGCCAGCGACTTTATCGACAACCGCCAGCGCAGCTTTGCCAGCGTGATTCACCCGGACGACCTGCCCATCACCTACCAGGCCCACGAGGCCATCGCCCGCCAGCAAAGCTTCGAGCTGACCTATCGCCTGCAGCATGCCGATGGCCACAGCGTCTGGGTGCGGGAAAAAGGCCGGGCCGAATATGCCCCCGATGGCAGGCCGCTGTGGATCTCCGGGTTTATCTGGGACATCAGCGACCGCAAGGCCGTGGAGGATGCCCTCAGCGTCAGCCAGCAGCGCTTCAGCAGCGCCTTCAGCACCGCGCCCCAGGGCATGGCCCTGGTGTCCCCGCGGGGGCAATGGCTGGAGGTCAACGACGAGCTCTGCCGGATGCTCGGCTACAGCCGCGCCGAGCTGCTGCAGCTGGACTTCCAGAGCCTCACCCACCCCGACGACCTGCAAAGCGACCTGCACAGCCTGGAGGAACTGCTGGCCGGGCGGATCAACGGCTACCAGCTGGAAAAACGCTACCTGGACCGCCAGGGCCGCGCGCTCTGGGTGTTGCTGAGTGTCGCTCTGGTGCGCGATAGCCAGGGCCAGCCGGTGCATTTCGTGGTGCAGATCCAGGATTTCAGCGAGCGGGTCGAGGCCGAACGGGCGATTCGCGAACGCGAGGACTACCTGCGAACCCTGCTCGACAACGTCCTCGACGCCATCGTCACCATCGACCAGCAGGGCATCATCGAAACCTTCAACCACGCCGCCGAACGGATTTTCGGCTACAGCCTGGCCGAAGTCAGCGGGCGCAACGTCAAGCTGCTGATGCCCGAGCTGGGGCTCCCGGCCCACGATGGCTTCCTGACCCGCTACCGCCAGACCAATGAGGCCCGCCTGATCGGTACGGTGCGCGAGCTCACCGGCCTGCGCCGCAACGGCGAGCTGTTCGACATCGAGCTGGCCGTCTCGCAGATCAGCCACCAGGGCCAGCGGCGCTTTATCGCAGTGATCCACGACATCAGCGAGCGCAAGCGCATCGAACAGATGAAAAACGAATTTATCTCCACCGTCAGCCATGAGCTGCGCACCCCGCTGACCGCCATCGCCGGTTCCCTCGGGCTGATCAATGGCGGCGTGCTGGGCGAGGTGCCGGCGACCATGCAACAGATGCTGCGCATCGCCCAGGACAACAGCCAGCGCCTTAGCGAGCTGATCAACGACCTGCTCGACATGGACAAGCTGGTCGCCGGCAAGATGAGCTTCGAGCTGCTCGAACAGCCCCTGCAACCCCTTCTGGAACAGGCCGTGGCGCAGAACCAGCCCTATGCCAGCCAGTACCAGGTGCACCTGCAGCTAGGCGAACCTGCCGACGCCGACTGGGTCAGGGTCGATAGCCAGCGCCTGGCCCAGGTGCTGGCCAACCTGCTGTCGAATGCCGCCAAGTTTTCCCCCGCCGGGGAGTCCGTGGAAATCGCCGTACAAGGCCGCGGCGACTGCCTGCGCGTCAGCGTGCGCGACCACGGCCCGGGTATCGCCGAGGCCTTCAAGACGCGGATCTTCGGCAAGTTCTCCCAGGCCGATGCCACCGACACCCGAAACAAGGGCGGCACCGGCCTGGGTCTGGCCATCAGCAAGCAGCTGATCGAACACATGGACGGGCAGATCGGCTTCGACTCGGTGCCAGGCCAGGGCGCGACCTTCTGGTTCGAGCTGCCTAGGGTACCGCCGCAATGAACGCACGCGGGTCATCGCGACGGCGCTACCTGCTCAACTGGGCCATCAGCCTGGGCTTGCTGCTGCTCCTCGGCCTGGGGGTCGAGCTGTTGCTGCTGCAGTACAAGCTGCGCCAGGAGCAGGCCGATCAGCAGCGTCTCAGCGCCCATGCCGGGGAGATACGGGCGGTGCTGCTGGCCGAACTCAACGCCACCCTGCACCTGGCCACCGGGCTGGCGTCCTATATACCGGCCAAAGGCGGGCAGATCGACCCGCAGGAACTGCAACCCTGGCTCGAAGGCCTGTTCCGCCAGGGCCGCTATATTCGCAATATCGGCCTGGCCCCGGACAACCGCATCAGCTTTATCTACCCCCTGCTCGGCAACGAGGCGGCCCTCGGCCTCTACTACCCCGACCAACCCAGGCAGTGGCCCACGGTGCAGCGCATCATCGACAGCCGCCAGCCCATGCTCGATGGCCCGCTACCCCTGGTCCAGGGGGGCCGCGGGCTGGTCTATCGCATCCCGGTGTACCTCGACGAGAGCCGCTACTGGGGCCTGATCAGCACCGTGATCGACTATGACCGTCTGTATGCCGAAATCGCCGCCGTCGCCCTGCAGCGCGGCATCGACATCAACCTGCAGCCGGCCGGCCCGACGCCCAGCACGGCGCAGCACGACAGTCCCCTGGTACGCCTGTCGGTGCCCCTGGCCGGGGCCAACTGGCAACTCGAGGCCCGCGACCTGCGTCCGCACCCGCCACTGCCGGCCTGGCTGCGCCTGCTCGGCTGGGGCCTGGCGAGTGGCTGCGCGGCGCTGATCGGCCTGTCCCTGCACACCCAGCATCGCCAGACCCGGCTGCTGCTGGCGCTCAACCAGAGCCAGCGGCAGTTCCTCCAGGCCTTCGACATGACCCCCCAGGGCCTGGCCCTGCTCGATGCCCAGGGCCATCTGCTGGCCTGCAACCAGGCGCTCTGCCAGCTGCTGCAGCGTCGTGCGGACAGCCTGCTGCGCCAGCCCCTGGCGCAATTCTGCGCGCCGGCCCAGCAGCCGCTGCTGCAGGCCCAGCTGGCCGCCACCGTTCAGGGGCAGAACCGCAGCTGGACCCAGGCCCTGCTCGACGCCCATGGCCAGGCCATCGACGTGCAACTCAGCGCCGCCGTACTCAGCAGCGCCCAGGACGCCACCTCCGTGCGCATCCTGCATGTACAGGACATCCGCGAAAGCAAGCGCCTGGAACGCCTGCAGCGCGAGTTCACCTCGACCGTCAGCCACGAACTGCGCACCCCGCTCACCGCCATCAGTGGGGCCCTGGGTCTGATCAATGGTGGCGCGCTGGGCGAAGTACCGGCGGCCATGCAGCAGATGTTGCGTATCGCCCAGGACAACAGCCAGCGCCTCAGCGCGCTGATCAACGACCTGCTCGACATGGACAAGCTGATCGCCGGCAAGATGCGCTTCGAGATGCTCGAACAGCCCCTGCGCCCCCTGCTGGAGCAGGCCGTGGCGCAGAACCAGCCCTATGCCAGCCAGTACCAGGTCCAGCTGCAGCTCGTCGAGCCGGTCGACGAGGCCTGGGTGTGCGTTGACCGCCAGCGGCTGGAACAGGTGCTGAGCAACCTGCTGGCTAATGCGGCGAAGTTTTCCCCCGCCGGGCAAACCGTGGACATCGCCGTGCAGCCCGGCAGCGACTGCCTGCGCGTGTGTGTGCGCGACCACGGCCCGGGTATCGCCGAGGCCTTCAAGACGCGGATCTTCGCCAAGTTCGCCCAGGCCGACGCCACCGACACCCGGCGCCAGGGCGGCACCGGCCTGGGCCTGGCCATCAGCAAGCAGCTGATCGAACACATGGGCGGGCAGATCGGCTTCGACTCGGTCCCCGGCCAGGGCGCAACCTTCTGGTTCGAGCTGCCCCGGGTCACGCCGCCATAAGCCGATAACTGTTCATCCACCGCCATTCTGGCCTAGGCTTTGGCCAGACCACTGGCCCCCGGCGGCCGCGCAGCGCGCTGGCCAAATGCAGGTGCGATGGGCAACACTGGGCCCACCGCCGCGCCAGCCCGCCGACCAAGGACACGCCCGATGCCTGAACTCAAACGTATTCTGCATGTGGAAGATGACCCCTCGATCCAGGCCGTGGCCAAGGTTGCCCTGGAGGCCGTGGGCGGATTCAGCGTGCTCAGCTGCTCCTCCGGTCAGGAAGCCCTGGACCAGGTGCTGGGCTTCGCCCCCGACTTTATCCTGCTGGATGTGATGATGCCGGACATGGATGGCCCGCAAACCCTGACAAAACTCCGCGAACTGGTGGACATCGGCCTGATCCCCGTGGCCTTTATGACCGCCAAGGTGCAGCCCAGCGAGATCGCCCATTACCGCAGCCTGGGAGCCACCGACGTGATCATCAAGCCGTTCAACCCCATGCAGCTGTCGACGCAGATCCGCGCCATCTGGGACCGTGCCCATGGATAAACGCCAGCAACAACTGCAACAGCTGCAGGCCCACCTGCAACAGCTCGGCGAGCAATTCGCCCAACGCCTGCAGCAGGAGCTGCCCGAGCTGGCCGGCAAGGCCCGGCAACTGCAGCAGGCCGACGATGTCGAGAGCCAGCAGCACCTGCTCAGTAGCCTGCGTGACCAGCTGCACAAACTCGCCGGCAGCGCCGGCACCTTCGGCTTCAACGGCCTGGGCCAGCAGGCCCGGGAGCTGGAGCAACAGGCCGAGCAATGGCTGGACAGCCTGCAACAGAAACAGCAGCGCCTGCAGGACTTTATCCACGGCCTCGAGCGCCTGGCCGAGCAGCCACAATTAATCGAGCCAGAAGCCGCCCCCGCAGGTACCAGCGCGCGCCTGGCCAGCCTCGCCAGCACGACCTGCGCCCGGGTCATCTATATCCTCGAAGACGAATCCAGCATCGGCGAAAACATTCGCCTGACCCTCAACACCTTCGGCTACAAGGCCGAGCATTTCAGCCGTATCGAGGCGCTTGATGCAGCCATCGCCAAGCACCTGCCCGACGCGCTGATCATCGACGTCAACCTGCCCGAGGAAAACCAGACCGGGCTGGACTACGCCGCGGCGCTGAACCAGCGCCTGGAAGAACCGCTGCCCCTGCTGGTACTGACCACCCAGAACGATTTCGCCACCCAGTTGCAGGCGGTCCGCGCTGGGGCCCAGGGCTTCTTCACCAAACCGCTGGATATCACCAAGCTGGAAAACCGTCTGGAGCGCTGTTTCGCCCAGCAAAATGGCGAACCCTACCGGGTCATGATCGTCGACGACGACCGCGACCTGGCCAGCCGTTACAGCCTGGTGCTGCGCGGTGCCGACATGCTGGTGGAAACCCTGCAGAACCCCGAGCAGATCCTCGCCGCCATGGCCAGTTTCAACCCGGAGGTGCTGCTGCTCGACATCAACATGCCGAACTATGGCGGCCCGGAACTGGCGCAGATCATCCGGTTCAATGACGACTGGCTGCGCGTGCCGATCATCTACCTGTCGGCGGAAACCGCCATCACTCGGCAGATGGGCGCACTGGTCAAGGCCGGCGACGACTTCATCACCAAGCCGATCTCCGACAACAGCCTGATCACTACGGTCTTCGCCCGCGCCCAGCGCGCCCGTCTGCTGAGCAATGCACTGTCGCGCGACAGCCTGACCGGCCTGCTCAAGCACGCCGACATCAAGGAGCAGGTGGCCCTCGAGCAGGAACGCGGCCTGCGCAGCGGCAAGTCTGCCAGCGTGGTGATGCTCGATATCGACCACTTCAAGCAGGTCAACGACAACTATGGCCATGTGGTCGGCGACAGCGTTATCCGCGCCCTGGCCAACCTGTTGCGCCAACGCCTACGGCGCATCGACAGCCTCGGCCGCTACGGCGGCGAGGAATTCCTGGCGGTACTGCCCGATTGCTCCGCGGCACAGGCCGAACGCATCGTCGATGAGATTCGCCAGCAGTTCTCGGCCATCTGCTTTAGCGCCGGCGACAGAGAATTCAACGTCACCCTCAGCGCCGGTATCGCCGGGGCACCGGACCTGACTGCCAGCGAGCTGATGGAGCAGGCTGACCGCGCCCTGTACCAGGCCAAGCACAGCGGCCGCAATCAGGTGCGCCTGGCCGAATAACGGCTACACCAGACGCGGCAGGCCCCAATGCAGCGCCAGCCCCAGCACCGCGCAGGCCCCTATCACTTCGATCACCCCGCGCTTGAACCTGAACAGCGCCAGCGCAGCGGCCAGGGCCAGCAGCGCCGAAGGCCCGTCGAAGCGGCCGGCGAAACCCTCGGGCCAGAGCACGTGGTAGCCGAAGAACAGCGCCAGGTTGAGGATCACCCCGACCACCGCCGCGGTAATCGCAGTCAGCGGTGCGGTGAACTTCAGTTCGCCATGGGTCGATTCCACCAGCGGGCCGCCGGCGAGGATAAACAGGAAGGACGGCAGAAAGGTAAACCAGGTGACCAGCGCCGCTGCCACTGCACCGCTGACAAAGCCTGAATCGCCAGCGAATATCGGCTGCAGATAAGCCCCGACAAAGGCCACGAAAGCCACCACCATGATCAGCGGCCCCGGCGTAGTTTCGCCCAGGGCCAGGCCGTCGATCATCTGTGTCGGAGCCAGCCAGCCATAGTGACCGACGGCCCCCTGGTAGACATAGGGCAGCACCGCATAGGCCCCGCCGAAGGTCAGCAACGCCGCCTTGGTGAAGAACCAGGCCATCTGCGTCAGGGTACCGTCCCAGCCGTACAGTGCGCTCAGCAGGCCCATGGGCAGCAGCCACAGCAACGCACCAATCAGCAGCAGCCAGACCAGCCGGCCGGCGCGAAAGCGTGCATGTTCGGGTGTCGGCGTGTCGTCGTCGAGCAGCGCCGGGCCGAAGGATTTATCGGCCGGCGCATGGCCGCCGCCCAGGCTGAATTGCGCCGGCAGCAAGCGCCCGCCGAGATAACCCAGCAGCGCTGCGCCAAGCACAATCAACGGAAAGGGCAGATTGAGGGCGAAAATGGCGACAAAGGACGCCCCGGCAATGCCCCACAGCCAGTTGTTCTTCAAGGCTCGCGAGCCAATGCGCCAGGCCGCCTGCATAACGATGGCGGTGACCGCTGGCTTGATCCCGTAGAAGATCCCCGCCACCAGGGGCACATCGCCGAAGGCGATATAAACCCAGGACAGGCCGATCAGGATAAACAGCGACGGCAGCACGAACAGCACCCCGGCGATCACCCCGCCCCAGGTGCGGTGCATCAGCCAGCCGATATAGGTGGCCAGCTGCTGCGCCTCCGGCCCGGGCAGCAGCATGCAGTAATTCAGGGCATGCAGAAAACGCCGTTCGGATAGCCAGCGGCGCTTCTCCACCAGCTCCTGATGCATGATGGCGATCTGCCCGGCCGGGCCACCGAAGCTGATCAGGCCGAGCTTCAGCCAGAAGCAGAAGGCCTCGAACAGGCTGACCACTGGCGGGATTTTATCGGCGGATTGCGGGTCGGACATTGAGGTACGGGCTCATCGAGATGGAAACGGCGGCGACACTATAGCGCCGTGCGCATGACACTCACCGCTGCGACGCTGCAGCTGGCATGCCAAATTGCGTATATCCTTGATCCAGAGCCCGCCTCTACTCCCTCAACCTGTCCGTGAAGCCTTCCGTGAATATCCGTCACTCGTTAGCAAACCTGCTGCTGATCTGCAGCTGCGTTGTAGTTGCATCGAACAGTCTTGCCGCCAACAAACCCCAGGAACTTGCCGCCGGCAGCGCCCTGGTAGTCGATCTGCAGACCAACCAGGTGCTCTATGAGCGCAATGCCGATGTGGTGGTCCCCATCGCCTCGGTCACCAAACTGATGACCGCCATGGTCACCCTGGACGCCAAACTGCCGCTGGATCAGCAGCTGCCAATCATGATTCGCGACAACCCGGACATGCGCGGGGTGTTCTCCCGCGTGCGCGTGGGCAGCGAGCTAAGCCGCCGCGACATGCTGCTGCTGGCCCTGATGGCCTCGGAAAACCGCGCCGCGGCCAGCCTGGCGCACCATTATCCGGGCGGCCACGCAGCCTTTGTCGCGGCCATGAACGCCAAGGCCAAGGCCCTGGGCATGCAGCACTCGCGCTTTGCCGAACCGACCGGGCTGTCGGAACAAAACGTCTCCAGCGCCCGCGACCTGGTGATACTGCTCAAGGCCGCACGCCAGTACCCGCTGATCAGCCAGTTCAGCACCACCTCGGAAAAGACCCAGGCGTTTCGCAAACCCAACTACAGCCTGGGTTTCCGCAACACCAACAACCTGGTGCGCAAGCCCGGCTGGAGCGTGCAGCTGAGCAAGACCGGCTACACCGACGAAGCCGGCCGCTGCCTGGTGATGAATACGGTCATGAAACAGCGCCCGGTGGCGTTCGTGGTGCTGGATGCCTTCGGCAAGTACACCCATATGGCCGACGCCAACCGTATCAAGCGCTGGCTGGAGACCGGCAAGGTCACAGCCGTGCCGCCCGCGGCCATCAGCTACCGCGAGCAGAAACTGGCGCAGCGCCGACAGGCCGCGCAATAACCGCTGGCTCTCAGAGCTTGAGACCCAACAATGGCTGGTGCAGACCCATTACCAGGAAACGCGCCAGCTCCCTCAGCGGCAGGGCTTTGCTGATCAGGTAGCCCTGCACCTGATCGCAGCCGAACTGGCGCAACAGCGACAGCTGCTCGGCGTTTTCCACGCCCTCGCCGACCACCTGCAGATTGAGGTTGTGCGCCAGGTTGATCATCGCCCGCACCAGCTGGCGATTTTCCGCGCGCTCGCCCATGCCGCCGACAAAGCTCTTGTCGATCTTCAGCAGGGTGATCGGCAGGTTGTTGAGGTGCACGAACGACGAGAAACCGGTGCCGAAGTCGTCCAGGGAAAAGCGCACGCCCAGACGCGCGAGGGCCAGCATGGTCTGCTGCACCTGGTCACTGCGGCGCATCACCGCGGTCTCGGTCAGTTCGAACTCCAGCCACTGCGCATCAACTCCACGCTCGTCGATCAGGCGGCGCAGGGTCGGCAGCAGTTGGCTGTCCTGAAACTGGCGGAACGACAGGTTGATCGCCATATGCAGCGCCGGCAGGCCGCGGCCGCGCAGCCACTGCATATCGCGCAGGGCACGGGAAATCACCCAATAGCCGAGCGGCACAATCAGCCCGCTCTCCTCGGCCAGGGGCACGAATTCGTTGGGATAGAGCAGGCCATGTTCGCTATGCCGCCAGCGTACCAGCGCCTCCAGGCCGACAATCCGCCCGCTCTCCAGGCACAGCCGTGGCTGGTAGTGCAGCTCCAGCTCGTCGCGACGCAGGGCGCGGCGCAGTTCACTTTCCAGGTCCGCCCGATTGCGCGCACTGCGGTTGATCCGCTCGTCATAGATATGGAAGGTGCAGCCCTGCTGGCTTTTGGCCTGCTGCATGGCGATATGTGCATGCCACATCAGCGGGTCGGCGGTGCTGCCCGCTCGGGCATGGGCCAGGCCCAGGCTGCAACCGATCAGCAGGCTCTCGCCCTCCACCCAGTAGGGTTCGCCCAGGGCCTCGGTGAGCCGTGCGGACAGGCGTTCGACACGCTGCGGATCACGCCGGGTGTCCAGCAGCAGGGCGAACTCGTCGCTGCCCAGACGCGCCAGCTGGTCACTGCCCTGCAGCTCGGCCTTGATCCGCGCCACCACCTGCAGGATCAGGCTGTCGCCGCCCTGGTAACCGAGGGCGTCGTTGGCATGGCGGAAATTGTCCAGGTCCAGGTGGCCGAGGGTCACCCCGCGCCCGTCGCTCTCGGCCAGGCGGGCCGCCAGCAGGGTCTGAAAGCCCTGGCGATTGGCAATCCCGGTCAGGGCATCCTGCTCGGCCAGCAGCTGCAGGGCCTCCTGCAGCTGCTGGCGTTCACGGGCATAGCGCAGGCAACGGCGCAAGCCGTCAGGCGTCAGGTGGCCCCGCACCAGCCAGTCGCAGCCCCCTGGCGGGGCTTCGGCAGGCTCGGCATCGAGCAGCAGGATGATCGGCAAGTGGCTGTCTTGTGCCGCCGGCAGACAGGCCGGCGTAGTCAGCAGAAGGGCATTGCGCGAATCCTCGAACAGGCTGCTGGCCGCCGCCCAGGACGGCGCGCTGATCACCGATACGCCCTGCCCCAACTGCGCCAGGCAGGCGTCCAGCTGCGCGGCCCAACTGGCGTCAGCGGCCAGCAACAGCAAACGCAACGGTTCTGACGGTGCGGACAAACAACCTCCCCGGGATCAAATGGTAAATGCCCAGCTCCAAGGACCGCTGCGATCGACCCGCGCCCCGCTCCGGGGTAGCGGCCGCCGCAAGCCTAGGGGCTGTTGTCGGTGCGATGCAAGCCGCATGGCCGCGGCCGTGGTGCAAGCGCAACAGCCCGCACAGCAGTCAAATTAACCAGGAGCCCAGCCGCCGGCCAGCACCTTCGGTGCATCCTGTGAGCGGCATCATAAGTAGGGCGAGATATCGACCGTGGTCGGGGGGAAACAGCCGGTAATTGCTAATGCAAGGACGCCACGCGCGCCGGTGCCTGAGCCCCGCGCAAGGCAAGAAAGCCCTCTAGCTCGCGCAATGGCAGCGCCTTGCTGATTAGATAGCCTTGCACCTGGTCGCAGCCGAACTGCTGCAATAGGTCGAGGTCTTCTTCGCTCTCCACCCCCTCGGCCACCACTTCCAGGCCCAGGTTGCGCGCCAGGTTGATCATGGCGTTGACCAGCCGGCACTGCTCAGGGCGCAGGTGCATGCCGCTGACAAAACTCTTGTCCAGCTTGAGCAGGGCAATCGGCAGGCTGGCCAGGTGCACGAAGGAGGAAAAGCCGGTGCCGAAGTCATCCAGGGAGAAACGCACACCCAGTTCGCCCAGGGTCTGCATGGTATTGAGCACATAGTCGCTGCGCTGCATCACCGCGGTTTCCGTCAGTTCGAACTCCAGCCAGCGGGCATCCACCCCGGAGCCGGCAATCAGGCGCTGCACGGTGGGTAGCAACTGGCTGTCCTGAAACTGGCTGAACGACAGGTTGATCGCCATGTGCAGGCTCAGGCCGCGCTCGCTTAGCCAGCGGGCATCATGCAGGGCACGGGCGATAACCCAGTAGCCGAGCGGCACGATCAGGCCGCTCTGCTCGGCCAGGGGAATAAAGTCCTGGGGGTAGAGCAGCCCCCGCTGCGGATGCCGCCAGCGCACCAGCCCCTCGAGCCCGACCACCTCGCCGCTGGCCAGGTCCAGCCGCGGCTGGTAGAACAGCTCGAGTTCGTCGCGGCGCAGGGCGCGGCGCAGTTCGGCCTCGATATCGGCCAGGCTGCGAATGTCGCTGGACATGCGCTCGTCATAGAGGTGATGGGTACAGCCCTGGCGGCTCTTGGCCTGCTGCATCGCCATATGGGCATGCCACAGCAGCGGATCGGCATCCTCACCTGCGCGGCTATAAGCCAGGCCCAGGCTGCAGCCCAGCGACAGGCTCTCGCCCTGCAGCCAGTAGGGCTCGCCCAGCGACTCCATCAGTGCCTGCACCACGGCATCGACCCGCGTCGGCGCTTCGCTGATATCCAGCAGCAAGGCGAACTCGTCGCCGCCGATACGGCCCAGCACATCACGCGCCCCCAGCACCTGCTGCAAACGCTGCACCACCTGCTGGATCAGCTCGTCGCCGGCCCGATGGCCGAGGCTGTCATTGGCATGATTGAAGTTGTCCAGATCCAGATAACCGAGCAGCAGGCCACGGCCACGGTTGGCCTGCAGACGTTTGTGCAACAGCGCCTGGAAGCCCTGGCGGTTGGGGATACCGGTCAGCGGGTCCTGCTTGGCCAGGCGCTGCAAGGCCAGCAATTGCTGGCTGTAATGCAGGCAGCGACGCAGAACCTCGCCATTCAGGCTGTCGCGCGCCAGCCAGTCGCAGATATCGGCGGGCAGCTGGCTCGGCGCACTGTCGAGCAGCAGGATAGGCGGCAGCGGGCATTGGCTGGCGGTAGGCAGGCATTCCGGGGTAGCGAACACCAGATCGGGCAAGCGGCCCTGATACAGGCTCTGCGCATCACTCCAACTGCCGGCGGCAAACAGCCAGACAGGTTCGTCCTGTTCGGCTAGCAGCTTGTCCAGCAACGCCACCCAATGGGGTTCGGTGGACAGGATCAGCAGTCGCGAGAAATCAGTTGGGCAGGACACACGGCCTCCAGCGCTCGCTATTTAATAAACTACTTTAAGTTATAGACGCACTTACCTAATACATTGCAATAATTTTTTTGTACAGCCGGTTTTACCTAGCACTCGTCGGTGACTGCTCAGCAGCCCTGCGCAACCCTGATAGAATCGCCTGCCTTTTCTCCAGTTCATGTTCCCATGTCCCGACTCAACCCCCGGCAACAAGAAGCCGTGAACTACGTCGGCGGCCCTCTTTTGGTGCTCGCCGGCGCAGGCTCCGGCAAGACCAGCGTGATTACCCGCAAGATCGCCCACCTGGTGCAGAACTGCGGCATCCAGGCCCGCCATATCGTCGCCATGACCTTTACCAACAAGGCCGCCCGCGAGATGAAGGAGCGCGTCGGCACCCTGCTCAAAGGCCCCGAGGCGCGCGGCCTGACGGTGTCGACCTTCCACAACCTGGGGATGAACATCATCCGCAAGGAATACGCGGCGCTGGGCTACAAGCCGGGCTTCTCGATCTTCGACGAGGGCGATATCAAGGCGCTGCTCAGCGACATCATGCAGAAGGAGTATGCCGGCGACGACGGCATCGACGAGATCAAGAACTACATCGGCAGCTGGAAAAACGACCTGATCCTGCCCGAGCAGGCCCTGGCCGAATCGCGGGGCCCCAAGGAACAGACCGCCGCCATCGTCTACCTGCACTACCAGCGCACGCTCAAGGCGTACAACGCGGTGGACTTCGACGACCTGATCCTGATGCCGGTGAAGCTGTTCCAGGACAATCCGGCCATCCTGGAAAAGTGGCAGAACCGCATCCGCTATCTGCTGGTCGACGAATACCAGGACACCAATGCCAGCCAGTACCTGCTGGTGAAGCTGCTGGTGGGCATGCGCAACCAGTTCACCGTGGTCGGCGACGATGACCAGTCGATCTACGCCTGGCGCGGCGCGCGCCCGGAAAACCTGATGCTGCTGAAGGAGGATTACCCCTCGCTGAAGGTGGTGATGCTCGAGCAGAACTACCGCTCCACCAGCCGCATCCTCAAGTGCGCCAACATCCTGATCGCCAACAACCCCCATGAGTTCGAGAAACAGCTGTGGAGCGAGATGGGCATGGGCGACGAGATCCGCGTGATCCGCTGCAAGAACGAAGACGCCGAGTGCGAGCGGGTGGCCCTGGAAATTCTTACCGAGCACCTGCGCACCCAGCGTCCCTACAGCGATTACGCCATCCTCTATCGCGGCAACTACCAGGCCAAGCTGATGGAGCTGAAGTTGCAGCACCACCAGATTCCCTATCGCCTGTCCGGCGGCACCAGCTTCTTCGCCCGCCAGGAGGTGAAGGACCTGATGAGCTACTTCCGCCTGCTGGTCAACCCGGATGACGACAACGCCTTCCTGCGGGTGATCAACGTGCCGCGCCGCGAGATCGGCTCCACCACATTGGAAAAGCTCGGCAACTACGCCACCGCACGCAAGATCAGCATGTACGCTGCCGCCGGCGAGATGGGCCTGGGCGAACAGCTGGACGCGCGCTATACCGAACGCCTGGCACGCTTCACCAAGTGGATGGACCGGGTGCGCCAGGAGTGCGCGCAGAACGACCCGATTGCGGCGATCCGCAGCATGGTCATGGATATCGACTACGAAAACTGGCTGCGGCAGAACGCCTCCAGCGACAAGGTCGCCGACGCGCGCATGGGCAACGTCTGGTTCCTCGTTGAGGCGCTGAAGAACACCCTGGAGCGCGACGAAGACGGCGAGATGACCATCGAGGACGCCATCGGCAAGCTGGTCTTGCGCGACATGCTCGAGCGTCAGCAGGAGGAAGAGGAAGGTGCCGAAGGTGTGCAGATGATGACCCTGCATGCCTCCAAGGGCCTGGAATATCCGTCGGTGTACATCCTCGGCGTAGAGGAAGAAATCCTCCCCCACCGCTCCAGCATCGAGGCCGACACGGTCGAGGAAGAGCGCCGCCTGGCCTACGTCGGCATCACCCGCGCCAAGCGCAACCTGACCATGACCTTCGCCGCCAAGCGCAAGCAGTACGGCGAGATCATCGAGTGTTCGCCAAGCCGTTTTCTCGATGAGCTGCCGCCCGAGGACCTGGTCTGGGAAGGTCTGGACGACGCGCCACCCGAGGTCAAGGCCGCCACCGGCAACTCGGCACTGGCCAATATGCGCGCGATGTTGAAGAAGTAGGTTTGTTCAGTAGCCCGACGCAGAGCGGGCAGCACATCACTCAATGAGGGTAACCGCGTGGAAGCGCTAAAACAGAAGATTCGCGATGAAGGCACCGTGCTCTCGGAGCAGGTACTCAAGGTCGATGCCTTTCTCAATCACCAGATCGACCCCAAGCTGATGCAGCAGATCGGTCATGAGTTCGCCCGGCGCTTCGCCGGCCAGGGCATCACCAAGATCGTCACCATCGAGGCCTCGGGCATTGCCCCGGCGGTGATGGCCGGCCTGGAGCTGGGGGTGCCGGTGATCTTCGCGCGCAAATACCAGTCGCTGACGCTCAAGGACGACCTGTATGTCTCCACGGTGTTTTCCTTCACCAAGCAGACCGAAAGCACCCTGGCCATCTCGGCCAAGCACCTGAGCGCCCAGGATCATGTGCTGCTGATCGACGACTTCCTCGCCAACGGCCACGCCGCCCGCGCCCTGATCGACTTGATCGGCCAGGCCGGCGCGAGCATCGCCGGTATTGGCGTGGTGATCGAGAAGTCCTTCCAGCGCGGCCGCGCCGAGCTGGATGCCCAGGGTTACCGGGTCGAGTCGCTGGCGCGTATCGATTCGCTGAAAGACGGCCAGGTCAGCTTTCTCGATTAGCCTCTGCTGTTACCCGTAGCGCCGCCAACAGCAGACGCCGATAGAGCTTCTCGGCCAGGCCCCGCGGCTGCGCCAGGGCCATGCGCTGAAGATGTTCGGGATAGGCCGCCGGCGCGGGGGCGCGCAACAGGGCGCGGGCCAGCTCCAGGCAATGGGCGACCTTAACCCGGCTCTTCAGCCAGCTCAGCGCGGGCAACAGTTCGCGCTCGATCCGGGTGAAATCGCTGCCCAGGGGAAAGCTCGCAAACTGCGCCGGGTGCCGCGCCTGCACGGCCTGCAAACGCTCGGGGCGGTTGTCGCTGAAGCGCGCATCGAGGCGAAAATCCCTGGGCAGCTTGCCGGCCCGCTGGGCCTGGGCGATCAGATCGGGCTGGAAGCGCGAATCGCTGATCTTGAGCAGCGCCTCGATCACCTCGGCATCGGTCTTGCCGCGCAGGTCGGCGATGCCGTACTCGGTCACCACCATGTCGCGTAGGTGCCGCGGAATGGTCACATGGCCATAGTCCCAGACCAGATTCGAACTGACCTTGCCACCCGCCTCACGCCAGCTGCGCAGCAACAGAATTGAGCGTGCACCGGGCAGCGCGTGGCCCTGGACGACGAAGTTGTACTGCCCGCCGACGCCGCTGAGCACCCGACCATCCTCCAGCTGATCGGCCACCCCGGCCCCCATCAGGGTCATGGTAAAGGCCGTGTTGATAAAGCGCGCATCGCGGCGTTGCAGGCGCTTGAGCGTTGCGTCGCCGTACAGCTCGTTGATAAAGCCGATGCCGGTCATGGCGAAGCGGGCCAACTGCTCCGCGCTCAGTTCGCGCAGGCGCTGGTAGAAGGCTTGCGGGCCGAGAAAGAAGCCGCCATGCACCACCACGCCGCCGCGCGCCGGGCCGAGATACGGCTGCAAACCGGCCTGGCTGTGTGGATCGCGCAGATCGGCCGAAATCGACTCGCCTTCAGGCAGCAACAAGCGTCCCTGACCCCAGCCGATCGACTCGGCCAGCACCCCGCAACCCTGCAGCCAGTGCAGCGTTGCGGAGTCGAGCTGCGGAGCCAGGCCGGCGTCGAGCAGGGCCTGGACGCTGCGCGGCATGCCCCGTTCATCCAGCGCAGCGCCATTGGCCAACTGCTGCAGATGCAACTCGGGGTATACCGGGCGGCGCACGATGCCCGCATCGGCCAGGACCAGCAGGCCGTTGACGAACATCTCGCTGCAGCCGTAGAGGCCCTCGGCAAAGGGCTGCAGACCGCCATCCTTGTCGATCTCGGCGGCCCAGTGACGCGTGCAGTGCAGTTCGTCCAGCGCCGCCCGGTAGGCCGGGTTATCCGCCTGGCGGGCGAGCAAGGCGGCGGTCAGTGCATCGCCCATGGCACCGATGCCGATCTGCAGGGTGCCGCCGTCGCGAACCAGGGCGCTGGCCTGCAGACCGATGCAATGGTCCTGCAGGGTCACCGGCATATTCGGCGTGGAAAACAGCGTGCTGTGGTCTTCGTCCAGTAACTGCAGGTCGAACATGGCGCGCGGCACTTCGGCAGTGCCGGCCATATAGGGCAGCGCCCGATGCACCTGGGCCAGGCACAGAATGGTTTCGCCGGCGGCGCGGCGGCGCGCCAACAGCGGCAGCAGGTCCAGGGTGATATCCGGGTTGCAGCTGAGGCTGAAATGCTCCGGGCGTTGCGGATCCTGGGCAACCAGCTGGGCAATCAGATTCAGGCCCTTGTCATTCAGGTCGCGGGCGACATGGCTGTAATTGCTGCTGATGTAGTTCTGCTGCGTCGTGGTGCTGTCGAGCAGGCTGCCCGGTTGCAGGAAGAACTGCTCGACACGCACGTTGGCCGGCAAGCAGTCGCGGCGCAGGTCAGCGAGAAAATCCAGCTCCGGGTAGTCGCCATATACGCGCTGGATAAAGGGCTCGAGAAAGCGCCGCGACAGCCCCGAACCGAGGGGCGGACGGCCCAGGCACAGTGCGGTGTAGATCACCAGTTGGCGTTCGGGTAATTGCTTGAGCCGCGCATAGAGCGCATTCACCCACTGGTTGGGTTTGCCCAGGCCCAGGGGTAGGCCGAGCCGGATCGGGCCGTCGAGTTCGACGAGCACCCGGTCGACCGCTTGCTCGATGGAGCAAAGCTTGTGCATCCAATGCCCTGCAGGGTGAGTGGCTCGGGATCGGCGGCGCGCAATGCCGCGCTGCCATCTGCATAGCAGTGTGGACCCGCGGCGGCGAATGGGGATGCTAAGGTCCCACGGAAAAACAAAAAACCGCCCGAAGGCGGTTTTCTTAGGTGCCGCTCTCGCTTACAAGCCGGACATCTTCTGAATTGCACCACGCAGCTCGTCATCCGAGCAATCGGCGCAGGTGCCTTTCGGCGGCATGGAATTGAGGCCGGCGATGGCATTCGCCAGCAAGCCGTCTACGCCATTGCTGGCACGGGCCGTCCAGGCAGCGGTATCGCCGATCTTCGGCGCGCCGAGGATACCCGGGGTATGGCAGGCACCGCAGTGCTTGGCGATGATGTCATCGGCAGTACGTGCAGCACCACCAGCAGCAACCGCCACGGCACCCACGCCCTTGCATTCTTCGCCCATCACGCAGACTTCACCGACCGGCTTGAGGCGCTCGGCAATGGCTTCGTCGGTCGTGGCCTGAGCAGTCACTGCCCACAGGGCCAATACGGTAGCAGGTGCTACCAGGATCTTTTTAATCAGGTTCACGGTACACCCTCATCGTGGCTAGTCACGCCCGCGGCCACGGTTTCGCGAGCGGGCGTCAGTATAACGGCAAGCGCAGCAGGCCGAAACAACCCAGATTGTCGCAGGGTTATTTAGAAATTCGCCGGTGTGGTGGCGCTGATGAGCCGCGCCGGCTGTTCATAAGGGTTGCGGAATCGGTGCGGTTTGCTGCTCTCGAAGTAGTAGCTGTCGCCCGGCTCGAGGATAAATACCTCGTCGCCGACGGTCAGCTCCAGCCTGCCGGAAACCAGCATGCCGGCCTCTTCGCCCTCATGGGCATACATCTCGTCACCGGTATCGGAACCCACGGGATAGGTTTCATCGAGGAAGGCGATGGCCCTGCTCGGATGTGCCTTGCCCACCAGCTTCATGGTGATGGCACCACTGCAGATATCGGTAAGTTCGGCGGCGCGATAGACCACCTGGGCCTGGTTGTCCGGCTCCACATCCAGGGAGAAAAACTCCACCAGCGACATGGGAATACCCGCCAGCACCTTTTTCAACGAACTGATCGAGGGGCTTACGCTGTTCTTCTCGATCATCGAAATGGTGCTGTTGGTCACGCCTGCCCGCTTGGCGAGTTCACGCTGGGATAGGCCTTTGAGTTTGCGAATGGATTGCAGTCGTACACCGACGTCCAATGCTGGAGTCCCCCTTGGGATAGATACGGAAAAGTCGCCGTATCATGGCATAGCGTTCAGAATTTACAACACTCGCATGCAAACTCACCTACAGCGTCACTCTTAGTCCCCGAGATAGAGCAGCGGCACCCGCCGCAGGTTGCAGAAAAGCTGATAGGGAATACTGCCGGCCTGAGTAGCCACATCGCTGGCCAGCACCTGCTTACCCCAGAGCTCGACCCTGCTGCCCAGCCCTGCGTGGGGTAAATCGGTCAGGTCGACGGTGAGCATGTCCATCGACACCCGACCGATCAGGCGAGTCAGTTGGCCATCCACCGCCACCGGGGTGCCGGTGGGGGCATGGCGCGGATAGCCATCGGCATAGCCCATGGCGACCACGCCGACCCGGGTCGGCCGATCGCTGACAAAGCGTGCACCATAACCAACAGGCTCGCCGGCCGGCAGTTCGCGCACGCTGATGATCTTCGATTCCAGGGTCATCACCGGCTGCAGGCGCGCCGCCACGGCCTGGGTCTGTTCGAACGGGGTTGCGCCATAGAGCATGATGCCGGGGCGCACCCAGTCGCTTGGCACGCTTGGCCAGCCCAATACGGCTGGCGAATTGCGCAGGCTGACCTCGGCGACAATGCCCTGGCGCGCCTGCTGAAACACCGCCAGCTGCTCCTCGCTGCGCGGACAATCCAGCTCGTCGGCGCGGGCAAAGTGGCTCATCAGCACCACCTTGCCGACCTTGCCGCTGGCCAGCAGACGCTGGTAAGCCGCCTGGTAGTCAGCCGGATGCAGACCGACCCGGTGCATGCCGCTGTCCATCTTCAGCCAGACTGTCAGTGGGCCGCGTACAGCGCTGCGTTCAATCGCCTCCAACTGCCACAACGAATGCACCACGCACCACAGCTCGTGCTGCTCGATCAGCGCCAGTTCGTCGGCCTCGAAAAAGCCCTCCAGCAGCAGGATCGGCCCACGGATACCGGCCTCGCGCAGCTGCAGTGCTTCCTCGATACAGGCCACGGCAAAGCCATCGGCCTGCTCCTGCAGGGCCTGGGCACAGCGCACCGCGCCATGGCCGTATGCGTCCGCCTTGATCACCGCCAGGGCGCGCGCGCCGGTTACTTCACGGGCCAGCTGGTAGTTGTGACGCAGAGCTTGCAGATCGATCAGGGCACGGGCAGGACGCATGGTGTTCTCGAATGGTCAGGCAGTCTTGGGGCTAACAGGCCATCGGCACTCACCGCGTAGGGCTGCCGGTGCGCACGGCGCACCCTACAATCGGGCCAGCTTAGGCAAACTGCAGGCTTAAAAAAGCCCGGTGTGATGCCGGGCAAACACTTATCGCAATCGGGGCGGTGGCGACTTATAGAGCCGCCACCACCATCATCTCTACCAGCACCTCGGGCTTGTACATCTTCGCCTCGACGCAGGCGCGGGCGGCAGCGGCACCCTCGGCGACCCAGGCGTCGTACTCGGCGTTAAGGCCGTCGTAGTGGGCGTCCATGTCCTTGAGGTAGATGGTCACCGAGAGAATCTTGCTCTTGTCGCTGCCGGCCTCGGCCAGCATGCGGTCGATATTGGCCAGGGTCTCGCGGGTCTGCTGGCGGATATCGCCGCTGTAGTCGTCGGCCAGCTGGCCGGCGAGGTAGACGGTGCCGTTGTGGATCACCACTTCGCTGTAGCGTTTTTCCACATGCAGGCGCTGGATGGACATGGTTCGAGTCTCCTGAAGAACGGGGCGCGCAGCCTATCAGGTGCGCAGCGGCTGCGGCGCGATCTGCACGTCGGGACGCTTGCGCGAGTAGCGGGAAATATCCAGGCCCTCGGCGCTGATCTGTGGGCGCTTGTTGCCGATCAGATCGGCCAGCAGGCGACCAGAGCCGCAGGCCATGGTCCAGCCCAGGGTACCGTGACCGGTGTTGAGGAACAGGTTGCGGAACGCAGTGGCACCGACGATCGGCGTGCCATCCGGGGTAGCAGGACGCAGGCCGGTCCAGAATTCGGCCTGGGCCAGATCGCCGCCTTGCGGATAAAGGTCAGCGGTGATCATTTCCAGAGTGGCGCGGCGCTTGGGGTTGAGGCTCAGGTCGAAACCGGCGATCTCGGCCATGCCGCCCACCCGAATGCGGTTGTCGAAACGGGTGATCGCCACCTTGTAGGTTTCGTCGAGGATGGTCGAGGTCGGAGCCATCTCGGCATTGGTGATTGGCACGGTCAGCGAGTAACCCTTGAGCGGATACACCGGGGCTTTGATGCCCAGCGGCTTGAGCAGTTGCGGGCTGTAGCTGCCGAGGGCCAGCACGTAGCGGTCGGCGGTTTCCAGCTTGCCGTCGATCCATACGCCATTGACCCGATCACCCACCGCGTCGATCCGCTGGATGTTCTGGCCAAAACGGAATTCCACGCCCAGCCCCTTGGCCATCTCGGCCAGCTTGCTGGTGAACACCTGGCAGTCGCCGGTCTGGTCGTTGGGCAGGCGCAGCGCGCCGGCCAGCTTGTCGGTAACCGCGGCCAGGGCCGGTTCAACCCGGGCGATGCCAGCGCGGTCGAGCACTTCATAGGGCACGCCGGATTGCTGCAGCACGGCGATGTCCTTGGCCGCGTTGTCCAGCTGGGCCTGGGTGCGGAACAGCTGGGTAGTGCCCAGGCTGCGGCCCTCGTAGGCGATGCCGGTCTCCTGCCGCAGTTCGTCGAGGCAGTCGCGGCTGTACTCGGACAGGCGCACCATGCGCTCCTTGTTCACCGCGTAACGGCTGGCGGTGCAGTTGCGCAGCATCTGCGCCATCCACAGGTACTGGTCGATATCGCCAGTGGCCTTGATCGCCAGCGGCGCGTGCTTCTGCAGCAACCACTTGATGGCTTTCAGCGGGATGCCTGGAGCGGCCCAGGGCGAGGCATAGCCGGGAGAGACCTGGCCGGCATTGGCGAAACTGGTTTCCATGGCCGGGCCGTCCTGACGGTCGACCACCACCACCTCGAAACCCTGGCGCGCCAGATAATACGCACTGGCCGTACCAATTACACCGCTACCCAGAACCAGAACCCGCATAACCTTCTCCTCGACGCGACCCAGCGCGACGGACAGTGCCAGAACCACAATTGAGCGCAGTATAAGAAGAGACGAGCAGTGCTATTCACTATATAAATAGCTATATTTGGCGAGAATTCTTGGCAAAAACGCCTTCAGCAGAGGGGTATCCACCATGCGAACCCAACATCAGAGTCGCCGCGAGCTGGACAAGATCGACCGCAATATCCTCCGCATCCTCCAGGAAGACGGGCGCATCAGCTTTACCGAGCTGGGCGAGCGGGTCGGTCTGTCCACCACCCCCTGCACCGAGCGGGTACGCCGCCTGGAGCGCGAGGGCATCATCATGGGCTACCACGCGCGGCTCAATCCGCAGCAGCTCAAGGCCAGCCTGCTGGTATTCGTCGAGATCAGCCTGGACTACAAGTCCGGTGATACCTTCGAGGAATTCCGCCGCGCCGTACTCAAGCTGCCCCACGTACTCGAATGCCACCTGGTGTCCGGCGACTTTGACTACCTGGTGAAGGCGCGGATCAACGAGATGGCCAGCTACCGCAAGCTGCTCGGCGATATCCTGCTCAAGCTGCCCCATGTGCGCGAGTCGAAGAGCTATATCGTGATGGAAGAGGTCAAGGAGTCGCTCAGCCTGCCGGTACCGGACTGAACCACGCGACGAATACCTACTTGGGGTGTCCCGGGTCCGCCCAGGCCGTACACACCAATGCAGTCCATCGCCCGCAGGGTGCGCTGTGCGCAGCAATGTTCGGACCTACACAAGTCGCTGTCGGGTCGTGGCTATCAGCTGGTGCACCTGCTTTTCCACCGCCGCCTCGATCGGCTGCTCGGGGCCTTGCCCGCGCGGGCACGGCAGGCTCGGGGTGGTGCCGAACAGGCGGCAGATCAGCGGGCGCTGGTCATACACCTGGCAACCTTGCGGACCCAGGTGCACGCAGTTGAACTCGGCCAGAGCGGCGTCGTGCTCGGCATCGCTTTTGACCGGCAGCCGCGCCAGTTCCTCGGACGAGGCGGTAACCGGGCCACAGCAATCGTGGCAACCTGGCACGCAG
Organism: Pseudomonas sp. XK-1; assembly: GCF_038069885.1. Classification (NCBI taxonomy): domain Bacteria; kingdom Pseudomonadati; phylum Pseudomonadota; class Gammaproteobacteria; order Pseudomonadales; family Pseudomonadaceae; genus Pseudomonas; species Pseudomonas sp. XK-1. The sequence goes on along the minus strand of NZ_JBBPES010000001.1, from coordinate 162,804 downwards.
GCGAACGCGGGAATCTGCAAACGCAGCTGGTCGATCTTGCGGCCGGTGCAACTCATGGGAACGATCCTGAGGACGGGTGCCCATGGTAACTGCACAGGCGACGCGAGCGCGCCGGGCCAGCGGCTTTATCGACGAAAAACGCGTTATTTGGCAATTGCCCCTTGGCGTATGGCGAAGCGCACGCTTATGCTTCGTAAAATTTTCCAAACACAATAATCAGGATTCCACACATGAACGCCCGCGTTCACCAGCCGGTTCACAACAGCCAGCACGCCGCCTCCTACTACGCCGCCAGCGCCAACCGGCAACTGGCCTACCCGCCGCTGCAAGGCGAACTGCGTGCCGATGTGTGCGTCGTCGGTGGTGGCTTCAGCGGCCTTAATACGGCGATCGAGCTGGCGCAGAAGGGGCTCTCGGTGATTCTCCTGGAAGCCCACAAGATCGGCTGGGGAGCCAGCGGGCGCAACGGCGGGCAGCTTATCCGCGGGGTCGGCCACGGCGTCGAGCAGTTCGAGGCGCAGATAGGTGCCGAGGGCGTGCGCCAGCTGAAGCTGATGGGCCTGGAGGCGGTGGAAATCGTCCGCCGCCGGGTCGCGCAGTTCAGTATCGACTGCGACCTGACCTGGGGTTATTGCGACCTGGCCAACAAACCCAGCCACCTGGAAGGCTTCGCCGAGGACATGGCCGAGCTCAAGCAGCTGGGCTATCAGCACGAAATGCGCCTGCTGCAACCGGAGCAGATGCATGAGGTGGTGGGCTCCGACCGCTATGTCGGCGGCATGATCGATATGGGCTCCGGCCACCTGCACCCGCTCAACCTGGCCCTCGGCGAAGCCGCCGCGGCGCAGAGCCTGGGCGTGCAGCTGTTCGAGGACTCGGAGGTCAACCGCATCGACTACGGCCCCGAGGTCAGGGTACACACCGCCCAGGGTGTGGTGCGCGCCGCCAGCCTGGTGCTCGGCTGCAACGCCTACCTGAATGGCCTGAACAACAATCTGGGCGGCAAGGTGCTGCCGGCCGGCAGCTATGTGATCGCCACCGAACCGCTGTCCGAGGCCGAAGCGCGGGCGATCATTCCGCAGAATATGGCCCTGTGCGACCAGCGCGTGGCCCTGGATTACTACCGCCTGTCCGCCGACCGCCGCCTGCTGTTCGGCGGTGCCTGCCACTACTCCGGGCGGGACCCGGCGGACATCGCCGGCTATATGCGACCGAAGATGCTGGCGGTGTTCCCGCACCTGCACGACGTGCGCATCGACTACCAATGGGGCGGCATGATCGGTATCGGGGCCAACCGCCTGCCGCAGATCGGCCGGCTCAAGGATCAGGCCAACGTCTACTACGCCCAGGCCTACTCGGGCCACGGGGTCAACGCCACCCACTTGGCTGGCAAACTGCTCGCCGAGGCCATCGCCGGCCAGGCCAGCAGCGGCTTCGACCTGTTCGCCAAGGTGCCGCATATGACCTTCCCCGGCGGCAAACACCTGCGCTCACCGCTGCTGGCTCTGGGCATGCTTTGGCATCGACTCAAAGAACTGGTCTGAGAACCTGCTTATGATCTGCTGCGCATCGGCCCTGCTGCGTTAAAAACAGGCTCGGGTGCGAGCTCAGTCGGAATGCTCATGTACAAAAGTACACTCGTATGCGAGCCCAGTCCGCTTCCTCGCCGCTTTGACCAGCCGGAGGCTGTTACTAACGTAGCGCCTTGCATGACTCTAGCTCGCGAAATCCTAAGCAGATTCTGAGCGTTTTGCGCACGCCCCTCACAACTTCCAGAACGGCAGAAAAGCCTCGCGCCTGGCCTGTTCACGGCTCAGGCCGACATCCTTGAGCTGTTCATCGGTCAGTGTCAGCAGCGCCCGGCGAGTCGACAGGCGCAGCCAGAAAGCGCTCCAGCGGCTTACAGCCGGTTTGGCCGCGCCCGCCTGTGCATACAGATGCCCGCCAGCGCACTGCTGCAACTCGCCTGATTTCATTGTCAGCCTGACATCACTTAATCCGTTCATCGCCTGCTCCTGCCCGTAAGCCTGATGGGAGATCATGATGAGCGACGGGGAAAAAGCATGACAGATTCAAAAAATAACTTTTAAATCCATACAGATCTCAGCATCCAGGCTCTGAATGGTGGATTTTCGGTCTATCTGTACTGGCGGGTTAAATGCCAAGGGAAAGTGCGGGGCAACTGTTATGACGCTTTATATCAATCTGGCCGAATTGCTCGGCACCCGTATTGAGCAGGGGCTGTACCGCCCCGGCGATCGCCTGCCCTCCGTGCGCGCCCTGAGCCTGGAACATGGCGTCAGCCTGAGCACAGTGCAGCAAGCCTATCGCCACCTGGAAGATCAGGGCCTGGCCACACCCAAACCCAAGTCCGGCTACTTTGTGCCCCAGGCCCGCCATCAGCCGGCGCTGCCCATGGTCAGCCGCATGGCTCAGCGCCCCGTGGACGTATCGCAGTGGGATCAGGTGCTGGAGCTGATCAGCCGGCCGCCCGGGCAAGAGGGCCTGCTGCAGCTCGGCCGGGGCCGGCCGGATATCGACAGCCCGACACTCAAGCCACTGCTGCGTTCGCTGTCGCGCCTGAGCCGCCGCCAGGACGCAACCAGCCTGACCTATGGCTGCATATACGGCCACCTGGGTATGCGTGAGCAGATCTCGCGGCTGATGCTTGACTCCGGCTGCAGCCTGTCGCCCGAGGAGATCATCGTCACCACCGGCTGCCACGAGGCGCTGTCGGCGGCGATCCGCGCGATTTGCCAACCCGGCGATATCGTCGCGGTCGACTCGCCGAGCTTCCACGGCGTAATGCAGGCGCTCAAGGGCTTCGGCATGAAGGCCCTGGAACTGCCCACCGACCCGATTACCGGGATCAGCCTGGAGGCCCTGGAGCTGGCCCTGGAGCAATGGCCGATCAAGGCCATTCAGCTGACCCCGACCTGCAACAATCCGCAGGGCTATATCATGCCCGACGCCAACAAGCGCGCCCTGCTGGCCCTGGCCCAGCGCTATGACGTGGCCATTATCGAGGATGACGTTTACGGCGACCTGGCCTACAGCTACCCGCGCCCACGCACGATCAAATCCTATGACGATGACGGTCGCGTGCTGCTCTGCAGCTCCTTCTCCAAGACCCTGGCCCCCGGCCTGCGTATCGGCTGGATCGCCCCAGGACGCTACCTGGAGCGCGTACTGCACATGAAATACATGGGTACCGGCAGCACCGCCCAGTTGCCGCAGCTGGCCATCACCGAATACCTGGAAGCCGGCCATTACGAGCCCCACCTGCGGCGCATGCGCGCACAGTACCAGCGCGGACGCGACCTGATGATCGACTGGGTCAGCCGCTATTTCCCTGCTGGCACCCGGGTCAGCCGACCCCAGGGCAGTTTTATGCTGTGGATTGAACTGCCGACAGGTTTTGACAGCCAGCGCCTGAACCGCGAACTGCTGCCACACGCCATCCAGATCGCCCCCGGCAGCATCTTTTCCGCCGCCGGCAAATACCGCAATTGCCTGCGCATCAACTACGCCGCCAAGCCCAGCGCCAGCCTCGAAGAGGCCATCCGCCAGACCGGGGTCTGCGTCGCCAGGTTGCAGGCAGAACAGCAGCTCGCCGAAACAGCGGCAGACGCCATGCTCACGTCCTGGCGCTAGCCACCTCGCTGAATGCCCTGCGCTGAAACGCCAGCCAGACGAAGAACGCCGCGCCCAGGGCCATCAACACCGGCAGGGCATGACCGCTGACCCACTGGCTGGCGGCACCGGTGGACAGCGGTCCGAGCAGACAACCCGCGCCCCAGAGCAGGGCGATATGGGCATTGGCGCGTACCAGGGCATCGTCCCGATAGCGCTGGCCGACCAGGATCAGCGACAGGGTGTAGAGCCCGCCGGCACTGGCTCCGAACAGCACCAGCACGGGCCAGATCAGCGGTGTATGCAGCAGCACGGGAATGCTCAGGCTGGAACCCAGCAGCACCACCCCGCAGCAGCGGAACAGGGTCTGCCGCGGCACCCGGTCGGCCAGCCAGCCGATGGGCAGCTGCAAGGCGGCATCGCCCACCACCACGGTGCTGACCATGATCAACGCCAGTTGCTGAGGGAAGCCTTCGCGCAGCAGGTAGACCGGCAACAGGGTCAGGACCATGGCCTCGAAGGCGGCAAACAGCACCACCGCCCAGGCAATCGCCGGCGAGGTTCGGCAGAACGCCAGGATGCCCCGCCCGGAAGCACTCTGCGCATCGACCTTGGGCGCGCCATCATGGCCCAGCAACAGCAGACTGCCCGCCACCAGCAAGCCCGCGGAAAACCAGAACCCGTGGTCGTTCTCGGTGCCTATCAGGGTCAGCAGCAGCGGCCCGCACAGCTGACTAAGGGCGAAACCGGTGCCGTACAGGGCCACCAGGCGGCCGCGCAGACGGTCCTCGACCAGCTGGTTGATCCAGCTTTCGCCGAGGACAAACACCACAGTCAGGGAAATACCGATCAGCAGACGCAGCAGCAGCCACAGCGGATAGCTCGGCATCACGCTGAGCAGCCCCACCGACACCGCGCTGGCCAGCAGGCACAGGCGCAGCGTCTGCGGCGTGCCGAACCAGCCGGCCAGATGCCCGGTCAGGCGCGCCCCCAGCAATACCCCCAACGCCGGCATCGCCGCCATCACGCCGATGGCAAAGGGGCCATAACCCCAGGCCTCGAGGCGAAAGGACACCAGCGGCAGGGTTACCCCCAGCGACAGTCCGACTATCACCACCGCCGCACTGACGGCGAAATAGGTTGCCCACTTCATCTGCTCAACTCCATTCCTTGGGTGCCTCAGGCACCGCTCGCAAAGCCCGGCGCGCGAATGCAAGGCGGCCGGGTTCCTTGGGGGAACCCGGCGCGGGTCTGGCTCGATGAGCCGATCCCCTGGGGGATCGACCTGACGGACTGTCGAAGTATCGAGCAGCCGCTGGGACGCTGTTCAAGCCATCCCGATTGCTTACAGTTTGATCCAGGTCGCCTTGATCTCGGTGTACTTGTCGAAGGCATGCAGCGACTTGTCGCGGCCGTTGCCCGACTGCTTGTAGCCGCCGAACGGTGCGGTCATGTCGCCGCCGTCGTACTGGTTGACCCACATGCTGCCCACACGCAGGGCCTTGGCCGCCAGGTGCGCCTTGGACAGGTTGCTGGTCCAGATCGCCGCCGCCAGGCCATAGATGCTGTCGTTGGCGATCTTGATCGCCTCCTCGGTGCTGTCGAACGGAATCACCGTCAGCACCGGGCCGAAGATCTCTTCCTGGGCGATGCGCATGGCGTTGTGGGCATCGTCGAAGATGGTCGGCTCGACATACACGCCGCCCGTCTCTTCCAGGGTGCGCTTGCCGCCACAGAGCAGCTTGGCCTGGTCGGCATGGCCCGCCTCGATATAGCCGAGCACCGCATTGAGATGGCCAGCATCGACCAGTGCGCCGACCTTGGTGTCCGGGTCCAGGGCGTGACCGGCCTTCCAGCCCTGCATGGCTTCCAGCACCATGGGCATGAACTGATCCTTGATCGAACGCTCCACCAGCAGGCGCGAGCCGGCGGTGCACATCTCGCCCTGGTTGAAGCAGATCGCTGCGGCCGCTGCTTCCGCCGCCGCCTTGAGGTCCGGGGCATCGGCGAAGACGATGTTGGCACTCTTGCCGCCGGCCTCCAGCCACACGCGTTTCATGTTCGATTCGCCAGCGTAGATCATCAGCTGCTTGGCGATCTTGGTCGAACCGGTGAACACCAGGGTGTCGACGTCCATATGCAGGGCCAGAGCCTTGCCGACGGTGTGGCCGTATCCCGGCAGCACGTTGAGTACGCCGGCCGGAATGCCGGCCTGCAAGGCCAGTTCAGCCATGCGCAGGGCGGTCAGCGGCGATTTCTCCGAGGGTTTGACGATCACCGAGTTACCGGTGGCCAGGGCCGGGCCGAGCTTCCAGCAGGTCATGATCATCGGGAAGTTCCACGGCACGATCGCCGCGACCACGCCGACCGGCTCACGGGTGACCAGGCCCAGCTCGTCGTGGGGGGTGGCCGCCACTTCGTCGTAGATCTTGTCCACCGCTTCACCGCTCCAGCGAATAGCCCGCGAAGCACCCGGCACATCGACGCCCAGGGAATCACTGATCGGCTTGCCCATGTCCAGGGTTTCCAGCAGCGCCAGTTCTTCGGCGTGCTCGTCCATCAGGTCGGCGAAGCGGATCATCACGCGCTTGCGCTGCGCCGGTGCCATGCGCGACCAGACGCCGGACTCGAAGGTGGCGCGGGCATCCTGCACGGCCAATTCGGCATCGGCCAGGTCGCAGCTAGCGACCTGGCCGAGCAGACGCCCGTCGACCGGGCTGACGCAGTCGAAGGTCGCCCCGGAGACGGCGGCGCGGTATTCGCCGTGAATAAAGGCACGGCCTTCGATCTTCAGGTCGTTGGCGCGCTGCTCCCAGTCGGCACGAGTCAGGCTAGTCATTCGGGGATCCTCTAACGGTAAAAAGTGCCGCAGTCTCGCCGCAGCACTGTCAATAATTCTGCAAGGCCTCGATCAGGCCTCGTCCTGCCGGCCACACTAAACCAGAGGCCGGGATAATTTCAATATTTTTGACAAAGAGCACTAAAACGCCCTTGTCATGTTCGTTTTATTAAACATAGACTGCGCAAAATCCTTCGCCAACCCTTTATTTGCGCCCGCGGATGACCAGCATGACCTTCGATAACAGCGCCAACATGATCGAAAAAACAAACACTCTCGACAATTTCTGGATGCCGTTCACCGCCAACCGTCAATTCAAGGCCAAACCGCGCCTGCTGGAAAGCGCCACCGGCATGTACTTCACCAGCGACGACGGCCGGCAGATCCTCGATGGCACCGCCGGGCTCTGGTGCTGCAACGCCGGCCACGGCCGCCAGGAAATCACCGAGGCGGTAAGCAAGCAGATCGCCAAGCTGGATTTTGCCCCGTCCTTCCAGATGGGCCACCCGCTGCCGTTCGAGCTGGCCAGCCGCCTGGCCGAGATCGCCCCGCCCGGGCTGAACAGGATTTTCTTCACCAACTCCGGCTCCGAGTCGGCGGACACCGCTCTGAAGATCGCCCTGGCCTACCAGCGCGCCATCGGCCAGAGCAGCCGCACCCGCCTGATCGGCCGCGAGCTGGGCTATCACGGCGTCGGCTTCGGCGGTATCTCGGTGGGCGGCATGGTCAACAACCGCCGCGCCTTCCCCCTGCAGCTGCCGGGGGTCGACCACCTGCCGCATACCCTGGATATCGCGCGCAACGCCTTCAGCACCGGTCTGCCGGAGTTCGGTATCGAGAAGGCCGACGAGCTGGAGCGCCTGGTAACCCTGCACGGCGCGGAGAATATCGCCGCGGTCATCGTCGAGCCCATGTCCGGCTCGGCCGGGGTCATCCTGCCGCCCGTGGGCTATCTGCAGCGCCTGCGTGAGATAACACGCAAGCACGGCATCCTGCTGATCTTCGATGAAGTCATCACTGGCTTCGGCCGCGTCGGCAAGGCCTTCGCCGCCCAACGCTGGGGCGTCACCCCGGACCTGATCACCACCGCCAAGGGCCTGACCAACGGGGCCATCCCCATGGGCGCGGTGTTTGTCGACGAGCGCATCCACGATGCCCTGATGCAGGGGCCGGACGGCATCGAGCTGTTCCACGGCTATACCTACTCGGGTCACCCGGTGGCCTGTGCCGCGGCCCTGGCCACCCTGGATATCTACCAGCAGGAGCAGCTGTTCGAGCGCGCCATCGAACTGGAAGGCTACTGGCAGGACGGCCTGCACAGCCTGCGGGACCTGCCCAATGTGCTCGACATCCGCGCCATCGGCCTGGTCGGCGGGGTGCAGCTGGCAGCGAACAGCCAGGGCCCCGGCAAGCGCGGCTTCCAGGTATTCGAACAGTGTTTCCACAACGACCTGATGGTGCGGGTGACCGGCGATACACTGGCCATGTCACCGCCGCTGATCGTGACCAAGGCGCAGATCGACACCCTGGTCGAAAAGCTCGCCGACGCGATCCGCCAGGCCGATTAACCCACCACACGGAATATTCAGATGCATATCGAAAAGATCGTCGATTTCGCCCAGGCCAACAGCGCCCCCGAACACTACCGCCCCGCCCCGGAGAAAGTCCTCAAGGGCGATCCCGCGCAAAGCGTGCGCAACCACTACGGCAGCCCCTGCGGCCAGTTCAACACGGGCATCTGGGAAGGCGCGGTGGGCCAGTGGACGGTCAATTACAGCGAACACGAGTACTGCGAAATTCTTGCCGGCGTGTCGGTGCTGCGCGACCAGGATGGCAACGCCAGAACCGTGCGCGCCGGCGACCGCTTCGTGATCCCGGCCGGTTTTTCCGGCACCTGGGAAGTGCTGGAGCCCTGCCGCAAAGTCTATGTGATCTTCGAGCAGGCCCAGGCCTGAACAACCCGCTCATGTGTCACCCTTTAGCCCGCCCCGAGCGGGCTTTTTTACGCCCAGGGCGAACCCCAAGACGCGACATGCCGGCTCTGCAGGGGCGACGGCACAACGCAACCCGAGGCCCGAGGTAAATCCCGGGCAAGAAAAAGCCCGCCATGAAGGCGGGCTTTTTCGGCAAGGAGCCAGATCAATTACTTGATCTTGCCTTCCTTGTACATCACGTGCTTACGCACAACCGGATCGAATTTTTTAATTTCGATTTTGTCCGGAGTGGTGCGCTTGTTCTTGTCGGTAGTGTAGAAATGACCAGTACCGGCACTCGAGATCAAACGGATCAGTTCGCGCATGACTTACTCCTTAAACCTTTTCGCCACGAGCACGCAGCTCGGACAGAACGACGTCAATACCACGCTTGTCGATGCAACGCATGCCTTTGGCAGAAACGCGCAGACGCACAAAACGGTTCTCAGACTCGACCCAGAAGCGATGGTGCTGCAGGTTCGGCAGGAAACGACGACGGGTTTTGTTGTTTGCGTGGGAAATGTTATTCCCAGTTACCGGACCCTTACCGGTAACTTGACAGACTCTCGACATGCCTCAGCCCTCTAAAACCACATGCCCAACCCGGCATGGGTTGGCCGCTTAAACTCAATATCATTGGCGCTCGGCGCCGCGTATCTCGAGGGTCTTACCAGCTGCACAACAAAGCGCACGAACCGGGCCCCTACAAAAGAGCGCTGCTTTATACCAGAAAGCCCAGGGTGCAACAAGGACAACCGTACTTTGCCTGAACCAGTGGTGCCGCCGATTTTCCCCGCGCCGCCAGCAGGGCTGGGCCGGGCTGGCATCTGCCGCTCGTCGCCCAGACTGGCTGTTCGAGCACGCGCTTATCGACTAGCAGCCTGTCGGATTTGACCGCCCGTAGCGAGGGAAAGCCCGGATTGAGTCAGTTTTGCTGATTTTACGAGGCGGGGGGCCGCCCCGCGAATAGCTGGCTATTTAACGAGGGAAAGCAGCAAAAATGGCCACATCCGAATTTTCCACAGCAGGGCAGCGTTAAGCCCGACAGGCTGCTAGGGTAAGGCTTTTGCTGGCGCACCCTATTGGGCGCACCGCATCCAGGAAGGAGTTTGCCATGCGCCGTATTGCCCCAACGCTGCTGTTCGCCAGCCTGCTGAGCCCGCTGCTGGTTCAGGCCGCCACACTCAGCGTCTGCACCGAGGCCAGCCCGGATGGCTTCGACGTGGTGCAGTACAACTCGCTGACCACCACCAACGCCTCCGCCGACGTGCTGATGAACCGCCTGGTGGACTTCGACGCCGCCAGCGGCCAACTGCTGCCGAGCCTGGCGCAGAGCTGGGAAGTCAGCGAGGACGGCCTCAGCTACAGCTTTGTCCTGCGCGAAGATGTCGCCTTCCACACAACCGACTACTACAGCCCCAGCCGCCCACTGAATGCCGACGACGTGCTGTTCAGCTTCCAGCGCATGCTCGATCCGGCGCATCCGTGGCATAAAATTGCCCCCAGCGGTTACCCCCACGCTCAATCGATGCAGCTGCCAAGCCTGATCAAAAGCATCGACAAGACCGGCGAACACAGCCTGCGCTTTAGCCTTAACCGTCCCGATGCGACCTTTCTCGCGACCCTGAGCATGGGCTTCGCCTCCATCTATTCCGCCGAATATGCCGAACAGCTGATGCAGGCCGGCAGCCCGGAAAAACTCAACAACCAGCCCATCGGCAGCGGTCCGTTTGTCTTCAAGCGCTTCCAGAAGGATGCCCAGGTGCGCTACAGCGCCCACCCGCACTACTTCGCCGGTAAACCCGCGGTGGATCAGCTGGTGTTTGCCATCACCCCGGATGCCAATGTGCGCCTGCAGAAACTGCGCCGCGGCGAGTGTCATATCGCCCTCTCGCCCAAGCCCCAGGACGTGCAGGCCATCGCCGACGACAGCCGCCTCAAGAGCGAACGCAGCGCCGCCTTTATGACCGCCTTCGTGGCCATCAACAGCCAGCACCCGCCGCTGGACCAAACGGCCGTGCGCCAGGCGATCAACCTGGCCTTCGACAAGGCCAGCTACCTGCAGGCGGTGTTCGAGAACAGTGCCGAAGCCGCCAATGGCCCCTTCCCGGCCAACACCTGGAGCTACGCCAGCGAGCTGCCGGGCTACGCCTTTGACCCTGCCAAGGCCCGCGCCCTGCTGGCCGAAGCCGGTCTGGCGGAGGGTTTCAAGACCACCATCTGGACCCGTCCCAGCGGCAGCCTGCTCAACCCCAACCCGAGCCTCGGTGCGCAACTGCTGCAGGCCGATCTCGCCCAGGTCGGCATCCAGGCCGAGATCCGCGTGATCGAATGGGGCGAGCTGATTCGCCGCGCCAAGGCCGGCGAGCACGACCTGCTGTTCATGGGCTGGGCCGGCGACAACGGCGATCCGGACAACTTCCTCACTCCGCAGTTTGCCTGCGCCTCGCTGGAGTCCGGGCTGAACTTCGCCCGCTACTGCGACCCGCAACTGGACCAGCTGATCACCGATGGCAAGACCCACAGCGACCAGGCGCAGCGCAGCCAGCTGTATAAGGAAGCGCAGCGGATCATCCAGCAGCAGGCCTTATGGCTGCCGCTGGCCCACCCGACCGCCTATGCGCTAATGCGCAAGGAAGTCGAGGGTTATCAGGTCAGCCCCTTCGGCCGCCAGGATTTCGCCAAGGTGCGCCTGGTTCCCTAGCGTGCTGTCTCGCAATAATCATTGTTCAAGCTGCTGCGGTTTGCCTGTGTAGGGTGCGCCGTGCGCACCACTGACAACCGGCTGCCTGGTGCGCACGGCCTAGGCGGCCCCGCGCGCCCTACGAACCGGTGGCATCAAAACAATAATGCTGAGACAACTCACTAGAGCCAGCCGTACTCGGCCATCGACAGCGGCTCACCATCGCCGACGATAAAGTGGTCGAGTACCCGCACCTCCACCAGCTCCAGGGCCTCCTTCAGGCGACGGGTCAGCAGCCGATCCGCCTGGCTCGGCTCGGCTACGCCCGAGGGGTGGTTATGGGTCAGAATCAGCGCCGCCGCATTGTGTGCCAGCGCCCGCTTGACCACCTGGCGCGGGTAGACGCTGGCACTGTCGATGGAGCCATGAAACAACGCCTCGAAGCCCAGCACCCGATGCTTGGCATCGAGAAACAGGCAGCCGAAGACTTCGTGGGGCTCGTGACGCAACAGCGCCTTGAGGTAGTCACGTACTGCCTGCGGGCTTTCCAGGGCGGAATCACGGCGTAGTTGCTCGGCCAGGTGACGGCGGGCCATTTCCAGCACTGCCTGCAGCTGGGCAAACTTGGCCGGACCCAGCCCCAGACGCTGACTGAATGACGGCAAATCGGCCTGCAGCAAGGCACGCAACCCGCCAAAATCGCCCAGCAGGTGGCGCGCCAGATCCACCGCGCTCTGCCCGGCCACGCCGGTACGCAGAAAGATCGCCAGCAACTCGGCATCGGTCAGGCTGACGGCCCCCTGGGCCAGTAATTTTTCCCGCGGGCGCTCTGCCGCGGGCCAATCGCGAATACTCATAACACCTCCTTGTGGTCGTCCCGCCAGCCTCCGGGCGAAGGCCGCAGGACTGGGCACACCGCTGCTCCCGTGCGGCCTCTGTGCTATCGTAGCGCAACTTTTGCGCGGCGGCCGGCGCACCGCCGCGGCGCACATCCACCGTCTATAAAAGGCAGGCCTATGCAGCGGCTTTATCGGAAACGCATCATCGTGGGCGTGGGCGGCGGCATTGCCGCCTACAAGAGTGCCGAGCTGGTTCGCCGACTCAAGGATCTGGACGCCGACGTGCGCGTGGTCATGACCCGGGCCGGCCGCGAATTTATTACCCCGCTGACCCTGCAAGCCCTCTCTGGCCACCCGGTACACCTGGACCTGCTCGACCCCGCTGCCGAAGCCGCCATGGGCCATATCGACCTGGCGCGCTGGGCCGACCTGGTGCTGATCGCCCCGGCCACCGCCGACCTGATGGCGCGCCTGGCCCAGGGCGTGGCCGACGATCTGCTGACCACCCTGGTGCTGGCCACCGACGCCCCCGTAGCCCTGGCTCCGGCCATGAACCAGGCCATGTGGCGCGACCCGGCGACCCAGGCCAATGCCCAGTTACTCAGCCAGCGCGGCCTGCACCTGTTCGGCCCGGCCGCCGGCAGCCAGGCCTGCGGCGATGTCGGCCTGGGCCGCATGCTCGAAGCCGAGCAACTGGCGCAATGCGCCGCCGACTGCTTCCAGGGCCAGGCCCTGACCGGCAAACATGTACTGATCACTGCGGGGCCGACCCAGGAAAACATCGACCCGGTGCGCTATATCACCAACCACAGCTCCGGCAAGATGGGCTTCGCCCTGGCCGAGGCCGCAGCCGAAGCCGGTGCCAAGGTCACCCTGATCAGCGGCCCGGTGCATCTGCCGACGCCCGAGCGGGTCGACCGCATCAATGTCACCAGCGCCCGCGACATGCTCGCCGCCTGCGAGGCCGCCATGCCCTGCGACCTGCTGATCGCCGCCGCCGCGGTTGCCGATTACCGCCCAGAAGTGGTCGCCCAGCACAAATTGAAGAAAGACCCCAGCAGCGGCGATGGTTTGCTCCTGCAAATGGTGCGTAACCCGGATATTCTCGCCACTCTGGCTGGACGCAGCGACCGCCCCTTCAGCGTCGGCTTCGCCGCCGAAACCGAGAACCTGCTGGAGTACGCCTCGCGCAAGCTCAAGGACAAGAACCTCGACCTGATCGTCGCCAACGACGTGGCCAACCCCACCATCGGCTTCAACAGCGAGGAAAACGCCATCACCATCATCGACCGCGAACTGCAACAGAGCAGCTTCGGCCAGACCAGCAAGAGCAAGATCGCCCGCCAGCTGATTGGTTTTATCGCCGAGCGTCTGCCCCGCACCTGAAGCCACTTACACAACAACGAGTCCCGCATGCACGCCTTACAAGCCAAGATCCTCGACCCGCGCCTGGGCCACGAATTCCCCCTGCCGCAATACGCCACGCCGGGCTCTGCCGGCCTCGACCTGCGCGCCATGCTCAAGCAGGAGCTGGTACTGGAACCCGGACAGACCGTGCTGATCCCCACTGGCCTATCAATCTATATCGGCGACCCGGGTCTGGCGGCGATGATCCTGCCGCGTTCGGGCCTGGGCCATAAACATGGCATCGTCCTCGGCAACCTGGTCGGCCTGATCGACTCGGACTACCAGGGCGAGCTGATGGTGTCCTGCTGGAACCGCGGGCAGAGCGCCTTCACCATTGCCATCGGCGAGCGTATCGCCCAGCTGATTCTGGTGCCGGTGGTCCAGGCGCATTTCCAGCTGGTCGAGCAGTTCGACGAAAGTGAGCGTGGCGCAGGCGGCTTCGGCCACTCCGGCAGCCACTGATTGGCCCCAATGATTGTAGGATGAACCGTCGAGGAGACGCCGCATGAAACTCTTCAAGCGCACTGCCAAGGATGCCGCCTCCGCCAATCCAGGCCACCAGGCCACAAGCTCCGCGCCAAGCCCCCAGCAGCAGGCTGCCAATGCCATCCTGCCGGGCCTGCTGGCCGCACTCGCCGGACTGCTCGTCGCCGGCGGCCTGCTCTGGTTCGGCATACTCGACAGCAGCCAGCAGCGGCAGCAGCAACAGCTCAGCCAGGCCTGGGGCAGCAGCCAGGCCTCGGCCCTGGACAAGGCCCTGCAACAACTGGCCGCGAACACCGCCAGCGCCGCGCGCAACCCGCAACTGCTCGAAGCCCTGCAAAGCCAGGACAGCAACCAGCTGCGCGCCGCCGAACGCAATCTCGGCCACTGGCACGGAGTGATCGATGCCCACCTCAATGCCCGCGGCCAGGCCCGGCAGGACATGACCCGCAGTGCGCCGATGAACTTTGCCGCCCTGGACATGCTGCGCCGGGTGGAAAGCGACCAGAACCCTGCCCCCGAAGCCTACAAGGTCGGCCAGCGCTGGCTGGTCTACAGCGCCGCGCCGCTGCGCCTGAGGGACGGCGAGCCGCTGTATGGCACCCTGCTTCTGGCCGTCGACCTCGACCAGCTGCTGGCCAGCCTGCCGACCCTGCCGGCGGATGTCGGCCAGGTGCAGCTGAGCCAGCAGTTCAGCAATACCGCCGCCCAGGTGCTGGCCAGTATTGGCCAGGCCAGCGGCCAGGCCCAGACGTTCCCCACCGGCAACCCCAACTGGACGCTCGGCTTTACCCCGGGCCCGGCACTGCAGCAGCTGACCTACTCGCCACTGCTGCTGGTGATCATCGGCCTGATCGCCCTGCTCGGCTCCCTGCTCGGCCTGCACCAGCTGCACAGCACCCTGCAGCGCCGCCTGCAAAAGGACGTCATGCAGCTGGCCCAACTGATCAAAGAACTCTCGGCCGGCAAGGCAGTCAAACCCTTCAGCCTGAGCCTGCCAGCGCTCGACAGCCTGGCCCACGCTCTGGCACGTCTGCCACGCCGAGCCCATGAAACTGTCGCGAGCGCCCCCGCGCAAACGTCCGCCCCGACACCCGATCCGCAGCAAATGGCAGCGGCCGGCCTGGTTGATCCACTGTTTCAAGACACCGATATCCTCGATATCGATATTCTCGACGAAGACCAGGATCTCCTGGGACTGGAGCAACCCCCTGCAATGAATACTCAACAAACCGCACCCAGCTTACCCGCCGATATTTTCCGCGCCTACGACATCCGTGGCGTGGTCGGCAGCAGCCTGACCGCGGAAAGCGCCTACTGGATCGGCCGCGCCATTGGCTCGCAGAGCCTGGCCCAGGGCGAACCAAACATCGCCGTGGGCCGCGACGGCCGCCTGTCCGGCCCGGAGCTGGTGCAACAGCTGATCCAGGGCCTGCTCGACTGTGGCTGCAATGTCAGCGACGTCGGCATGGTACCGACCCCGGTGGTCTACTACGCCGCCAATATCCTCGCCGGCAAATCCGCGGTGATGCTCACCGGCAGCCACAACCCGTCGGACTACAACGGTTTCAAGATCGTTATCGCCGGCGACACCCTGGCCAATGAGCAGATCCAGGCGCTGAAGACGCGCATCGACAACAACGACCTGGCCAGCGGCGTAGGTTCGGTCGAGCAGGTCGATGTGCTGCAGCGCTACTTCCAGCAGATCCGCGACGACATCGCCATGGCGCGCCCGCTGAAAGTGGTGGTCGACTGCGGCAACGGTGCCGCCGGGGTGATCGCCCCGCAACTGATCGAGGCCCTCGGCTGCACGGTGATTCCGCTGTTCTGCGAGGTGGACGGCAACTTCCCCAACCACCACCCGGACCCGGGCAAGCCGGAAAATCTGGTCGACCTGATCGCCAAGGTCAAGGAAGAAAAGGCCGACCTCGGCCTGGCCTTCGATGGCGACGGCGACCGTGTCGGCGTTGTGACCAACAGCGGGGCCATGATCTACCCGGACCGCCTGCTGATGCTGTTCGCCAAGGACGTGGTGTCGCGCAACCCTGGGGCCGACATCATCTTCGACGTCAAATGCACGCGCCGCCTGACCCCTCTGATCAGCGGCTACGGCGGCCGTCCGGTGATGTGGAAAACCGGCCACTCGCTGATCAAGAAGAAGATGAAGGAAACAGGTGCCCTGCTGGCCGGCGAGATGAGCGGGCATATCTTCTTCAAGGAGCGCTGGTTCGGCTTCGATGACGGTGTCTACGCCGCCGCCCGCCTGCTGGAGATTCTCAGCCAGGACAAGCGCGATGCCGACCAGATCTTCGGGGCCTTCCCCAACGATATCGCCACCCCTGAGATCAATATCCAGGTCACCGAGCAGAACAAGTTCGGCATTATCGAGCGCCTGCAACGCGATGCGGTCTGGGGCGAAGGCAATATCACCAGCCTCGACGGCGTGCGGGTCGACTACCCCAAGGGCTGGGGTCTGGTACGTGCCTCCAACACCACGCCGGTGCTGGTGTTACGCTTCGAAGCGGAAAACGAGGATGAACTCGAACGCATCAAGGACGTGTTCCGCGCCCAACTCTACAGCGTCATACCTGAACTCGATCTGCCCTTTTGATCAACACCGCTTACCCACTGGAGCCCTGCATGACCCTCGAACGTGATGCCGCCACCAACGTCGCCAAGGTATTGTCCGAAGCGCTGCCCTATATTCGCCGCTTCGTTGGCAAGACCCTGGTGATCAAATACGGCGGCAACGCCATGGAAAGCGACGAGCTGAAAACCGGCTTCGCCCGCGACATCGTGCTGATGAAGGCGGTGGGTATCAATCCGGTGGTGGTCCACGGCGGCGGCCCGCAGATCGGTGATCTGCTCAAGCGCCTGTCCATCGAGAGCCATTTTATCGACGGCATGCGCGTCACCGACACGGCCACCATGGACGTGGTGGAGATGGTCCTCGGTGGCCAGGTCAACAAGGACATCGTCAACCTGATCAACCAGCATGGCGGCAGCGCCATCGGCCTGACCGGCAAGGATGCCCAACTGATCCGCGCCAAGAAGCTCCAAGTCAGCCGCAAGACCCCAGAGATGACTCAGCCGGAAATCATCGACATCGGCCATGTCGGCGAAGTTACCGGAGTCAACACCGACCTGCTCAATATGCTGGTCAAGGGCGACTTTATCCCGGTCATCGCGCCCATCGGCGTCGGCCAGAACGGCGAGTCCTACAACATCAACGCCGACCTGGTGGCCGGCAAGGTGGCCGAGGCGCTGCAGGCTGAGAAGCTGATGCTGCTGACCAATATCGCCGGGCTGATGGACAAGCAGGGCGAGGTGCTCACCGGCCTGACCACCGAGCAGGTCGACGGCCTGATCGCCGACGGCACCATCTACGGCGGCATGCTGCCGAAGATCCGTTGCGCCCTGGAAGCGGTGCAGGGTGGCGTCAACAGCGCCCATATCATCGACGGTCGGGTACCCAATGCGGTGCTGCTGGAAATCTTCACCGACAGCGGCGTCGGCACCCTGATCTGCAACCGCAAGCGCCCCTGATCGGCCTCAGCCATGCCCTTCGGCCAGCCCTTGAGCTGGCCGAAGCGTTACGGCGCTAGCGCTCGGTCAGCTGCTTGAGGCGCTCGAGATCGGCGTCGAAATTGGCATTCGACTGCTCACGCAACGCCTGGTAGCGCTCGATATCGCTTTTCAGACGCGCCTGCTCGGCAATCTGGTTATCGATCTGCGCCAGCAGGTGGGCGGGCACTTCGCGGCCGGCGCGCTCATGCTCGGCGGCCTGGCTCTGCAGACTGGCCTGCTGATTACGCACCGACTGAAGATTGCCCCGCGCCACGCCAATCAGGCCATCGAGCTCGGCCAGCTTACGTTGCCGGGCCCGCTCGACGTCTTCCGGGGTGCTGTAGAGGCGCAGCAGCTGCACATCGGAGAGCGCCTGCGCCTTCTCCAGCTGCATACGCCGCAATTCCTCGGCAGTGGGGGCCGGGGGAATCACCCGGATCACCCGCCCCTGCTCGTTCAGCACCTGGTAACCCCGGCCGATATGCTCAGGCGGCACGCCCTGGCGGCTGAGTACCGTGGTACCGCGTTCGTCGGTATAGCGGTACAGCTCGACCGCACTCGCCACAACCGGCAGCAGTAGGCCCAACAACAGCGAACAGCGGATCAGCCTGGTTGTGCGCATCAATGCCGTACCTCACTTCAAGAAATCAGATGCCGTATTCGGCGCGGTAAGCCTCGACCGCAGGCAGATACTGCTTGAGTTCGGCGTCGTCAGCCAGATATTCCAGCACCTGCTGCAGTGACACAATGCTCACCACCGGCATGCCGTAGTCGCGCTCGACTTCCTGAATCGCCGACAGTTCGCCCTTGCCGCGCTCCTGGCGGTTCAGTGCGATCAGCACACCGGCGGCCTGCGCGCCCTGGGCCTGAATGATCTGCATCACCTCGCGAATGGCCGTACCGGCGGTGATCACATCGTCGACGATCAACACCCGACCGGCCAGCGGTGCACCCACCAGGGTGCCGCCTTCGCCATGATCCTTGGCTTCCTTGCGGTTGAAACACCAGGGCAGATCGCGCTGATGATGCTCGGCCAGTGCCACTGCAGTGGTCGCCGCCAGCGGAATGCCCTTATAGGCCGGGCCGAACAGAACGTCGAAGGCGATTCCACTGTCTACCACCGCAGCAGCATAGAAACGCCCAAGCTGGGCCAGGGCCGAACCACTGTCGAACAAGCCGGCATTGAAGAAATACGGGCTGATCCGCCCGGATTTCAGGGTGAACTGACCGAAGCGCAGAACCCCACGCTCGATGGCAAAACGGATGAAATCGCGCTGGTACGCTTGCATGGAAAAGCCCCGGACAACACGGATCTGCTAGGAATTTAGCTAATAGAGGTGAGCTCGGGTATCATACACGCACGTGATTTTGGGGGCCATTTATGCGGATCATCAGTGTGAACGTGAATGGTATTCATGCTGCAGTCGAGCGCGGTTTGCTCAGCTGGCTGCAAGCACAGAATGCCGACGTCATCTGTCTGCAGGACACCCGCGCCTCCGCCTTTGAACTGGACGACCAAGCCCTCCAACTGGATGGCTATTTCCTCTATGCCTGCGATGCTGAAGTGCCGAGCCAAGGTGGCGTGGCACTCTATTCGCGGTTGCAACCCAAGGCGGTAATCAGCGGCCTCGGCTTTGAAATGGCCGATCGCTACGGGCGCTACCTGCAGGCCGATTTCGACAAGGTAAGTATCGCCACCCTGTTGCTGCCATCGGGGCAGAACGGCGATGAAAGCTTGAACCAGAAGTTCAAGTTTATGGACGACTTCACTCATTATTTGGACAAGCAGCGCCGCAAGCGCCGCGAATACATCTACTGCGGCTCGCTCTACGTGGCGCACCAGAAGCTCGACGTGAAGAACTGGCGCGACTGCCAGCAATCGCCGGGCTTCCTCGCGCCCGAGCGGGCCTGGATGGATGAAGTGATCGGCACCATGGGCTATGTCGATGCCCTGCGCGAAGTCAGCCGCGAAGGCGAGCAGTTCAGCTGGTGGCCGGACAGCGAGCAGGCCGAACTGCTCAACCTCGGCTCGCGCTACGACTACCAGCTGCTGACCCCGGGCATGCGCCGCAGCGTGCGCAGTGCACGCCTGCCGCGCCAGCCAAGGTTCTCCCAGCATGCGCCACTGATCGTCGATTACGACTGGACCCTCAGCGTCTGATCAACAGACAACAAAAAAGCCGGCGTGATGCCGGCTTTTTTGTTGTGCGCCTGCGCCTATTTCACCAGACGCCAGGCGAAGGGATAGCGATAGGCCTGGCCCTCATTGGCCTTGACCCCGGCAATAACGGTCAGCACCAGCGCGGCAACCCCGACCAGTACCAGCAGCGGGAAGCCGATAATTACCACCATCAGCAGGAAACACAGCGCCATCGCCAGCGACACGCTGATCTGGAAGTTCAGGGCTTCCTTGCCCTGCTGATCGACAAAGGGGTCGAGGTCCTTCTTGATCTGCCAGACAATCAGCGGCCCAAGCAGATTGCCAAAGGGAAACACCAGCCCGAGAAAGGCCGCGAAGTGACAGAACATCGCCCATTGCCGGGCTTCCTGACTGGGTGCCGGCTGCGGCACTGGGGACTCGTCGCTCATGGTGCTTCTCCTTGCGTTACGGGCTTGTAGTACAGCTCAATCAGTCAGCCAGGGCCGCCAACTGCAACTCGAACAGCTCGGCCATGCCTTTCTGCGCCAATGCCAGCATGGCATTCAGCTCGGCCGGCTGGAAGGGCGCGCCCTCGGCCGTGCCCTGCACTTCGATAAAGCCGCCGGCACTGGTCATCACCACGTTGAGGTCGGTTTCCGCCGCCGAATCTTCCAGATAATCCAGATCCAGCACCGGCTCGCCCTGGTACATGCCCACCGATACCGCGGCAATCATCTGCTTGAGCGGGTCGCCGCCTTTCAGGCCGCCACGCTTCTTGATCACTTTCAGCGCATCGACCAGGGCCACCATGGCACCGGTGATGGACGCGGTGCGGGTGCCGCCATCGGCCTGGATCACGTCGCAGTCGACATACAGGGTGTTCTCGCCCAGCTTGCTCATATCCAGCGCGGCGCGCAGCGAACGGCCGATCAGGCGCTGGATTTCCAGGGTACGACCGCCCTGCTTGCCGCGGCTGGCCTCACGCTGGTTACGCTCGCCGGTGGCGCGCGGCAGCATGCCGTACTCGGCGGTCAGCCAGCCCTGGCCCTGGCCTTTGAGGAAGCGCGGTACACCCGACTCGACGCTGACCGTGCAAATCACTTTGGTATCGCCAAATTCCACCAGCACCGAACCCTCGGCATGCTTGGTGTAGTTGCGGGTGATGCGAATCGAGCGCAACTGATCGGCGGCGCGGCCACTGGGACGTTTCATCTGGGAATACCTGCTCTTAATAAAAAATCTGCCCGGCATTATAGGGCCCTAAGCCCGCGGCGGTATGCCGAATTGGGAGCGACCGACGCACTGCGCTACAATCCTGCGCCTTGAGCTACGACGTTTCTGCGAGGTTTGCCCCATGATCCACAGCATGACTGCCTTCGCCCGCGCCGAACAGGCCGGTACCAATGGCACCCTGAGCTGGGAGCTGCGCTCGGTCAATCACCGCTACCTGGAACCGCACCTGCGCCTGCCGGAAGCCTTTCGCGACCTCGAAGGCGCGGTACGCGAAGCGCTGCGCAGCGGCCTGTCGCGCGGCAAGGTCGAGTGCACCCTGCGCTTTACCGAAGACAGCACCGGCAAGGCCCTGCAGGTTGACCTGAACCGCGCCGCGCAGCTGGTGGCGGCGGCGCAGAGCGTGGCCGACCTGATCCAGCAGCCCGCCCCGCTCAACCCCCTGGAAGTGCTCGGCTGGCCCGGCGTGCTGGTGGCCGATGCCGCCGACCCGCAAGCCCTCAACAAGGCCGCCCTGAGTCTCTTCACCCAGGCGCTGGATGAACTGAAAATAGGCCGTTCGCGCGAAGGTGCCGAGCTGGCCAAGCTGCTTAACGAACGCCTGGACGCCATCGCCACCGAGGTCGTCGCCCTGCGCGAACTGGTGCCGCAGATGCTCGCCGGCCAACGGCAGAAGATCCTCGACCGCTGCGCCGAGATGCAGGCCGAACTCGACCCGCAACGCCTGGAGCAGGAGCTGGTGATGCTCGCGCAGAAAAGCGACGTCGCCGAAGAGCTCGATCGCCTGGTCACCCATGTCGGCGAAGTACGCCGTGTGCTGAAAAGCGGCGGCGCGGCCGGCCGGCGTCTGGACTTCCTGATGCAGGAACTCAACCGCGAAGCCAATACCCTGGGCTCCAAGGCCTTCGATACCCGCAGCACCCAGGCGGCGGTCAACCTCAAGGTGCTGATCGAGCAGATGCGCGAACAAGTACAGAACATCGAATAACCCAGCGCACGACGCTGCTACCCTACGAGCAAAGTTTTCCAGGATGCATCCATGACCGTCACCACCGGCACCCTCTATATCGTTTCCGCCCCCTCCGGCGCGGGCAAGACCAGCCTGGTCAAGGCTCTGATCGACAGCGAGGCGCAGATTCGCGTCTCGGTGTCGCACACCACCCGCGCCATGCGCCCGGGCGAGGTGGAAGGGGTCAACTACCACTTCGTCAGTCGCGAACAGTTCCATGCCATGCTCGACAACACCGAATTCCTCGAGCATGCCGAGGTGTTCGGCAACCTCTATGGCACCTCCCAGGAGTGGGTCAAGCAGACCCTGGCCGAAGGCTACGATCTGATTCTGGAAATCGACTGGCAGGGTGCACAACAGGTGCGCCGACTGATGCCCGAGGCCAAGTCGATCTTTATCCTGCCGCCGACCCAGGAGGCCCTGCGCCATCGTCTGACCAACCGCGGCCAGGACAGCGGCGAGATCATCGAGCGGCGCATGCGTGAGGCGGTCAGCGAGATGAGCCACTACGTCGAATATGACTACCTGCTGATCAACGACGACTTCGCCCACGCGCTCAGCGACCTGAAATCCATTTTCCGCGCCAACCAACTGCTGCAGGGGCCGCAACAGCAGCGCCACAGTGGTTTGCTCAGCGAATTGCTGGTTTAACGCCGTATGCGGCACGTTCGCAACCCGGGTATTTCTTGCCGCTTGTAGCTTAAAGCTTGCGGCCGTACCACGGGCTTAACTAGACTATCCAGTCCGCCCGCCCATTTGGGCCCGCTTTATTACGCATTTGCTACGAGGAACACCATGGCCCGCGTTACCGTCGAAGATTGCCTGGATCACGTTGATAACCGCTTTGAGCTGGTCATGCTCGCCACCAAGCGTTCGCGCCAGCTGGCCACCGGCGGCAAAGAGCCGAAGCTCGCCTGGGAAAACGACAAGCCGACCGTGGTCGCCCTGCGCGAAATCGCTGCCGGCCTGATGAGCTATGACGTCATCGCCCAGGACGAGATCGTCGAAGAAGAACCGCTGTTTGCCGCATTCGAGGAAGAGGCCAACGAGCCTCTGTAAGCCTATGCCGGGTCGACGTCGTCAGGCGCAGGGTCATCTGAATCGGCAAGGGGAACGCCCATGCCGAGCATAGACGCCCTCGCCGACAGACTTTCGACCTACCTCGACGACGACCAGGTCAACCTGGTGCGTCGCGCCTATTTCTACGCCGAGCAGGCCCACGACGGCCAGCGCCGGCGCAGCGGCGAAGCCTACGTCACCCACCCCCTGGCGGTGGCGAGCATCCTCGCCGATATGCACATGGACCATCAGAGCCTGATGGCCGCCATGCTGCATGACGTCATCGAAGACACCGGTATCGCCAAGGAAGCTCTGGACGCCCAGTTCGGCGAATCCGTGGCCGAGTTGGTCGATGGGGTCAGCAAGCTGACCCAGATGAACTTCGAGACCAAGGCCGAGGCCCAGGCCGAAAACTTCCAGAAGATGGCCATGGCTATGGCCCGCGATATCCGCGTGATCCTGGTCAAGCTGGCCGACCGCCTGCACAACATGCGCACCCTGGAAGTGCTGTCCGGCGAGAAACGCCGACGCATCGCCAAGGAAACCCTGGAAATCTACGCGCCCATCGCCAACCGCCTGGGCATGCACAGCATGCGCATCGAGTTCGAGGACCTGGGTTTCAAGGCCATGCACCCGATGCGCTCCGAGCGCATCCGCGCCGCCGTGCGCCGGGCCCGCGGCAACCGCAAGGAAATCGTCAACAAGATCGAGGAGTCGATCAGCCACTGCCTGGCCCGCGAGGGTATGGAAGGCGAGGTGGTGGGCCGCGAGAAGCACCTCTACGGCATCTACCAGAAGATGCGCGGCAAGCGGCGGGCCTTCAACGAGATCATGGACGTCTACGCCTTCCGTATCATCGTCGACAAGGTCGACACCTGCTACCGCGTGCTCGGTGCCGTGCATAACCTGTACAAGCCGCTGCCCGGGCGCTTCAAGGACTATATCGCGATCCCCAAGGCCAACGGCTACCAGTCGCTGCACACCACCCTGTTCGGCATGCACGGCGTACCGATCGAGATCCAGATCCGCACCCGCGAGATGGAAGAGCTGGCCAACAACGGCATCGCCGCCCACTGGCTGTACAAATCCAACGAGGAAGACCAGCCCAAGGGCAGCCATGCCCGCGCGCGGCAGTGGGTCAAGGGCGTGCTGGAGATGCAGCAGCGCGCCGGTAACTCGCTGGAATTTATCGAAAGCGTAAAGATCGACCTGTTCCCCGACGAAGTCTATGTGTTCACCCCCAAGGGGCGGATCATGGAGCTGCCCAAGGGCTCGACCGCGGTGGACTTCGCCTACGCCGTGCACACCGATGTCGGCAACACCTGCATCGCCTGCCGCATCAACCGCCGCCTGGCACCGCTGTCCGAGCCGCTGCAGAGCGGGGCCACGGTGGAAATCGTCAGCGCCCCCGGCGCGCGGCCGAACCCGGCCTGGCTCAACTTCGTGGTCACCGGCAAGGCGCGCACCCATATTCGCCACGCCCTCAAGCTGCAGCGCCGCTCCGAGTCGATCAGCCTCGGCGAGCGCCTGCTCAACAAGGTGCTGGCCGGCTTCAACAGCCGGATCGAGAAGCTCGCGCCGGAACGGGTCAAGGCGGTGCTCGACGAGTATCGCCTGGAGGTGATCGAAGACCTGCTGGAAGATATCGGCCTGGGCAATCGCATGGCTTATGTGGTGGCGCGCCGCCTGCTCAGCGAAGGCGGCGAAACCCTGCAGAACGCCGAAGGCCCGCTGGCCATTCGCGGTACCGAAGGCCTGGTACTGAGCTACGCCAAATGCTGCACACCGATTCCCGGCGACCCCATCGTTGGCCACCTGTCCGCGGGCAAGGGCATGGTGGTGCACCTGGAAACCTGCAGGAACATCGGCGAAATCCGGCATAACCCGGAGAAGTGTATCCAGCTGTCCTGGGCCAAGGACGTGGTCGGCGAGTTCAACGTCGAACTGCGCATCGAACTGGAACACCAGCGCGGCCTGATCGCCCTGCTGGCCGGCAGCGTCAACGCCGCCGACGGCAATATCGAGAAGATCAGCATGGACGAGCGCGACGGCCGTATCAGCGTGGTCCTGCTGATCGTCAGCGTGCATGACCGCGTCCACCTGGCCCGGGTGATCAGGAAGCTGCGCGCGCTCAAGGGCGTGATTCATATCAACCGGGTCAAGGCCTGACGGCCAGTTAAGAAACCGCTCAACCCCTCCCTCTGCATTCAACCCAATCGCTCCCGGATTGCGTTGCGCCTGTCCAGGCTACCCCGCCATCGCCACCCGTCCGCGCCTACCCTGCCACTTGCCTTACTTGTCCTAAACCCCGCGTCAGCGCTTGCGCCGGCTTGGCCCTTGGGCGCGTTTCGCGCACCAGCAGGGGGCGATTGGCGGGCAAAACAGGCTTGACCAGCGAGTCATAAAAGCCCGCTATTTGCCGTTTAAAAACAGACGCCTATGGCGATTTCAGCGCTTCCTGGCACGGCCGGTGCACCTTTCAAAGCAGGCGTTATGTCCTGTTAGTACAAGTTGCCCAACCGACAAGGGGAAGACTATGCACAACCCAAACAGCCTGTTTACCACCCTGTTCTTCGGCTCGATTCTGCTATTCGCCGGCCCGGCCGCGGCCGAGAAAATCCAGATCGGCATCGGTCATCAAAGCATGGTTACCAACACCGTTTCCGGCGGCATCGTGCTGGAGAAACTCAAGCTGATCGAGAAGTACCTGCCAACCACCGGCAAATACGCCGACGCCAGCTACACCATCGAATTTCGCGACTACGACTCCGGCCCGCCAATCACCAACCAGATGCTCGCCGGCAAGCTGGACTTCGGCGTGATGGGCGATTACCCACTGATCGTCAACGGTGCCAAGTTCCAGGAAACCGGCAAGCAGCAAAGCCGTTTTATCGCGGTAACCGGCTACAACCTCAAGGGCACCGGCAACGCCATCGTGGTGCCGGCCGCCTCTTCGGTGCAGTCGCTGGCCGATCTCGCCGGCAAGACCATTTCGGTGCCGGTGGGCAGCGCTGCCTGGGGCATGACCCTCAAGGCACTGCGCGACGCCGACCTGTTCGACAAGGTCAGCATCGCCAACCAGAGCCCGCCGGTGGGCGCAGCCAATATCGCCGCCGGCAAGATCGACGCCCACGCCGACTTCTGCCCCTGGTCGGAGATCATGGAATTTCGTGGTACCGCACGAAAGATCTATGACGGCAGCGAGGCCGGCGTACCGACCTTCCACGGCATCGTAGTGCGCGACGAATTCGCCAAACAGTATCCGGAGGTGGTCAAGGCGGTTCTTATGGCCACCCTGGAAGCACAGCGCTGGATTCAGGACGATCCGATGCGCGCCGCCACCCAGGTTGCCGAATGGACGGGCGCGGAGAAGGAAGTGCTCTACCTCTACTTCAGCAACGGTGGCATTTCCACCATGGAGGCCAGCATCAAGCCGCAGTGGGTCGAGGCGCTGAAGTACGACCACGCCCTGCTGCAGAAAGAAATGCAGATCCCCGACCTCGATTTCGACGCCTGGATCGACGCCAGCTATCTGAAAGAAGCCTATGCCACCAGCGGCCTGGACTACGACGCGATGGTCGCCAGCGTGGTGACTTCCGAGCCGCGCAACCCGGCGCTGAAACCGGCGGAAATCTGGTTCAAGGATAAGGGCATGGTCGCTTACGACAGCATCGCCGCCATGCTCGTCGCCGCCGAAGAAGCCAAGGCCGCAGGCCAGGCGATCAACAGCACCTACGTCTACGACAACCTGACCGGCCTCAAGCTGTTCGGCAAGGCCGCTTACCTGGTCAAGGACAAGGCCGGCGAGGTGGTCGCATTCATGAAGAAAGCCGACTCGCAGCAACACATCGCCGAGCACGGCGGCAGCGCACTGCCGCTCAGCGAAGCGCTGGCGATGCTGCCCTAATCCGCCTGAGCGCCCCACGCGTCGCAGAGCGCGGGGGCGCACCTGAGCCGAGGATTGACCATGAGTGTTAAACAGAACCTTGCGTTGCAGCCCGCTGAAGCCGTCAGCCCAGCGCTGCTGGCGGTGCCGCCGAGCCCGAGCACGGGCCCTAGCGCGCCGACGCCACGCCGGCGACGCCTGCCGGCCAATTTCGCCCACTACCTGGTACGCACGGGTGCCCTGGTGATGGCCGTGCTGCTCTGGCACCTGGCCGCCAGCAACGACTTCAACCTGTTGCTGAACTTCGAAAACATCCCCACCCCCGTGGTGGTCGGCGAAGCCCTACTGGTGCAACTGGCCAGCCAGGAGTTCTACCTGCATATCGGCTACAGCCTGGAACGCATCGCCATCGCCTATGGCATGGCGGTGGTCCTGGGCGTAATGCTCGGTGTGCTGATGGGCCGCTCGCGCTGGGCCGAGGACATCATCCTGCCGTATATCGAGTTACTGCGACCGATCCCAGCGGTGGCCTGGATTCCTCTAGCGATCCTGATGCTGCCCAGCGAGCAGTCGAGCATCATCTTTATCACCTTTCTCGGCGCGCTCTTTCCCGTCGTGCTGAACACCGTACACGGCGTCGAACAGACCCCCGACGTGCTGGTGCGTGCCGCCCGCAGCCTGGGTGCAAGCAAGCGCGCGATCCTCTGGCACGTGGTCATTCCAGGTGCCATGCCAAGCATCGTCGCGGGCCTGGCGATCGGCATGGGCGTGGCCTGGTTCTCCCTGCTGGCCGGAGAAATCATCAGCGGCCAGTACGGCATCGGCTACTTCACCTGGACCTCCTACACGCTGATCCAGTACCCGCAAATCATCATCGGCATGCTCACCATCGGTGGTCTCGGCACCCTCTGCACACTGCTCGTGCGCAAGGCCTGCACCCCGCTGCTGCGCTGGCAAGCCAAAGGAGGCCGGCCATGAACAGCGCCGTCAGCGACAACCGCCTGGCCGTGCTCGACCACAGCCGCCAGCGCGCCCAGGCCGAGACCAGCGGACGCGGGCATATCCGCGTGCAGGACGTGCACATCGAGTTCGACCACAACGGCGGCAAACGCGCCGCGGTGCAGAACGCCCAACTGGAGATCAAACCCGGCGAATTCGTCTGCCTGCTCGGCCCTTCCGGCTGCGGCAAGTCGACCCTGCTCAACGCCATTGCCGGCTTCGTCCAGCCGAGTCGCGGCAGTTTGAGCATCGACGGTTTGGCCGTTACCGAGCCCGGCCCGGATCGCGGCATGGTGTTCCAGCAGCACTCGCTGTTCCCCTGGAAAACCGTGCGCGACAACGTCGCCTTTGGCCCACTGATGGCCGGGGTCGGGCGCAACGAAGCCATGAGCGTGGCGCGCACCTTCCTCTCCCTGGTGGGGTTGGCGGCGTTCGAGGACGCCTACCCGAGCACCCTCTCCGGCGGCATGCAGCAGCGCGTCGGCATCGCCCGCGCCCTGGCCAACTACCCCAGTGTATTGCTGATGGACGAGCCGTTCGGGGCCCTGGATGCGCAGACGCGGATCATGATGCAGGAGAACCTGCTGCAGATCTGGCGCGAATTCCGCAACACCCTGGTGTTCGTCACCCACGATATCGACGAGGCGGTGTTCCTCTCTGACCGCATCGTGGTGATGAGCGCCAGTCCCGGCCGGATCATCGCCGACATCAAGGTTGCGCTGCCGCGTCCGCGCGAGCAGAGCATGCTGACCAGCCCCGAATTCATCGCCCTCAAACGCCAATGCATGGACCTGATCCGTCAGGAAACCCTGTGCGCCTTCCAGCAACAGAACCAGGTGGGCTGAGCCATGAGTGCACAGCCCTTACTCACGTCCGCGCTCGACATGACCTGTCATGACAGGCTGGAGACTCCCTCCGTGAACGGTATCCAACAACTAGCGCCGGGGCAGTCGCCGCTGCCGCTGTATGTGCAGATCCGCGACAGCCTGCGCCAGCAGATTCTCGAAGGCAGCTACGCGGTGCATGCCCGCCTGCCCTCGGAGAACCAGCTGATGCAGGCCTATGGCGTCAGCCGCATCACCATTCGCCAGGCCCTGCGTGACCTGCACAACGAGGGCCTGGTGTTCAGCGCCCAAGGCAAGGGCACCTACGTCAGCAAGCCCAAGGCGGTGCAGAACGTGCAGCGCCTGCAAGGCTTCGGCGAAGCCATGGCGGCCCAGGGTTACGAGGCTACCGCGCGGCTGCTCTCGATCCAGCAACGCAAGCCACCCAAGGCGGTAGTCGTCGCCCTGCATCTGGCCCCCGGCGAGGACGTGGTCGAGGTCAAGCGCGTGCGCTACCTCAACCGCGAGGCGGTGTGCGTGGAGAACAGCTACTTCCCCCTGGATATCGGTCGCCGGCTGTTCGGCCTGGATCTGTCCGGCGACATCTTCCCGATGCTGGAAAACCTCTTCGGCATTGCCCTAGGCCGCGCCGATATCGGCCTCGACGCCATGCTTGCCGACGACGAGGTGCAGCACCTGCTAGGCCTCAAGGCTGGCGAAGCGATCCTGCGCGTCGAGCGCCTGACCCACGATCGGGGCGGCCGCCCAATCGACTTCGAATACCTCTGCTACCGCGGCGACTCATTCAAATACCAGTTCCGAGTGGATCGGAAATAGGAGACGACAATGACTACCACCCACATCAATGGCATCCCGGTAATAGATACCGACGTGCTGGTAATCGGCGGCGGCACCGCCGGCCCAATGGCCGCCGTGACCGTCAAGGAGCTGGACCCAACACTCAAGGTAATCCTGCTGGAGAAGGCCAACGTCAAGCGCTCCGGTGCCATCTGCATGGGCATGGACGGCCTCAACAACGCCGTGGTCCCCGGCCACGCCACGCCCGAGCAGTACGTCAAGGAAATCACCATCGCCAACGACGGCATCGTCCATCAGCCGGCGCTACTGGCCTACGCCCAGCGCTCGTTTCCGATGATCGAGAAACTCGACTCCTGGGGCGTGCACTTCCAGAAGGACGAAACCGGCGACTACGACATGAAAAAGGTCCATCACCTCGGCACCTACGTGCTGCCGATGCCCGAGGGCCACAACGTCAAGAAGATCCTCTACCGCCGCCTGCGCCGCGTTCGGGTGGAGATCGAGAACCGCTTCCAGGCCACGCGCCTGCTGAAGGACGCCGACGGCAATATCGCCGGGATGATCGGGGTCAACACCCGCACCGCCGAGCCGATCATCATCCGCGCCAAGGCGGTGATCATGGCCACCGGCGCGGCCGGGCGCATCGGCCTGCCGAACTCCGGCTACCTGTTCGGCACCTACGAGAACCCGGCCAACTGCGGCGATGGCCACGCCATGGCCTACCACGTCGGTGCCGACCTGGTGAACCTGGAGTGTTTTCAGGTCAACCCGCTGCTCAAGGACTACAACGGCCCGGCCTGCGCCTACGTCACCGGCCCGCTCGGCGGCTTCACCGCCAACGCCTACGGCGAGCGCTTTATCGAGTGCGACTACTGGTCCGGACAGATGATGCTGGAGTTCTTCAAGGAGCTGGAATCCGGCACCGGCCCGGTGTTCCTCAAGCTCGACCACCTGGCCGAGGAAACCATCCAGGAAATCGAGACCGTACTGCACACCAACGAACGGCCGACCCGCGGGCGCTTCCACGAAGGCCGCCAGATTGACTACCGCCAGCGCATGGTGGAGATGCATATCTCCGAGATCGGCTTCTGTTCCGGCCACTCCGCTTCCGGTGTGTGGACCGACGAGACGGGCGCGACCACGGTGCCGGGCCTGTACGGTGCCGGCGACATGGCCTCGGTGGCGCACAACTACATGCTCGGTGCCTTCGTCTATGGGCAGATCTGCGGCGAGAGCGCTACGGCGTTCGCCCAGGCGCGCGGCGAAATCCAGCTCGACGAAGCCTTTATCGCCGAGGAGCTGGCGCGCATCCAGGCACCGCTGCTGGTCAAGGACGGCATCCCGCCGGAGCAGATGGAATACAAGGTACGCCGCCTGGTGAACGATTACCTGCAGCCGCCCAAGGTCACCAAGAAGCTGGAAATCGGCCTGGAACGCATCCTGGCCGTGCGTGCGGACCTACCCAAACTCTGCGCCGCCGACCCCCACGAACTGCTGCGCGCCCTGGAAGTGCAATCGATCATCGACTGCGCCGAGATGGCCGCCCGCGCCTCGCTGTATCGCACCGAGTCGCGCTGGGGGCTTTACCACTACCGGGTCGATTTCCCCGAGCAGAACGACGCCGAGTGGTTCTACCACAGCCGTCTGTTCAAGGACGAAAACGGCCAGATGGCCCACGGCAAACGCCCGGTCGCCGACTACGTGGTGGCCCTCGGCGAAGAAAAGGACGCCTACAGCAAGCTGCGCGTAAAGAAAGCCGCCAATGCCTGATCGAGCCTGTAGGAGCGGGCGTGGCCCCGAACCCGTTGCTGCGCTTTTGGCGGCCCAGGCCGCTCCCCCAAACGAAAGCAATTCGAGGAGCACCCCAAGCCCGTAGCCAACCACCGTTCCAGCGTTCCCGTCGTCGTCGACGAGGACAAATGCATCGCCGACAAGGGCTGTCGCGTGTGCATCGATGTCTGCCCGCTGGATGTCCTGTGGATCAACCCGGACACCGGCAAGGCCCATATGAAATACGACGAATGCTGGTACTGCATGCCCTGCGAGACCGACTGCCCGACCGATGCAGTAAAGGTAAACATCCCCTATTTGCTGCGCTGATCAAGGAACTACCCCATGAAGCACTACGACGATCCTCAACTGCAGAGCCTCGCCGCAAACCTCGCCTCGACCGACCCCGCGATCCGCCGGGTGGCGGTGCTCGAACTGGTCGATTGCGGCGAGCCTGAAGCGGCCGAGCTGCTGATCCTCGCCCTCAACGACCCCGATCCCTCAGTACGCCAGGAAGCCGCCAAGGTGGTCGACGAGTTCGACGCCGCAGATATCGCCGACGCGCTGATCGCCGCCCTCGGCGACAGCGACGAGGTGGTGCGCAACGCCGCCGCCCACGCCCTCGCCGACCTCAAGGACCCGGCTGCCGCCAT
This sequence comes from Pseudomonas sp. XK-1, assembly GCF_038069885.1. NCBI lineage: Bacteria > Pseudomonadati > Pseudomonadota > Gammaproteobacteria > Pseudomonadales > Pseudomonadaceae > Pseudomonas > Pseudomonas sp. XK-1. The sequence goes on along the minus strand of NZ_JBBPES010000001.1, from coordinate 130,991 downwards.
GCCGCTGCTCGCAGCACTGGAACAGAGCCAGGACAGCTTTGTGGTCGCAGGCATCCTCCGCGCGCTCAAGCCGCTGCGCAATCCGGCGGCCCAGGCCCCGGCGCTACTCCGTTTAAACGATGCCGATGCCCAGGTGCGACGCGAGGCGGTGGCGGTGATCGGCTGGCTCAAGCAGCCGGAAAACCTGCCGGCGCTGATGCAGCGCGCCCAATACGATACCGATGCCGAGGTGCGCCGTGCCGCGGCCGGTGCCTTGGTCTACGCCGAAGCCGAGCAGGTCGGCCCGACCCTGATCGAGATTCTCCAGGACGAGCACTGGCAGGTGCGCGTCGAAGCGGCCGTGAGCCTCGGCAAACTGGATTGCCAGGCAGCGCTGCAGTCGCTGGTGGACGCCACCCACGACAGCTTCTGGCAAGTCCGCGAAAAAGCCGTCGACGCCCTCGGCAAGCTCGCCGCAGTGGGCGCGATCCCGGCCCTCGGCGTCTGCGCCCGCGACCCCATGAGCAACCTGCGCAAGGCGGCGATCGGTGCCCTCGGCAGCATCGGCCACAGCGCCGGCCGACCTTTTGTCGAAACCGCCATGGAAGACCCCGACCCAGACGTGCGCAAGCTGGCCCGCTGGGCCCTGTCGAAACTGGACGCCGCCGCTTAAGGCCGGATGGCAGACGTCGTGTGGGAGGAGCTTCAGCCACGAATCGCTGGCAACCAAGCGTCGCGGCCAAAGCCCCTCCCGCCCACGAAGCGAGGAAGACCCGATGACTTACGTAGTGACCGAAAACTGTATCCGCTGCAAATACACCGACTGCGTCGAGGTGTGCCCGACCGATTGCTTCCACGAAGGCCCGAACTTTCTGGTGATCAATCCCGAGGCCTGCATCGACTGCAGCCTGTGCGGCCCGGAATGTCCGGCCGACGCGATCTTCGCCGACAAGGAAGTACCGCCCGAGCAAAGCCATTTCATCGAGCTGAATGCCGACCTCGCCCAGCTCTGGCCGGTCATCACCCAGACCAATGCCCCCCTGGCGAATGCCGATGACTGGGTCGACCAGACCGACAAACTGCAATTTCTGGAGCGTTGACCGTGCCCGAGCGCCTTAAACCCTGGTTCGAACGCGCACTGCTGGCAGCGCTGATCGCCAGCGCCGCGGCCACCGGCAGCGCCCGCCCGCTGGATAGCGAGCAGCGCCAGGTCAAGCCGCCGGAAGTGCCAACGCTGCTGGTGCCCAATGGCGAACCGCCGCTGCCGGCAAAAACCCTGTAGCGCCTGACGATGCTGGAGATACCCATGCCCATGAGCACCCAGACCCTGACTGCCGCCCCCAGCGAAATCCGCCTGCGCAAAGCGCAGAAAACCCTCGAGGTGCTGTGGCCGGATGGCCAACTCAGCCGCCTGAGCTGCCTGGCCCTGCGCAAGAGCTGCGCCTGTTCGACCTGCGCCCAGGCCCGCCAGCGTGGTGCCCTGAGCCTGATCGACGCCGATGTCGGCGTCGACAAGCTGCAAGTCTCCGGCATCAGCGGACTGCAACTGTTCTTTAGCGACGGCCACTACCGCGGACTCTACCCCTGGGCCTATCTGCGCGAACTGGGCGAGCGGCTGCGATGAACCAACGCACCCTGCAACTGCTGGCCCCCTCGTTCGTCAGCCTGCGCCGCCTGTATCCCGGCATCGCCCTCGGCGTGGTGCTGGCGCTGGCCGGCAGTTTCCTCGCCGAACATTACGCCGCGCCGGCGCTGCTGCTGGTTTTGCTGCTGGGCTTCGGCTTCGCCAGCCAGGCCGGCGATGCGCGCCTGCAACCGGGGGTGGGCTTTTGCAGCCGCCAGGTGTTGCGCATCGGCGTGGCCCTGCTCGGCGCGCGCATCGGCATCGAGCAGGTGCTGGCGGTCGGCAGCCTGCCGCTGCTGGTGGTGCTCGGCAGCACGCCGCTGGTGATAGGCGCGGCCCTGGCCCTCGGCCGCTGGCTGCGCCTGCCGACCCTGCACAGCCTGGTCGCCGGGGTGGCGGTGGCGATCTGCGGGGTATCCGCGGCCATCGCCGTGGCCGCGGTGATTCCCGCGGGACGCCTGGAAGAACGCCGCCTGCTCGGCGTGGTGGTCGGCGTCACCGCCCTCGGCACCTTGTCGATGCTGGTGTATCCACCGCTGCTTGCCGCCCTCGGCTACAGCGCCCTGGACAGCGGCCTGCTGCTCGGTGCCAGCATTCACGACGTGGCCCAGGCCGCCGCGGCTGGTTATCTGGTGTCCGACAGCGCCGGCGATGTCGCCACCCTGACCAAGCTGCTGCGAGTCGCCCTGCTGGCACCGCTGGTGCTGCTGCTCGGCGTACTCCTGCGCAGCCGCGATAGCAGCGGCGGCGAGTTTCCCTACTTCCTGCTGGGCTTTCTCGCGCTATTCGGCCTCAACAGTCTGGGCTGGCTACCGGCCGGCCTGCGCGAGGTGTTGGTCGCCGCATCCCAGGCCTGTCTGTTGCTGAGCATGGCCGCGCTAGGCATGCGCACCAGCCTCGGCGAGTTGCTGGCCCAGGGCTGGAAACCCTTTCTCTTGCTGGTGCTGCTAAGCGCCGGGCTGCTGCTGACGGCGATGACGCTGCTGGCGCTGTTTGGCCCCGCATAAACCTTAACCGAGGAACACGCCATGAACGCTTGCGCCCCACACCTTGCACCAACCCCATTGTTGCAACAGGCCGAACTGGCCCTCGGCCAATGGATCGACCCCTACCTCGGCTGCGATCTGCTTTCGGCCGGGGCCGTGCGCAGCCTGGATACAACGGGCGGGCAACTGCGCCTGGCAATTCAACTGGGTTTTCCGGCCGAGGGTTACCGGCAAATCCTGGCGGAACAACTGCGCGGCCACTTGCTGGCGCAGACCGATGCCGAGGCGGTGGAAATCCAGGTGGCCTGGACCGTGGAGGCGGCACCTGCGACCGTCCAGGCACTGCCCGCGGTCAAGCAACTGATCGCGGTGGCCTCGGGCAAGGGCGGGGTGGGCAAGTCCACCACCGCGACCAATCTGGCCCTGGCACTGGCCGCCGACGGCGCACGGGTCGGCATGCTCGACGCCGATCTCTACGGTCCCAGCCAGCCGCGATTGCTCGGCCTATCTGGCCTGCCGGAGAGCCGCGACGGCAAGCTACAGCCCATGCTCGGCCATGGCCTGCAGTGCATGTCGATTGGTTTTCTGGTCGACGAGGAAGCCCCGGTGATCTGGCGCGGGCCGATGATCAGCCAGGCATTAACTCGCCTGCTTAACGAAACCGCCTGGGACAACCTGGATTATCTGATCGTCGACCTGCCGCCAGGAACCGGCGATATCCACCTGACCCTGGCCCAGCGCATGCCGGTGTCCGCCGCGCTGATCGTCACCACGCCCCAGGACATCGCCCTGCTTGATGCCCGCAAGGGCCTGCGGATGTTCGACAAGGTCAATGTGCCGGTGCTCGGCATCATCGAGAACATGAGCCTGCATATCTGCAGCCAGTGCGGCCACGAAGAACATATCTTCGGCAGCGGCGGCGCGCGACGCATGGCCGAGCAGTACGGCAGTCAAGTGCTCGGCGAACTGCCGCTGGATATACGCATCCGCCTCGGTGCCGACGACGGCCTGCCGATAGTGGTCAGCGCACCCGAGGGCAGCCTGGCCCAGGCCTACCGCGACATCGCCCGACGCAGCGCCGCACGCCTGTCGTTGCAACCTCAGCAGGCGGGTCAACCGCAGGTGGCGATAGTCGACGCTTGAAGTCGGTTGCCACGCTCCAGCAAGCCGACAAACAGCGCCAGCGTCTGCTCGGCAAACCCGGCACCGACGAATGACCCTATAGTCACTGGGAAATATCTTTTACATTGCCTGTCGCTTTGACAGCGCCCCCGGCTATCGACCACCCTATGCGGCCTGACCTTGGACGCACACAGCGTTCAAGGCGAGACGACACGCCGCGTGCGTCATTCTCAACACCCTTATCAAGGAGCTCCCATGAGCAAGAGCGTTATCAGCAGCGACAAGGCCCCGGCCGCCATCGGCACTTATTCCCAGGCGATCAAGGCCGGCAACACTGTCTACATGTCCGGGCAGATTCCGCTGGACCCCGCCACCATGGAGCTGGTGGAAGGCTTCGAAGCCCAGACCGTGCAGGTATTCGAGAACCTCAAGGCTGTTATGGAAGCCGCTGGCGGCTCGTTCAAGGACGTGGTCAAGCTGAACATCTTCCTCACCGACCTGTCGCATTTCGCCACCGTCAACGAAGTCATGGGCCGCTACTTCCAGCAACCCTACCCGGCCCGCGCCGCCATCGGCGTAGCAGCACTGCCGAAGGGTGCCCAGGTGGAAATGGACGCGATTCTGGTACTCGAGTAAGCCCCTCCGGCGGGGTTTCCCCACCCCGCCGCCTCTTTCCAAGGACGTCCCATGCGTTGCCTGCCCAGCCTGCTAATCGCCACCCTGCTACTCAGCGGCTGTGTCAGCCAGACGCAAGACCCTGACGGTATCTGGATCAACCAGGCGGCCATCGACGCCGCGGCGGCCGGCGGTGAGCTGCGGGAAGCCCTGCTCGCCTATGGCCCCAATCTGGAATGGCAAGTCGACAGCCAGCGCCAGCAAGCCAGCTTCAGCAATGGCTTCGAACGTGGCGAGGGGCGGCTGAGCCGCGAACCCGATGGTGGTTTCCGCGTGCACTTCCACGGCGATCATCAGGAGTGGCTGAGCCTGGACCGCAACGAGCTGGTGCAGGCCGCCAGCGACACCTGGCCGCAACAGCGCTTTGTCCGCGCCAACCCGACCGACAGCGGTTACGCCGCGCCCGGCAGCCGTTTCGAGCAGGCCCTGTATCGGGCCTACCTGGGCGGCACCTGGGTCATCAGACAGGGCCTGGGCGAAGGTGGCCTGGTGCTGTTCGCCGCCGACGGCAAGCTCGAAGGCCTGCCCGGGGCCGATCGCTACGCCCTGTGCCTGGCCGGCGATTGCGCCGCCATGAGCGGCGAGGCCGACAGTATCTGGCTGCAACTGGGCGACCAGGGACAGAGCTGGCTGTTCGAGCGCGAAGGCGACCAGCTGCGCATCTTCCAGGCGCTCAACCGCGCGGCCATCGACGAAATGCCCGACTACCACAAGGGCCCGCTGCACTGGCGGCTGCAACGGCGTTAGGCACATACCAACCACACTCCGAGTACCAGCAAAAAACCGCCGCACAGCCGGTCCAGCCAGACCACGCGCCGCTGCAACCAGCCGCGCCAACGCGCCTGCCCGAGCAGACGCACCAGGGCCAGGTCCCAGATCAGCACCACCAGCGTCATCCACAGCATGCTCAGTAGCATCCCCCAGGCGGGCATCGCCGCCTCGCGCAGCACGCCGAACAAGCCGGCGTAGAAAATCGGCAATTTGGGATTCAGGCAGCTGGCCAGCAGCCCCTCGCGCAGGCCGTCCACCCAGGTTCCCGCGCACGCCTGCGGCTCAACCGCGGTCAGCTCCAGCCGCCGCTGCGAGCACAGCGCCTGACCACCGAGCCAGATGAAATAGGCCCCACCCGCGACCTGCAGAGCAGGCCATAACCAGCCCCCCTGGGCCGATAGCAGACCAAGGGCCAGCAGCACCAGCAACATGCTCAGCAGATTGGCCAGGGCGATCCCGGCGGCGCAGCCATCCGCCTGCTGCCGGCCCTTGAGCAGCGCGGCGCGGATCAGCAGAAAGAAGTCCGGCCCCGGCGACAGCAGGGCGGCGAAATGGGTGCTGGCGACCAGCACAAACAAGGCGAACATAAACGACTCCCGAATTGAACGGGAGCCAGTTTCAACGGGCGAGCTGGACCGGTCTTGGAAGAAACTCAGGCGGCCGAGCGGCGAAACAACCCGGGGCTGACCCCGGTAAAGCGCTTGAACGTCGTGGAGAAATGCGCTTGATCGTAAAAGCCCAGGTCCAGCGCCACCGCCACTACCGCCTCGCCCGCAAGCAAGCGACGCTTGGCCTCGCGGACCCGGCGCTGCAGCAGGTAGGTATGCGGCGGTACGCCGTAGACCCGGCGAAACGCCTCGATCAGATGCCGCGGATGACGCTGTAGCTGCTGGCCCAACTGCTCCAGGCTGACGGCCTCGGCATAGTGCGCCTCCAGATAATCGCGCAGGGCCAGGATCACCCCGCCATCGCGTCGCGTGGTCTGGGCCGCCGGCAATCCACCATGACGGAGGAACACCCGCTCCAGCACCGCCAGCAACTCGCTTTCCAGAGTCAGTACATCCGCCTGCTCGAACGCCGCCGCCAGGCGCGCCAGGCCCAGGGCTACCGCGCCATCATCCTGCGGGTTCAATTCGGCAAAGCCACGCGGCAGGCGCTTGCGCCCCAGCAGATGCGGCAGCCGACCCTCTTCGACATAGAGCATGCGATACACCAGGCGCTCGGACTCGGCATAGCCGTTATGGGCCTCCTGCGGATTCATCAGCGACAGGGTGCCGGCCGGCAAGGCATGCCGCGCACCCCGGCACTGGTAGCCGCCAACGCCCTGCAGGATGGCTCCGATGGCAAAGGCATCGTGGCTGTGGCGCGCAAATGCCTGCCCGGAAAAATCGGCATGGAAGAGTTCCACCCCCGGTAACCAGGTGCGGGCCAGCAGCCGATTGGCATCCACCTCAGCGCTCCGCCAGGATCGCGCTGTAACCTTCGCGATAACTGGGGTACTGCGGCTCCCAACCCAGGGCCCGAGCGCGGGCGTTGCTGCAGCGCTTGCTGCCGGCACGGCGCACCGTCGCCTGCTCTGCCCAGTGGCTGACCCCGAGCTGCTCGCGCAGCCAGGCCACCACTTCATGCAGCGGTGCTGGTTGATCGTCGACGCCGATATAACAATCTTCCAGCGCCACGCCCTGGGCATCGGCCTGTAACAGAAACGCGAGCAAACCGGCGGCATCGTCGACATGGATGCGATTGCCGTAGAGCGGCGGCTCGGTGGCCACCCGGTAGCCCTGGCGCACCTGATTGAGCAACCACTGCCGCCCCGGCCCGTAGATCCCGGTCAGGCGCACCAGGCTGGCTGGCAAGCCGCTGCCCAGCGCCAGCTGTTCGGCCTCGCGCATGATGCGCCCGGAATAGCCCTCGGCCTCGGCCGGCGAAGCCTCGTCGACCCACTCGCCGCCCTGCTGGCCATAAACGCCGCTGCTGGAGACAAACAGCAGGCGTTTGGGCCGCTGCCCATGCTCGGCCAGCCAACCCAGCACCCGGCGCAGGCCGTCGACATAGGCGGCGCGGTAACCGGCTTCGTCATGTTGGCTGGCCGCCGCGCAGTACACCAGGTAATCCAGCTGGCCCGTCGGCCAGGCCGGCGGACAGGCGTCGGCCTGCAGATCCCCGGCCACCGCCAGGATCTGCGCGGGCAACTGCGCAACCGAGCGGCGCAGGCCATGCACGGTCCAACCCTCCGCAGCCAGGCGCAGCCCCAGACGGCTACCGACGTCGCCGCAGCCGGCAATCAAAAGACTCGCTGAACCCGCCATGGGCTTCTCCCTGTATTTGCAGGCGGGCAGTTTAGCCCGGTTGGTTGATTGCATTGCAAAGGCTATGCTTAGGCGCAATTTAATGGATAAACACTATGACCCTCACCGAACTGCGCTACATCGTCACCCTGGCCCAGGAACAACACTTCGGCCGCGCCGCCGAGCGTTGTCATGTCAGCCAGCCGACCCTGTCGGTGGGGGTGAAGAAGCTTGAGGACGAGCTCGGGGTACTGATTTTCGAGCGCAGCAAGAGCGCGGTACGCCTGACCCCGGTCGGCGAGGGCATCGTCACCCAGGCGCAGAAGGTGCTGGAGCAGGCCCAGAGCATCCGCGAGCTGGCCCAGGCCGGCAAGAACCAGATGGCCGCGCCACTGAAGATCGGGGCCATCTATACGGTCGGGCCTTACCTGTTTCCCCACCTGATCCCGCAGCTGCACCGGGTCGCCCCGGACATGCCACTGTACATCGAAGAAAATTTCACCCACGTGCTGCGCGACAAGCTGCGCAACGGCGAGCTGGACGCCATTATCATCGCCCTGCCGTTTCAGGAGGCCGATGTCCTGACCAAGCCGCTCTACGATGAATCCTTTTACGCCCTGCTACCCGCCGGCCATCCCTGGGCGGCGATGGACACCATCGACAGCAAGCTGCTCAACGACAAGAGCCTGCTGCTGCTCGGTGAAGGTCACTGCTTCCGTGATCAGGTACTGGAAGCCTGCCCCAGCCTGCGCAAGGGCGGCGAAGACAATGCCAAGCACACCACGGTGGAATCCAGCTCCCTGGAAACCATCCGCCATATGGTCGCCTCCGGCCTCGGCATCTCGATCCTGCCTTTCTCCGCGGTGGACAGCCACCACTACGCCCCCGGCGTGATCGAAGTGCGCCCACTCAGCCCGCCCGCGCCGTTCCGCACCGTGGCCATCGCCTGGCGCGCCAGCTTCCCACGGCCCAACGCCATCGAGGTGCTGACCGACTCGATCCGCCTGTGCTCGGTGGCCCGCCCGCCGGCTCAGAAGGCCTGAGACCGGGCATGAGCGAGCTGGCCACGGTATCGGTGACCGCGCTGAAAGGCGTGGGCGCGGCCCTGGCCGAAAAGCTCGCCAAGGTCGGCCTGGAAACCCTGCAGGACGTACTGTTCCACCTGCCGCTGCGCTACCAGGATCGCACCCGCATCGTGCCGATCGGCGCACTGCGCCCGGGTCAGGATGCCGTGGTCGAAGGTATCGTCGCCGGCGCGGATGTGGTGATGGGCAGGCGACGTAGCTTATTGGTGCGCCTGCAGGACGGCAGCGGCACCCTCTCCTTGCGCTTCTACCACTTCAGCCAGGCGCAGAAGGAAGGCCTCAAGCGCGGCACTCAGGTGCGCTGCTACGGCGAAGTGCGCCCCGGCTCTTCGGGGCTGGAGATCTACCACCCGGAATACCGCGCGCTGTCGGGCAGCGAGCCGATTGCCGTGGAACAGACCCTGACCCCCATCTACCCGACCACCGAAGGCCTGACTCAGCAACGCCTGCGCGCCTTGAGCGAACAGGCCCTGGCCCGCCTCGGCCCGCACAGCCTGCCGGACTGGCTGCCGCGCGAACTGGCCGACGATTACCAGCTCAGCCCGCTCGATCAGGCCATTCGTTACCTGCACCGGCCACCGCCGGACGCCGATCTTGAGGAACTGGCCGAAGGGCGGCACTGGGCCCAGCACCGCCTGGCCTTCGAGGAACTGCTGACCCACCAGCTGTCGCTGCAACGCCTGCGCGAAAGCGTCCGCGCACAGCAGGCACCCGCCCTGCCCCTGGCGAAAACCCTGCCGCAACAGTACCTGGCCAACCTGGGTTTTACCCCCACCGGCGCACAGCAGCGGGTCGGCGCGGAGATCGCCTACGACCTCAGCCAGGACGAGCCCATGCTGCGCCTGGTGCAGGGCGATGTCGGCGCGGGCAAGACGGTGGTCGCCGCCTTTGCCGCGCTGCAGGCCCTGGAGGCCGGCTATCAGGTGGCGCTGATGGCCCCCACCGAGATCCTCGCCGAGCAGCACTTCATCACCTTCAGCAAGTGGCTCGCGCCGCTGGGCATCGAAGTCGCCTGGCTGGCCGGCAAGCTCAAGGGCAAGGCCCGCGCCAGCGCCCTGGAACAGATCGCTGCCGGCGCGCCCATGGTGGTCGGCACCCACGCGCTGTTTCAGGAAGAAGTGCAGTTCCAGAAACTCGCATTGGTGATTATCGACGAGCAGCACCGCTTCGGCGTGCAACAGCGTCTGGCCCTGCGGCAGAAAGGTATCGGCGGGCGCATGTGCCCGCACCAGCTGATCATGACCGCAACGCCGATTCCCAGAACCCTGGCGATGAGCGCCTACGCCGACCTGGACACCTCAATCCTCGACGAACTGCCACCAGGCCGCACCCCGGTGAATACCCTGGTGATCGCCGACAGCCGCCGCCTGGAAGTGGTCGAGCGCGTGCGCCTGGCCTGCAACGAAGGGCGACAGGCCTACTGGGTATGCACGCTGATCGAGGAATCCGAAGAGCTGACCTGCCAGGCTGCCGAGACCACCTTCGAGGATTTATCGGCGGCGCTGGGCGGGCTGAATGTCGGGCTGATCCACGGGCGCATGAAGCCGGCGGAAAAGGCCGCGGTGATGGACCAGTTCAAGCAGGGCCAGCTGCAACTGCTGGTGGCCACCACGGTGATCGAAGTGGGCGTCGACGTGCCCAATGCCAGCCTGATGATTATCGAAAACCCCGAACGCCTCGGCCTGGCTCAGTTGCACCAGCTGCGCGGACGGGTCGGGCGCGGCAGCGCCGCCAGCCATTGTCTGCTGCTCTACCACCCGCCGCTGTCGCAATTGGGCCGCGAACGGCTGGCAATCATGCGCGAGACCTGCGATGGTTTCGTTATCGCCGAAAAGGACTTGGAACTGCGTGGCCCCGGCGAAATGCTCGGCACCCGTCAGACCGGCCTGTTGCAGTTCAAGGTGGCCGACCTGATGCGCGACGCCGACCTGCTACCCGCGGTGCGCGATGCCGCACAGGCCCTACTGGAGCGCTGGCCGCAGCATGTCAGCCCGCTGCTGGAGCGCTGGTTACGCCACGGACAACAATATGGGCAAGTGTGAACCAGTTCACGGAGCATCCGTCACCTGAGCGCCTAGCCCATCCCAACAGCTGCATATACTTGCCAAACTGCTGCCTCAGCCGGATATCGCCATGACTGAACTCGCCCTCTCCACTTCCACCGCACCGCAACCGCCAGCGGTGATTCTGCAACTTCTGGAGAAGTTGGGCCTGAGCTATCAGGTGCGCAGCGATCTGCCCAATCTGCCGGCCGCGCAGCGCCTGCAGGCGGTCCTGCTCGACGATGCCGTCGGGGCCCTGCTGGTGCTCTACCCGCAGAGCCAGCTGCTCGACCTCAAGCGCCTCACCGAACTGACCGGCCGCCAGCTCGTCGCAGTCAAGCCGGAACGCCTGGAGCGCATGCTCGGCAAACACAACCTGAAGGCGCTGCCCGGGCTGCCGCCGCTGACCAGTTCGCCCTGCCTGTACGACGAGCGCCTGCTGCAGGTGCCCAGCCTGTTTGTCGAATCCGGCACCCCCGGCGTGCTGCTGGAACTGCCCACCGAGGCCTTCAAGAGCCTGCTGAGCAAGGCTAGCGCCGCGCGCTTCGGCGAGCCGCTGGAAAATATCCGCCTGAACCTAGATCGCCCCGACGACGACCGCGCCGAAATCACCCAGGCGGTGCAGGCCTTTACCGCCCGACGCATCCAGCAGCGCCTGGAAGAAACCATCGAGATCCCGCCGCTGCCAGAAACCGCGCAGAAGATCATCAAGCTGCGGGTCGACCCTGACGCCACGGTGGACGACATCACCGGCGTGGTGGAAACCGATCCGGCGCTGGCTGCCCAGGTGGTCAGCTGGGCGGCCTCGCCCTACTACGCCGCCCCCGGCAAGATCCGCTCGGTGGAAGATGCCATCGTCCGCGTACTCGGCTTCGATCTGGTGATCAACCTGGCCCTGGGCCTCGCCCTGGGCAAGACCCTGAGCCTGCCCAAGGACAAGCCGCAGCACGCCACCCCCTACTGGCAGCAGGCGATCTACACCGCAGCGGTGATCGAAGGCCTGACCCGCGCCATCCCCCGCGCCCAGCGCCCGGAAGCCGGCCTGACCTACCTCGCCGGGTTGCTGCACAACTTCGGCTACCTGGTCCTGGCCCACGTCTTCCCGCCGCATTTCTCGCTGATCTGCCGCCACCTGGAGGTCAACCCGCATCTGCCACACAGCTATATCGAGCAGCACCTGCTGGGTATCAGCCGCGAGCAGATCGGGGCCTGGTTGATGCGCTACTGGGATATGCCGGAAGAACTGGCCAGCGCCCTGCGTTTCCAGCACGACACCGACTACAACGGCCCCCATGCGATGTACCCGAATCTGGTGTGCCTGGCGGTAAAACTGCTGCGCAACCACGGCATAGGGGCCGGCCCCCAGGGCGAAATCCCGCAGAACCTGCTCGACAACCTGGGCATCAGCCGCGACAAGGCCGAGGAAGCGGTCAACAAGGTGCTGGCCGCCGAAGTGGCCCTGCGCGAGCTGGCTTCGCAGTACTAGGCGATCAAGTAGGGTGGGTTAGGCGTACAACGCCGCTAGATCACTGCGCAAGATGCGTTGCGCCGTAACCCACCACGGATGCAACTTAGCCCAGTGTCTAGGCGAGTCACCTGCATCCGAGCCCCATAACCAAGCGCCCCCGCCGCTCCTAAAGGAGTTACGACGGGGGCGCTTTTTTGTGTGGGCGATCTCGACCGCGAACACTACCTGGGGTTATTTACGCAGCTGGGCGCGGCGCGCGGCAAACAGCTCGGGGAGGATTTCCAGGCTGCGATCCAGCAGCAACGCGACCGCCTCCTGCTCGTAGAGCGCTGCATAGTCGGCCAGCTGCGCACTGGGCATGCGCCGGTAGGCGAACAGCATAAACGACTCCACTGCGGTGGTGCTGGAGGCCCGCAGGGCCTGCTCCTGAGCCTGGGTCTGGCTGCTCAGGGCCTGTTCGTCGATGTTCTCGCCACGGGCCTTGAGGGCGAGCAGGGCCTGGGTCTTGCCGACCTCATAGCGCAACAGAGTGGCCAGTGCGGTGGTGTGGGCCGCGGCATCCAGGCGCTTGACCAGCTGCAGACGCTCCTCCCGGGGCGGGCGCTCGGCCAGTTGCTGACGATAGGCGGCCAGATCTTCTGCACCACCCTCACCCACCGCCCGCTCGGCGGCAGTAAAACCCTGGGCCAGCGGGCTCTCAAGCACACGCGTGGCTTCGATCAGACCCTTCTGATCAAAGCTGGCCACCATGCGCTTGGCCAGATCCAGGCACAGGGCATCGGCGGCGAACAGTTGGGCCAATTGCGCCTGCTGCTGTTGACCAAGGCCGCGCTGCACCAGCGGCGCACTCTGCTCGCAGAGCAGGCGGATGCCGGCCAGTTCGAACAATGGGGCAAAGGCTTCAGCTTTGGGCGGCGCGGCATGGGCCAGGCTGGCGGCCAGGCACAGAAAGGTAATCAGCAAACGCATGGGCGAACTCTCGAAGAACTCGGCCCAGCCTAACCAATGCCGGGCACGCCGGCCAGCCCTGACGCGCGCTACTGCGGCTTAGGCGGCTTTTTTCGCCGCGGTTTTCTTCTTCGGCATCAGGTACTTGGTCAGCCCCTGGAACCAGATCACCAGCGCCGGGTTGCCCTGGATCTGGATCTCCTTGTTCTGGATGCCCTGCATAAAGGCCAGCTGCTTGTTCTTCGCATTCATGGTGGCGAAACCGTAGGCAGCATCCTTGAAGCCCAGAGCAAAGGCGGGTTCGCTGGCCGGGCCGCGTTTGCTGCTGATGCGCCGGTCCTTGACGATAAAGTGGCGGGCAACCTTGCCGTCCAGGGTGTGCAGCTGAAAGACCATATCGCGGCCTTCGAGCTGTTGCTGAAACGCCGGATTGTCACGGCTCGCCTTGGCCATCAGACGGCCCAGCATCCACAGAAGAAAACGGAATTTCATGCGCAAGGCCTCGCGAGGGGAATGAAAAGGCCGCGCATTGTAGCGCTTCGCGCCGGGGACTACATCCGGCTGAAAGAAGGGAAAACAGTGGGTGGGCAACCCGGAGCCTGGCGACTCCGGGTTTTGCAACTTAGTTGACGGCGTCTTTCAGCGATTTGCCCGGCTTGAAGGCGACCGTGTTGCTGGCCTTGATCTTCACCGGCTCACCGGTTTGCGGGTTCTTCCCGGTGCGGGCACCGCGATGACGTTGGACGAAGGTCCCGAAGCCCACCAGGGTGACACTGTCCTTGCGGTTCAATGCACCAGTGATTTCTTCGAGTACGGCGTTGAGTACACGGCTGGCCTGATCTTTAGTCAGATCTGCCTTGTCCGCGATGGCGGCGGCGAGTTCCGGTTTACGCATAAATGCCTCTTTGACGGTTTTTGTTGTTGTGTCCGGGGCTGCTCTGCGCGAGCAGCGTCCAAGGCGCCGCAACAGCTCTGGGCTGCGGCAGACCCACCGAGAATGGCATGCCATTTGGAGCTGCGCCAGTGTTGTCAGACAGTTTCAGCGGACAACATAAAGACATAACCGACAGAGCAGCTGCCATTTACGCCAAAAGTGCTGGCAGAGCCTTATTCAAGGCCAATTTTTCCTGCACGGCCGTACCGGTCAGCGCGTACCCGAGCAGGGCTCCGCTGCTGTCGCGGCACAGCGCCTTGATGTCGCCGCCACTGCCTTCCACGCTCCACTCACCCTGCAGGCCGCGCGGTGGCGGCGATACCACCAGCGGGCAGACCGGGGTTTTCACCGTCACCGGCATGGGTCCATAGCTGACCGCAGTCGGCTTGCCAGCCAGGGTCTGGGCCAGGGCACGGGCACAGGTCATCAAGGGCATGACATAGAGCAGGTTGAGGCCATCGACCTCGGCGCAGTCGCCGAGGGCATAGATATTGGCGTGGGACGTCTGCAGCAGGCGATCGACCACCACCCCGCGATTGACCGCCAGGCCGGCGGCCGCCGCCAGTTCGGTGCGCGGGCGCAGGCCCACCGCCGAGAGCACCAGGTCGCAGGCCAGCACGCTGCCATCCGAGAGGTGCGCCTCCAGGGCCGCGCCCTTGTGGTTGAGGCTGGCCAGCACCGGCCCCAGGTGGAAGCGCGCACCGAGGCTTTCCAGCCCCGCCTGCACCGCCGCCGCCGCCGCCGGATGCAGCAGGCCGGGCATCACCTGCTCGCAGGGTGCCACCAGCTCGACCTGATAGCCGCCCAGGCTGAGGTCATTGGCGAACTCGCAGCCGATCAGACCGGCACCGAGCAACAGCAGGCGCTGCTTGCCCGCCGCCGCGGTACGGAAGCGTGCGTAGTCCTCCAGGTCATTGATCGGCAGGATCGCATCCTGGGCATCTCCGGCCACCGGCACACGGATCGGCTCAGCCCCCCAGGCCAGGATCAGGTCGCGGTAGGGCACCGCCTCCTCGCCTATCCACAGCTGCTTGTGGCCCGGGTCGATGCCGCTGATGCGGGTATGGGTACGCACTTCTGCCTTGAGCTGCTCGGCCATGGCACCGGGCTCGGCCATGCTCAGGCCATCGGCATCCTTGTTCTTGCCGAAACCGGTGGAGAGCATGGGCTTGGAATAGGAGCGCCCGTCGTCGGCGGTGATCAGCAGCAGGGGCGTCTCGCTGTCGAGCTTGCGCCATTCGCGCGCCAGGTTGTAACCGGCCAGGCCGGTTCCGACTATCACAACGGGTGCACTCATCATCGATTCCTCAAACTTGGCGACAGCACAGGTGGCCGTGACCAGAACGCATTTTTCAGGGGTAGCGGGTGTGGCGCTACGGTCGATTTCAACGCAGCATGGCCGAGCGCGGTCATTTGCCAACACCCTCTCAGGTGATCTCGATCATCTCGAAGTCGGCCTTGCCGGCCCCGCAGTCGAGGCACAGCCAGTCAGCGGGAATATCTTCCCAGGCCGTACCGGCGGCGATGCCCTCTTCGGGGCAGCCAAGGGCTTCGTCATAGATAAAGCCACACACCACACACTGCCATTTGCGCATACCCACCTCGCCCATCATTCGGCTTGTTCGGTTCTAGTATGCGCATTGCCCAAACAAAACGGCGACCCGCAGGTCGCCGTTTAAAGATTGCCGATCAACCGATCTCAATCATTTCGAAATCCATCTTGCCCACGCCACAGTCGGGGCAGAGCCAGTCTTCCGGGACATCCTGCCACGGCGTACCAGCGGCGATGCCTTCATCGGGCCAACCCTGGCTTTCGTCGTAAATCAGTCCACAGACCACACATTGCCACTTCTTCATAACTACCTCTGGCGAATCTCACGGCTATTGCGCGAGGCAAACTACCGTAAATGCGTGGGTGCGCCAAGCGGCCGAAGGGTGAAAGCCGCCCACTGGCGGGCCAACTAAAGTCGGGTGCCGCCCAACGCGCCGGGCGACACCCGCGCCTCAGGACGTGGCCAGCAACGGATCACCGATGCCCATACCGTACATGGCCAGCATGGTCAGGCTGCCAGCGGCCAGCAGGTAGTAGAGGGTCGGCAGCATGGTCTTGCGCAGGGTAATGCCCTCGCGGCCGAGCAGGCCCACGGTGGCGGAGGCCGCCACCACGTTGTGGATCGCGATCATATTGCCCGCCGCCGCACCCACCGACTGCGCAGCCACCATCATCGTCCCGGACAACCCCAGCAGGCCGGCGGTGTTGAACTGGAACTGCGAGAGCATCAGGTTGGACACCGTATTGGAACCGGCGATAAAGGCCCCCAGCGCGCCAACCGTCGGAGCGAAGAACGGATACACGCCGCCCACGCTGTCGGCCACCAGCTGCGCCATGGCCACCGGCATCGACACCAGGTCGGAACCGTTGACGCCGGAGTTGATCAGGATGCGCACCATGGGAATGGTGAAAATCAGCACGAACCCGGCACCCAGCAGGGTCCGGCTCGATTCACCAACTGCTGCAGCCAGTTCGCTGAAGCGCATGCGATGCAGGAACACGGTCACCAGCACCACCATGCACAGGATGCCGCCCGGCAGATAGAGGGGCTCCAGGGTGCCGGAGACCCCGGTTTCGCCGAGGATGT
Source organism: Pseudomonas sp. XK-1 (assembly GCF_038069885.1). Taxonomy (NCBI): domain Bacteria; kingdom Pseudomonadati; phylum Pseudomonadota; class Gammaproteobacteria; order Pseudomonadales; family Pseudomonadaceae; genus Pseudomonas; species Pseudomonas sp. XK-1. Next base: position 114,430 of record NZ_JBBPES010000001.1, on the reverse strand, counting down.
CCTTCCAGCCGAAACTGACCGACAGCAGCGCCGCCTTGAGCTCGGGGAAGATCCGCGACAGCACCAGGAAGATCGCCAGCAGCAGATAGGGAGCCCAGGCCATGGGCACGGACACCGGCGACTTGCCGGCCACGTCCTCGATCTTCATCTCGATCTTGCCCATCCATTCGGCTGGCCAGTCTTTCGCCTCGGCGAAATCCCAGGTCTGCTTGGGCAGCAGAAATCCTGCCTTGGCGGCCGGCACCACGATGGCCAGGCCGACCAGGGCACCGATCATCGAAGGGAATTCAGGGCCGAGAAACACCCCGGCGGCCATATAGGGCAGCGAGAAGCAGATGGCGGTAAAGATGGCGAAGGGAGCCACGGCCAGGCCTTCCTTCCACGACTGATTCTTGCCGAAGAAGCGCGTCATGATCATCACCATGAGCAATGGCATCAGCAGACCGATCAGGCCGTGGGTGATGGCCACCCGCGAATAGATCAGATGGAAGAACACCTCCCAGTTGCTGCCCACCGCCACCAGCTGTTCGCTGATCCCGCTCTTGTCCAGACCGGACCCCACCCCCACCAGAATCGGCGTACCGACCGCACCGAACGACACCGGCGTGGACTGCACCATCATGCCCAAGACCACTGCGGCCAAGGCCGGGAAGCCCAGAGCGACCAGCAGTGGTGCCGCCACCGCGGCAGGCGTGCCGAAGCCGGAGGCACCCTCGATGAAGCAGCCGAACAGCCAGGCGACGATCAGGGCCTGAATCCGCCGGTCCGGAGTGATGCCGGCAAAGCCGTGGCGGATGGCAGTGATGCCACCGGAGTGTTTGAGGGTGTTGAGCAGCAGAATCGCACCGAAGATGATCCAGAGGATCGCCGCGGTGAGAATCAGGCCCTGCAGGCTGGAGGCGATGACCCGGTTGAGGGACATGTCCCAGGCGCTCAGGCCGATAATGGCCGTCAGCAGGAAAACCACCGGCATGGCGTATTTGGCCGGCCAGCGAAAGCCGATCAGCAGTACGCCCGCCAGCACCAGCGGCACAAAGGCCAGGATGGACAGCAGTGTTTGACTCATGGTTGGTTCCTTTTTCTTTTTGTGAACCACAGTTTCCGGGAGGTACCCGGTGCCACGCATCGAGAGCGCATGGACCCCGCGCTCCGTGAGCAGCGGCGGCAGGGATCACCCGCCGCCGCGCTCATGCTCGTGGGCCCCGACAGCCAGGGGCTGTCGGGGCCGCTTGTACTCTGCCACCGCCACTCTAGGGGCTACCCTTGACGGCGGCCGAACCGCTTTCAGGCTTGCTGTTTGAAACGCAAGCGCCAGGCGTGCAGCAAGGGTTCGGTATAGCCGCTGGGCTGCTCGCGGCCCTTGAACACCAACTCGCTGGCGGCCTGGAACGCCGCCGAGCCGGCATAATCGGCTGCCATCGGCCGGTACAGCGGATCGCCGGCATTCTGCGCGTCCACCACCCGGGCCATGCGCTGCAGTGTCTCCTCGACCTGGGCCGGCGCGACCACACCGTGGTGCAGCCAGTTGGCAATATGCTGGCTGGAGATGCGCAAGGTGGCGCGGTCCTCCATCAGGCCGACGTTGTGGATATCCGGCACCTTGGAACAACCGACGCCCTGCTCGACCCAGCGCACCACGTAACCGAGGATGCCCTGGCAGTTGTTGTCCAGCTCCTCCTGGATATCCTCCGCACTCCAGTTGGGCGTGGCGACCACCGGAACCGTCAGCAGGTCGTCGAGCAGACGGTCGCGCTCGGCGTTGCAGTCGATGCTTTCCAGTTCGCGCTGGACCGCCTGCACGTCGACCTGGTGATAGTGCAGGGCATGCAATACCGCAGCGGTTGGCGACGGCACCCAGGCGGTGCTGGCCCCGGCCCGGGGATGAGCGATCTTCTGCTGCAGCATGTCGGCCATCAGGTCCGGCATGGCCCACATGCCCTTGCCGATCTGCGCGCGGCCGCGCAGGCCGTAGCCGAGGCCAACCAGCACGTTGTTGCGTTCGTAGGCCTGAATCCACGGAGTGCTCTTCATGTCGCCCTTGCGCAGCATCGGCCCGGCCTCCATGGCCGTGTGCATCTCGTCGCCGGTACGGTCGAGGAAGCCGGTGTTGATAAAGGCCACCCGCGCGCTGGCGGCGGCGATGCAGGCCTTGAGGTTGACACTGGTGCGCCGCTCCTCGTCCATGATGCCCATCTTCAGGGTGTTGCGCGGCAGGCCGAGGAGGTCTTCGATACGGCCGAACAGCTGGTCGGCGAAGGCCACTTCCAGCGGGCCATGCATCTTCGGCTTGACGATATAGACGCTGCCGCTGCGCGAGTTGCCGCAGCGCTTGAGGTCATGCAGGGCAATCAGGCTGGTCATCACGCCGTCGAGGATGCCCTCGGGAATTTCCCGCCCCTGGTTATCGAGGATCGCTGGATTGCTCATCAGATGGCCGACATTGCGCACCAGCAGCAGCGAGCGGCCGTGCAGGGTCAGGGCCGAACCATCGGCGGCGGTGTAGCTGCGATCCGGGTTGAGGCGACGGACGATGGCGCGACCGCCCTTTTCCAGGGTCTCGCTGAGGTCGCCCTGCATCAGGCCCAGCCAGTTGCGGTAGATCAGCAGCTTGTCGGCGGCATCCACCGCGGCGACCGAGTCCTCGCAATCGAGAATGGTCGACAGCGCCGCCTCGATCAGCAGGTCCTTGACCCCCGCGGCATCAGTCTGGCCAATCGGGCTGCTCGGGTCGATCTGGATTTCCACATGCAGACCGTGGTTTTGCAGCAGGATGGCGCTGGGCTGCGCCGCCTCGCCTTGGTGGCCGCGGAACTTCTCCGGCTGCGCCAGGGTGCTGAGCGTGCCATCGGCCAGCGCGACCTGCAACTGGCCGGCGACCACCCGGTAGCTGACGGCATCGGCATGGGAGCCGCTGGCCAGCGGCGCGGCCTGATCGAGGAAGGCGCGGGCAAAGGCAATCACCCTGGCCCCGCGCACCTGGTTATAGCCGGGGCCTTTTTGCGCGCCACCCTCCTCGCCGATCGCGTCGGTGCCGTAGAGCGCGTCATACAGCGAGCCCCAACGCGCATTGGCGGCGTTCAGCGCGTAACGCGCATTCATCACCGGCACCACCAGTTGCGGGCCGGCCTGGCTGCTGATTTCGCTGTCGACATGGGCAGTGCTGGCCTGCACCTGCGCCGGTGGTGTCAGCAGATAACCGATGCTCTCGAGAAAGGCGCGGTAGGCCGGCATATCTCGTACCGGGCCGGGATGGGCACGGTGCCAGGCGTCCAGCTCGGCCTGCAGCCGCTCGCGCTCGGCGAGCAGGGCGCGATTGTGCGGGGCCAGGTCATGCACCAGGGCCGCAAAACCAGCCCAGAAAGCCTCGGACTGCAGGCCGGTGCCGGGCAGCACTTCGTTGTCGACGAAACGCTGCAGGTTGCTGGCCACCTGCAGGCCATGACAGTTCACACGATCACTCATTACGCTCTCCTAATCGGTTGGCGGCCAGGCCGCATGTTTACAGGGCGACGATGCCGGCCTTGGCCACCTGGGCATCCTGTTCGGCCTTGACCCCGGACACCCCTACCGCCCCGATCACCTGACCCTCGACCAGGATCGGTACACCGCCTTCCAGAGCGGTCAGCAGCGGCGCAGAGAGAAAGGCACTGCGCCCGCCGTTGACCATCTCTTCATAACCTTTCGATTCGCGCCGTCCGAGGGCCGAGGTGCGGGCCTTTTCGGTGGCGATATAGGCCCCGATCGGCGCGCAGCCGTCGAGGCGTTCCAGGGCCAGCGGGTGGCCGCCGTCGTCGACCACGGCAATCGCCACGGCCCAGCCGTTGTGCTGCGCCTCGGCGCGGGCGGCATTGATGATGCGGGTAACCTCGATCTGGCTGAGTACGGCTTTGTGGTGCATGGCAGGCCTCGTATTCGCGTTGCATAACCCGGATGCAATCCGGAAATTGACGGCCAGCGCCGCCCGGAACCAGTCCGGGCGGGCGTGACCTCGATATTTAGCTCAGGGCCTCTTCCACCAGCTCGATCCAGTGCCGCACCGGGGTGCGCCCGGCACCGTCGAGGTGGGTCTGGCAACCGATATTGGCGGTGGCGATCACCTCCGGCTGGCCGCTTTCCAGGGCATCGAGCTTGTTGTCACGCAGCTGCCGCGACAGCGCCGGCTGGGTCAGCGAATAGCTGCCCGCCGAGCCGCAGCACAGGTGGCTGTCGCTCACCGCGCTGAGCTGGAAACCGAGCCGGGAGAGCAGCGCCTCGACCGCGCCGCCGAGCTGCTGGGCGTGCTGCAGGGTGCAGGGGCAGTGGAACGCCAGGCGCAGCTTGGTCTGGATGTCGAGGCGCTCCAGGGGCTCGCCCTGCAGCACTTCCACCAGGTCCCGGGTCAGGCTGCTGACCCGCCTGGCCTTGTCCGCATAGAGCGGGTCACGGGCCAGCAGTTGGGCGTAATCCTTGACGAAGGCTCCGCAGCCGCTGGCGGTCTGCACGATGGCCTCGACCCCCTGCTCGACGGCCGGCCACCAGGCATCGATATTGCGCCGGGCCCGCTGCAGGCCCTGCTCCTGGGCGTTGAGGTGATAGTCCAGGGCTCCGCAGCAACCGGCCTCGACGGCCGGCATGACGCTGATGCCGAGCCGGTCGAGCACCCGCGCCGCCGCAGCATTGGTATTGGGCGACAGGCCCGGCTGCACGCAGCCCTCCAGCATCAGCACGCGCCGAGCGTGGCGCAGCGGCGGACGCGGCCTGGCCGCACGTACCTGGCGCGGCAGCTTGTCCTGCAGCCCCGCCGGCAGCAGCGGACGCACCATCAGGCCGGCCTGGGTCAGGGCCTTGAACAGCGCCGGGCGCGGCACCACCTGGCGCAGGCTGGCGCGCAGCAGGCGCTCGGCGAAAGGCCGCGGCACCGCCTGTTCGACCACGGCGCGGCCGATATCCAGCAGGTTGTGGTAATCCACTCCGGACGGGCAGGTGGTTTCGCAGTTGCGGCAGCTCAGGCAGCGGTCCAGATGCAGCTGGGTCTTGGCCGTAACGGGGTTGCCCTCGAGTACCTGCTTGATCAGGTAGATGCGCCCACGCGGGCCATCCAGCTCGTCGCCGAGCAGCTGGTAAGTCGGGCAGGTGGCGTTGCAGAAGCCACAGTGCACGCAGCTGCGCAGAATGCTTTCGGCTTCTTCGCCGCGCGCCAGCGCCCTGGCCTGCTCAGTCAAATTGGTCTGCATCTAAACCTCTGCATACATGCGGCCGGGGTTGAAGATCCCCTGGGGATCGAGTTGCGCCTTGAGCTGGCGGTGGTAGTGCAACAGCGGTGCGGCCAGGGGCTGGAACGGGCTGTCGCAATGACCGGCCGTGTAGCAGCTGGCATGCCCGCCAACCGCCGCCACCGCGGTGCGAATCGCCTCGGCCGAGGCACTGGACTTGAGCCAGCGCTGGGCACCGCCCCAGTCGATCAGCTGCTCCCCGGGCAACGTCAGCAGCGGGCTGTTGTTGGCCAGCGACAGACGCCAGAGCGGGCGCGGGTCGCGAAAGAACGGCAACTCCTGCTCATTCAGCTGCTGCCAGTAGAGCGGGTCGAGCGGCTCGCCGCCGAGCCGTTCACGGGCCGCCGCCACCGAACCTTCGCCGCCTTCCAGGCGCAGGTGCAGGGCCTGGCCGTCATGACTGGCGGCGCTGATCGGCAGCGGCTGCTGGCCCCACTCGGAGAGTTTCGCCAGGGCATGCTCGGCATCCAGCTGCAAACGCAGACTGAGGCTTTGCCGCGGCTTGGGCAGGACCTTGAGGGACACCTCGGTGATCACCCCCAGGCAGCCGAAGCTGCCGGCCAGCAGGCGCGACAGGTCGTAGCCGGCGACGTTCTTCATCACCTCGCCGCCAAAGCGCAGCTGCTTGCCGAAGCCGGTGATCAGTCGCGTGCCGAGCACCATGTCACGCACCGCGCCGGCCCAGGGCCGACGCGGGCCGGACAGGCCCGTGGCGAGCATGCCGCCAACGGTGGCCGTCGCGCCCAGGTGCGGCGGCTCGCAGGTGAGCATCTGCCCGGCCGCATCCAGCACCGCCTGCAACTCGGCCAGCGGCGTGCCGGTACGGACGGTGATCACCAGTTCGGTCGGGTCATAGCTGACGATGCCACGATGGGCACGGGTATCGAGCACCTCGCCGACCACCTTGCGGCCGAGGAAGGCCTTACTGTTACCACCCTGGATACGCAGCGGCGTTGAACTGTTGAGGGCCTGGTTGACCTGTTCCAGCAACGCCGCGCTGGCATCGAAGTCGTGCATCAGAAACGCTCCAGATCGGGGAAAGGCAACTGGCCGTGGTGCACATGCATGGCCCCGAATTCGGCGCAGCGGTGCAGGGTCGGAATGTTCTTGCCGGGGTTGAGCAGCCCCTGGGGATCGAAGGCCGCCTTCACCGCGTGGAACAGGGTGATTTCGTCGCTGTTGAACTGGGTGCACATCTGGTTGATCTTTTCCCGGCCCACGCCATGCTCGCCGGTGATGCTGCCGCCGACCTTGACGCAGAGTTCGAGGATCTTGCCGCCGATGGCTTCGGCGCGCTCCAGCTCGCCGGGCTGGTTGGCATCGAAGAGGATCAGCGGGTGCATATTGCCGTCGCCGGCATGGAACACGTTGGCCACGCGCAGGCCGTATTCGGCGGACAGTTCGGCGATGCCCTTGAGCACGCCCGGCAGTTCGCGCCGCGGAATGGTGCCGTCCATGCAGTAGTAATCCGGCGAGATGCGCCCGACCGCCGGGAAGGCGTTCTTGCGCCCGGCCCAGAAGCGCACCCGCTCGGCTTCGTCACGGGCCAGGCGGACCTCGGTGGCACCGGCCTGCTCCAGCACGGCACGCACCCGCTCGCACTCGTCCTGGACATCGGCTTCGACACCGTCCAGTTCGCAGAGCAGGATGGCCTCGGCATCCACCGGATAACCGGCATGGATAAAATCTTCGGCGGCGCGGATGGCCAGGTTGTCCATCATTTCCAGGCCGCCGGGGATGATGCCGGCGGCGATGATGTCGCCCACCGCGCGGCCAGCCTTTTCCACCGAGTCGAAGGCGGCCAGCAACACCTTGGCCACCTGCGGTTTAGGCAGCAGCTTGACCGTGACCTCGGTGACGATGCCGAGCATGCCTTCCGAACCGGTGAACAGCGCCAGCAGGTCGAAGCCCGGCGAATCCAAGGCATCGCTGCCCAGGGTCATGCGCTCGCCGCTGGCGGTGAGGATCTCCACCTTGAGCAGGTTGTGCACGGTCAGGCCGTACTTCAGGCAGTGCACGCCGCCGGCGTTCTCGGCGACGTTGCCGCCGATCGAACAGGCAATCTGCGAGGACGGGTCGGGCGCGTAGTACAGACCGTAGGGGGCGGCAGCCTGGGAGATCGCCAGATTGCGCACACCGGGCTGAACCCGGGCGAAACGTCCGGCCGGGTCGATCTCGAGAATCTTGTTGAAGCGAGCCAGCACCAGCAGGATGCCCTGCTCCAGTGGCAGCGCACCGCCGGACAGACCGGTACCGGCCCCACGCGCCACCACGGGCACGCCACGCCGATGGCAGATCTGCAGCAAGCTCTGCACCTGCTCCAGACGCTCGGGCAGCACCACCAGCAGTGGCGTGGTGCGGTACGCCGAGAGGCCGTCGCACTCGTAGGGTTTGAGGTCTTCCGGGCTGTGCAGCACGTCCAGATCGGGGAGCTGGGCGCGCAATTCGGCCAGCAGGGCTGGCTTGTCGACCCGGGGCAGCGGGCCGTCGACACGCTCGTCGTACAGAATGCTCATGGCAGGCTCTTTCAGGCAGCGTCGTTCTTGTTAGAAAGTCCGGGGCAGCGCGTGCCCCGGTACTGGTGTGCTGGCATGTTTAGCCCTGCACATCGTCGCCGTCCATTCTTCACGCACCTGGTCCTACCAGTTATTTTCACCAGGCTTGCGCCAATTACCTGCTGAGACCCTTATAAATCAAGGCTAACTGGCCTATATTGGCTAGGCCAATGGAAACCCGAATAAATTGGTACTACCAGTTAAACGAGGTCTGCTTATGACAGCGTCAAGTACGCCACGCCGCCAGGTCAGCGACGTGGTCGCGGAAAAGATCGAACGCCTGATCGTCGATGGCGTACTCAAGGTCGGCCAGCCCCTACCCTCGGAACGCCGCCTGTGCGAGAAGCTCGGCATCTCCCGTTCGGCGCTGCGCGAGGGGCTCAAGGCGCTGCGCGGGCGCGGCATTATCGAAACCGCCCAGGGCCGCGATTCGCGGGTCGCCAACCTCAACGGCACGCGCGATGCCAGCCCGCTGATGCACCTGTTCAGCTCGCAACCGCGCACCCTGTTCGACCTGCTGGAAGTACGCGCCCTGCTGGAAGCCGAGTCGGCGCGCCTGGCGGCCCTGCGCGGCACCGAGGCGGATTTCGTCCTGCTGACCCGGCGCTACGAGGAAATGCTCGCCGCCCACGCCCAGCCGGAGGGCTTCGAAGCCCACGAACATGCCCGCCTGGACCACGCCTTCCACCTGGCAATCTGCGAGGCTTCGCACAACCCGGTGCTGCTGCACACCCTGCAATCGCTCACCGACCTGATGCTCAGCACGGTGTTTGCCTCGGTCAACAACCTCTATCACCGGCCGTTGCAGAAGCGCCAGATCGACCGCCAGCACACGCGGCTCTACCACGCCGTGATCGAACGCCTGCCGGAACAGGCGCAACGGGCGGCCCGCGACCATATCAACAGCATCCGCGACAACCTCAGGGACATCGAGCAGGAAGAGCAGCGCCTGGTACGCGCGACCATGCGCCTGGAGGGCTGGTCATAGCAGGGTAGCCGGATGACGGCAGCGACCATGCTAGACTCGCGCGCTTCCAGTCCATGGTGATTTCCTGCCGTGCCCCACACCGCCCTCGCCCATCCGCCCCGCTGGCTGACTGCCGGCCAGTTGCACCCCGCGCCCGCCGCGGCCGTGCGCGACTGGCTGTTCAATGAAGATTCGCTGACCCGGCGGCTGACCGCCCTGTCCCACCAGGGCTTCAGCGTCACCCCGCTGCAGGAAGGCTGGCAGCCGCTGCGCTGCGACGAATGCAGCGCCCTCGGCGTGGCCCCGGGCAGCCAGGGCTGGGTGCGCGAGGTGTACCTGCGCGGCCATGACCAGCCCTGGGTGTTCGCCCGCAGCGTGGCCGCCCGCAGCGCCCTGCAAGGCTCCGGGCTGAACCTGGCGGAGCTGGGTAGCCGCTCTCTCGGCGAGCTGCTGTTCAGCGACCGCGCCTTCGACCGCGGCGCGATGCAGGTCTGCCGCTACCCGGCCGCCTGGCTGCCCACCGAGGCCCGTGCCGAACGTCTGTGGGGGCGGCGCTCCTGCTTCAGTCGCGGCGAACTCGGCGTGCTGGTGGCCGAGGTGTTTCTACCGGCCTTCTGGGGCGCGGCGGGTATCGAGCCGTAGGATGGGCGGCCGCGTAGGTTAGCCGCAGGTGTAACCCATCAATAGCGCCACGCACCGCCCATGGGTATCGCTTCGCTCATCCTACGCATCGCCTGATCGCGCGCCGACTCCGTATAATCCGCCGCAACCCGCACGGAGACGCGCCCGATGTACACCCGCCTGCTGAAATCGCTGAATCGCCTGCACCCACGCGCCTGGGACTTCGTCCAGCTGATGCGCCTGGACAAGCCCATCGGCATCTACCTGCTGCTGTGGCCGACGCTTTGGGCGCTGTGGGTGGCCGCCGAGGGCGTGCCGAGCGCGAAGAACCTGTTTATCTTCGTCTTCGGTGTGATCCTGATGCGCGCCGCCGGCTGCGTGATCAACGATTACGCCGACCGCAATTTCGACGGCCACGTCAAACGCACCCAGGCGCGGCCCCTGGCCAGCGGCAAGATCCAGCCACGCGAGGCGCTGGTGCTGTTCGCCGTACTGGTGGCGGCCAGCTTCGTACTGGTGCTGTTCACCAACGCCACCACCATCTGGCTGTCCTTCGGCGGCCTGGCCCTGGCCGCCTGCTACCCCTTTATGAAGCGCTACACCTTCTACCCGCAGGTGGTGCTGGGGGCGGCGTTCTCCTGGGGCATGCCCATGGCCTTTACCGCCGAAACCGGTGAGCTGCCGGCCGAGGCCTGGCTGCTGTATATCGCCAACCTGCTGTGGACCGTGGCCTACGACACCTACTACGCCATGGCCGACCGCGACGACGACCTGAAGATCGGGGTGAAATCCACCGCCATCCTGTTCGGCGATGCCGACCGCCTGATTATCGCCAGCCTGCAGGGCCTGGCCCTGCTCTGCCTGCTGCTGGCCGGCGCGCGCTTCGAACTGGGTATCTGCTTCCACCTCGGCCTGGCCGTGGCCGCCGCCTGTTTCGCCTGGGAATACCACAAGACCCGCAACCGCAAACCCATGGCCTGCTTCAACGCCTTTCTGCACAACCACTGGGCCGGCCTGGCGATCTTTGTCGGTATCGTGCTGGACTACGCCTTGCGTGGGTAGGGCGCAGGAGGGCTCGTGCCGCGCACCTGTCATATCACTGCAATAATTCCGTTATCTAATGCAGACCATTACAGCGAGATGACCCGAGGCTTGACCATGGTTGGCAAGAACATCCTGATCGTCGACGACGAAGCACCGATCCGTGAAATGATTGCCGTGGCCCTGGAAATGGCCGGCTACGAGTGCCTGGAAGCGGAGAATACCCAGCAGGCCCACGCCATCATCGTCGACCGCAAACCCGATCTGATCCTGCTCGACTGGATGCTCCCCGGCACCAGCGGCATCGAACTGGCGCGCCGGCTCAAGCGCGACGAGCTGACCGGGGATATCCCGATCATCATGCTCACCGCCAAGGGCGAAGAGGACAACAAGATCCAGGGTCTGGAAGTGGGGGCCGATGATTACATCACCAAGCCCTTCTCCCCCCGCGAGCTGGTGGCGCGCCTGAAAGCCGTGCTGCGCCGCGCCGGACCGACCGACAGCGAAGGGCCGATCGAAGTCGGCGGCCTGCTGCTCGACCCGGTCAGCCACCGCGTCACCATCGACGGCAAGCCGGCCGAAATGGGCCCCACCGAATACCGCCTGCTGCAATTCTTTATGACCCACCAGGAGCGCGCCTACACCCGCGGCCAATTGCTCGATCAGGTCTGGGGCGGTAACGTGTATGTCGAGGAGCGCACCGTCGACGTGCATATCCGCCGCCTGCGCAAGGCCCTCGGCGAGGTTTACGAGAACCTGGTGCAGACTGTACGCGGCACGGGCTATCGGTTCTCCACCAAGAGCTAAGACAGTTTAGGATGCCTGGAGGTCGCTTAGCCGACCTGCATAAAGGATTGCTTGGCGGATGAGTTCTAATTGAATCAAGACTGGCGCACGCCCCTTATACGTCGTTTGCTGCTTCTGATTGCAGCCTGCCTGCTGCTCGGCCTGATCACCGGCGAGTACGGCTGGTCCATGGCCCTGGGCCTGGCCGGCTACCTCGGCTGGCACCTGCAGCAACTGCTGCGCCTGCACAAATGGCTGCGCACCCGCAAGGGCGACGAGCCGCCGCCCGACGGTTACGGCCTGTGGGGCGAGGTGTTCGACAATATCTATCACCTGCAACGCCGCGACCAGAAGGCCCGTGGCCGCCTGCAGGCGGTAATCGACCGGGTGCAGGAGTCCACCGCGGCGCTGAAGGACGCGGTGATCATGCTCGACCGCGACGGCAACCTGGAATGGTGGAACCTTGCCGCAGAAAAGCTGCTGGGCCTGAAAACGCCCCAGGACAGCGGTCAGCAGATCACCAATCTGGTGCGCGACCCGCGCTTTATCGAATATTTCGAAGGCAGCAATTACCAGGAGCCGCTGGAACTGCCCTCTCCGGTCAGCGACCGCCTGCGCCTGCAGTTTCATATCACCCAGTACGGCAACCGCGAGCACCTGATGCTGGTGCGCGACATCACCCGCATCCATCAGCTGGAACAGATGCGCAAGGATTTCGTCGCCAACGTTTCCCACGAGCTGCGCACCCCGCTGACGGTGATCGCCGGTTACCTGGAAACCCTGCTGGACAACGTCGAGGCGGTCAACCCGCGCTGGCTGCGTGCCCTGCAGCAGATGCAGCAACAGGGCGGGCGCATGCAGAACCTGCTCAACGACCTGCTGTTGCTGGCCAAGCTGGAAGCCACCGACTACCCCTCGGACAACCAGCCGGTGGCGGTGGACCTGCTGCTGCTGTCGATCAAGAACGACGCCCAGGCCCTGTCCGCCGAACGCCACCACCGCATCAGCCTGGAAGCCGATCCGCACCTGCGCCTCAAGGGCAGCGAGACGGAACTGCGCAGCGCCTTTTCCAACCTGGTGTTCAACGCGGTCAAGTACACCCCTGACGAGGGCGAGATCCGCATTCGCTGGTGGGCCGACGACCAGGGTGCACACCTGGCGGTGACCGACACCGGCCTGGGCATCGAGGCCAAGCATCTGCCGCGCCTGACCGAACGCTTCTACCGGGTCGACTCCAGCCGCGCCAGCAACACCGGTGGCACCGGCCTGGGCCTGGCCATCGTCAAACACGTGCTGCTGCGCCACCGCGCGCGCCTGGAGATCCACAGCGACCTGGGCAAGGGCAGCAGCTTTACCTGCCACTTCCCCGCCCAGCAGATGGTGCGTCGCGGCTAACCAGCCCAGCCGCGCACCCGCGTGGCTCTGCCATAGGGTGGATGGCGCTTTATCCATCCACCAGACAGAAGCAGCGCGCTGGCGAATAGAAAGCCCTCATCCGCGCGACGAAAGCCTTTTAGCGCCACTTGCAAAGCCCGGCGTCTGCCGCCACTCTTAGCCGTCATTGGTCAACCGAACCCCCTATGGACCCCTCCACGAGTTACACCGCCGCCAGCTATTTCGCCGATTTCGGCCTCGTCCTGTTCGCCCTCTTCCTGGTCCTGCTCAACGGCTTCTTCGTCGCCGCCGAGTTCGCCATCGTTCGCCTGCGCGCCACCAAGGTCGAGGCCCTCGCTCAGGCCCATGGCTGGCGCGGGCATATCCTGCGCACCGTGCACAACCAGATGGACGCCTACCTCTCGGCCTGCCAACTGGGTATAACCCTGGCCTCCCTGGGCCTCGGCTGGGTCGGCGAACCGGCTTTCGCCCATCTGCTTGAACCGCTGCTCGCGGCCATCGGCATCGAGTCGCCGAAGCTGGTTCACGGCATCGCCTTCTTTACCGCCTTCGCGATCATTTCCTACCTGCACATAGTGGTTGGCGAGTTGGCCCCCAAGTCCTGGGCGATCCGCAAACCCGAATTGCTCTCGCTGTGGACGGCCGTGCCGCTGTACCTGTTCTACTGGGCCATGTACCCGGCGATCTTCCTGCTCAATGCCAGCGCCAATGCCATCCTGCGCATCGCCGGCCAGGGCGAGCCGGGGCCGCACCACGAACACCATTACAGCCGCGACGAACTCAAGCTGATCCTCCACTCCAGCCGTGGCAGCAACCCCAGCGACCAGGACATGCGCGTGCTGGCCTCCGCCGTTGAGCTGGGCGAACTGGAGGTTGTGGACTGGGCCAATTCCCGCGAGGACCTGGTCTCCCTGCCGCTGACGGCGGCCCTGGATGAAGTGTTCAGCGTGTTCCGCCGGCACAAGTACAGCCGCTACCCGATCTACGACGACACCAGCGGCGAGTTTGTCGGCGTGTTGCATATCAAGGATCTGCTGCTGCACCTCTCCTTGCTGGAGATGCTGCCCTCGGCACTGAAACTGGCGGAGCTGATGCACCCGATCGAACGGGTCGGCCGGCATATGCCGCTGTCCAACCTGCTCGAACAGTTCCGCCAGGGCGGCTCGCACTTCGCCCTGGTCGAGGAGGCCGACGGCAAGGTGATCGGCTACCTGACCATGGAGGATGTGCTGGAAGCCCTGGTCGGCGATATCCAGGACGAACACCGCAAGGCCGAACGCGGCATCCTCGCCTACCAGCCGGGCAAGCTGCTGGTGCGCGGCGACACACCGCTGGCCAAGGTCGAGCGCCTGCTCGGCGTCGATCTCGATCATGTCGAGGCGGAAACCCTGGCGGGGCTGGTCTACGAGACCCTCAAGCGCATGCCCGAGGAAGAGGAGGTGCTGGAAGTCGACGGCCTGCGCATCATCGTCAAGAAGATGAAAGGCCCGAAGATCGTCCTGGCCAAGGTGCTGAGGCTGGATTGAGCAACCCAGAGTGCGCGGTGCGCATGGCGTACCCTACAGGTTAGCGCCATGCACCGGCTGCAGGCTTACTCGCCGCCCACCGCAAAGTTGGGCAGGCTGTTGACCGGCTGGGCGAAGTCGAATGGGATGGACTCCAGCGCCAGGCCGACGTTGCGCTGCACCACGAAGTGCAGGTGCGGGCCGGTGCTGTTGCCGGTGTTGCCGGACCGGGCAATAAAGCTGCCGTTATTGACCCGCTGGCCTTCGCGCACACCGACCGAGCCCTTCATCAGGTGCAGGTAGACGCCCATGGTGCCGTCGTCATGGAGAATGCGCACATAATTGCCGGAGGGGTTGTTGCCGCGCCCACTCTGCTGGTTTTCGGTCTTCACCACCACACCACCACGGGCCGCGACAATCGGCGTACCTTCGGGCATGGCGATATCCATGGCGTAACGGCCTTTCGGAGTGAAGTGGCTGTATTTGCCGTTGGCCCCCTGGGTCAGGCGGAACGGACCGCCGCGCCAGGGCAGCGGGTAGCTCTTCTGGGTCGGCAACAGGCGCGGATCGCCGAGGGCATAGCGCAGCTTGGGGGTGTAGTGCAGCGGCTTGCCGGCATCCTGCGCGGTCAGGGTCACCAGGCGGATATGGCTGCGCGGTGGCAGCACCCAGCTGATGGGTTTACCGGGCGCGCCGACGACATTGCCGAGCTGCTCCAGGCGCAATTCGACCTGCACCGGAGCGTAGAGATCGTTGCGCACCAGCAGGGTTTCCCCGGCTTCATGCTTCTTGGTTTCCAGCTTCACCTGGTTGTCCAGGCGCTCAACCATGCGGTCGCGAAACACGAACACCTGGGCACCGGGGGCGGCCTTGTCGGTGTAGGTGACCACGCCGTTGGCATCGGTGTACTTGTAGATGGTCAATGCCCCGGCCTGGCCGGCAAAGACCAACACGCCACAGAGTAATATCAGACGCCCTAGCATAACGACCCGATTCTTATGATTGGTTGGCCATGATCGTTCAGATTAGCAGCGCCGGCCGGGGCATGCGAGGTGGCATCCGTCGGGCTGTGATGCAGTCGTTGGCGATCGGTCGGACAGGCCTTCGCCATGCCCGCCCTAGGCCCCCGGGCTGAAGTGCTTCTGCGCGGTGCCGCGGGCGATCAGTCGGGAGATATAGTCGAGTTTCTGCGGGTCGCTGTCGACGAACCTGAAGGTCAGCTGCAGCCATTCGCTGTCGGGCTTGGGCTCGAAAGCCACTACCGCATGCAGATAGCCGTTGAGTCGGGCGATTTCCGCCGCCTCGCCCTGCTCCAGATCGAGCACCGCGCTTTCCAGCACCTGAGGCAGCAGTTCGGTGCGTTTGACCACCAGCAGCGCTTCCTTGAGGCTCAGGGCCTTGATCACGCAGGCCATGGTGCCGCCCGGCAGGCGCAACTGGCCTTGGCCACGGCCGCTGGCTGGCGCGGTCTTGGCGGCTGCGGGTTGAGCGGCGAAAGCAGCGGCCGCCTTGACCACAGGCGCGGGTGCGGCGGACGGCTTGAGCACTTCGGCCTTGCCGGCGGTCAGGGCAGACAGCGAGTCATTGGCATAGGCCCCGCTGCTGAGCATCTTCGGTGGCGCGCTGGCCATCAGCGCCTGCAGCTTGCCGGCACGCTGCAGGGCCTTCTTGACCTTGGTCACCAGCTGTTCGTTGGAGAAGGGCTTGCCGATAAAGTCGGAAACCCCGGCCTGGATCGCCTGCACCACGTTGTCCTTGTCGCCACGGCTGGTGACCATGATAAAGGGCACGGTTTTCAGGTTGTCCTGCTCGCGGCACCAGCTGAGCAGCTCGAGCCCGGACATTTCCGGCATTTCCCAATCGCAGAGGATCAGGTCAATGCCTTGCCGACCCAGCAGTTGCTGGGCCTTGCGCCCATTCACCGCTTCCACGATCTGCACGCCGGGAAAGTGGTCGCGCAGCCCCTTCTTCACCAAATCGCGAATAAAGGTTGCGTCGTCCACCACCAGCACGCTGACTTTGCTCATCGGCCACTCCCATTCAGATGGCCTTAAGCATAGTCGCGGCTGGTGGCCAAAGGCCAACCGAAATACGCCTTATCTCGCCGCGGAGACGATTTAGCGGCGTTAGCTGTCCTTGTTGGTGCCCTGCACTTCTTCCTGCATGCGGGTCAGGCCGATGTGCTTCACATCGGTGCCGCGCACCAGGTAGATCACCAGCTCGGCGATATTGCGCGCGTGGTCGCCGATACGCTCCAGCGAACGCAGAGCCCAGATCACGTTGAGCACCCGCGAGATCGAACGCGGGTCTTCCATCATGTAGGTCACCAGTTCGCGCAGGGCGGTCTTGTATTCGCGGTCGACGGTCTTGTCATACTGCGCCACCGACAGCGCCAGGTCGGCGTCGAAACGGGCGAAGGCGTCCAGCGCCTCCTGCACCATCTTGCGTACCTGATCGCCGATATGCCGCACTTCCACGTAGCCGCGCGGCGACTCGCCTTCCTCGCACAGGAGGATGGCGCGCTTGGCGATCTTGGTGGCTTCGTCGCCAATGCGCTCGAGGTCGATTACCGACTTGGAGATGCTGATGATCAGACGCAGGTCAGAGGCCGCCGGCTGACGACGGGCGAGAATGCGCACGCACTCTTCGTCGATATTGCGCTCCATCTGGTTGATCTGGTCGTCGATCTCGCGCACTTGCTGAGCCAGACCGGAGTCAGCGTCGATCAGCGCGGTAACCGCGTCGTTGACCTGCTTCTCGACCAGACCGCCCATGGCCAGCAGGTGGCTGCGCACCTCCTCCAGCTCGACGTTGAACTGCTGGGAGATATGCTGGGTAAGGTTTTCTTTGTTGATCATGTGCAAACCCTTGAATTAACCGAATAACGTCTGTGCTTGGATGGGCTCTGCCATCAGCCGTAACGACCGGTGATGTAATCCTCGGTCTGCTTCTTCGCCGGGTTGGTGAACAGGGTATCGGTATCACCGAACTCGATCAGTTTGCCCATGTACATAAACGCCGTGTAATCCGAGACCCGCGCCGCCTGCTGCATGTTGTGGGTAACGATGACGATGGTGTACTTGGATTTCAGTTCGTAGATCAGCTCTTCGACTTTCAGCGTCGAGATCGGGTCCAGCGCCGAGCAGGGTTCGTCGAGCAGCAACACTTCCGGCTGCACCGCGACGGTACGGGCGATGATCAAACGTTGTTGCTGGCCGCCAGAAAGGCCAAGGGCGGAGTCATGCAGGCGGTCTTTAACCTCGTCCCACAACGCAGCATTTTTCAGCGACAACTCCACGGCCTCATCGAGTACGCGCTTCTGGTTGATACCCTGGATACGCAGGCCATACACCACGTTCTCGTAAATGCTCTTGGGGAACGGGTTAGGCTTCTGGAACACCATACCGACACGGCGGCGCAGCTCGGCTACGTCCTCGCCCTTACGGTAAATGTTACGGCCATCGAGGTTGATTTCCCCTTCTACACGGCAGCCATCAACCAGGTCGTTCATCCGGTTGAAAGTGCGCAGCAGGGTCGACTTACCGCAACCGGACGGCCCGATAAACGCAGTAACGCGCTGCTTGGGAATGGTCATCTGCACATCGAACAACGCCTGCTTGTCGCCGTAGAACAGGTTCAGGCCTGGTACGTCGATGGCTACTTGCTCATTGGCCATGTTCAGGCCCTGGCGGTCGCGGCCAAGGGCCGCCATGTCGATACCGTGTGTATGTGTTTCGTGCTGCATGGGATGCTCCCTACGCTAACAAATGCTTTATGCCGCCGCGGCCCAGCGGGCCGCGGCGCGATGATTAGTGATCCAGCGCCTTGTACTTCTCGCGCAGGTGGTTGCGGATATAGACCGCCGCCATGTTCAGCACCACGATGACCAACACCAGCAGCAGGGCGGTGGCGTACACCAGCGGCCGCGCGGCCTCGACGTTGGGGCTCTGGAAGCCGACGTCGTAGATATGGAAGCCCAGGTGCATGATCTTCTGGTCCAGGTGCAGGTAGGGGTAGTTGGCGTCCAGCGGCAGCGAAGGTGCCAGCTTGACCACGCCCACCAGCATCAACGGTGCCACTTCACCAGCGGCGCGGGCCACGGCGAGGATCAGACCGGTCATCATCGCCGGGCTGGCCATCGGCAGCACCACGCGCCAGAGGGTTTCCACCTTGGTCGCGCCGAGGGCCAGGGAGCCTTCGCGCACGGCCCGCGGAATCCGCGCCAGGCCTTCTTCGGTGGCGACGATCACCACCGGCAAAGTGAGAATGGCCAGCGTTAGCGAGGCCCACATCAGACCTGGCGTACCGAAGGTCGGTGCCGGGGCCGCTTCCGGGAAGAACATGCGGTCCAGCGAGCCACCCAGCACATAGACGAAAAAGCCCAGGCCGAACACGCCGTAGACAATCGCCGGCACGCCCGCCAGGTTGTTCACCGCGATGCGGATCACCCGGGTCAGCGGGCCCTGCTTGGCGTACTCGCGCAGGTAGATGGCCGCTACCACACCGAACGGAGTGACGATCACGGCCATGATCAGGGTCATCATCACGGTGCCGAAGATCGCCGGGAAGATGCCGCCCTCGGTGTTGGCCTCACGCGGGTCGTCGCTGACGAATTCCCACAGTTTGGCGAAGTAGAAACTCAGCTTGTCCAGAGGACCCATGGCATTGGGCTGGTAGGCCCTTACCACTTTGCCCAGACTCAGAGTCACTTCACGGCCCTCAACGGTTTTTACCGTGATGCTGTCGCGATTGAACGCCTGATTGAGCGCAACCAGCTCGGTTTCCAGCACCTTGTACTCGGCATCCCACTGCGCACGCTCGGCATCCAGCTCGGCCTGGGCGACATCGTCCAACTTGCCTTGCAATTCGAGGCGACGGGTTTTCAGGCGGATGCGCTCCAGCCCGGCGTTAATCCGGCCAATGTCTTTTTTCTCGACACGCACCAGCTTGGCGTGCAGATCATCGACCCGATCGACTCGCGTCTGCATTTCAGCCCAGCTGGCATCACCCTCGGCAACCAGCTGACCTTCCTGCTTGACGTTGACCAGGTAGCCATAGAGATTGCCCCACTCGCGGCGCTCAAAGGCGGTCAACTGCTCCGGGGTGCGCTGATTGCTCAGCCACTCACCTACCACCCAGGTGAAATCCGCACCGTAGATGTCGCGGTTACCGACCTTGAACAGCTCGCGGGTCATGAACTCGCCGCCCTTAACGTCGACCGGCAAACCGGAAGCGGCCAAGCGCGCGCGCGGCACCTCTTCAATTTGAGTGATCTCGCCAGCCATCACCTTGGCTTCCTGGCCGGGTACCCGATAGTCGACCTCGACTAGGTCAGCCGGCCAGAAATGGCCGAGGCCGCGTACCGCGATCACCATCATCAGACCCAGCGTCATGATCACAGCGATCGATACGGCACCGGCATTCATCCAGATCCAGGGCGTACCGCTCTTGAACCAGGTTTTCAGGTTGTTCTGCTTCACGGACATATACCTTCCTGAGCCTTAGAGCGAGGCGTACTTGACGCGCAGACGCTGGCGCACCAGTTCTGCCAGGGTGTTCATGACAAAGGTGAAGCCGAGCAGCACCAGCGCCGAGAGGAACAGCACGCGGTAGTGGGTACCACCCACTTCCGATTCGGGCATTTCAACTGCCACGTTGGCAGCCAGGGTGCGCAGACCTTCAAAGATGTTCATGTCCATGATGGCGGTGTTACCCGTGGCCATCAGCACGATCATGGTTTCGCCGACAGCGCGCCCCATGCCAATCATCACGGCCGAGAAAATACCTGGGCTTGCCGTGAGAATCACCACGCGGATCAAGGTCTGCCACGGCGTTGCACCCAGGGCCAGGGAGCCAAAGGTCAGGCTTTTGGGCACACTGAACACGGCGTCTTCGGCAATCGAGAAGATGGTTGGAATCACCGCGAAACCCATGGCCAAACCGACCACCAAGGCGTTGCGCTGATCGAAGGCGATGCCCAGGTCATTGCTCAGCCACAAGCGCATATTGCCGTCGAACAACCAGTTCTCCAGATGCCCACTCATCGCCAGCGAGACAAAGCCGACCAGCAGGATCATCGGAATCAACAGCACGGACTCCCAACCGTCCGGCACGCTCAGGCGAATCGACTCCGGCAAGCGGCTCCACAGGTAACCCGCGAGCAAAATACCGATAGGGGTAAAGATCAGCAGACTGAAGATGCCGGGCAGGTGCCCTTCGACATAAGGCGCGAGGAACAGACCGGCGAAGAAACCGAGAATCACCGTCGGCAACGCCTCCATAAGCTCAATCACCGGTTTGACCTTGCGCCGCAGCGCCGGAGCCATGAAGTAGGCGGTGTAGAGGGCCGCCGCAATGGCCAATGGGGCGGCCAGGAGCATGGCA
This sequence comes from Pseudomonas sp. XK-1, assembly GCF_038069885.1. Lineage (NCBI taxonomy): Bacteria > Pseudomonadati > Pseudomonadota > Gammaproteobacteria > Pseudomonadales > Pseudomonadaceae > Pseudomonas > Pseudomonas sp. XK-1. The sequence continues at coordinate 93,924 of NZ_JBBPES010000001.1, read as the reverse complement.
TAGAACGCGGCTTTCAAGGTGCCGAAGGCCAGCGGCGCGAGACTCAGCTTAGGCTCGGTATCGGTACTGGCTGAAGTCGACTGCCAGACATAACCAGGCGCATCGTAGTTCTCATACCAGACTTTGCCCCACAACGAACTCCAGGAAATTTCTGGGTGTGGGTTATCGATCACCAAACGCTGCAACTTACCATCGGCTTCGATCAATACCCGGTTGGCGCGTGGTGACAAAGCAGCCAGAGCCTGGCCATCGGCAACTTGTTCGACCAGCAGGGTGCGGTGCGCGGTACTGTGGAAGATGCCCAGGTTGCCCTTGGAATCCAGAGCGAAAAAGCCCTTGCGGCGCTCCTCCGGCAGTATCTGCACAATCGGACTGTCGCTTAGCTGGAAACTACGGATGGATTTGAGTTCAGCTTTACCGTCCGCTTCACGCACCATAAACCATTGCTGAATCGCCCCGCTGCTATCGCCGACCATCAACGAAATGCCACCCAACAGCCCGGTTACATTGCTGACTTCCAGCTTGCCGTCAGCGAGCAGTTTGTAGCGGCCATTCAAGCTGTTGCTACGCATGTCGAAGACATCAGCAGTGGCGCGCCCATTGATGACATACAGCCACATCTGGCGTGGGTCGATGATCAGTGCCTTGATCGGCTCAGCGATCTGCGGCAGCGCAACGCGCTCTTCACTGAGGGTCACCTCACCGGTCATCAGGTTTTCTTCGCGGCCCAGGCTCAGCACGTGCAGCTCGGTGCCGGTGGAGCCAGCCAGCATAAGGGTACCGCCGTTCAGGCTGACGCCCATGTGATCCAGCTCGCGGCCCTGGGGATCGAGCTCGATCGGCGCTTCACCAAACGGGTATTCGACACTCGGACTGATGGTCTTCACATCATTGGGATAAGTGATCTTGTAGGCATGCTCGAACACCAGCACTTGACCGTTGGATAGGCCCAGCGCGACGCGGTTACTGCCCGGCTGATCCTGGCCAACAGAAACAATCTGGGCACCAGCCGGAATCGGCAGCTGCACGTTGCTTAAAGGCTGCATCTTCTTCGCATCGAAGAACTGCACCTTGCCGCTTTGGTCCAGGCGCATGGCCATCTGGTTCTGTTCTTCCAGGGTCAGAAGCAGCGGCGCGGCCGCTTCATTCAGCCAAGCAACCTGCACCGACTTGCGGCTGTCCATGCTCGCGCCCTGGAACATCGGCAGCACGACATAGGCCAGGTAGAAGAAGATCAGGGTAATGGCACCGAGCACTGCCATACCGCCGATCGAAACTGCCCAGCGCGCCATACGGTCTTTCAGTGCACGCATGCGACGCTTGCGTTGCAGGGCCGGGGTGTTGAAGTCCAGCCCTAGGGATTTGGGTGTGGCGGTCATGGTTTCACTAGCCAAGTCATTCATAGGTAAGAGCGTCTCTGCGCAGCCATGAGCGCGCCATAGTGAGTTCTGTCGCTATACGAGGTGCCAACTCTAGCCGCTCTATATGACAGAAAAGTTACAGCGCTTTGACAAAGCAACGCCCACCTGTCGAAAACGAAGGCGGGCGTGCGACTTACTCGGGCGTCCTTGCCACTCAGGCGGATCTTACAGACCCAGTTCCTTCAGGGTTTTGTCGATCACTTTCTTAGGCAGCGGGATGTAGCCGTCTTTCACTACAACATCCTGGCCTTGCTTGGACAGCACCAGCTTGACGAACTCAGCATCCAGCGGGCTCAGCGACTTGTTCGGTGCTTTGTTGACATAGACGTAGAAGAAGCGCGCCAGCGGGAACTTGCCAGCCAGGGCGTTTTCTTCGTTGGCATCGAAGGCTTCGCCGCCTTTCTTCGACAGTGCCACAGCGCGAACGCTGGAGGTCTTGTAACCAATGCCCGAGTAACCGATGGCGTTGATGGTGCTGGAGATCGACTGCACCACGGAAGCCGAACCCGGCTGCTCGTTAACGTTGGCCTTGTAGTCGCCTTTGCACAGGGCTTCTTCTTTGAAATAACCGTAGGTGCCGGATACCGAGTTACGACCGAACAACTGGATCGGCTTGGCAGCCCATTCGCCAGTCAGGCCCAGGTCACCCCAGGTTTTGATATCGGTGGCACCGCCACACAGACGAGTGCTGGAGAAAATCGCGTCAACCTGAGCGATATCCAGGCTCTTGATCGGGTTGTCCTTGTGTACGAAGACAGCCAGAGCATCAATGGCTACCGGAATAGCTGTTGGCTTGTAACCGTATTTTTCTTCAAACGCCTGGATCTCGGCATCCTTCATTGGGCGGCTCATCGGGCCCATGTTCGAGGTGCCTTCAGTCAGCGCAGGTGGCGCGGTGGAGGAACCGGCGGCCTGGATCTGGATATTGACGTTGGGGTATTCCTTTTTGAACTCTTCAGCCCACAGAGTCATCAGGTTGGCCAGGGAGTCGGAACCAACGCTGGACAGGTTGCCCGATACGCCGGAGGTCTTGGTGTAGCTCGGCAGAGCCGGATCGACAGCAGCAACCGCAGTGGCGGTGGCGACGCCAGCGGCGACAAAAGTCATGGCCGCCATCAAACGCTTAAGTTTCATGCCTTACTCCTAGCAGACTAGTGTTGGATTGACCGGGCCAAGTATCTTCAGGCCGTGTGACCACTCTATGTAAGCAATATGACAGTTAGATGAACGCTGAATAATTCCTGCGCCATACCAGCCATAAGCCATGGTCGCCCTACGACTGTCGAGTCGCTATACTCGGCAACACCCGCAATCCTGCGGGCCTGCGGGGCTGTAAGGCGGTTGTACCGTCGCCATTTCACGACCCTGCACTGCGCCAATAACAACAACCGCGCCGCGAGCCTATCCGATGCACGATTTCGAACAGGAAGACCCTATCCCGCAAGGCGACCTGGCTTTGCAGATCACCGCATTGCCGCGTGAAACCAACGGCTTCGGCGATATCTTCGGCGGCTGGCTGGTGGCGCAGATGGACCTGGCCGGCACCGCCATGGCCAGCAAGGTCGCGGGTGGCCGTGTGGCGACCGTGGCCATCGACCGTATGGCCTTCCTGGTACCGGTGGCGGTGGGCGCGCAGCTGTCCTTCTACACCCAGACCGTGGAAGTGGGCCGCAGCTCGATCCAGATGCTGGTCGAGGTATGGAGCGACGATCCGCTGTCCAGCGAATGGCGCAAGGTCACCGAGGCGGTATTCGTCTTCGTCGCCATCGACGGCAGCGGCCGCACCCGCCCGGTGCCGGCACGCCGGTAAGCCCCATCCTGCGGGTCGAAAAAATGCCGATCACCTGGCCGGTGATCGGCATTTTTTCTGGCTATCCGCAGGCTGCCCTGGGTTCAGATACTCAACCTGCACTTGCCCGTAGGGTGCGCCGTGCGCACCAAGAGCTCGCCGCCTGCACTTAGACCCACTGATCGTTGCGCTTGCGCCGCACCCGCAGCAGGGTCGGTAGAAGCAGCCCGGCGAACAGCCCGGCACCGGCGATGCTGCCGCCGTAGACCATATAACGCATCAGCACCTGCTGGTTCTCCTCGCCCAACTGCGCCTGCACCTCGCGCAGTTCGGAGAGTGCCCGGCTCAGCTCGCTGTCCAGCGCCGCGCGGGCGGTCTGCGCCTCGTCGATCAGCGCCTTGCGGGCATCCAGGGTCTCCTGCATGCCCTGTACGCGGGCCTTCCAGGTGTCGTCGATACCCGCCAACTCGGCACTGAGCTCGGCCACCTTCTGCTCCAACTGCGGCAGGCGCTCGGCCTGGCCGGGGACATCCTGCAGATCGCGACTGGGAATCCACACGGCACTGCCGTTGTCGCCCCGCACCTGGCTGTAATCACCCTGGCTGCGCAGCAGCTCGACCTTCTGCCCGGAAACCAGCGTACCGACGATGCGGTAGCCATCGGTCGGGCCGCTGCGCACATAGGTATTGAGGCTGTCGCTGACCCAGCGCTGATTGCTCGCGACCTCCTCGGCGTAGGCCGGGGCACCCGCCGCCAGCAGACCAGCAAACAACCAGGCAGCCTGGGCACGACGCTGCAACGAGGAAACACGTAAGGGGGACTGACGGAATAGGGACATAGGGCAATCTTCACATGGCAATAGAACAAAACCCTCGAACGGGCGCGATAAAAGCCGGCCTGGCGAATTGTTTGAACAGGAACGCGATCAGGGCGGAATAAGGCCGGTGCATGGTCAATGGCCAGGCAAACCACCCTGTGGGCCGACAGCAGACAGACAGTCGGCAAGCGGCTGGAGTTCACTCGCAAGCATGGGTGAGGGATAGGCGGCGCGCAGGCCAGGAGGCGAAGACCAAGAGCAAGACGGATAGCGGGCGACAGACGGGAAGTGAGTCAGCGGGTGTAAAAACGCCGGCGCGAGGCCGGCGTTTTCTGGTGGCGGTAAATCAGCCGCGGATATTGTAGATATCCTTTTCGTTGAACTCGGCGTAGTCGTACAGGCGCTGCAGATAGGCCTTCTGCTGCTCCCAGACCTTACTCGCCACCGGGTCGGCGGCGGCGCTGGCGTCGACCACTTCGGCGGCCACTTCCTTGAGCCTGGCCAACACGTCATCCGGCAGACGGCGCACTTCTACGCCTTCGCCCTTGAGTTGCTCCATGGCTTCCATGTTCTTGGCGTTGTAATCGTCGAGCATGTCGCCGTTCACATCGCGAGCAGCGGCGCGGACGATGGCCTGCAGGTCGGCCGGCAGGGTTTCCCAGGCCTTGATATTGACGTCCAGTTCGAACAGTACGCTCGGCTCCTGCCAGCCCGGGGTGTAGTAGTACTTGGCCGCCTTGTGCAGGCCCAGAGCCTGGTCGTTGTAGGGGCCGATCCACTCGGTGGCGTCGATGGCACCGGTCTGCATGGCGGTAAAGATCTCGCCGGCCGGCATATTGACCACGGTGCCGCCCATCTTGGTCAGCACTTCACCACCCAGGCCCGGGGTGCGCATCTTCAGGCCCTGGAAATCGGCGACGCTATTGATTTCCTTGTTGAACCAGCCGGCGGTCTGCACGCCCGTGCTGCCGCAGGCCATCGGCAGCACGCCGAACGGCTTGTACACCTCTTCCCACAGCTCCATGCCGCCGCCACGGTGCAGCCAGGCGTTCATTTCCTGGGCGTTGGGACCGAATGGCAGGGCGCAGAAGAACTGCGCGGCAGGGACCTTGCCCTTCCAGTAGTAAGGCGCGCCGTGGCCCATTTCCGCAGTGCCGCGGGAGACGGCATCGAATACTTCCAGCGCCGGCACCAGTTCGCCGGCGGCATACACCTTGACCTTGAGACGGCCGTTGCTCATCTCCTCGACCAGCTTGGCGAAGCGCTCGGCACCGACACCAACACCGGGGAAGTTCTTCGGCCAGGAGGTGACCATTTTCCAGTTGAAAGTCTGCGCCTGCGCACCCTCTTGAGGCTTGGCAGCGGTTTCGGCTTCCTGTTTGCAGCCGGCCAGGGCCGTGGCTGCAAGACCCACGCCTGCGGCGGCGAGAATTTGACGACGTTTCATGCAAAGCTCCTTATTGTTGTATTGGTCTGACCACAGGATCACTGCGGCCACACCACGCTCGACTAACATAGGGGTAAGTGACTCTCAAGCCTAGCGGATACGACTAAAGTTGTAGTGCCATTGCCGCATTTACCCAGGCCCGCCTAGAATCGCCGGCCTTCCTGCTTAATAACCCATAACGATAAGGACTGCATATGTCCGACAAGCCTCCTCTCCCGCTGACTCTCGCTCAAATAATCGACACCTTTAATGCCGGACTGGGCAAGGCCTGCGCCTGGCTCACCCTGTTTCTGGTACTGGGCACCGCCGTGGTGGTGATCCTGCGCTACGGCTTCGGCATCGGCGCGACCGCCCTGCAGGAAGCGGTGCTCTATGCCCACGCTCTGGTGTTTATGGGTGCCGCCGCCTGGGTGCTGCAATGCAATGGCCACGTTCGCGTGGACATCTTCTATCAGAAATTCAGCGGCCGCCGCCAGGCGCTGGTCGATGGTCTCGGCACCCTGCTGTTCCTGTTGCCGGTGTGCCTGTACCTCGGCTGGGCCAGCTGGGATTACGTCGGCAACTCCTGGGCGACCCTGGAGGGCTCCAGCGAATCGGGCGGCCTGAAGTTCGTCTATCTGCAGAAGAGCATCATCCTGGTGCTGGTGTTCAGCCTGGTCTTGCAAGGAATCGCCAACTTGATCAAATCCGCCTACATCCTGACCGGCCGTCTCCCAGCTGTGGAGGTGACGCATGGCTGAGTTGATGGCGATTCTGCTGTTTATCAGCATCTGCGCGGCGCTGATGGCCGGCTACCCGGTGGCCTTTACCCTGGGCGGGGTGTCGCTGCTGTTTGCCGGCATCGGCATCCTCACCGGCACCTTCGATGGCGGCTACCTGAGCGCCCTGCCCAACCGCCTGTTCGGCATCATGAACAACCAGACCATGCTGGCGGTGCCGCTGTTCGTCTTTATGGGGGTGATGCTGGAGAAATCCCGGGTCGCCGAAGACCTGCTGGAATCCATGTCGCGACTGTTCGGCACCCTGCGCGGCGGCCTGGCGATCTCGGTGTGCGTGGTCGGGGCCTTGCTGGCGGCCTCCACCGGCATCGTCGGCGCGACCGTGGTGACCATGGGCCTGCTGGCGCTGCCGACCATGTTGCGCCGCGGTTACGACCCGGCCATCGCCACCGGCACCCTGGCCGCCACCGGTACCCTGGGGCAGATCATTCCACCGTCGATCGTGCTGGTCCTGCTGGGCGACGTGATGTCCAGCGCCTACCAGCAGGCGCAGTTGAAGATGGGCATCTTCTCGCCGAAGACCGTTTCGGTCGGCGACCTGTTCGTCGGTGCGCTACTGCCGGGCCTGCTGTTGGTGGGCCTGTATATCCTCTACATCATCGGCGTAGCGATTTTCCAGCCGAAGAAGCTGCCGGCCCTGCCCCAGGAAGAACTCGGCCCGATCGAGTGGGGCAAGCTGATCAATGCCCTGGTGCCGCCGCTGCTGCTGATCGGCGCGGTGCTCGGCTCGATCCTCGCCGGTTACGCCACCCCCACCGAGGCCGCCGCGCTGGGGGCCGTCGGTGCCATGGGGCTGGCCCTGTACAAAGGCAAGCTGAACTTCAGCCAGCTGCGTCAGGTGGCCTACGGCACCACCGAAATCAGCGCCATGGTGTTCCTGATCCTGATCGGCGCGTCGCTGTTTTCCCTAGTATTCCGCGGCTTCGGCGGCGAGGTGATGATCGAGGACATCTTCGCCCAGCTGCCGGGCGGGGTGCTCGGCGCGTTCTTCCTGGTGATGGTGGTGATCTTCCTGCTCGGATTCATCCTCGACTTTATCGAGATCACCTTCGTGGTGGTGCCGATTGTCGGGCCGGTGCTGCTGGCCATGGGGCTGGACCCGGTCTGGCTGGGGGTGATGATCGCCCTCAACCTGCAGACCTCCTTCCTCACGCCGCCGTTCGGCTTCGCCCTGTTCTACCTGCGCGGCGTCACGCCGCCATCGGTGCCCACCAGCACCATCTACAAGGGCGTGCTGCCGTTTATCCTGATCCAGATTGCCCTGCTGGTGATCGCCTACCAGTTCCCCGGGCTGATTACCTGGCTGCCGGAACAGGTGTACGGCAAATAGGGCCAACACCCGCCCTGCGGGCAATGCTGTTCGCTTGACTGCTGCTCACTTGAGAGAAATGCCGCGTGCCCTTACCGGGCATGCGGCATTTTTCTCGCTTGGCGTCGCACCCGGGGCCCGCACGCTCAGTTCAGGCGCATCCAGTACTTGCCGTCCTGATAGCTGAAGACCATGCCGTCGCGGGTGATCTGCTGCAGACGCAACTCGCCGCTCAGCCGATCGCCCTCGCGCAGGCTGCGGCCGCTGGCACGGATAAAGCGCAGGTTGCTGTCCGTCGAATAGACATGGGCATTGATGCCCAGCTCACGCAGTTGTTGCTGCACCGCGCCGGGCAGATTCTTCCAGTGCGCGACATCGCCCAGGTCTGCGCCTTGGGGTGCGCTTTCATCCAGCTCGCGACGTTGCGGGATCACCGCCCGCGGGGCCTCGCGCGAGGCGGACACCGCAGGGGCCGGTGCCGCGGCCACTCGTCCGGCCCGCTCCGGCAACTGCAGCTGCACGGGGGCACGCACGGGTACCGGCGGCTCGTCGTCCAACTGCACCCGCAGACCCGCCGCGTCCTGCAATTGCTGCAGGCCCGGCACCTGGTCCTGCGGATCGGGGGCGGCGAATACCTCGGTCTCGGCCACCGCCTCGACAGGCAGCTCGACGGGCGGCGGCGCTGCAGCCGTCACTGCGGCTTCCACGGGCACCGGCCTGGCGTCTTCGGCCAGCCACAGCTTGCCGGCGACGCCCCACCCCAGCAGCATCAGCAGCGCGACACTGACCAGCAGCGCCCACCAGCGCCAGAGCTGTTGCGCCACCACCGGGCGGTAGCTGCTCGCCAGTTCCTGAGGCGTATCGATATGCGGAATCTCGCCACGCCCGCGCTGGTTCTCCGACTGTTTCAACGCATTGAGGATATAGGACATCGCCTCACTCCCAGCCTGCTTCGGCAGTGCTCAGCAGCGGAACGTCCGGCTCGGTCAGCGCACTGAGCTGGATCAGGGTCTGCGGTCCGATCACCGCATCGGTGACCAGTTGGTAGTGATGCTGAAAGGCCAGCACCTGCAGCTGCAACGGCTCGTCATAGTGCTGACCCGGTTGCAGGGCCGCCGCACGCCCCTGCAGTTGCGCCAGACGCGCCTCCAGCCAGGGCACCACCGGGCTGCTGGCCTCCGGGCGGATCGGCTCGCGGTAACCCGGCGGCATGCGCCAGAGCAGGAGCTGGCTGCCCTGCATGGCCAGGCGCAGTTCGTCCAGATCGACCCGCTGCAACTCACCCGCCAGCTCCAGAGTGGCACTGGCGGCGGGGCCGTCGAGGGCCACCAGGGCGGCATGGAAACTCTGCCCGCCACGGTTGTGCAGGTTGATCACCGCCGGCAGGTTGAGCTTGAGCAACTCATCCAGATTGGCCACCTGCTGCAGACAGCCCAGCCGATGCAGCCGGGCGAAGCGGCAGACCACCGGGGCCCGGCGCGGGTCGAAGTCCAGCCCCCAGCGGCGGAACAGACTCTGGTAGGCCAGCACCTCGGTGGCCGCCAGGTCTGTTGCGTCCGGCCACTGCCAGTCGGCCGGATTGGCCAGCGCTGGCGGCGTGGCAACGACCTGGGCCTCGACGATTTCCGCCGGCGGTTCGGCCAGTGGCTCAGGCTCGGGCTCGGCAATGGCCTCGACGGCTAGCGGGGGTGGCTGCGCCTGGCTGTCGCTCTGCACCAGCGGCGGCGGAGCCGGGCGCATCAGGGCCAGCAGCTCGCGCCCGCCGGGCAGGAGGAAGCCGGCCAGCAACAGGCCCATCAGCAGCAACGGCAGCAGTGCCCAGCGCCAGCGCGAAGGGCGGCGTTCGGCCTGGCCGAGAATCTCCCGGGCGGCGCGGTTCAGCACCCACCAGTCGACCCGGTTGCAGCGCTCCACATAGGCACCGAGCAGGGCGCGGTCGCAGATGATATTGACCATCCGCGGCACCCCGCCGGTCAGACGGTGCAGCCGGCGCAGCGCCGCCCGGGTGAACAGCGGCGCGGCGCGACCGCCCACCGCCAGCCGATGGGCGACATAGGCACTCAGCTCTTCGCGCGACAGCGCCTTGAGGTGGTAACGCGCGGTGATGCGCTGGTTCAGCTGGCGCAGCTCGGGGCGGGCCAGGGTCGCGAGCAGTTCCGGCTGGCCGATCAGGATGATCTGCAGCAGCTTCTGGCTACTGGTCTCCAGGTTGGTCAGCAGGCGAATCTGCTCCAGCACGTCGAAGCTGAGGTTCTGCGCCTCGTCGATGATCAATACGGTATTGATGCCGCGGGCATGGGACTCCAGCAGGTGGGCGTTGAGGGCATCGATATAGCCCTTGATCCGATGAGCGCTGTGTTGATAGCTGATTTTCAGCTCGTCGCAGATCGCCTCCAGCAACTCGGTGATGCTGTATTTGGGGTTGAGGATAAAGGCGACTTCGGCATGCTCCGGCAACTGCTCCAGCAGGCAACGGCACACCGTGGTCTTGCCGGTGCCGACATCGCCGGTCAGCAGAACGAAGCCGCCGTTGCTGTTGATGCCGTAGAGCAGGCTGGCCAGGGCCTCGCGGTGCTGCTCGCTGAGGTACAGGTAGCGCGGGTTGGGCGCGATGGTGAAGGGCAGCTCGGAGAAACCGAAGTATTGGCTATACATGGCGTCGGACCTCGCAATCTACTGTGACTATAGAAGCCCAGGCAGTAGTTTCCAGCGGTGCCGGGCAAGTCGCCGAACGGTATGTCCTTTCGTCGCCGAAGGCCCCAAATGTCAGGGCTGATCTACACTGCATTTAGAGCCGTAATATTAGAGATAAGCGTTTTTTCAAGGGCTTAACAGATGTCCGCCACAGCATGTCAAACTTCTGACTCGCCGCGCAGAGCCTTGCTCCTTGATCTCTCCGGTGACGACAAACTGCTTACCAACCTGCAGTTGCCCGACTGGGTACTGGACCGGGCGAGTAATGCCGAAAGCGCCTACGGCATGCTCAAGTTCCATAATTACCGGGTCGCCATTGCCCTGCTGCCGGAACTGCCGGACACCCACTACGAAGAGATCGAAGGCCTGCTCGATCGCGACGAGCACCTGGCCTGGGTCGCGCTGACCCGCCAGAGCGCTCTGGAGAAGCAGGACTTCCGGCGACTGATCTACGAACACTTCTACGACTACTTTTCACTGCCCCTGGACGACACTCTGGAGCACCTCAAGCACGCCCTGGGGCATCTGGAGGGCATGTCGAAGCTGCGCGACATGGAAGAAGAAAGCCTGCTGCCGGTGACAGAGTTCCAGATGGTCGGTGGCAGCAAGCAGTTCCTCGCCATCTTCGACCAGATCCGCCGGGTGGCCGGGGTCGAGGCCCCGGTACTGATTCGCGGCGAAACCGGGGTGGGCAAGGAGATGATCGCCCGCGCCGTCCACCAGCGCTCGCCGCAGTGCGACGGCCCCTTCGTCGCGGTCAATTGCGGGGCCCTGCCGGAAACCCTGATCCATGCCGAGCTGTTCGGTTACGAAAAGGGCTCCTTCACCGGGGCCTACAAGCGCAAGATCGGCCGGGTCGAGGCGGCGCAGAACGGCACCATCTTCCTCGACGAGATCGGCGACCTGCCGCCGCAGATGCAGGTCTACCTGCTGCGCTTCCTCGAACAGAAAACCATCGAACGTCTCGGCGGCAACCAGAGCATCCAGGTCAACGCCCGGGTGATCGCCGCCACCCACGTCAACCTGGAAGAGGCGGTGGCCGACGGGCGCTTTCGCGAAGACCTCTACTATCGGCTCAACGTGCTGAGCATCCTGGTGCCGCGCCTGGCCGACCGCGGCAACGACATCGAGCTGCTGGCTCGCTACTTTCTGCACAAGTTCGGCAAGGAATACGGCACCAGCTCCCGCGGCTTCACCCGTCAGGCGGTGGGGGCGATGCTCAACCATGCCTGGCCGGGCAATGTGCGCGAAATGATCAATCGCATCCGCCGCGCCCTGGTGATGAGCGAGAACCGCATGATCACCCCCGCCGACCTGGGCCTGCAGGAATGCGAAACCCTGGACATGGTCATGCCCCTGGAGCAGGCCCGCGCCCACGCCGAGGAACTGGCGGTGCGCAGCTGCCTGAGCCACGCCATGAACAATGTGTCCAAGGCCGCCAAACTGCTCGGCGTCTCACGCGTGACCCTCTACCGCATGATGGACAAATACGGCGTGCGTTGACCGCCCTCAGCGCCCACACAATGCCCGCCGCGACCCGCCGATGCCAGGGGCTCAGCCTGCGGCAGCGACGGTAGCCGGTCAGGACTTGTCTACACCCGACCAGGCCCACTGTAACGGGGGCTGAACAACTCCCCGTTCGCCGCCCCGGGTCTGCACGGCCGCCCCCCCTGAAATAGCCACCTCGCGGCAAATGGCGCATTCCCTGCATGTTTCATCTTGCCTTGCGGAGAGAATGTCATGCCCCCAGAGGGTCGTAGAGCCACAGACTTCCAGACGCCGGACAGAAGAGCGAACGGCGTCAAGGAAACCATTGCCACGCACCCTGAAAGTGATGCGCTGCCCTTCCCGTTGTTCAGCGATACCCCTTTTATGAACTGGAACCTGCTGCACCGCAAATACCGTCTGCTGGATCACTTACACCCCAGTTGCCAACCGCTGATCAAGCTGTGGGACGAGGCCAACGGCGACTAGTCTCACCTCGACCCTGAAATGCCGTTTCACCGCCGCCCAGCCGTTCAGAAAAGAAAAATGCCGCTTCCGCCCTGCCAGGGAAGCGGCATTTTTTTGCGCTGAGAGCCACCACGCGCCAAATCAGCTTCACTGCCGAGCTTATGTGAAAAACGACAGATTATTGGGTCAAAACACTGGCGACTCAGGCCCGCAAGAATGCGAACCCCGTCGCAAGACCTAGCGGCACTGCGATAAACGGTTGTAAACCCCGGAAAATCCTCACTTTCTACCGGAAAGGCTCTGCCATGCAGCCTGCAGCCGTTATTGCAAAAAGTTCTAGATCGTTTTTCAACCAAAGCTCTGGGTTTTATTCATGATTTGTATAAAAAATGAACAGCTCCGGTGTTAATTTCTGCATCCGTAACAGCTGTACAGAAAATAAACAGATCGATTCTGGCAACTGTTACAGGAAACACCCCGCTGCAAGGTGCAGTAAACAGTGAAGTTTGCCGACCCGGCCGCTGACGTTACAGCAGCCGGGGCGCTCGAGGGGCTTTAAGCGGACGGCCACGGTCGTCCATGTAGTACTGCTCACAGAAAGCTCCTCTCCCGACAAAGGCATAACCAGGGCAACCTGGCGACGCAAAGTTACGGGCCCCCCCGGGGTTGCCGGACTGCCGAAGGAGACCTCCCTCATGGACAGCCGTGAAGAGGACTTTTCTGAACCTGTTTCAGGAGAACCTCATGCGCACGTCCATGCCCCGCTACGCCCTCGCCCTGGCCCTTTTCGCCGCCGGTGGTCTCACCTACAGCGCCAACGCCGCCAGCGCTGAGAGCCACGATCAGACCCACGACGAGCGGCAACCGACCGCCAGCAGCGCCGCCGCACGCCAGGCAGCGGGCCAGCAGACCCAGGCACTACTGGCGCTGCACAAGCGCTGGCAGGCCGCCAGCGGGGCGGCACGCGATCAGCTGCAGCGTCAGCTGCTGGCCAAGGCCGAGGAGCGCCGCGCCCTGCTCGGCGAGATGGCCGAACAGCACCCTGGCGAACTGCTGCAGATGACCATTCCCGAGGACAAGCAGCGCGGCATGCCCGCCGAGGTGCTGGCCAAGCTGGAGCAGCGTCTGGACCTGGAAGGCGAGCTGGAAGTGATCTACGAAGACTACGAGGACGGCAGCAAACTGCGTCACCTGCTCAAGACCCCGTTCGGCGAGCGCTTCGAACTGCGTTTCGCCACGCGCAACAAGGAATGGCGTAGCGGCCTGGCCGTGCGCGCCCAGGGCTGGCTGCTGGAGTCCGGCGATGCGCTGGGCAGCGTCCAGGGTGATCTGGTACTCAGTGACGACGAACAGGGCCTGATGCTGGCCGACGGCGGCACCGGCAGCGGTACCCTGGCCTACGACATGCCCAACACCACCGGTGCGCAGCGCACCCTGGCGATCCTGGTCAACTTCCAGGACCAGCCGAGCGATAAGCCCTGGACCACCAGCCAGGCCAACAGCCTGGTGTTCGGTGATGTCAGCAACTTCTTCAAGGAAAACTCCAGCCAGCAGACCTGGCTCACCGGCAACATCGCCGGCTGGTACACCATCCCGGTCGACAGCACTGTATGCGACGGCTTCGCCATCGAGAAATACGCCAAGCAGGCGGCCCAGAGCGGCGGCTACAACCTGGCCAACTACGACCGCTTCGTCTACCTCTTCCCGAAGAACGCCTGCGGCTACACCGGCATGGGCCAGGTCGGTGCCCTGCCCTCCAGCACCTGGATCAACGGCAGCATGATCCAGCGCACCGTGGCCCATGAGCTGGGCCACAACCTGGGCCTGCACCACGCCCATGCCATGGACTGCGGCGACGCCACTCTGAGCAGTAGCTGCGCCACCCAGGAATACGGCGACACTGTCGACATCATGGGTTACTCAGGCACGGTCGGACACTTCAACCTGTTCAACAAGGAACGTCTGGGCTGGCTGTCCAGCGGCAACCTGATCAACGTCGCCAGCGCCGGCAGCTTCAATCTGCAGCCCAACAGTGTAGAGACCAGCGCGGCCAAGGGCCTGAAGATCGCCAAAGGCGTAGATGCCAGCGGCCAGCCCAGCTATTACTACGTGGAGCTGCGCAAGCCACTGGGCTTCGACGCGCAGATCATCGACCGCGGCGTGGTGGACACGGGCAACATCTTCAACGGCGTGACCATCCGCCAGGCCAGCCCGAGCAATGGCAACAGCGGCTATCTGCTGGACATGACCGCCGGCAGCAACTTCGTCGACATGAAGGACGCCGCCCTGGTCGGCGGGCGCAGCTTCAGCGACCCGGCAGCGGGCCTGGCCATCAGCACCGAATGGGTAGACGCCAGCCAGGCCCTGGTCAGTGTCGACTTTTCCGGCAGCACTGCGCCGACCTGCACCCGTAATGCGCCGAGCATCAGCATGACGCCCGGGCAGAGCACCTGGCTGGCCGCCGGCAGCAGCTTCGACTACAGCGTCACGGTGACCAACAAGGACAGCGCCGGCTGCGCCGGCAGCAGCTTCAGCCTCAGCGCCGGCCAGCCCAGCGGCTGGAGCACCAGCCTGCCCAGCAGCCTCAGCCTGGTACCCGGTGCCAGCGCCAGCGTGACCCTGCGCGCCACCTCGCCGAGCAGTGCCGTCGACGGCTTCTACAGCATCAGCGCCAGCGCCAGTGCCAACACCACGAGCGCCAGCGCCAGCGCCAGCTATGTGGTCGACAACCCGGTCAGCACCAGCAACAGCGCGCCGCTGGCCAAGGACGACAGCGTGCTGCTGACCAGCATCGCCCCGGTGACCATCAATGTGCTGGGCAACGACAGCGATCCGGAAGGCGACAGCCTCAAGGTGGTGAGCGTCGTCCAGGGCAGCAAGGGCTCGGTGACCCTCAATAGCGACGGCACCCTGACCTACAGCCCGGCCAAGAGCTTCAAGAGCGGCGACCAGTTCAGCTACAGCATCAGCGACGGCAAGCTGAGCGCCAGCGCCACCGTCTCTATCGGCCTGCAAAGCGGCGGCTCGGACGGCGGCAGCACCGGCAGCACCGGCGGCAAGGGCAAGAACAGCAGGTAAGCCGCTAGCTGGCGAGCCAGGCGCGTCCTGGCTCGCGGCCAAGGCCGCGGCTATAGATCGCGCAAACACGCAACAAAAAAGCGCAGGGCCAAGCCCTGCGCTTTATCGTTGCTAAGCGTACCCGGGTCGTCCCTGACGCCGGGCCTCCCTCAATCAGAAGGAGTTGTCGTTGGCCAAGTCGCAGCCCAGGTTGTTATCAATGTCGAGCGCCGTGGCCAGGGCCAGGATGGTAGCCCGGTCCTTGGTGGCCAGTGCGGCGTTGACGTCGGCGATCACCGAGGCAGCCGAGCGCGGGAAGTCCACGTCCGGGTGAGCCGCGTTGAGGATCGACGCCACAGCGGCACGCAGGAGGATCTGCGCGGCACCGACCAGATTGTCACCACCACCGTAGTCCAGCGCCTGGAGCAAGGTATCGCCACCAAGCTGGTTGCTCAGCACGCCGTTAGGCAGGCTGAATACCGAACCGACAAGCTGGTTCGGGCTGTAGCCAACCCAGCTGCCTGTGCTGTTCTTCCAGAAGCCGGGAGTGCAACCTTCCTCACCGGGCGG
Source organism: Pseudomonas sp. XK-1 (assembly GCF_038069885.1). Lineage (NCBI taxonomy): Bacteria > Pseudomonadati > Pseudomonadota > Gammaproteobacteria > Pseudomonadales > Pseudomonadaceae > Pseudomonas > Pseudomonas sp. XK-1. The sequence goes on along the minus strand of NZ_JBBPES010000001.1, from coordinate 78,088 downwards.
TGGTACTTCGCAGGTGGCACTGGCTGGACTGCTGGAGACCGGCGAGCTTTCCACGGCATCGCTGGCAGTGGCTACCACGGTGTTGGTCGAAGATCCGGCTACGCCGGGATCGTAACTGCCGTTGTAGTTGGCCGATTCGCCCGGTGCCAGGTCGCCGATGTTGAACACCACATCGTCCGAGGTATCCCCCGGGGTGCCGTTATCGTCGGTGACGATGACATTGAGCAAGGCCACATTGCCACTGTTGGTCACGCTACCGTCGAACAGGATCGGCATGCCGAAGGCCGGCGCGTCGGTGCACTGCTTGACGACGTCCAGGGCCGGTTCGATGTCCGCACTGCAAGTGGCGGAGGCGGTTTCCGAGACCGGGGTGCCGGTCAGCAGATCGCTACCGCTGGCGGTGACCATATCGGTCGAACTGCTACCGCTGGCACTGAAGCTGCCGCTGTAGTCGGCCGATGCGCCTGGAGCCAGGTCGATCGGACCGAGGACGGTGACATCGTCGGAGGTATCGCCCGGGGTACCGTTGTCATCCACTACGGTCACGCCGGTCAGCACCACATCACCGATGTTGGTTACCGTGCCGCCGAAGCTGACGTCGATGCCAGTACCGCCGGCATTGATATCCGCCGTGCAGAGCTTGTCGACGGCGATAGCCGGGTTGGTATCGGCAGCGCAGCTGGCGCTGGCTTGGGCCTGTACCGGCGTATCGCTGAGTACATCAGTACCGCTGGCCACCACCTGATCGGTGGAGCTGGTGGTGCCGAGTACGCCGAAACCGCCGTTGTAGTCGACCGAGGCCCCGACATCCAGATTGCCGATCGGGATGGTCACGTCATCGCTGGTATCGCCCGGCGTGCCGTTGTCATCCACCACCTCGACGTCCTTCAGGGCGACGTTACCGCTATTGGTCACCGTACCCATATAGCTGACATCAATGCCGTCACCGCCGCTGTTGACCGTTGCGGTGCACTGCTTGGTCACTTCCAGTGCCGGCTCTAGGTCAGGCGAGCAGGTGGCCTCGGCGGTATCCGATACCGAGGTGCCGTTGCGATGGCCGGTAGCTGTCACCACATCCGTGGCCGGAATGGCCATGGTCGGGTAGTCGCCCGAGTAGTTGGCGCTTTCACCGGCCGCCAGGGTAGCAGGCCCGAACACCACGACATCGTCATTGGCATCGTCCGGCGTGCCCATATCGTCGACCACGGTCACGTCATTCAGCGGCAAGGCACCGGTGTTGGTCACGGTACCGCTGAAGTTGACCAGGATGCTGTTACCGCCATCTTCCGTGTTGACCTCGGCCACGCACTCCTTGGTTACCGAAATGGCACAGACGTCGAAGTTGCCCAGCACAAAGTCCTTCAACTGTGCGGTTTCCGAACGCGAGGAGCGGGTTTCGGCGAGGAAGCTGCTGAAACAGGGCACATTGCCACCCAGCAGCGCGCTGACGTTGATGCCGCCCTCGAAGAAGCTTTCCTGGGGCAGGCGGTTCTTGTTACCCAGCTTGGGCGCATATGGCCAGGCGGGCAGCCCCAGGTCGGCCTTGTTGGTGATGGCGCAGGCCAGCTTGTTGCCGCTACCGTCGCACTCGGCGTTGGTCGAGCTGAACAGCAGGCTCAGGTTGTCGGCCACCACGTCACCTTGGCCGAGCGGATCCCACTCGTAGACCTTGATCTCCGGCACGGCGTTGGCCCCTTGCGGGTACTCCACCAGCACCATCAGGTCGCCCCGTTTGCCGGCGGCGTCATCACGGGCCGCATGCTGGCCGATAAAGGTACCGTTCGGCCCCAGCCCCACGTCATCCTGGAAGAACCAGAAGGCGGCATGGGCGTCGCCGTTGTTGGCGAAGCGATCCAGACCAAAGTAGATGATCATGTCGCCGGCCTGATGCAGCACTTCGCCGCCATGGCTGACGTCGCTCGGGTTGATATAGGCCGCAGCATAGGCGTTGGTGATGTCGTCCTTGTCCGGCACGTTGCCACTGGTATGGGCCCAGTTGGGGATGTCGAGAATGTCCTTCGACCCGCCACCGGTAAAGATGGTCAATGGCGAGGGGTCGGCGAGGATAGTGGTGAAGGCGACCGAACTGCCGGGCGGGCTGGTGTACAGACCGTCCCAGTCGTCGCCACCGCCACCATTGTCGACGGTGTTGCCGTCCAGCTCGAACAGTCCCGGTGGATTGCCGTCCACGGCGTTGACCGCCGTGATCGTCATACCGCCCACCAGCAGCGCACTGAGCAGAACGCGCAGCAGCGTTTGCAGGAAGTTATTCGTGAACATTTTTTTGCTCCCAAGCGTTGCTCCGGCATGCCTGCCGGCTATCAACGCCAAGCCCTGGTGCCGCGGTTCGCCCGGGCACAGCCATAGCCACAACCGCCTTCGGCAGCCAGGTAGCGCTTGCACAGGGTTCCCGTTCGTCCTGATAGGTCATGGGGGTGGAACCGGAACCGCCCGAAGACCAAGCGGTCTTCTCGACCACAGGATTCCAATTTCCGTGCCAAATTAGTAAACCATTGATATATATTGATTTTTTAATTCTTTTCGCAAATCTGCCAGGGCCTGTTGAAATATCCTTGAGCATTCGCGCGTAAGGCTGTCCAGCATTTGAAACATCCGGCAGAGCGAAACGCAGGCAATCCGGGCGGAGACCAGTCGGCATCGGCCTCTGCCACTTTCGGGCGCAGGCACAGCGCTGTTTAGGGGGCGAAACAAAGCGGGTAAAAGGGCTGTGCAGGAACGTCGAAGGGGTGCCTGAGCACCCCTTCGACTGTGGTTGATGGCCCTGCCTCTGTCAGGGCCACACGAGGGTCGGATCAATTACTGTCGGGTACCGGGCACAGCGGGCAATCGGCGCTGACCGGACCGGCTGCCACTTCGTCGCCGCCAATCAAGGCGGTGCCAGTGGCGGTGGCGGTATTGACGAAGGACAGACTGCTGGGCAGATCCAGGCTATCGCCGGCACCGAGGGAGAAGCCATCCGGCCGGTAAGTCTGGCGGAAGGTCGCTGCAACACCCGGGTTCAGAGTACCGGTGCACTCATAGGGAGTCGCCGGCGGGCAGGTGAATAGTGTGCTGCCCTCTTCGACCAGCGCCTGCACCTGATCATCGCTGACGGTCACTGCCAGGGCCACGTCGCCGGTGTTGGTCACCACTATTACATTGTCCACCTCGACCAGTACCACGCCGCCCTCGGCCACCAGGCGCACGCCGGCATCCTCCGGATCACAGTCCTTGACGATACTCAGGTCAGGGTTCACGTCCGGCGCACAAGAGGCCACGCTGGCGCTGTCGCTGACCACGCTCTGGTCGAAGACATTGGTACCGCTGGCCTCGATGGTGTTGCTGTGGGCGAAGCCACTGTCCTGCAGCTCGAAGCTGTAGAACAGCAGGGCTCCTGGGGCCAGAGTGCCCGGCAAGACGAAGGCAGCGTCGACATTGACATCGAGGACGCCGTCGCCATCATCCAGCCAGGCCGAAATGGTTCCAGCGTAGACGTTGTCGCTCAGGTTGACGCCTTCCAGCTTGACGTTACCGGTGTTCTCCACCGTGCCGGAGATGGTGCGGTCGACCTGAGTCCCCTCGTTTGTCACATCGGCGACGCAGTTCTTGCTCACCTCGATATCCGGGTTGCCAGTGGGTGGGCACTCCGCGGAGGTTGCGGTATCCGTATCGATCAGCAGTCCGGTGCCGGGATCGTAGAACCTCATGGTCACGGTATCGACGAACTCAGTGTTCTCGTCGTACTCGGTGAGGCTGTACTCGCCCTCGTAGACCACGGTCTGGCCACCGCCCAGATTGAAACTGGCCATAGCACCTAGAGTCAGGCCGCCGATATCGGCTTCGCCGTCGCAGCGACCATCGACTACGCCGCCAGCGCTGCCGTCGACGCAGACCTTGGTAAACACCGAGTTGGCCTGGTCGTCTTCCAGCTCGATATCCAGGGCCAGGCCGCCGGTGTTGCTGACTTCGCCCCAGAAGGTCACGGTCACGCTATCGCCGTCGGTGCTGATCTCGGACTCGCAGAACTTGCTGACGTTGGCACCGCAGGCATCAAAGCCACCGAAGGCGAAGTCTTCCAGGCTGGCGGTTTCCGAACGGGACGAACGGGTTTCCGCCAGGTAGGAGGAAATGCACGGGGTACTGCCGAGGATGCCGGTCAGGTTGATGCCCCCTTCGAAGAAAGTCTGAGTCGGCATATCGCTGGTGGCGTTGCCGCCTTTGGGCGTGTAGTCCCAGGGCGGGTTGGCAAGGGTCTGCAGGTTGACCTTGGCACAGGCCAGTTTGCCGATATTGCCGGTGTTGTCGCACTCGGCCTGGCTGGCGCTGTAGACCAGATGCAGGTTGGGGGCGATGTTCGGGCCGCGCACCTGATTCGGGTCCCATTCGTAGACCTTGATCTCCGGCGTGGCCCCCGAGGCCTGGGGATACTCCACCAACACCAGCACGTCGCCGGGCTCGTTGAGGGTGGCGGCCACATGGTTGCCGGTAAACTGACCGCTGCTACCCGCGCCGAGGCCGACCGCGGGGTCCTGGAAGAACCAGAAGCCGCCGAAGGTGTCGCCGCTGTTGGCGAAACGATCCATGCCGAAGTACACGATCAGGTCGCCCTGCTCATGCAGCCTGGGGGTTTGCGCCGTACAGGCCACGATCAGGTTATCGGTCAGGTTGTTGACGCAGACATCGGCCGGGGCGGTATAGGCGGCGGCGAAGGCGTTGGTGATATTGCTCTTGTCGGAAACGCTGCCTTCTTTGTACCACCACTCGGAAACATCGCTGACGTCCTTGGATCCGCCCTTCCAGAAAATGGTCTGGGGGGCAGGGTCCGGCAGTACGCCGGTAAAGGTGATCATATTGGCCGGGGTGGCACCGCTATGCAGGGCATCCCAGTCGCTGGGACCGCCGGCGGGACTGTCAGTGAAATCACCCTCGAGTTCGAACAGCGCGAGGTCGTTGACGCCTATACCGTCCACGGCGCGAACCGTGGCCGTGGTGGCGATCCCTCCCATCAGCAGGGCGCTGAGTAGACAGCGCGGCAGAGCGCTGCGAAGTTTCTTATTGCGCATGATGACCCTCCATGCCCCAGCGGGCGCGCCAGTGGGGCGGAGAAACTCGTCGCGTGAAGTGCGGCGAAATACCTAGTGATTAGGTCCCCAAAAGTGTGCGGCCGAATGCCAGCCTTCGCCCTAGCGGGGTCCTGCTCCGGAGTACGCCTCGATCTCCTCGCAGAGTGGCTATCAATTACTGTGCCACCAGCTTAAGTAACTGTTTTTAATAGATTTTTAATGGATGAGTAGCAAGCGCTGGCACAGCCTTGAAACAGTCACCTGCAGGGCCGGAAGAAAAGCTGTACAGCTCGCGTGACAGCGCCTCTCGATTGTTTACAGCCATGCACCACGGCAACCAGACGGCAGAGGGCGCGAGCCCGGATAGCTGTTGCACAGGCTCGCCCGGCACGGGCAAAGGGAAATTACCGAGGCTGTTACAGAGGGATAAGCCGGTCGGCGTTGCGCCAACCTGCGCCGTGTATCGGCCCCGTCGAACAGGGGCCGATGCACTCTGCTAGAGCTCGCGCGGTGGATTCTGCCGGGCATCCTGGGGCAGGCTGATGTCTTTGAGCTTGCTGCGGTATTCCTGGGTGACGTCGCGCGCCTCGTCCAGGGTCGAGACCACGCTTGGGGTGATCATCACCACCAGTTCGGTACGGCTCAAGGACTTGCCCTGGCTGCCGAAGGCCCAGCCCAGCACCGGGATATTGCGCAGGTAGGGCAGGCCCTCGTTGACCCGCCCGTTGTTCTCCTTGATCAGGCCACCAAGCACCAGGGTTTCGCCGCTGAGCACCGAGACGCTGGTGTTGATCCGCCGCTGGGTGATGGTCGGCGAGTCGATCCCCGAGGTGGTGGTGGCCTTGACGTCGTTGACCTCCTGGGTGATCTCCAGGGCGATCATGCCGCCAGCGTTGATCCGCGGTTTGACCTCCAGCAGCACGCCGGTGTCGCGGAACTGGATGGTGCTGGTGACCAGCGCCGAGGGGTCGCCGGGCTGGTTGATCACGCCACTGGTATTGGTGGTTTCCGAGGTGCGCACCGGCACCTGATCGCCGACGCGGATGGTCGCGGTACGGTTGTCCTGCACCATCAGGGTCGGCGAGGAGATCACGTTGATCTTCGAGTCGGAAGCCAGCAGGTCGAGCAGCAAACGCGCTCCGGCGGCGTCGAAGACGGCCAGACCACCGGTGGGGGTCAGGTCGGTCGGCGTGACCAGGGGGAAGCGGCCGAGGGTACCTCGCACGCTCTTGCCGTCCAGATTACTGTTGAAGAACCATTGCAGGCCGTAGCGCAATTCGTCCTCCAGGGCCACCTCGACTATGGTGGCCTCCACCAGCACCTGCAACGGCAGCACGTCGAGCTTGCGGATCACCCTGAGCAACTTGTCGTAGTCACCGGGCGTGGCCAGCACCAGCAAGGCGTTGTTCTCCTCGTCGGCGATCACGCTCACCGCCCCCACCTCCAGGTTGCTGCCCTCCACCCCCGGCACGTTGAGGCTGGTCTCGGGCAACGCCGTCGGCGTTTCGCCCTCGGTCTCGCCCTCGAGCACCGGAGCGGGTCGCCGTACCGGCAAGGCCTGGCCTTCATCCTCCGGCCGGCTCTGTTTCTGGCCCTCGAGCAGGGCATTGAGAATTTCCGCCAGGCGCGGGGCCTTACCGTTCTTCACCTGGTAGACGAACATGCTCGCGCCCTGGGCGTTCTCCGCGCGGTCGAGCCGTTGCACCCAGGCGCGGGCATCCTCCAGGTACTTGGCCTGGGGGGTGATCACCATCAGCGCGTTGAGCCGTTCGATCGGCAGGAAGCGCACCACCCCGGCCAGCGGCCCACTGGCGGTGTCGCCGAAGATCGCATCCAGCTCGCCGAGCAGCACCCGGGCGTCCACCTCCTGCAGGCGGAACAAGCCCACGGACATGCCGCGCAACTGGTCGACGTCGAACACCCGAACGGTATCGCGGATATTGTTCAGCTCCTGCTGGTTGCCAGCCACCAGCAGCAGGTTGCGCGCCTCGTCCACCTGCAGCAGGCCCTTGTTGGGCCTGAGCGGCTCGAGGATCTTGTGCATCTCCGCCGCCGCGATATAGCGCAGCGGCACCACCAGCAACTGGTAGCCGCGCTGACCCTGGGGACTCAGACGGGGCACCATGGCCCCCGCCGGTGCCGCCTCGACCGGCACCACCTCATACAGGCCTTGGCTGCGCACCAGCACCGCGCCATTGAGCTGCAGCAGGGTCTCGAGGATCGGCAACAGGTCGTCGCGCTGCAACGGCCGGCTGGTCTGCAGGCTGACGCTGCCGCTGACATTCTTGTCCAGCACGTAATTGACCCGGAGAATCTCGCCGAGCACGATTTTGACCACCTCGGCGATCTCGATGTCCTGGAAGTTCAGGGTGATATCGCCCTCGGCGATAGGCGGGCTGTCCAGGCCCGGGCCCAGGTCGATCATGCTGCCGGAGCCGCGGTAGAGTTCGGCGCTGCTCGGCGGCCGTGAGGCCACCGCGCTGCGTTCGAGGGCGAAGCGGCTGTCCAGTTCGGCCTTGGCCGCCGGCGTACCGACCCGTGCCTGGCGCTCGGCCGGCGGTTCCAACTGCGGTTCTTTGCCCCAGGGGCGGTCGAACGTGGCACGGTCGCCGCCGGGCATCGTGGCGCAAGCGCCGAGCAGCAGGCAAACCAGTGGCCAGATCCTGAAGTGTGTCGGATTGCTCATCGCGTACTCCTTGTCACCCTTGTTTGGGCTTCGGTTCGGCGTTGTCATTCTGGGGTGCAGGTGCGGGCGCGGACTCAGCCGGGGCCGCGGGGGCCGCGGGGGCCGCCTGGGGGTCCGCGGGCGCATCCACGGCGGGGGGAAGGTTGCTGGCGGGCGACGCACCCGGCTCGCGCAGCAACATCTGTACAGCGGTCTGGTTACGCAGCAACAGCACATGATCTTCAGCGATACGCTCCACGACCCATTCGTCTTCCAGGTGCATGCCCACTTCCAGCTCCTCGCGCGCCTCGCCCTGGCGCTGGCTGAACAGCGCCACCTGACGCTCGTTGCGCAGTACGATGCCTGCCAGCCGCCAGGTCTCGCGCAGTTGCGTTTCGTCCAGGCTCTGCCCGCTGTCATCGCTGAAGCGCGCTGGCCGTCGGGTATTGCTGAACAGCGGCCGTTCGAACATTTCGCTGAAATCCTCCAGTGCGCGGGGTTCCAGAGGCGCGGGGTCGGGCCCCAGCGTCTCCTCGGCCTGCAGCGCCAGCGCAGGCAGCAGCAGAAACAAAAGCAGGAGCAGAAGCAGAAGCAGCCAGCGGCTGCGCAGCGGTCTCATGGCGCAGACCTGCGCGGCATAAAGGCGAGTACCTCGAAGGTCACATCCAGAGCCGGCAACACCTGGCGCTCGGCGGCGCGGTAGATGCGCTGCATGTCCAGACGCGGGTTGCTCAGCACCAGCAGATTGTCCACCAGCAGCAACGGCCGGCTGTAGGCCAGACCATAGAGGATGCGCACCAGCTGTTCGGTCTCGCCGCGCATATGCACCTTGAGGGCGACGGCCGGCAACGGCGCGGAGGCGTCGTCGCGGTTGAGGATCTGCGTGCTGATCACCTGGCCGCCGCTCTCTGCAATCAACTGGCCGATGCGCTGCTGCAGTTCGGCGGCGGCCAGCGCCGGGCGACTCTCGGGCAGATACAGTGGTTCGGCCGGGTCGTGCTCGCGCAGCTGCTGCAGGCGCGCCTGCTGCTCGGGCAAGTTGGCCGCCACCCGCTGGTAGACGCTGAGCTGGTTCTCCAGGCTGGCGATGCTGTCGCTGTGGCTGCGCCAGCGCTCGGCCAGCGGCAACAGCACCAATCCCAGCAACAGGCCGATCACCGCAACCAGGATCAGTAACGCCAGCAGCTGGCGCAGACGCGGGCTGTTCATGGCTGTTCCCCGGCCGGACGATGCTCGGCCTGCAGGCTGAAGCGGTCGCGCTGGGTACGCGGGTTGTTGGTGATGGGCGAGACGAAGCTGACATTGTGCAGGTACTGCGAGCGCTCGAGCAGGCCGATCAGGCTGGAGGCCTCGGCCGATTCGCCCTCCAGACGCACCCGCTGCTGATTCATCTCGAAGCGGGTCAGCCAGGTATGGTCGGGCAGCAACTGAGTCAGTTCGCTGAGCAACAGCAGAGTCTGGGTGGCGCGCAGTTGCTGCTGGGCGAGAAATGCCCGGCCGCTTTCCAGCTGTTGCAGTTCGCTCTGCACCGCCGCCGCTCGTTCGGCCTGGGACTTGGGTTCCAGCAGTTGCTGCTGCAGGCGCTCGGCGCTGTACTGACGCTGCTGCAGCGGCAGCAGGAGCAGCGCCGCCAGGCCGAGCAGCAGCAGCGCCCACTGCAATGTCCGGCTGCTGCGCCAGCTGGCCCGAGGGCCGCGCCGGGAGGCCGGCAGCAGGTCGATCCAGCCGCCGCTGGCCGGCTCGCTGTCGTCCGCCGCGCTCAGGCTGACCCGTCCGGGATGCACGTCGAGACTGGCCAGTTGCGCCAGCAGCGGATCGAGGTAGGTCTTGGGTACCAGTTGCAGCTCCACCTGCAGGCGCTGCCGGTCGGCCTCGCGCTTGAGAATGCGATAACCGAAATAGACCTGCTCACTGCTGAACGGGGTGTGTCGGTCCAGCTCGAAGCGCAGCACATTGCCCAGGCTGGTCTCGGTGGCCGCGGGCAGGCTGACGACCTTGCGCAGACCGCGCTCGGCGGGTAGCCGCAGTACCACCTGATCGGCCTTGGCGGCGCGGGCCTTGAGCGGGGTGGCGAGCATCGCGGGCAGTTCGCCCGTGGCCTCGAAGGGTGCGCTGGCCAGCACTTCGGCGCTGGCATAGTTGCCAAAACGCAACTGACACTGGTTGCCGTCCAGTTCGATCAGCAGGGTCGCACCGCGCTGGCGCAGGCGCTGCATCCAGGACTCGGGCAGCAGGCCGAGCAACTCCGCGGTCCACCAGGTCCAGAAATGTCTGGCATTGCTCCTGAGCACGTCAGCGATTGTGCTCAGGCGACTGAGCGGGAAGGAGAAAGCCATGCCAATGCCCTGTTGATCGCGGTCGCAATCATCGATCTGGTTAGCCCGCCCTCACTGCGGCGGAATGCTATCCAGCACCCGAAACCCGGCGGTGACACCCTGCCCTTGGCGAACCAGCCATATCCGTTGACGCGACAGCAATCTGGCACCGGCCATTACTTCGATATCCACAGCATAGTTGAATCCTGCAGAGGTCAATGTAAGCAAATTGGGATCGACGCCGACCAGCATCGGCGGCGAAATTCCGTCGGCATAATTACGTCGGCGCACCTCGATATATTGCTCGATACTCTCGACCCCGAGCCCGAGCCCCGGCAACGCTTGCAGCACCAGAGGCGGAGCCATCAGCGGATTGACCTCGGCCTTGTTGCTGAGCAGGGTCAGGGCCGGGGCCACCCGGGCGTACAGAGCCGGACTCATGCCCAGCACCCGACGCAGATCGCCCAGGCGCTCGAACGGCCGGTTGGCCGGCGGCTTGAGCCCGGCGGCCAGGTACTCGTCGACCTCAGCCCCCTGGGGCCGGCGCTCGTCGTCTTCGTCGCGCCAGTCGAGGATCGCCTCGCTCAGCGCCAGGGCCTCTTCGTCGCTCAATTCGACGGCGAGGAACAACCCGCGCAGCAGCTCGCCGCCGGCCTCGTTGAGGTCGATCTTGCCCTGCTCGTCGAACAGCGCGACCGTGATCTGCAGGCCGTCCAGTTCGAGGCTGCGCGTGCTGCCATCGGCCAGCCAGCCGGCGGTATTGGCCTGCATCAGGCTCCATTGCGCCCAGTTGACCCCGGCATCGGCGGCATGTGCCGCCGCGGCGGCGGCCTTGAGGTTGGCGGTCAGCTGCAACTCGATGCGACTGCTGGTAGACAGGTTGAGGCCGATCAGGGTCAGCAGGGCCAGCAGCCAGAGCACGCCGACCAGGGCGACCCCTGCCTGCTCAGTGGGCCGGCAGGATGGCATGACGGTTCTCCCGCGGGGCCACGGTCAGCGCCAGGCCCGGCGCAGCAGCCGCGGCGTCGCTGTGCAGGCTCAGCAACGGCGGCATCTCGGCCTGTTCCAGCCATTCGTCCAGCCAGCGCGCCTCACCGTCGCGCGGGCGCTCCAAGTAGGCAAAACGCAGCGGTTGCTCCAGCCCCTCGAGCAGCAGCTCGGACTTGCCATCCAGGCTCAGGCTTTCCTCGAGGAGCGGCCAGTCCAGCAGCGCGTTCTCCTGAAACGGCAGATAGCGCAGCAGCAGCTGCCACTGCGTTACGCCCGGCCCCAGCTCGCTGGGCTGCTGGACCAGTTGCAGCCAGTAGCGCTCGCCGAGCTCGCCCTGGCCCGGCAACAGCGCACAGAAGATCAGGCCATCGGCGCGCCCCTGGAAGGCCAGCTGCAATTGCCCGTCGACCCCGCGCAGGCGTTGCAGCTGTGGGCTTTCCAGCAGGCGGCGGAGCAGGCGCTGGCTCAGGTAGCGCTGCTCGCCCTGCTGCAGCTGACGGTCGACCGCCTCCCAGCTGCGGATACCCAGCTGCAGGCCGCCATAGGCCAGCAGGCTGAGCAGCAGACTGAGGCCGATGGCCAGCAGCAGCTCCAGCAGGGTGAAGCCGGCGCTCCGCCACGCCCGGCTCATCGCGGCTCCTCCACCAGGCGCAGGGTGCTGAGGGTGACCCGTTCGGCCGGGTTGCGCCCCCAGCTGACGCTGACCCGCACCAGGCGCGGTGTCACCCGGTAGTCGATGCCGCCCTCCTGGTTGTCGAAGGTAAAGCGGTCGATCTCGCTGCTCCAGCGATATGGCGGCTGCAGCGTCCCCTCCTCGCGGCCCTGGCTGTCGGCGCGCAAGTCGACCAGAGTCTGCGCCAGGCGCGATTCGGCCAGGAGCAGGGCGCTCTGATAATGCTCGGCGCTGCGCAACGCGGCGAAACTGGCGGAGAAGATGCGCAGCAGGATGCCCAGGCTGACGGTCAGAATCAGGAACGCCACCAGCACCTCCAGGAGGGTGAAGCCCCGGCAGCCGCGCGGCCGGCTAGTCATGCAACTGCACCCGGGCGGTCAGCCAGTCGACCTGGATCTCGAACTGGCGGCCGTCGGCGGCGCTCAGGCGGATCACCCCGCCCGAGGAGTAGCCCTGGGGATAGAAACTGATCGCCTCGAGCGGCTCGTCCGCCGGGTCCGTCTCGTCCCGACTGCCCGGCTCCAGTTCCACGCTCAGGGTCGCGGGCAGGCGATGCAGCAGGTCGTCGTGACTGAACCTGATGCCGTGCTCCTGCTCGTCGAAACTGACCTGCACCGCCTGCTGGGAGAGAATCGCCCGGCTGCGCGCATAACGCACCTGGGCCAGCAGCTCGCGGCTTTCGCTGCGCAGCTCGGCCGCCGGGATCATGCGTTGCAGGGCCGGCGTGACCAGACCGATGGCCAGGCTGGCGATCACCAGCACCACCAGCAGTTCCAGCAGGGTAAAGCCGGCCAGCCGCTGGCTGCCGCAACCCCGCCCCTGGCCGGGAACACTATTCCCAGCTGCGCACGTCGCGGTTTTCACCCTCGCCCCCTTCGCGGTTGTCGGCCCCCAGGCTCCACAGGTCGAAGTCGCCAAACTGCCCCGGGGAGCGGTACTGGTAGGGATTATTCCAGGGGTCCGTGCGGATCACGTTCTTCTTCAGGTAGGGGCCGTTCCAGTTCTCGGCATTGCGCGGCTTGCTGATCAGCGCCTCGAGGCCCTGTTCGGTGCTCGGGTAGCCGCCCAGTTCCAGGCGATAGAGGTCCAGCGCCGCCCCCAGCTCCTGGATCTGCAACTGCGCGGCACGGGTCTTGGAGCCGCCCAGCTGCTTGAACAGCTGAGGCCCGACCAGGCTCGCCATCAGCCCGAGAATGACCAGGACCACGAGGATCTCCAGCAGGGTGAAGCCCGCCAAGCGGGGGTGGGGGACGCGTCGTAAGGGATGGTTCATGGGGTTCTCCGGTCAGATCGGGATTTCCGTGATGCTCATGATCGCCACCAGCACCGAGAGGATGATGCCGGCGATCATCAGGCCGAGACCGACGATCAACAGCGGCTCGAGGATGGCCAGCAGGCGCTGCATGGCCATTTCCACTTCGTGGTCGTAGGTGTCGGCCACCTTGAGCAGCATCTCGTCGAGGTGGCCGGTCTCCTCGCCGACCTGGATCATCTGCATGGCCAGGGCCGGAAACAGCCCGGTGGCGAGCAGCGGCGCGGCCAGCTGGCGGCCCTGTTTGAGGTTTTCCGTGGCGACCCCGACCTGCTCCGCCATCAGCAGGTTGCCGAGGGTCTGGCGGGCGATGCCGAGCGCCTGCAGCAGCGGTACGCCGCCCTTGAGCAGGGTGCCCAGGCTGCGGGTGAAACGCGCCGTCTCGATGCGCTGACGCAACCCGCCGAGCAGCGGTAGGCGCAGCATCATGGCGTCCCAGGCCTGGCGATAGTGCGCCTCCTGGAGCAGCCGGCGCAGCAGCCAGAGCCCGGCGCAGATGCCCAGCAGAAGCAACGCGCCATAGCTGCGCAGGCTCTCGGCAATGCCGATCACCAGCGAGGTCGACAGCGGCAGGCTGGCCCCCATGTCGTCGAACAGCTGGCGGAACTGCGGGATTACATAGGTGAGGATGATCAGCAGCGAGGCCACCGACACCAGCAGCAGAATCAGCGGATAGATCATCGCCGACACCAGCTTGTCGCGCAGGGTCTTGCTGCGCTCCAGGTAATAGGCCAGGTTGCCCAGGCCGGCGGCCAGGTCGCCGGCGATCTCGGCGGCCTGGACCATGCTGATATAGAAGGTGGAAAACAGCCCCGGCCGCTCGGCGAGTACCCGCGACAGGCTCACGCCGCGGCGTACCCCCTCCTGGATCGGGCCGATCAGCTGCTGCTGGCGGCTGTCATCGCTGACCCGCAGCATGATTTCCAGGCCGCGATCCAGCGGTACCCCGGCCTGCAGCAGCGAGGCCAGCTGCTGGGTGAACTGCAACACCTGACGCGGGCTCTGCGAGCGTTGCAGCAACTGGTTGACGTCGAGCTGCAGCAGGCCCTGCCAGCTGCGCCGGGTGGTGATCTCCAGGGGGATCAGGCCGCGCCCATGCAACTGCTCGAGCACCGCCCGCTCGTCTGCCGCCTCCAGCTGACCATCCAGGGTCTCGCCGTTGTCCTTGACCGCGCGAAAGTGAAAGAGCGCCATCCTCAGCCCTCCTGCGTGACGCGCAGCACTTCTTCGATATTGGTGGTGCCGTCCAGCGCCTTCAGGCAGCCGTCCTCGTACATGCTCAACATGCCTTCCTCGCGAGCCGCCTGGCGCAGGGTGCCGGCGTCGGCATGCTGGAGAATCAGGCGACGGATGGCGTCGCTGAGGGTCAGCACCTCGATGATGGCGATGCGCCCGTGGTAGCCGCTGCCGTTGCAGGCGCTGCAGCCCTTGGCGCGGTAGAGGGTCACCGGGGCGTCGCCGGCCAGGCGGTCGAGGCGCAGCTCGCGGAGCATTTCCGGCAATGGCTGGTAGGGCTCGCGGCATTCCGTGCAGAGCATGCGCACCAGGCGCTGGGCCAGCACGGCGTTGAGGGTCGAGGTCAGCAGGTAGTCCTCCACGCCCATCTCCAGCAGGCGGGTGATGCTGCTCGGCGCGTCGTTGGTGTGCAGGGTGGAGAGCACCAGGTGGCCGGTCAGCGCCGACTGGATGCAGATGCGCGCGGTCTCCAGGTCGCGCATCTCGCCGACCATGATCACGTCCGGGTCCTGACGCACGATGGAACGCAGGGCATTGGCGAAGGTCAGGCCGATGGCCGGCTTGACCTGGATCTGATTGACCCCCTCGAGCTGGTACTCCACCGGGTCTTCCACGGTGATCAGCTTGCTCTCGCTGGTGTTCAGGGTGTTCAGCGCGGTGTACAGGGTGGTGGTCTTGCCGCTGCCGGTGGGGCCGGTAACCAGCAGCACGCCGTGGGGAATCTTCAGCACGCTCTGCAGACGCTGCAGCGGCTGGGCGCTGAAGCCCAGGGCGGCGAAGTCGAGCACCACGCTCTCGCGGTTGAGCAGGCGCAGCACCACGCTCTCGCCGTGCATGGTCGGCACCGTGGAGACGCGGATGTCGAGGTCGTTGCCCTGCACGCGCATCTCGATCCGGCCGTCCTGCGGCAGACGCCGTTCGGCGATGTTCAGCCGCGCCATCAGCTTGATCCGCGAGATCACCGCCGGCGACAGCTGCACCGGCGGAGCCTCGGTTTCCTGCAGCACGCCGTCGACCCGGTAACGCACCTTGAGCCGACTCTCGAACGGCTCGACATGGATGTCCGAGGCGCGCAGCTCCACCGCCCGCTGAATGATCAGGTTGACCAGGCGGATCACCGGGGCCTCGCTGGCGCGGTCGCGCAGCTGCTCGACGTCCTCCACCTCATCCTCTGCGCTGGCTTCGACCCGCGAGAGGATGTCGCCCATCTGGCTCTGGCCCTGGCCATGCATGCGCTCGATGGCGGCGTCGATTTCCGAGCCGAGGGCCACTTGCGGGACGATCCGATAACCGGCCGCCAGGCTCAGCGCTTCGCGCACGAAGCGGTCCTCGGGGTCGGCCATGGCCACCCGCAGCGCGCCGTCGCTGATATCCAGCGGCAGGGCCCGGCATTCCTTGAGGAAGCGGTAGGACAGGCGATCGGCCAGCAGCGGGGTTTCCGGGAAGTCGGTCGCAGCCACCCGCGGCAAGCCCAGCAACTGCGACCACTGCTGAGCGATGTCCTGCTCGGAAACCAGGCCGAGGCGATTGAGCAGGGTCGCCAGGGACAGCCCTTCGGCCTGCCCGGCCTGCATGCGCAGCACCCGGTTATAGTCGGCGGTGGACAAACGGCCGGCCTTGACCAGCGCCAGCCCGAGGTCGGCGGGCGCATCAACGGACTTGTCAGGCTCCGCGGCAAGCATGGGATTCCAGCCTCAGGCGCGGCCTAAAGCGCACAGTTCCATTGCGCCCGATCCACGCCTTGCACGATCCAGATTAATTTTTCAGCACGATTGACTATAGTCGCTGCCCCGCCCGGTTGCCGAAAGCCGCAACCGATCACTCGCTGCGCAGCGCATCCACCGGATGCAGATGCGCGGCGCGGCGCGCCGGAGCGATGCCGGCGAGCAGGCCGATCAGCGCCGAGAGCAGCAGGGCCAGCAGCAGAAACCCCGGGGCCAGGCTAAGCGGCAGGCCGGGCAGGCTGAAATACAGCAACGCCATCAGCAGCCCCATCAGCAGCAGGCCGAGCAACCCGCCGGCCAGGGACAGCAGCGCCGCCTCGGCGAGAAACAGTCCCAGCACCTGCCGCGGCGTGGCCCCGATGGCGCGCAGCAGACCGATCTCGGCGGTACGCTCGCCAACCGTGGTGGTCATGATGGTGAGAATGCCCACCGCCCCCACCAGCAGGCTGATGCCGCCCAGGGCGGCGATGGCGATGGTCAGGGTGCCGAGGATGCGATCCAGGCTGGCGAGCATGTCGTCCTGGGTGGTCAGGCTGAAGTCTTCGACGCCATGGCGCTCGATCAACACCTGGCGAATCCGCTCGCTCAGCTGCTGCGAACCGATGCCGGCGGTGAACATCACATTGATCTCCATCAGGCCGTCGCGGTTGAACAGGCTCTGCGCCCAGTCCACCGGGATATAGGCGATATCGTCCAGGTCGAAGCCGAGCAGCTGACCCTTCTCCTCGATCACCCCGATCACCCGGAAACGCATGCCGCCGACCCGCACCGGCTCGCCGAGCGGATTGGCCGCGCCGAACAGCTCCTCGCGCAGCTTGTGGCCGAGCACCACATAGGGCGGCGAGCGGCCGTCACGGGCAGCCGGCAGAAACTGGCCGAGGGCGACGCGAAAACTCCAGGCCTCGGCCAGTTGATGGCCGCCTCCGATGATGTCGCTGTTACGGCTCATCACCCCGTACTGGATATCGCCGCTGCCCTGGATGATCGGCACCACCGCCTCGACATGGGGCAGACGCCCGAGCGCGTCGGCATCGCTCAGGCTCAATGGGCGCACGCTGCTGAGAATGCCGCCGAGGCCTCCGGTCTGAGTCTTGCCCGGATGGATGGCGATGATCCGCGTGCCGAACTGGGAGAAGTTATCCAGCACATACAGGCGCAGGCCTTCGCCCATGGCCGTGAGCAAGGCCACCGCGGCGATACCGATGGCCACCCCGAGCAGGGTCAGCAGGCTGCGCAACGGCCGGCTGACCAGGGTCGTGGCGGTCAGCCGCAGGCCATCCTGCCAGCGCATCATGTGCGTGCTCCGGACGGGCGCAGGGCCGCCAGCGGTTCCATGCGCGCTGCCTGGTTGGCCGGCAGCCAGGCGAACAGCAGCGCCGCCAGGCTGGCCAGCAGCAGCGAGCCGATCCGCGCCCAAACCGGCGTCTGCAAAGGAATCTCCCACAGCTGCCGGCCGAGCCACAGCAGCGCCTCGCTCAGGCCCAGGCCGATCAGGCCGCCGGCCAGGGCCAGCAGCGCCGCCTCGCCAACGAACAGCAGGCGCACCTGCGCCGGCCGCGCGCCCAGCGCCTTGAGCAGACCGATCTCGGCGGTACGCTGGTTCACCGCGATCCAAGTCACGTTCATGATCAGGATGCCGGCCACCAGCAGGCTGATCGCGGCAATCCCGGCCAGGGCCAGGCCGAGGGCCCCGAGGATGCCGTCGAAAGCCTCCAGCATGCTGTCCTGGCTGATCAGGGTGACGTCGTCCTTGCCTTCGTGGCGGGCCTTGATGGTGTCGATAATCTGTCGCTTGCCGCTGACCATAAAGTGCGGCCCGCGCAGTTCGGCGAACACCCGGAACAGCCCCTCGCGGTTGAACAGCACCTGGGCGCTGGCCACCGGGATGATCAGCATCTCGCCGAAATCCATGCCTAAGGATTCGCCGCGCTCACCGAGAATCCCCACCACCCGGAAGCGCCGATCGCCGGCACGCAGCCACTGGCCCAGGGCCGGCCCGCTGCCGAACAGCTCGCGGCGCAGGGTCGCGCCAATCACGCAGACCGCTTCGGCCTGGTCCAGGGGCAACACCGGCAGGATCTGCCCCTGACCGACGCCGAGCTGACGAATGGCGAAAAATTCGTGGCTGGTACCCAGGGTGAAGGCCTCGCGCGAACGGTTGCCGACGCTGACCTCGACCTGCCCGGCCTGCAGCGGCGCGACCCTGCGTACGCTGGGCAGGCGGCCGATGGCTTCGGCATCGCCCAGGGTCAGGTCGCGGGTGGCCAGGCCGGTCAGAGGCGGCATACCGCCGGTGGTTTCCTTGCGCCCCGGCAGGACGATCAGGGTGTTGCGCCCAAGCATGGAAAATTCGCCGATGACGAACTGCCGCGCACCTTCGGCCAACCCCGTGAGCAGGTTGACCGCGACCACGCCGATGGCCATGGCCAGCAGCAGCATCAGGCTGCGCGAGCGGTGCCCACTGAGGGCCCCGAGCATCAGGCCGAGGGCGTCAGCCGCGCGCATCGCCCGGCCCCTGTTGCACATCTTCGATGATGCGCCCGTCGCACATGCGCAGGCAGCGCCGGGCCCGGGCACCGAGGGCCGCGTCGTGGGTGACGATCAGCAGGGTCAGGCCCTCGCCGTTGAGCTCTTCGAGCAGCCGGATCACCTCGGCACCGGAATGGCTGTCGAGGTTGCCGGTGGGCTCGTCGGCCAGCAGCAGCGCCGGCTGCATGACCATGGCACGGGCGATGGCGACGCGCTGACGCTGGCCGCCGGACAGCTCCGCCGGGCGATGCCGAACCCGGTCACCGAGGTTCAGCCGCTCCACCAGGCGCGCGCTGCGGCGCTGGCGCTCGGCCGGCTCGATACCGGCCAGGAGCATCGGCAGTTCGATATTCTCCAAGGCGGTCAGGCGCGGGATCAGGTGGTAGGACTGGAACACGAAACCGATATGGCGGCTGCGCAGTTCGGCCCGGCGGATCTCGTCCAGGCTCGCGGTGGCTTCATCGTTCAGCCAGTACTCACCGCTGTCCGGCGCATCGAGCAGGCCGAGGATATTCAGCAGGGTCGACTTGCCCGAACCGGACGGCCCCATCACCGCCAGGTATTCGCCGCGGCTGACCCGCAGATCGACCTGGTCCAGGCCCTTGACCTGCTGATCGCCGAGGACAAAACAGCGGCTGACCGCACTCAGGCGGATCATGGCCCGGCCTCGTCCTCGGGTACCACCGCGACGCCATCGGCCAGACCCTCCTGCTCCAGGCTGGCAAGAATTCGCTCGCCTGCGCTGAGGCCTTCAAGCACCTCGGTCCAGCGCCAGTTGGCCAGGCCCAGGCGCAGCTGGACTTCGCGCAGCACCCCCGCCGCCGGGTCGTAGCGCAGCACCCGGCTGCCCTCCAGCAGGCTTTCGGTGGCGATACGCAGGGCCTCGGGGCGCTGCTGCAGAAGGATTTCCACATCGGCGCTATAGCCGGTCAGCAGGGCCAGCTCGGCCGGCACCGGGTCGAAACGCACCTCGACATCGACGGTACGCGCCTGGCGCTCGAGGTCGCGGACGAAGGGCGCGATACGGCTGACCTGACCGGCGAAATGCTCGCCGCGAAAGGCGTCCAGGCTGATCCGCACCGGCATGCCGGGCTTGACCCGGGCGGCGTCCACCTCGTCGATCGGGGCTTCGACATACAGGCAGCTGTCGTCGATCAGGTCCACCGCCGGCGGCGTGGGAATGCCCGGCGGCGAGGGGGTGACGAACTCGCCGACCTCGCCGTTGATCTCGGCGATGATCCCGGCGAATGGTGCGCGCAGGGTGGCCTGATCCAGCAACGCGCGCTGCAAGGCCAGGCTGGCCTCGGCTTCGCGGATCGCCACCGCGGCCCCGCTACAGGCCAGGGCCGACAGGCGCGCGCGGGTGGCACTCTGGTCGACCCGGTCCTCGGCCACCAGCTGGCGCGCCTGCAACTGCGCCAGGCGCTGGTGATCCCGGCGCTCCAGATCGGCCTGCAGGCAGCGCTGCTCGCGCTGGTTGCGCAGGCCCAGCAGACGCTCCTCGACCTCGCGCAGGCGCGCCTGCAGTTCGTCCTGGCGCAGGCGCATCAGCACCTCGCCGGCCGCCACCCGCTGGCCCTCCTCGACCAGACGCTGCTCGACCCGGCCGCCCTGATTAAAGGACAGCAGGGTGCGCCGGCAGGCCTTGAGCGTACCGGCACGGGTATTGGCCACCAGACTCTCCACCGGCCCGCGCGTCACCTCGACCAGGCGCACCGGCAACGGCTGCGGCCGATTCCACCACCACAGCCCTGCCGCCAACCCCAGCAGCAGCGGTACGGCTATCCATGATCTGCCCATCAATCCCTCCACAAGTCGCTATCAGCCTAGGCCAGCGGGAACCGGGCAACAATGCGCCAAGTCAGTGAACTGCTGTGTCTGGCCTTTGCCGGCACAGCGGTTCACACTTTCCATTAAGAAGAGCAATTGAGGAGCGCAGTCATGAACGGAACCGAACGCCCGCTGGTCGAGCGGGTGGAGATAGACCAACTGCCATGCTGGCGCGTGCGCACAGCCGCGGCCGAACTGCTGGTGGCGCAACAGGGCGCACAGATCCTCAGTTACCAGCGCCATGGCGAACGGCCGCTGATCTGGCTCAGCGAGCAGGCCGAATTCAAGCAGGGCCAGAGCGTGCGCGGCGGCGTGCCATTGTGCTGGCCCTGGTTCGGCGATCTGCGGCGCAACCCCCAGGCGGTGCAGGCGCTGTATCAGGGCGGCCCGCTGGCCCCGGCCCACGGCCTAGTGCGCGGCCTCGACTGGCAACTGCTGGGCATCGACAGCCAGGATGACAGTGTCAGCCTGGAGTTCGTCTTCAACAGCCTTGAACAACCGCTGCCGAGCTGGCCCCATGCCGCCGAACTCAAGCTGAGTATCCGCCTGGACGAGCGCCTGCACCTGAGCCTGAGCAACCGCAACCTGGGCGACACGCCCCTGGCCATCAGCCAGGCGCTGCACAGCTACTTCGCGGTTGGCGATATTCGCCAGGCCGAGGTCGAGGGCCTGCACGGCTGCCGCTATGTCGAAACCCTGAAAGACTGGCAGCAAAGCCAGCAGAGCGGCGCACTGGGCTTTGCCGGCGAGACCGACCGCATCTACCTGGACACCCCGGCGCAACTGAGCATTCGCGACCCGGCCTGGCAACGGCGGATTCAGCTGCACAGCAGCGGCTCAGGCTCGGCGGTGCTGTGGACCCCCTGGGTCGACAAGGCTCGCCGCCTGTCGCAGTTCGACGACGCGGCCTGGCCCGGCATGCTCTGCGTCGAACACGGCAATCTGCTCAACGACATGCTGGTGCTCGCCCCCGGTGCCCAGCACCAACTCGACCTGAGCCTGTGGGCGGAACCGTTGCCAGGCTGACAGGCCCCCCTGGCCTCGGTAGCCCGGATGCAATCCGGGGGCGGTCGTATGGCCGCCAGCGCTCCGCGGATTGCACTGGCGCTTGGCCATACACGCCGATGCACGCCCCGCCCCTCGCGTTGCATAATCGACCCGGATAAAAACACCGCCCGGCGCACATAAACCAACAATATCCAGGCAACTTCTGTGACGTGCCACTAGTTTGCCAGTAAGCAATTACTTACAGTCAGATCGCTCTATCCCTACATGAAATGCATGATTAATTTACTTGCGCATTAGTTCTCACAATCTCCAGGAACTATCGTCCCATTAATTAATCGTCGAATATCGCCCTCTGATACACATTTCACACTTTGGATGGTTGCCCACCCTGCCCCATGAGGCTAGGATGCCCACCTCACGAGGGATCTGCGCAAGTTGTTGCACATCCGAGTGCGCAAGAAGTTGCGCACTCGCGCTGTTTCAACATCACCGACCTGTACTAGGCCGGAACTCACAAAGTTGTACGCGCACACACATTGAGTCATGGAATGACCTATTCAAACAAACTCACTGCTCATTATTTAGAGCTGGCCAAACTCCCTATTGATAAAGGGAACTTTGCCGGCGATGACGTGCGTTATTCCAGCGAATACGAAGTTCTCGAAAACGAGCTGGGCAAAGCCACCGCCCTGCACGAAACAGCGGCGATTGACTGGCAAAAGGTCCGCGAAAACAGCGAGATCTTGCTCAGCGCCCACTCCAAGGATCTGCGCGTCGCCGCCTGGCTGATCTGGGGTCTTTACCAGCGCGAATCCTTCCCCGGTCTGCAGGCCGGTTTCAGCCTGCTGCACTACCTGTGCCTCAACCATTGGGCCGAGCTGCACCCACGCAAACCCCGCACCCGCGCCGCCGCCATCAGCTGGCTGATTCCACGCCTGGAACAGGCCCTGGCCGAACACGTGCCGATTGGCGAGCAACTGGCGCTGTTCCGCAGCCTGGCCGAGCAGCTGCGCGCCCTTGAAGCCTGCCTGGCCGAGCACCTGGGCGAAGATGCACCACTGCTGCTGCCGCTGTGCCGCCGCCTGGATGAGCTGGTCAAGCGCGCCAGCCAGGGTCAGCCGGAGCCCGGTTCTGTCGGCGCGGCGATTGCCCAGGTCAAGCAGGCCGCCAGCCAGATGCTCACCCCTGGCGCTCCCATCGAAAGCGAAAAGGAAGCGCACAAGAGCCTGCGCAGCCTGCAGGACCAGGCGCGACCGCTCTGCGCCTACTGGCTCAAGCAGAAGGCCAGTGACCTGCGCGCCCTGCGCCTGGCCCGCACCCTGCTGTGGCTGCCGATCGACAGCCTGCCGGAACGCAATGCCGAACAGATAACCGCCCTGCGCGGCCTGCCGGCGGACAAGCTGGCCAGCTACCAGGAGCGCTACCAGAACGGCCAGTACGCCGACCTGCTGGTCGACCTGGAAGCCAGCATCGCCCGCGCGCCGTTCTGGCTCGATGGCCAGCATCTGGTCTGGCAGTGCCTGCACGAGCTGGATGCCGAACAGGCGATGCGCGAAGTGGAGATTCAACTGGCGCTGTTTCTACAGCGCATGAGCGGCCTGGAAGAACTGCGCTTCCACGACGGCAGCGCCTTCGCCGACGCCCAGACCCGCGCCTGGCTCAGCTCCCATGTCATGCCCCATCTCCAGGCCCCGTCCAGCGCCAGCGCCCCGGTCACCCACGACGGCGACAGCCAGCCGGCCTGGGACCTGGCCCTGCAGGAGGTGCTGCCGAAGCTGCGCAAGGACGGCCTAAAAAGCGCCGTGCAACAGCTCAAGCTCGGCCTGGCCAGGGCGCGCGGCGGCCGCGAGCGCTTCTTCTGGCAACTGACTCTGGCGCGCCTGTGCTACAGCGCGAAGAAATACGAACTGGCCAAGACCCAACTCGAATCGCTGGACCAGACGCTGCAGGCCACCGGCCTCGGCGACTGGGAACCCGATCTCGCCCTCGACGTACTGCGCATGCTGCACAGCTGTTGCGAACTGCTGCCGCAGAACCATGCGGTGCGCGAACACAAGGATGAGATCTACCGCAGGTTGTGCCACCTCGACCTCGAGGTGGTGCTGGAGTAGGCGCGCTCAGGCCAGGTGACGCCTCGTCGTCTGCCCTGAGCACGCCCCAAAGGCCCCCGGGCCATCAACGCAAAGGAGAACAACCATGGCCAAAGAAGGCTCGGTAGCCCCCAAGGAACGCATCAACGTCACCTTCAAACCCGCCACCGGCGGTGCCCAGGAAGAGATCGAACTGCCCCTGAAACTCATGGTGCTCGGCGATTTCACCCAGCGCGCCGACGAGCGCAAGATCGAAGACCGCAAGCCGATCAGCATCGACAAGAACAGCTTCGACGAAGTCCTGGCCAAACAGGAACTCAACCTGACCTTCGGCGTACCCAATCGCCTGCAGGACGAAGCCGAAGGCGACGAACTGGCCGTACAGCTGAAGATCAACTCGATGAAGGACTTCAACCCGGCCAACCTGGTCGACCAGGTCCCCGAGCTGAAAAAACTGATGGAACTGCGCGACGCCCTGGTTGCCCTGAAAGGCCCACTGGGCAACGCCCCGGCCTTCCGCAAGGCAATCGAAAGCGTGCTGGCCGACGACGACTCGCGTGACCGCGTACTCGGCGAACTCGGCCTGGCCGCCCAAGGCAAGCTGGACTCCTGATCCCAATTAACAAGGAAGCTAATTCATGAGCACTAGTGCAGCAGTAGAAAGCGGTCGCAGCGCCGCCGACCTCGGCATCCTCGACCGCATCATTGCCGAAACCAAGCTGACTCCGGACGACGAAGCCTATGACATCGCCAAGCGTGGCGTGTCGGCCTTTATCGAAGAGTTGCTGAAGCCGCAGAACGAAAATGAGCCGGTAAAAAAGGCCATGGTCGACCGCATGATCGCGGAGATCGACGCCAAGCTCAGCCGGCAGATGGACGAAATCCTCCACAACGCCGAGTTCCAGGCGCTGGAATCCTCCTGGCGCGGCCTCAAGCTGCTGGTGGATCGCACCAACTTCCGCGAAAACATCAAGCTGGAGATCATCAACGCCTCCAAGCAGGACCTGCTCGATGACTTCGAAGACAGCCCGGAAATCACCCAGTCCGGCCTGTACAAGCACATCTACACCGCCGAGTACGGCCAGTTCGGTGGCCAGCCGGTCGGCGCGCTGATCGCCAACTACTTCTTCGACCCGAGCGCTCCGGACATCAAGACCATGCAATACGTGGCCTCGGTCGCGAGCATGTCCCACGCGCCGTTTATCGCCGCTGCCGGGCCGAAATTCTTCGGCCTGGAAAGCTTCACCGGCCTGCCGGACCTGAAGGATCTGAAGGATCACTTCGAAGGCCCGCAGTTCGCCAAATGGCAGAGCTTCCGCGAGCAGGAAGACGCCCGCTACGTCGGCCTGACCGTACCGCGCTTCCTCCTGCGCAACCCCTACGACCCGGAAGACAACCCGGTGAAGACCTTCGTCTACAAAGAGAACGTCGCCAACAGCCACGAGCACTACCTGTGGGGCAACACCGCCTACACCTTCGCCAGCCGTCTGACCGACAGCTTCGCCAAGTTCCGCTGGTGCCCGAACATCATCGGCCCGCAGAGCGGTGGCGCGGTGGAAGACCTGCCGCTGCACCACTTCGAAAGCATGGGCGAAATCGAAACCAAGATCCCCACCGAAGTGCTGGTCTCCGACCGCCGTGAATACGAGCTGGCCGAAGAAGGCTTTATCGCCCTGACCATGCGCAAAGGCAGCGACAACGCCGCGTTCTTCTCCGCCAACTCGGCGCAGAAGCCGAAGTTCTTCGGCATCAGCGAAGAAGGCAAGACCGCTGAACTGAACTACAAGCTCGGCACCCAGCTGCCCTACATGTTCATCATCAACCGTCTGGCCCACTACCTGAAAGTGCTGCAGCGCGAGCAGATCGGCGCGTGGAAAGAGCGCACCGACCTGGAACTGGAACTCAACAAGTGGATCCGCCAGTTCGTCGCCGACCAGGAAAACCCGAGCTCCGAAGTCCGCAGCCGTCGTCCGCTGCGCGCCGCTCAGGTGATCGTCAGTGATGTTGATGGTGAGCCGGGCTGGTACCGCGTCAGCCTCAACGTGCGTCCGCACTTCAAGTACATGGGTGCCGATTTCACCCTGTCGCTCGTCGGCAAGCTGGACAAGGAGTAAGCATCCTTATGGCCGGGTACGGAAGCCTGTTCGAACGCCTCGGCGGTGAAGCCAGCCAACGCGCCGGCTGGAGCCGCGAGGTCGCCGTCATGGCATCGGTGGCGACCCACCTGGCGAAAATGCTCAGCACCCGGGCGGGCAGCGTGCAAACGCTGCCCGACTACGGGTTGCCCGATCTCAACGATATGCGCCTGTCGCTGCACGATTCGCTGCAGCAGGCGCGTATCGCCATCGAACGCTTTATCGAAGCGTACGAACCGCGTTTGCGCGATGTGCGGGTGATTTCCCTGCCCCGCGACAACGACCCGCTGAGCCTGGCCTTTGCCATCGAAGGCCTGCTGCAGGTCGAAGGCTGCAAACGCCAAGTCAGTTTCTCCGCGCGCCTGGACGGCAGCGGACAGGTCAAGGTCAATTAAGGAGAGCCCCATGTCCGGTAAACCCGCCGCCCGCCTCAGCGATCCCACTGCCTGCCCGATTCCCGGCCATGGCACCAACCCGATCGCCGCCGGCTCGCCCAACGTACTGTTCGACAACCTGCCCGCCGCCCGCCAGGGCGACGCCTCGGCCTGCGGCGGTGCCCTGGCCAGCGCGGTAATCCCGACAGTGCTGATCAACGGCAAGCCGGCGACCACCGTTGGCACCGTGGGTAGCCATGGCAATGTGGTGGTGGCGGGCTCCGGCACCGTACTGATTGGCGGTTGACCCGATGCACCCACAAGGATGAACCGCTGAGATGTCTTTTAACCACTACTACCAGAGCGAACTCACCGCCCTGCGCCAGCTCGGCAAGCGCTTTGCCGAGCGCAGCCCGGCGTTGGCACCGTTTCTTGGGCAGAGCGGGCGCGACCCGGATGTCGAGCGGCTGCTGGAGGGTTTCGCCTTTCTCACCGGGCGCCTGCGGCAGAAGCTCGATGACGAGCTGCCGGAGCTGACCCATTCGCTGATGCACCTGCTGTGGCCGAACTATATGCGCCCGCTGCCGGCGTTCAGCATGTTGCAGTTCGACCCGCTCAAGCGTCCGGGGCCAGCCTTGCCGGTGCCGCGCCATACGCCGGTGGAGTCCAAGCCGATCCAGGGCGTGACCTGTCGCTTCCGCACGGCCTTCGCCACCGAGGTGCTGCCGCTGGCGCTCAATGGCCTGGATTACTCGGTCAAGGGTGACGGTGCGCTGCTCAGCTTGCGTCTGGCGATGAGCGCCGATGGCCACCTGGGCGATCTCGACCTCAAGCAGTTGCGCCTGCACCTGGCCGGCGAGCGCTATATCAGCCAGTTGCTCTACCTTGGCCTGCTGCGCCACCTCGGCGGTATCCGGCTGGTACTGCTGGATGGCGCAGGCAAGCCCCTGGTCGATGCGTTCGAACAGCCCGTCGCCACCCTGCAGCTACCCGCCAGCAATGTGCAGCCGGTGGGTTTCGACGAAGACCAGGCGCTGATCCCCTACCCGCTCAACACCTTCCGTGGCTATCGCTACCTGCAGGAATATTTCGCCTTCCAGGACAAGTTCCTGTTCGTCGACCTGCTCGGCCTGGATGCGCTCAAGCGTCTGCCGGCGGATCTGCTCAAGCAGGCCCGCGGCATCGAGTTGCGCTTCGATATCCACAAGGCCGGGGTGCAGCGCATCCGTCCGACCCTGGATAACGTGCGCCTGTACTGCACGCCGGTGGTCAATCTGTTCGCCCACGACGCCATCCCGATCCGCCTCGACGGCAAGCAGGATCAGTACCTGCTGCTGCCCTCGGAGCTCGACTCCGAGCATTGCGGGGTGTTCTCGGTGGACCGGGTGACCGGCTGGAAGCCCGGCGGCAAGGGTTATGAGGAGTACGTACCGTTCGAGTCCTTCGAGCACGACGCCAGCTTCGATGTGCCCCACGCCCGCCCGCATTACAGCGTGCGCCAGCAGCCGTCGATGCTCGGCGATGGCCTGGAGACCTACCTGAGTTTCGGTCTGCGCAACCTCGACCAGCACGAAACCCTGTCGATCGAGCTGACCTGCACCAACCAGAACCTGCCGCGTCAGCTCGGCCTGGGTGATATCTGCCTGCCCTGCGAGGACACTCCGGAGTTCCTCAGCTTCCGCAATATCAGCGCGGTGACGCCCAGCTATGCGCCACCGCTGCACCGCGATTTCCTCTGGAAGCTGATCAGCAACATGTCGCTGAACTACCTGTCGCTGGCCAACGTCGAGGCGCTCAAGGTGATCCTCGAAACCTACGACCTGCCGCGCTATTACGACCAGCACGCGGAGAAGGTCAGCAAACGCCTGCTCGACGGCCTGAAAAGCATCAGCCACCAACACGTCGACCGCCTGCACCGCGGCCTGCCGGTGCGCGGGGTGCGCACCCAACTGACGATCAACCCCGAGGGCTATGTCGGTGAGGGCGATCTGTTCCTGTTCGCCACCGTGCTCAATGAGTTTTTCGCCCTGTACGCCAGCTTGAATTCGTACCACGAGCTGCGCGTGCAGAGCACCCAGGGAGAGCTGTACCAATGGACGCCACGCATGGGGCAGCAGCCCCTGCTATGAAACTGCGCACAGAGATAGGCGAGCGGGTAGCCGGCATGGCACCGGCGGACGCAGACAGGCTTGGAGTCGCACCCGACTTTACGAGGTGTAAATGAGCACTGCGATCCCCACGGCAACGCCGCCTGAACAACCTAGCGCCGCGACCGAGCCGGGGCTGAGCCGCCTCAGCCGTGGCATCCGCGAGTACAGCCTGTTCCAGGGCGTGCAGCTGGTGCTGGAACGCTTGCAGGCCGCCCACCCGGAGCTGGACGAGGAGGCGCTGTATCAGCACCTGGAACTGCAGGCCAACCCGAGCATGGGTTTTCCCGGCAGTGATATCGATCGCGTGCAGTTCTTCGAAGAGCACGGCGAGCTACGCGCACGCCTGCGCATCAACCTGGTCAGCCTGTTCGGGGCCGGCTCGCCGTTGCCGGCCTTCTATGGCGAGCAGGCCCTGGGCGACAGCGAGGACGGCAATCCGACCCGAGCCTTTCTCGACCTGTTCAACAATCGCCTGCAGCGCCTGCTGCTGCCCACCTGGCAGAAGTATCGCTACCACGCACGCTTCCAGAGCGGCGCAGCGGACCCCTTTTCCGAGCAGCTGTTCGCCCTGATCGGCCTCGGCGGCGCGCAGATCCGCGCCGCCTCGGAGCTGAACTGGAAACGCCTGCTGCCCTACCTCGGCCTGCTCAGCCTGCGCGCCCACTCGGCAGCACTGATCGAGTCGGTGCTGCGTTACTACTTCAAGCACGCCGCGCTGCATATCGAACAATGCCTGGAACGCCAGGTGGAGATTCTCGGCGAGCAACGCAATCGCCTCGGCCTGGCCAACAGCCAGCTGGGCGAAAGCCTGGTGCTCGGCGAGTTCGTGCGTGACCGCGGCGGCAAATTCCGCATCCATGTGCGCCAGCTCGGCTGGCAGCGCTTCCACGAATTCCTGCCGATCGGCAGCGGCTACCAGCCGCTCTGCGCACTGGTGCGCTTCACCCTGCGCGACCCACTGGACTACGACATCCGCCTGGAACTGCGCCAGGACGAAATACGCGAATTGCGCCTCGGCGCGGACAACCCCTGCCTGCTGGGCTGGACCACCTGGCTGGGCCGCGATAACGCCGACGGCGTGGTCACCCTCGGCAGCAAAACTCATTAAGGACTGATGAAATGATCAACGTCGATCTGCAACAGCTGGTACAGGCCCTCGACGCCGCCACCAAGAACGATCTGGAACTCGCGGCCGAGCGCTGCGTGGTGCGTGGCGGCAGCAAGATTCTGGTCGAAGACCTGCTGCTCGGCCTGCTCGAGCGCCCGGACGGCCTGCTCGGCCGCGCCCTGCAGGACGCCGAAGTCGACGCCAGCGAGCTGGCCCGCGCACTGCAACCGCGCGGCGAGCACAATGAGTCACGCAACCCGGTGTTCTCCACCGAGCTGGTGCAATGGCTGCAGGACGCCCTGCTGGTGGCCAACCTGGAACTCGGCCAGAACCAGGTCGACCAGGCTGCGCTGATCCTCGCCCTGCTGCGCAACCCGATGCGTTATGCCGGCAGCCACTACCAGGCGCTGCTGGCCAAACTCAACCCGGAACGCCTGCGCGACTTCGCCATGGCCCAGCAGCCGCAGGAAGCCGCCGGCAAAGCCGCGGCGGGTGGCGAATCCAACCTCAAGCGCTTTACCCACAACTTCACCCAGCAAGCCCGCGACGGCAAACTCGACCCGGTGCTGTGCCGCGACGCGGCGATCCGCCAGATGATCGACATCCTCGCCCGTCGGCGTAAAAGCAACCCGATCGTGGTTGGCGAGGCCGGTGTCGGCAAAACCGCCATCGTCGAAGGCCTGGCCCTGCGCATCGCCGCCGGCGAAGTGCCGGACGCGCTCAAGGGCGTCGAACTGCTGTGCCTCGACCTCGGCCTGCTGCAAGCCGGTGCCAGCGTCAAAGGCGAATTCGAACGCCGGCTGCAGGGCGTGATCGATGAAGTCAAAGGCTCGCCCAAACCGATCATCCTGTTTATCGACGAGGCCCACACCCTGATCGGCGCTGGCGGCCAGGCCGGTGGCGGCGACGCGGCCAACCTGCTCAAGCCGGCACTGGCTAGAGGCGAGCTGCGCACCATCGCCGCCACCACCTGGAGCGAATACAAGAAGTACTTCGAGAAAGACCCCGCCCTGGCCCGCCGTTTCCAGCCGGTGCAGTTGCTCGAACCCACGGTCGACGAAGCGGTGACCATCCTCCGCGGCCTCGCCCCG
Source organism: Pseudomonas sp. XK-1 (assembly GCF_038069885.1). Taxonomy (NCBI): domain Bacteria; kingdom Pseudomonadati; phylum Pseudomonadota; class Gammaproteobacteria; order Pseudomonadales; family Pseudomonadaceae; genus Pseudomonas; species Pseudomonas sp. XK-1. The sequence goes on along the minus strand of NZ_JBBPES010000001.1, from coordinate 47,795 downwards.
GTGTACGAGAAAAGCCATGGCATCTACCTGCGCGATGACGCCGTGGTCGCCGCCGCCGAGCTGTCCGCGCGCTACCTGGCCGGCCGCCAACTGCCCGACAAGGCCGTCGATGTGCTGGATACCGCCTGTGCCCGGGTGCGCATCAGCCTGGCCGCCGCGCCGGAAGCCCTGGAACGTCTGCGTGGCGAAATCGCCGAAGGCGAGCGCCAGGGCGAGGCCATGGGCCGGGATATGGAAGCCGGCCTGAATATCGATAGCGACGCCCTCGATCAGCTCGAACAGCGCCTGAGCGAAGCCCGCGCCGAGCTGGAGCAGATCGAAACCCGCTGGGCCATTCAGCGCGATCTGGCTACCCGCCTGCTCGAGCTGCGCAAGCAGTGCGCCAGCGCGCGTGCGGCGAGCGTCGAAGAGAACACCGAGCAAGCGACCGAGCTGCACCAGCTGGAAGCCGAGCTGCGCGAAGTGCAGGTCGAACTGGCCAGCGCCCAGGCCAATGAGCGCCTGGTCAGCTTCGAAGTCTGCCCGCGCCTGGTCGCCGAAGTAATCAGCCACTGGACCGGCGTGCCGCTGAGTCAACTGGCTCGCGAGCACAACAGCAAGGTGCTGAGTTTTGCCAGCGACCTGCGCCAGCGCCTGCGGGGCCAGGAACAGGCCATCGAGGCCCTGGACCGCTCGATGCGCGCCACCGCCGCCGGCCTCAACCGCGCCGATGCACCGGTCGGGGTATTCCTGCTGGTCGGCCCCAGCGGCGTCGGCAAGACCGAAACCGCCCTGGCCCTGGCCGACCTGCTGTACGGCGGCGAACGCTTCCTCACCACCATCAACATGTCCGAGTTCCAAGAGAAGCACACGGTCTCCCGTTTGATCGGCGCGCCGCCCGGCTACGTCGGTTACGGCGAAGGCGGCATGCTCACCGAGGCGGTGCGGCAGAAACCCTACTCGGTAATCCTGCTCGATGAAGTGGAAAAGGCCGACCCGGACGTGATGAACGTCTTCTATCAGATCTTCGACAAAGGCGTGGCCAACGACGGCGAAGGGCGCGAGATCAACTTCCGCAACACGCTGATCCTGATGACCAGCAACCTCGCCAGCGAGCGCATCGCCAGCCTCTGCCAGGGCGGCCAGCGGCCGGCGGCGGACGATCTGGAACAGGCAATCCGCCCGACCCTGTCGCAGCACTTCAAGCCGGCGCTGCTCGGGCGCATGCGCGTGGTGCCCTACTACCCGATCGACGGCGACGTGCTCAACGAGCTGGTCGGTCTCAAGCTCGCGCGTTTCGCCGAGCGCCTGGCCCGCCGTCAGCTGCAGTTCAGCCACTGCCCCGCGCTGCTGGCAAACCTCGCCGAACGCTGCAGCCACGGCGACAGCGGCGCACGCCTGATCGATCACCTGATCGACCAGCACCTGCAGCCGCTGGTGGTCGACCGCCTGCTCGATGCCATGGCCAGCGGCGAAAGCCTGCAACGCGTGCACGCCACCCTGGACGGCGAAGGAACGGTGGTCTGTGAGTTCGCTTAAGGTGCCGCCGATGTTCCATCAGGTGCCGCAACCGCTGCACTATGCCGAGGCGCTGCTTGAGCGCTTCGCCGGCCTGGCGCGCACCGCCAGTGGCGAGGCCCTGCTCGGCGGCCTGGTCGAAGCCGCCGCGCAGCTTTCTGGCTGCGGCCTGAGCCAGCTGTACCTGTTGGACGATACCCACACCCGCCTGACCCTCAGCGCCGAATGGCAGGACGGCCTGCTGCAACCGCGCGCCGGGGCCAGCCTGTCCAGCGACTATGATGGCGAGCAGCTGCTGCAATATTGCCTGTGCCAGAACCAGGTGCTGAGCCTCGACGAACTGGACGGCAGCCTGCACCAGATTGGTTTCCTGCCCGAAGCCGGCGAGCCCTGGCGCAGCCTGCTGTGCCTGCCGCTGCTGGATGAGCAGAAGCGGGTCAACGGCCTGCTCCTGCTCGCCAGCCAGCCGCCGCGCGACCTGCTCGGTTTCGCCGGCTCGCTCGGCCACCTTGGCAGCTTCGTGATCGCCCAGCTGCATCTGCTGCAGCGTCTGCGCACGCCACGCAGCGAGCAGCCTACGCTCTACTCCAGCGCGCCCTGCGCCAGCGGCTACGGGCTGATCGGCGACAGCGCACCGATGCGCGCGCTGTATCAGATGATCGGCAAGGTGCTGCACAACCCGGTCAGCGTATTGCTGGCGGGCGAAACCGGCACCGGCAAGGAGCTGGTGGCCCGCGCCATCCACGATTGCGGCCTGCGCCGGAGCAAGGCCTTCGTGGTGCAGAACTGCGCCTCGCTGCCGGAAAACCTGCTGGAGAGCGAGCTGTTCGGCTACCGCAAGGGAGCCTTTAGCGGTGCCGACCGCGACCACCAGGGCCTGTTCGACGCGGCCAATGGCGGCACCCTGTTCCTCGACGAAATCGGCGACATGCCGCTGAGCCTGCAGGCCAAACTGCTGCGCGTATTGCAGGAAGGCGAAGTACGCCCGCTGGGCTCGACCGCCACCCACAAGGTCGATGTGCGCATCGTCGCCGCCACCCACCACCACCTGCGCAACCTGGTGGAGGAAGGGCGCTTTCGCGAAGACCTGTTCTACCGCCTGGCCCAGTTCCCCATCGAGCTGCCGCCCCTGCGCGAGCGCGAGCAGGACATCCTCACCCTGGCCCGGCATTTTGCCGACAAGGCCAGCGCCTTCCTGCAGCGTGATCCTTGCCGCTGGGCCGATCGCACCCTCGATCATCTGGCCGGCTATGCCTTCCCCGGCAATGTGCGCGAACTCAAAGGCCTGGTGGAGCGCGCGGTGCTGCTGTGCGAAGGCGGCGAACTGCTGCCCGAGCATTTCAACCTGCGCCAGGACAGCAACCCCGACGACAACGGCATGAACCTGCGCGAACGCATGGAACGGGTCGAGCGCAGCCTGCTGCTCGACTGCCTGCGCAAGAACCGCGGCAACCAGACCAGCGCCGCCTGCGAACTGGGCCTGCCCCGGCGCACCCTGCTGTACCGCATGCAGCGGCTGAATATCAGCCCGGCTGACGTGTAAGGCTTAAGGAGAAGAGCATGTTCAACGCAGCCAACCAGACCCATTTCAGCCTGAGCATCGAAGGCCTCAGCCACGACCTGCAGGTCCTCGAATTCAGCGGCCGCGAGGCGATCAGCCAGCCGTTCGCCTTCGAGCTGGAACTGATCAGCGAGCGTCCGGATCTCGACCTGGAAAGCCTGCTGCACCAGCCGGCCTTTCTCGCCTTCGCCCCCGGCGGCAGCGGCATTCATGGTTTGATCTACCGCGTCGCCCAGGGCGACTCCGGGCCGCGCCTGACCCGTTACCACGTGACCCTGCGCCCACAGCTGGCCTATCTGGCGCACCGGGTGAATCAGCGCATCTTCCAGCACCTGACGGTGGAGAAGATCATCAGCCAGGTGCTCGAAGAACACGGCATCCAGAGCAACGCCTACGCCTTCCAGTTCGGCCCGAGCGTCTATCCCGAGCGCGAATACTGTGTGCAGTACGACGAATCCGACCTGCACTTTATCCAGCGCCTGTGCGAGGAAGAAGGCATTCACTATCACTTCCAGCACAGCACGGACGGCCATGTCCTGGTGTTCGGCGACGATCAGACCCTGTTCCCGAAACTGCCGACCACCGCCTACCAGCAGGACAGCGGCCTGGTCGCCACGGACCCGGTGGTCAAACGCTTCGCCCTGCGTCTGGAAACCCGCACCAACCGCGTCACCCGCCGCGATTACGACTTCGAAAAACCCAAGCTGCTGATGGAGGCGGCGTTCAACAGCGAGTTCGCCCCCGACCTCGAGGATTACGACTACCCCGGCCGCTTCGTCGAGCGCCAGCGCGGCAAACACCTGAGCAAGCGCAACCTGGAACGCCACCGCAGCGACTACGAACTGGCCACTGGTGAAAGCGACCAACCGCTGCTGGTCAGCGGCCACTTCCTCGATCTTAGCGGGCACCCGCGCGAGGAGTGGAACCAGCTCTGGCTGCTGAACGAAATCTTCCATCAGGGTAAGCAACCCCAGGTGCTGGAAGAGTCCGTCACCAGCCACACCCAGACCGGCGACGGCTTCCAGCAGGGCTACCGCAACCGCTTCAGCGCCACGCCCTGGGACGTGCTGTACCGTCCACCGCTCAACCACCCGAAACCCAAGGTGCTCGGCAGCCAGACCGCCGTGGTCACCGGTCCGCAGGGCGAAGAAATCCACTGCGACCAGTACGGCCGGGTCAAGGTGCAGTTCCACTGGGACCGCCACGGCCAGGCCGACGACAAGACCAGCTGCTGGCTGCGCGTCGCCTCCAGCTGGGCCGGCGACCGCTACGGCGGCATCGCCATCCCGCGGGTCGGCATGGAAGTGCTGGTGACCTTCCTCGAAGGCGATCCCGATCAGCCTTTGGTCACCGGCTGCCTGTACCACAAGGAACATGTGGTGCCCTACACGCTGCCGGCCAACAAGACCCGCTCGGTATTCAAGACCCTGAGCAGCCCCGGTGGCGGCGGTTACAACGAACTGCGCATCGAAGACAAGAAAGGCGAGGAGCAGATCTACCTGCACGCCGAGCGCGACTGGGACGAAAACATCGAGCACGACCAGAAAATCCGCATCGGCAACCAGCGCCACGATACGGTCGAAGCCAACAGCTACAGCGAGTTTCAAGCCGAAGAACACCGCACCACCCACGCCGACCGCAAAGTGGAAGCGCGCAGCAACGACCACCTCACGGTCGGTACGACCCAGCACGTGAAAATCGGCACCGGCCAATTCGTCGAAGCCGGTAAGGAAATCCACTACTACGCCGGCAGCAAAGTGGTCATCGACGCCGGCATGGAACTCACCGCCAGCGGCGGCGGCAGCTTCCTCAAACTCGACCCCGGCGGCATCACCCTGAGCGGCGCGACCATCAAGATCAATTCAGGTGGTGCACCGGGTAAGGGTTCGGGCATCGCGATTCTGCCGCCCACTATTCCGGGCGCAGCGGATGCGGATAAGGCGGGAACCAAGTTACAGCAGGCGTTGGTCAACCCGCCGTTTGAATCGGGAATCTGCCTCAGCTGCCTGGTCAAGGCCGCCAAGTCAGGCGCTTCGCTGGTGATTCGAGGATGAACATGATGTTTCCTCTGATGAGCCATTGCGATGAGCTCAAAATCATAAATCCAGAACTGCGTCTTTACGCGCTGGTCGATGGTCTGCAATACCAGCAACACCGCGGTTTTCCGCTGCATAGCCAGCGTGGCCTGAATATGCCTCTGTTGCGCGATACCGATGGAGAGGCCCTGGCAGATGCAGGTCCCTGGCTGTTTGATCTGGAGCAGGATCGCGGCTGGCTTGGTGTTTTCGAAGACCTTAGTCAGCAACGGCCGGCCGTCATCTGGTTGCTCACTGAAAAACCATTAAACACCCTTGCCCAACTGTTACAGGCGCGCCTCGACACCGAGCTCCCCGACGGCCAGCGCGCCCTACTGCGGTTCTATGACCCTCGCGTACTCAGCAAACTGCAGCAGGTGCTGGACGAGGAGCAGCGTCATAGTTTTTTCAACGCCGCCCACACCTGGTTCTGGTTGGAAGATGGGCAACTTAAGCGCCATGGAGGTGAACATGCTTAGGCTGCGTGAAGAACAATTACGGCATCTGGAGCAGCTGGAAGCTAATGACTTTCTGGTTCAGGTGCGCGACGCCATTGTTCAGGACATTCCCTCGCTCAAAGACGAGCCTTTGCTGTCCCGTTTACAGGCCGCAAACGACCATGCGGGCGAACTGGGGCTCGGCGATCAGGCCGCACTGATCCAGTTTCTCTATACCGAAGCCATAGCACCGGACTTCTACCTGGACCCTCAGGTTGACACCTGGCTGCGTAAGCCCGGACAACCCGTAGAGCAACGACTGAACGATCTGTTAGCCACCATGCAGGCGCAACTCGCCTCAGGAGCACACTAAATGCCTGGCCCACTGGTATTACTCGCGCCGCCATTGCTAGGTGCCGCAGGACGCGTCCTCGTTCAAGGCGCTACACGTGCAGCTGCCCGCGCTGCTGCCAACAGAACCGCTCAGGGTGCCGCCACCGCAGGTGCCGCTGCGGGCGGCGGAGTGGTGGTTAATGAAGAAGTAAAACGCCGCAGCGATGCGGCCGCGCAGTCGCGAAGCACATCGGTAGCTACCACGACCAGCCAGACCTCAACCCGTCAGGCATGCAAAGAGTGCCCCCCTGATTGCGGTTCGTTGGTTACGCGCCAATGGAACATGTCTGACATATCCCGCCAATACCAAGCGCGAGTTACAGGTTTTGCGCCGTTTACCGAATGGAATTTCGCATCGTTGGATTTTGACGGATTCCAGGCTTCTCAGTGCCTGCTACAAGAAGCCAAAGCCAAATATGACCAATTCTTCGATCCAGAAGATGGTCAGCCAAAATTCTTCTTCAAGATCAGCGGCGAGGCCAAAGTCTTACAGCAGGCTGCGGCGCAAAGCGCCGTGGTACAGGCCAATCCGCCCAGCAGCCTGCATTGGTATTTCATGCAGGAGCTCAGTTATTTGCACTTCAGCAGCCGCTTCCGGGTTTCCGCCCCCATCATTCGGACCTTCTTGCAGCCATGAGCAGTATCAATTTATCGCTGGCTTTTCGCCTGACCACCTCACTGCCCACTGCCCAGGAGCATGCCGATGCCCTTTGGCAGGTGGCGCAACTGCTGAAACGTTATGGATTGCCAGAGTATCAATGGCATCCGCCAGCGGATACGCCACAGGCATCCATAGCCCTGCAAGCGTTCGAGCCAAGCGGTGCCACGCATGCACTTGTAGACGCCGCCTTACAGGCCGAAAAAGACTCGCCCAATGCCTTGGTAGGCAATTGGCGCAGCCTGGGAGTCTGGAATGGGCTGGAGAAAGAGGGCGCTGCTGCATTCGACCTGACCCTGTCGACCATGCCCGGCTCACCTTGCACCCTGACATTGCAAACCAAATCATTGCCTAGCCTTGACCAACTTGAGCCACTGATTGAACTACTGCGTGGACTGATCAGCACATGGCCTTGGCCTGTGACCATGGCCTCTATTGGGCCTACCCGCTATTTCGCCTTGCATCAGGTCTTCAGGGATCGCCTGGGGGCCGGCTGGATTCTGTACTTACCGCAAATCATTGCAGAAGACGCACTCCCCGCTAGCGCAGGCCTCTTCCCAGTCTCTCGCGCAGAGACACAGCTTGGAACACTGATCGCCAGCGTTTGCGATGCGGTCTTTGACGTACGCAACCCAGCACATATCCAGGCGGCCAACGCCATCGAAGTCAGCCTTGCAGACCGCGATCTGCTGCCACTGCACACGGCGCTCTGAATTGATTGCTCAGCCACTGCTCACCCTCTGCCCACTGAATACAAGGAGCACCCAATGCTGAAACGCCTCTACCCAACCGCACTGCTCGCCCTGGCCCTGTCCCTCTCCGCCTGCAGCGGCAATTACAAGTTCAGTGACGACGAATACCGCCCGCTGGGCGACCCGCAAGCTCAAACCCGCGGCAACTGACCGCAAGGAGTTAAACACCATGGAACTGGTCTTCGATGTGGTCAGTGCACAGCAGTTCGTGCCAGGTCTATTGACCACCAAAACCTTCAAGCAAGCCGGCGGCATTATTGGCCGGGCGGAGGAGTGCGACTGGGTGATTCCGGATCGCAAGCGTGTGCTGTCCAGCCGGCATGCCGAGGTGAGCTACCGCGATGGCTCGTTCTTTCTCACCGACACCAGCAGCAATGGCATTCAGCTCAAAGACAGCGGTGCCAGCCTGCGCAAGGGCCAGGCGCAGCGTATCGAGCACGGCAGCGTGTATTGCTTCGGCGACTTCGAGATTCGTGCGCGGCTGATTCAGGACCCGGCGCTGTTTGCTGGCGATATCGGCCGTGCGCAGCCGGCCGGCAGCATCATCCCGGATGACGCCTTTCTCGACCTCGACCCGCTGACCGCCCTCGATCAGCAGGAGCGTGTGTACGCCCAGGTCGATGATCTGACCGCGATTCTGCACCCGCATAACGTCCAGGCGCAGCAACGCGACTATGCGCAGATCGATGAAGAAAACCTGCTGGTGCCCGAACTGGTGATGCCGACGCCCGAGCCGCAGCCCAAACCGGTGCCTGCGCCAGCACGCCTGCCGCCCACCTTCTGGGAAAAATTCGGCGAGGCCCTCGGAGTCAAGCTGGATGACCTCGACGACGAGGCCCGCGAAGCCCTGGCCCTGCACAGCGCCAAGCTGCTCAAGCAGAGCGTCGGCAGCCTGCAGCAGGCCTTGCGTACCCGCAGCGAGCTGAAGAACGAGCTACGCCTGGCCCTGACCACGGTGCAGAGCGCCGGCAACAACCCGCTCAAGCACAGCGCCGACAACAGCGAAGCGCTGACCGCCCTGCTGCGTGGCGGCAAGCCCGGCGCGCTGTCCGCCGAACAGACCATCAGCCGCAGCTTCCGTGACTTGCAGGCGCACCAAGTGGCGCTGCTCGCCGCCAGCCGCGCGGCGCTCAAGGGCATGTTCGAGCAACTGTCGCCGGAGCAGCTGAGCCTGCGTTTCGAGCGCGAAGGCCGCAAGCCGCTGATCGCCACCGCCGGCAGCCGCTGGCGCGCTTACCGCCGTCTGCACAGCGCGCTGGAGCAGAACGACGACTGGAGCGACCGCCTGTTCGCCCGCGACTTCGCCCACACCTATGAAGAACAGGTTCGCCTGATCGCCACCCTCAACAACGACGTTCAAGGATGATCTCCATGCACCGTTTCACCTGCCTGGCCCTGTTGGCCGCCCTGCTCAGCCTGAGCGGCTGCTCGGCGCTTTCGCCCTATTCGGATATGACCAAGCTCGACCTGACCCTCAACGGCAGCGACGAGCTCAACCCGGACCTCAATGGCCGCCCTTCGCCGATCGTGCTGCGCCTGATCGAACTGAAGCACCCGGTGGCCTTTGAAACCGCCGATTTCTTCTCGCTCTACCAGCGCCCGAAAGAAGCCCTGTCACCGGACATGGTGGTGCTCGAAGAGCTGGAGCTGCGCCCGGGCGAGCAGCGCGAAATGAAGCTGTCGGTACAGCCGGGCAGCCGCTATGTCGGCGTGCTGGCGGCCTACCGCGACCTGCCGGAAAGCAACTGGCGCGTGGTGATTCCGCTGCAGGAGCAGGAGCGTAACAGCAGCGTGCTGAGCCTCGATGCCCTCGGCATCAAGGCCCAGGATGACGCCAGCAAGGAAGAGGAATAAGCCATGGCCATGCATAAAGTGGTCTGGCAGGAAGGCATGTTGCTGCGCCCGCAGCACTTCCAGCAAAACGACCGTTACTACGACTACCAGCTGAAGACCCGCACGCAGAAGCTCGACAGCTACGCCTGGGGCTTTTTCGAGCTGGAGATCGATCGCCAGTTCCTTAATATGGGCAAGCTGGTGGTGAGCAAGGCCAGTGGCATTCTGCCCGATGGCACCCTGTTCGATATCGGTGCCGAGCGCGAGCCGCTGGCCCTCGACGTGCCACCAAACACCGGCAATACCCCGATTTACCTGGCCCTGCCACTGGTCACCGGTAACCATATCGAGAGCCGCCGCCCGGAGCAGCAGGACGTACTGGCGCGCTTCACCGCCTTCGACGAGGAAATCGCCGACTCCAACGCCGGCGACAGCGCCTCCAGCCAGGTCAGCTGCGGCCGCCCGGACTTCCGCCTGCTGCTCGGCGAGCAACAGAGCGACCAGGCCTATGTGAAACTCAAGCTGTGCGATGTGCTCGATACCACCCCGGACGGGGTGATCAGTCTCGACCCGGAATTCATTCCCACCTACGTCAACTTCCAGGCTTCCGGCTACCTGCTCAGCTGCCTCAAGGAAGTGATCAGCATGCTCGCCCACCGTGGTGACATCCTCGCCGAACGGATTCGCGCCACCGGCAAGGTCGGCGGCGCGGAAGTCGGCGACTTTATGATGCTGCAGCTGATCAACCGCTTCGAGCCGGTGCTGCGTCATTACCTGGGCATCGAGCAGGTGCACCCGGAGCAGATCTACCGCGAACTACTGGGCCTGCTCGGTGAGCTGGCGACCTTCTCCAGCGAAATCAAACGCCCACGCCTGGACGGCCGCTACCTGCACAGCGACCAGGGCCTGAGCTTCCGCAAGCTGATGGATGCGATCCGCCAGGTGCTGTCGATGGTGCTCGAACAGCACGCCATCGAGATGCTCCTGCAGCAGCGTCAGTACGGCATTCAGGTGTCGCCGCTGCACGACCACAAGCTGCTCGCCACCTCTACCTTCGTCCTCGCCGCCAGCGCCCAGTGCGACTCCGAAGAGCTGCGCAATCGCCTGCCGGCGCACCTCAAGGTCGGCCCGGTGGAGCAGATCCGCCAGCTGGTCAACCTGCACCTGCCGGGGATCAAGGTCAAACCCATGCCCGTGGCACCCCGGCAGATCCCGTTCCACTCGGGCAAGACCTACTTCGCCCTGGAACTGGGCACCGAGGAACTGGCGCAGCTGGAACGCTCCGGCGGCTTCGCTTTCCACGTGTCCGGCGAGTTCTCCGGGCTTGAGATGAAATTCTGGGCGATCAGGAACTGACGATGACTACCAAGGAAATGGAATACGGCCAGGACGACAAGACCGTCATCCTCAACCGCAAGGGCGATGCCCCGGCGCACAGCCCGCTGACCGACTTCGCCGCGCCGCCGAAATTCGAGCAGCTGGAAGAGCGGATGATCTACGCCGCCCGTCTGCGCCCGGCGGAAACCTTCAATATCAGCCTCAACCCGCTGGTCGCCGCGGCCGCCACCCTGCTCTCGGAAGTGGTGCGCCTGAAGCACAGCTTCGACAGCGAAGACATGCACGCGCTCAACCAGCGCCTGGCCAGCGCGATCAAGCTGTTCGAGCACCGCGCCCTGCACGAAGGCGCGGAAAGCAGCCAGGTGATGGCCGCCCGTTACGTGCTCTGCACCGTGGTCGACGAGGCCGTGGTGACCACGCCCTGGGGCAACGAGAGCGAGTGGTCGCAGATGAGCCTGCTGTCCTCCTTCCACAACGAAACCTTCGGCGGCGAGAAGTTCTTCCAGCTGCTCGAGCGCCTGTCGCGCAACCCGGTCAAACACCTGCCGATGCTCGAGCTGATGTACCTGTGCCTGTCCCTGGGTTTCGAGGGCAAGTACCGCGTGCTGCCGCGCGGCATGCTCGAACTGGAAGCGGTGCGCGACAGCCTCTATCGGCAGATCCGCCAGATGCGCGGCGACGTGCCGCGCGAGGTCTCGCCGCACTGGCAGGGCCTGAAGGACACCCGCCGGCGTCTGGTGCGCATCGTGCCCTGGTGGCTGGTGGCGCTGTTCACCCTGGTCTGCCTGGCCGTGATGTATGGCGGCTTCGCCTGGGTCCTGGGCGAACAGCGCGAGACCATTTTGCAGCCATACGAGCAACTCGACCCGTCCGCGGGTGCACTCATGGATGATCTGAAATGAAGAGCTTTTTCGGCAAGTTAGCCGCCTTTTTCCGCAAGACCTGGGTCTGGAGCCTGTGCCTGGTATTGGTCCTGGCGCTGCTGGTGTGGTTCGCCGGCCCGCTGCTGGCGGTCAACGATTACAAGTTCTGGGAATCGGCCACCAGCCGCCTGCTGACCATCAGCGGGCTGTTCCTGCTCTGGGGCCTGGCCATGGTGTTCGCCAGCTGGAAGGCCACCGCGCGCAAGAAGGCCGAGGAAGACGACGCCGACGCCCAGGAGCGTCTGCGCCGCGAAGGCCTGATCAACGAGGAGCAGATCGAACTGCGCCAGCGTTTCAAGCAGGCGCTGCACACCCTCAAGCGTTCCAGCCTGTACCGCGGCCGTAGCGAGAAGTGGCGCAACGAGCTGCCCTGGTACCTGCTGCTCGGCCCCCAGGGCAGCGGCAAGACCAGCCTGCTGGACTTCTCCGGCCTGGACTTCCCGCTCAACCGCGGCGAGCAACAGCGCCTGACCAAGGACGTATCCGGTACCCGCTACGCCGACTGGTATTTCGCCGATCACGCGGTACTGATCGACACCGCCGGCCGCTATCTGAACCAACCCGACCCGGCCATCGACAGCCGCGCCTGGGACTTCCTCCTCGGCCTGCTGCGCCAGCGCCGCGCGCGCCCGCTGAATGGCGTGCTGGTCAATATCCCGGTGGAAATGCTCCAGGGCGGCAGCGAAGTCGAGCTGGAAAACCTCGCTCGCCAGACCCGCCAGCGTCTGCAGGAGATTCACCAGCGCCTCGGTGCCGATGTGCCGGTGTACCTGGTGCTGAGCAAGGCCGACAAGGTGCTCGGCTTCGACGAGTTCTTCGACCAACTGTCGCGCGAGGAAAGCGATCAGGTGCTCGGCGCGAGCTTCCGCAAGGAACAGAACGCCACCGATGTGCAGGTGATCCGCCAGGAGTTCGAAGAGCTGCTGCGTCGCCTCAACAGCCAAGTGATCCTGCGCATGCACCAGGAGCGCGACACCCAGCGCCGCGGCCGCATCCTAGACTTCCCCCATCAGCTCGGCCTGATCGGTGAACGCCTGTGCCTGTTCAGCGAACTGGCCTTCAGCGGCAACCGCTACCAGCGCGCCAGCCAGCTGCGCGGCTTCTACCTGACCAGCGCGCCGGAGCTGAACAACCAGCTCGACCCGAGCACCAGCGGCATCGGCCGCAACCTCGGCCTGGCCAGCAGCGCCCTGCCGACCTTCCGCACCGGCCGTGCACGCTTTATCAACCATCTGCTAAGCCGGGTGATCTTCCCGGAAGCGGATCTGGCCGGCCTCGACCAGAAGGAAGTGCGCCGTATCGACTGGGGCCAGCGCGCCATGTACGCCACCGCGCTGGTGGTGCTTGGGGTGTTCGGCGTGGTCTGGGCCAGCGGTTTCTCCGGCAACCACGCGCGCCTCGAGCAGCTGCGCGAGATCGCCCAGCAACTGACCCAGCAACATGGCAGCATCGGCGCACAGGACGATGCCCTGCAGACCCTCAAGGCCCTGGACAGCAGCTATGCCGCGACCCAGGTGTTCCCGCCGGTGGATGAGGTGTCCTACCTGCAGCGCGGCGGCCTGTATCAAGGTCAAGAGGTCGACCCGAGCCTGCAGCGCGCCTACCGCGCCGAGCTGGAAAACCTGCTGCTGCCGCGCGTCGGTCGCCAGTTGGAAGCCCAGGTACGGGCCAATCTGGGTGACCGTGAGCGCCTGCTCAACAGCCTGCGCGCCTACCTGATGCTCAACCTGGAAGAACGTCGCGACCAGGCCTTCCTGGAGGAATGGCTGGCCGCCGACTGGTCGCTGCGCTATGCCGGCAACAGCGTCGGCCAGCGTGGCCTCAATCAGCACTTCGAGCGCCTGCTGTCCGAGTCGTTCGCGCCCTACTCGCTCAATGCCCCGCTGGTGGCCCAGGCGCGCCAGGTGCTGCGCAGCGAGTCGCTGGCGACCGTGGTCTACCGCATGCTTCGCGAACAGGCGCGCAGCCTGCCGGACTATCGCCTGAGCCAGAAACTCGGTCCGCAAGGCGCGTTGTTCGCCGGTAGCGACTACACAATTCCGGGTTTCTACACCCAGGTCGGCTACCAGAAAACCTTCACCGCCAAGGGTGCCGACCTGGTGCGCGAGTTGCTGCGCGACAACTGGGTACTCGGCGAAGGCGACACCCTCAGCAGCAACGACCTCGGCCGTCTGCTGGTGGAAATGGAGCAACTGTACTTCCGCGACTACGCCAACTACTGGGGCGAAGCCCTGGCCCAGTTGACCCTGGAACCGATCGGCAACGCCGGTCAGGGTGCCTTGCAACTGGCCGGCCTCACCGCGGCCAACTCGCCGCTGCTGCAACTGCTGGTGGAAGTGCGCGACAACACCCGCTTCAAGGGCATGGCCGAAGCCGCGGACAGCGCGGGTGAAGCCGCCGAGGCACTGGAAGGTGCCAAGGGCAAGCTGGGTAAAGTCGCCAAACTCGCCGGTGCCGCCGCCGAGCAGGCGCAGGCGGCAATGCTGAAGAACCTGCCGGACACCGCCCGTAAAACCCTGGAGCGTCGCTTCGAACCGCTGCACCGCTTGCTCGACGACAACGGTGGGGCCGGCCCGGAACTGGCGATGACCCTGCAGGCGCTGGATGCCCTGCAACTGCAACTGGCCAGCCTGGCCCACGCCAGCGCCCCGGAACAGGCGGCGTTCGAACTGGCCAAGGCGCGCATGAGCGGCCGCCGCGACGCCATCAACCAGCTGCGCAGCAGCGCCGCACGGCTGCCGCAGCCGGTCGGCAACTGGCTCGGCCTGCTCGCCGAAGACAGCTGGATGCTGGTGCTGGGCGATGCCTATCACTACCTCAACCAGCGCTACAAGAGCGAGCTGTACGCCGCCTATAACGGTTCGCTGAAACAGCGCTATCCGTTCAGCGCGCACAGCGAGAGCGACGTGGCGATTGCCGACTTCCGCGAGTTCTTCAAGGCCCAGGGCATCGCCGAGCGCTTCTTCGACGGCTACCTCAAGCCCTTCGTCAGCGGCAGCGCCGGCCAGTATCAGCCGCGCCGTGTCGATGGCCGCGGGATGCCGCTGTCGCGCGAGTTCCTGCTGCAGATGAGCCATGTGCAAACCATCCGCCGCAGCTTCTTCGCCGAGAACCCAAACGAGCCGAAAGTGCTGTTCAAGCTCGAACCCTACTCGCTGGATTCCAGCCTCGGCCGCGCCAACTTCCGCTTCGGCAGCGAGCAGATGGAATACCGCCACGGGCCGATCGTGCAGACTGCCTTCAGCTGGCCGGCCGAAGGCAACGAAGGCCGTACCAGCCTGGTGGTCGAAGAGCTCGGCGGGCGCAAGGTCGGCATCGAGAAGAACACCGGCCCCTGGTCGCTGTTCCGCCTGCTCGACCTGATGAGCGTGGACTACCACAGCGGCCGCGACGTGCTGATGCTCAAGGCCGACCTCGGCGGCCTGCACGCCAACTACCTGCTGCACAGCCAGCGCTCGCCGAACCCCTTCGACATCAGTCTGCTGCGCGGCTTCAAGCTGCCGGCCAAGCTCTGATGACAGAAGTGGCCAACGCCTGGCGCAGCGCCGCGCGCACCGACACCGGCAAGGTACGTGCGCGCAACGAGGATGCCTTTCTGGCGCAGCCTGAGCAGGGCCTGTGGGTGGTCGCCGACGGCATGGGCGGGCACCAGAACGGGGCCCTGGCCAGCCGCCTGATCGTCGAGTACCTGGCCGAGCCCAGCGAGGGTGACCTGCAGCAGCGCCTGACCGAGCTGCGCAAGCGCCTGCACGACCTCAATCGCCGCCTCGGCCAGGAGCTGACGGTGACCGCCGCGCAACCGGACCCGGTGATCGGCAGTACCGTGGTGGCGCTGCTGATCGAGGACGATCGCGCCGCCTGCGTATGGGCCGGCGACAGCCGCTGCTACCTGTGGCGCGGCAGCCGGCTGTATCAGCTCAGCCGCGACCACTCGCTGCTGCAGCAGCTGATCGACGAGCAGCAGCTGAGCCCCGCCGAAGCCGCCCGTCACCCGGCGGCCCACGCCCTGACCCGCGCCATTGGGGCCAGCGAGGAGCTGAAGCTGGAAATACTCGAACTGGATGTGCTGCCCGGCGATGCCTTTCTGCTGTGCAGCGACGGCCTCTATCAGGGCCTGTCCGCCGACGCACTGGGGGCCGCACTCAACCTGCCGTCGCCGTTGCTGGCGCTCAACCGGCTGTTCCAGCAGGCCCTCCACGGACCGGCGCGGGACAACCTGAGCGCGGTGGTGATCCGCCGATGAGGAACCGAGGATGAGTGAACGTCTGCTCGACGACAACGCGCCGGTCAGCAGCGAAGCCAGCGACCTGACCTATTTCGCTTTCGCCGCCACCGCCGCCAGACCGACGCCCAAGGCCACCGCGCAAGCGCCACGGCCGGTGCTCAGCGAACTGCCGGAAGTGCTCGGCGGCCGTTACCGCATCGAGCGCCTGATCGGCGTCGGCGGCATGGGCGCGGTGTATCGCGCCCGTGACCTGCTGCGCGAGCAGTTCGGTGACCCCGAGCCCTACGTGGCGCTGAAAACCCTCAGCGACGACTTCGCCGAATACCCCGACGCCAACTCGCTGATGTACAGCGAGTTCGCCCTTACCGCGCGGCTCAATCATCCCCATGTGGTGCGGCTGTTCAGCTTCGAAGTGGACGTACCGAGCCAGCGCGCCTTCCTGATCCTCGAACTGCTCAAGGGCCTGACCCTGGACCAGCTGCTGGCGGAACGGCCCACGGGTTTGCCCTGGTCCGAGCTGCAAGGGATCGCCCTGCCGCTGCTCGAGGCCCTGAGCTATTCGCACAGCCTCGGCGTGCTGCACGGCGACCTCAAGCCGAGCAATGTGATGCTCGCCGAAGACGGCCTGCGCCTGTTCGATTATGGTCTCGGCCAACCGGTGGAAGGCCTGCTGCCCGGCCTGCCACGGCTGTGCCGCAACCGCTTCAGCGCCTGGACGCCGCGCTATGCCGCGCTGGAATTGCTCGACGGCGCGCCGCTTAGCGCCGCGGCCGATGTCTACGCCCTGGCCTGCGTGCTGTATGAACTGGCCAGCGGCCGCCACCCGTTCCGTCGCCTCAGCGCCAAGCAGGCCAAGGCCATGGAACTGGATAAGCAGCTGCAACGCCCGGAGCAGCTGCCGGCGCACTGCTGGCCGGCCCTGCGCGCCGCCCTGGCCTTCGACGAGGCCCAGCGCAGCGCGGACTGCGCCGAGCTGCTGAGGGCGTTTCTCCGGCCACCAGCCGGGCGCTGGCAACGCTGGCTGGGTCTTGGCCAATAGCCATACGCGGCATCAATGGATGATCTTTTTACAAGGAAACCAGCATGTTCAACCCGGCCAATGAAACCCACTTCAGCCTGACCATCGAAGGCCTCGAACACGACCTGCAAGTACTCGAGTTCAGCGGCCGCGAGGCAATCAGCCAGCCCTATCGCTTCGAGGTGGAACTGATCAGCGAGAACCCGCAGCTCGACCTGCAGAGCCTGCTGCATCAACCGGCCTTTCTCGCCTTCAGCCCCGACGGCCTGGGGATTCACGGGCTGATCTACCGGGTCGCCCAGGGTGAGGCCGGCAAGCGCCTGACCCGCTACAGCCTCTCCATCGTGCCGCAGTTGAGCTACCTGACTCATCGCAGCAATCAGCGCATCTTCCAGCACTTGACGGTGCCGCAGATCGTCGCAACGGTCCTGGAGGAGCACGGCATCCAGGCCAACGCCTACCAGTTCCAGCTCGGCCCGACGGTCTACCCCAAGCGCGACTACTGCGTGCAGTACGACGAGAGCGACCTGCACTTCGTCCAGCGCCTGTGCGAGGAAGAAGGTATCCATTACCACTTCCAGCACAGCGAGCAGGGCCATGTGCTGGTCTTCGGCGACGACCAGAGCGCCTTCGGCAAACTCGGCCAGCCCACCGCCTACCTGCAGGACAACGGCATGACCGCCGATGAGCCGGTGATCAAACGCTTCGCCGTACGCCTGGAAACCCGCACCAGCCGCACGACCCGCCGCGACTACGACTTCGAACAACCGCGCCTGCTGCTGGAGGCCGCGTTCAAGCAAGATCGCCCGCCCGAGGCCAAACCGCTGCCGGACCTGGAGGACTACGACTACCCCGGCCGCTTCGTCGACCGGACCCGTGGCAAACACCTGAGCCAACGCCACCTCGAACGCCACCGCGCCGACTACCGCCTGGCCGAAGGCCGTGGCGATCAACCGAAACTGCTCAGCGGCCACTTCCTCGAACTCTCCGACCACCCACGCCAGGACTACAACGACCTCTGGCTGCTGCACGAAGTCATCCACCAGGGCAAACAACCGCAAGTGCTGGAAGAGTCGATTACCTCAGGCGACGCCATACAATCCCCCTCTGCCCTTTGGGGTGAGGGGAACGGCGACACCGACTTCACCCAAGGCTACCGCAACCGCTTCACCGCCACCCCCTGGGACGTGCCCTTCCGCCCACCCCTGGCCCACCCGAAACCCCGCGTACTGGGCAGCCAGAGCGCCTTGGTCACCGGCCCCGCCGGCGAAGAAATCCACTGCGACGAATACGGCCGAATCAAGGTGCAATTCTTCTGGGATCGCCATGGCCAGGCCGACGACAAAACCAGCTGCTGGCTGCGCGTGGCCAACAGCTGGGCCGGTGATGGCTACGGCGGCATCGCCATTCCGCGCATCGGCATGGAAGTGCTGGTCACCTTCCTCGAAGGCGACCCCGACCAGCCGCTGGTCACCGGCTGCCTGTACCACGCCGAACACCTCGTGCCCTACGACCTACCGGCGAACAAGACACGCAGCCTGTTCAAGACCTTGAGCAGCCCGGGCGGTGGCGGCTACAACGAACTGCGCATCGAGGACAAGAAAGGGGCCGAGCAAATCTACCTGCACGCCGAGCGCGACTGGGACGAAAACATCGAGCACGACCAGAAGATCCGTGTCGGTAACGAACGCCACGACACCGTCGAGGCCAACAGCTACACCGAACTCAAAGCCGAAGAACACCTGACGGTAAAAGCCGAGCGCAAGGCCGAAGTCAAACCCGACGACCACCTCACCGTCGGCCAGAACCAGCACATCAAACTCGGCACCGCCCAACTGACCAAAGCCGGCCGCGAAATCCACCTAAAAGCCGGGCAGAAAATGGTCATCGAAGCCGGCACCGAACTCACCCTCAAAGCCGGCGGCAGCTTTATCAAACTCGACCCCGGCGGCATCACCCTCAGCGGTCCACTGGCCAAGATCAACGCCGGCGGCTCGCCGGGCAAAGGCTCGGGTATCAAGATCAAACCGCCGGTGCTGCCAGGGATGGCGGATAGCGATAAAGCCGGGGATGTGTTGGCGCAGACGCAAGGGAACGAACTGATCAGTGCGCCAACAAAGCGCAAACGCATGCTCAATTTCTCCGGTTAACAGGGATCAAGCGCGGGCTGTC
The DNA here is from genome assembly GCF_038069885.1 of Pseudomonas sp. XK-1. Taxonomy (NCBI): domain Bacteria; kingdom Pseudomonadati; phylum Pseudomonadota; class Gammaproteobacteria; order Pseudomonadales; family Pseudomonadaceae; genus Pseudomonas; species Pseudomonas sp. XK-1. Next base: position 28,913 of record NZ_JBBPES010000001.1, on the reverse strand, counting down.
GTCACGCCTGCAAACAAGGATTAGGGATTCGGAAAATCATGGCAGACAGCAAACCGATCAACTGGGCGTATCCGTTCAAATCCAAGGCGGCAGCCGAAGGCGAAACCAGCCAAGGCAGCGTTACTGCCGAGAGTTATTACGATGCTTTGGCCAAGGCCAAAGATGGCTTCTATCCCATGGGCACCAATGGCCTCTGGCATGGGGGCATCCACTTCGATGATGGCACCGCTGCTAGCCTCGATCAGTCCGCGATCCATTGCATCGCGGACGGCGAGGTAATCGCCTACCGCATCGATCAACGCTACCCCACCACTCAGTACGGTGAAGGTCCAACGGTCAAACACCTGCCATTCTCAACCAGTTTCGTGCTGGTCAAACACAGGTTGGAGCTGCCACCAGTGCCCAGCGCTCCTGCCGCGGAGGCAGGCGAAACCGAAGAGGCGGCTCCTGCTAGCAGCGCATTGACGTTCTACAGCCTCTATATGCACCTGGCGGACTGGGCGAGCTACAGCAATGCGGATGCGCCGCCCCCGCCAGCGTTTTTCGGAGAAACGCTGTACAGCGTAAAGCCCGATAAGGCTAGCGATGGCGTGCTCGGGTTGCGCGTACGCGCAGCGCCCAAGGATGGCGCGGTCACCGCACTGTTACCGAAAGGGACCAAGGTCAAAGTCGGTGATGTGGACGCAGGATCACCAGCATGGCGCAAGCTACTTAGCATTCTCGAAGGCAGTGCTATCCCTGCACTAACGGGCGAAGAATTGGGCTGGGTCTACACCAGCGAGCTGCAAGCAGTGGCTGGTGAAGCGGATACCTTTCTGGTTGCGGACGATGCCAAGGACAAGGAGGCGACATTAGCCCCACAGCCGGGCCTGAATGTTAGAAAAGCGGCCAATAGCGGCAGCTTGATAACCGGTCTATTACCTGTAGGGGCCAAGTTCTCGCTCAAAGCGGGAACAGCTGCATACCGCGAACTGCAGCAAATCGTCGAAGGGCAAGACATCGCGCCGCTATCGGCCAATAGTGTTCACAACATTCAGGGCTTCGTTCACTTCGCCTCACTGCAAGCCAGCCAAGCCGTCCCCACGCTCGATACCGTGCATCTGCTGCCCCAGCCCTATCCCATCAAGGCTGGCGATTTGGTTGGGCATTTCGGCAAATATCAGAACTTCGACGACGCCCGCCCCCGCGCGATGCTGCACCTTGAAGTATTCACCAGCGAGGACGTTCCCGCATTTATTGCGCGAAGCCGTGCGGTTGGGGAGAAGCTACCGGCCGAACAGAAAACCCTGATCAAGGTGGACAAAGGTTCAAAGATCATCCAGCCCGCAGCCGCCGATGGGCAAATCGAAACGGGTACGGACGTATGCATCTGCAGCGATTCACCCAAAGCCGGTCGCTGGGCCAAGGTACGAAAGTACGCCATCTGCAACGCTGACAAAAACACCGAGCTGGGCAGATTCAACAACGCTAACGCCACCTATCCGCTAAACATCACCCAGAAGGCCACCTTGGCAGCAAGAATGGGCATCGACGTTGCCGACATGCCGGATCAGGTCGACTTCCTCAAGGTCTACTTCAACTCGGTCGAGGGCGGCGACGCCCATGATTACGACACAGGCACCATCCCCACGACCCATCCATGGCGCAAAGTCGGTGCGGCGGTAGGGGAACCCGTCTGGGTGGAGCGCTCCAACCTCAACACCCAAGGCCAGCGCACCAGCACCGCCGGCGCACTCGCCGCCTGGAGCGCCTTCCCCTTGCATACCCGCATCGAAGGCCAGCCCTGCGGCTATGCGCGCATTCTGCCCGCCGCCTCCTGGGACGGTTTGCCCGACGAACGCAAAGCCATCGACCCGGACAAGGTGCACTGGTGGTATGTCACCGTCGGCGACCTGAAAGGTAACGACATCTCCGGCTGGGCAGCGGAAAAAGACCTGGTCGTCAGCCGTCACTCGCCCTGGGAATGGCCAGGCTTCAGCACCATCCAAGACAAACTGCCCCTGGATGCCCACCTGGCAAGAACCCTGGACGCCACCGGGCGCACCACTGAAGAAGAAGCTCAAGGCTACGCCGCGCTTATCGAAGAAGCGGAACGCGGCGAGATTCTCAGCGAGCTATACGACGTCATCGACCTGCCGGACGAAAAGGGAACCCGCGACAAAAAACTAACCCCAGCCGAACTCAAAGCCGCCCTCGGCAAACCCTGGCTGGCACAACAGCTTTCTCTCTTGATCAGCCAGCACGAAAGCGAGTGGTTCTGGAACGAAGGGAAGTGGAATCAGTTGGACAAACTGATGGACCACACCCCCGCAGACCCCAATTCGGACTGGGTCGCGGAGAAGGGAAGAATTAAGGCGCTATCTTGGTGGAAGGAGCTGGCTGGCCAGCCTGGGATTGCAGCGGATGGGGTGGCTTGGCATTTTCATCCTACAGGAACAATCGGATGCTTTTATAAATCTGACACAAACTTAATAACAATGGAGATGTTGCAAATAACCAAACCAAGCAGCGACTCTTCGTATTATGAAGAAATCCTACCATACCTCAACGAATACGCAGTCGCCTACGAAGTTAATACGCCGATTAGAATTGCTCACTTTCTGGCTCAGGTTGGGCACGAAAGCGGATTCAGAGTTCGATCGGAAGATGGCGACTATAGTGCGACACGAATGCGCGAAATATTCGGATGTGTCGGTGGCAAAAAAAATTACAACAAGGCAACGGACGAATGCTCCCTTGGACGTCTGAGAGACAAACTATGGACAGACGAAACGACATACGCGAACAACCCAAGAAAACTTCTTAGCTTTGTATATTCATCAAGGATGGGTAACGGAGACGAAGCAAGTGAAGAAGGGTATAAATTCCGCGGCAGAGGAATTATTCAACTTACCGGCAAGAATAATTACCGAAAATACACAGAAATACACAACAGCGCAACCCCAAGTGACGTCAAAGACTTTGTCGAAAACCCAGACCTGATCATAACCACCATAAAATATGGCGTCGAGTCAGGGTTCGTTTATTGGGCAATGGTAAATGCCAATAAAATAGCCGACGCAGACAACTCTGAACGTCTTACCATCGCAATCAATGGCGGCCTGAATGGATATGACGAACGCATTGAGTGCTTAGAAAAATTAAAAGCCCATATGGGCCTATGAGACCCCCCCATGAGACGTTTATTAAAAATATCCATAACCATATTACTGACCTCAACCTCTACTGTTGCTTGCAGCCAAGAAGGATCAACACTGCTTAACAGCGGCACAAATACAGCGCAAGGAAACGGTCTCTGCAACTCCAATGAGGAAAGTATATTTACATGCCTTACCGAGAAAAAGACCGCTTCTCTATGCTTGCGGCGGCATGAGGGAAACATCCATATAAAATACAAATACGGCACTAACCGAAAGATAGAGTTGTCCTATCCAGAAAACGAAGAAGGCTCTACCGAAAAATTTAAATTAAGCACAACCCCATACCCTGGCGGCGGGGAAAATAGAATTCGGTTCACTATAGGTAAACATGACTATTATCTGTATGACATAACAAAAACTGAAAGCGACGAAAGTGGTCAGTATCCTGAATTTAAATCCGGATTGTTCGTTTTGAAACATAACGCCAAAGTTTTCTCGCAGTCATGTAGAAATGATGCAAGCATAACCGCTCCGGCCTTTGAGATACTTAAGGAAGAAGAGTTTAAACATGACCTCGGCATAAACCACTAATAGAACGTTTCAATGGAGACAGTGGCATTAGTTCTGAACGGGTGATGAGTCGGCTATTGAAGGTAATCGGAGAGTGTCCATGACTCACACATGGAAGAGCTATTACATTGTTCTTCTGCTTGCCATCTTGCTCGGCCAGTAGAAGTAACCAATATGTGCCGGAAGACTCCAGCACATGACTCTTACAGATCGCTTTCCTCCACCACCCTAACCACCCCCGCCTCCAGCGCATACGCCGCATCCGCCAGGTCGTTGTTGACCTGTTCGATCTTCAGCGTGCCGCTGACCCAGAGCGGGGCGTAGATATCTTCGAGTTCGATGCCTTTGGGGTAGCGCACCAGCACCAGTTGGTTGGGTGGCGGTGGCGGGACGTGGATGCAGGCACCGGGGTATGGCACCAGGAAGAACAGGGTGCTGCGGCCGGCGGCGTCGGTTTCCAGGGGGACGGGGTAGCCGCCCAGGCGAATCTGTTTGCCGTCGAAGGCGGGGACGGTTTTGGTCGAGTACATCACCGCGGGAAGGTCGGCGGTCTGCTGTTTGAGTCCGCCGGGGATATAGAAGCCGCTCTCCATTTCCGCGCCTTCGTGGCTGATTTCCGGCATGGTTTCCAGGGCCAGGCGGTCTTCTTCCGGCATCAGTTCGAGCCAGTCGGTTTCCGGCAGCTCGGCGCAGGCCAGGCTGCTTATCAGCACAAGGGGCAGCAACAACAGATGGCGCATGGACAGGCTCGCGGTCGCAGAGGGCTTGGGGTCAGTTCTTTTTGATTGCGCCATAGATTACCAGCAAAACCACCGCCCCGATTACGGCACCGAGAAAGCCTGCCGCCTGGCCCGGCTGGTAGAACCCCAGGGCCTGGCCACCGTAGGTAGCGGCAATGGCACCGCCGATGCCGAGCAGGATGGTCATGATCCAGCCCATGCTGTCATCGCCGGGTTTGAGAAAACGTGCGATCAGGCCCACGATCAGGCCGATAAGAATAGTGCCGATAATGCTCATGCCGAGTCGCTCCGGAGTAGGGATAGGCTGTACTGAAGTTACCGTTGATCAGACCGTTCAAGTGCCGGGCCGTTCACCCGGGTGGCCGAGCTACTCGACGCTGCCCGGCGGCGTCACGCCATAGCGATTGTAGATCAGGGCGATTTCACCGCTGTCGCGCATCTGCCGCAGTTGCTGTGCCAGCTGGTCGTAGAGCGCCTGCTTCTGGCCCTGATAGAGGCGCAGGGAGGCACCGAAGTAATTGCCGATGGACTGCTCGTAGCGGTAGTCGGCATAGCGGTAATCGCTGAAGCCGATCTTGTGGAACTGCGCCTCGATGGCCTCGGCATCCAGCACCGCCAGCGTATCCAGGCGACCGGCACGGAACATCCCGGCGAGCAGGTAGTCGTCAGTGGCCAGGCTCTTGCGCAGCAGCTTATCGCTGTCGAAGGGTTCGAAATAGGCGGTGCCGCGCTTGGCCCCGATCAGCCGCTCGCGCAGGTCTGCATAGTCACGCAGGCTGGTCTCCTGGCCGGGTCTGACGATAAAGCGGATGCTTTTGCGCTGGGTGCCGATGGCTGGCAGGTAGTGCACATAGGCCGTGCGCTCGGTGGTGAACAGCACCCGCGGCACCAGGTCGATGCGCCCGGTCTTGAGGTCTTCCAGGCTGCGCGCGAAGGGTGCGTATCGCCATTCGATACGCGCGTCCACGCGCCGGGCCGCGGTATCCAGCACCTCGATCAGCGGCCCGACAGGCAGGGCGTCGAGGGCCTGCATTTCCGGCGGGCGCTCACGGTAATCGGCGCGTAACAGCTGTTCGGCATGGCAGAGCGGCAGGTACAGCAAACACAGCAGAAGCAGGTACTTCATGACGAAGCTCTTGGTGTGGCCATACGCAAGAGCTTAGCCATGAATACTGCGTGGCGTTCAGCCTTTGGCGATCAACGCCTCGACTGCGGCGATCTGCTGGTCCAGGGTCGCGCGATCCGCGCAGCGCAGGGTGGCATGACCCACCTTGCGGCCGACCTTGAAGGCCTTGCCGTAGTGGTGCAGATGGCAGTCGTCGATGGCAATGACCTGCTCGACCGGTGGCACCGCACCAATAAAGTTGAGCATCGCACTCTCGCCAATCTTGGCGGTCGAGCCCAGCGGCAGGCCGGCGACGGCGCGCAGGTGGTTCTCGAACTGGCTGCACTCGGCCCCTTCGATGGTCCAGTGCCCGGAGTTGTGCACCCGCGGAGCGATTTCGTTGGCCTTGAGGCCGCCGTCCACTTCGAAGAATTCGAAGGCCATCACGCCGACATAGTCGAGCTTGCTTAGCACCCGGCCGACATAGTCTTCGGCCAAGCCCTGCAGCGGGTGATCGCTGCTGGCAATGGACAGCGCCAGGATGCCGCTGTCGTGGCGGTTGTGCACCAGCGGGTAGAAGCGCGTCTCGCCATCGCGGGCGCGCACCGCCACCAGCGACACTTCGCCGGTAAAGGGCACGAAACCTTCGAGGATGCAGGGCACACTGCCCAGCTCGGCAAAGGCACCGACTACATCGTCAGGCTGGCGCAGAACCTTCTGGCCCTTGCCGTCGTAACCCAGGGTGCGGGTCTTGAGTACCGCCGGCAGGCCGATGGATGCGGCCGCGGCGTCGAGGTCGGCCTGCGAGTGGATATCGGCGAACTCGGGCGTGGGGATGCCCAGGTCCTTGAACATCGACTTTTCGAACCAACGGTCGCGGGCGATGCGCAGCGATTCTGCGCAGGGGTAGACCGGCACGAACTGGGAGAGAAAGGCCACGGTCTCGGCCGGCACGCTCTCGAACTCGAAGGTCACCAGGTCCACTTCGTCGGCCAACTGGCGCAGATGATCCTGATCGCCGTAATCGGCGCGGATATGCTCGCCGAGGGCCTGGGCGCAGGCATCCGGGGCCGGATCGAGGAAGGCGAAGTTCATCCCCAGCGGGGTGCCCGCCAGAGCCAGCATGCGGCCCAGCTGGCCGCCACCTATTACGCCGATCTTCATTACGCGTCCCTCGGGTCCGGATTATCCAGCACGGTCTCAGTCTGCTCCTGGCGGAACTGCTTGAGACGCACATGGAACTGCGGGTGCTGGTGGCCGAGGATGCTCGCGGCCAGCAACGCGGCGTTGACCGCACCGGCCTTGCCGATGGCCAGGGTGGCGACCGGAATACCGGCCGGCATCTGCACGATCGACAGCAGCGAGTCGACCCCCGAAAGCACCGCCGACTGCACCGGCACACCGAGTACCGGCAAGTGGGTCTTGGCCGCACACATGCCCGGCAGATGCGCCGCGCCGCCGGCACCGGCGATGATCAGCTGAATGCCGCGTTCTTCAGCCTGTTCGGCGTACTGGAACAGCAGGTCCGGGGTGCGGTGGGCAGACACCACCTTGACCTCATAGGGAATGCCCAGCTTATCCAGCATCTCGGCGGTGTGGCTAAGGGTGGACCAATCGGACTTGGAGCCCATGATCACGCCAACCAGTGCGCTCATCGTCGTGCCTCTTCTATCGGGCGCCTCGCGGCGCAGCAAAAGTGTGCGTCGCTGTGGCGGCGCGTCCAAAACCAACAAGCCACGCGGGATGACCGGCGTGGCTTGTGTGCGAAAAAGGCCGCGCAGTATACCGTAAAGCCAGGCTTGGCGAGCAGCCACTCCTACCGTTTATCCAGAGTTACCCGACGCAAGCCAAAACATTGCGCTGAAACAACACCTGCAGTCCTCATCGGTACACAGTGCTTGTCTCTTTTGTATATCAAGCGAGGATCGCACCATGAACCAAACCATGAAAGCCGCCGTCGTCCATGCCTTTGGCCAGCCGCTGCGCATCGAGGAGGTCAAGGTGCCACTGCCCGGCCCTGGGCAGATCCTGGTAAAAATCGAGGCCTGTGGTGTCTGCCATACCGACCTGCATGCTGCCGAAGGCGACTGGCCGGTGAAACCCAGCCTGCCCTTTATCCCCGGTCACGAGGGCGTCGGCTATGTCGCCGCGGTGGGTTCCGGCGTCAAGCGCGTCAAAGAAGGCGACCGGGTCGGCGTGCCGTGGCTGTATACCGCCTGCGGCTGCTGCGAGCATTGCCTGACCGGCTGGGAAACCCTTTGCGAAAGCCAGCAAAACACCGGTTACTCGGTCAATGGCAGCTACGCAGAGTACGTGTTGGCTGACCCGAACTTCGTCGGTATCTTGCCGAAAAATATCGAGTTCGCGGAAATCGCCCCGATTCTCTGCGCCGGCGTCACCGTCTACAAAGGCTTGAAGGTAACGGGCGCGCGACCGGGCCAATGGGTGGCGATTTCCGGTATCGGCGGGCTCGGCCATGTCGCAGTGCAATATGCCAAGGCCATGGGCCTGCATGTAGCGGCCATCGATGTCGACGACGCCAAACTGGAACTGGCACGTAAACTCGGTGCCAGCCTGACCATCAATGCACTAAAGGAAAACCCGGTCGAGGTGATCCAGCGCGATATCGGCGGTGCCCATGGCGTGCTGGTCACCGCAGTGTCCAACAGCGCTTTCGGCCAGGCCATTGGCATGGCGCGGCGGCACGGCACAGTGGCATTGATCGGCCTGCCGCCGGGTGATTTCCCCACGCCGATCTTCGACGTGGTGCTCAAGGCCATCAGCATCACCGGCTCCATCGTCGGCACCCGCGCCGACCTGCAGGAGGCCCTGGACTTCGCCGCAGAGGGCCTGGTCAAGACCACCTACCACACCGACAAACTGGAGAACATCAACAGCATCTTCGAGCAGATGCGTGCCGGGCAGATCGAAGGTCGGATGGTCATGCAGCTGTAAAAACGCCCCCAACGCGCTGAGAGCGCCTGCCAAACAGGGCCACGGACGGCCTGCACCAGCGATTTCTTGTCGATGACCAGGTCCAGCGCTTGCCGCACTTCCGGCTTTGCCAGTGCGCCGTGCTTATGATTGAAACCGCAGCGGCCCGAATCACGCCCGACCGCTGCGATGCCGCGGCATAGTTCTTGCTTCATTCGGGCATTCCGAACTATTGCGGTTATCTCCGATGTTGCATGCCCACCTGACCACCCTGCATGTGGTGTCCCTGATTCTCGATCTGTTCGCCGAGCAGCCCGAACTAACCGAGCAGTTGCTGGCCGACAGCGGCATCGCCGCGGCCGACCTGGGCTGCGCCGACACCCGCATCACCCGCACCCAGGAATTGCAGGTATGCGCCAACGCCCTGTTGCTGCGCAACGACCTGGGCCTCGAACTGGGCCGGCGCATGCATATCTCGGCCTATGGCATGGTTGGTTACGCCGCCCTCTCCAGTGCCACTTTTGGTGACGCCTGGCGGCTGCTGCTGCAGTACCCGGCCCTGCTCGGCACCTACTTCAGGCTGGACCTGCAGGTGGAAGGCGAACTGGCCTGGGTCAGCGCCGACGACTATCGGCACGCCGCCGCCCTGGAAGTGTTCAACCTGGAAATGTGCCTGGCCTCGCTCAAGCTGATCTGCGACGACCTGCTCGGCCAGCGCCTTGAGCTGAGTGCCGCGCAGTTCCGCTATGCCGAACCGACCTACAGCGCCCGCTACCCGCTGAGCTTCGCCTGCCCGTTGCAGTTCAACGCCCGGCGCAACGCCTTCGCCTTCCCCGCCGCCTGGCTGGACAAGCGCCTGCCCCTGGCCGACCCGGTGACCCACCGCGAGATGCTCGCCCGTTGCCGCAAGCAGAACGCCGAATTCACTACCCGCCAGGCCTGGCTGGCGCGGGTACGCCAACTGCTCGGCGACCAGCTCAGCACGCCACCGGGGCTGGAACTGCTGGCCCAGCAGCTGCACTGCTCGCCGCGCACCCTGCGCCGGCATCTGCAGGAGCTCGGCACCCACTACCAGGAGCTGCTCGACGAGCTGCGTTTCGAACAGGCGAAAGACCTCCTGAGCCAGGAGGACTGGCCAATCTGCCGCATCGCCGAACACCTGGGCTTCAGCGAAACCGCCAGCTTCCGCCACGCCTTCCAGCGCTGGAGCGGGGTGCCGCCCAGCCGGTTTCGCGCCTGAATGGTAGAGAGGCGCATGTGTGGGAGGGGCTTCAGCCGCGACCCGGAAAAGCTCGCCGCTAAAGCGCCTCCTACAGAGCACCACCCTGGGCGTGAAATTGATGGCGGCCACCCACAGGCCATCGCTGCGCGACTTTAAAAATCGCTCCCGGCGATTTTTTTGGCCACTTCGATCCCCTATTGGCCGTTATCAGCGTTCTTTCACCGCGCATTAGCGGCGAACAATGGCTGCCAGAACAACAAGCCTGGGAGCCACCTGCATGCTGACCTTTTACAGCGACGACCATCACCTGCACCACGGCAGCTGCGAGCTGATCGATGGCCAGCTGATGCCCTGTTTCGAGAAACCGCAACGCGCCGACCATATCCTTGCGCGGGTCAAGGATCGCCAGCTCGGCGAAGTGCGCCCGCCGGAGGATTTCGGCCGCGGGCCGATCGAACGTATCCACAGCGCCGCCTACCTGGATTTCTTCGCCGGGGCCTGGGATCGCTGGCTGGCGCAGAACGGCAGCGGCGACCTGCTGCCCTTTACCTGGCCGGCGCGCACCCTGCGCCAGGTGATCCCCAAAGATCTGCACGGCCAGCTCGGCTATTACAGCTTCGATGGCGGCGCACCTATTACCGCCGGCACCTGGCAGGCGGCATACAGCGCCGCGCAAGTCGCCCTTAGCGCTCAGCAGGAAATTGCCAATGGTGCCCATAGCGCCTTTGCCCTGTGCCGCCCACCGGGCCATCACGCCGCCGGCGAGCTGATGGGCGGCTACTGCTACCTGAACAACGCCGCCATCGCCGCCCAGGCTTTTCTCGACCAGGGCAAGCAGCGCGTGGCAATCCTCGATGTCGACTACCACCACGGCAACGGCACCCAGGACATCTTCTATACGCGCGGCGATGTGCTGTTCGCCTCGATCCATGGCGACCCGGCCGAAGAATTTCCGTTCTTCCTCGGCTATGCCGACGAGCACGGTATCGGGGCCGGTGAAGGCTGCAACTTCAACTACCCGCTGGCCATGGGCAGCCCCTGGGAAGTGTGGAGCGCGGCGCTGGATGAAGCCTGTCAGCGCATCGCCGAATATGACGCCGAAGTGATTGTGGTGTCGCTGGGCGTGGACACCTTCAAGGACGATCCGATCTCCCAGTTCAAGCTCGACAGCCCGGATTACCTGGCCATGGGCAAGCGCATCGCCGCCCTCGGCAAGCCGACCCTGTTTGTCATGGAGGGCGGATATGCGGTCGAGGCGATCGGCGTCAACGCGGTCAATGTGCTGGAAGGGTTCGAAGCAGCTAACGCATAGGCCGCACGCGCAAAGCACGGCAGCCAACACACCATCAATAATGATTCAGGGGTGAGACACGATGAACACGATCAAACACCTGCTCGCCGTCGCCATCTGCGGCGCAACCCTGCTGGCCACCGCGGCCCAGGCGCAAACCTCAGACAAGCCGCGCGAACTGCGCGTGTACAACTGGGCCGACTATATGCTGCCCTCGGTGCCCAAGGAGTTTCAGGCCAAGAGCGGCATCCAGCTGACCTGGGACGTGTTCGACACCAACGAATCCCTGGAAGCCAAGCTGCTCACCGGCAACTCCGGCTATGACCTGGTGGTGCCGACCAACACCTTCCTCGACACCCAGATCAAGGCCGGGGTGTTCCAGCCCCTGGACAAGAGCAAGCTGCCCAACTGGCAGCACCTGGACCCAGGCCTGCTCGAACTGATGACCGCCAACGACCCCGGCAACCAGTACGCCGTGCCCTATATGTACGGCACCGTACTGATCGGCTTCAACCCGGACAAGGTCAAGGCCGTGCTCGGTGCCGATGCGCCGGTGGACAGCTGGGACCTGATTTTCAAGGAAGAGAACATCAGCAAGCTCAAGCAGTGCGGCGTGGCCATGCTCGATTCGCCCGGCGATATCCTGCCCATCGCCCTGCACCACCTGGGCCTGGACCCCAACAGCACCAACCCGGCGGACTACAAAAAGGCCAGTGCGCTGATGCTGAAGATCCGTCCCTATGTCGCCTACTTCCACTCAGCCAAATACATGACCGATATCGCCAACGGCGACATCTGCGTGGCCATCGGCTACTCCGGCAGCTTCTACCAGTTCGCCAACCGCGCCAAGGAAGCCGGCAACGGCGTGGTGGTCGACTGGCGTCTGCCCAAGGAAGGCGCGCCGCTGTGGTACGACTCCTTCGCCATCCCGAAAAGCGCGAAGAACGTCAGCGAGGCCCACGAGTTCCTCAACAACCTGCTCGACCCGAAAGTGGTTGCGCCTATCTCCGACTTCCTCGGCTACCCCAACCCGAACAAGGACGGCATGTCGCTGGTGGGCGCGGAAATCCGCGACAACCCCGGCCTGACCCCCACCGCCGCAGCCCAAGAAACCCTCTACGTGCTGCAGCCGCTGCCGCAGAAGGTCGAACGCATCCGCACCCGGGTGTGGAACACCATCAAGTCGGGCACCTGAGCCGGCCGCCCCAGGTCCAAGCCCTGGGGCTGACTCACCAGGGGCTGGCACGGCCGATACATCCTTGCCTGGCTAGCCGGCAGAGTGGCTCCAGGTTTGCCCGGCTGGTTCGCAGGGCGGTTCGGCCAGCCCGCACTGAATGGCCTCGAACTCCTCGAACAGGCTGCTTATCACTTCCACCAGGAGCGGATCGAAGTGCAGGCCGGCCTGCTCGCGGATAAAGGCCTGGGCCCGTTCGGCACTCCAGGGTTGCTTGTAAGGCCGACTCGAACGCAGAGCGTCATACACATCGCAAATGGCGACAATCCTCGCCGACAGCGGAATAGCTTCCCCTACCAGACCTCGCGGATAACCACTGCCGTCCCATTTCTCATGATGGTTGAGGGCGATTTCGGCGGCCAGTTCCAGCAAGGGCGAACGCACCTCGTCGCGCAGGATATCGTGACCGATCTGCGCATGCTGGCACATGACCGTTCGCTCCTCGGCGGTTAGCGGCCCCTGCTTGAGCAGAATCGAATCGGCAATGCCGATTTTGCCCACATCATGCATGGGAGCAGCCAGGCGCAGCAGCTCAACCCAGGCGGATGGCTCACCAAGGGCCTCAGCCAGGCGTGCAGCCGAGGCCCCGATCCGTATGATGTGACTGCCTGTTTCATTGTCCTTGTAGTCGGCAGCACGGGTCAGGCCACGAATCACCGCCTGAAAGCTCTCCTCCAACTGACGGGTGCGCTCAGCCACCTTGTGCTCCAGGCCGTCGCGCTCTTCCAGCAAGGCCCGCCGGGCGCTGCTCAGTTGCAGGTTGCTGTTGACCCGCAAGAGCAGCTCGTGCAGGTCGAGCGGCTTGCAGATGTAGTCGTTGGCACCCAGCTCCAGGCCATTGCGGCGATCCTGAGGATCGCCCAAGGCGGTGACGATGATAACCGGCTGACGCATGCGATCACGCCCGGCCAGGGCCTTGAGAATCTCAAAACCACTGGGCTGCGGCATGTCGAGGTCGAGCAACAGCAAATCCCAGGGGTTGCTCTGCAGCCACTGCAGGCCGGCAGCCGAGTCGGTGAAACCCTGTACCTGGCGCAGACCACAGGCGCGCAGGCTGGATTCGAGCAGGCGTAGATTGGCCGCAATGTCGTCAATCACAACAACCTTGGCAGAGCGGAACTCACTGAGCATGTTCGATCGTCTCGTGCAGCAGAGCGCTTACCAGGCCGCGCAGTTCTTCAAGGTCCAGGGGCTTGCTGAGCAGGCCCTGGCAGTCCAGTTCATGCAGACGCTGCAGGTTATCCATGGCGCTCAGGATGATTACCGGCAACGCACGCCCCTGCGGGCTGCGGCGCAACTCGCCAAGCAGCGAGATGCCATCGAGTCCCGGCAGGTTGATATCCAGCAACAGCAGCTCGGGGGGATTACTGAGCAGCTTGCACAGGGCCTCACGGCCATCGCCGATCACCTCCACCTCGGCCAGGTCGGCCAGGGCCTTGCGCACCAGAAACTGGCTGGCCGGGTTGTCCTCGACGTAGAACAGCCGTGGCAGACCGGCGGCGGACTGCACTCGCACAGCAGGCACCTGGTTGGCCTGCTCGGCCAGGGGCAACTCGATCCAGAAACTGCTGCCGATGCCCGGCTCACTGTGCAGGCCCATATGACCGCCCATGAGCTCGGCGAACTCGCGGCACAGGGCCAGACCGATGCCGGTACCCTGGATCGCCGAGTTCTCCCGCCCCAGGCGCTGGAAGGGCTCGAACAACTGCGCCTGCAGCGCCGGTGCAATGCCCAGGCCTGTGTCTTCCACCAGCAGACGGATATGACCTGCGGCCACCTGGTAGCTGAGCGTCACTTGTCCGCCCGGGTGGTTGTACTTGAGTGCATTGGACAGCAGGTTGAGCAGCACCTGGCGCAAGCGTCGGGGGTCGGCCATGACCTGCACGGGCTGGCCAGGCCGATCGAGGTTGAAGGCAAGACCCTGATCCTGCGCCTGCAGGCGCACCAGATCGGCACATTCGGCCATCAGCGGCCCCACATCCACCACCTGCAAGGCCAATTGCGGCCGCTCGGCCTGTACAGCGGACAGATCCAGTACATCAGCCACCAGCTGATCAAGGTGCTGGCTGGCCTTGAGGATCTCATCCAGATAGTCGGCATGCTCAGTAGCCAGGCCGGCCTGGCGTTCCATGCGCATCAGCTGGGCAAAGCCATGGATGGCATTGAGCGGGGTGCGCAGCTCGTGGCTGACACTGGAGATAAAACGCGACTTGGCCCGGCTGGCTTCCTGTGCCTGCAGGGTCGCCCGGCGCAGCTCCTCCTCGACACGCTTGAGGTCGTCGATGTCGATATGGGTACCGGCCAACTGGCTGACTACGCCAGTAAGCGGGTCACGCGCCAGCACCCGGCCGCGACTGAGCAGCCAGTGATACTGGCCCGAGGCATCGCGGATACGGAACTTGGTCTGGTAGTCATCACGGCTGCCCCGGTCGAGCTCAGCCAGCACGGCCTCGATCTGCTCCCGGTCTTCGGGATGAATAAGTTGCATAAAGGCCGCAGGGTCATTGAAGCGGTCGCCAACCCCCAGGCGATTCACCAGACGCCCGCGCAGTTGCATCTGCTGCTCGGCCAGGTTCCATTCCCAGAGGCTCTCGGTGGCACTGTCGAGCACCAGCTCCAGTCGTTGCTGGGTGAGGCTGCGTTCCTGCTCACTCTGCTCCAGCTGCGCGCCCATGCTCAGGGCATGCTCAGCCACTTCCTCGAATTCGCGGATCGCCATGGACGCGTGCGCCGGGTGCCAATGGCCGGCACCAATTTCCTTCATCATGGCCGAAATGCCGGCGATCATGCGCTGCAATTGGCGGCTCAGTTTCAGACTGCGCCACCACATAAAGCTGAAGAACAACAGGTAGAACAGCGCCAGACCGGCGATCAGCAGATAACCGATCTGCTGGTAATAGCTGGCCAGGCTGTTGGTCTGAGCAAACACATCTGCTTCCTCGACCACCGTCAGCAGGTGCCAGCCGGTCTGGGCGATGGTGGACCAAGCCACCAGATGGGCGCGCCCGTTAAAAAACACCCGCTCGACGCCCTCGGGCTGACGCGCCATGACCTTGGCCAGGTCCCCGGTGGCCGCTTGCTGGTGAAGGTTGAAATCCTCGGGCTTGAACAGCTCGCGGCGAATGGCCTCCTCGTAACTGTGCTGGGTCAATTCGTCCAGGCCGAAGTCTTCCTCGGCGGCCGGCGGCATGGCCATGATGCTCAGGTCCTTGCCGACCAGCATGGCGTAGCCATTCCAGGGAACCTGCAGCTGACCGATTTGACTGAGCAGGCCACTGACGGTGATATCCAGCCCGGTCACCCCCTCGAGAAAATCGCCACGGTAAACCGGCGCGATCGCCGACATCATCCAGCCATGGCCGGCCGGATCCAGGTAGACATCGGTCCAGACCACATCCCGCGTCGGGTTCCGCCCGGCATCGGCCAGGTAGTAGAAGTTGTAGTCGGGGATGACCATGTCATGGGGGTACTGTTCCTGGGTGTTGAACCAGGGATAGATATGGTTGAGGCTGTCCCAGCTGTTGAAGTAGATGCTGGCCACCAGCGGGTTCTGCGCCTGAATCTGCTGCATCAGCGGATCGAGGCGGCTCAGACGGGCGACCTTGTCCAGATCCTGGCGCGCCGCCGGGGTGGCATTGGAATAGAACACCGCGGCCCCGCCGAGATCCTCTGGGCTGTAGCGCACCCCCTCGGCACTCAGGGCCAGGTTATCGGCTGCCGCCGCAGCCGGACTGCTCAGGGCCTTGGCCGTCAGCTCGGTGTAGAGTCGGGCCAGGGCATCGATCCGCACCAGTTGCTCGCCCACGATGTGGGACTCGCGCCGGGCCGTGGTCTGCAGATCGCCCAGCGCCGTCTCACGCAGGTGGCCGATCTGAGCATCGCGGATTTCGCTATTGGTCAGCAGGTAGGTGCCAATCAGCACCGTCTCCACCAGCAGTAATGGGATCAGGGCGCTTTGCAGGAAAGCGCGCCAGATCCATTTGCGCAGGCCAAAAGCAGAGGTATTGGACATGGTTGAGGGTTCCGGGGGGGGGGGCAGCGGGCCATGCAAGACAGTGGTCAGAACCGCGCTGTTGCGCTGAGGCATCATTCGGCTAAGGTGATGGGGCGCGAGTCTAATGCTGGAACCATGACATCAAACTGACATCATCATTACATCGGCGTAAGCTTCCTGCGGCCCCATAGCGAGGGAGCAACTCATCGGCGTAAGCTCCCTGTGGCCCCCATAGCGGGGGGAGCAACTGTCTTTGCCCTGCTGATCGGGCACCATTGCAACCAGGATGTGGGTATGGCAGCGCTTAGGCCTGCGCGGAGTCAGGTCCGTAAGAGATAGGCATTAAGGGTTACACCATGAAGCTGCTGATTGCCGAAGACGATAACGAGCTGCGCGCCTACCTGCGCACCAGCCTGATGGCCTCGGGCTTTGTCGTGGATGCGGTGGCCAACGGCGTCAATGTGCTGGCCTATCTCAAGAGCAGTAGCTATGACCTGCTGATTCTCGATGTGATGATGCCGGGTATGGATGGCCTGGAGGTGCTGCGCCGCATCCGCACCAGTGGCAATCAGGTGCCGGTGCTGATGCTCAGTGGCCGTCACCTGGTCGAGGATCGGGTCAAGGGCCTGGAATTGGGTGCCGACGACTACCTGATCAAACCCTTCGCCCTCACCGAGCTGCTGGCACGGGTCAATACCCTGCTGCGCCGCCGCGGTAACCAACCCCAGGAAACCCGGCTGGCGGTGGCCGACCTCGAACTCGACCTGATCTCGCGCAAGGCCAGCCGTGGCGGGCACCGTATCGAGCTGACCAGCCGCGAGTTTGTGCTGCTCGAACTGCTGCTGCGCCGCCGTGACGAGGCGTTGTCCAAGTCCCTGATCGCGTCCCAGGTGTGGGGCATCGACTTTGACAGCGGCACCAATGTTATCGAGGTGGCCATTCGCCGCCTGCGCGCCAAGATCGACGACGACTTCGAGATCAAGCTGATCCATACCGTGCGCGGCATGGGTTACCGCCTGGAAGTCCCCGCGACGACCTGACCCCCGCCACCCTCCACATCGTTGACCAGCACAACGCCGGCTGGGGACCTGGCGTGGTCGAACGTGCCAGCTAGGCCGCGCCCACCACACCCTCCAGCTTGCGCCACAACAGCCTGACCGACGCCTTGCGCACCAGGGCGCAGCGGTACAGGCGGATTTCCAGGGGCGTCTGCCACTGTTCGTCGCCGCAGATCACCAGTTCGCCACGGCTCAGTTCGGCGGTGACCGACAGCCGCGGCACCCAGGCCACGCCCATGCCCTGCAGGGCCATGCTCTTCAGGCTGTCGGCCATCGCGGTTTCGTACACCGTGGTGGAACGCAGCCCGCGCTGGCGCAGCAGCAGGTTGACCGAGCGGCCGAGAAAGGCCCCGGCGCTGTAGGCCAGCAGCGGCACGCTCTGGCCGCTGTTGAGGTCGAACAGCGGCGCGCCATCTTCACCCACCGCGCACACCGGAAGCATTTCGGTGCGCCCCAGGTGCAGCGAGGGAAAGATCTCCGGGTCCATCTGCAGCGCGGCATCCGGATCGTAATAGGCGAGGATCAGGTCGCAGCCGCCTTCGCGCAGCGAGTGCACCGCCTCGCCGACGTTGGTCGCCACCAGCCGGGTATTCAGCGGCAGGCCTTCGCGGCGCAACCTGGCGATCCATTCCGGGAAAAAACCCAGGGTCAGCGAGTGGGCGGCGGCGATCTGCATCACCTCGCCCTGCTGGCCCTCGACGTTGTGCAGATGACGCACCACCTCGCCGAGCTGCTCGACCATGCTGCGCGCCGTGACCAGAAACAGCTGGCCCGATTCGGTCAGCTCCACCGGGGTGCAGGCGCGGTTGACCAGGGTCAGGCCGAGCATGTTTTCCAGGCTGCGAATCCGCCGACTAAAGGCCGGCTGGGTGACGAAGCGCTTCTGCGCCGCCTGGGAGAAGCTGCGGGTAGCGGCCAGGGCGACAAAGTCTTCCAGCCATTTGGTTTCCAGGTTCATCTCGTCTCCACAAGGTCGATGTTCGAGGCAAGGCACTGTGGGAGGCGCGTAGGGTGGGTTAGCCGCTTGCCGCCATTGCCAACATCACGCCACTTGAGACGCGGCGTAACCCACCACAGGCGCAACACGATTGATCGCCTGGTGGGTTACGCGCCGCGCCACAACCGCATGTGGGATATAGATCGGTTACGGCGTCGCTAACCCACCCTACTACTCATCCACCCTACGCCTATACGTCCGGCGACTTCAGGACGTCACGCCGACATTATGCCGATTGTGCATGACCCAGCGTTTAACAGCATTGGCCAGCATCGCGCCAGGAGCCCTAACCTACGGGGCATCGCGGCATTAGCCGCACTTTCCGAGATAATACTCATCATGTCCGCTGCTGCATCCTTCCGCGTCGAAAAAGATCTGCTTGGCACCCTCGAAGTTCCGGCCGAGGCCTACTACGGCATCCAGACCCTGCGTGCCGTGCACAACTTCCGCCTGTCCGGCGTGCCCCTGGCCCACTACCCGAAACTGGTGACCGCCCTGGCCATGGTCAAGCAGGCGGCCGCCGATGCCAACCGCGAACTGGGCCACCTGAGCGCGGCCAAGCACGCGGCCATCAGCGAAGCCTGCGCGCGGATCATCCGCGGCGATTTCCACGAGCAGTTCGTGGTCGACATGATCCAGGGCGGTGCCGGCACCTCGACCAACATGAACGCCAACGAGGTGATCGCCAACATCGCCCTGGAGGCCATGGGTCATGCCAAGGGCGAGTACAAGCACCTGCACCCGAACAACGACGTGAACATGGCGCAGTCGACCAACGATGCCTACCCCACCGCCATCCGCCTCGGCCTGCTGCTCGGCCACGACAGCCTGCTGGCCAGCCTCGACAGCCTGATCGGCGCGTTCGCGGCCAAGGGCGAGGAGTTCGCCCACGTCCTGAAGATGGGCCGCACCCAGCTGCAGGACGCCGTGCCGATGACCCTCGGCCAGGAATTCCGCGCCTTCGCCACCACCCTCGGCGAAGACCTGGCGCGCCTCAAGAGCCTGGCCCCGGAGCTGCTCACCGAGGTCAACCTGGGCGGCACCGCGATCGGCACCGGTATCAACGCCGACCCGGGCTATCAGCAACTGGCGGTCGACCGTCTCGCCGCCATCAGCGGCCAACCGCTGGTACCGGCCGCCGACCTGATCGAGGCGACCTCGGACATGGGCGCATTCGTGCTGTTCTCCGGCATGCTCAAGCGCACCGCGGTCAAGCTGTCGAAGATCTGCAACGACCTGCGCCTGCTCTCCAGCGGCCCGCGCACCGGGATCAATGAGATCAACCTGCCGGCGCGCCAGCCGGGCAGCTCGATCATGCCCGGCAAGGTCAACCCGGTGATCCCCGAGGCGGTCAACCAGGTGGCGTTCGAGATCATCGGCAACGACCTGGCCCTGACCATCGCCGCCGAGGGCGGGCAGTTGCAGCTCAACGTCATGGAGCCGCTGATCGCCTATAAGATCTTCGACTCGATCCGTCTGCTGCAGCGCGCCATGGACATGCTGCGCGAGCATTGCGTGGTCGGCATCACCGCCAACGAGGCGCATTGCCGCGCGCTGATGGAAAACTCCATCGGCCTGATCACCGCCCTCAACCCCTATATCGGCTACGAGAACGCCACCCGCATCGCCAAGCTGGCCCTGGACAGCGGCCGCGGCGTACTGGAGCTGGTCCGCGAAGAGAACCTGCTGGACGACGCCACCCTGGCCGACATCCTGCGGCCCGAAAACATGATCGCGCCGCGCCTGGTGCCCCTCAAGGCCTGATAACCGAGTCATACCCCGCGCCGCCGCTTTGTGCGGCGCGGTGCTTTCCACCCTCGCCTGACCGGCGACAGCACTCACGGCTGCGCAGACAGCTGTATCTACAACAACAATTCGGATGAACCACATGAGTCAGAGCACGACCTTTCCCCTGGGCTTTGTGCGGCGTATGCCGCTGTGTATCGACCGCATCCTCGACATGGCGCGCACCACGGTCAACGTCGCCGGTGACCTGATGACCACCACCCTGATTGGCAGCAGCGAGAAGGCGCTGGATCGCGACATCTACAACAGCGACAACGCGCAATAACGCGACGCTGCTCACGGGCAACACCCGCACAAGGCTGTGCGGGGCTTCTGCGCCAACCCGGCGCAGCGGCAGCGCCGGCAGGAGCCGGCAGCCAACGAGATGCCCATCGGCATCCAGGGCAATAAAAATAACCACACAGGGTGAACACATGAACGCATTCGACCCCGGTCGTCTCTCTCCGCCAGACAACGGGCCACCCCCGTTGCCCTAGTGCCTGACAGCCGGTTCAGTCGGCTCGCTGGCGAATCCTCCTGCGGCGGTTTATGGCATGCCATTAGCCATCGCGGGGTTTCTGTGTCGGCGCACAACCCTCGCCACCGACCGACTGCTCGGGCTCCCGGTACACGGAGCACCCGTGCCGTCCGCCAGCGTCGCCCTAACCGGGCGGCGCTGCGGCGTCATCACCATTAATCCCCCGATAAATACAAAAAAGGGAGAGACCCCATGCTCGATATTCTCAATGACCTGATCTGGAGCAAGCTGCTGATCGTGATGCTGATCGGCCTTGGTCTGTACTTCACCATCGCCTCGCGTTTCGTCCAGTTCCGCTACTTCGGCAGCATGTTCCGCATCTTCAGCGAGGCCTTCAAACACCAGCCCGGTCAGCTCAGCTCGTTCCAGGCGCTGATGCTTTCCGTAGCCGGTCGCGTCGGTGCCGGCAATATCGCCGGTGTCTCGGTGGCGATCATGCTCGGCGGCCCCGGCGCGATCTTCTGGATGTGGGTCGTGGCGCTGGTCGGCATGGCCACCAGCTACTTCGAGTGCTCCCTGGCCCAGCTGTACAAGCGCCGCGAAGCAGACGGCACCTACCGTGGCGGCCCGGCCTTCTACATCGAGCACGGCCTCGGTCAGCGCTGGTTGGGCATCGTCGTGTCGATCCTGCTGCTGGTGACCTTCGGCTTCGGCTTCAACGCCGTGCAGTCCTACACCGTGGCCAGCTCGATGCATGACACCTTCGGCCTGCCGACCTTTGTCAGCGGCGCGATTCTGACCGTGGTAATGGGCCTGATCATCTTCGGCGGCATCAAGCGCATCGCCAAGTTCGCCGACGTGCTGGTACCGGTCATGGCCTTCTCCTATATCGCCATGGCACTGGTGGTGATCGGCCTGAACCTGGGCGAAGTACCGGCCGTGTTCGCGCTGATCTTCAAGAGCGCCTTCGGTCTGGAACCGGCCTTTGCCGGCGGCATCGGCGCGGCCATCATCATGGGCGTCAAGCGCGGCCTGTTCTCCAACGAAGCCGGTCTGGGCAGTGCGCCCAACGTCGCCGCCGTCGCCGAGGTCAAGCACCCGGTGGCCCAGGGCATCGTGCAGTCGCTCAGCGTGTTTATCGACACCATCATCCTGTGCAGCTGCACCGCACTGATCATCCTGCTGTCCGGCGTCTACCAGCCGGGCATGGAAGTGTCCGGCGTGGTCCTGACCCAGACCGCCATGGCCAGCGTGGTCGGCGAGTGGGGCCGGGTATTCGTCAGCGTCGCCCTGCTGCTGTTCGTCTTCACCACCCTGATCTACAACTACTACCTGGGTGAGAACGCCCTGGGCTTCTTCAGCCAGAAGCGCGGCCCGGTAATGGTCTACCGTGTGCTGGTAGTGGCGCTGGTACTCTGGGGTTCGGTGCAGGATCTGGGCACGGTGTTCGCCTTCGCCGACGTGACCATGGGCCTGCTGGCCATCTGCAACCTGATCGCCCTGGTACTGCTGTTCAAGGTCGGCCTGCGTCTGATGCGCGACTACGACAGCCAGATCAAGGCTGGCGTGGAGTCGCCGGTACTGGACGCGAAGAACTTCGCCGACCTGGATCTGGACCCAGGCGTCTGGTCGAATCCAGCACCAGCTGCCAAGCCGGTGACCAGCAACCATGTGGAAATCGGCAACACCGCACATCAGCGTTAAGCCCCGACGCCCGGCCTAGAGTCGGGCGTTTTTATTTGGGCCCACGGCCATCGGCTCGCGCGGCCCTCTCCCATCGGAGTGCCAGACCATGCGCCGCCCTTTATTCGCTGCCCTGCTGTTCTGCCTGCTGCTCAGCCCCCTGAGTCAGGCCGCCTTGCCGCCCGGCTACAAGATGGTGTTGCTGACCGAGAATTTCCCGCCCTTCAATATGGCCAGCAACGGCAAGAACTTCGCCCGCGACGCCAATATCCAAGGCCTCAGTGCCGATATCGTGCGCGAGATGTTCAAGCGTGCCGGCATCGACTACAGCCTGACCCTGCGCTTCCCCTGGGACCGCATCTACCAGCAGACCCTGAGCAAGCCCAACCACGGCCTGTTCTCCACCTCCCTGAGCGAGGCGCGCAAGCCGCTGTTCAAGTGGGTCGGCCCCATCGCCCAGTACCAGAGCGTGCTGGTCGGCCGTAAGGGCAGCAGCCCGCAACTGGCCAATCTGGAACAGGCCAAGGCCTACCGCATCGGGGCCTACCAGAGCGCGGCGGTCAGCCAGCATCTGGAGCGCCTGGGCTTTACCCCGCAGAACGCCCTGCGCGACCAGGAAAATATCCGCAAACTGCAACGCGGGCAGATCGACCTGTGGGCCACTTCCGACCCGGTCTGGCGCTTCTACGCCCGCGAACAGGGCGTCGACGATCTACAAACCCTGCTCAGCTTCGAAACCTCGCAGCTGTACCTGGCGCTGAACAAGGACACCCCCGACGAAGTGGTCGAACGCCTGCAGGCCGCCCTGGAACAGATGCGCAGCGAAGGCTACGGCAGCTGCGCGAAAAACCCTGAGCTGTGCTGAATCGGGCCACTGGGGCAGTGATCATTAAGCAAACGGCTGCGACGTAGCGGTGTAGGGTGCGCCATGCGCACCAGCGACAACCGGGTATCTGCTACCTGGTGTGCGCGGCGCGCTACACGCAGGCGTTGGCGAAACGATAGTTCTTTTAGAGGCCCCAGGCCCTTCGCAACGCCTGAAGGGTCTCGGCGATCTGCGCCTCCGGCACCGCGGCAAAACCCAGCACCAGCCCGGCGCGCTGATCTTCCGGCGTGCTGCTGTCCGGCAGCCAGTAACTGCTGAGCGCGGTCATCTCCACGCCAACCCCTGCGGCGGCGCTGATCAGCTCGCGCTCGCGGGCCAGGCTGGCCACCCGCACGCAAAGATGCAGCCCCGCCTCCACCGTTGGCAGCGGCGCACAGCCCGGCACATCCGCAGGCCAACCGGCCAGCAGCGCATCGCGCCGGCTGCGTGCCGCGCTGCGCATACGACGGATATGCCGCTGGAAATGCCCGGCGGCGATAAATTCGGCCATCACTGCCTGAGTGCCGATTTCCGAATGGCGCATATCCAGGGCGCGGCGGCGGGCGAAGGCTTCGGCCAACGCCGGCGGCAAGACCAGATAGCCCAGACGCAATGCCGGAAAGGTGATCTTGCAGAAGGTGCCGACATACAGCACCCGGCCCTGACGGTCGAGGGCGGCCAGGGGTGCCAAGGGCGTGCCGCTGTAGCGGTACTCGCCGTCGTAATCGTCCTCGATGATCAGGCCGTCATTGCGCTCGGCCCACTCCAGTAACTGCAACCGCCGCGCCAGCGACAGAGTGACGCCGGTCGGGTACTGGTGCGACGGCGTCAGGTAAACCAGTCGACAGCCTTCGATCTGCTCCAGCGCAGTGGTGTTCAGGCCCTCATCATCCACCGCCACGCCGCACAGCTGCGCCCCGGCTATCGCCAGGGCATGCCCGGCAGCGCGGTAGCCGGGGTTCTCCACGGCCACCCGCGCGCCAGGCGTGACCAGCAACTGCGCGCAGAGGCTGATGGCCTGCTGCGCGCCATGGGTGACGACGATCTGCGCCGGGTTGCAGTGCAGGCCACGGCTGTTGCGCAGGTAGGCGGCGATCAGCTCGCGCAACTGCCAATCACCGGCCGGGTCGCCATAGCCCAGGCGCGCCGGCGACGGTTTGCGCCAGAAGCGCGCGGACAAGCGCGCCCAGGTCTCGAAGGGAAACAGATCGAAAGCCGGCACGCCGACCCGAAACGCCCGTGGCGCGCCGCTTAATGGCGGGTTCAGATGGTGCGTCTGCAACAGCTGCAAGGCCGCACTCTGCGGACTGCCGGAGAGTTGCACTGGGGGCGCTGGAGTTGGCCGCGTCGCCCCGCTCAACTCGGCCACATAGGTGCCGGCACCGATACGCCCCTCGATATAGCCCTCGGCATACAACTGATCGAAGGCGCGGGTCACAGTGTTGCGCGAGATACCCAGCAGGCTCGCCAGATCGCGACTGGCCGGCAGACGCGTGCGGCGTTGCAGGCGGCCATCAAGGATGCGTTCGCGCAGCGCCTGATACAGCTGACGCGCCAGGCCCTGCTGCGCATCGAGCTGGATGCCGGACAGATCAACCGGGAGCGGCGGAGCAGACGGGACAGGCATGGCGATTGGCTCCATAGAAGTCACAGAAAGTGGATCTTACAACAGACCAATATCTTGCCTAGCATGGCTCATCAGCTCAGGAGCCCGCCCATGTACACACCCGCCGCCTTCCGCCAGGACGACCTCGCCACCCTGCACCAGCAGATGCGCGCCAGCCGCCTGCCGACGCTGGTCAGCCACGGCAAACAGGGTTTGCTCGCCAGCCATCTGCCGTTGCTGCTGGAAGCCGACGAAGGGCCCTACGGCACGCTGTACGGCCACTTCGCCAGGGCCAACCCGCAGTGGCGCGACCTGGCAGACGGTAGCCCGGCGCTGGTGATCTTCCAGGGCGCGGAGGCCTATATCAGCCCGTCCTGGTACGCCGCCAAGGCCGAACACGGCAAGGTGGTGCCGACCTGGAACTACATCAGCGTGCAGGCCCATGGCCGCGCCGAGGTGTTCGATGACGCCGAGCGCCTGCTGCAGCTGGTCAGCCGTCTCAGCGCACTGCATGAAGCCGAACGTCCGCAGCCATGGGCGGTCAGCGATGCACCCCGCGATTACATCGACAGCATGCTGCGCGCCATCGTCGGTTTCGCCCTGCCCATCGAACGCCTGGAGGGCAAATGGAAGCTCGGCCAGAACCGCAGCCAGGCCGACCAGGCCGGCGTGCGCGAAGGTCTGGCCGCCAGCCTCGATCCCCGCGACCGCGAACTGGCCGCACAGATCAGTCACCCACACTTAGCCAAGGAAGCGCCATGAGCATTGAAATTCGTCCCGTCACCGCTGCCGATCACGCCGCCTGGCTACCACTCTGGCAGGCCTATCTGGACTTCTACCAGGCCGAGATCGCCGCCGAGGTCAGCGCAATCACCTGGCAGCGCTTTCTCGAGCCGGCCGAACCCATGCATGCCGCACTGGCCTGGCAGGATGGGCGCGCCGTGGGCCTGGTGCATTTTATTTACCACCGTTCCTGCTGGACGGTGGGCGATTACTGCTACCTGCAGGATCTGTTCGTCGCCGATGGCCTGCGCGGCGATGGCATCGGCCGGCTGCTGATCGAGCACGTCTACGCCCAGGCCCGTGCCGCCGGTGCCAGCCGCGTGCACTGGCTGACCCAGGAAAGCAACAGCAACGCCAGGCAGCTGTACGATCGCATCGCCGACCGCTCCGGTTTTATCCAGTACAGGAAGCTCTTCTGATGACCGCCGACCTCAGCCACTGGCAGCCGCGCCCGACACCCGACCGGCGTGAGCTGCATGGCCGCTTCGTGCACCTGGCACCACTCGACCCGGCACGCCACGGCGACGATCTATGGGCCGCGCTGCAGGGGCCGGACCCAGCGCTGTGGGACTACCTGCCCTACGGCCCGTTCAACTCACGGGCCGCGTTCGATAGCTGGCTGGCCGGCAACGCCAGCAGTCACGACCCACTGTTCTACGCGGTGCTCGACAACGCCAGCGGCAAAGCCCTGGGTCTATTCAGTTACCTGCGCATCACCCCGCAGGATGGCTGCATCGAGATCGGCCATGTCGCCTTCGGCGCGCCCATGCAGCGCACGCCAGGGGCCACCGAGGCGATCTATCTGCTCGCCCGCCACGCCTTCGATGACCTCGGCTATCGCCGCCTGGAATGGAAGTGCGATGCCGCCAACGCACGCTCGCTGCGCGCCGCCGAGCGCTTCGGTTTCAGTGCCGAAGGCCTGTTCCGCCAGCATATGGTGCGCAAAGGCCGCAACCGCGATACCGCCTGGTTCGCCATTATCGACGGCGACTGGCCGGCAGTGCGCGACGCCTTCCAGCGCTGGCTGGCGGCGGACAACTTCGATGCCGAGGGCCAGCAGAAACAGCGCCTGGAAGATTTGAGAAAATAGCCCTGCGGCCTATTCGATCTCGAACAGGCCATTCTGCAGCGGTGCCACCGCCAGGCGCTGGCGCACGTCGTCGTCGATGCGCAGGTCGTCCGGACGGTACAGGCGCACCTGGCGGTAGGCACTGATGCGGTTGATCTCTGTACCCAGGTATTCCCACACCACGCGGGTGCAGGCCGGGTTGCGCCGGTCGCCGCTGGAGACACCGGTCTTCAGGCCATTGAGGCGGGTGATACGGCTCTTGTAGCTGGGGATCAGGATGGTCTGGCTCATCTCGTTGAGGGTCAGTGACTCGTAATCCAACAGAAACAGGCGGTCCTGCAGCTGGAACGCGGCACCCAGGTAGCGGCAGCGCACCCAGTCCTCAGCCTGCACGTCGGCGCTGGCGGAACGCTCCTGGCGCTCCTGGCGCTCGAACAGAAAGTCGCCGTCCTCCTCCCACAAATGCACCAGGGACAACAGCACCGTGCCTGGTACTGACATGCAGTTGGAGTACTCGAAGTAGTAACCGCAATAGCGCGACAGATTGCCGGCATGGGCGCGCAGCGGCTTGAGCAGCTCCATCAGCGCATCGCTGCGACTGCCCGTCGCCTGGCCCGGCGCACGCGCGCCGATCAGGTTGGCGAACTGCTCGCTGGGCAGGCTCAGCTCGTACTCCTCGACCCCGAAAAAATCACAGATGCGCTTGAGGTTGTAGGCGGTGGGCCGGCTCTGCCCGCCGAGGTAGCGGTTGAACTGGGCACGGTTGATCGACAGCTTGCGGCAGACCTCGGCAATCGAACGGTAGTGGCTGCACAGCAGCTTGAGGTTGTTGCCGAGGTGATCGGACATATGGCACGGCCTGATGATGCAAGTGACGCGATTCTAGCATCAACTCGCACCAAGTCGCCGCGACCTGCGAAATTGCACGACGAACGCGTCTGCTCAACCATTCGACTCCCGCATTTTTCCAACCAGAACAACAAGAGAGAGACTCGCCTGCCATGCTCGATATTCTCAATGATCTGATCTGGAGCAAGCTGCTGATCGTGATGCTGATCGGCCTTGGTCTGTACTTCACCATCGCCTCGCGTTTCGTTCAGTTCCGCTACTTCGGCAGCATGTTCCGCATCTTCAGCGAGGCCTTCAAACACCAGCCCGGTCAGCTCAGCTCGTTCCAGGCGTTGATGCTTTCCGTAGCCGGTCGCGTCGGTGCCGGCAATATCGCCGGTGTCTCGGTGGCGATCATGCTCGGCGGCCCCGGCGCGATCTTCTGGATGTGGGTCGTGGCGCTGGTCGGCATGGCCACCAGCTACTTCGAGTGCTCCCTGGCCCAGCTGTACAAGCGCCGCGAAGCAGACGGCACCTACCGTGGCGGCCCGGCCTTCTACATCGAGCACGGCCTCGGTCAGCGCTGGTTGGGCATCGTCGTGTCGATCCTGCTGCTGGTGACCTTCGGCTTCGGCTTCAACGCCGTGCAGTCCTACACCGTGGCCAGCTCGATGCATGACACCTTCGGCCTGCCGACCTTTGTCAGCGGCGCGATTCTGACCGTGGTAATGGGCCTGATCATCTTCGGCGGCATCAAGCGCATCGCCAAGTTCGCCGACGTGCTGGTACCGGTCATGGCCTTCTCCTATATCGCCATGGCACTGGTGGTGATCGGCCTGAACCTGGGCGAAGTACCGGCCGTGTTCGCGCTGATCTTCAAGAGCGCCTTCGGTCTGGAACCGGCCTTTGCCGGCGGCATCGGCGCGGCCATCATCATGGGCGTCAAGCGCGGCCTGTTCTCCAACGAAGCCGGTCTGGGCAGTGCGCCCAACGTCGCCGCCGTCGCCGAGGTCAAGCACCCGGTGGCCCAGGGCATCGTGCAGTCGCTCAGCGTGTTTATCGACACCATCATCCTGTGCAGCTGCACCGCACTGATCATCCTGCTGTCCGGCGTCTACCAGCCGGGCATGGAAGTGTCCGGCGTGGTCCTGACCCAGACCGCCATGGCCAGCGTGGTCGGCGAGTGGGGCCGGGTATTCGTCAGCGTCGCCCTGCTGCTGTTCGTCTTCACCACCCTGATCTACAACTACTACCTGGGTGAGAACGCCCTGGGCTTCTTCAGCCAGAAGCGCGGCCCGGTAATGGTCTACCGTGTGCTGGTAGTGGCGCTGGTACTCTGGGGTTCGGTGCAGGATCTGGGCACGGTGTTCGCCTTCGCCGACGTGACCATGGGCCTGCTGGCCATCTGCAACCTGATCGCCCTGGTACTGCTGTTCAAGGTCGGCCTGCGTCTGATGCGCGACTACGACAGCCAGATCAAGGCTGGCGTGGAGTCGCCGGTACTGGACGCGAAGAACTTCGCCGACCTGGA